>NZ_JAUJXB010000004.1:0-355009 GCF_031931805.1 Serratia sp. root2
TAGTGTGCTGATATGGCTCAGTTGGTAGAGCGCACCCTTGGTAAGGGTGAGGTCCCCAGTTCGACTCTGGGTATCAGCACCACTTTATTTAAAGTGGTTTAGAAGTTCGGCAAAAGAATTAAAAGAATTTGCTTGGCGGCAATAGCGCGGTGGTCCCACCTGACCCCATGCCGAACTCAGAAGTGAAACGCCGTAGCGCCGATGGTAGTGTGGGGTCTCCCCATGCGAGAGTAGGACACTGCCAAGCATCAATTAAAGCAACAAGCCCTACGTGAAAGCGTAGGGCTTTTTGTTTTATCTATTTTTTGGTGTTCTACTCGAGCATGGGCATGCGAAAAGCCCGTCGGGAACGGGCTTCAACGCCGCGAGCGGCGGCCGCGTAGGGGTGAGTCTCAGGATGAGACGAGTATTGTAGGACACTGCCAAGCATCAATTAAGCCAAGAGGCCATCCGAAAGGATGGCCTTTTTGCTATCCAGCCTTTGAACGATCCCCACTTTTCATTCCCCTGATTTTCAGCAATGAAACATTTTCACCTTACCGTTGAACACTCGACATTGTGCTAAAAAAACGCTATCTTCGGGCATCTAGAAGTCTAAACGTATAAACGGATGTGTGAGGATTAAGCAATGCCGATTCGTGTTCCTGATGAGTTACCTGCAGTCAGTTTCTTGCGCAATGAGAATGTCTTTGTGATGACATCCTCTCGGGCAAAAACACAGGAAATCAGGCCATTGAAAGTACTGATCCTCAATTTGATGCCAAAGAAGATCGAGACGGAAAACCAGTTTTTGCGTCTGCTTTCCAACTCTTCCCTGCAAATTGACATCCAGCTGCTGCGCATCGATAGCCGTGAGTCGAAGAACACGCCAGCGGAGCATCTGAACAACTTTTACTGCGATTTCGAAGATATTCAGGATCAGAACTTCGATGGTCTGATCGTGACTGGCGCACCATTGGGGTTAGTTGATTTCTGTGACGTTGCCTACTGGCCGCAAATTGAACGGGTCATTGACTGGGCCAAGAATCACGTCACCTCCACGCTGTTTGTGTGCTGGGCGGTACAGGCTGCTCTGAATATCCTGTACGGCATCCCGAAGATGACGCGTGAGGAGAAGCTATCAGGCGTTTATCAGCACCAGACGCTGCAGCAACATGCACTGCTGACCCGTGGCTTTGATGAAACCTTCCTGGCCCCGCATTCACGCTATGCGGATTTCCCTACGGAGATTATCCGTCAATACACGGATCTGGATATTCTGGCCGAGTCGGAACAGACCGGGGCCTATTTATTCGCGAGCAAGGACAAGCGGCTGGCGTTTGTGACTGGTCACCCGGAGTATGATGCGTTGACGCTGGCAGGTGAGTACTGTCGGGATAACGATGCCGGCCTCAACCCCGTTGTTCCGCTTAACTACTTCCCTGATGATAATCCTGCACTCACCCCAAAAGCCTCCTGGCGTAGTCATGGGCACCTCTTGTTCGCCAACTGGCTGAATTACTATGTTTACCAGATCACACCGTACGATCTGCGCCATATGAACCCCACTCTCGAGTAACGTTTTTTATTTTAACCGGCGGCTGAATCGAGGCCGCCGATCTCTTCTCTGTCCTGTCATAACCCATTTCCTCCGTCATATTTTCAGTGAAATTCTTTTATAAACAATTACTTGATTCTACTAATTGATTTTAATGGAACCGGTTTCCTTGTCTGTAAAATTCGTTATTTTAATTAACCAATTGATAATAAAAGGTTAATAAAATATTTAATATTAAAATGGAAATCGTTTTTGATTTTTATTTTTAGTTGAGTATTCTTAGATCCAATGGGGTTGAGATCTGACCAGTCGGGATCGTTTTGCATGCCCTGATCCACATTGATTTCTGGTAAAGAGGTACCGGCCTCTTGGCGACGGCGGGTGCGCAACAATGGGAAGGAGTAAGACAATGACGCAACAGATAGTAGGCACGGAGTTAACGTTTACGCAGGGTTTTACCGCTGCTGAGCGACAAGTGTTAACGGATGACGCAGTCGAATTCCTGGCGGAACTGGTGAGTAAGTTTACTCCACAGCGCAACAAGCTATTGGCTGCGCGCGCCTGCTGGCAACAGAAGATCGATCAAGGCGATCTTCCTGGTTTTATTTCGGAAACCAATTCCATTCGTGAAGGTGAATGGAAAATTCGCGGTATTCCTGATGATCTGCGCGATCGCCGCGTGGAAATTACCGGACCGGTTGAACGCAAGATGGTAATCAATGCCCTGAACGCCAATGTGAAGGTGTTTATGGCTGATTTCGAAGACTCGCTTGCGCCGAGCTGGGACAAAGTGATCGAGGGGCAAATCAACCTGCATGATGCGGTGAATGGCACCATCTCCTATACCAACGAAGCCGGAAAAATCTACCAGTTGAAGCCGAATCCGGCGGTCCTGATCGCCCGTGTACGCGGCCTGCATCTGCCGGAGAAACACGTGCAGTGGCAGGGTGAAGCGATCCCCGGCGGCCTGTTTGATTTCGCGCTGTATTTCTTTCACAACTACCGCCAACTGCTGGAAAAAGGCAGCGGCCCTTACTTCTATCTGCCGAAAACCCAGTCCTGGCAGGAAGCGGCCTGGTGGAGTGAAGTCTTCAGCTTTACCGAGGATCGTTTTGATTTGCCGCGCGGCACCATCAAAGCCACGGTACTGATCGAAACCTTGCCGGCGGTGTTCCAGATGGACGAGATCCTGTATCACCTGCGTGACCATATCGTCGGGCTGAACTGCGGTCGTTGGGATTACATCTTCAGCTACATAAAAACGCTGAAAAACCACGCCGATCGGGTGTTGCCGGATCGGCAATCGGTCACCATGGACAAGTCATTTCTCAGCGCTTATTCCCGCTTGCTGATCAAAACCTGCCATAAACGTGGTGCCTTTGCGATGGGCGGCATGGCGGCGTTTATCCCGAGCAAAGACGCCGAGAAAAACGCCTGGGTACTGAACAAGGTGCGGGCGGATAAAGAGCTGGAGGCCAATAACGGTCACGACGGCACTTGGGTGGCGCACCCAGGATTGGCGGATACCGTGATGGAAGTGTTCAGCCGGGTGCTCGGCGAGCGCCGCAACCAACTGGAGGTTCTGCGTGAAAACGATGCGCCGATCAGCGCCGCGCAGCTGCTGGAGCCGTGCGACGGCGAGCGGACAGAAGCCGGCATGCGAGCCAACATTCGCGTGGCGGTGCAATACATTGAGGCCTGGATTTCGGGCAATGGTTGCGTACCGATTTATGGCCTGATGGAGGATGCGGCGACGGCAGAAATCTCCCGTACCTCTATCTGGCAGTGGATCCACCATGAAAAATCCCTCAGCGACGGCCAACTGGTCACCAAAGCGCTGTTCCGCCAGATGCTTGCCGAAGAAGTTCTCGTTATTCAAGAAGAACTCGGTGAGCAACGTTTTAGTCAGGGTCGTTTTACCGAGGCTGCTCGTCTGATGGAGAAAATCACCGTTTCAGATGAGCTGATCGATTTCCTGACATTGCCCGGTTACGAATTACTGGCCTGAAAACATTCCTGAACATTAACCCTACATTATTGAAAAGGATAAAAATTATGTCTACCTCACGTACTCAACAGATTCAACAGCTGGAACAGGAATGGAAATCAGCGCGCTGGGAGGGCATCACTCGTCCATACAGCGCTGAAGACGTGATCAACCTGCGCGGGTCGGTCAACCCGGTTTGTACCCTGGCGCAGAACGGCGCTGCCAAACTCTGGGATCTGCTGAATGGCAAATCACGCAAAGGCTACGTTAACTGCCTGGGTGCGCTGACCGGCGGCCAGGCGTTGCAGCAGGCCAAGGCGGGCGTCGAGGCAATTTACCTGTCCGGCTGGCAGGTGGCGGCGGATGCCAACACCGCGACCGCGATGTACCCAGACCAGTCGCTGTACCCGGTTGACTCGGTACCGACGGTGGTTGAGCGCATCAACAACACTTTCCGCCGCGCCGATCAGATCCAGTGGTCCAACAAGATTGAACCGGGCAGCAAAGGCTACACCGATTTCTTCCTGCCGATCGTCGCCGATGCGGAAGCCGGCTTTGGCGGCGTACTGAACGCCTACGAACTGATGAAGGCGATGATTGAGGCCGGCGCCGCCGGGGTGCATTTCGAAGACCAACTGGCGGCGGTAAAAAAATGCGGCCATATGGGCGGTAAAGTGCTGGTGCCGACTCAGGAAGCGATCCAAAAGCTGGTTGCCGCGCGTCTGGCGGCCGACGTACTCGGCGTGCCGACGTTGGTGATTGCGCGTACCGACGCCGATGCGGCTGATTTGCTGACGTCCGATTGCGATCCTTACGATAGCGAATTCGTTTCCGGTGAACGCACTGCCGAAGGCTTTTTCCGCACCCATGCGGGTATCGAACAGGCGATCAGCCGCGGGCTGGCCTACTCTCCTTACGCGGACATGGTGTGGTGCGAAACTTCAACCCCGGATCTGCAAGCGGCCAAGCGTTTTGCCGACGCGATCCATGCCAAATTCCCGGGCAAACTGCTGGCATACAACTGCTCGCCGTCGTTCAACTGGAAAAAGAACCTGGACGATCAAACTATCGCTCGCTTCCAGGAAGAGCTGTCCGCTATGGGTTACAAATACCAGTTCATTACCCTGGCGGGCATCCATAGCATGTGGTTCAACATGTTCGATCTGGCGCACGCTTACGCGCAGGGTGAAGGCATGAAACACTACGTCGAGAAGGTGCAAGAGCCTGAGTTCGCCGCCGTTGAACGTGGCTACACCTTTGCCTCGCACCAGCAGGAAGTAGGTACCGGCTACTTCGATAAAGTCACCACCATCATTCAGGGTGGCGCATCCTCGGTGACTGCACTGACCGGATCGACCGAAGAGCAGCAGTTCTGATGCAGCAGCGCTGACAATGGGTGTTCCAGAGCCTGCTTACGCAGGCTCTGTCTTCTGGCGGGAGGTAAGGATGGCGGCAAAACTGGAGCTGTTGATCGCACAGACGATCCTGCAGGGCTTTGATGCGCAATACGGCCGTTTCCTCGAGGTGACCGCCGGCGCGCAGCAGCGCTTCGAGCGGGCGGACTGGCCGGCTGTGCAACAGGCGATGAAAAAGCGTATTCATCTGTATGATCATCATGTCGGTCTGGTGGTGGAGCAACTCAAATGCATCACTGGGCAAAAATATTTTGATGTGGATTTTCCCAGCCGGGTGAAGGCGGTCTATACCGATCTGTTGCCGGAGTACCCGCGTTTTGAGATTGCCGAAAGCTTCTTTAATTCGGTTTACTGCCGCCTGTTCGGGCACCGCGATCTGACGCCGGAAAAGCTGTTTGTTTTCAGCTCACAACCGGAAGGGCGTTTTCGCGACATCCCGCGGCCCCTGTCGCGCAATTTTACCGCCGGCGGCGACGTCCCGTCGATGCTGCATACCCTGCTGACCGATTTACCCCTGCGCCTGCCGTGGGAAAACTTGCCGCGCGATATTCATTACATCACCCTGGCATTGCAGCAGAGCTTCAGCGCGCAGCAACTGGCGGGGGCAACGTTCCAGATCGCCAATGAGTTGTTTTATCGCAATAAGGCCGCCTGGCTGGTTGGCAAATTGCGGTTGCCAGACGGAGTTTATCCTTTCCTGCTGCCTATTCATCACAGTGATTCCGGCGCGCTGTTTATCGATACCTGCCTGACCAGCAAGGCCGAGGCCAGCATCGTGTTCGGCTTCGCCCGCTCGTATTTTATGGTTTATGCACCGCTGCCGGCGGCTATGGTCGAGTGGCTGCGCGAGATCCTGCCGGGTAAAACCACCGCCGAGTTGTATATGGCGATTGGTTGCCAGAAGCACGGTAAAACAGAATGTTACCGAGAATACCTTACCTTCATGGCCAGTTCGCAGGAGCAGTTCATCATCGCGCCAGGGGTTAAAGGCATGGTGATGCTGGTGTTTACCCTGCCGTCGTTCGATCGGGTGTTCAAAGTGATCAAAGATCAGTTCGCACCGCAAAAAGAGGTGACGCAGGCGCAGGTGATGGCCTGTTACCAACTGGTGAAAGAGCACGATCGCGTCGGGCGTATGGCGGATACCCAGGAATACGAGAATTTTGTCGTCGACAAGGCGCGTCTCAGCCCGGAGCTGTTGGCGGAGTTGCAGCGCGAGGTGCCGGACAAGCTGGAGGATTTGGGCGATCGCATTGTTATCAAGCATCTGTATATGGAAAGGCGCATGACGCCACTGAACCTGTATCTGGAGCAAGCCAGTGAGCAACAGATGCGCGACGCGATTGAGGAGTACGGCAACGCCATCAAACAACTGGCGGCGGCCAATATTTTCCCCGGCGATATGCTGTTCAAGAATTTCGGCGTGACCCGTCACGGGCGGGTAGTGTTTTACGATTACGATGAAATTTGCTACATGACCGAGGTGAATTTCCGCGATATTCCGCCGCCGCGCTATCCGGAGGACGAACTGGCCAGTGAGCCCTGGTACAGCGTGTCGCCGAACGACGTATTTCCGGAGGAGTTCAGGCATTTCCTGTGCGGCGATCGACGCATCCGCCAGGTGTTTGAAGAGATGCACAGTGACCTGTTCGAGGCCGACTACTGGCGCGGGTTGCAACAGCGAATCCGCGATGGACATGTGGAAGATGTGTTCGCTTACCGCAAGAAGCGGCGTTTCAGCCAGCGCAGCGGCACGGCGCTGCCCGCAATATCAGCCACCGCATAGGGGCGCGGCATGCCGCGCCCGATACGATTAAGCCGCAGCACCCGCAACGGCTGCGCGCGCCAATTCGGTGATGCGCGCGTAGTCGCCGCTTTCCAGCGCATCCGCCGGCACCAGCCAGGAGCCGCCGATGCACAACACGCTTTTCAGCGCCAAATAGTCGCGGTAGTTGCCCGGCGAAATGCCGCCGGTGGGGCAGAAACGCACCTGTGGGAACGGGCCGCCGATCGCCTGCAGCGCTTTCACGCCGCCGTTGGCTTCCGCCGGGAAGAACTTGAACTCGCGCAGGCCATAATCCATACCCAGCATCAGTTCAGACACGGTGCTGATACCCGGAATTAACGGGATCGAACCGGCGGTGGCCGCTTTCAGCAACTCATCGGTCAGGCCCGGGCTGATGGCGAACTGTGCGCCGGCGTCGGTCACCTGCCGCAACTGCTGCGGGTTAATTACGGTGCCTGCACCGATAATCGCGTCCGGCACTTCCTGGGCAATGGCGCGAATCGCATCCATCGCACAAGCGGTGCGTAGCGTCACTTCCAGCACCCGTACGCCGCCGGCGACCAGGGCTTTTGCCAGCGGCACCGCGTGTTCGAGCTTGTTGATGACGATCACCGGTACGACCGGCCCGGCCATCAGGATTTGCTCTGCGCTTGTCTTCCAATTGTTCATTAACGATGTTCTCCAGTTATGGGCAACGATTAAAATTTAATGCAGCAGGCACCTTGTTCCGCGCCGGAAAGCTGGCTGCGTAAGGCGCCGAACAATTCGCGGCCGCAGCCGATGTGTTCCGCGCTCAGGTCCGGCTGATAAGGGGCGCGCTGTGCCAGCACATCGGCGTCGACCAACAGTTCCAGTTCGCCGGTTCGGCCGTTAACGCGGATCAGATCGCCGTTTTGCACCTTCGCCAGCATGCCCCCGGTGTAGGCTTCCGGGGTAACGTGGATGGCGGAGGGCACCTTGCCGGAAGCGCCGGACAGGCGGCCGTCGGTTACCAGTGCCACCTTGAAACCGCGATCCATCAACACGCCCAGCGGCGGCATCAGCTTGTGCAGCTCTGGCATGCCGTTGGCCTGTGGCCCCTGGAAGCGCACGACTACCACGCAATCGCGCTCCAGTTTACCGGCCTCGAACGCCGGAACGATGTCGTGCTGGCTTTCGAAGACTACCGCCGGCGCTTCGATAATCTGATTGTCGACGGGCACCGCCGAGGTTTTCATCACCGCCCGGCCCAGGTTGCCGGCCAGCACCTTGGTGCCGCCATGGTGTTCAAACGGCTGGGCTACGCTGGCGATGACGCCGGCGTCGAGCGAGGCGTCCACGCCTTCGCGCCAGGTCAGTTGGCCGTTATCCAGCCATGGCTCCTGGGTGTAGCGTTCCAGGCCAAAACCGGCCACGGTGTGCACGTCCTGATGCAACAGTCCGTGGTTCAACAATTCACGCACCACCAAAGGCACGCCGCCCGCTGCCTGGAACTGGTTGATGTCCGCCGGGCCGTTCGGGTAGATGCGGCACAGCAGCGGTACCGCATCTGACAATTCCGAGAAATCGTCCCAATTGATGATGATGCCGGCAGCGCGCGCCATCGCCACCATGTGCATGGTCAGGTTGGTGGAGCCGCCGGTGGCCAGCAGTGAAACAATGCCGTTCACCACCACTTTCTCATCCACCAGTTGGCCGACAGGCAGGTAATTGCCGGCGGTTTCGGTCAGGCGGGTGATCTGGCGTGCGGCGGCGTCGGTCAGCGCGTCGCGTAGCGGCGTGGCCGGGTGAACAAAGGACGCGCCCGGCAGGTGCAGGCCCATCACTTCCATCACCATCTGGTTGGTGTTGGCGGTGCCGTAGAAGGTGCAGGTGCCGATGCCGTGATAAGAGGCGGCCTCCGCTTCCAGCAGCGCCAGGCGGTCAGCCTTGCCTTCGGCGTACAGCTGGCGCACGCGCACCTTTTCTTTGTTCGGCAAACCGCTGCTCATCGGGCCGGCGGGTACAAACAGCGCCGGCAAATGGCCGAAGGACAGGGCGGACATCACCAGCCCCGGTACGATTTTATCGCAGATGCCAAGGAACAGCGCGCCGTCGAACATGTTGTGCGACAGGCCAATAGCGGAAGACATGGCAATCACGTCGCGGCTCATCAGCGACAGCTCCATACCGTCCTGGCCCTGGGTCACGCCATCGCACATCGCCGGCACGCCGCCGGCCACTTGCCCGACGGCCCCCACCGCGTGCAGCGCCTGTTTCAGCCGCTGTGGATAGTTCTCATAGGGTTGGTGGGCGGAAAGCATGTCGTTATAGGCGGTGATGATGGCGATATCGCTGCGCACCATGTTTTTCAGTGCGGCCTTATCATCCGGCTGGCAGGCGGCGAAGCCATGCGCCAGGTTGCCGCAGGCCAGTTGCGAGCGGTGTACGGTTTGGGAGCGGGCGGCCTCGATGCGCGCCAGATAGGCGGTGCGGCTCTCTTTGGAGCGGTCGATGATGCGCTGTGTGACACGGGACAGGGTTGGATTAATCATACCTTCCTCACATTGCTGTTGTTATTGACGTCGCCAGTGGCGCTGCCCCCGATGGTTGACTGCAGCCCTGATGTGCAATGACCGGGGGCGGGTTATGTCGTTATATTTTTTTAAAACAGGGTGAAGGCGATCATGCCGATGATCCCACCCACGCTGCCCAGAAGCGTTTCCATCACCGTCCAGGTTTTCAGCGTTTGCAACTCGTTGGCACCGGTAAATTTACCGAACAGCCAGAAACCGGCGTCGTTCACGTGGCTGAGCACAATCGAGCCGCCGGCGATGCAGATAGCCAGTGCGGCCAGTTGCCCGCCGCCAAGTCCCAGTTGGCTGGTGACCGGCAGCACCAGACCGACGGTGGTCAGGCAGGCGACGGTCGCAGAGCCCTGAATCACCCGCACTACGGCGGACAGCGCGAAACAGGCTACGGCGATCGGCAGGCCAGCGCCTATCATGGCGTCACCCAGCGCCGGACCAACGCCGGAATCCACCAGGATCTGTTTGAATACGCCGCCCGCACCGGTCATCAGCAGGATGATCCCGGCGGGTTGCACCGCCGCAGAGCAGATGGCCAGCGTTTGTTCATTGGTCATGCCGCGCGGTTTCGCCAGGCCGTAAATCACGATCAGACAGGCGATCAAAATGGCGGTGAACGGGTGGCCGATAAACTCCAGCCATTGCTGCAATTGCGAGCCGGGCGTGACCAGCCGCGCGCCGATGGTTTTCATGCCGACCAGCACCAGCGGGCAGAGTACCAGCGCCAGGCTAAAGCCAAATGACGGCAGGTTGCCCTTATTGAGCGTCGGTTCGTTTTCATCCGCAGGCATTGGCCAGTTAACGAAGCGGCTGATAAAGCTGCCGTACAATGGGCCTGCAATCAGCATGCCGAGAACGGCGGCGACCAGCCCTATGGCGATCATCCAGCCGAAATCGGCCTTCATCTGAGAGGCCAGCAGCATCGGCACCGGCCCCGGCAGCAGGAACGAAGCTGCGGCTGCAACGCCGGCAAACAGCGGAATGGCCAGCTTGACGATGTTGCCGTCGGTGCGGCGGGCCACGGCAAATACGATGCCGATCAGCAGCACCACCGCCACGTCAAAGAACAGCGGCAGGGCGCAGATCAAACCGGCGATGCCGAGGGCATAATGCGCCTTGCTCTGACCGAAACGTTTCAGTAAGTGCGCCGCAATTTGGTCCAGCGCGCCGACCTCATGCAGTATCTTGCCGAACATGGCACCCAGCGCCACCACAATCGCCAGAAAGCCCAGCGTATCGCCCATGCCTTTTTGCATGGTGTCGGCGATGCGGTCGAGCGGCATGCCGGAGAAGATACCGGCGGCGATAGACACCAGCATTAACGCGACGAAGGCGTGCATGCGCGCCTTCATCACCAGGAATAACAGCAGTAAAACCGAGCCGACTGCGGTACCGACCAGCGTTATCGTACTCACGCGCACACGTCCTGTGGCAGGAAGCTTTGGATATGACGCACCGTATCGGCAATTACGCCTTCCAGAGGCTGATTGATGTCGACAGCCATCACGTCGCTTTCATCGACCCCCGGCTGTTCCAGCGCGGCGAATTGGGTGACCAGCATTTGCGGTTTGAAGAAGTGGCCGTTGCGCGCGGCGAGACGGGCTTCGATCACCGGGAAATCACCGTGCAGATAGATGAATGACAGGTTGCCGTTGCCGGCGCGCAGGCGGTCGCGGTAATGCTTTTTCAGTGCAGAGCAGACGATGATCGACACGCTATGGGTGCGCTGCATGGCGAAGGCGGCGTCGTTGAGTGCGGCCAGCCACGGGGCACGGTCGTCATCGTTTAGCGGTTCACCGGCGGCCATTTTCAGGATATTGCTGCGCGGGTGGAGGAAATCACCGTCGAGGAACCCGGCGGACAGTTGGCGGGCGGTCGCCGCGGCCACGGCGGACTTGCCGCTGCCGGAAACGCCCATGATGACGTAGATTCGGTTTTGATTGTTGGTCATGGCTTAGCTCCAAAACGGCAAATAGGGTTACCTTGCATGCAATTGTTACCGGTAACATGTTATCGGTAACATTGTCGAAGGAAGTTTGGCCGGTTGCAATGAGCTTTAGCGGTGAGGATCGTTAACTGTGATCGGCTTCAAGTTTTTTTCGGGGCTGGAAACACTCTGCCTACAGAGATTTACATGCTGACAACAGTGGGGATACGGGGCGTCGCTGGCGGCGCCCCGGGGTAAGTTCAGCGTATGCCACCGTACTCCAGGCTGATCTCTTTCGCGGCGTGGATCACCAGCGCGCCCAGCTCGATCACGCGGTTGTCGGTGATGCGCGACACCGGGCCGGAGATCGAAATGGCGGCGAAGGCTTCCCGGTGCTCATCGAAGATACAGGCCGCCACGCAGCGAAGGCCGAGGGCATGTTCTTCGTCGTCAAAGGAAAAGCCCTGTTTGCGGATTTGCGCCAGCCCTTCCTTCAGGTTATGCGGTGTCAGGGTATGCTGGGTGTAGGTCTGCATGCCCTTTTTATGCAGCAATTTGGTGACTTGCTCATCCGGGAGGGTAGAGAGAAAAGCTTTCCCCGCGCCGGAGGCGTGCATCGGCAATTTACCGCCGATCGGCGCAGACATGCGCATCAGCGCGGTGCACTGAACCTGATCGATAATAATGGCCTGATACTCGCTGGTATCCAGCACGGCCAGATTGACCGTCTCGCCGGATTCTTCCATCAGACGGCGCAGCGTCGGGTGCACCATCGCCAGCAGGTTACGGCTTTGCAGAAAGCTGCTGCCGACCACAAAGGCGTGCGATCCGATGGTCCATAGGCCCAGATCGCCCACCTGCCGCACGAATCCCTGCTGTTGCATGGTGGTGAGCAGGCGGTGAGTAGTGGAATTCGGCAGCCCGGCCTGCTGGGCCAGATCGGTCAGCGCCACGTTTCCCTGGGCTTCGGCAATGTATTCCAGCAATTTCAGGCCACGGGTCAGCGATTGAACCTGACCGGTCGCCGCGCTGGTGGCCGGCGAGGCGGCGCGGGGCTTTTTGCCGCGTTTGGCGGGAGCAGGGGTGACCATAATTCACATTCCTCTTTCCGTATTATGGAATTCATTTTCGTTTTTTGCAGATGAATTGCAAGCCGTCAATCAGCTCATCGGATGTGTTGGTCGGCAACCTGAAAAAGTCTCAATAGCCGCTCACCCCTTTGACCGCACAACCTGTGCTAGGATGACTCGTTGGTTTTTGCGGCAGTTAAGCGATGGGCTGGATGGCAATTGAAGGGGTTACAGTGACAAATCGAGTAGAACAACTGCGTCGGCAGCTGGCGCAGCGCATCTTAGTGCTGGACGGCGGTATGGGCACCATGATCCAGAGCTATCGGCTGGAAGAGAGCGATTTCCGCGGCGAACGTTTCGCCGACTGGCAGAGCGATCTGAAAGGCAATAACGACCTGCTGGTGCTGACCAAACCGGAAGTGATCACCGCGATCCACTACGGTTATCTGGAAGCGGGCGCCGATATTCTCGAAACCAACACCTTCAACTCCACCACCATTGCCATGGCCGACTACCATATGGAGTCGCTGTCAGCCGAGATTAACTATCAGGCCGCCTGCCTGGCGCGCGCCTGCGCCGACGAATGGACTGCGCGCACGCCGGATAAACCGCGCTACGTGGCCGGGGTGCTAGGCCCGACCAACCGCACCGCCTCTATCTCGCCGAACGTCAACGATCCGGCATTCCGTAATGTCTCATTCGACGAACTGGTGGAGGCTTACCGCGAATCAACGCGCGCGCTGGTGGAAGGTGGCGTCGATCTGATCATGATCGAAACCATTTTCGACACCCTGAACGCCAAAGCCGCAGCCTTTGCGGTGGAAACCGAATTCGAAGCGCTTGGCGTGGAACTGCCGATCATGATCTCCGGCACCATCACCGACGCCTCTGGCCGTACCCTGTCCGGCCAAACCACCGAAGCTTTCTATAACTCGATGCGCCACGTCAAGCCACTGAGCTTTGGCCTGAACTGTGCGCTGGGGCCGGATGAGTTGCGCCAATACGTTGCCGAGCTGTCGCGCATCTCGGAAAGCTACGTCACCGCGCACCCGAACGCCGGTTTGCCCAACGCTTTCGGCGAGTACGATCTGGACGCGCAAGAGATGGCGAAACAGGTGGGCGAGTGGGCGCAGGCCGGCTTCCTCAATATTATCGGCGGTTGCTGTGGCACCACGCCGGAGCATATCGCCGCGATGGCTAAAGCGGTTGAGGGTGTGCCGCCGCGTCCCTTGCCGGAAATCCCGGTAGCCTGCCGTTTGGCCGGCCTTGAACCGCTGAATATCGACGCCAAAACGCTGTTCGTCAACGTCGGTGAACGCACCAACGTCACCGGCTCGGCCCGCTTCAAACGGCTGATTAAAGAAGAAAAATACAACGAAGCCTTAGCCGTGGCGCGCCAGCAGGTAGAAAGTGGCGCGCAGATAATAGATATCAACATGGATGAGGGGATGCTGGACGCCGAAGCGGCGATGGTGCGTTTCCTCAGCCTGATTGCCGGCGAGCCGGACATTGCCCGCGTGCCGATCATGATTGACTCCTCTAAATGGTCGGTGATTGAAAAAGGTCTGAAGTGCATTCAGGGCAAGGGCATCGTTAACTCCATCTCGATGAAAGAAGGCGAAGAGGCCTTTATTCACCACGCCAAGCTGGTGCGCCGTTACGGCGCAGCGATGGTGGTCATGGCGTTTGACGAGATTGGCCAGGCCGATACCCGCGAGCGCAAGTTCGAAATCTGTCGCCGCGCTTACAAGATCCTGACCGAACGCGTCGGCTTCCCGCCGGAAGACATTATTTTTGACCCGAACATTTTTGCCGTCGCCACCGGTATCGAAGAGCATAACAACTATGCCGTCGACTTTATCGAGGCCTGCGCCGACATCAAAACCCACCTGCCGCACGCAATGATCTCCGGCGGGGTGTCCAACGTGTCGTTCTCGTTCCGCGGCAACGATCCGGTGCGCGAAGCGATCCACGCGGTTTTCTTGTACCACGCGATCCGCAACGGTATGGACATGGGCATCGTCAACGCCGGGCAACTGGCAATCTACGACGATCTGAGTGACGAACTGCGCGGCGCGGTGGAGGATGTGATCCTCAACCGTCGCGACGACGGCACCGAGCGCCTGTTGGATCTGGCGGAGAAATATCGCGGCAGCAAAGACAACGAAGTGGCGGTGCAACAGGCGGAATGGCGCGGCTGGCCGGTAGAAAAACGGCTGGAATACTCGCTGGTGAAAGGCATTACCGAGTTTATCGAACTGGATACCGAAGAGGCCCGGCAGCGGGCGGATCGCCCGATCGAAGTGATCGAAGGGCCGCTGATGGCGGGGATGAACGTGGTCGGCGACCTGTTCGGCGAAGGCAAGATGTTCCTGCCGCAGGTGGTGAAGTCCGCCCGCGTGATGAAGCAGGCGGTGGCCTATCTGGAACCCTACATTGAAGCCAGCAAGCAGAAAGGCACCACGGCGGGCAAAATCCTGCTGGCGACGGTGAAGGGCGACGTGCATGACATCGGTAAAAACATCGTCGGCGTGGTGTTGCAGTGCAACAACTACGAAATTGTCGATCTGGGCGTGATGGTGCCGACGGAGAAAATCCTGAAAACCGCACGCGAACAGAACGTGGACATCATCGGTCTGTCGGGGCTGATCACCCCGTCGCTGGATGAAATGGTCAACGTGGCGAAAGAGATGGAGCGCCAGGGCTTTACCCTGCCTTTACTGATTGGTGGCGCGACCACCTCCAAGGCGCATACGGCGGTGAAGATTGAACAGAACTACAGCGGCTCGACCACCTACGTGCAGAATGCCTCGCGCACCGTGGGCGTGGTGTCGGCCTTGCTGTCCGATACTCAGCGCGACGATTTCGTGGCGCGCACCCGTAAAGAATACGAAACCGTGCGTATCCAGCATGCGCGTAAAAAACCGCGCACCCCGCCGGTCAGCCTGCAAAAAGCGCGCGATAACGCCATGGCGCTGGATTGGGAAAACTACCAGCCGCCGGTGCCGAAGCAGCTTGGGGTACATGCGGTAGAGGCCGGTATCGAGACGCTGCGCCAGTACATCGACTGGACACCGTTCTTTATGACCTGGTCGCTGGCAGGCAAATATCCACGGATTCTGGAAGACGAGGTGGTGGGTGAAGAGGCCAAGCGTCTGTTCGCCGATGCCAACCAGATGCTGGACATGCTGGCCGCCAACGGCAGCCTCAACCCGCGCGGCGTGTACGGCCTGTTCCCGGCCAACCGCGTCGGTGACGACATCGAGGTGTATCGCGACGAAAACCGCGATGAGGTGCTGGTGGTCAGCCGTCACCTGCGCCAGCAGACGGAAAAAACCGACTTCCCTAACTACTGTTTGGCAGACTTTGTTGCGCCGAAAAGCAGCGGCAAGGCCGATTATTTCGGCGCTTTCGCCGTGACCGGCGGTCTGGAAGAGGATGAACTGGCTGCGGCCTATGATGCGCAGCATGATGATTACAATAAAATCATGATCAAGGCGCTGTCCGATCGCCTGGCGGAGGCTTTCGCCGAGTACCTGCACGAGCAGGTGCGCAAGCTGCACTGGGGCTTTGCGGCTGACGAGAACCTGAGCAACGAAGAGCTGATCCGCGAGAATTACCGGGGCATCCGCCCGGCGCCGGGCTATCCGGCTTGCCCGGAGCACACCGAAAAAGCGGAAATCTGGCGCCTGCTGGACGTTAACCGCCACACCGGCATGCTGCTGACCGAATCCTTCGCCATGTGGCCGGGGGCGGCGGTGTCCGGCTGGTACTTCAGCCATCCGGAGAGCAAGTACTTCGCGGTGGCGCAGATCCAGCGCGATCAGGTGGAAGATTATGCGGCGCGCAAAGGAATGAGCATCAGCGAAGTTGAACGCTGGCTGGCGCCTAACCTGGGTTACGACGCCGACTGATGACGGAGGGGCGCTGTATGCGGCGTCCCTGTCACTCAGCCTCTCTCACAAGGGGCCACATGTTGGCCCCTTCTTATCCCTCGTCGTTCGCCACTGCCTCCACATCAATGTGCAATGCGTCGTAGCGCCAATATTCCAAATCGCAATCAATCACCCGATCGTGCTGGTCACGGTTAACCCGGGTAATAAACAGCGACGGGCTGCCGTAGGCGACTTTCAGCATCGTGGCTGCCTCCTGCGGTAGCAGAGTCGGCAGCATATCGAAGCGCACCCGGCCATAATGGATACCGTAGCGTTCCGCGTACAGTGCGGTCAGCGACTGTGTCAAATCGGCATCCAGGATACCGGCAAAGTAGGTCGGGTTGAGGTAGTGCTCGCAATACAGCACTGCCCGCCCGTCAATATATCGCAACCGGCGAATGCGATAGGCTTCGGTACCGGGCGGCAACTCCAGCCGCCGGCTCAGGCTGTCGCACAGCTTCAGGGTAGCGGTATCAATCACCTCGGTATGGGCGTCACGTCCCTGCTGCTGGGCCATGGCGTGGAAGTGGCTGCGCTGCAACGGGTTGTACACCAACCGTGGCGGCGAGATAAACCAACCGCGTCTCATCTGACGGTAAATCACCCCCTGGGCCTCCAACTGGCCGAGCGCTTCCTGCAGCGTAATGCGGGTGGTGGCGAACTGTTCGCTCAGGGCGCGCTCGGAAGGCAGCTTGCCGTCGGCGCTGAACTCGCCGCTGGCGATACGGGCGGCCAGCGTCCGGCAGAGGGTCGCGACCGTGGTCGGTACATCATTCATGCAACAGGTGCCCCATTTCAGTGCGTTTCGCCTTCGTTAAGGTAGACCAGCGGCGCGGGTTCGGGGACGCAAATGAGATAAAACTGCTGCTTTTTTGGACTGACATATAATTATCACATTCGTCCATTAGATTGGCTTGGTTCTTGCTGGACTAGTCCAGCCACTCCCACACTACCACCTGGAGCATCTGTTATGAAACGTTTGTGCGCTTCTGTGTTAACCAGTGCCATTGTACTGACCAGCCAGATGAGCTGGGCCGCAGATCCCGATCTGGCGGCGCTGGAGCAGGCAGCCAAGAAGGAAGGTGAAGTCAACAGCGTCGGCATGCCGGACAGCTGGGCCAACTGGAAAGACACCTGGCAGGATCTGCAGAGCAAGTATGGCCTGAAGCATGTCGATACCGACATGAGCTCGGCGCAGGAAATCGCCAAGTTCGACGCGGAAAAAGGCAATGCCACGGCGGATATCGGTGACGTGGGGGCGGCATTCGGCCCGATCGCGGTGCAAAAAGGGGTGACGCAACCTTATAAGCCGTCGACCTGGGAACAGGTGCCTGACTGGGCGAAAGACAAGGATGGTCATTGGGCGCTGGCTTACACCGGCACCATCGCCTTCATCATTAACAAACAGCAGGTGAAAGAGATCCCGCACAGTTGGGCCGATCTGCTGAAAGGCACTTATCAGGTTACTATCGGTGACGTCGGCACTGCCTCGCAGGCGGCAAGCGGCGTGCTGGCGGCCACTTACGCCATGGGCGGCAACGAGAAAAACCTGAAGCCGGGCCTGGAGTTCTTCGGCAAACTGGCCAAGGCCGGGCGCCTGAGCCTGAGTAACCCGGTGATCGCTTCGCTGGAAAAAGGCGAAGTGCAGGTCGGCGTGGTGTGGGACTTCAACGGTCTGAACTACCGTGACCAGATCGACAAAACCCGCTTTGAAGTGTTGATCCCGTCCGACGGTTCAATCACGTCAGGCTATACCACCATCATCAACAAATTCGCCAAACACCCGAACGCCGCCAAGCTGGCGCGCGAATACATCTTCTCCGATGCCGGTCAGATCAACCTGGCGCGCGGCTATGCTCGCCCGATCCGCGCGGAACACCTGACGCTGCCGGACGACGTAAAAGCCAAGCTGCTGCCTGCCGAACAGTATAAAAACGCCCATCCGATCGCCGATCCGGCGGCTTGGGAGCAAAGCGCCAAAACGCTGCCACGCCAGTGGCAGGAAAACGTCATTATGTTTATGCAGCAGTGAGTTAAACCATCATGAAAACGATCCTCGTGCTGCTGGACGGCCTGAACTATCAGGTGGCGCATGACGCCATGGGATATCTGCAGGCCGAGTGTGCGGCAGGGCGCGGACGGTTGTATCAGTTGGAGAGCGAGCTGCCTTCGCTCTCTCGGCCGTTGTATGAATGCATTCTCACCGGCGTGCCGCCGGTGGAGAGCGGTGTGGTGCATAACCAGGTATCGCGCCTCTCGCATCAGCAAAGCGTGTTTCACTATGCGCGCGCCGCAGGGCTGACAACCGCTGCGGCCGCCTACCATTGGTTCAGTGAGCTGTATAACCGTACCCCGTTCGACGCCGCGCGCGATCGCCATACCGACGATACCGGGCTGCCCATTCAGCACGGCCATTTTTATTATGACGATCGCTATCCGGACTCCCATCTGTTTGACGACGCCGAAAGCCTGCGTCGCCGTCATCAGCCCGATTTCCTGCTGATCCACCCAATGAACATCGACGATGCCGGGCACCGTTTTGGCCTGTCTTCACCGCAGTACCGTAACGCGGCGCGTAATGCCGACGGCGTGCTGTCGCGCTATCTGGGCGACTGGTTAAGCGCCGGATATCAGGTGATGGTGACGGCCGATCACGGCATGAATGACGACCGTAGCCACGGCGGCGTGTTACCGGAAGAGCGACAGGTGCCGCTGTTTGTGTTCGGTGCGGCTTTCAGCCAGAACGACGCCAATCCGCAGCAAACCGACCTGTGCGGCACGCTGTGCGAGGTGTTGCAGGTGGCACACGACAAGCCGCGCTGCCGTGCGCTGTTGGCATAAGGGTGAAAATGAAAGCTAAGTGGATTGCCGCGCTGTGCCTGCTGCCGTTTATGCTGCTGTTCGGCGCGTTTCAAATCGCGCCGCTGGTGTGGATTGCGGTCGGCAGTTTTTTCAGCCAGACCCGCGGCTGGGGGCTGGGTAACTACGTTGACGTCCTGACCTCACCGTTCTATCTGCAGGCATTTCAGTTCTCGCTGGAGATTTCCCTCTGGTCGAGCGTTTATGGGCTGCTGATTGCCCTGGTCGGCAGTTACTCGCTGCGCCAACTGGGCCAGACGCGGTTCCATGATTTTGTGATGTCGTTTACCAATATGACCAGCAATTTTGCGGGGGTGCCGCTGGCCTTCGCCTTTGTCATCCTGCTGGGGCTGAACGGCTGCCTGACGTTGCTGCTACGCAAGTACGGCCTGATGGAGAGCTTTAACCTTTACTCCAAAACCGGGTTGATCGTGCTTTACACCTACTTCCAAATCCCGCTGGGCGTATTGCTGTTGTACCCGGCGTTTGATGCGCTGCGCGAAGACTGGCGCGAGTCGGCCTCGCTGCTTGGCGCCAGCCCCTGGCGCTACTGGCGGCACATCGGCCTGCCGGTGCTGGCACCGGCGCTGATGGGCACCTTTGTCATCCTGCTGGCCAATGCGCTGGGGGCCTATGCCACCGTATATGCGCTGACCACCGGCAATTTCAACGTGATACCGATACGTATTTCGTCGCTGGTGGCGGGAGACATCTCCCTCGATCCGAACCTGGCCAGCGCGCTGGCGATGCTGTTGGTGGCGATGATGGCGTTTATTACCCTGATCCATCAATGGCTGTTGCGCAGGAGCTACCTGAATGCGCGCTCATAATCATAATATTGCGGAGGGCGGCCATGTCCCGTTTTGAAACCGGCTACCACCGCGTCGTGACCAGTCTGCTGTTGCTGATCCTGCTGTTACCGCTGGCGGCGACGCTGATTTACGCGCTGGCCACCCAGTGGGGCGCCACTATCCTGCCGGACGGTTTTACCCTGAAGTGGATGACGACGTTGTGGAGCGACCCGCGTTTCCTGCTGGCGCTGTGGCACTCGTTGCTGATCTGTTTCGGCACTTTGGTGCTGGCGGTGGTAGTGATTTTGCCGATGATGTTTGTGATTGCGTACTATTTTCCCAAACTGGACGCGGTGATGAACGTGCTGATCCTGCTACCGTTCGCCGTGCCGCCTGTGGTGTCGGCGGTAGGGCTGATGCAGCTGTTCGCCGCCGATCCGCTGCCGCTGCTCGGTACGCCCTGGATCCTGATCGGTTGCTACTTCTCGATTGCCCTGCCGTTTATTTACCGCGCCATCAGCAACAACATGCAGGCGATCAACCTGCGTGATCTGATGGACGCGGCACACCTATTGGGTGCCAGCACCTGGCAGGCGGCGCTGCTGGTAGTGCTGCCGAACCTGCGCAAGGGCGGGATGATTGCGGTGCTGCTGTCGTTCTCGTTCCTGATTGGCGAATTCGTCTTCGCCAACCTGCTGGTGGGCAGCCAGTATGAAACGCTGCAGGTTTATCTCTATAACATGCGCAACGGCAGCGGCCACTTTACCAGCGCACTGGTCATTTCTTATTTCGCTGTGGTGCTGATTGTCACCTGGTTGGCGAATTTGCTGAATAAAAATAAGGGTTAACGCATGGCATATCTCACCGTCACCCGCCTCAACAAACGCTATGGCCAAACCCAGGTGTTTCAGGATATCGATTTCACCGCCGAGGAGGGCGAGTTCGTCACGCTGCTCGGGCCGAGCGGTTGCGGTAAATCCACGCTGCTGCGTTGTCTGGCGGGGCTGACATCGGTCGACAGCGGGCAAATCTTGCTGCAGGGCCAGGATCTGGTGCCGGTGCCGCCGCAAAAGCGCGGTATCGGCATGGTGTTCCAGAGCTATGCGCTGTTCCCTAACATGACCGTTGAAGGCAACGTGGCGTTTGGATTGAAAATGCAGAAGCTGGCGGCCGGGCAGATCCTCCAGCGGGTACAGGAAGTGCTGGCGCTGGTGGAGTTGACCGAACTGGCGAAGCGTTACCCGCATCAGCTGTCCGGCGGGCAGTGTCAGCGGGTGGCGCTGGCGCGCTCGTTGGTGACACGCCCGCGCCTGCTGCTGCTCGACGAGCCGCTGTCGGCGCTGGATGCACGTATCCGCAAACACCTGCGCGAACAGATCCGCCGTATCCAGCGCGAGCTGAACCTGACGGCAATCTTCGTCACCCACGATCAGGAAGAGGCGCTGACGTTGTCGGATCGCATCGTGCTGATGAACAAGGGCCAAATCGTGCAGAGCGGCGATGCGGAAACCCTGTACACCCAGCCGGCTAACGTTTTCGCCGCCGGGTTTATCGGCAACTACAACTTGCTGAGTGCCGAACAGGCGAGCGCACTTACCGGCCGCAATTATGCCGGCAAGGTGGCGATACGTCCTGAATCGATCGCGCTGCTGCCGGCCGGGCAGGGGATTGAGGGGATGATCATCAGCCATAGCCTGCTGGGGAATGTGGTACGCTACCGTGTCCAGGTTCGTGGCATCGAGCTGTTGGTTGACGCGCTCAACCGGTCGGTCGAGGATTTGCGGCCCGACGGCAGCGAAATTGGGCTACACTTGGAAACTGTTACATTACGGGAAGTTGCATGACTTCGCTGCGGCACTCAATGATAACTCCAGGATAATTCCTGCCGTTGCGTTAACCCTCCAATATGCGGTCTGCAGCCTGTTACCGCTGTCCTGCCCGACTACCGCCCGGCAGGCAGGATAGCCTGCTATACCCGTCGCCTTTCAAGCTGCAGGTGTGTTGGCCGCGCGGTCTCACCCCAGTCACTTACTTGAGTAAGCTCCTGGGGATTCACCCGCTTGCCGCCGTCCTGCAGCCCGAAATTCATAGGGTATGGATTTGATTTTTCCTGCCGGGCGTTAATGGAGCGTATTTTCCGTGTTGACCCTTCTTCACCTGCTTTCCGCCGTGGCGCTGTTAGTGTGGGGCACCCACATCGTGCGCACCGGTATTATGCGGGTCTACGGCGCTAATCTGCGCCGGGTATTGAGCGACAGCGTCGAGAAAAAACCGCTGGCGTTCGTCTCCGGTATCGGCGTAACCGCGCTGGTGCAAAGCAGCAACGCTACCGCGCTGCTGGTCACCTCTTTCGTCGCGCAAGGGTTGGTGGGGCTGGCGCCTGCGCTGGTGATCATGTTGGGTGCCGACGTCGGCACCGCCTTGATGGCGCGAGTGCTGACCTTCGATCTTTCCTGGCTGTCGCCGCTGTTGATTCTGGTCGGTGTTTTCCTGTTCCTCAGCCGCAAGCAAACCCGGGTTGGCCAAATGGGGCGCGTGTGCATCGGCCTTGGGCTGATCGTATTGGCATTGGAGCTGATCGTGGCCGCCGCGACGCCCATTACCCAGGCGGCGGGCGTGAAAGTGCTGTTTTCGTCGCTGACCGGCGACGTGATGCTGGATGCCCTTACCGGCGCGTTGTTCGCCATCGTCAGCTATTCCAGCCTGGCGGCAGTATTGTTGACCGCCACTCTTACCGCATCCGGCGTGATCTCGCTGAAAGTGGCGCTGTGTCTGGTAATTGGCGCCAATCTCGGCAGTGGCTTGCTGGCGGTCATCAATACCAGCGGCCAGAACGCCGCCGGCCGTCGGGTGGCGCTCGGCAGCCTGCTGTTCAAGCTGGTAGGCTGCGTGCTGGTACTGCCGTTTGTCTCTTATCTGGCGGAGGTAATGACCCGTCTGCCGGGCGAAAACGAAGAACTGGTGATCTACTTTCACGTCTTCTATAACCTGATCCGCTGCCTGATACTGATCCCGCTGGCCGGGCCGATGGCGCGTTTATGCGAAACCCTGATTGCCGATGTGGCGGCCGACGATCCCCGCCTGCGGCCGCGACACCTGGACGCCAGCGCGCTGGATACGCCGACGCTGGCGCTGGCCAATGCGGCGCGTGAAACCCTGCGCATGGGCGACGTGGTGGAACACATGATGATCCTGCTCCGCGAAGTGCTGCACGGCAAGAATGGGCAGGATAAAGAGGTGCGCCGCTTGGACGACGATGTCGACGTGTTGTATACCGCCATCAAGTTGTACCTGGCGCAGATCCAGAAAGAGGATTTGGGCGAGGAGGATTCGCGCCGTTGGGCGGAAATCATCGAAATGGCGCTGAACCTGGAGCAAGCCGGGGACATCATTGAGCGCATGACCGGTGACGTGGCGGCGAAATCGCACGCGGCACGGCGAGCGTTCTCGGCGGAAGGGTTGGCGGAGCTGGATACGCTGCATGAACGGCTGGTCGGCAACCTGCGCCTGAGCCTGTCAGTGTTCCTGTCCGGCGATCTTACCAGCGCCAAACGGCTGCGACGCTCCAAGCACCGTTTCCGCATTCTGGATCGCCGCTACGCGCATGCGCACGTCGATCGCCTGCATCAGCAGAACGTGCAAAGCATCGAAACCAGTTCGCTGCATCTGGGGTTGTTGGGGGATATGAAACGCCTGAACTCGCTGTTCTGCGCGGTGGCCTATAACGTGCTGGATCAGGATGAACGCGATGATGAGCGTGAGTGGGACGATACGCCGAGCACGCTGTAAAAAAATGCCCCCGATTAAATCGGGGGCATTGCAGGTTTATTTACCGCGGTTTATTTACCCGAAAAGACCCCCGCCTTGGCATCGGCGGCCTGATTATTGATGTAGCCGCCAACCGGCGTTTCCAGTTTGACCGCGCTTTTACCGGCGATACCGAGCAGCGCGCCGGCAGAAGCCGCCGCATCAAGATGCCCGCCGCCCTGATAGCGGTTGCCTGTCACATCCTGCCGTTCCACCTTGCCGTTACCCAATGCTACCTGGCCCTGCTGGCTGCGGATCTCACCGCCGGTCAGGTGGGTTTTCCCTTGCACGTTCAGCGCAACGCCATTTTTCCCGCTGATGGCGGACTGCACGCCAACCGCATCGTTATCGACCACATCGGCGTTCACCTTGAACTGCCCTTGCAGCCCGGCAGGGCCGGTCAGCGCTTCTTTGGACTTGTTGCCCAGGAAGCGAGCACCGCGATCCCACAAGGGGCCTTTCTCTTTTGCACCCGCCGGCGTTTCCGGCAGCGTCACCTTGCCATCGGTCTTGCTGAAACTGACCGTACCGGCGGTATCCTGCTTCGGATCGAGGCGACGGGCCAGGCTGTTGTACTTGTCGGTGGTCGCGTCGGCCACTTTATTGATGCCGCCTTCCAGTTTCTCCTTCACTTTACCCGCATAGTGCGGAGTACCCACTTTCGACAATTTTGAGGTGATGCTGCTGGCCGGATCGTTGGTGTGACTCAGGCCGACATCCACATTGACCTTCACGCTGCTTTCGTTGTCCTTGCGGCTTTCGACGCGCAGATCGCCGCCGATGTTGCCCTGAACCTGATCGGCGTCCACCCGGGCGCCGGCCAGCCGGGTATCTTTGTCGCTGTTGAGCGTCACTTTCCCGGCGTTAATCAGGGTGTTGCCCTGCGTGGTTTTCTCCAGTTGATCCACGCCGACCTTCACGCCGGCACCCAGGGTGTGGGTATCGCTGCCGCTGGCGGTGTCAACCTTGCCGCCGGCATCCTTGTTGAAGGATTGACCGCCTTTGGCGTTGGCCTTCAGCCCCAGATTCACATTGTTTTTCTGCTCCTGGTTTTGTACCGACTCAAGCACGATGCCGCCATTTTTCGCTTCGAGCGAAGCGCTGCTGCCAGTGACTTCGGCGCCCTGTAGATGCAAGGCGTCATTTCCTGTGCCGCCGGCGGTAATCTTCACGGCGCCGCCACTGGTGACCTTGCCGCCCTTATGGGTGGTGGAGGATTCATTTACCTTGGCGATATCAAACGCGCCGCCAAGGGAAATGCCGCCACCGCTCTTTTTGGCGGAGTCGGTGCTGTTGCCACCGAGATCGATATTGCCCGACAGGCTATCATCCTTACGCTTCTGGTGGGCGTCCGCCGCCGTCAGTGCAACCTGATTGCCCGCCTTGAGCGTAACGTCACCGTCGCTGGTCAGCACGCTGCCTTGCAGCGAAAGATCGCGGCCTGCGTCCAGCTCCACGCCCTGGTTGCCGCCGATGTTGCTGACCTGTGCGCTGCTGCCGTCGCTTTCACCCTGGCTGCGACCACCGCCAAACCCGACGCCAACGTTTTTGGTTTCTGGCGTGGAGCCGCCTTTGGCCGAGGCCTTGACCGTGAAGCCATTGTGGCTCTCATGGTGGGTATCGGTGGCCTGATCAAAACGGATGTTGCCCTCTTCGGCTTTCACCCGCACCTTGCCGTCACCGGCGTCCAGCGCGGTACCCTGATAAACCGCGTCCTTTTTAACCCGGATGTCGATACCTTTGGCGGCGCTGATGCTGCCGGTGGCCGCCTGGCCGGCCGAACTTTCACTGCGTTTGCTGCCGCCTTCGCCTTTGGCGTCCACGGTCAAATCGCTGCCGGTGGTGGTATAGACGCGTAAGCCGGCGCTGCCGTGAGTTTCGTTGCGGTTTGCCTGTTGGCGGTTTTCCGCCGCCTCACTGCGATGCCTGTCCGCCGTCAGCGTTACCGCGCCTTGCGTCGCCTGATATTGGGTGCCGCGATCGTGTACTTCGCCAGTAGCGGTCACCTCTATCGCCCCGGCGGTAATGTTGCTGACTACCGCCTTTGAATCGCCGGTGCGCGTTTCACTGCTGCCGCCCTTGGCGCCGATATCCAGCCCGACATTCGGCGCGCCGATACCGCCGATTTCGTTAATGACGCCGCTGGCGTCCAACTGGGCGACTTTACCCACCGCGCGTTCCACCGGGCGGGTAACCGCGCTGTAATCGAGGTTGGCGCCGATATCCACGCCGACGTCTGTTTTGCGGGTAGTGCTGCTTTCGCTGTTAGTGGCCTCAAGATGGGAGACGTTGGCGGCTTTTTCCTGATATTTTCCACCCACCTGATGCTGCGCGCCCTGCTGGGTTAGCCGATCTTTAGCGGTAATCGTCAGGTTGCCTGCGACATGAGTGCCGGAGGTGACCGCCTTGCTGTTTTCCGCGTGGGTTTTGCCGTTCTCATAGCCGCCCTCGATGCCGGAACCGAGTTTGTCGATGCCGCCGGTGTAATAGACGCCGCCACCGATTTTGGTCGTTTCGGTATCCGAGGTGGTTTTGTCATCGGCTGCCAGGAAGGCGACGTTATTGCCGCTGATGCCGGCATCGCCTTGCGTGGTAACCAGTTTGGAGCCGCTGAAGGTCACGTCTTTATCCGCTTCCAGTGCTACGCTGCCACCGCTCAGCATGGATGCCTGATGTTCGGTACGGGTGGTTTTATCGCTGTCGCTGGTATGTTCAAGGCGCAGACCGGCGCGGTATTGCTTGTCGCCTTTCTCATTGGCATAGCCGTTGATGGCGAGCGCTGTTTTCCGTTCGTCGATGCTTTGCTGCTGCTCGGCGGCCTTGACGTTGATATTGCCGCCGGAGCGGACGTCCAGCTTACCGACGCTGCTCACCTTGCTGCCCACCACGTCGGTATCTTGATGGCTGACCAACTGCAGGTTGGTATCGGAAACCAGTTCACTGGCGGTAGTGTGCTGATGGCTGTTATTGGACTTTTGCGAACTGCTGGTGATGTTGAAGGCGGTACCGGTGCGGGCATCAATCCTGTCCACGGTAGTGCTGAGGGCGTTATCAATACGTAGGCCACCGGCAGCGGCTTCAACGAAACCGCCTTGTTTGCCTCTCGCTTTGCTGCCGGTAATGGCCACGCCCTGCTTGCCGTTAAGCCGCAGGGTACCGTCGGCGGTCAGTTCGGAGGCGTTGCTGGTCTCGTGACGGTTACTGTTGTCTTTATTATCGCCGCCGCCGATCCCGCCCCACGAGGTTTTATTGTCGTGTACCCTTTTCGTGTTAGCGGTCTTTTGCACGTCGACGTTGATACGTTCGTTGGCGTTTACGGTGAGGTTGCCCTTCGCATGGACTTTGGCGCCTTGAGTGAGCAGGCTGTTGCCGGCTTTAAGATCCAGTTCACCGCCGGCGTGCAAATCGCTGGCTTTCAGGCTCTCGGTTTCGTTGCTGTTGTTCCAATTGCCGGTGCGCAGGCTGGAAGTATGGTTGCGCTGGTAACCGCGCTCGCTGGTTTTGTCCCGCTCGATCAGCCCGGCGATTTGCACATCGCGGCTGGCCTCGATTTTAAGTGCGTCGCCCGCTGCAACCGTGGCACCGAGTAGCTTCACATCTTGCGCAGTGGCGGTCAGCGTGGCGTTTTTGATTGCGGTGACGGTGCTGCCGACTTGCCGGATCTGCTCATTTTCTCGTGTCACGTCGTACTGCCAGGAGTAGAACCATTGGTCGTTGGTCTGGCCCTGGGTTTGCTTCAACTGTTGGCCGTCGAGCGTCAGGCTGGCGCCTTGCAGTTTGATCTCATCCCCGCGAATGTCGGTGGCGGTCAGGTGGTTGCTGTTATCGGCCAGCAGGCTGATATTTTTGCCCACCAGTTCGGTGCGCGTCAGTTTCTGGCTGGTGCTGCGGTCATTGATATAGATACCGCCGCGATAGTTTTGATAGTTCTCACTGCTGTTGCGGCTGGTGCTGGCGTCACTGACCTGACTGTCGGCGCGGATGTCGTAGGCTTTCACGCTGATGTCGTCGCTGCCCCGCAGGTTGCCTGCCAGCTTCACGCCGCTGCCGGCTGCCGTATTGATAATGTTGATGCGCCCGGCCTGCATGCTGCCAAGGTAGTAGCTGTCCAACGCGCTCAGCGGCTTTTCGCTGCTGAGCACTTGCGCATCGCGCGACACGCGGTTATTGCCGCTGATGGCGTTGATATCCGATACCGTTTTTCCGGTTTTTTTGTCGAATACCGGCGCGATGATCACCTCGCCACGGCTGTCGATTTTCGGTGCGATCAGATCCAGCACGCCGCCGGCGTTAAGTTTGCCTTCAAGGCTCAGGGTATTCGCGTTACCCAGCGTGCTGTAGCCCTGCAGCATGCCGTTTTCCACCAGTGGGTTGCCCACCACCAGCGATGAACGGCTGGTATTGATAAAGCCGCAGCCGTCGCAGCTGATACCATTCGGATTGGCCAGCACATAGTCGGCCGCCATGCCGAAGATTTCCTGCTGGCCGTGCAACAGTGACGGATTGCGGCTGATCACTTCATTGAGGATCACGCTGGCTGCCTGACCATTCAGGTTCGGGTTGGCGCCCAGTTGGCCGGCCAGTTGCGACTGCCCAGCGTCGCGTGAGTTATTCAGCACGGCGCCCGGCTGGTTGACGTTAAAGTCCTGATACTGGTTATGCGACAGTCCGTGATCGTTGGGCGTCACGATGTTGACTACCTGCGCGCCGGTGGCGGCGGTGGAAACGCCGGGGCCGTTGGCCCCATTGGCCGCTACGATCTCCCCCGCGTAGCCGGCGCCGTACGAGGCGAGAATGATCGCCAGTGACGCGGCCAGCTTGCCCGCTGCGGAAAGCCTGAAGTTATTATTTTTCATCCATGTATCTCCCTATATCGCTGTGGTAGTGCAAAAACGCTGACTAAAAGGTGTATGAGAAGCGCGCCAGCAGTTGGATCGGATCATCCGGCATCGGGTGCTCGGACAGGATCCACCCGCGGCTGGCTTCTACGTCGAGAATTGCCCGCTGGTAACGCAGGGTGGCGCCGGCGCTCAGGCCGGCGCTGCTTTGCCAGCCCGATGGCCGATTGTCGCGCGGCAGGACCCGCCCCACGTCGGCGCCGATACGCGGAATGAGGGTGCTATGACCCAGGCTGAAGTTGCGCGACAGGGTATTTTGCAGATACCAACCGTTGTCGCCGGACAGCGTGCTGCGGCTGAACCCGCGGATTGCGCTGCGGTCGGTCAGGCTGAGCCATTCCACGCCAGGCAGGCTATCGCGGCTGTATTGTCCGTACAGCAGGTTGCTGAGCTGATAAATTGAACCGGCAAGCTGTACACGTTGACTGAGGTTGGCAAACAGTTTGCCTTTGGTGAATTGAGCGTCGGGTAGCCCGGTCGCGGCGTGACGATCCGCGCCAAACCAGGGTAATCCCTGCTCCACGCTGAGGTTGGCGCTGATCAGGCCGGTGGGCAGGATCTGCAGGTGGTTGATCCCCAGTTCAAACAGGCTGAGCGTTGGGCTGCTGAGGCCGATGCGCACGGTGTCGAAATAGTTATCGATGCGTTTATGAGTGAGCTGGCCGTTGAGGGCATTGATCTGATCGCGATCGCGGTAAAACACATAGTCGCCGCGCAGGCCATATTGCTGAGTCTGGCCGTGCAGCTTATAGCGGTTGAACGTCAACTGCTGATGGTTCACGTATTCCGAATAGCTGGCGAATCCGCTGAAGGTGAAAGCGCCATAGGGCAGGGAATAGAGCAGAGTGTAGGCGCGGTTATAGCGCTGCGCCGAGTCTTTCAGCGTGCTGGCGGCGTTCAGGCTGACGAAATCCGACAGGCCGAATGGGCTGTCCAGCGTGGCGGTCGTGCGTGCCAGCCACTGGCCGGTGTTTTTTTGGCCGTAATTGTCCGTCGTGGCCGTCAGTTGCCAAGGCTTGGCGTGTTGGTTATTCAGGCGAATAATGGAGCCGCCTGTTTGATTTCCCGGCAATATATCCAACCGGGTTTTGTTTGATTGCAAACGATTGGCTTGATCCAATCCCTGATCGAGCTGAGTTAATTGCAAGGGTTTGCCTTCGAGCCCGGGGAATAATAATTGGCTATTCACCCAGCGGTCGCCACCCTCTATTTTTTCGATAAACCCTTCGGTGACCCGCAGCCCTAATTCGCCATCGGTATTAGGGCGAACAAATTGCACGCGCGCGGTGATGTAACCTTTATCGACGTATAACCGAGTTAATTCGCGCGTAAGTCGGTTAATGTCATTGCTGCTGATACAGCGCTGCGGCAAGGCGCTCAGCGTTGCCAAATCTTTCGCGGACAGCAGGGTGATCCCCTGTAAATACACGCCACCGATCGGCAAGCACTGCGCAGAACGCGGTAGCGCCGGGGGCGCAGGTGCGGGTTCCGCCAAGAGTTGCTGTTGCTTGAGCTGCTGATAACGGCGTTGTTCTATCTGCTGATTCACTTCACGCGTGCTGTCTTGCAAGGCGCGGCGTGATTCGCTCATCGGTGAAAAATCACCCATTTCTGGCAGAGTAGCGGCGGGGAGTGCGTTGCTGAACAGCAGCGCCAGGACAAGGGTTTTTTTAATCATTGTAATCCATTATGAGAAGCTGCCGGGCAGCCTGCTCAATCCATGAGGGTCAATAACGGACGGCCGGTGGCCGGCCCGAAACAGCGAGCGACAATCACATTGCGGGGTTCTTTTATTGCTCAGGGCAAATAAGAAGGTGGGTTTTTATTATTACCAATAATAATTAGGCTGCTTGTTTTTATTTTTCAATGCATGCCCATTAATTACCCCAAAGGAGGTAATAAGACTCACTCGTTGGTTTTTTTCTTTTCGCTCTTACTTCCGGTTATCGGCAGAGTTAAGAAGAATCTGAATTTTTATTTTGTCGGGGGATAATAAGGGATGGAGGTAATTCTGACAATCCAACCGGTGGGAAATACGAAATTTCGCAGAAGCGGAGTGGGGGGCGCAAATGACTGCGCCCCGGCGTGAGATTATTTTTTCTTGATCGGTCGGCCAGACCAGTACCCTGCCAGCAGCGAGCCGGAAAGGTTATGCCACACGGAGAACAGGGCGCCCGGCAGCGCGGCCAGCGGAGAGAAGTAAATCTTGCCCAGCGTCGCCGCGAGCCCGGAGTTCTGCATGCCGACTTCAATGGCCAGCGTGCGGCAGGTGGATTCGTCGAAGCCGAACAGTTTGCCGCCCCAGTAACCGCTCAATAAGCCAATGCCGTTATGCAGGATCACTGCGATGATCACTACCAGCCCGACGGAGGCGATGTGACTCTGGCTGCCTGCGACTACCGCACTGATGATCGCCAGGATGCAGACCATCGACAGCGCCGGCAGGAATGGCTCGATACGTTTGACGGTTTTGGTAAAGGTGTGATGCACGATCAGGCCGAGGCCAATCGGGATCACGACGATCTGCAGGATGCTCAGCAGCATGCCCATCACATCGACGCTGATTTCGGTATCCACATACAGGCGGGTCAGCAGTGGCGTGGCGAATACGCCCACCAGCGTGGAGACCGCCGAAATGGTCACCGACAGTGCTACATCCCCTTTTGCCAGGTAGATCATTACGTTGGAGGCGGTGCCGCTGGCTACGCTCCCGACCAGCACCATCCCGGCGGAAAGATCCGGCGGCATATGGAACAGCATGGCCAGCAACCAGGCCGCCAGCGGCATGATCAGGTAATGCAGAAAGATGCCCGCCGCCACAGGAGCGGGGCGCGACAGCACGCGCTTGAAGTCATCCAGCCGCAGCGTGACGCCCATGGCGAACATGATCAGCATCAGCAGCGGGCTGACGTAGGGACCAATACCGGTGAAGGTGGTGGGTGTAGCGTAGGCGGCGGCGGCAAGCAGCACCGCCCACAGGGGGAATAATCGGGTTAGTAATGCCAGCATGAATAGGGTTTTCCTTAGCCAAAAAGGGAATTATGGGATGGAGTTATGTTTTTTTGCGGGTTCAGCGTGCTGGGCCCCTACAAATTATGAACGGCCTTTTTTAGACGTAGGGGCGCAGCATGCTGCGCCCGCAATGGGGTGAGATCCGGTTATTCGAACAGATTGTGATGCAGAGTACGCACTACCTGTTCGGCGTCATCGCCCGGTACCAGGAAGCACAGGTTGTAGCTGCTGGCACCGTAGCAGATCATGCGGATATTGAACGGATCAAGCACGCCGAATACTTCTTTGCCCACGCCGCAGGCCTGGGAAAGCTTGTTGCCGATTATCGCCACCAGCGCCAGGTTCTCCTCCACTTCCACCCGACACAACGACGACAGCTCGGTCAGCAGCGAGGTGGTCAGCAGACTGCCGCCGGTGGAGGTGGAGCCGGTGGTGTCCATGGTCAGTGCCACGCTGACTTCGGAGGTGGTGATCAAATCTACCGAAATATTGTGGCGCGCCAGAATGCTGAACACTTCGGCCAGGAAACCGCGTGCGTGCAGCATATTGAGGCTGTGCAGCGTTAACAGGGTTTGTTTGCGGCGCAGCGCCAATGCGCGGAACAGCGGCGGGTTCTTGGTGGTATTGCACACCAGGGTGCCGCCGGCGGACGGATCCTTGCTGGAACCGACAAACACCGGAATATCGCTGCGTACTGCCGGCAGCAGGGTGGCCGGGTGCAGCACCTTCGCGCCGAAGGTGGCCATTTCAGCCGCTTCTTCAAAGGTGATTCTGTCGATGCGCTTCGCCGTAGGGACCACGCGCGGGTCGGTGGTGTAGATGCCAGGTACGTCGGTCCAGATATCCACCCGGCTGACGCTCAGCGCTTCACCCAGCAGGGCGGCGGTGTAATCGCTGCCGCCACGGCCCAGTGTGGTGGTGCGGCCCTTCGGTTCGCTGCCGATAAAGCCTTGCGTGACTACCAGCGCTTCCTGCAGACGCGGTTTGAGCAGCGTCTGGGTCAGTTCTTTCAATACCGCGCTGTCCGGCGTGGCGCGGCCGAAATGATCGTCGGTATGCATCACCTTGCGCACGTCAAACCACTCCGCCTGCACCTTGCGGCTACGCAGGATCTCAACGAAAAGCAGGGTGGACATCAGTTCGCCGTGGCTGACCAGTTCGTCGGTCAGTGCCGTAGAGGTCGCCAGCGCCGCCGCTTCGGACAGCATGGCGATGTTTTCCAGCATGCGGTCGATTTCCTCGCGGATCACCGCCGGGTTATCGAGGCGGTCGAGAATGGCGTACTGGATGCGGCGGATTTCATCGAGCTGGTAGTTGCGTTTGTCGGCGTCGCTGCCTTCGGCCAGTGCGACCAGCAGGTTGGTGACGCCTGCAGAAGCGGATAAGACCACCAGGCGGACCTGCGGATTGGCGAGTACGACGTCGGCGCTGCGGTTCATGGCTTCATAGTCGGCAACGCTGGTGCCGCCGAATTTGGCCACAACGGTAGAATTTTGGGGTGCTGCTTGGTTCATGTAAAACCTCGTGTCAGGGATGCCCTATTTTGAGAGCACTTTTTTCCATAGCCTTGGCACAAGGGGAGAGCGATAAACAGGGGGCAGACGTAGAGGTTGAAACTACGATACACCCAGAAGCGCCCCACCTTGCTGATTGCCCCCGCGGGGCAAACTTTGGTGACAACCCAGGGGATTCAGCCCCTGTAGCCGATACGATGAATGCCGTGCATCACCCTACCTCGGCGTCGCTCCCCCTCAAGTGCCGTCATGGGAAACGGCTCCTCTGACACTCTACCTGGGCGACGCGCCTCTTCTGGCTTGCGCACCGGGTGCGCAAGTAGGCTGATAGGAATAGCCGGTTATTGCGCTTGTGTCAACGGTCAGACGTTGAGGGATTTTCAATTTGCACTAACGCTATCAGCGTGCAGGGTATGGCGGGGACAAAACCGGTGCCTATCGGTTGCAGCTTGCCATCCTCGCGTTGGCACAACAGCGGAATAACGCCCTGATGTTTTTCCAGATATTCCAGCCAGCCAAAGTTTTCGTTCAGCTTGGTGGCCTTGATGGTCGCGCCTTTGGCGATCAGGCTGCTTAACCGGCCGTAGGTGGCCTCCTGATTGAACAGGATTTCGTGGCGGCGGAAGCGCGAACTTTCCGAGCTGTTGCCACGCCCTTTCAGCGGTGCGCCGGAGCGGATGGCGAAGACCTGTTCGTCACCGAAGATATGGCCGAAGTGGTACACCGCCAGCGCATTCTGATGGCGATTGGGCGAGAGCGCCAACACCTGCGCGGTATCGCTCAGATCGAGGTAGTTCTCGGCATGTTCGGAGTAAGCATGCCCATAATAGGCGGGAATACCCTCCATACGCGCCTGGCGGTAATATTCCCAACTGCTGTCGGTGACAAGCACCGGGATGTTCATTTTTATCAACGCCTGTGCCAGCATGCGTGCCACGCTGTTGGCGCCGACGATCAGCACGCCGCGCGGTTTTTGCTGCTGTACCCGCAGCCAGCGCGCCATCATGCCGCTGGTCAGGCTTTGCAACACCACCGTGCCGATGATGACGGCGAACACCACGGTCACCAGCCGATCGGCACCCTGATAGCCGCTGCGCTGCAATGTCAGGGCGAACAGCGAGCTGACCGCTGCGGCGACGATGCCGCGTGGGGCTATCCAGCACAGCAGCAGGCGGTCGCGCCAATGCAGGGAAGAACGCCAGGTCGACACCGCAATGCACAGCGGCCGGGCGATAAACTGGACCACCAGCAGCAAACCCAGCAGCGGCCAGCCCATGTTCCAAAGCGCATGGATATCCAGCCGCGCCGCCAGAATGATGAACAGCGCCGAAATCAGGATAGCCGACAGCTCTTCCTTGAACGCCAGAATGTCGCTGGTATCCACATCGCGCATATTGGCCAGCCAAATGCCCATTACCGTCACCGTCAGCAGACCGGATTCGTCGGCAATGGCGTTGGATACGCCAAAGGCGGTCAGCATGATCGCCAGCACCGCCAGGTTTTGCAGGTAGCGTGGCAACCAGACACGGCGCAACGCCAGCCCCAGCAGATAACCGAACAGCGCGCCGATCGCCAGGCCGACGGCGGCGGTAATGCCCAGTGTCCAAAACAGGTGGGTATAGGACTCCGAATGCTGCTTCAGCACGATAAACTCAAACACCAGCAGGGTGAAGATGGCGCCAACCGGGTCGATCACTATCCCTTCCCAACGCAACACCTGGTTGATATTGGCATTGGGCCGCACCACGCGCATCAGCGGGGCTATCACCGTAGGCCCGGTCACCACCGTTACCGCGCCGATCAGCGCTGCCAGCTCGGGCGGAAAGCCCAGCAGCCACCAGCAGGCGACGCCAATCACCAGGAAGGTCATCAGCATGCCGATGGTCACCAGGTTGCGCACCACGCCGCCCAGGCCGCGTATTTCCTCTACCCGTAGCGTCAGCGCGCCTTCAAATAAAATGATCGCCACCGACAGCGATACCAGCGGGAACAGCAGATCGCCGAACAGCGCGTCCGGCTGGACCAGATGCACTGCCGGCCCCAGTACGATGCCAAACAACAGCAGGGGCAGAATGGCTGGCAGCCGCAATAGCCAGGCCAGCCATTGCGCCAGCAGTGAACTTAAACCGATGATCACCAACATCAGTGGGGCAGATAATTCCATGGTGGAGGTCCTTCTCGAATAGGCTATCAGCAACAATGGCACATTTCAGTGACAGTTCGGCAACCCTGATAACAGGCTGTTATCCAAAAGTATAGGGGAATGGCTGAAACGATGCAGGGGACGTTTGACAGTTAGCGCCTATCGCAAGAAAAGAGATCATAATCACGGTCGAACAGGCTACAATCGGGCAACCACGTCACATTTATTCTCAAGCCTAAGAGTGTTGCTATGAAAAATATCAATCCTAGTCAAACCGCTGCTTGGCAAGCCCTGCAGCAACATTTTGAACAGATGAAAGATGTCCGGATCAGCGATCTGTTCGCTCAGGACAAAGACCGTTTCTCTCGCTTCTCCGCCACCTTCAACGATCAGATGCTGGTGGACTACTCTAAAAACCGCATCACCGCAGAAACGCTGGAGAAGCTGCAGGCGCTGGCGAAAGAAACCGATCTGCAAGGCGCGATCAAATCGATGTTTGCCGGCGAGAAAATCAACCGCACCGAAGACCGCGCGGTGCTGCACGTTGCCCTGCGCAACCGCAGCAACAGCCCGATTATCGTTGACGGCAAAGATGTGATGCCGGAAGTGAACGCGGTGCTGGCCAAGATGAAACAGTTCTGCGACCGCGTGATTGGCGGCGACTGGAAAGGCTATACCGGCAAAGCGATTACCGACGTGGTGAATATCGGTATCGGCGGTTCGGATCTCGGCCCTTATATGGCTACCGAAGCGCTGCGTCCTTACAAAAATCACCTGAATATGCATTTTGTCTCCAACGTTGACGGCACCCATATTGCCGAAACGCTTAAACCGCTGAACCCGGAAACCACGTTGTTCCTGGTGGCGTCCAAAACCTTTACCACGCAAGAAACCATGACCAACGCCCACAGCGCGCGCGACTGGTTCCTGAACACCGCCGGCGATCAAAAGCATGTGGCTAAGCACTTTGCGGCGCTGTCCACCAACGGCAAGGCGGTAGGTGAGTTTGGTATTGATACAGCCAATATGTTCGAGTTCTGGGACTGGGTTGGCGGCCGTTATTCTCTGTGGTCGGCGATTGGCCTGTCTATCGCGTTGTCGCTGGGCTATGAGAATTTCGAACAGCTGCTGAGCGGCGCGCACGAGATGGACAAGCACTTCGCGAACACCCCGGCGGAGCAAAACCTGCCGGTACTGCTGGCGCTGATCGGCATCTGGTACAACAATTTCTTCGGTGCAGAGACTGAAGCGATTCTGCCGTACGACCAGTACATGCACCGTTTTGCCGCTTACTTCCAGCAAGGCAATATGGAATCGAACGGCAAATACGTGGATCGTAACGGTAACCCGGTTGATTATCAGACTGGCCCAATCATCTGGGGCGAGCCGGGCACCAATGGCCAGCACGCGTTCTACCAGCTGATTCACCAGGGCACCAAACTGGTTCCTTGCGACTTTATCGCACCGGCCATCAGCCACAATCCGCTGAGCGACCACCACGCTAAACTGCTGTCGAATTTCTTCGCGCAGACCGAGGCGCTGGCATTCGGCAAGTCGCTGGAGGTGGTGGAAGAAGAGTTCGCCGCTCAGGGCAAGACTGCGGAAGAAGTCAAACACGTGGCGCCGTTCAAGGTGTTTGAAGGCAACCGTCCGACTAACTCCATCCTGCTGCGCGAGATCACGCCGTTCAGCCTGGGCAGCCTGATTGCGCTGTATGAACACAAGATCTTCACCCAGGGCGCGATCCTGAACATCTTCACTTTCGACCAGTGGGGCGTAGAGCTGGGCAAACAGCTGGCTAACCGCATCCTGCCGGAGCTGGCGGGTAGCGAGAAAGTCAGCAGCCACGACAGCTCAACCAACGCGCTGATCAACCGCTTTAAAGAATGGCGTTAATAGCTGTATCCGATTGATGCCAACAAAAAACCCGCCGCGGCGGGTTTTTTTACATCTGGATGATTACAGATTGATAGGCACTTCGAAGCTGATGCCTGCGCCCACGTCATCGGCGGTGCTGGCATTGTTATCGGTATACCACAGGCTGGTATCAAACTTGACCTGGGAATCCAGGGTGTAACCCCAGCCGAGTTGAATGCCTTTCAGCGTGTCAGATTTCGGGAACGCATGGTTGATTGACTGGCTGTTCGGGTTCACTTTGGCGTACACCAAACGGGTGCTCCAGCGTTGGCTGTCATCCAGCACCAGTTCTACGCGCCCGGACAGCATTTGGCCGTCACCGCCCATCGCATGGCCCAGCGGATAACCCTGCTGATAGTAGCCGCCTTTGTAGGTGTAATGGGTGTAAACATAGTTTTTGCGGTTCATATCGGCACGGGTATCAGCCCCTTCGATAGACCAGTTGATGGTGGTTGGGCCCCATTCCGGGTGGCCTTCCAGACCCAGCAAGTAGGTGTTTTGTGACGGCAGGAAGCCCGCTTCATCTTCACCCACCAACTGACCATATAAACTTACCGGCAGGCCAATCAACGGCTGCATTTTCAGCTTGAAGTCGAAGCCGGCGAGCTGGTTGCCCGGATCGTTGCCTTTGCCCGAATCATCGTTATCCTTGCCGGTGAATGCGTCCCAGAAGGAGCTAAAGGACTGAGGTCGACCGCTGCCGCCCCATTCCATAATGCGTGAGGCACCCAGTTCCAGGAAATCGGTCGGCATCATGGTAAGGCGACCACCAATCAGCTTGGTATCAGGTACGGAAGAATATTGCGACAGCTGGCCTGCGGTCAGCTGGTACTGCCAGCGGCCAATCCAGGACAGCCAAGGCGTTTCAAACGGAGACTGGTCGGCGCGTTGCAGCATAAAGCCGGCCACCGGGCGTGCGGCGTCGGAGCGAATCAGGCTGCCGTCGTAACCCGGGCCCCACCATTGGGATACTTCACCGAAGGACAGCCATTGGTTCCAGATTTTTACTGCGCCGTAGGAGCCATTCAGGTTGAATTTTGAGCCGTCGCTGACGCGTTGATCGCCTTCGACTGAACCTTGTACACGCACGTCCCAGAATTCGCCGTTGGCACCGGCGCCGATAGTCAGGCGATCGTCAGCATATTCATTCTGACCGAAGCCCTGCGGGGTACCGGGTTTGTCGGTAGAGGCATAGCCGCTGACGCGGATATTGGCTTTCAGGGCATCGACACGGCGCTGAACGCGGTCAATAACGCTTTTCTCGGTATTGGTTACCGGCTTGGCTTGTGAAATAACCGAGCTGATTTCTTCCTGGCTCAGTGGCCAGGTGGACAAACTGACGTTAATCACGCCGCGGTCGGACAACCAGGCGAGGTCGTTGCGCAGATCGTTATCAGGAGTGACCAGGCCGGCGGCGTGGCCGGTTAATGCACAGGTAAACAGGCCCGCCGCGACCAGTCCGTTAAGTTTAGCGCGCATAAAGAATTCCCTTGTTAATTCGAGGTTATTAGTTTTATGTAAAGATCTATGTCCCATCATAGTTGACATTTCAATTTGCTACAAATATATCAACCAGAAATATCCTAATGTAACTGATTGAATTAAATTGAGTTTAAAGTGATTTCATCAGGGTAATAAATTTTAAGATAATGCCTATGTTAGGATGCGCGGATAATTTTAGCGGTATTTAAGGGGAGTTCTTATGGCGAAAACATCGCGTTCGATAATGATTGCGAAGGGGTTGCAGCGGATACTGAACGTTGGGCTGCTGCTGCTGGCGGCGATCTTGATCGTTTTTTTGGTAAAAGAAACCATTCACTTGGCGAAAGTATTGTTTGTAAACAGTGAGGAATCATCGTCTTATCTGTTGATCGAAGGCATCGTGATTTACTTCCTGTATTTTGAATTCATCGCCTTGATCGTCAAGTATTTTGAGTCGGGATACCATTTCCCGCTGCGCTATTTCATCTATATCGGCATTACCGCGATTATTCGTTTGATCATAGTGGATCATAAAAACCCATTCGATACCTTGATTTATGCCGGGGCGATATTGCTGTTGGTAGTGACTCTCTATCTGGCCAACACCGACCGCTTGAAACGCGAATAACCCATATAAAAATGGCGGCCCACAGGGCCGCCGAAGACACAGGTATTGATCGGAAAGAACTGAAGTACATCAAGCGCATTGCAGTGGCAAAAACCTTAACCTTTGACCCCGCCGGCCGTCAGGCCACCCACCAACCAGCGCTGAGCCAGCAGGAATACGGCGGTAATTGGAATGGCTGACAACACCGCCGCAGCGGCAAAGTCACCCCATAAATAGTTCTGCGGGTTCAGATATTGCTGCATCCCCACCGCCAGCGTGTAGCTGTTGACGTCGCGCAGCAGCAGAGAGGCTACCGGCACCTCGGTAATAGCGGCGATAAACGACAGAATAAACACCACCGCCAAGATCGGCACCGACAATGGCAGGAGCACCAGGCGGAAGGCCTGCCACGGGCTGGCGCCATCCAGCGCCGCCGCTTCTTCCAGCGAATTGTCGATGGTTTCGAAATAGCCCTTGATGGTCCAGACGTGCAGCGCAATGCCGCCCATATAGGCGAAGATCACCCCGCCGTGGGTGTTCAGGCCGATAAAGGGAATGTACTGACCCAGGCGATCGAACAATGCGTACAGCGCCACCAGCGAAAGCACTGCCGGGAACATCTGGAAAATCAGCATGCTTTTCAGCAACGTGCTTTTACCGCGAAAGCGCATGCGGGCAAAGGCATAGGCGCAGGTCGTGGACAGTGTGACGATGCCGATGGCGGTGATCACCGCGATCTTGATCGAATTCCATAACCACAGCAGCACCGGGAATGGCGGCGGGGTGACGCTGCCATCGGCGTGCGTCACGCTCATGCCGAGCGCCAAACGCCAGTGATCCCACGAAATCTGCTCCGGTATCAGACTGCCGGTGGCAAAGTTGCCGGAGCGCAGTGAAATCGTCACCACCATCAGCAGCGGGAACATGATCAGGGCAATAAAGCACAGCATCAAAGTGTGAGTCATCCACAGGCGCAGGCGCTGGGATTTGGGTTGGACCATAGCCATTATTTTCTCCCTAGTCGAAGTTCATCTTGCTGGCTTTCAGATTCAGGATCGCCAGGGCGCCTACCAGCAGGAAGATCAGCGTGGCAATCGCGGCCGCCAGACCGAAGTCCTGCCCGCCGCCGCCTTCAAAGGCGATGCGGTAGGTGTAGCTGACCAGCAGGTCGGTATAACCGGCTGGCGTGGTGGTGCCGATCATGTCCGGCCCGCCGTTGGTCAACAGCTGAATCAAGACGAAGTTGTTAAAGTTAAAGGCGAAACTGGCAATCATCAACGGCGTCAGCGGCTTGATCAGCAACGGGAGAGTGATGCGGAAAAAGTTCTGCATCGGGGTAGCGCCGTCCATTGCCGAGGCTTCGTACAGATCGTCGGGGATCGCTTTCAACAGCCCCATGCACAGGATCATCATGTACGGATAACCCAGCCAGGTGTTGACGATCAGAATCATGCTTTTGGCGGTAATGGGATCGCTGAACCAGGCCGGTTTGATGCCGAACAGATGGCTGAGCATCATGTTGATTTCACCGAAGCTTTGGTTAAACAACCCTTTGAAAATCAGAATAGAGATAAACGACGGTACCGCGTAGGGCAGTATCAGCATGACGCGATATACCGCTTTGCCTTTCAGCGCTTCCCACTGCACCACGCAGGCCAGCACCATGCCTACTGCCACGGTGAGGATCACGGTCAGCACCGAGAACACGATGGTCCAGATAAAGATCGAGACGAACGGTTTTTTGATGCCTTCATCCTGCAAAACGCGCAGGAAGTTTTTCCAGCCTATGGTGACGGTGTATCCCGGGCTAAGGGTTTCTTTGGCCCAGTGACCGTCGACATTCAGCGCTTGATAGAAGCCAATGTCCGGGTTCGGCCGATATTGAATATGGGTCTGTTGGTCGGTCAGCACCTTGCTGTCTTTATCCAGCAGGTACAGCGGAGAGGTGCCGGAAAACTGGCGCAGTGAACTCATGCGCAGCTCGCCGCCTTCCGGTAACTGTGCCACCAATTGGCTCAGTGCCTGGCGGTTCTGAGTAATCACCCGCAGCGTGGCGCGTTCGCCTGCCGGTTCGGCATTTTCCACCGTCAGTTTCAGCGTTTGCGGCGTGTTGGCATCAAAGCTGAACGGCCCGGAAATCAGTTGTTGGCCAGTGTCAGGATGGGTTAACTGCAGGCGCCACTGCTGATTTTCCGCCGGGTACAGGCCGAAAGTGAAAGTCTTGCCGGTCTGGAACTGGCGTTGCATCAGCACCGACTGGGCACGCTCAAAGGTGAGCTGGTTGGTGCTGCTGTAGTTGGTAAAGGCGATGGCGATGGTGCAAATCAGCGGAAACAGGACAAACAGCCCCATGCCGGCGATGCCCGGATAGACGTAACGCCAGGCGTAAGCACGGCGGTTGGCGAAGACATAAAGCCCGGCGCTGACCAGAATCAGCGTCAGAATGGCAAACAGGTATTCACCCTGTGCATACATCAACACAATCAGGTAGCAGGTAACCAGACTGAACAGGCCGATCACCAGCCATTTCAGTACGTCACTCTGCCACCACTTCGATTTCTTGCGCGCAGGCGACCCGGCGTGAGCTAATTGCATAGGGTGTTCCTTTCTGTAGATCAACAGCGGGACGCTTGTCCCCTTCATACTTGAAGCTACCCCTTTGTTGGCTGCGTCCGCTCACCCCGGTCACATAGCTCTCTATGCTCCCGGGGATGTGCGTACTTGCCGTCGCGGTGTCACTCCAATTATTTGGGGGATGCTAATCCCGCACAGCGTCGTTTGTTACTTGGTAATACGGGTTTGCACGTCATCCAGCGCGGCTTTCACCGTCTGGCGGCCACTGACGGCGTTGATCACCGCGCTGCGTTCGGCGTACCAGAAGGCGCTCATCTGCGGGATGTTAGGCATGATTTCGCCGGTCTGCGAGTTTGCCATGGTGGCGGCAATCTTCGGATCTTTCGCCAACTGTTCCTGGTATGATTTCAGCGCCACGGCGCCCAGTGGTTTGTCCTTGTTGACGTCCGCCAAACCCTCGTTGGTCAGCAGGTAGTTTTCCAGGAATTCGGTCGCCAGCTCTTTATTCGGGCTGGCGGCGTTGATCCCGGCGGTCAGCACGCCGACGAAGGGTTTGGACGCCTTGCCTTTGAAGGTCGGCAGCAGGGTAACGCCGTAATTGATTTTGCTTTGTTCGATGTTTGCCCACGCCCAAGGACCGTTGATGGTCATTGCGGTCTGGCCTTTGTTGAATGCGGCTTCGGCAATCGAATAATCGGTATCGGCGTTGACGTGTTTGTTTTTCACCAGATCGACGATGAACTGCAGGCCGGCCTGTGAACCGGCGTTGGCAACGCCGACGTCCTTGATGTTGTACTTGCCGTTCTCATACTTGAAGGCATAACCGCCGTCGGCGGCAATAATCGGCCAGGTGAAGTAGGGTTCCTGCAGGTTCCACATGATGGCGCTCTTGCCTTTGGCGCGCAGCTCTTTGTCCAGCGCCGGGATCTCTTCCCAGGTTTTTGGCGCTTCTTTGATCAGGTCTTTGTTGTAAATCAGCGACAGCGCTTCTACCGCGATCGGGTAGCCAATCAGCTTGCCGTCATAACGCACCGCGTCCCAGGTGAACGGGAACAGCTTGTCCTGGAAGGCTTTGGAAGGGTGGATTTCGGCCAACAGGCCGGACTGCGCGTAGCCGCCAAAGCGGTCATGAGCCCAGAAGATGATGTCCGGGCCGTCGCCGGTGGCGGCTACCTGCGGATATTTTTCTTCCAGCTTGTCCGGGTGCTCAATGGTGACTTTAATGCCGGTGTCTTTCTCAAACTTTTTGCCGACTTCGGCCAGGCCGTTATAGCCTTTATCGCCGTTGATCCAGATAACCAGTTTCCCTTCCTCGATCTTGGCGAAGGCGGAAGAGGAAAGCACCAAGGTGGTCAGAGCGGAAAGCACCAGCGTACGGGCGGTGGTAAAGCTGCGAGTCATAATCCAATCCTTCTTTTTTGTGGGCACGTAAATCAAGGAGAGAGGTTTCGCGGTAATAGTGGGTCACAAAGCGACACATTCTCATCCTCCCCCCCTCTACGCCCCACAGCTGCGTAGTGTGATCCAGTTAACGTTGTGCCCTATTCTGTGGTGTCAGGCACAGAATAGGGTGACGATTTTTGCCATACGGATCACAGATTTGCTTTAAGCGTTGAACTTCTCGCCGCGCCTGTCGTTCTCTCATCCTCCCATCTCCTCCCCCATGAAAAATCTTGTTACGGATGATTACCCCTTGTGGGGATTACCGCAGTATCGGCCACATTGATTTTCATCGTCACGTGCAGCAGGGAACCGGATTTATGTCGCTAATGCCTACCGTCACTCAACCCGCCTTGTACCGGATCCATCCGGTCAGTTTCCGCGATGGAAACGGGGACGGCGTGGGCGACGTGCACGGCATGGTTGCGGCGCTGCCTTACCTGAAAACGCTGTCTATCGATGGCCTGGTATTACCGCATGAGCTGTCGGCGCAAGCCGCCGCTGCGGTAGCCGCTCAGGGGCTTGGGCTGTGGTACTGCGATGGGCAGAGCCTTGTCCGCCACTCTGCCGCCCGGCAACAGTACGTCCGCAGTCCGTTGGCGCTGGAGGTTGTGCCCTTCAGCATCGAGCGACTGGTTGAGGTATTGCATGCCCGTCGCACCACGCTGGCTGACAGTCTGTGGAGCACCGGCGATGCCGACCAGCCACGGGTGGTCAGCCATTGGGGGCAAGGGAATTTACGCTCCGCCGATGCGTTTTTGACGCTGCTGGCGATGTTGCCTGCGCCTGTCTGCCTGTATCAGGGCGAAGAATTGGGCCTGCCGCATGCCGCCGGCCTGCAGGATCCGCTTGGCGCGCAAACGCCGATGCCGTGGCACGAGGCACCGGAACAGGTGACTGCAGGGGAGATCCATTGGTATCAGCAGGTGGCGATAGAGCACCGCGCGCTGGCGATTAGTCGTCAACAGCATGACAGCCAATCCACTTTACGTTACTGCCAGTCGCTGCTGGCGCTGCGTCGCTTACCGGTGATCCAGCACGGTGAGTTGAGCGCAGTCAGCCAAAAGAATGGTGTGGTTCGTTTACTTATTACCCATCAGGATCAATGCCTTGAAGCGCTGATTAATCTGCAGCCTTATACTCAGGCGGCCGCGCCGTCTGAGGCGACCTTGCCGCTGGCATGGCAGCACGGCGCGCAGCAAGAGGGTCATCAATGGGTTTTGGCGGGTTTTGCATCCGCCATTTTTACGCGAAATGTTAACTGCGAAAGCAGGGGAGTAACGCATGGCTAGCGTCACACTGCGCAGCGTTTATAAGGCCTTCGGCGAAGCTGTGATTTCCAAAGACGTCAATCTGACCATAGATGACGGTGAGTTTGTGGTGTTTGTCGGGCCATCGGGCTGCGGCAAATCGACGCTGCTGCGCATGATCGCCGGGCTGGAGGACATTACCTCCGGTGACCTGTTGATCGGCGATAAACGCATGAATGAAGTACCGCCTTCTGAACGCGGTATCGGGATGGTGTTCCAGTCCTATGCTCTTTACCCGCATTTGTCCGTGGCCGACAACATGTCGTTCGGCCTGAAACTGGCGGGAGCGAAGAAAGCGGAGATCAGCCAGCGGGTGAATCAGGTATCGGAAGTGCTGCAATTGGCTCATCTGCTCGACAGGCGACCCAAAGCGCTGTCCGGCGGGCAGCGTCAGCGGGTGGCGATCGGCCGTACGCTGGTGGCGGAACCCGATGTGTTTCTGCTCGACGAACCGCTGTCAAACCTTGACGCTGCGCTGCGGGTACAAATGCGCATCGAGATTTCCCGTCTGCATAAACGCCTGCAGCGCACCATGATTTACGTCACCCACGATCAGGTGGAAGCGATGACGCTGGCCGACAAGATCGTGGTGCTGGACGCCGGGCGAGTAGCCCAGGTCGGCAAACCGCTGGAGCTGTATCACTACCCGGCCAACCGCTTTGTCGCCGGCTTTATCGGTTCGCCAAAAATGAATTTCCTGCCGGTCAAAGTGACCGCCGCAGAGCCGCAACAGGTGCAGGTCGAACTGCCTAACCGCCAGCTGGTATGGCTGCCGGTGGAAGGCACGCAGGTTCAGGCCGGCGCGAACATGTCCCTGGGCATTCGCCCGGAACATCTGCTGCCCAGCAATGCCTCTGAAGTGACGCTGGAAGGTGACGTACAGGTGGTGGAGCAACTCGGTAACGAGACGCAAATCCACATCCAAATCCCGGCAATTCGTCAGAACCTGGTTTACCGCCAGAACGACGTGGTGCTGGTAGAAGAAGGTGCAACATTCGCTATAGGCCTGCCGCCTCACCGCTGCCATCTGTTCCGTGAAGACGGTACGGCATGTAAACGGCTGCACCAGGAGCCGGGCGTTTAAAGCATCACAGTCTGTATAACAGGAGAATAATGATGACTACTCTGCGCAAACTTCCTCTGGCACTGGCAATCGCCGCTGGTGTGCTGACCACCCAGGCAATGGCCGTTGATTTTAAGGGCTATGCTCGTTCCGGCATCGGCTGGACCGGCAGCGGCGGTGAGCAACAGTGCTTCCAGGCCACCGGTGCCTCGAGCAAATACCGTCTCGGTAACGAATGTGAAACCTACGCTGAATTGAAGCTGGGTCAGGAAGTGTGGAAAGAAGGCGATAAAAGCTTCTACTTCGATACCAACCTGGCTTATTCCGTTTCACAACGTTCCGACTGGGAAGACGTGACACCGGGCTTCCGTGAAGTGAACGTGCAGGGTAAAAACCTGATCGAATGGCTGCCTGGCTCCACCATGTGGGCCGGTAAGCGCTTCTATCAGCGTCATGATGTCCATATGATCGACTTCTATTACTGGGATATCTCTGGCCCAGGCGCCGGTCTGGAAAATATCGATCTGGGCTTCGGCAAGTTGTCTGCCGCCGTGACCCGCAACTCCGAATCCGGCGGCTCCTACGGCTACCTGGACAATGAGTGGGATCAACGCCCAACCGTCAACGATACCTTCGACGTGCGCTTGGCCGGTCTGGAGCTGAACCCGGGCGGCACGCTGGAACTCGGTGTGGACTACGGCCGCGCCAATGTGCAGGACGGTTACAGTCTGGCTGATGGCGCCAGCAAAGACGGCTGGATGTTCACTGCTGAACATACCCAGAGCATCCTGAGCGGCTACAACAAGTTCGTGCTGCAATACGCCACCGACTCGATGACTTCGCAAAACAACGGCCGCAATCAGGGCGCCACCATCGACAATAACGGCAAGATGATCCGCGTGCTGGATCACGGTGCCATCGACTTCAACGATAAATGGGCGCTGATGTACGTCGGCATGTTCCAGGACATCGATCGCGACAACAACAACGGCACCACCTGGTACACCGTGGGCGTGCGCCCAATGTACAAATGGACGCCAATCATGAGCACCTTGCTGGAAGCCGGTTACGACAACGTGAAATCCCAGCGCACCGGCGATCGCAACGGCCAGTACAAAGTCACCCTGGCGCAACAATGGCAGGCGGGCAACAGCATCTGGTCACGTCCGGCTATCCGCGTTTTCGCAACCTACGCCAAGTGGGATGAGAAATGGGGCTATGCCAACAGCGATTCCGGCACCGGTTACAACTCAGGTACCGCGTATAACGACACCAGCGTACACACCTTCAGCCGCGGCAATGACGATGAAGTCACCTTCGGCGCCCAGATGGAAATCTGGTGGTAATGACAGGACGGGGAGGGCCATGCGCTCTCCCCAACATGTATTCGCCGACGCCGGCTCTCTTGCCTGACCTGCATCGGCGCTGATAGAGGGTATAACAATGAAAAAGAATCTGCTGTCACTCTGCTTGTCACTGGCGCTGAGCTTGGGGGCGCCATTGGCGGCCAATGCCGATACGCCGGCCAATGTCTCCGTTGCCCCGGCCATCAGCGCCGCCACGCTGCAAAGCCTGCCATGGCAACCGCTGGTACCGCCGGTCAGCCAGGAAGTGAAACTGGATAATGTCAGCCCGCAAATCAATCAGGGCGACATTCAGGGCGCCATAGCCGCCTATACGCTGCCGGCCGATCGCGGTTCGCTGGAAGTCACGCTGAGCAGCATCAGCAAGAATAATTCGATTTATGCGCCAAGCGTGTTGGTGCTGGACGAGCACCTGCGCCCGGCAGCCTATTACCCGAGCAGCTATTTCCCGTACCAACCGCCGGGGGCGATGTCCTCCGATCGCCTCGAGGGCACACTGAAGCTGACCCCGGCGCTCGGTCAAAAACAGATTTATATGCTGGTGTACACCACCCGTCAGGATCTGGCCAAAACCACCCAGTTGACCAACCCGGCCAAGGCCTATGCCGCCGGCGTGGGTAACGCGATACCGGATATCCCGGACCCGATCGCCAGCCACAGCACCAGCGGGACGCTTAAGCTGAAGGTGACCGCTGAACAGGGTTCCGGCAACGTGATGATCGGTATGCTGCAGCCGGCACCGGCCGCTGCACCGGTGGTTGTGGGGTCAACCGCACCGGCCACGGCGGCACCTGCCGCGGCACCGGCCAAGCCTTCGGAGCCGATGCTGAACGACACCGAAAGCTACTTCAATAACAGCATCAGGCAGGCGGTGAAGGCGGGCGATATCGATAAAGCGCTGAAACTGATGAATGAGGCTGAAAGACTGGGTTCCACCACAGCGCGTGAAACATTTATTGGCAGCGTGAAAGGCAAGGGGTAGTACCCGACGCTGCCGATGCTGGCTCGATGATTGGTGCGCCTCGGCGCACCTTTTTTCATGCGCGGGCCAGAGTGTCGCCAATCAGCGCCAGCAGACGGGTGTTATCTACCTGTTCCATCACCCGTATCGTTTTGCCCTGCGGTTCCGGCATGCCGACCGTCAACCGCAGGCTGTTCGGCCGCCAGCGGCGCGAGCTGCCGCGTGTCATGGCTCCCTCCAGGGCAACATCCACATAATACTCCGCCGTGGTCACCAACTGTGGCTCAAGCAGCCAGGCAATCACCAACGCATCGTGGATCCAGCAACCCGGCAGGTGGCGGGTCTGGCGCGAGTAATCGATCCAGGGCCGGGTAGTGGCCCGCAAATAGCGGCACAGCGGCGTGTCCGGCTGCGTCATGCGCGTCAGATTCGCCTGAGTGAGCATGGTTTGCGTAGTGACGTCCAGAGGCGCGAGCGTGATGTTGGCGCCGCTGGTCAGCACCTGTCGGGCGGCTTCAGGATCGAGACCGAAATTGGTGTCCTTGAGGTAACCCTCCACGTTGAACACCCCGCCCATAATCACAATTTCCTTCACCGCCTGCGCCATCTGCGGGTACAGCTGCAGAGCATGGGCGATATTGGTTAGCGGGCCTATCGCCGCCAGGGTGATTTCACCCGGGTTGTTGCAGATCAGTTCGCCGAGGGCCACGGCAGCGTTTGGCGTGGCGATCGCCGCCGTTTGCGGGTAAGGGACGTTATGCCACAGGCCGGCTAAATCCGGCCGGATAATCGCACGGTCAAGGTGAGTGCGCCACGGCTCTGGCGGTTCGCTCAATGCACGGGTGGCTCCGGCCACGACCGGCACCTGGTAGCCGGTTTGATGCAGCAGGTGGTTGGCCACGGCAAAACCGACGTCGCGCGGGGTATTGCCTGCGACGATGCTGATCAACTCCAGCGAGATTTGCGGTTTGGCTGCCAGCGCCAATGCCAGCGCCAACCCGTCGTCCACGTTGGCGCCGGGAACGCCGTTGCCGGGATCGCAATCAATAATCAAACGCATAACGGTTACCTGAATAAAAAACTAACAGCCGCATGAACGGCGAATATGCAACTGGAAGGCGAATTCGTGCAGCTCCGGCTGCACGGCGCCGGCGGCCAGCATGGCGATGGCTTGCCTGGCCATGGCGTCAATCGGTTGTTCGACCGCGCTGAGCGGCGGCACGCTGAACTCGGATTGCTGCGTGCCGTTAAAACAAATGATAGCCAGATCGTCCGGCACACGCAGGTGATGTTCCGCCAGCGCAGAGAGACAGCCGAGCGCCTGCTGTTCGTTGGAGGTGAATACCGCCCGCGGACGGGGGCCTTGAACCATTCTTTGCGCAGCCTGGAATCCGCCCTGGCGAGTATAGGGCGCTTCAAAAATCCACTCTTCTCGTGGCGTAATGCCTGCTTCGAGCAGCGCATCGCGCCAGCCGTTGAGGCGATCCTGAGCGTTCAGCATGGTCAGCGGGCCGATAAAAATGCCGATGTCGCTATAGCCGTGCTGCAGCAGATGGCGGGTCGCCTGGCAGGCGGCGTCGCGCTCGTCGACGCGTATGGCGCAGATGCCGGCATGGCTGTCGATGGTGTCTATCATCACGCAGGGGGTGTCGGAGGCGCGGATCAGATCGAACCACGGGTGGCGGTCGACGCTGGTGTACAGCAGGCCATCAACCTGACGGCTCAGCAGATGGTTAATTAATTCGTACTCGCGCTGGCGGTCATCGCCGGCGTCGCCCAGCAGCAGCACACGGCCCTGGCTGAACGCCTCACGCTGTAGCGCCCGCGCCAGAGTGGCGAAAAACGGATTGGAGATGTCGGGCACGACCAAACCGTAGGTCTGAGTGTTGCCCGAGGCCAGCGCCCGGGCGATGTCATTCGGCCGATAACCGGTCTGTTCGATCGCCGCCAGCACCCGCAGGCGAGTGGCTTCTGCGACCGGGCGCGGGCCCTTGTTGATCACGTAGCTGACTACGGCGACCGACGTGCCCGCTACGCGGGCGACGTCGGCGCGGGTGGTGCGCCGTGCGGGTTGCTTATCCAAATTGGATTCCTGTGCGCCCTGGTTACACCGCATCCTGCGGCAGATTGAGATCGCGGCCGCGGGTTTCCGGTGCAAAGAAGGTAGTGATTAAGCCAATGGCCGCCATTACAACAAAATAGCAGGCGACAGGCCACCAGTGACCGAAACCGGACAGCAGCGCGGTGGCGATCAACGGCGCGGTACCACCGGAGAGGATCGAACCAAGTTCCTTGGCGAACGCCATTTTTGAGTAACGATTTTTGACGCCGAACAGTTCCACCCCGTAAGCGGCCTGCACGCCGAAAATCCCCAGCGACGCAATGCACATGCCGACGACAATCACCGAAATCACCGTCGCCGGATCGCGGCTGTCGAGCAGCCAGAAAGCCGGGAAGGCATACAACACCAGCAGCAGACAGAACCAACGGTAGGTGATGCGGCGGCCGAAGCGATCGGAAAGCCAACCGGCCAGCGGAATGACCAGGAAGCCGCACAGTGAAGCGATCATCACCGCCAACGCCGGCACCGATTTGTCGACCATCAGCACCTTGGCAACGTAACCGACGATAAAGCCCTGGCACAGGTAAGAGGGGCCGTTTTCGCCGATGCGCAGGCCGAGCATCACCCAGAAAGCCTTGGTACGCTGCAGGTAACTGCGGTTATCCGGCGCGGCGGCGGAGGCGTCCAGCATGCGCTGATGGTTTTGCTGTAGCTCGCGTTCAAATACCGGCGTTTCACGTACGTGACGGCGCAGGTACAGCGCACCCCCGGCGATCAGAATGCTGGCAAGGAACGGAATGCGCCAGCCCCAGGCAATCAAATCGGCTTTATCCAACTGCAACACCAGTAACCAGACCAGCGAGGCCAGCAGGGTGCCGCTGTTGGAGCCAATAGCAATGATCGAGGCGACCAGCCCGCGCCGTTTGGCCGGTGCGTATTCTGCCAGCATCACTGCACCGCCGGAAAGCTCCGCCCCGGCGCCGAACCCTTGGGCAAAACGCAAGATCACCAGGCAGGTTGGCGCCCAGACGCCGATTTGCGCATAGGAGGGGATCAGCCCAATCAGCGTGGTGGAGACGCCCATCAGCGCCACGGTGGTGATCAACACCACGCGGCGGCCTTTGCGATCGCCAATCCAGCCGAACACCAAAGCGCCGATAGGGCGGGCGATAAAACCGACCGAGTAGGTGGCGAAACTGGCCAGCAATGCCACCATAGGGGTGGCTTCGGGGAAGAACACGTCGCCGAACACCATGCCGGCCGCCAGGCCGTACAGCGCAAAGTCGACGTATTCCATGGCGGTACCCAGCCAGCAAGAGAAGGTGGCGCGCCAAAACTGGCTGCGCCCCTCTTTGGTTGCCAGACGTTCATCGGCCGCCAGCGTATCGCCGGTGGCCTGTGGGGTAGCAAGCGTTGTTTCGCTCATTGTATTGATATCCTCTGTTTTGCTGCAGTTGGTTTCCCTGGTGTCGGCAAGAAGGTTTGCTGACGAAAATGTCGGACATATGGCGATTCAACGCTGCGACATCAGCTTATCTACGCGCGTAGATAACACAATGCAGCTAAGGCAGAACTTTGCTGACGATCACAGAATCACCGCCGTGCCGGAACCTGAAGGTAGAGAAAACAGATGGCAGAAAGATGACATTACGACGTTTTACCGCAGCAATTTTGCTGTCAGCCGCACCACGAATCAGCCTGCCGCTTTTGGATTTCTGCGTTACAATGGATTTCTGTTAACAGTTTGTATGGTCTGGTGCGGTCCGCAGGGGGCGGCGTCAGGCCTGGAGTAGAACAATGTCTGGCAATAGGGACTCCATCCTGCCGCCGCTTGAGTGGTTATCTGCGCAATCCCCCCCGGTACCCGCCGCCGTCAGCGACTGGCTGATGGAGTTAGGATCCATGACCCGCCGTTTTGAACGCCACTGCGGGCGCGTGCACGTTGAACCGCAGCGCGAGTGTTTCGTTACCCGCGACCAGTTGGGTGAAGAAGCCGAGCATCTGCCGGACAGCCCGCGTTATTGGCTGCGCGAAATCGTGCTGCTGGGCGATAACCAGCCCTGGCTGCTGGGGCGCACGGTGATCCCGCAGGAAACCCTGACCGGCCCGGATCAGGCGCTGGTGGATTTGGGCACGCTGCCGCTGGGGCGCTATCTGTTCAGCAGCGGTGAATTGACTCGCGATTACATTCATATGGGTCGGCAGGGTGCGCTGTGGGCGCGTCGCTCCCGTTTGCGGTTGGCGGGCAAGCCGTTGTTGCTGACCGAACTGTTTTTACCCGCTTCGCCGTTGTACGCGGCGGGCAGTACGGAAACCGCATGATGAGGAGAGGAAATACCTTGGAGGGAAGCGTGACTCAAAGCAAATGGCGGGCTTACAGCCATCTGATGCGCCTCGATAAACCGATCGGCAGCCTGCTGCTGCTGTGGCCAACGCTGTGGGCGCTGTGGATTGCGGGGCAGGGTGTGCCGCCGCTGTCCATTCTGCTGGTGTTTGTCCTTGGGGTATTCCTGATGCGCGCTGCCGGCTGTGTGGTGAATGACTATGCCGATCGCGCCGTTGACGGCCACGTGAAGCGCACTGCGGGGCGCCCAATGCCGAGCGGCCGGGTGAGCGAGAAAGAGGCCAAGATCCTGTTCGTGGTGCTGGTGCTGATCTCGTTTGGGCTGGTACTGACGCTGAACGCCATGACCATCTGGCTATCGCTGGCGGCGCTGGCGCTGGCGTGGATCTATCCGTTTATGAAACGGGTTACCAATCTGCCGCAGTTCGTGCTGGGTGCGGCGTTTGGCTGGGGCATTCCAATGGGTTACGCCGCGGTCAGCGAGTCGCTGCCGCTGAGCTGTTGGTTGCTGCTGCTGGCCAATATCTGCTGGACGGTGGCTTACGATACGCTTTATGCGATGGTAGATCGCGACGATGACCTGAAGATTGGCGTCAAATCCACCGCCATTCTGTTTGGCCGTTACGACAAGCTGATCGTCGGCCTGCTGCAGTTCGCCACACTGTTGCTGCTGCTGTGGGTGGGCTATCTTGCACAGCTGAGCGGGGCATTTTATTGGTCGTTGCTGCTGGCAGGTGCCTTGTTTATTCATCAGCAAAAGCAAATCGCTACCCGCGATCGCGATGCCTGCTTCAAGGCGTTCCTGGATAACAACTATGTCGGGCTGGTACTGTTTATCGGTATCGCATTGAGTTACTGGCAGGGATAGCGGTATTTCGGCAATAAAAAAGGCACCTGACGGTGCCTTTTTGTTTTTGATTATCAATCGATTATTCGTCTTTTTCTTCCACAGTCGCCGTTTCCGGCTGCGCGTTGGTTTCCGCCGGCATGCTGACGCTTTCGATAGTCAGCTTGATTTCCGGGGTAATTAAATCGCTCAGCATGCTATACACCTCCAGGGTGTGCTCACGAACTGCATCGCCGATATCGTTGATGTAGCCTTCTTCACGCAGCGTCGCCACCAGGGTAGAGAACACCGCCTTGTCGAAGAACTCCGGCGCGTTGATGCCGTGCAGCACCGAAAGGCGCTGGGCCATGATACGGCTCTCTTTCTCCAGCGCGCCGCGGTTGATGCTCGGGTTGGCGCTGAGGATAGACATGGTGATGGCATAGCGCTGCAACGTTTCGCGCACGCCGGCTGCCAGCAGCTGCAGAGGGCGAATGCGCGCCGGGTTAAGCACCAGATCGTCGCCTTTGTCGCAGATGAGCTGTTGGCGGATCATTTCCTCGATCAGCGGCTGCAGTACTTCCGGCAACTGTTCCTTGTCGTTATGCAGGAACAGTTCGGCTTTCAGCATCGGATAAATCAGGCCGATCTGCCGCAGCAGTTCAGCGCGTGACACCCGGCGGTGATGCATCACTATGGTGGCGATCAGCGAAGGCAGCACCAGCAGATGGTGGATATTGTTGCGGTAATAGGTCATCAGCACCGCCTGCTCGCGCGGCAGGATGATAATATCGCCGATGTTATCCTTCTCCACCTCGAACTTGTTCATGTTCAGCGCGTGATCCAGCAGCTCGTCCGGCGTCTGGGTCGGCACGGTGACGTCGCCGGCGTAAGGTACGTTGCGCATCAGTTGCAGATAACACTCCAACTGCTCGAGCAGCTGTTCGCGGGTCAGCGAACGCTGGCGTGAAGCCAGTAGCGCCGTGGAACACAGGTTCATGGCATTGGCGGCGGCCGCGTTGTTGATGCGCACCATAATCTTGGCCGCCAGGTCGTTGACCGTTGGCGTCAGCCAGCTTGGACGCTGGGCTTCGATCGGGTCAATAGATTCGCGCCACTGCGGCACGTTCTGGTTCAGGTAGGCGGTCAACGGCAGCGGATCACCGAAGTTGACATAACCCTGACCGAGATTACGCAGTTTGCGCAGGCCGCGCAGCATCTGCAACAGGCTCTCTTTTTCCTTGGTCGCACCGCGCAGTTCTTTGGCGTAAGTACCCACCTCCATCACATGTTCATAACCGATGTAGATCGGCACCAGCGTGATAGGGCGAGTGCCGCCGCGCAACATTGCCTGGATGGTCATCGACAGGGTGCCGGTCTTCGGTTCCAGCAGGCGCCCGGTACGGGAACGGCCGCCTTCGACGAAGTATTCCACCGAGTAGCCGCGGGTAAACAGCTCGCCGAGGTATTCGCGGAACACCGTCGAGTACAGCTTGTTGCCTTTGAAGGTACGACGGATAAAGAACGCACCCAAGCGGCGGAAGATCGGCCCGGCCGGCCAGAAGTTGAGGTTGATGCCGGCGGCGATGTGCGGCGGCACCAGGCCCTGGTGATACAGCACGTAGGACAGCAGCAGGTAGTCCATATGGCTGCGGTGGCACGGCACATACACGATCTCGTGGCCGTCCTGCGCCAGTTGGCGCACGCGCTCGGCGTTGGTGACGTTGATGCCCTGATACAGCCGGTTCCAGGTCCAGCTCAAGACGCGATCGGAAAGACGCACCGTCTCGTACGAGAAGTCGGCGGCGATCTCTTCCATCAGCGCAATGGCGTTCTGCTGGGCCTTTTCATGAGAAATTTTCTTGCTGCGCGCTTCGTCTTCGACCGCTTTTTCGATCGCTTTGGAGGCCAGCAGCTTATTGAACAGATCCTGGCGGGCCGGCAGGCTTGGGCCGACGGCGGCCAGACGTTGGCGAGAGAAATGCATGCGCGCCACGCGTGCCAGTTTCTGTGCGATAGTTTTGTCCGTGCCGTGTTCGGTCGCCATTCGGCGCAGCGAAACGGTATTGGAGAAACGCACGAAGCTGTCGCGGCCCAGCCACAGGACGGCGAAGAATTTCTGCACGCCGTTCAGCAGGCGCAGATGCGGCGTGCCGTGACCTTCGCGGCCTGGGGAGCGGCCAAACATCACCGACACCGGCAGCATCTGAATATCGAGATCCGGATTGCTGCGGTGCAGATCCAGATAGTCGTGAAACAGTTTTACCGACTCTTCTTTCGGCGTGTAGTAGCGGAACACGCGCGGGCCGTCGTGAATAAACACGTGGCTTGGCAGTACGGTGCCGTCTATCTCCAGCGGATTGAGGGGATCGGGCAAATCCTGCGCCAGGCACTGGGTGCGCAGCGTCAGTAAATCCGCCTTGGAATTATAAGGTAAAACATACAAAATCGGCCGTGAGGGATCCAACCCTAACTCCGTGACCGGATCTGAAGGGATAACCTTACTTCTTACCAACAATTTGAGTGGTAAATTCAATAATTTATAATAAATTTTACGCCAACCTGACATAACAACGTGAAGCCTCTTGTTAGCAATGCGCCGCAAGCATACCAGAAACCGGGTAGCAGATCTGTGGTGTTGGAAAACCGGGAGCCGGGAGAGTTTCCTGACCCAAGCTCTATAATTATGACTTACCTCTGTGAAAGGCACTAAAAAACATGGCAAACCAAGCAACCGGCCTGACCCGTATTATTAAAGCCGCCGGCTATTCCTATAAAGGGTTTTCTGCAGCCTGGCAGCATGAAGCCGCATTCCGCCAGGAGCTGGTGGCGACCGTGCTGGCTATCATACTGGCGATCTGGCTGGATGTGGGTGCGATAGCGCGCATTTTACTGATCGGATCGGTACTGTTGGTCGTGATCGTCGAGATGCTGAACAGCGCGATTGAAGCCATTGTCGATAGGGTGGGCACGGAACACCACGAGCTTTCCGGCCGCGCGAAAGATATGGGGTCGGCGGCGGTAACGCTGACGATCGTACTGGCGCTGTTTGTCTGGGGTTCCGTACTGTGGCAGCACTTTGTCTAAGTGGAATGCCTCGTTGCGGCGGGGCGCTAATCCCTGATTTTTATTCATTCTTCGGTTCCCAAGGCGCGCTTACCTGTATATACTCACAGCAAGACTGTATAAACAAACAGGGGGCGGAATGAAAGCACTAACTACCAGACAACAAGAAGTCTATGACCTGATTCGCGATCATATTTCGTCAACTGGCATGCCGCCAACGCGCGCCGAGATCGCCATGCGTCTGGGGTTCCGTTCGCCAAATGCTGCAGAAGAACACCTGAAGGCGCTGGCGCGCAAGGGCGTGATCGAGATCGTCTCCGGCGCGTCACGCGGTATTCGCCTGCTGATGGAAGATGAAGAAGGTTTACCGCTGATTGGCCGTGTGGCCGCCGGTGAACCGTTGCTGGCGCAGCAACATATCGAAGGGCACTATAAGGTGGATCCTTCCCTGTTCAAACCGAGCGCGGATTTCCTGCTGCGAGTAAACGGCATGTCGATGCGTGACATCGGCATTCTCGATGGTGATCTGCTGGCGGTGCATAAAACCCAGGACGTGCGTAACGGCCAGGTGGTTGTGGCGCGTATTGAAGACGAAGTGACGGTCAAGCGTCTGAAAAAAAATGGGAATGTGGTTGAACTGCTGCCGGAAAACAGCGAGTTCCAGCCTATCGTGGTCGATCTGCGTCAGCAGAATTTCACCATTGAAGGCCTGGCGGTCGGCGTGATCCGCAATGGCGACTGGATTTAACCCACGTGCCTGAACGTCGTTCCCTGATTTAAATCGCCCCAGCTCTGGGGCGATGTCATTTCTGATTCATTCAAACTCTACCGCCACGGGAACATTTCACTATGCGCCTGCTTTCTGCCTTCACCAGCGATACTGATAAAGCCCTATGGCGCCTTGCGTTGCCCATGATCTTTTCCAATATTACCGTCCCGCTGCTTGGGTTGGTGGATACTGCGGTAATTGGTCACCTGGACAGCTCTACCTATCTGGGCGGCGTTGCGATTGGCGCCATGGCTACCAGCTTCCTGTTTATGCTACTGCTGTTCCTGCGCATGAGCACTACCGGCCTGGCGGCGCAGGCGCTCGGTGCACAGGATCCGCCGGCACTGGCGCGCGCTTTTATGCAGCCGCTACTGATGGCGGTATTGGCCGGGCTGGCCATCGTATTGTTGCGCCATCCGCTGATCGATGCAGCTCTGCAGGTTGTGGGCGGTGATGGCGCAGTGCTGGAACAGGCACGGCTTTTCCTCGAGATCCGCTGGCTAAGCGCACCGGCGGCGCTGGCCAATATGGTGATTCTGGGCTGGCTGCTTGGGGTGCAGTACGTGCGTGCGCCGGTGATCTTGCTGATTATCGGTAATCTGTTGAATATCTTACTGGATATCTGGCTGGTGATGGGATTGGGCTGGAATGTGCAGGGGGCGGCGATAGCCACCGCTATCTCTGAATATGCCACGTTATTGTTGGGGTTATGGCTTGCCTGGCGGGTGATGCGCGTACGCGGTATTTCCGCACCGATGCTGCGCCAGGCCTGGCGCGGTAATCTGCGGCGCTTGTTGGCGCTGAATCGCGACATTATGTTGCGTTCATTGTTGCTGCAATTGTGTTTTGCTTCACTGACCATCTTCGGTGCCCGGCTTGGCGGTGATGTGGTGGCGGTAAACGCAGTGCTGATGAATTTACTGACTTTCACTGCCTATGCGCTCGACGGTTTTGCCTACGCGGTAGAGGCACATTCCGGTCATGCCTATGGCGCCCACGACGACAGCCAGCTGCGCAAGGTGTGGCGCGCGGCATGTCGCCAGGCTTGCCTGGTCGCGCTGGCCTTTGGGGTGGTGTATGCCTTTGCCGGGCAGCATATCGTGGCAGCGCTAACCTCTTTGCCGGAATTGCGTACGTTGGCGAGCCATTATCTGCCGTGGCAGGTCGTGCTGCCGCTGGTCGGTGTGTGGTGCTATCTGTTGGATGGCATGTTTATTGGCGCTACCCGCGGCGCAGAAATGCGCAACAGCATGGCGGTGGCGGCCATCGGTTTCGGCCTGACGTTGTTTACCGTCCCCGTATTAGGCAACCACGGATTATGGCTGGCGCTGGCGGTGTTTCTGTCGCTGCGGGGCATTGCGCTGGGCTGGTTCTGGCACCGTCACCGGCTGCACGGCACCTGGTTTGCGGTGCGATAAGTCAGTGAGCCTTACCGAAAATCAAGTAATTTATCTTATGTTTTTATTTATATTTGCTTACATGTTTCGACGTATCGATCCCTTCGGATAGTGCTTTGTTTGTTAGCGTGTTTTTCTGATTAATTGTTTTTTAATGGGGTTTTATTCTGGTTTTTGTTCTGTTTTCGTTATCTGCGTCTACACTTAATCATGTGACTGGCTAAATGAATGGGGGAGTGGCAACCCTTTGGTTGGCGGTAATAGACCATAAAAATTGCTTGGTTAGACGCCCTGTCAGCACAGTGTCAAACTGATTTAGCACAAGTTAACGGAGAGACTATGAACAAAGATCAAGCCGACGGTAACTGGAAACAGTTCAAAGGGAAAGTGAAGGAACAATGGGGCAAGCTGACCGATGACGATTTGGCGGTCATTGAAGGGAAACGCGAACAGCTTGTCGGTAAAATCCAGGAGCGTTACGGCTACCAGAAAGAGGCGGCCGAGAAAGAAGTTAAATCCTGGGAAGACCACAACAAATATCGCTGGTAGCGAGCAGGGCCACAGCGGACGGTGGCCGTAAGCGACTGACTGTAGCCGGCCTGGCGTTTTTTCATCCCCTTAACGCCACGGCCGCAGGTACAGGGAAGTGCCTGACCAACCCCGCGTAATTTATTTTTTCTTGATGGCGATACTGTGATCGTGCTCGCCGCAATCATGCTTGCTGTCGCAGGCCTCTACCTCAACACAGCCTGAACACAGGCCATGCGCTTCCACCACGCTGTGGCGCAGCACAAAACCTGACTCTTTCGCCAGCTTTTGCAGCGTTTCCTCGACCCCTTCGGTGGTGCGCTCAGTCACCTGAGCACAGCGATCGCAGATAAACAGGGCAGAGGTATGCATCGGTTGTTCGAAGTGATGGCACAACACATAGCTGTTGGCTGACTCCACCCGATGAATAAACCCTTGTTCCAAAAGAAAATCCAACGCGCGATATACCGTTGGCGGTTTAGCCTGCGGTTCAGCCACACGCAGCAGATCCAGCAGGTCATAAGCGCTGATGGCACCGGGCTGTTGTGCCATCAGGCGTAACACTTCCAGCCGCTGCGGTGTCAGCCGCACATTGCGTTGCTGGCAGAGTTGTTCTGCCTGCGCCAGCAGCTTTTCCTGGGTGCTTGAGTTCATGGCAAATATCCCGGTACGTAAAAAAGCCGATTTTATCATGATTAAGCGTAATCGCCGAGAGTCGCCCCCTTTTCCGCTGATAAGAGTGTTTCGGGAGGCAGGGGCAGGGTTCGCGCTCCTGAAAAAAAGAGGAAAATCAATCTCTATGCCGATATCTGAACGGTGAGCAACGCTCATTCCCTCTCTCACACGGAAAGTGAGCGTTGCAGGCGCTCCGCCAGCGTGGCCATTTCCGTCGCCGGATTATGGCCAATCAGCATAAAGCTGTGGCTGCCATCGGCCCAATACACCACATTCATCCCTTGGCGGCGCTCGCTTTGTGCGGCTTCCGGCTTGCCCGGTTGTTGAATAATGCACAGTGCCAGCGGGCCAAACCGGGCATCCAGCCAGGTCAACTGAGCAATGCGACGATCGTCGTAAGCCAGCACGCGGGCATTTTTCAGTTCTGCACCCTTTAATGCCAGTTTGGGGGCGGGGAGGGCAATGCCCAGCCGTTCGCTGGTGTGCTGCAACTGGCTGGCGAGCTGTGCAGGGGATCCCTCGAAGCCTGCCAGCGTTTCCGGGGTGTAGAGCGCCATATACTGGGCGACCAGGCCGCGCCAGTTGTCTTCCGGCTGATTGACATGCTGCCAGGCACGATCGCCCGCGACGCCCAACGCGAGAATACCAACTGCAGCGGCAATCAGGACACGGCGACTGATACCGCGTTGCGGTACAGGAACGGCAAGTGGCCACCTGTCTTGTAGTTGTAGCACCGGCGCATCATCCAGCAAAGGGGCGAACGCCTGTTTGAACGGCAGGCTGCTGCGCTCCAGTAATGCCAACCGAGCGGCCAATGCCGGTTCGTCGGCCAGGCGCTGTTCCAGGCTGCGGCGCTGCTGGGGATCCAGTTGATTGTCCAGATAGGCGACCAGCAGTTCATCCGCAGCGTAATATGAGCTCATGATCGTTCTCCTTTTGACTGCGGGGCGCGGGTTTGCAGCGCGCTGTCGTTTGCAAGCCGTAGACGTGCCGCTGCCAGGCGGCTCATGATGGTGCCGATGGGGACGTCCAATACCTCGGCCGCCTCCCGGTAAGAAAGCTCCTCCACGTACACCAGGAATAGCGTATTGCGCTGCGCCTCCGGCAAGCGATTGACCCGCTGCATCACCTCATTGGCCCATATCGCCTCTTCACCGTTTTCCTCGCCGGCCAGATCGTCGACGTCGACAAAACCCTGCCCCTGACGAATATGCCGGGCACGGACTTCATTCAGCCAAATGGAATGCAGAATCGAAAACAGCCAGCGATCCATACGCGAGCCCAGAGTAAATTGTGCGGCGCGCTCCAGCGCCCGCACACAGGTGGCTTGTACCAAATCGTCGGCGACATCCCGCCGGTGAGAGAGCACTAAACCATAGCGCCACAGGCGGGAAAGATACTGGCCGATTTCGTTGCGTATTGCGTCGCTGCTGATATTTGCCTCCGGCCTTACCCTAGGATTCGGGGTGGTGATCGATGGCCGCCGCCAGATCGCGATACTCTTCGCAGCCGGTGCCGCACAGCGATTGGATCACGCTGAGCTGTTCTTTCGCCAGATCCGGACGGCCTTTCACCATATAGGCCTCGCCCAGATATTCGCGGACTTTCGGGTAGTTGGGATCGAGCGCTACTGATTTTAAATAGTAGCCGATCCCTTCATCCGTGCGCCCGAGCTTGCGGGTGGCGTAGCCCCGGTAGTTCAGCGCCACGGCGGTGTTGGGATTTTTCAGGGTGTTCAGCATGTCGAGGGCATCCTGATAGCGGCCGCTTTTTGCCAGCGCATAGGCGTAGTTCGCTCGATCGTTGTCGTCGATCATGCTGCTTTTATCCACCATGCAGGTCTTGGTTTTTGTGTCGTATATCTGGCCTTTCGGGCAGGTCGGCGTGGTTTGGCCGCTGCCGTCACCCCCCATCGCCAGGGCCGCGCCGGAAAACAGCAAAGAGCCGGCAATAACGGGCAGCAACAGGCGTTTAACGAAACTGTTCATGGTTTTTTCCTCATTGGAAAGGAGACGAATTGCCCCCTTGGTGAGAGAACACCTGAAGGGGCGTTTTTATTCGTTTTTTCTTTTTCTTTTTGGCCTGATGGCACGGCGGTTTTCCCAACGCCGCCGATTGTCGTTATAATAGCCGTTTGCGGCAGTACGCCGTTCGTTGAATCCCAGACAGATCAGGTAGCCAGTAACTCAGCATGACGACAGACAACCACGCTTCAAAATATGCCGCCAATCGTTTCTCCATTGCGCCGATGCTCGACTGGACCGATCGTCATTGCCGTTACTTCCATCGCCTGCTGACCAAAGAAACGTTGCTGTACACCGAAATGGTGACCACCGGCGCGATTATTCACGGCAAAGGCGACTATCTGGCCTACAGCGAAGAAGAACATCCGGTGGCGTTGCAACTGGGCGGCAGCGATCCGGCAGCGCTGGCGCACTGTGCCAAACTGGCCGAACAGCGCGGCTACGACGAGATTAACCTCAACGTCGGTTGCCCGTCCGATCGCGTGCAGAACGGCATGTTCGGCGCCTGTCTGATGGGGCAGGCGACGCTGGTTGCCGACTGCATCAAGGCGATGCGTGACGTGGTGTCGATCCCGGTGACGGTCAAGACCCGCATCGGCATTGACGACCAGGACAGCTACGAGTTTCTGTGTGATTTTATCGCCACCGTCGCCGGGCGTGGCGAGTGCGACATGTTTACCATCCATGCGCGCAAGGCCTGGTTGTCCGGCCTCAGCCCGAAAGAAAACCGTGAAGTGCCGCCGCTGGATTATCCGCGCGTGTACCAATTGAAACGGGATTTCCCGCAGCTGACTCTCGCCATCAATGGCGGTGTGAAAACGCTGGAAGAAGCAAAGCAGCATCTGGAGCATCTGGATGGCGTGATGATGGGGCGCGAGGCTTATCAGAATCCGGGCATTTTGGCGCGGGTCGACAGCGAACTGTTTGGCCGCCAGACCGAGGTCATGGACAGCGTGGCGATTATCGAATCGCTGTATCCGTATATTGAACGTGAACTGTCGAACGGCACCTATTTGGGGCACATTACCCGCCATATCCTCGGCCTGTTCCAGGGCGTACCGGGCGCGCGCCAGTGGCGTCGCCATCTGAGCGAGAACGCCCACAAACCGGGTGCCGATGCGCGCGTGGTGGAAGCTGCGCTGGATCTGGTACGTCTGCCGCGTACCGAAGTGGCGTAATACACAAATAATTTGACTAACAGTTAGTCTTTTTCATCAGGCATTCAGCGCTCTGCTGTTTGCCTGTTTTTATATTTCAATTACTTATATTTCCCGCCGTTCTGGCACGTATCTTGTAATACTCCTGCAGAGACTTTATTTGCGAAGGAGCAATCATGTTAGAACTCTTCTTTCTCATTGGCTTTGTAGTGATGCTGATGGTGACCGGGATTTCGCTGCTGGGCGTGTTTGCCGCGTTACTGGTCGCGGCGGCGTTTATGCTGCTGGGCGGCCTGTTTGCGATGGTGATAAAGCTGTTGCCCTGGTTGATTTTGGCGGTGGTGGGCGTTTGGATATACCGTTCGATGCAGAAGCCGCAAATACGCCGTTACTGATTTTTTGTCGAGTAATCAGACAGTCACGCTGAAATTTGCGTAACGAATTCATCGTGAATGCGGCGACGATCACACCTTGGTGTTTTAAATGCGAATGCGGCACATTAAGCGTGTTTTTCGCGTTTGGAGGCTGGTAGGATATTTGTCGATGCAGCGATGCGACCTATTTCATCACCGCAAGAGACAATAATACCCAATACGAGCGTTGCTAAAGCAACCCCCTGTCTCTGGCGGACTCTGCTCTACCCCTACAAATGCAGTAATAGAAAGGGCTCCTTGCGGAGCCCTTTTCTTTTGCCTGGGGATCAGGGGATCAGCAGGCTCGAACCGCTGGTGTTGCGGCTTTCCAGCACCTCATGCGCACGCTGCGCATCGGCCAGCGCAAACTTTTGCTCTTCTTTTACGTCGACCTTGATTGCGCCGCTGCCGATCAACGAGAACAGCTCATTGCTGGCGAATTGCAACTCGTCGCGGTTAGTGACGTAACCGTTAAGCGAAGGACGGGTGACGTACAGCGAACCTTTCTGGTTCAGCAGTGCCAGATCGACGCCGGTTACCGGGCCGGAGGCGTTGCCGAAGCTGACCATCAGCCCACGGCGTTTCAGGCTATTGAGTGAAGCCTGCCAGGTGCTTTGGCCCACCGAGTCGTACACCACGCCGACTTTTTCGCCCTGCGTCAGTTCAGCCACGCGTTGGGCGATATCTTCTTTATGGTAATTGATGGTCGCCCAGGCGCCGGCGCGTTTAGCCAGTTCAGCTTTTTCGTCAGAGCCGACGCTACCGATAAGCTTAGCGCCGAGCGCCTTGGCCCACTGGCAAGCAATCAACCCGACGCCGCCTGCGGCGGCATGAAACAGAAACACTTCACCCGGCTGCACTTCATGGGTTTGGCGCAGCAGATAATGTACCGTCAGCCCTTTCAGGAACGAGGCGGCACCCTGCTCAAAGCTCAGGTTATGCGGCAGGATCGCCACTTTCTCCACCGAAACATTGTGAACGTCGCTGTAGGCGCCGAGTGACGACTGGGCGTAAACCACGCGGTCGCCCGGTTTCACCGCGCTGACGCCGGCGCCCACCTTGATCACCACGCCGGCCGCTTCGGTGCCCAACCCGCTTGGCAGACTGGCGGGCGGGTAAAGACCGCTGCGAATATAGGTATCGATGTAGTTGATGCCGATCGCCTTATTCTCAACCTGCACCTCACCGGCTGCCGGATCGATAGGTGTAAAATCAACGTATTGCAACACTTCCGGGCCGCCGGTGGCGGAGAATTGAATGCGCTTTGCCATTTCATTACCTCATTGGGGTGTCTGATTTCACCCTACGCGTTTTAGTATCGACGATCCAGTTTAGCCGGGTGCGGATTGATACCTTTTTTGCATCGGTTATGCCGCGGGAATCACAGATAAAAATCACGTATACTCTCGCGTCAGGATTCTCCATTCGCAACCGGATAAAGAATACGCTTCATGGCAGGAAAAAAACCAACCAACAAAACTTACGCGGACGAAGCCAGAGATCGCCCCCGAGATCGCCAGATGGAAGGGCTGAAGATGCCGCCACATTCGCTGGAGGCGGAACAGTCCGTGTTGGGCGGTTTGATGCTGGATAACGAACGCTGGGATAACGTATCGGAACGCGTGGTCTCCAACGATTTCTTCAGCCGCCCGCATCGCCTGATCTTCACCGAGATGCAGCGGCTGTTGGAAATGAGCCGGCCTATCGACCTGATCACCCTGTCTGAATCGCTCGAGCAGCGCGGCGAACTGGATTCGGTGGGCGGTTTCGCCTATCTGGCCGAGCTGTCGAAAAATACCCCAAGCGCCGCCAACATCGGCGCTTATGCTGACATCGTGCGTGAACGTGCGGTCGTGCGCGAAATGATCTCGGTGGCCAATGAGATCGCCGACGCCGGTTACGATCCGCAGGGCCGCAGCAGCGAAGATCTGCTCGATTTGGCCGAGTCGCGGGTATTCCAGATCGCGGAAAATCGCGCCAGTAAAGATGAAGGCCCGAAAGGCATCGAGCGCATTCTGGAAGACACCGTTTCGCGTATCGAACAGCTGTACCAGCAGCCGCACGACGGGGTTACCGGCGTGGACACCGGCTATCAGGATCTCAACAAGAAAACCGCCGGTTTGCAAAAATCGGACCTGATCATCGTCGCCGCCCGTCCTTCGATGGGTAAAACCACTTTCGCCATGAACCTGTGCGAACACGCCGCGATGACGCAGGAAAAACCGGTGCTGATCTTCAGCCTGGAGATGCCCGGCAACCAGATCATGATGCGTATGCTGGCGTCGTTGTCGCGCGTCGACCAGACGCGTATCCGTACCGGTCAGCTCGATGACGAGGACTGGGCGCGAATTTCCAGCACCATGGGCATTCTGCTGGAGAAGCGCAATATGTACATTGACGACTCCTCCGGCCTGACGCCAACCGAAGTGCGTTCCCGCGCGCGCCGTATTTTCCGCGAGCATGACGGCCTCAGCCTGATCATGATCGACTACCTGCAGCTGATGCGCGTGCCGGCCTTGTCCGACAACCGTACGCTGGAGATCGCTGAAATTTCCCGCTCGCTGAAGGCGTTGGCGAAAGAGCTGCAGGTGCCGGTGGTGGCGCTGTCGCAGCTGAACCGAAGCCTGGAGCAACGTGCCGACAAACGCCCGGTCAACTCCGACCTGCGTGAGTCCGGTTCCATCGAGCAGGATGCCGACTTGATCATGTTCATCTACCGTGACGAGGTTTATCACGAGAACAGCGACATGAAAGGGATTGCCGAAATTATTCTGGGTAAGCAGCGTAACGGCCCGATCGGTACCGTGCGCCTGACCTTTAACGGCCAGTGGTCGCGTTTCGATAACTACGCGGGGCCACAATATGATGATGAATAATCAACTAAGGAATTGAAATGAAAGCGGCAACCGCTGTTATCGACCGCCGCGCTCTGCGACATAATCTGCAACAGGTGCGCCGCCAGGCGCCGCAAAGCCGCCTGATTGCCGTTGTGAAAGCAAACGCTTATGGACATGGCCTGCTGGAAACAGCTCATACTCTGCAAGACGCCGACTGCTACGGTGTGGCGCGCATCGGTGAGGCGTTGATGCTGCGCTCCGGCGGCATCGTGAAACCGATCCTGTTGCTGGAAGGCTTCTTTTGCGCGGAGGATTTGCCGGTGTTGGTGGCGAATAACATCGAAACCGCGGTGCACAGCATCGAACAGCTTGAAGCGCTGGAGCAGGCCGAGCTGGCGCGTCCGGTGCCGGTATGGATGAAGCTGGATACCGGCATGCACCGTCTGGGCGTGCGTCCGGAACAGGCCGAAGCGTTTTACCGGCGTCTGAGCGCCTGCCGTAACGTGGCGCAGCCGGTCAATATCATGAGTCACTTCAGCCGCGCCGATGAACCGGACTCTGACGCTACGCTCAAGCAAATGCAGTGCTTCGAAAGTTTTGCCCGTGGCAAGCCGGGCCAGCGCTCGATCGCCGCTTCGGGCGGTACTTTGCTGTGGCCGGATGCGCACAATGACTGGGTGCGCCCGGGCATTATCCTGTACGGCGTTTCTCCGATGGAGGATGCCTGCGGCAGCCAGTTCGATCTGCAGCCGGCGATGACGCTGAAGTCCAACCTGATTGCGGTGCGCGACCACAAGGCCGGCGAGTCGGTGGGTTACGGCGGCACCTGGGTGAGCGAAGGCGACACTCGGCTGGGCGTGGTGGCGATGGGTTACGGCGACGGTTACCCGCGCAGTGCGCCTTCCGGTACCCCGGTGTGGATCAATGGCCGTGAAGTGCCGGTGGTCGGCCGGGTGTCGATGGACATGATTTCGGTCGATCTCGGGCCGGGCGCGACCGATAAGGTCGGCGATGAAGTGGTGCTGTGGGGCAAGGCGCTGCCGGTTGAGCGCATTGCCGCCTGTACGGGCATCAGCGCCTATGAGCTGATTACCAAGCTGACGCAGCGCGTGGCGATGGAATATATCGGCGAATAGCCTGTCGTGGGCCGGCAAGGTGCCGGCCCCAACCTTCAACGTGTTACTTCTTTACCGCCAGCCACTGATCGATAATGCTCTGATACTCACCGGTCGCTTTGGCCAGGTGCAGCCACTGATCCACATACAGCTTCCAGCTCAGATCATCACGCGGCAACATATAGGCCTTTTCGCCGTATTGCAGCGGTTTGTCCGGATTTACCGCGCACAGTTTCGGGTAGCGCTTTTGCTGATACAGCGCCTCGGAAGCATCGGTGATCATCACATCGGCTTTCTTGTCCACTAACTGCTGAAAAATACCCACGTTATCATGGGTCAACGTCAGCTTGGCGTTGGGCAAGTAAGCATGTACGAACGCTTCGTTGGTGCCGCCCGCCGGTTCCAGCAGGCGTACGGATGCTTTGTTGATCTGCTCGACAGTCCGGTATTTCTTCACGTCGGTGCAGCGCACCAGCGGGATTTTACCGTCGGTATCCAGCTTATCGGCGAAGAACACCTGTTTTTGCCGCTGTAGCGTGACAGAAATGCCACCCATGGCGATGTCGCATTTGCCGGCGACAAAGTCCGGCGTCAGGGTTTTCCAACTGGTTTTCACCCACTTCACTTTGGCACCGAGGCTCTTGGCCAGCGATTCCGCCATGGCGATATCAATGCCTTCGTAGCTGCCGTCTTCCTTCAAAAAGGTGTAGGGCTTGTAATCGCCGGTGGTGCAAACTTCCAGCGTGCCCTGTTGTGTCACCTTATCCAGATGGGATTGGGCGCTGGCGCTCCCGGCGGCGACCAGCAGTGCGAGAGGTAATAGCTTTTTCATCTGTTTCCCTTGCTTATACGTTATTGGATTCAGCAATGGCGCCCGGCGCGGCGGCGTTCTTTTTCTTCAGCAGATAGCTTGTCGCCAGCACCAACAGCCAAACCGGAATCAACCCTACCGAAATCCGGATGCCTGGCGTCATAAACATAATGACCAAAATCCCGGCTAAAAACAGCAGACAAATCAGATTGGTGAGTGGGTAACCCCAACTTTGGAAACGCGTTTGCTGCCCGGCCAGCCGCTTGGCGCGCCGAAACTTCAGGTGGGTAATGCAGATCATTGCCCAGTTGATCACTAATGCGGACACCACCAACGCCATCAGCAATTCAAACGCTTTGCCCGGCATCAGGTAATTGAGCAGCACGCACAATGCGGTCACCAGGGCCGACACGCTCAGCGCAGCCAGCGGAATGCCGCGCCGGTTGATCTTCAGCAGTGCGCGCGGTGCGTTGCCTTGTTTCGCCAGCCCAAACAGCATGCGGCTGTTGCAATACACGCAGCTGTTGTACACCGAGAGGGCGGCGGACAGCACCACCATGTTCAGCAGCGTCGCCACCAGATTGCTGTCCAGCGCATGGAAGATCAGGACGAACGGGCTGCCGCCTTCCACCACCTTCTGCCACGGATACAGTGACAGCAGCACCGCCAGTGCGCCGACATAAAACAGCAGAATACGGTAAATCACCTGATTGGTGGCCTGCGGGATACTTTTCTCCGGGTTATCCGCTTCGGCGGCGGTAATGCCGACCAGCTCCAGACCACCGAATGAGAACATGATCACCGCCATTGCCATCACCAGACCGCTGATGCCGTTAGGGAAGAAACCGCCGTATTGCCACAGGTTGGCCACGCTGGCGTCTGGCCCGCCGTGCCCGCTGGCCAACAGCCAAGCGCCAAATGCGATCATGCTGATGATCGCCGCCACTTTGATGATGGAAAACCAGAACTCCATCTCGCCGTACACTTTGACGCTGGTCAGGTTGATGGCGTTGATCGCCACAAAGAATACCGCTGCGGAGACCCAGGTCGGGATTTCCGGCCACCAGTACTGCACGTAAATGCCCACGGCGGTCAGTTCTGCCATGCTCACCAACACGTACAGCACCCAATAGTTCCAGCCGGACATAAAGCCGGCAAAACCGCTCCAGTATTTGTTGGCAAAGTGGCTGAAGGAACCGGCCACCGGTTCCTCCACCACCATTTCGCCCAGTTGGCGCATGATAAGGAAAGCGATAATCCCGGCGATGCCGTAACCGAGCAGCACCGAAGGGCCGGCCATTTTTATGGTCTGGGCGATGCCGAGAAACAGGCCGGTGCCGATGGCGCCGCCGAGAGCGATCAGCTGGATGTGACGGTTTTTTAACCCTCTTTTCAACTGGTTTTCTGACTGATGATTGTCCATCTGTGTTCCCCAAAAAGGTAAATGCGTGTCGTTGGGGATTTAGCAACTATCGGGCCAGCGGGTAAGGCGGATGGGGGCGCTTCACTAATAACCTGCTGAAAACATTATTTAATTATTTTTCACTTTGACTCACGGACTGTGCATTAAATTGTGATTATTGCGGTATTTAAGGCGTTTTAGCCTTATTTTTCGCGCGTAATGCTCGTATTGGGTGCTGGTGATGACCGGAAATGGGCCAGGGTGGTGCAATGAAACTGTGAGGCGTCGCCGGGGAATCAAAACGGGGGGGATTACAGGGGCAAAAAAACTGATAGTCTGTAACGTCAACATTTCTTAACGGGTTTACAGGTGGCTATGTACAACATTGACGATTTTGATATGAAAATCCTGACGCTGTTACAGGCCAATGGCCGTCTGACCAATCAGGAACTGAGTGAGTTGGTGGGGTTGTCCGCTTCCCAGTGCTCACGGCGGCGCATCAGCCTGGAACAGGCTCAGTTGATCCGCGGTTACCATGCGCGGTTGGCACCGGAGGCCGTTGGGCTGGGGATGGTGGGATTAATCGAAGTGAGCCTGACCAACCATGCTCAGGAGCATGTGGACAGCTTTCATCGCATGCTGGAAGAGGTTGACGCTATTCTCGACGCCTATAAAACCACCGGCGACGCTGACTATCTGTTAAAGGTGGCGGTGGCCGATCTGGCCGCGTTGAGCGACTTTATCAGCAAAACCCTGTCGATGCACAAGAGCGTAGCGCACGTGAAAACCGCGGTGGTACTGAACCGGCTGAAAGAAAACGGGTTGCTGCCGGTAGCGCGCTGATCGGGCATTGCCGCCTCCATTTAATGAACCATTTAGGGGCGACTTGCACCATTAATGGGCATTTAATGCGGAGGTTGGTCTATAAATCTGCATTTAATGCGTGATGTTTGCGGTTTTTTTGTTTTTTATGCGTATTTTGTGCATTTTTTATTTTAAATAAAAACAGCGGCTTATTGTGCGTAAATGCCTAACATCCTGCGAAATCGTATGATGACGGCTGTTTTGCTTATCTTATGGTGTGGCTTTTGCATTATTCAGCGTACAAGCCCGGTTCACCGGGTGGTGATGGCAACCTACTTTGAGTAATAACACCATGGATAACTGCATCAGCCCTGAAGACAATATTTCCCATACTCTGCTGGAAGACGTGCTGGCGATCCTGATCGGCACACTGATGGTGTCGTTCGGCGTCATCCTGTTGCGACAGGCCGGCGCACTGACCGGCGGCACCGCCGGATTGGCCTTTTTAATCAATTACCTGACACCGCTTTCGTTCGGCGTAGCGTTCTTTTTGCTCAACCTGCCGTTCTATTATCTGGCGATCCGCCGTATGGGGTGGGCATTCACCGTCAAAACCTTCTGCTCGGTGGCGCTGGTGTCGATATTTTCCGATTTGCACCCCTATTTCATCCATTTTGATCGCCTGCAGCCTTTTTATGCAACGGTGTTCGGTAGCATGATCATGGGATTAGGGTTTATTGTGTTATTTCGTCATAAGGCCAGCCTGGGCGGCGTCAATATTCTCGCGCTGTATCTGCAGGACAAATACGGTTTGCGCGCCGGCAAGTTGCAAATGGCGGTCGATATTTCTATCGTGTTGGCCTCACTGTTTGTGGTGAATATTTCCCTGCTAATTGCGTCTATATTAGGTGCAATGGTGCTGAATCTGATTATCGCGATGAACCATCGCCCTGGTCGTTACAGCGTTTGAATCTGTACCCTGTGAATAACCCAATCTAGGAGAACGACCCCGTGTTCCAGAACGTTGATGCCTATGCAGGCGATCCTATCTTGTCGCTGATGGAAAAATTCAAAAAAGACACACGTGCGCACAAGGTTAACCTGAGTATCGGCCTTTACTATGACGAGCGGGGTATTATCCCGCAGATGAAGGCGGTTGCCGCAGCGGAAGCGCAGTTGAACAGCGTGGATCAGGGGGCGTCGGTGTATCTGCCGATGGAAGGCCTGCTGCCTTACCGTACCGCCATCCAGCACCTGCTGTTCGGTGCCGAGCACCCGATGCTGCAGCAGGGGCGTATCGCCACCATTCAGACCGTAGGCGGTTCCGGCGCGCTGAAAGTAGGTGCCGACTTCCTGAAAAGCTACTTCCCGGATTCGCAGGTGTGGGTCAGCGATCCTACCTGGGAAAACCATATTGCCATCTTTGGCGGTGCCGGTTTCAAAGTGAACACCTACCCGTACTTTGATGGCGAAAGCCTGGGCGTGAAGTTTGACGCCATGCTGAGCGCGTTGAAACAGCTGCCGAAACACAGCATTGCGCTGCTGCATCCGTGCTGCCACAACCCGACCGGCTCTGATCTGACCAATGCCCAGTGGGATGAAGTGGTCAAGGTGATCGCCGAACGTGAGCTGATCCCGTTCCTCGATATCGCCTATCAGGGTTTTGGCGGCGGTATTACCGAAGATGCCTACGCTATCCGCACTATCGCCGCCGCCGGCCTGCCGTGCCTGGTGAGTAACTCGTTCTCGAAAATCTTCTCGCTGTATGGCGAACGCGTCGGCGGTCTGTCGGTGGTGTGCGAAAGCGAAGAAGCCGCCGGGCGCGTGCTGGGACAATTGAAGGCCACCGTACGCCGCAACTACTCCAGCCCGCCGAACTTCGGTGCGCAGGTGGTGGCGAAGGTGCTGAACGATACGCAGTTGAACGCCCAGTGGCTGGCGGAAGTGGAAACCATGCGCACCCGTATCCTTGAGATGCGTAAAACGCTGGTCGAGGCACTGAAAATCGCGTTGCCGCAGCGTAACTTCGATTACCTGCTGCAGCAGCGCGGGATGTTCAGCTACACCGGTTTCAGCGTGGCGCAGGTCGATCGCCTGCGTGAAGAGTTCGGCGTGTACCTGATCCACAGCGGGCGCGTTTGCATGGCCGGCCTGAACCACAACAACGTGCATCAGGTGGCCGAGGCGTTTGCCGCAGTGCAGTAATGTTGTTAGGGTGAATTGAAGTTCGCAAAGGAGCGATAGCGATATCGCTCCTTTTTTGTTGTCGGTTTGCCGCCAAAGTTGCCGCAAACCGGATAGAGAATATACTCATTGAGGGGCGCTCACTCATGTGGCATCAGCAAACGCTTATCCTCAGCGCAAAAGCGCGTGGTTTTCACCTGGTTACCGAAGAGATTACCGACCAGTTAACCCACTTACACCGCCTGCAAACCGGCCTGCTGCATTTGTTGTTGCAGCATACCTCGGCCTCGCTGACGCTCAACGAGAACTGCGATCCCACGGTGCGAGCCGACATGGAACAGCATTTCCTGCGTCAGGTACCCGAGAACGCACCCTATCAGCATGACTACGAAGGGCTGGACGACATGCCGGCGCACATCAAATCCTCGCTGCTGGGCGCATCTTTAACGCTGCCTGTGAGTCACGGGCGGCTGATGTTGGGCACATGGCAGGGGATTTGGCTGGGGGAGCACCGCATCCACGGCGGTTCACGCCGTATTGTGGCCACTTTACAGGGGGAGTAACCCAATGAATAACACAGCACTGCTGGAATACTGCATGGCGAAGCCGGGCGCGGAACAAAGCGACCAGAACCAGTGGCAGGCCAGCCAGATCAAGGTCGGCGACGTGATGTTCGCCATGGTATGCGAGGTGCAGGGCCGGCCGGCTCTGGCGGTGAAATCAAGCCCGGAGTTGGCGGAAAGCCTGCGCGAGCATCACCCCGAGATCGTCGCCTGCGACGGCATGAACAAGGCCCACTGGAATACGGTGTTTCTCGACGGCAACTTGCCGAACTCGCAATTTTATACCCTGATCGACAGTTCATATCAGCTGGTGCTGGAAGGGTTACCCGACCACGTGCGGCAGGAACTGCGCGCTTAACCGGCAGGGCAGGCGTGGCTGCCTGCCTTTTCCGCTCATTCATCTCCTTTTTTCTCTTTAAATTGTGATCGCGATTCGAAAATGGGAACGTTCCCTTTTTGTTGAGTACCAGGAAAGACTAGGCTTTTTTAATCGATGAGCCGTGAGACCAAAGGATAACGTGAGATGACCATGAGTGAAGAAAAACGCAAGATGATTGCCGGAGAACTGTACGATGCCGGTGACGAGCTGCTACGCAGCGAACGCAAGCATGCACGTCAGCTGGTGCACCATTACAACCATTCATCCCCGGACGAGGGCGACCTGCGTAAACAGTGGCTGACGGAGTTGCTGGGCCAGTATCAAGGGGGAACCATCGAACCGACGTTCCGCTGCGATTACGGTTATAACATCTATCTGGGGAAGAATTTCTACGCCAATTTTGACTGCGTCATCCTGGACGTGTGCGAAGTGCATATTGGCGATAACTGCCTGTTGGCGCCGGGCGTGCATATTTACACTGCTACCCATCCGCTGGATGCGCACACCCGCATCGGCGGTGCGGAGTTCGGCAAACCGGTAAGCATCGGCAATAACGTGTGGATTGGTGGCCGGGCGGTAATTAACCCTGGTGTCACTCTGGGAGATAACGTGGTGGTGGCGTCCGGGGCGGTAGTCACCAAGGACGTGCCGGCCAACTGCGTGGTCGGTGGCAATCCGGCGCGGGTGATTAAACAGTTGTGACAAAAAACGGGCGCCGCAGTGGGCGCCCGTAGCATTACGCTCGCAGAGAGTTGATATCCACCACGAAACGGTATTTCACGTCGCTTTTCAGCATGCGCTCATAGGCTTCGTTGATTTGCTGCATCGGGATCAGTTCGATATCCGAAGTAATACCGTGCTGGCCGCAAAAATCCAGCATTTCCTGGGTTTCTGCAATGCCACCGATCAGCGAACCGGCGAGGCGGCGGCGTTTCATTATCAGGTTAAACACCTGCGGCGACGGGTGATCGTGTTCCGGTGCACCAACCAGCGTCAAGGTGCCATCGCGCCGCAGCAGGTTGAGGAACGGGTTCAGATCGTGCTGAGCCGCCACCGTGTTGAGAATAAAATCGAAGCTGTTGACGTGCTGCGCCATTTCTTCCGGGTTGCGCGAGATCACCACTTCATGAGCGCCCAGGCGTTTGGCGTCTTCAACTTTGGAGGCCGACGTGGTGAACAGCACCACATGAGCGCCCATGGCTCGCGCCAGCTTGACCCCCATATGCCCCAAGCCGCCGAGGCCGACGATACCGACCTTCTTGCCCGGCCCGGCGCCCCATTGGCGCAACGGCGAATAGGTGGTGATACCGGCGCAAAGCAGCGGCGCAACGCCGGCCGGATCGAGATTTGCCGGCACCCGCAGCACAAAGTCCTGATCCACCACCATAGCGGTTGAGTAGCCGCCGTAGGTGATGGCACCGGTTTGCCGATCCTGGCCGTTGTAGGTGCCGGTAAAGCCGTTTTCGCAGTATTGCTCCAGCCCTTCGTCACAGCTCGGGCAACTGCGACAGGAATCGACCATGCAGCCGACGCCGACCAGATCGCCGACCTGATGGCGCGATACGTGGCTGCCGACGGCGGTTACGCGGCCAACAATTTCATGGCCGGGCACCACCGGGAAAATCGAGTTGTTCCATTCGTTGCGGGCCTGGTGCAGATCAGAATGGCAGACGCCACAGAACAGAACCTCGATTTGCACATCGTGGTCGCGGAGGGCGCGCGGTGTGTAATCGAAAGGAACGAGCGCTGACTTCGCGTCATGCGCGGCATAGGCATGCGTAATGTTCATGGTAACTCCAGTCATCAGTGAATGGGGGAGAATGTTTTCCGGCAGCAGGGTGCCGGTGAGACGCGGCCCAGGTCATACGGGCGGCGCAGAGGGAACATTGATGATAAAAGCTGCGAGCAGGGAGGGAAATGCCTGAAAATGTCTAAATCTTGCCTGTTTCTCTTTAATTTTGGCGAACGGATGAAAGGGCGGGCCGCAAACGGCCCGCCGGCAAGCAAGAAAGGTTATTTCTTCATTTTCAGTAACGGCTTGAGGAAGCGAGCGGTATGCGAAGCTTCGCAGTTGGCCACGGTTTCCGGCGTGCCGGAGACCAGGATCTCACCGCCGCCGCTGCCGCCTTCCGGCCCCAGGTCGACAATCCAGTCCGCCGTTTTAATCACGTCCAGGTTGTGCTCAATCACCACGATGGTATTGCCCTGATCGCGCAGCTGATGCAGCACCGCCAGCAGTTGCTGGATATCGGCGAAGTGCAGCCCGGTGGTCGGCTCGTCAAGAATATACAGCGTCTGGCCGGTACCGCGTTTAGACAGCTCGCGCGCCAGCTTGACGCGTTGCGCCTCACCGCCGGACAGCGTGGTCGCCGACTGGCCGAGGCGAATGTAGGACAGGCCGACGTCCATCAGCGTTTGCAGCTTGCGCGCCAGCGCCGGCACCACGTCGAAGAAATCGCGCGCTTCTTCGATGGTCATCTCCAGCACTTCGTGGATGCTCTTGCCTTTGTACTTCACCTCCAGCGTTTCACGGTTATAGCGCTTGCCTTTGCACTGGTCGCAAGGCACGTAGATATCCGGCAGGAAATGCATTTCCACCTTGATCACGCCGTCGCCCTGACAGGCCTCACAGCGCCCGCCCTTGACGTTAAAGCTGAAACGGCCCGGGTTATAGCCGCGGCTGCGCGACTCCGGTACGCCGGCGAACAGTTCGCGCACCGGGGTGAAGATGCCGGTGTAGGTGGCCGGATTGGAACGCGGGGTGCGGCCGATCGGGCTCTGATCGATGTCGATCACTTTGTCGAAATGTTCGAGGCCGGTCACTTCGCGGAATGGAGCAGGTTCGGCAATGGTGGCGCCGTTGAGCTGGCGTTGGGCGATCGGGAACAGCGTGTCGTTGATCAACGTGGATTTGCCGGATCCGGAGACCCCGGTGATGCAGGTAAACAACCCCACCGGCAGCGTCAGCGTCACGTCTTTCAGGTTGTTGCCGCGCGCGCCGCTCAGCTTCAGCACCTTGGTCGGATCGGCCGGCACGCGCTGCTCAGGAATGGCAATCTCGCGTTTGCCGCTGAGGAACTGGCCGGTCAGCGATTCGGGCTGCGCCATGATGTCTTCGACGGTACCTTCCGCCACGACCTGGCCGCCGTGTACGCCGGCGCCGGGGCCGATGTCGATCACATGATCGGCGGCGCGGATGGCATCTTCGTCATGCTCCACCACGATCACCGTGTTGCCCAGGTTACGCAGGTGGATCAGCGTTTCCAGCAGGCGTTCGTTGTCACGCTGGTGCAGGCCGATCGACGGTTCATCAAGAACGTACATTACGCCCACCAGGCCGGCGCCGATCTGGCTGGCCAGGCGAATACGCTGCGCCTCGCCGCCGGACAGAGTTTCCGCCGAGCGCGAGAGCGACAGGTAGTTCAGCCCGACGTTCACCAGGAATTTCAGGCGGTCGCCAATCTCTTTCAGGACTTTTTCGGCGATCTGGGCGCGTTGGCCGCTGAGCTTCATGTTCTGGAAGAAGGTCATGGCGTGGCCGATGCTCAGATCGGAGATTTCCGGCAGCGTGGTGTCTTCGACAAACACGTTGCGCGCTTCTTCGCGCAGGCGGGTGCCGTGACACGAGGCGCAAGGGCGGTTGCTGATAAACTTCGCCAGCTCTTCGCGCACCGCGCTGGATTCAGTCTCTTTATAACGGCGTTCCATGTTGTGCAGCACGCCTTCGAACGGATGGCGGCGCACGGTGGTATCACCGCGATCGTTAATGTATTTGAACTCGATCGACTCTTTGCCGGAACCGCTGAGCACCGCTTTCTGCACGTTGGCATCCAGGGAGTTGAACGGCGCTTCGACGTCGAAGGCATAATGTTCCGACAGCGAACGCAGCATCTGGAAATAATAAAAGTTGCGGCGATCCCAACCGCGGATCGCACCGCCGGCCAGCGAAAGCTCGGGGTTCTGCACCACGCGCTCCGGATCGAAGAACTGCTGCACGCCCAGGCCGTCACAGGTCGGGCAGGCGCCGGCCGGGTTGTTGAACGAGAACAGGCGCGGTTCCAGCTCGCGCATGCTGTAGCCGCAGATCGGGCAGGCGAAGTTGGCGGAGAACAGCAGCTCATCCGCTTTTTCGTCGTCCATGTCGGCCACTACCGCCGTGCCGCCGGACAGTTCCAGCGCGGTTTCGAACGATTCCGCCAGGCGCTGCGCCAGATCGTCGCGCACCTTGAAGCGATCGACCACGACTTCAATGGTGTGCTTTTTCTGCAGTTCCAGCTTCGGCGGATCGGAGAGGTCGCACACTTCGCCGTCGATGCGCGCCCGGATATAGCCCTGGGTCGCCAGGTTTTCCAGCGTTTTGGTGTGTTCGCCCTTGCGGTCTTTCACCACCGGCGCCAGCAGCATCAGGCGTTTGCCTTCCGGCTGGCTGAGTACGTTGTCCACCATCTGGCTGACGGTTTGCGCCGCCAGTGCTACATGGTGATCCGGGCAGCGTGGTTCGCCGACCCGGGCGAACAGCAGGCGCAGGTAATCGTGGATTTCGGTGATGGTGCCGACCGTGGATCGCGGGTTATGCGAGGTGGATTTCTGCTCGATGGAAATCGCCGGCGACAGACCTTCAATATGGTCGACGTCCGGTTTTTCCATCAGCGAAAGAAACTGGCGTGCATAGGCGGAGAGCGACTCGACGTAGCGGCGCTGCCCTTCGGCATACAGCGTATCAAAAGCCAGCGAGGACTTGCCTGAACCGGACAAACCGGTGACGACGATCAGTTTGTCACGCGGGATAATCAGGTTGATGTTTTTGAGATTATGGGTTCGAGCACCACGAACTTCGATATTGTCCATTTACACTTCCCGTCTTGATGATACACCGCGCCTGTCTGGATTTAGTGCGGGTGATTTTGTGATCAAACGCGCAAAAAATCGGCACAGCCAGTACGAAACGCATAATTATGACACAAAAAAACCTGAATGAATATCCAGTATACGAATGCAACAAGGTCGTTCGAAAGGACAATTCTGGAATACAATACGCAGTTATCAACACGGGTGTCGTTTCAGGCTGAGCGTGTTAAACTTACTCGTTTATACTGTGTAAAAATCAATCATCAGGAGAGTTCTCATGGCCAGCAGAGGCGTAAACAAAGTAATTCTGGTCGGGAATCTGGGCCAAGACCCGGAAGTCCGTTACATGCCGAATGGCGGCGCAGTGGCCAACATTACCCTGGCGACCTCCGAAAGCTGGCGTGACAAAGCGACTGGCGAGCAGAAAGAAAAAACCGAGTGGCACCGCGTTGTGTTGTTCGGCAAGCTGGCTGAAGTTGCGGGCGAATATCTGCGTAAAGGTTCCCAGGTGTATATCGAAGGTGCCCTGCAGACCCGCAAATGGACCGATCAGGCTGGCGTAGAAAAATACACCACCGAAGTTGTGGTTAACGTTGGCGGCACCATGCAGATGCTGGGCGGCCGTCAAGGCGGCGGCGCACCTGCAGGCGGTGGCCAGGCAGCAGGTGGCCAGGGCGGTTGGGGCCAGCCTCAGCAACCACAGGGCGGCAACCAGTTCAGCGGCGGCCAGCAGGCGCGCCCAGCGCAGAACAACGCGCCGGCAGCCAGCAGCAACGAACCGCCAATGGACTTCGACGACGATATTCCTTTCTGATATCAGGTTGTCTGAAGCCAATAAAAAAGCCCCTTGCGGGGCTTTTTGCATTTAAGCACCCTTAGGCCGAGAAGCCACCGTCGATGCTCAGGCTGGCGCCGGTGATGTAGCCTGCTTGCGGGCCGGCCAGGTAGGCGACAAAGCTGGCGATCTCTTCATCTTTACCGTAGCGGCCGATGGCCATCAGCTGTTTCAACTGTTCGGCGAAATCACCGTCGTCCGGGTTCATCTCGGTATCCACCGGGCCGGGCTGCACGTTGTTGACGGTGATGCCACGCGGGCCGAGATCGCGCGCCATGCCCTTGGTCAGGCCGACCAGCGCGGATTTGCTCATCGCGTAAACTGCGGCACCGCCAAAGGGCACGCGCTCGGCGTTAGTGCTGCCGATGTGGATGATGCGGCCACCGTCGTTCATATGGCGCGCGGCTTCCTGGCTGGCAACAAAGACGCTGCGTACGTTCACCGCCAACATACGGTCCAGATCTTCCAGCGCCAGTTCTTCGGTGCTGCCCAACGTAAACACCCCGGCGTTGTTCACCAGAATATCCAGATTGCCGAAGCTGTTCACCGCCTGGCGTACCGCTTGCTGTACTGCTGCGGCGTCGGTGCTGTCGGCTTTGATGGCGGTAGCCTTGCCGCCGGCGGCGGTGATTTCACTCACCACGGCATCGGCCCGGTCGGCGGAAGCTACGTAAGTGAATGCCACCGCTGCGCCATCGCGCGCCAGCCGTTTGACGATGGCGGCACCGATACCGCGTGAGCCGCCTTGAACGAATGCGACTTTGCCTTGCAGAGTGAGGGTTGCTGACATGATGTTTCTCCAGAGTGGGTAAGGTTAAAAAATCTACCGGACCAGTATCGGAGAAACGCAACGCGGCCACTAGCCACAAAGCGCTATAATCAGCTTAAACCATAGGTTTGAAATCTACAGAGGAAAGCCATGCTCGGCTATCTGGAATGTTTTGTCAGCAGCGCGGAAAACGGCAGTTTTTCCGCTGCCGGCCGCAAGCTGGGCATCAGTTCTGCGGCGGTGGGGAAAAATGTCACCAGGCTGGAGACGCTGGTGGGCGTACGGCTGTTCCAGCGCAATACGCGCAAGCTGATCCTGACCGAAGAAGGGGAGCGTTTTCTGCAGGAGGTGAGCGGCGGTTTGCAGTCGATTCAGTGCGCGCTGAAAGGAGTGAGCAGCAGTGGCGGCATAGCGGCGGGTACGCTAAAGGTCAGTATGGGCACCGCTTTCGGCCTGCATTTTGTGATGCCTCTGTTGCCGGCATTTTTGTCTCGTTACCCGTCGATAGTGCCAGACTGGCATTTCGACAATCGCAAAGTCGATATGATTGGCGAGCATTTCGACGCCGCAATCGGCGGCGGCATTGAACTGGCGCAGGGGATGATCGCGCGTGAATTAGCGCCGGCCCACGGGATATTGGTGGCCTCGGCGGACTATCTGCGGTGCCATCCGCCTTTGGAGCAGCCGGAACAGCTGGCGAACCACGCGGGTATTTTTATCCGCTCGCCGCAAACCGGGCGCATTCGCAACCTGCCGTTACGCAATGCGGATAACGAGCAGCGGGCACCATTGATGACTATCAGCATGACGGTGAATGAGCCGGCAGCGGCGGCCCACGCAGCGGAAATGGGACTGGGCATTGCTTTGATCTCCATGCCAAATGCCTTGCCTTATCTGGAAAACGGCCGCTTGGTGCGGATATTGCCAGGCTGGTATGTCGATCGCGGCAGCGTCTATCTTTACTTTCCCACCGTCAAATTCCTGCCGACTAAAACCCGGGTGTTTGTCGACTACATTACCGAGCAATTTCGCCTGCAGAAGCTGGCGGTGCGTTTTGATGCACGCTGAAAATGAGAAAAGCCCCTTGCGGGGCTTTTTTTCTTCCGTCAGTGGGCTGTCTGACGATCAGTTGAAGATTTCAGCGGTGCCGTGCAGTTTGTTCTGGCCACCGGCGGAGATGATGCGGTAAGAGCTGGCGCCTGATGCAGCGGCCTTGTTAGCCAGTTCGGTTTCCAGTGCGCTCAGGTTAGCAGCGCCGGCGACGGAGATGACGCCGATTTTCTGAGCGTCGGCGGCAGGTTGGCTGGAAGGCTGGTCAGCGGCAATGGTAGCGAAAGAAGCGGTAGTCAGCAGTAGAGCGGTAGCAAAAATTTTGATGTTCTTCATGATTCAATCCTCAAGGTGTTTGTCAGGTGAGAGGCTGTTGTCTCTCGATGTGTTGAATGATAGACCGGCATGCCTAAAGAGAAAATCGGAGAGTTTTGAGTATTTAATTCAAATAAATTGACTTAATTTTGAGCGCTGGCGTGCTGGAATAATCGCCACTACCCTTTAATGACAATCCTTAAAGGGGGGGAAGCACCATGGCAATCAATGCGTTTATCGGCAGCTGGTCGCTACTGTCTTCGGTATTTAAAGACGAAGACGGCAAGGTCAATTACCCGCTGGGGGAGCAGGTGTTGGGCCGCATTAATTATGAGGCCAACGGCACCATGGCGGCGCAGCTTTACAGCGCTACGCGGCCGCGCTTTACCGCTGACGATTTTGGCCAGGGCAACGAACAGGAAATCCGCGCCGCCTTCATCAATATGATTTGTTACTTCGGCCGCTATCGGGTGGATGAAAGCGACCAGCGGATTGTTCATCAGGTCGAGGGCAGCTCGTTCCCCAACTGGATCGGCAGCCGTCAGGTACGCTTTTACAGCTTCACTGACGATCGGCTGACGCTGCGCACCGTGCCGCTGCAAATCGGCAACGGCGTGCAGATTGGCGAACTGGTTTGGCAACGGATTGGAGAAACGCCATGATTATCGTGCACCATCTGAATAACTCACGCTCGCAGCGTATCTTGTGGTTTCTGGAAGAACTGGGTGTGCCTTATCAGGTGCAGCGTTACCAACGCGATCCGCAAACCATGCTGGCGCCGCCGGAACTGAAAAAGATCCACCCGCTGGGCAAATCCCCGGTGATTGTCGATGGCGATCTGACCCTGGCGGAATCCGGCGCCATTATCGAATATTTGCAAGAAGCCTACGATGCCCAGGGGCTGTTTATCCCGACCGACCACCATGCCCGCCAGCAATATCGTTACTGGCTGCATTATGCGGAAGGATCGCTGATGCCGCTGCAGGTCATGAAGCTGGTGTTCGGTCGCCTGGGACAACCGCCGATCCCCTGGTTGTTGCGACCGGTGGCGGGGGCGATTGGCAAAGGGGTTCAGCGCGAGTATCTGGACAAACAGATCGCCACGCATCGCGACTATCTCGAGCAGCACCTGAGCAAAAGCACCTGGTTTGTCGGCAACGACTTCAGCGCGGCGGATATCCAGATGAGCTTTCCGCTGGAGGTGATGGCGGTACGCGGCTCGCTGGACGGTTGCCCGAAACTGCGCGGCTATCTGCAGCGAATTCATACCCGGCCGGCCTACCAACGGGCGCTGGAGCAGGGCGGTCCTTATGAACTGCTGAACTGATGGCATGATCTATACTTGAGGGGTTAACGTCTGTTCGGAGGTAGCCTATGGCTACGCAAATTTTTGTTAACCTGCCGGTGGGCAATCTGCCTGCATCCATCGAGTTTTTCACCCGGCTGGGCTTCAGCTTTAATCAGCAGTTTACCGATGATACCGCCGCCTGCATGGTGGTCAGCGATACCATTTATGTGATGCTGCTGACCCACGATAAATTCAAAATGTTCACCCCGAATCCGATTGGCGATGCCAGGAAAGCGACCGAAGTGCTGATTTGCCTGTCGCAGCCCAGCCGGGCGGCGGTGGACAGCGTGGTGCGCAAGGCGATAGCCGCCGGTGGCAATACCTATAATCAGCCGCAGGATTACGGCTTTATGTACGGTCATGGTTTCCAGGATTTGGATGGCCATATCTGGGAACTGATGTACATGGACGAAAAAGCCGCACAGGCTCAGTAACCGCTTTTGCCCCCTGAGCCGGGGGCGCTCCCATCGGATTTACCTATGTGACAAATATCGCCTTTTCGATAATGATTGATCTCGGCGCTTTTCTGCATGAATTACCGCGATCTTTGGTTGATCAGAGGGTATGGAAGGCCGGATAATCGTTTGCCTTGAATAAACCACCATAAATCACCCGCATCACGCGATGGAAGTTAAACGTTTGCCTTTTTACGCGGCGCCAATGGGCGTTGCAGCCGAAGGGCAGGGAAGCCAACGTGACGGAAACGATTCCGTAATTAACATGCGCGGGCGGAATAACAAGCCTTTTGAAACGGGCTGGCAATGAAACACAGGGGACAGCAACATGTCGAATTCTCAAGCGAACAACGCCGTTAAACCAAAAGGCGGGCTTGATGGTTATTTTAATATTTCCGCACGCGGCAGCTCCGTGCGTCAGGAAGTGGTGGCGGGCTTAACCACCTTCCTGGCGATGGTTTATTCGGTGATCGTGGTGCCGAGCATGTTGGGTAAAGCGGGCTTTCCGCCCACGGCGGTGTTCGTTGCCACTTGCCTGGTCGCAGGCTTCGGTTCATTGCTGATGGGGTTATGGGCCAACCTGCCGATGGCCATCGGCTGTGCGATTTCCCTGACTGCCTTTACCGCCTTCAGCCTGGTGCTGGGCCAGCACATCAGCATTCCGGTGGCGCTGGGTGCGGTATTCCTGATGGGTGTATTGTTCACCATTATTTCGATCACCGGCATCCGCTCCTGGATTTTGCGCAATCTGCCGATGGGCGTGGCGCACGGCACAGGTATCGGCATCGGTCTGTTCCTGCTGCTGATCGCCGCCAATGGCGTGGGCCTGGTGGTGAAGAACCCGCTGGATGGCCTGCCGGTAGCGCTGGGCGCATTCACCTCTTTCCCGGTGGTGATGACGTTACTCGGCCTGGCGGTGATTTTCGGGTTGGAAAAACTGCGCGTACCCGGCGGGATTCTGCTGGTGATTATCGCAATCTCGGTGATTGGTCTGCTGTTTGATCCGGCGGTGAAATATCAGGGACTGTTCGCCATGCCAAGTCTGGCGGACGCCAATGGCAACTCGCTGATCTTCAGCCTGGATATCATGGGGGCGTTGCAACCCGTGGTGCTGCCTAGCGTGTTGGCGCTGGTGATGACGGCAGTGTTTGACGCGACCGGTACCATTCGCGCGGTGGCCGGTCAGGCGAATCTGCTGGACAAAGACGGGCAGATCATCAACGGCGGCAAGGCGCTGACCTCGGATTCCCTGAGCAGCATTTTCTCCGGCCTGGTGGGCGCGGCCCCGGCGGCGGTCTATATCGAATCCGCAGCGGGCACCGCAGCGGGCGGGAAAACCGGCCTGACCGCAACCGTGGTTGGCCTGCTGTTCCTGTTGATCCTGTTCCTGTCGCCTCTGTCTTATCTGGTGCCGATTTACGCTACCGCACCGGCGCTGATGTACGTCGGCTTGCTGATGTTGAGCAACGTCACCAAGCTGGATTTCAACGACTTCGTCGACGCCATGTCCGGCCTGTTGTGCGCAGTGTTTATCGTGCTGACCTGTAATATCGTCACCGGTATCATGCTGGGCTTCAGCTCGCTGGTGATTGGCCGCATTTGTTCCGGCGAATGGCGCAGGCTGAATATCGGCACCGTGCTGATTGCCGTCGCACTGGTCGCGTTCTACGCCGGCGGCTGGGCTATTTAATTCTCCGTGTTTCCCCCTCCCGCTGGGCGGGGGAAAGTTTGACCGTATTCCCCTTCAGAAAAATCTCCTTCTGCCTGTGCTGCGTTTTGAAAGGCACAACAAGCTTTAATCGCTGTAAAAAAAGTGATCTACTATCGGGTATACATCAGTGATGTAGTTTGAACCCGAGAGTCTAAGGAAAGCATGGAAATATTTTTTACAATCCTCATTTTGATCCTGGTGGTTTCCCTGTCCGGGGTGGTGACACGTATGTTGCCGTTCCAGGTACCGCTGCCGTTAATGCAAATCGCCATCGGAGCCCTGCTGGCGTGGCCCCATTTCGGGCTGCACGTCGACTTTGACCCCGAACTGTTCCTGGTGCTGTTTATCCCGCCGCTGCTGTTTGCCGACGGTTGGAAAACCCCAACGCGTGAATTCCTGCATCATGGCCGTGAAATCCTGGGCCTGGCACTGGTGCTGGTACTGCTCACCGTGGTCGGCATCGGTTACCTGATTTACGCCATGGTGCCGGGTATCCCGCTGGTGGCGGCGTTTGCGCTGGCGGCGGTACTGTCGCCAACTGACGCCGTGGCGCTGGGCGGCATCGTCGGTAAAGGGCGCATCCCGAAACCGATTATGGGCGTGCTGGAAGGCGAGGCGTTGATGAACGACGCGTCCGGCCTGGTTTCACTCAAGTTTGCGATAGCGGTGGCGATGGGTACCATGGTGTTTACCGTGGGCGGCGCTACCCTGGAGTTCCTCAAGGTTGCTATCGGCGGTCTGCTGGCCGGCGTGGCGGTCACCTGGTGCTACAGCAAATCGCTGCGGATGATGAGCCGCTGGAGCGGCGATGATCCGGCCACGCAGATTGTGTTCCTGCTGCTATTGCCGTTCGCTTCTTATCTGATTGCCGAACACATCGGCGTCTCCGGCATTCTGGCCGCGGTTGCCGCGGGGATGACCATCAGCCAGTCCGGCGTGATCCGCAATGCGCCATTGGCGATGCGCCTGCGCGCCAACAGCGTCTGGGCGATGCTGGAGTTCGTATTTAACGGCATGGTGTTCATCATGTTGGGCCTGCAACTGCCGGGGATACTGGAAACCTCAATCCTGCAGGCGGAGCTGGATCCGACCATTCAGACCTGGTACTTGTTTGCCGACGTGGCGATTATCTATGCCGCGTTATTGCTGCTGCGCTTTACCTGGCTGTGGTTGATGAAAAACGCCAGCCGGCGCTTTATGAAAAAACGGCCATTGCAGTTTGGCGATTACAGTACGCGTGAGCTGTGGGTAGCGTCGTTCGCTGGGGTGCGCGGGGCAATCACGCTGGCCGGCGTGCTGTCGATTCCACTGCTGCTAAGTGATGGTTCCGCCTTCCCGGCGCGCTATCAGTTGGTGTTTATCGCCGCCGGCGTGATCCTGCTTTCACTGATTGTCGGGGTGCTGGCGTTGCCGTTGCTGCTGCGCGGCGTAGTGGTGGCGGACAAGAGCGCCAGCAAGAGCGAGGAGCGGATGGCGATTGCCATGGCGGCTGAAGTGGCGATCGAAAGCGTCAACAAGATGGAAGAACGTTTGGCCGTCGACGTAGAGGAGAACATCGACCCGCAGGTGCTGAAAGAGATAAGTTCACGGGTTGTGGGCACGCTGCGGCGGCGCATCACCACCAAAGACGATATAGAAAATGCGCTGATGCTGGAGAACCTCGAGCGACGTTTCCGCCTGACCGCACTGCGCGCCGAGCGCGGGGAGTTGTATCATCTGCGTGCCACGCAGAAAATCAGCAACGAGACGCTGCAAAAGCTGCTGCACGATCTCGACCTGCTGGAAGCGCTACTGATAGAGCGCGAAGGGTAACGCCAACAGGGCCGCAAACGCGGCCCTTGTTATTGAGGCTATTTGACCGGTGGCCAGTAGTCGCGGCAGCAGGCGATCCAGGCTTGGGCGCCGTGCGACAGGTAGCTGCCCTGGCGCCAGATTAGCCCCACACGCCATTCCATCCTCGGTTCCAGCGGCAGCCAGATCAGGTTTTCTTTATCCAGCCACTGGCATACCGGCTCCGGCAGGGTAGCGATGCCGACCCCGGCCTGCACCATCGATGCCAGAAAATCCCACTGCCCGCTGCGTACGGCAATCTGCGGTTCAAAACCGGCCTGACGGAATGCCTTCATCAGCATTTTGTACAGCGAAAAATCTTCGTTATAAATCAGGATCGGCCAGTTGGCCAATTCGGCGATATCGATGCTGGTGCGGTTAAGCCAGTGCGGCGTACGCGGCGCGACCACGCACATCGGATGGTTCAGCAGCGGCAAGAAGGTCAGCGGCTGATCCAGGTCGACGGGCAACACCGTCATTGCCAGATCCAGCTCGCCGGACATCACCGCTTGCTCAACCGACAACCCGCCCAGCTCGGAAATTTTCAGTTCGATGCCGGGATAGGTCTGGCGAAACTGACGGATCAAATCGGCGATCTGCCGGCCGACCATAGGTGGAATACCCAGCCGCAACACACCTTTTTTCACCGAGCTGATGTCTTCCAGTTCGGCCTCCAACTGGCGGAACTCATCAAGGATCGCCAGTCCGCGCTGGTATACCGCCTGGCCGCTGTCGGTCAGGTGCAGTTTGCGCCCTTCGCGGATCAGCAACGTACACTCCAACTCTTCTTCCAGATGCCGCAGCATCTTGCTGATGGTCGGCTGGGTGACGAACAATTTCTCCGCCGCGCGGGTAAAGCTTTGCTGGCGCACGACTTCCACGAAGTAACGCAGGGTGCGGACATCCACGTTGAGTTCTCCTCAGGGCAATACCGGCGGGAAACTATTCCCTGATGGCATGATATTGATGATTTTAATTCATTTCAGGCAAGGTTTCCTGGCCGCGTATACTGCAACCCTTGAGTTTTTTGAGGTTATCTCCCATGTCACTGGCGTTACGCCGCGCAGCCCCCTCTCTGTTGACCCGCTTGCAGGTGCCGGTTCAGGTAGCTTTGTATGCGGTGCTGTTTCTGATTGCCGATCGGCTGGTACAGCAATTTCATCTGCCGCTGCCCGCCAACATTGTCGGCATGCTGATGTTGCTGGCGTTGATCCTGCTGAAGATTTTGCCGTTGAGTTGGGTCAGGGCCGGCTCGCGCTGGCTGCTGGCAGAAATGCTGCTGTTTTTTGTTCCGGCGGTAGTGGCGGTGGTCAACTATGCCCAGTTACTGATGGTGGAAGGCTGGAAGATTTTTCTGGTGATTGCGATCAGCACCATGCTGACGCTCGGCGCCACCGGGCTGGTGGTCGACCGGGTATACCGCTTAGAGGTTTGGCTGCAGCGACGGAAACAGCGCGATGAATGATTTTATCCTTAGCCTGGCTTGTTTTCTGGCGACGCTGGCGTTGTACTTCGCCAATAAGAAGCTCTACCGCCGCCGCCGTACCCTGTTGCTGATGCCGTTGGTGCTGACCCCCATGATCCTGGTGCTGTTGCTGGTGGTGACGCATATCTCGTATCAGGATTACATTGGTGAAACGCATTGGCTGCTATGGCTATTGGGGCCGGCTACGATCGCGTTTGCGGTACCGGTTTATGAAAATTTGCATATTATCCGCCGCCACTGGCTATCGCTCAGCGCCGGGGTTTTGACGGCGGTGCTGGTGGCGGTCTATAGCTCGGTGTGGCTGGCACGCCTGCTAACGCTGCCGGAAGAGGTACAGCGCAGTCTGGCGGTACGTTCCATCACCACGCCGTTTGCGCTGGAGGCTGCCAAACAGATGGGCGGCCAGCCGGATTTGGTGGCGTTGTTCGTGGTGATCACAGGAGTGTTCGGCATGGCGGTGGGGGACATTCTGTTTCTGCGGCTGGCGGTGCGCAGCAGTCTGGCCAAGGGGGCCGGGCTGGGTGCGTCGTCGCACGGTGCCGGCACGGCGAAAGCTTATGAAATGGGACAGGAAGAAGGCGTGGTTTCCAGCCTGGTGATGATGCTGGCTGGGATTATTACTGTGATCGCCGCACCGCTGATTGGCCAACTGATGTGGTGAGCCGTCGGTTAGCGTCGGAAATGCCTGCGGCGGCGTTCACCGCAGGCAGATTCATCTCACTCGATATCGGTTGAAGTGGCGGGTGAGCGTAAAGACTCCCGCAGTACACCGCCTATTTCATCATGGTTGGAAATAATGGAGTTATGGTTACAGGCCAAAGAGTGCACCTGTAAACGCTCGCAGGCGGAGGAGAGGCCGTTGTCTGCTATTGCCAGAAGTTCTTGCCCATACCCTTGATCGGTCAGGTTCAGATCCACAGCCTGCATGGCTTTAAACAACGTAACCTGTGCGTGCTGCAAAGGTGCGCTGATCTTTTCTTTATTCAGGGATAATTCCGTAGGCTCCGCGCACAACGCCCTGGCGGCAGCTTCCCCCTCAATGCCAAGCAATGCCAGCATGGCTGCCAACGCGCCAGGTTCACTGCGGGTCTGGTACGCGGTTTGATAGAACGTATCCAGCAAGAATATCTGGATGTCGCGAAAACCCAGGTGTTCAAGCTGCGTTGCCATTTCAAGCGCAATCAGTCCCCCCAGTGACCAGCCGAGAAGGCGCACGGGGCGAGCGGGTGAGAGCTTCATATGGCTGAGGTAATGCGACGCCAATTCACGTAATGAAGTGATGTGCGGTTGCATAAACAAATTGTAATTGTTGATGCCAAAGACGTTAAATGCCCCCTCCAGAGAGTTCGCGAGGTCCTGGTAAATATCGCAGCCGGTGACCGCCGGATGGATCATCCAGATAGTGTCAGTGCTGGCTGTTCGGTTAAGACGCCGTACCTGCTTAAAGTTAAAGCTGGTTTGATTCAGGCGCGCCAATAACTGTTGCAAGGGGGCCGGAGAAACCGGAGGTATGGGTTCGTATGAGCTCCCGGCAGTAAGAGCACGGGCCTGGGCGCGCAAGGTTGGGTGCGCGAACAGCGTCTTGATGCCCACCGGATATCCGCAGCGCTTCAGTTTTACCAATAGCTGGATGGCATGCAGTGAATGACCGCCTAGCTCAAAGAAATCATCGTCAAGACCGATCAGCGTGATGCCTAACAGCTCGCTCCATAATGATGCAAGCTGTTGCTCCAATGCGCTTTGGGGCGCTTGGTATTGCACGGAAAATGGTATGGACGAGGCCGGCGCTGGCAAGGCTTTGCGATCAAGTTTGCCGTTGGGAGAAAGTGGGAACGCTTCGAGCCTCACAAAGCTGGATGGCACCATATAATCCGGCAAGTGTTGTTGCAACTGATGCCGCCACTGCGCTGAATGCGATCCTGCATTCGGAGCTACAACATAAGCCACCAGGCGTTTTCCGCCGTGCCCATCCTCTCTTGCCAGTATGACGGCGTCTTCGATTCCTTCACATTGCCGTAGCTGCTGCTCGATTTCACCCAGCTCAATGCGAACCCCGTGGATTTTGACCTGGAAGTCGTTTCTGCCCAGGTATTCGATGTTGCCATCCGGTAGCCAGCGGGCAAGATCGCCCGTTTTATACAGGCGATCCTGAGGATCCGTGCTGAAAGGATCGAAAATAAAGCGTTCCGCGCTAAGCTCTGGACGGTTGAGATAGCCGCGGGCGACCTGAATACCGCCGATATGCAGTTCACCGGCGACACCGGGCGGCAGGGGTTGTAACTGATTATCCAGAATATAAAGCTGGGTATTGGCAATGGGTTTGCCGATGGGGACCCGCGCCCGTTCGTCATCAGGCTGGCACTGCCAGCTGGAGACATCTACTGCGGCCTCCGTCGGCCCGTAAAGGTTATGCAGTTCTGCATGTGGCAGTTGTTGCAGGCAACGTTGCACCGTGGCAAGCGGCAATGCTTCACCGCTACAAATGAGACGCCTTAACGAAGAACACTGCGCCATTTCGCCATGCCGCAAAAACAGTTGCAGCATTGAAGGCACGAAATGCAGCGTCGTGACATTGTGCTGCTCAATGCAGGCTCCCAGGTAGTCAGGATCCTGGTGGCCGCCAGGTTTGGCGATAGCCAGGCGGGCACCGACCATCAGCGGCCAGAAAAACTCCCAAACCGACACATCGAAGCTGAACGGCGTTTTCTGTAACACGACGTCATCGTGCGTCAGAGGATAAGCCTGCTGCATCCAGAGCAGGCGATTGATGACGCCCCGGTGTTCATTCATTACGCCTTTAGGTTTTCCGGTCGAGCCGGAGGTGTAAATCACATAGGCCAGGCTGCGCTGTGGATCACAGGCCAGAGGTGCAAGATTTTCTCTTGGCGCCTGCTGCCACAGATGGCTATCGCGTTGCAGGTGCAGGCGTGGTACGGCTATGCAATTAAGCGAATGCAGCGCGTGCTCGCCGGCATCGTCGATCAAGACGTATTTCGCGCCGCAATCCTGCAGCATATGGCTTAAGCGATCTTGCGGATAATCGGGGTCGAGTGGCACATAGGCCGCACCGGATTTCAAAATGGCATACAGGGCAATCACCATCTCCGGGCTGCGATTAATGCACACCGCGATGCGCTCATCAGGCTGCAAGCCTTGTTGGCGCAGAAACCCGGCAAGCTGGTTAGCCCGTTGGTTCAGCTGTTGGTAACTGATCTGCTGTTGTTCATAGCAAAGTGCCGGTGCGTTTGGCGTACGCAATACCTGTTGTTCTAAAAATTGATGAATGCCTTGCGGCATAGCCCAGGGCTGACGCGTATTATTCCATTGGTGGAAAATGCGCTGCCGCTCAATGGGCAGCAACAAGGGCAGTTGCCCCAGCGGCTGATTAGGATCGCCATCCAGCAGGGTATCTAGCATCTGCACTATGCGGGCGGCGATGCGCTCCCCTTCTTCGTGACTGAACCAGGCTTGGTTTAGATTGAACTCCAGCACAGGGTCGTCGCCAGGATGATAATGGCGCAGGTAGACACCCAGTGGTAGCTGTTCATAACCATGATGCATGTTCTCGACTTTAAACTGACTCCCTTCCAACTCGATGTCGGTAGGGAAGACCTCCAATGAAAAGCTGATATCAAATAGCTGACGCCTCCCTTGCTGATGCAGGTTCAGATGGCGGTTGAGTTCGGCGATAGGGAAACGTTGGTGGCGATAACATTTGCGTAGTTCACTGCCCACCTGCCGTAACAGGTGGGCAAAGGGCTGCTGCACGTCAATGTGGATATTGAGCGGGATCATGGAGGAGAACATCCCCAATGTCTGCTTATGGTCTGAAGTACTGCGGTTATGTACCGGAACCCCGAGGGTGAGACTGTCCACCTGCCAAATCCGGGCGAACCAACTGGCAAGCAGAGCTACCAGGAAGTGCATTGCCGATCCGCCCTGGTGAGCGGCATACTCCTCCAACTGGAGAAAACGCTCTCGTGGCAAACGCTTTACAATTTGGTTGCTGGGGTAGTTTTGCTGTTCACTGTAATTCTGCCGGCGTTCCAAAACAGAGGGCGGCGCAGCGGCAAAACGTTCCAGCCACCAGTCGCGGTCACGCTCATAGCGTGAAGATTGTAGATAGGCCCTGTCGCTAACGACGAAATCACGGTAGCGAGAGTTGCCGACAGCTCGTTTTTCTCCCGCTTTTAATTGCTTATAGCGATCCACGATCATACGGCTTAATAATGAGATAGATGTACCATCAGCGATGAGATGATGAGACGCCAATAACCATAACGTGGTTGAGTCGTCTATCTTGATTAAATGGCAGCGCCAGAGCAGGTCTTCATAGAGTTGGTAAGGTTGAAGAAACTTTTCACGCAGGTGGCTTTGCGCCTGTTCTATGGCATTGTCCTGCTGAGAGAAATCGTGGTAATGCAGCTCGATGTGTTTTTTGATGAATGGCCCCTGAATGACGCCTTGCGGCGTTTCCTCCAGAGTGGTTTGCAAAGCGTCGTGTTGCTGCTGTATGTGCTGAATGGCCTCCGTAAACAGAGGAAGAGAAATCTCCCGTTCCACGCGCCACAGGCAGCCTACGTTATAAAGAGGAATGTCGGGGTTTAATGTTTGGTCGAGCCACACGGCCTGTTGCACCGTCGTCAGGGAATAAGCGGACACGGAACTACCTCCATAAAAATATGAAAGAATCGACATTGAATAATATGTGTAGTCGGTAAGTGCCTATGTATTATAAAAGGTGATATTAAATTATCCTAATTCCATGTTAAATATTTTTAATATTTTAATTTAATAATATTATTTGTATTTATTTACTTTTTAATTGTTTTGGTTTTATTGTTTTTGTTCGATATTATTTTTTGGGATATTAATTACTTTGGTAGGTGTTTTTGCAGGAGGGGAATGAGCGTCTTTAGCGGTGTTTGTTCAGGTTTGTTTTTATTTTATCTGGTTTATATTATTGTTTTTATTGTGTTTTTTAACTTATCCATCTCCCTTTGTGAATGCGATTCATGCCATGGATGTTCAATCTTTTGTCTTTACGATGGTTACCGTGTTTTTTTAATGTCCCAAGTTTGGATATGATGAGTTAATCCTAAGTCAGCGAAGTATAACATCATTCTACAATGTTTCTTATGATATATTAATTAGTAATAAGGTACGGGGTTGTTCGATTGTTTTATCTCTTTTATGGAGTTTTCAGATTAAATGTTTTTTTTCATGACGGTTAAGTTAAATTAAGATGAATAGCAACAGGTCTAATGCCTTTACGTAATGCGGGTGTTATTGGGTAATTATTATGGCCCTCATTATCTGAGGGCTTTTTGCTACCGGGTTACTGCGGCGGTTCGGATCAGTTCAACCACCAGAGGCGACAGCTCATCACGCAACGCGGCACGTTCGGACTGGAACAGCGTAGCGGCGTAAAAACGGTGCCCCGGCAGCTCGATCGAACGTACGTCACCTTCGTGGTCATGGCTACTGATAATCAGCGGGTGTTGCTGCAGATCGGCAACGAACTCCGGGTTAACGCCGAAATTGCAGTGGTAACCTTCATGCGTTTCCAGCTTGCCGTAAGCGCGGGCGACCAGCGTGCCTGGCTGGAAAATAATGTCCCCGCTTTTTTCCACCAACGAACAGCTCAGCGGCGAGATAACCAACCGGCCGCCGGCGTCGGTTTCCGCATGTCCGGCATCGTGCCAGCCCATGACGTTACGAGCGTATTCCACAATCGCATACTGGAAGCCACCGCAGGATCCGAGGAAGGGAATATTCTGTTCGCGTGCATGGCGAATGGTCATAAAGACGCCATCGTCATGGTTGTACGGGCTGCCGGGTACCACCCAGATAGCATCATAATCTTGCAATACCGAGGTGTCGGTAAGAGTTTCTGTGGGCAGCCAGTGGGATTGAATATCGACGTTAAGGTGTGCGGCGGTGAGTTGGAGAGCGATGGGGATGGCTTGGTGAGATACGGCCTGGGGTTTGTAGTCACCGACCAGAGCAATGCGGACTTGAGTCTTCATCGTTTCCTTTTCCTGTGCGGGTAAAAAAAGAGATTACAGCAAAGCCGAAGAGCCAGCCGCAGGTTTTTTAAACGCAGCGCACAAAAAAGCCCGGCGTCTTGGCCGGGCTGGGAAACAGAATCTGGGCTCAGTACAGCGACGGTGCGCCGGTCGGCCGGGTTTTGAAGCGGCGATGCAGCCACATATATTGTTCCGGCGCGCGCATGATCTCTTTTTCCACCACTTTATTCATGTAGGTGGCTGCAGCGAGCTCATCGCCTATCGGGTAATCTTCCAGAGCAGGCTGGATCAACAGGTCATAGCCGCGGCCTTTCTCGCGGCGGATTAGTACCACCGGAACCAGCGCCGGCTTGGCCATGCGCGCCAGCATAAAGGTGCCGCTGGTGGTGGCGGCCTGATCGACGGCGAATAACGGCGCGAATACGCTGCCACGCGGGCCGTAGTCTTGATCCGGAGCGAACCAAACGGCCTCACCGCGTTTCAGGGCATGCACCATGCCGCGCAGGTCTTTGCGATCGAGCATGGCCTTGTTGGAGCGCATGCGGCCTTTGGTCTGTGCCCATTCCATCGCTTTATTGTTGTGTGGGCGGTACATCGCCATCATGGGCTGACACAGCCCCATAGCGCGGCCACCCAGCTCCAGCGACATAAAGTGCACGCCAATCACCAGCACGCCGCGCTCATTCTGCTGCGCCATTTTCAGGTGATTGATGCCGGAGACGTTGAACCAGCGTTTGACGCGCTTATCCGACCAAAACCAGGCCATGCCGGTTTCCAGCAGACCCATGCCGAGAGATTCGAAATTGCCGATGACTTTGCGCTCGCGTTGCGCCTCGTCCATATCCGGGAAGCACAGTTCCAGATTACGACGGGTGATGGAAACGCGGCGTTTCAGGAAACGCATCGAGGTGCGGCCCATCCATACGCCGAGCTTGTGCAGCAACGGGTAAGGCAGTTGAACCAGCAGGAACAGAATGCCCAGGCCGAACCAGGTAAACCAGTAGCGCGGGTGCAGCAGGGCCGAACGGAATTTTTGTGGACGCTTCATATCAACTCATTTATGCAGTAGGGGGCAGTAACCTGTAACGCATAAAGGATCCACTCGATTGCGATACGACTACTAAGACACCCAGACATCATTATGGTTTAGCCAGATTCCATAATTGACTAAATCTTTACACTCGAAGGGGCGGTTCGCGCTGCTGTCAGGCTTCGGAAGGATGGCTGTAGGCCAGCGAAGGCGGCTCCAGGAATGCGTATTGTATCACACAATACGGGCTACGAAGTAAGAGGGGCATGCGAATATTCTCATTCGCATTGCGGCGGGGTTTATTCGGCGCAAAGTTAAAGAAAAAGGCGCTTACCAAATGAGGTAAAAGCGCCTTTTTTCAATACGTTAACTGACTAGTATCAGTTCATGCCGTATGATGAGCTATGGCATAATGATGAATAATCCCATCTCATCTTCAATCACTCTGAATGATGGTTATATTGTTGTTTTTAATGTATTAATTTTTTGTTCTTTGCTCGTATTGTAACATGGTGAATCTATGGTTATCCTACCTGTAGTGTAATTATCGGTGTAACTATTAAAAAGGCTATGGCAGAAAACAAACTAACAGATGTGAAGTTGCGAGCCTTGCTTAAGGCAGAGATAAACAAGCCAACAACGTTAGCTGATGGGCTGGGACTGTCTATTCGTGTGACCCCATCGCAAAAAAAAACAGCCAAAGACGGTAAGCGAGAGGCCAATAATCTATTGTGGCTATTTCGTTATCGCAATTTACATAAAAGCCCAAACCCGCTCACACTGGTGCTTGGTCGTTATCCAGACTTGACCTTGTTGGCAGCCCGCGCACAACGTGAGCAGTGTCGACAATGGTTGGTGAACAACCTTGATCCAAAAGATCAGTACAAATTATCAGCCGCAGATACGTTAAGACCAATCACAGTAAGGGAGGCGCTTACATACTGGATTGATAATTATGCGAGGGACAATCGTGCCAATGTTGATAAACATATAGCGCAGCTCGAAAAGCATATCTATCCCCGTATTGGTTCTATGCCGCTCTCGCTGTGCCATAAAGGGGAATGGCTAGGGTGTTTTGACCAGATAAAAAAAACATCGCCTGTAGCCTCTGGATACATTTTCCAGATGTGTAAGCAAGCTCTCAAGTTTTGTCGGATTCGTGGTTATGCGGAAAGTCATGCCCTTGATGACCTGACGATCGCTTATGTTGGCGAAAAACAAAACCGAAAAGACCGGGTGTTAAACGATGATGAGTTATCGCAGTTATGGTCTGCGATATCTGGCGAGGTGTTCTTGCCCTACTACTCGCGGTTATTGCTGTTGTTAGTGGTATTTGGCTGTCGTTCTCAAGAGGTACGGCTCTCTGAGTGGTCGGAATGGGACTTACAGCGCTGGGTTTGGACTGTACCGAAAGAGCATAGCAAGGGAGGGATAAAGATTGTACGCCCGGTTCCTGAAGGAGTGCGACCATTTATTGAATGCTTGCATAAACAGTATAAAGAGAGTGGTTTTCTGCTCGGTGAGTCGAAAGACTCTAGCGCTGTTAGTCAAACCGGGAGATTAATATGGAAGCGTTTAAATCATGCTGATCCGTGGACTCTCCATGACATACGGCGTACGTTCGCGACCAAACTCAATGACCAAGGCGTGGCTCCCCATGTTGTCGAGCAGCTTTTAGGGCATGCATTACCCGGCATTATGGCTGTGTATAACCATAGCCAATATATGCCTGAAAAACTGACTGCGTTAAATGCATGGTACCGCAGCCTGAATTCATTGCACAAAATTTGAAAATATTTTTCCCAATTAAATCAATGAAATATTTTTTGATGATGATATGGCGTGATGTAGGATTATTTCTAATTAACCAATTGATTTTTATGTAAATTGCAGTCTGTTACGAGACGGTATACATTGAATCCACGCGTTCATCCAGCGCAAAAGAAAAACCCCCGGCAGTGCCGAGGGTTTAGAAAAGGCGGGGCCGGTTTGCTGTTTGGCGACATGAACCGAACCCCTTAAACCAAAACAGCCGGTTAGGGCAGTCATGGTGCGTTATTTGCGTAACGCGAGTTAATTCTAACTCACGCCTGACTTTTAATCAAAGCTCTGCCGGCCCTGTAGTAAGGGCTATAAAATGGAATTATTAACCACAAAGCAGGTTTGTGCTTTAACAACACTCTCACGTATGACTATCTGGCGATATGAGCAGTCAGGGCTATTCCCAGCCAGAATCCAGATTGGTATTCAACGTGTAGCATGGCGTAAATCTGACATTGAAGTGTGGATTGCCTCCCGATTGAACGTAGCACCCGCGACCAAGAAATAAGGCGGGGCTTATGAGGCAACCTAAACGATTTACCCTGCATCGAGCTATGCGGGAATACTCTTACCTTGTCGCGAAAACCAAGCAATCACGTCATCCCACGCTGAGCCAGTTAAATTCTCGTCGATTACAGGCTGCGCAGTATGTAATTGCCTTGGCGCTGATACAGGGTAAGGCTGATATTTGGCGCTGGCTGGCTGATGAAGCTGGCACCGCCCCTGCCGAAATTCCTTTTAGTTTCAGTACGACTGATGCATGGATGATGATGCTGGATATTCAGCACATCATCAGCTTTGGCGGTGAAGTATGAGCCGTTTTGCCGATTATGTGATGATGCGATTTCCTGACCCAGCAGCTACTTTGGTAGAATTTTTCTCTCAAATGCAGGAAGCTGCGGCTAGTGTAGGGGCCAGTATTGAGGTCATACCAATTCTAGATGGTGGACGCCATTATTTAGCCTCCCTGAACGGCCAACGGGATAAGCGACATTACTATAGGGCTGACTTGCACCATGATTCCGATGGCACAGTGTGGCCCTCAGTTACTTTTGGTACGTTTAAACACAGTGGTGCAACGGCATATTTCAAACCTCGTGATTTGGCTTGGCAATGTTGGGAATCCGATAGTAAAGGTATTCCAAAAGATATTGATGATACCCAAAGGCAAGGGTACAAGCGTGCTGCCGACAAGTTAAAGGCAGATGCCGAAATTGCTCGGCAAAAGCGCAATGCTAATATTGAGGAAGGGCGTGATGCTGCTACCGTGGCTGCAATTACAGCATGGGATGCCGCTGAACCTGCTAATACTCACCCCTATCTATCTGATAAGGCCGTTAGAGCATATGGTCTGCGTATAGCCACTGCTTCGAGTTGTGCGCGACTGTACAGCGATGAACAAGGGAAATGGTTAGATAAGGCTACTGTTGTCACTGCGGGAGACCTGCTTATCCCTGTGACCAATGTTGCTGGCAAAATAATTAACTTGCAACGTATCACCTCTACTGGTCAGAAGCGTTTTCTGATCGGTGGCCAGAAAAAAGGTGGCTTCTTCCGCATTCCCGGAGAAGGGATGGCTTTTTTAGTGGAAGGTTATGCAACGGGTGCAACTGTCCATGAAGCGACAGGAAAGGCAACAATCATTGCGTTTGATGCTGGTAATCTCAGCGAAGTTGCTTCATCCCTGAACGGCCAAATTTCTGCTGTGGCAGCGGATAACGATGCTAATAATGTAGGCCAATCCGGAGCGGAAGCCACAGCGTTGCCATATGTGATACCCCCAGAGGTTGGGAGTGACTGGAATGACTATGCAGCTCAATACGGCCTTGATACTGTCTGTAATTACCTTAATTCTATTGTAAAAAGCGGCGTTCCAGCCGTAATTGTGCCGGATGCAAAAACAGATGTTGATATTCACAATATGACACCTGTTCTAATGACATCTTGGCCCCATGTAAGCCATAACGGTCAACCGTTGAATACAATTCCAAATTTGCAACGGTTACTGGAAAACTATGAAATAACCGTAAGGTATAATGTCATCCGTAAGGATATTGATTATGTTTTTCCGGGGAAATGTGGGACAGCCGATAATCAGAATCAAGTTGCACTGAATACGATAACTAGCCTTTGTGCATTGAACCGCTTACCTAAAGCAGATGTTCCAGCCTATTTACTCAGTGTTGCCGATAGACATTTGGTTAACCCGGTTATGGATTTCATTACGGTTCAACCTTGGGATGGGCAGTCACGTTTTTCAGCATTGCTCAATACTATCGAAACCCGCAATGGATTTGATAGGGATCTGTGTGCGCTGCTTGTTCGCCGTTGGTTGATTTCTGCGGTTGCAGCAGCTGCTATGCCGTCAGGGTTTTGGTCAAAAGGTGTTCTTGTTTTTCAGGGGGAGCAATCGCTGGGGAAAACGGCATGGATTCGTTCACTGTTGCCACCTGAATTACGCGATTTAGTGAAGATTGACGCACAGATAGACCCTGACAACAAAGATACGATTATCAGTGCAGTTAGCCATTGGCTGGTAGAAATCGGCGAATTGGATGGAACATTGCGTAAAGCAGATATTGCTAAGTTGAAGGGATTTATTAGCAAAGATCGTGACCAGTTCCGCCGCCCATATGGTAGGGCAGAGGAAAAATTTCAGCGTCGAACAGTATTCTTTGCCAGCGTGAACCCTGAGCGTTTCCTTGCCGATGATACAGGTAATGTGCGCTGGTGGACGGTGCCAGTCACAGGCGTTAATTATGAGCATGATATTGATACGCAACAATTATGGGCCGAAGTCTATGAATGGTTCAAAGTCGGTGAGCGTTGGTGGCTGAATCGCGAAGAAGAGCGCTGCCTTGAAGCAATGAATGCTGACCACCAGCAGGTTGACCCGATGGAGGAAATGATTCTTGCACACTATGAGTGGGGATGTGACCGGATTGGTGCTTACAGGGAGAAAACAGCGACGGACGTGCTCAAGGAGATTGGCTACGACAAACCAAACAAGTCGCAGTCCACTCACGTCAGTAATGTTCTGCGCAGGCTGACAGGAGGAGAGCCAAGAAAAGCACGGTCGGGGCGGTTTTTTAATCTGCCTCCGAGGATTCTATTTTGAAATCAATTAATTAAATTTAATTATTTCTGGTGTTAGTTAATTTAACTCCCTGTGCGTGGGGAGTTTTTATTTCCCCCTCCCTTGATTATTATCTGTTTCTATTGTTATTTATATGTGAACGATACTAGTGGTTTTATGGCGCTTTAATCTTTGATGTTCAGTCACGACAAGTTTGTATAGCTTGTTAATTATTTAAATAAAAATAATATGGGTGAGCAATGACAGCAGAAATAGCAGTTTTTAACAAAAGTGCAGTAGCCTTAGCCGCTGACTCAGCGGTTACTATCACTGGTGATGGAACTCATAAAATATATAATGGCGCAGAAAAGCTTTTCACTTTATCAAAGTTTCATCCTGTAGGTGTTATGATCTATGGCAATGGTGATATTTGTGGTGCTCCGTGGGAATTGGCAATAAAAAGTTATCGCTCTGAGAATGGGACTAGATCTTTTAATTCATTAAAGGAATGGGCGGATAATTTCTTAAGTTTTATTTCCGAAAATGATTCAATTGTAACCGAAGGAATGCGTGAGAAGTATCTTTTTAATTTTCACTCGTCCATTATTCTCCCTGCATTGATTAATGATGTGGAAAAAAAAGCAGAGGCGCTTTCTACTGAGCGCGGTGAGATAATTAAAACTGCTGAGTTTTATGATTTATTTATAAAATATTGTACTGAATTTGTTACTACACTTGAAGGTGCGCCATATTTTGACGGTTTTGATGAGGATGATCTTCCTGAGGCAGCAGGGATTTCTGACCAATACGTCGATTTTCTTTGTACAGAACAATTACGTTTTGATGACGAAGTCATTCCTTTCGAGATAATCGAATTAATAAAAACCATTTTCACTTATACAACTTGCAAAAAAGCGCCTATAGGAAGCAGAAGTGGGATTGTTTTTGCTGGTTATGGTGATGGTGAATATTACCCGGTGGTCTTGTCATACGATATATTAGGTTTTCTTGGGCGTAAGGTGAGAACAATATTTAATACATCAAAAAGTTCGCTTGCCTCAGAAGCGAATATACTTCCTTATGCCCAAGACCAAGAGGTTCAACTGTTTCTACAAGGATGTTATGATGAATTTCTAGAGCATAATAGCGAAGTCCATGAATCCTGCCGTCAAGATATTAAGAATAACTTCAAGGAGATTTTAATTAAATATATATCTCCAGACGATGCTGAAAAGGAATTGGCTGTTCTTGATGGTTTAATTAATGATTGTGTTGAGTCAACTAATACTAAGATAAATAGTTTTATAAATACAAATTATATTCAGAAAGTAATAAGCATGCTAGGTTTTCTTCCCAAACAGGAACTTGCTTATATGGCAGAATCTTTGGTCAACCTCACAGCTTTTAAACGAAAGGTATCAAATGAGCATGAAACGGTTGGCGGGCCTATTGACGTTGCTATAATATCTAAAGCAGATGGTTTTATCTGGGTAAAGCGGAAACATTATTTTTCTCGCGAGCTTAATCACCATTTTTTTGTTAAACATCAACGAGATAGCTGAAAATGAGCGATATCCAAAAGAAGATACTAATAAGTCAGTTTAAGGCCAAATTTCTTAAGAACGAATCCCAAAAAAATCCTAGTTCGTTATTGTTAAGTCAAATTTACCAGAAAAATCAAAGAGCTGAATGAAATTTGATTGTTGTAATAAAAAAAGCCCACTACAAAGTGGGCTTTTTTGTTGTCTGACGGTGACCAAGGTGACCAAGGTGACCAAGGTGACCAAGGTGACCAAGGTGACTAAGTGTGACAAGCGAAAAAGAGTAGTTGGTCACACATTAACTGTTTGTATTTAATGATAAATATAGACTCTGTGACCAAGGTGACTAAGAAAAAAAGAAAAAGGGTAGGGCGTTATCAACCACTGTGTATATATCAGGACGCTTACCTGTCTATATAGAAACGTGGTCACCTTGGTCACGTTGAGTGATGTTTTTCTGATTTTTTATTTTATTTTCAATCAGATGCTAGTGTGGCAAGCGCGTGACTAACTTTGTCTGTTTGGTCACGCTTTGATGCTAGATGGGATTTATGGTGGCTTTCTTCCTGTAAGGCGGGGTTTTTAGATTGTGATTAGGTATACGACATTGCAGCATTGATGCGATATCAAACGAGAACGATTGTCATCGCCAAGAAAAAAGGTACTTCCGACGCCCCGACCGCCTGCGGGGGCATAACCACCGCGAAAAACGCGTTGTGAGTGGCGGTTGAAAATTGGCTTTATAGTTCTAGTGACTTTCGAACGGGAAAATGATTGTAAAAACCTCATGTTACGAGGTTCCCACCATTGCTGAGTGATAAAGTGATTACGTTGTGATACGTGATTTTATATTGAAAAATCAATAAATAACAAACTCCTACCTTTAAGTCTGTCCGGCCAGTTTCAAGTATTTCAATGAAGTACATGTGACAAACCCCAAGAAGAAACTGAGCCTCCTGCATGGTGAAATGCCTCCACTAAGCAAGTGGGCCGCGTAGCACATGTACGGCAAACCCAAAGAAGCATAGATAGATGCGGCCTGGCTTAATGACAAAACCAATCAATAACCGGACGTATTCAAATGAACGTATTATCGGAAATCATCCATGAAGCGCTCAACCATCAGGGCGGGTATGCCAGCGTTGATGGTAACGGCGATGTAACACGTTTTATCGAAGTAGCACCAGCAGGTGTGCGCTACCTGTCACTGAATGACGTGATGACGCCTAAATCAGGTTCGCAGTTCACCCTGAGCGGCTCTCTGGCTATTAATTCACTGGTTGTACGTGCAGGCGCAGAGGTTATCCGCATTCAACCAGTGGAGCAAAGCCCGGCGGGGGCAAGCATTACACTTAAACAACTAGAAGGTAAGTTTGTTACGGTTGAATCGGCTAACTTCAGCGCTGTGCCAGATGGAGTCGAAGTTACCGATTCTATCGCCCCTTACTTAGTAGCCGCTTACGATAGCACTACCGCTCCATGCTACGGCGTAGCTTTCAACCTGTCCCGAAAGCAACTCAAACATGAATTTGTTGACGACACCATAATGCGTGCTGTTAACACCGCAATTGAACTTGGTATTTCCAACCTGGCTGACTTCGTTCTGCTGAACCATCTGGAAGCTGAAGCCCAAACTATGAATGACATAACCTTCAAAGGTTTGGCAAAAGTCGCTGCTGCACGCGGCCTGCGTTGGGACGAGCTTCGCGCTCTGGCTGGTGGTGAATGCACTGGCCTTGAAGTCGACGGTACAGGCATCCTGCGTGCGTTCGGCGTTCGCGCTGAGCTATCTAAGAACACCAGCAAAACCATTATTGGTGCATTTAGCCGTACAGCTATCGGCATAGACGATGAAATCCGCATCATAGCTAAGCGTGAGAAGAATGGTTCAGTTCAGGTTGTCGTATGGGTGAATGCTCAAGCCCTAGTGCCTGATAACACCGCATTTTGGAAAGCATAATTATGGGATGGGGGAAAAAGAAAGTAGTGGCTGAACGGGCCGCTATACCGGATGAGATACTGGCGAGTATCGAGGGCGCGCAGTTTTACACCCGTAATGGTGGCAATGACGCACCACGCATAATTGTACAGCCGGAGGGGTTTGGTGGGTTCATTTTTAGTGATGACTCCGTAGACAAATGGCTCAAGCGCGCCTTCCCGGAGCTAACCCCACACCAGATGGAACGTGCAGCAAATTACTTGGCCTCACTGGTACGTTCGCATTTCCGGGAAAGCCGTAGAAGCCAAGGGAAAGCAAAAAATTGGGTAAATGGGTGGTGAGTATGAATGAACAACGTCAAGCAGTGTCGCTGCGCTTAGAGCAAGATCTGGTTCGCAGAGTTGAGCGTGAGCGCACTAAGTTAGAGCGTCGCACCGGCATCAGACCTTCAAGGACTCAAGTGATTGAAAAACTTTTGAATCAAGGGTTGCTACGCAGCAGCAAGTAAATAGTACGGGCTGGTCGCCCCGGCTCTCAGAACGCGACCAACTGCCAACAGCAAACCGGCTCTGCTGTGTAGTAAAACCGGCCCTTTTAAAAACAATCATTGTGGTGACATATGAACATTTACAAATCTATTTCCGATGAAGCTGAAAAGTTGGCAGCAGAAGCGAAAACCCTTGAAAAAATCGCCTCACGACAACAATTGTGTGTTGAAGTGGTCGAACTCTTGGCAAACGTGCGGCAGCGTTTAAACGTACTTACTCATATGAACGATGAAGCTAGTGCCGGTATGAAAGAAGAAGCAGATGCTGACGCTATCAAACGTAAGCCGAAGCGTACAATCCACACTATGAGTCAGGGAGAGCGCATTAAGCGTCGCCTAGTGAAGCGAGGTGCCATTTTAGTGCGAGGTTACATGTAAAATGGCTACTGAAACAACAAACGTTCATACCATGTTGTTGCTCACTATTAAGACTGCTGAATTGGTGGCTACAGAATCTAAAGCAGCTACCGATACTGAGATTTTAAGGGCAAGAATGCTCTTAACCGCATTAAGGCAGTTCGTTCCTGCCGCCTATCAGTTACGCAATGTTGACGTTTCGGCCTAACTCAAAGATAGCTGAAATTATGAATGCTTCTGAGGTTTGCATGCAACAATCACTATCACTGTGTGTACAGGAAATAGCTGACGTTATTGGGCGTGAACGTGCGCTCTACCTGATTGGTCAGTTACCCCGGATTCATATCGCGTCTCGTCAATACAATAAAGTCATCCTATACGTTCCTAAACGCCTAACACCAGAGCATGTCTTGATTAAAATTTTAGGCCGAGATGACGCTGATAAGTTGGTTAATGCTTTTGGCGGAGAAAACTTGCATCCCGGCAATTGTGAATATCTTTATCGTGATTTCCTGCATCGCACGATCAAACGAATGAGGGGGGAAGGGATGCGGACAAGGGATATTGCAGCGTTATTAGGCATGAGCGAGCGCAATGTTACTCGTCATAAGCTGTAGATAGGCTCTCTTTGCGGCTTGTACGGCTTGCAGGTGTGTTTTTTGACCCATAACGAAGGGAGGTTAACAAAGAAGATTACAGTGGTTTAGAGAGTGATCGAGGCCATTACAGAGATGTGCAAGCTAATGCCAGACAGCAAAACAATTTGTGTAACTATTGTGCCAACTAAAAAGAAAAAGGCGCTTACCAAATGAGGTAAAAGCGCCTTTTTTCAATACGTTAACTGACTAGTATCAGTTCATGCCGTATTTTTTCAATTTCTTACGCAGCGTACCACGGTTGATGCCCATCATCAGAGCAGCACGGGTTTGGTTGCCACGGGTGTATTGCATCACCATGTCCAACAGTGGCTGTTCAACTTCAGCCAAAACCAGCTCATACAAGTCATTAACGTCCTGACCATTCAGTTGAGCAAAATAGTTCTTCAGTGCTTGTTTAACCGAGTCACGCAGAGGCTTTTGAGTCACTTGATCCTGTGAGTTCACGGTAGAAACGGTCAGTACGTCAGAATTTACGCGTTGTTCGAACATAGTTCTGTCAGCTCTTTTTTGTTACGCAAGATTTTCGAAATATGCCTCCAACGCCTCCAGCTGTTCGCTGGCATCCTCTATGGCGTTGAATGTGCGCCGAAACTGGTCATTCGGGGCGTGTTCCTGGAGATACCAGGACACGTGCTTACGAGCAATCCGGAATCCCTTGCCTTGGCCATAAAAGCCGTGCAATTCCCGAATATGCCCTATCAACAAGCGCTTAACCTCGCCAAGCGGCAAAGGTGGCAGCAACTCCCCAGTGTCCAGATAATGCTGGATTTCCCGGAAGATCCAGGGTCTCCCCTGAGCAGCACGGCCTATCATCAGGGCATCGGCCCCGGTGTAGTCGAGCACTGCTCTGGCTTTATGCGGGTCAGTAATGTCGCCATTCGCGATAATCGGAATGGAAACACTCTGCTTAACTGCCCGAATGCTGTCGTACTCCGCGTTGCCGTTGAACAGGCAAGCACGGGTTCGGCCATGAATAGTCAGGGCCTGTATACCACAATCTTCGGCCAGTTGGGCAATCTCTACACAGTTACGGTGTTCTGGCGCCCAGCCGGTGCGAATCTTAAGCGTTACCGGCACATCCACTGCGTTAACCACCGCGTGGAGGATCTGTTTAACCAGATCCGGGTACTGCAGCAACGCAGACCCTGCAAGCTTCCGGTTCACTTTCTTGGCCGGGCATCCCATATTGATGTCGATGATCTGTGCACCGCTGGCCACGTTAATCCGCGCCGCGGCGGCCATATCATCGGGATCGCATCCGGCAATCTGCACGGAACGGATCCCTGGTTCATCGCTATGTACCATACGCAGACGCGACTTATCCGTCCGCCACACCTCCGGATTGGAGGAGAGCATTTCGGATACAGCCATCCCAGCACCCATTGCATGACATAGGGTTCTAAACGGGCGATCTGTAATGCCGGCCATAGGGGCCGCAATCAGGCAATTTGTAAGCTGGTGGTGTCCAATGCGCATAGACAAAGAGTAACCATACTGTGTCCGCAAGGGCGCGTATATTACGCATTTTTGCGTTGAGATGAAAGGCCAAACTTTGACCAATTCGCCGTTATCGGGCAAGGAAAAGGGTCTGCTTCAAGATTCATAAAAATATTGTATATATTTAACAATGAGTTGACTTGATTTGGCTGTTTTGTGCGCAATGAAATATTCCCGACACAACAGAATTTTATCTGTAATCAGTGCGGATTCCACTGGAGAACCGCAGCAATATACGGTGTTTATCAGGGTATTCCGTTGAGAATAGGCTGAATTACGCTGAACTTCCTTGCGCGGGGGCGGCTAAACAGGCGCTTGTGCACCGCCGGCGACCAAAACCGGCGGTAACCTGCTGATAGCCTTAGTCGACGATGACCCGGCCATTCAGCGGCTGTATCGGGCGGTTGTTCGCATGCCGGACTATGCCCTTGAATTGAGCAATCTGTTCGGTCGACGCGCTGACCGGTTTATCCAGCACCATCCAGCTCACCCCTTCGGAGCAGGGTGGCGTGGTCAGTGAACCGCTGAAGCGATAGAAGTTAAACTGCTTGGGCAGCAGGGCTTTGATATCCAGCGGAGTGTTCAATACAGCGGTTTGATCGACGGCGGTCGGTATCTGTTGCCAGGCCCTCGCCAGTTGCGCATTCGCTTTGCCTTGCTGGAACATCAATGCCAGAACCGCCAGTGCGCCGTCTTTGTCCTTATAAACAAAGTGGGCCTCCAGCGGGAACTGTTTGCCGTCAATTTCATTCTCGCTTGGGGCATGGAAGTGGAACTGTTGCAGCGTGAAGGCATTGTTATCCAGCACCAATGTATTGCCGCCGCTGACGTTGACCTGCAGGGTGTGACCGTTGTTGACGATTTGCTGTTTGCCTGGCTGGAACGCCAATTGCAGTTGGCCGTGGTGGGTTTTCAGGGCACCCTTGATATTGACCGGGGACTGGTTTTTACCGGTTTCGCACAACGAGAAGTCTGGAGAGAGCTTGCCCCAGTGCGCCGGATCTTCCTGGCCATCATAGCCCCAATGTGCCTGCTCAGCCGCAGTGACCGAAAAGCTGCCGACTAAAAGCGCAGCAATCAATAAGTGACCTTTCATGTTAACTCCCTTTAAAAACGACAGTGTGAGGTTTGCCTGAAGCGTCGCCTCTGTGGGCGCTGACGCCAGGGGGAGAGAATACACCTACTAATAGTATGTATAAATCAGTCAGGCTAGAGGGAAATAAAAAAATCCACCGGAAGGGGGGACTTCCGATGGATTCTTGCATGAAAGGACGGTGTGATTATTTACGCTGGCCGGTGATGCGGCACCATTCTTCGCGCTCTGCGACCGGATCGAGCGTGAATTTATCTTCATAGGCTTCCGCCACGCTTGCCGCCTGAGTGGCCAACACGCCGGACAGGCCCAGGTAGCCGCCGGACTTCGGCAGGCAGCCGATCAGCGGTGCCAGTTCGCGCAAGGGGCCGGCCAAAATGTTGGCGACCACCACGTCTGCCAGCAGGTCTGCCGGCTGGTCTTTCGGCAGATACAGTTCCAGACGCTCTGAAACGCCGTTACGCTGCGCATTGTCGCGGCTGGCCTGAATGGCCTGGGGATCGATATCGATGCCGATAGCGCGCTCTGCACCGAGCTTCAGTGCGGCAATCGCCAGAATGCCGGAACCGCAGCCGAAGTCGATAATGGTCTTACCGGTCAGATCGAGGCCATCCAGCCACTGCAGGCACAGCGCGGTGGTCGGGTGGGTGCCGGTACCAAACGCCAGGCCCGGGTCGAGCATCACGTTGACCGCGTTCGGATCGGGCACGTCGCGCCAGCTAGGGCAGATCCACAGGCGCTCGCCAAAGCGCATCGGATGGAAGTTGTCCATCCACTCGCGTTCCCAGTCCTTGTCTTCCAGTTGTTCAATCTTGTGGCGGAAACCGGTGCCCAGCAGCGGATGCTGTTCCAGTATCGCCACCACTTCGGCCATATCGGTTTCCGCGTCGTACAGCCCGATCACATCGGTATCGCCCCACAGCAGGGTTTCGCCCGGCAGCGGCTCGAACACCGGGTTGTCGTGGGTGTCCTGGAAGGTCACGGATACCGCGCCGCTTTCAACCAGCGCGTCGCTCAGGTCTTCCGCCTGGCTGCCGGTGGTGTTCAGTTTTAGTTGGATCCAAGGCATAGCTATTCTCTTTAAGAGGGTAATGATGACGCCACCCGGCGCTTTTCGCCGACGACGTTACCGATATAAAACGCCAGCAGGCTGAGCAACAACGAAGGCACGATAGGGTGCAACCCCGCCAACTGCAAATTGAAGCTGGCCAATAGCGTATAGCATACCGCACCCGTCACCATTGAGCTAAGCGCTCCCTGCGCGTTGGCGCGCTCCCAGTACAGCCCAAGCACCAGCGGCCACAGGAATACCGCCTCCAGGCCGCCAAACGCCAGCAGATTCAGCCAGATGATCATTTCCGGCGGTCGCCAGGCCGCCAGCAGCACCAGCAGGCCGAGGATCAACGTGGTCAGGCTGGAGAAACGCTTGATCAACCTTTCGTTCTGCATTTGCTGCGGGCGCACGCCAAGATAGAGATCTTTGACGATAGTGGCGGAAGATTGCAGCAGTTGGGCGTTAATCGTCGACATGATTGCCGCCATCGGTGCGGCCAGGAAAATGCCGGCGGCGTACGGCGGCAGCACGGTAATCATCAGCGTCGGGATCACCTGATCGGGGATCTTCAGGTCCGGCAACACCGCGCGGCCCAACGCGCCGGCCAGATGCATGCCGAACATCAGCACTGCCACCACCATGGTACCGAGGATAATGCCGCGATGTACCGCTTTGCTGTCTTTGTATGAGATGCAGCGCACCGCGGTATGCGGCAAGCCAATCACGCCAAAGCACACCAGGATCCAGAACGATGCCATAAAGGGCAGGCTGAGGATCTGCTCGCCGCCCTGCGGCGATACCAACGCCGGGTCGATCTGTTGCAACTTGTCCACGGCGCTGTGCAGGCCGCCGGCGGCGTGGATCACCGCAACCAGCAGCAGCACGGTGCCGATCAGCATGACCAGCCCTTGCATGGCGTCATTCAGCACGCTGGCGCGGAAGCCGCCAAAGGCGGTATACAGCGCGATGCTGATGCCGAAAATCAACAGGCCGGTGTCGTAAGGGATTCCGGCAGCGGTTTCCAGCAGGCGCGCGCCACCGATAAATTGCACCGTCATGGCACCCAGGAAAGCCACCAGCAGGCTGAGGCTGGCCAGCCATACCAACAGGCGGCTTTGATAACGGCCGTACAGCATGTCGTTCAGAGTGATGGCGTTGTAGCGGCGCGCCAGAATGGCGAACTTTTTGCCCAGCACCCCGAGCGACAGCCACACCGCAGGCAGTTGGATCATTGCCAGCAGCACCCAGCCAAGGCCGTATTTGTAGGCGGCGCCGGGGCCACCGATGAATGAACTGGCGCTGATATAAGTGGCGGTCAGCGTCATGGCCAGCACGAAGCCGCCCATTGACCGGTTACCGAGGAAATATTCGCTGAGGAAGTTGCCACTCTGACGCCGGCTGTAAGCATACACCGACAGCCCGAACACCAGCAGCAGGTAGGCGATCAACGGCAGGATCACTTCAGTTTGCATCGCCATCCTCCAGCGAAATATCGCGGAACACGCCGCGTACCATCAGCCAGCACAGGCCGATAAACAGCAGCGGTACCAGCAGGCATGCCATTTCGAACCAGTGCGGCAGGCCGGTGATGCCGGCATCGCTGTCCGGCAGATAGGCCGCCAGCGACCAGGCCAACAGGTAGAGCAGCGTCAGCCACAGCGCCCAGCGCGCTTCGCGATGTGCCTGAATAAAGCGTTTGTCCATCAGTGTCTCCCACAGGTTTAGGGTGAGGGATGTATCAAAGGTAGGGAATTCTACGGCATGCTATCGTTTTGCCAAGCCGTTACTGGCCTGAAACGAAAAAGAAAAAGGCCGGTGATTAACCGGCCTTCTGTCAGGCAATGCGAACAGCCTGCCTTAGGTTTCCTGCAGACCCAGCTTCTTCTCCAGATAGTGGATGTTGGTACCACCGTGCTGGAAGTTTTCGTCGCTCATGATCTTTTGCTGCAGTTCAACGTTGGTTTTGATGCCATCGATGATCAGTTCAGCCAGGGCATTCTTCATGCGGGCAATGGCCACGTCACGGTTTTCGCCGTAAGTGATCAGTTTGCCGATCATGGAATCATAGTACGGCGGTACGGTATAACCAGCGTAAATATGAGATTCCCAACGCACGCCGAAACCGCCTGGTGCATGGAAACGGGTGATCTTGCCCGGGCTCGGCAGGAAGGTGTTAGGGTCTTCGGCGTTGATACGGCATTCCACCGCGTGGCCGTGAACCTTCACTTCGTCTTGTTTGATCGACAGCGGTTGACCGGCAGCGATGCGCAACTGCTCTTTGATCAGATCCACGCCGGTGATCATTTCGGTAACCGGGTGTTCAACCTGAATACGGGTGTTCATTTCGATGAAATAGAACTCGCCGTTTTCATACAGGAACTCGAAGGTGCCTGCACCGCGATAACCGATTTCCACACAGGCCTTCGAGCAGCGCTCGCCGATGTAACGGCGCATTTCGCTGGTGATGCCCGGTGCCGGAGCCTCTTCAACCACTTTCTGGTGGCGGCGCTGCATGGAGCAGTCGCGCTCGGCCAGATAGATGGCGTTGCCCTGGCCGTCCGCCAAAATCTGAATTTCGATATGACGTGGGTTTTCCAGGTATTTTTCCATGTAAACCATGTCATTGTTGAAAGCCGCTTTGGCTTCCGCTTTGGTCATGGAAATGGACTGCTCGAGATCTTTGTCGCTGCGTACTACGCGCATGCCACGACCGCCGCCGCCGCCGGATGCCTTGATGATCACCGGGTAGCCGATACGCTTGGCGAAGGCACGGTTTTTATCCATGTCGTCGGTCAGCGGGCCATCGGAGCCAGGGACGCAAGGGACGCCGGCTTTCTTCATGGCGTTGATCGCAGAAACCTTGTCGCCCATCAGGCGGATGGTTTCGGCTTTCGGGCCGATGAAAATAAAGCCGGAGCGTTCGATCTGCTCGGCAAAGTCGGCGTTTTCGGACAGGAAGCCGTAGCCTGGGTGGATCGCCACTGCGCCGGTAATTTCCGCCGCAGAGATGATTGCCGGGATGTTCAAATAGCTTTTCACTGAGGGCGCAGGACCAATACAGACGGTCTCGTCAGCCAGCAGTACGTGTTTCAGATCGCGATCGGCTGTGGAGTGCACGGCAACGGTTTTGATGCCCAGCTCTTTACAAGCACGCAGGATACGAAGCGCGATCTCGCCGCGGTTGGCGATAACAATTTTATCAAGCATGTTCGCCTCGTTATTCGATGACGACCAGTGGCTCGTCAAATTCAACCGGTTGGCCGTTTTCTACCAGAATAGCTTTAACAACGCCGGATTTGTCCGCTTCGATCTGGTTCATCATTTTCATGGCTTCAACGATGCACAGAGTGTCGCCGGCATTCACTTTCTGGCCGACTTCGATGAAGGCTTTCGCATCCGGGCTTGGCGTGCGGTAGAACGTGCCGACCATTGGGGAACGGACGATGTGGCCACTCATGGCCGCCGGTGCCGCAGGGGTTTCTGCTGCAGGCGCGCTGGCAACGGCGTTAGCCAGAGCCGGCTGCTGCTGTGCCGGCATGGCATAGGCCTGTGGCATCATTGGGTAAGCCTGCACCGGCGCGGCACGGCTGATGCGAACCGACTCTTCGCCTTCAGAGATTTCCAGTTCAGAAATGCCTGATTCTTCAACCAGTTCGATCAGTTTCTTGATTTTACGAATATCCATGAGTGTGATTCCGTACTCTTTTTGCGTAGCAATTAGTGGGTTTTTGACAGACGGTTAACCGCTGCCTGTAAAGCAAATGTGTAGCCATCCGCGCCGAGGCCGCAAATCACGCCTACCGCTACATCGGAGAGGTAGGAATGATGGCGGAAAGGCTCGCGGGCGTGCACATTGGAGAGGTGGATCTCGATAAACGGGATCTGCACCGCCAGCAATGCATCACGCAGCGCCACGCTGGTATGCGTGAACGCGGCAGGGTTGATCAGAATAAAATCCGTGTTGCCGCGTGCCTGATGTATGCGATCGATAAGTTGATACTCGGCGTTGGATTGCAGATGGCTCAGGGTGATATCCAGCGCGGATGCCTGGTTTTCCAATCCGTTAACTATCTCTGTCAGCGTCGTGCTGCCGTACTTCTCCGGCTCGCGCGTCCCCAGCAGATTCAGATTGGGGCCGTTCAAAAGCAAAATGTGAGACTTGTCTGCCATTGTGCTGGTATCTCCGGCAATAAAACCATCATCGTAGAAAATAACCCGATGTCACCGATTTGTCACCTGTTAAGGGGGAAATTCACCCTGTGAACAGGAGCAAGGTCGGGCATTATAACGATATCGTAGCAATTCGCAGCTAAATACTGGTCTTATCAGCGAAGATATTCAACCCCAAATCGGCATACTGACGATGGCGTTATCGCATTATGAGGGGTAGAACACAGAAAAGTTCCGCTCTTTAACGCCACCAATTGCGGAATTTTTTGTATCGCAGCGCCAGCAGCAGTATAGCCAACAGGGCGTAAATGAAAGGTTGTGGCGAAAAGGTTTTTACCGACCACAGGTAGTGAATCGGTGCCAATATCGCCGCCAGATAGACGAAGTTATGCAACGTCTGCCATTTGGCGCCCAGTTTGCGCATTGCCCATAGCGTAGAGGTGGCGGCCAGCGCGAGCAAAATCAGCCAACTGATAATGCCTAGCGTCAGATAAGGGCGGGTCACCAGTTCTCGCCCCAGTAGGCCGATATTGCTCAGCCCCAATTCGAGCGTCGAATAGCTTATCAGATGCAGCGTGCCCCAGGCAAAGCACCACAACCCCACCAGGCGGCGGCAGCGGATCAGCAGCGGTTGGCGGGCATAGCGCGCCAGCGGGGCAATCATCAAGGTCGCCAGCAGCAGTTTCAGCGTCATTCTGCCGGTAAAATGCTGAATATCCTTGGCCGGATCGGCGCTGAACCAGCCCTGATCCACTGCCAGCAGCAGCCAGAGAAACGGCAGGAATGCCGCCAGATAAATGGCGATCTTGATCCCTTTGATGTGAAGCGGAGTTAAACGCACTTAGAAATTCTCCCGCAGGTCCATCCCGCGATACAGCGACGCAACCTGATCGGCATAGCCGTTAAACAGCAGCGTCGGCTGGCGTTTGACATCCAGAATGCCGCCGGAACCGATAAAACGTTCGGTGGCTTGCGACCAGCGCGGATGATCGACGTGTGGGTTCACGTTGGCGTAGAAACCGTATTCGTTTGGCGCAGATTCATTCCAGGTCGTCGGCGGTTGATCGCGCACCAGGCGGATATGCACAATTGATTTAATGCCTTTGAAACCGTATTTCCATGGGGTGATTAGCCGCAGCGGCGCGCCATTTTGCGGCGGCAGCGTTTTGCCGTACACGCCAACGGTCAGCAGCGCCAGCGGGTTCATGGCTTCATCCAGGCGCAGCCCTTCGACATACGGATACTTCAGGCCACCGCCGATAAAGCGGTCCTTTTGGCCAGGCATCTGTTCCGGATCGTACAGCGTCTGGAAGGCAACGTAGCGTGCATTGCTGTTTGGCTCTGCAAGTTTAATGAGTTTACCCAGCTCAAAACCAATCCAGGGTACGACCATCGACCAAGCTTCTACGCAGCGCATGCGGTAGATGCGCTGTTCCAATGGGAAGCGTTTGATCAAATCATCGATATCCAGCGTGATCGGTTTGGCGACTTCACCGTCGATGCGTACCTTCCAGCCTTCGGTTTTCAATCCCCCGGCATTGGCGGCGGGATCGGCCTTATCGAGGCCGAATTCGTAGAAATTGTTGTAACCGGAAACCTTGTCTTCGGGTGTCATGGCCAGTTGCGCCTGCCAGGCGGCCGGCTTGCTGAATTCCAGCGGCTTGCCGGCCGGGGCTTTGGGCCGATCGTTACCTTTGAACCATGACAGCACATCGGCCTGCGCGTTGAGCGGCAGGGCCAGCGACGCGGCGGTGATGCCCAACGCCTGCAGCACTTTGCGCCGCTGATGAAATACGCTCTCGGGCGTGACATCGGCCTCGGTCAGTTTAGGGAATTTGCTCATGGTGTTTTTCTCCGCATTTTTACCCGTCGCCTTGCAAAATAGGGTGTTCAAATCGGCTCCGGTCAGACTGACCGGAGTGGGCGAACATATTCGCCCCCGATTAACGCGGGCGCAGCATGCTGTGCCCCTGCAACGCTCTGAGGTATATAGATGTAAGCATGGCGTGAAAGCAGGGCTTATGCGAGAGGTGGCAGGAAAATATGAAATTTCGTAGAGCGGGTTTCCCCCCGTTGCCAGGGGGCGAGCAGATTTAGCGGATTTTCACCAGCGTGCGGCCGGTGACCCGGTTATCCAGTAGCGCCGCGGCAGTGGCCGGCGCCTGTTCCAGCGTAATTTCCTGCGTGGCCTGCTGGTAGAAGCTGTCCGGCAGAATACCGGCCAGGCGTTCCCAGGCGGTTTGGCGGCGGTGCAGCGGGGTATGCACCGAGTCCACTCCCTGTAGGCGCACGTTGCGCAGAATAAACGGCATCACCGTGGTTGGCAGGTGGTAACCACCGGCCAGTCCGCAGGCGGCGACGACGCCGTTATAGTTCATCTGCGCCAGTACTCGCGCCAGCAAGGTGTCGCCAACGGTATCAACCGCGCCGGCCCACAGCTGTTTCTCCAGCGGACGCGGCGCCTCCAGATAACCGCTGCGCGACAGCACCTCTTTGGCCCCCAGCGCTTTCAGGTAGTCGGTGTTGCTTTCGCGGCCGCTGATCGCGGTCACGTGATAGCCCAACGCCGTCAGAATGGCGATCGCTGCGCTGCCAACGCCGCCGCTGGCGCCGGTCACCAGAATGTCGCCGTCATCCGGTCGTACGCCGCCTTCTTCCAGCGCCATCACGCATAACATGGCGGTAAACCCCGCAGTGCCGAGGATCATCGCTTTGCGTTCATCCAACCCATGCGGCAGCGGCACCAGCCATTCTCCGGATACCCGCGCCTGCTCTGCCAGGCCGCCCCAGTGATTTTCGCCGACGCCCCAGCCGGTGAGCACCACGCTCTGGCCTTCCTTAAAGCGCGGGTCTCTGCTGTCACGTACCGTGCCGGCGAAGTCGATGCCGGGTACCATAGGGAATTGGCGGATGATCTTGCCTTTGCCGGTGATCGCCAGTGCATCTTTATAGTTAAGGCTGGACCAGTTGACGTCGATCGTCACATCGCCATCGGGCAGTTGATCGCTGCTGATGTCTTTGATGTGAGCCAGAGTTTGATCGTCTTGTTGTTCCAATAACAGTGCGCGCATGTCACTCTTCCTCGCGTTTTCATTTTTGCCATAGATGGCTGAATCAGATTTATTTGACTATATGCATAATAAGAAATTTATGTCCTGATAAAGGACAAATAATGACGTTTTAAGGTTTTCTTCGTTGGCTATGCTTGATAGGTTGATCGGCATGGTTTGCTGCTTTACGTTGGCGGAATGAGCGAAGCAAAAGGTTAGTTATTAATTAAAAATCAAGGTATTGAGTTGCATTCATTTGAGCGGATTAGGGGCCTTTATACCTCCAAAGGTGAAAATTTACGTAACCATAACGGACAGGGCACAGGGATGCGATTTACCACGAAGCTGTCTACGTTGATCACCCTGCTTGTTGCACTGGCGATGTTTTTGATGCTGATGGGGTGTTCATACAGTTTTTTCTACGTTACTCAGGATCGCCTGGAGCGCCGCTTCGATTCGCTGGTGACGTCGCTCGATCAGTCAATGCTGCAGGGACCCCCAGATGAACAGCAACAATGGTTGCCGCTGGTGATGCGTCCGCTCGGTATCGTGGCCGTCAGCGTCGATAGCGGCCGCACCAATCTCCTCACCTATAAACTGCCGACTTTGAAGCTGCCCTGGGATTCGCTGAACGGCTACCGTCAGGTCTCCCGGCCTCTGCTGCAGCACCCCGGCAGTTCGCTTAACATCACCTATATCGATCCGTTCGCCAGCGACGTGCGTTCGTTGCAGTCCACCGGCGTCGTCACGCTGTCGATCGTCGTGATGCTGGTGATTTTGCTGTTCAGCCTGCGCTGGCTGCGTGAACAGGCCGAGGGAGAGGATCGGCTGGAACGCCGTGCGCGGCGCATTCTGAACGGCGAACGAGAGAGTGTGATGCAGGGCGATGTGCGCGAATGGCCGGCGAACGTCAGCGGTGCGCTTGATCGCCTGCTGGCGGATCTGGCGGAAGCGCGCGAAGAGCGTAGCCGGGTCGATACGCTGATCCGTGCCTTTGCCGCGCAGGACGCCAAAACCGGGCTGAACAACCGATTGTTTTTTGATAACCAACTGGCGACTCAGTTGGAGGAGGAAGGCTCGCACGGTATTGTCATGATGGTGCGGTTACCCGACTTCGATACGCTGCGGGAAACCCACGGCAACAACGCGGTGCAGGAACTGATGTACTCGCTGGTCAATCTGCTGTCGACTTTCGTGATGCGCTATCCGGCAGCGTTGCTGGCGCGTTATTTCCACAGCGACTTCACCGTATTGTTGCCGCACCGTACGCTGAAAGAGGCGGACGGCATCGCCACGCAGCTGGTGAATGCCATTGACGCACTGCCTTCAACGGCGCTAATCGATCGCGAGGCGTTCTTGCATATCGGCATCGTGGCGTATCGCAGCGGACAAACCCCGGAACAGGTGATTGATTACGCGGAGCAGGCAACGCGACACGCCACGTTACAGGGAGGAAACGGCTGGTACGTTTACGACAGCCAGGTGCCTGAAAAGGGGCGCGGCAGCGTCAAATGGCGCACCCTGCTGGAGCAGGTGCTGGTGCGGGGTGGTCCGCGCCTGTATCAAAAACCGGCGGTAACGGTGGAGGGGGATGTTCATCACCGTGAGATCATGAGTCGGATTTATGATGGAACCCAAGAGCTGTTGCCATCTGAATATATGCCGCTGGTACAGCAGTTGGGGCTGGCTGAAAGTTACGATCGCCAGCATATCAGCCGTATCCTTCCCCTGCTGGCGCTGTGGCCGGAAGAGACGCTGGCATTTACGCTGTGTGTAGATTCATTATTGCAGCGCAGTTTCCAGCGCTGGTTGCGCGATACCCTGCTCCAATGTGAAAAAAGTCACCGTCGACGAATTCTGATTGAACTTGCAGAGGCAGATGTGTGTCAACATATCGACCGTTTGCGCCCGGTGCTGAGATTGCTTTCAGGATTGGGGTGCCGTCTTGCCGTTTCTCAGGCGGGATTAACCGTGGTCAGTGCCTCCTATATCAAGTCCTTACCGGTGGAGATCGTCAAACTCCACCCTGGTTTAGTGCGTGGGATTGATAAGCGTGATGAAAATCAGCTGTTCGTGCAGAGCCTGACCGGCGCCTGCGAAGGCACCAGCGCCAAGGTGTTTGCCGCCAGCGTGCGGACGAACAACGAATGGCAGACGCTGAAAGAACGTGGGATTCTTGGCGGGCAGGGCGACTTTTTTGCGCCGCCGGAGCCGATAGACGTGGGGCGTAAAAAATATTCGCGCCGTTATCGTGTTTAACCTGAATGCCGGGCAAAAATTGACGTAGAATGAGCGCCAATTCATCTGGGCTATTTTATCTGTCATTTTGGGATTATCCTCAAACTGCCTGCGACAAGAACGCCTATTTGATATAGGCTCTTGTCAGCCCTTTTCTGTTGTACGTTGGTGGGTGCTTACCACCCGCGTCAATCAGGGAATATGTTAGATTTTATGAGCTGTGTTACGCCGTTTCGTGCGCTGACAGGGTGGTAAACTGAGCCTTTGTTCAGGGAATTCAGGCCTCATCCAATTTTCGTGCATTCGAGCAGAAACAATACAGACTATTTTTCACCGAAGTAGAACATTTTTGCGCCTTGTCGCTGCTTCGTGTGGTTGGTAAAGTAGGCGGATTTTATTTTCCGCCCCCAGCTTGCAGGATTATCCTTTAGTTATGTTTAAGAAATTTCGTGGCATGTTTTCCAATGACTTGTCCATCGACTTGGGTACCGCCAATACCCTGATTTATGTTAAAGGGCAAGGCATTGTACTGAACGAACCGTCGGTGGTTGCCATTCGCCAGGATCGTGCCGGTTCACCCAAGAGCGTTGCGGCCGTGGGTCATGACGCCAAACAGATGCTGGGCCGTACGCCTGGCAATATCGCGGCTATTCGCCCGATGAAAGACGGCGTGATCGCCGATTTCTTCGTGACCGAAAAAATGCTGCAGCACTTTATCAAACAGGTTCACAGCAACAGCTTCATGCGACCAAGTCCGCGTGTGCTGGTGTGCGTACCGGTTGGCGCAACTCAGGTTGAACGCCGCGCCATTCGCGAATCCGCCCAAGGGGCCGGTGCGCGTGAGGTGTTTCTGATTGAAGAACCGATGGCTGCGGCAATCGGTGCAGGCTTGCCGGTATCGGAAGCGACCGGTTCAATGGTTGTGGATATCGGTGGCGGTACTACTGAAGTGGCGGTGATCTCACTGAACGGTGTGGTGTACTCCTCTTCCGTACGTATCGGTGGCGATCGTTTCGACGAAGCCATCATTAATTATGTGCGTCGTAACTATGGCTCGCTGATTGGTGAAGCCACTGCTGAACGCATCAAGCACGAAATCGGCTCAGCTTATCCAGGCGATGAAGTGCTGGAAATCGAAGTTCGCGGCCGTAATCTGGCTGAGGGCGTGCCACGCGGCTTTACCCTGAACTCCAATGAAATCCTCGAAGCGCTGCAGGAGCCGTTGACCGGCATCGTCAGCGCGGTGATGGTGGCGCTGGAACAGTGTCCGCCGGAGCTGGCCTCTGACATTTCCGAACGCGGCATGGTGTTGACCGGTGGTGGCGCACTGCTGCGCAATCTGGATCGCCTGCTGATGGAAGAAACCGGCATTCCGGTAGTCGTGGCAGAAGATCCGCTGACCTGCGTAGCCCGCGGCGGCGGCAAGGCGTTGGAAATGATCGACATGCATGGCGGCGATTTGTTCAGCGAAGAATAGTCAGCCCCAGGAAGGAGGAATCGTATCGGATGACTGCGCAAAGCGAAAATCAGGTACGGTTCCTCTTTCTGTTGTCGAGGAACTCGCATAATTTATGAAGCCGATTTTTAGCAGGGGGCCTTCCCTGCAACTCCGACTTTTTTTGGCGGTGATTGCGGCCATTGGCCTGATCGTTGCCGATAGCCGTCTCGGTACGTTCGTGAAAATTCGCACCTACATGGACACGGCCGTCAGCCCTTTCTATTTTTTGGCCAATGGGCCACGTAAAGTTTTGGACGGCGTTTCAGAAACGCTGGCTACCCGCCAACAGCTGGAGCTGGAAAACCGAGCTCTGCGGCAGGAACTGCTGCTGAAAAACAGCGATATTCTTCTTCTTGGCCAATTCAAGCAGGAAAACGCCCGCTTGCGTGAGCTGTTAGGCTCGCCGCTGCGCCAGGATGAACACAAAATGGTCACCCAGGTGATCTCCACCGGCTCCGACCCTTATAGCGATCAAGTGGTGATCGACAAAGGCTCGGACAACGGGGTTTATGAAGGCCAGCCGGTGATCAGCGATAAAGGCGTGGTCGGCCAGGTGGTGGCGGTGGCGAAGGTCACCAGCCGCGTGCTGCTGATTTGCGACGCCTCTCACGCGCTGCCGATTCAGGTGCTGCGCAACGATATCCGCGTGATTGCCGCAGGCAGCGGTTGCGCCGACGATTTACAGCTCGAGCATCTGCCGAACAATACCGACATCCGCGCAGGGGACGTGCTGGTGACTTCAGGCCTGGGCGGCCGTTTCCCGGAAGGGTATCCGGTAGCGGTGGTCTCCTCGGTTAAAGTGGATAACCAGCGCGCCTATACCGTGATCCAGGCGCGGCCAACCGCGGGTCTGCAACGTTTGCGCTACCTGCTGCTGCTTTGGGGCGCCGATCGCAATGGCGATATGCCGCTGCCGCCCGATGAAGTTCACCGTGTCGCCAATGAGCGCCTGATGCAGATGATGCCGCAGGTGCTGCCGCCGGCAGACGCCATGGGGCCGCAACCGTCGCTGCCTGCAGCGGCAACCGGCGCCGCTGCGCCGCAGGCCACCGCACCGGCTGCGGGAGTCGCACAATGAACCGCTACCGCAGCAACGGGCGCTGGATAATCTGGCTATCATTTTTGGTGGCGCTGGTGCTGCAAATCATGCCGTGGCCGGAGCAAATTTATATGTTCCGGCCGTCCTGGCTGGCGTTGATCCTGATTTACTGGGTGATGGCGTTGCCACACCGGGTGAACGTCGGCACCGGCTTCGTGCTGGGGCTGGTTATGGATCTGATCCTCGGCTCCACGCTGGGCGTGCGCGCGCTGGCGTTGGGCATCATCGCCTACCTGGTGGCGTTCAAATTCCAGCTGTTCCGCAACATGGCGCTATGGCAACAGGCGCTGATCGTCGTGCTGTTATCCCTGGCGATGGACGTTGTGGTGTTCTGGGCCGAGTTTTTAGTGATCAACGTCTCTTTCCGCCCAGAGGTGTTCTGGAGTAGTGTGGTTAACGGCATTCTGTGGCCGTGGTTGTTCCTGCTGATGCGCAAAATCCGCCGTCAGTTCGCCGTACAATGAGGATTGCAATGACTTCGCTTTATCTGGCCTCCGGCTCTCCGCGTCGACGTGAATTACTGACCCTGCTGGGCGTTCCGTTTGAAATTATCCTGACGGATACCGAAGAGCAGCGTCAGGAAGGGGAAGCCGCAGAAGCCTATGTGCGCCGTCTGGCGCAGGACAAGGCCAAAGCCGGCGTGGCGCTGGCGCAGCAGGATTGGCCGGTGCTGGGCGCGGATACCATTGTGGTACTCAATGGCCGAGTGTTGGAAAAACCGCGCGACGCAGCGCATGCGGCAGAAATGCTGGCGGTGCTTTCGGGCAAGCAGCATCAGGTGATGACCGCAGTGGCGATCGCCGATAGCCAGGACGTTTTGTGCCAGCTGGTGGTGACAGACGTGACGTTCCGCAACCTGTCACACCAGGATATCTGCGACTATATTGCAACGGGCGAGCCGATGGATAAAGCGGGCGCCTACGGAATTCAAGGAAAGGGTGGTTGTTTCGTCAGAACGATAACCGGGAGTTATCACGCGGTGATGGGCTTGCCGCTGGTCGAAACACATGAGCTGCTCAGTCATTTTGTCGCATTACGTGATGTAAGAACCGGTTGATGGGCGCTGCCATTATCGACCGGCTCTGAGGAGAAGGCATGACAGCTGAGCTACTGGTTAATATCACACCGTCTGAAACGCGGGTTGCCTATATTGATGGCGGCATCCTGCAAGAGATCCACATCGAGCGCGAATCCAAACGCGGCATCGTCGGCAATATTTATAAAGGGCGCGTAAGCCGCGTCTTGCCCGGCATGCAGGCAGCATTCGTCGATATCGGCCTGGACAAGGCCGCCTTCCTGCACGCCTCCGATATCATGCCGCACACCGAATGCGTCGCCGGTGACGAGCAGAAGAATTTCCACGTGCGCGATATCGCCGAACTGGTGCGCCAGGGGCAGGATCTGATGGTGCAGGTGGTGAAAGATCCCCTTGGCACCAAAGGCGCGCGCCTGACCACCGATATTACCCTGCCTTCGCGTTATCTGGTGTTCATGCCGGGGGCGGCGCACGTTGGCGTTTCACAGCGCATTGAAAGCGAAGCCGAGCGCGAGCGGTTGAAAAAGGCCGTAGCCGCCTACTGCGACGAGCTGGGCGGTTTTATCATCCGCACGGCGGCGGAAGGCATCGGCGAAGAAGAGCTGTCGCAAGACGCCGCATTCCTCAAGCGCCTGTGGATCAAGGTCATGGAGCGCAAAAAGCGCAATCAGACCAAATACAAATTGTACGGTGAACTGGCGTTGGCGCACCGCATTCTGCGCGATTTCGCCGGTGCGGCGTTGGATCGGATCCGCATTGATTCGCGCCAGACTCACGATCAACTGGTGGAATTTACCGGCGAATACATTCCGGACATCACCGACAAGCTGGAGTTGTACACCGGCAGCCAACCGATCTTCGACCTGTACGATGTCGAAAACGAAGTCCAGCGGGCGCTGGAGCGCAAGGTGGAGCTGAAATCCGGCGGTTACCTGATCATCGATCAGACCGAGGCGATGACCACAGTGGATATCAACACCGGCGCCTTTGTCGGCCACCGCAACCTCGACGAAACCATTTTCAATACCAATGTCGAAGCGACGCAGGCCATTGCCCGCCAGCTGCGGTTGCGCAACCTGGGCGGTATTATCATCATTGACTTCATCGACATGAACAATGACGAGCATCGCCGCCGGGTACTGCATTCGCTGGAGCAGGCGTTGAGTAAAGATCGGGTAAAAACCACGATCAACGGCTTCTCTCAGCTAGGCTTAGTGGAAATGACGCGTAAACGCACGCGCGAAAGCATTGAACATGTGCTGTGTCACGATTGTCCTACCTGTAATGGGCGCGGCACCGTGAAAACGGTGGAAACCGTCTGCTACGAAATTTTGCGTGAAATTGTGCGTGTACACCATGCTTACGATTCCGATCGTTTCCTGGTATACGCCTCTGCGGCGGTTGGCGAAGCGCTGAAAAGCGAAGAATCGCATGCGCTGGCCGAAGTGGAAATCTTCGTTGGCAAACAAGTCAAGGTGCAGATCGAACCCTTGTACAGCCAGGAACAGTTTGACGTTGTCATGATGTGATCGTTGGCCCTCACTCCATACCTCACCCCGAGGTAGGGTGAGGACGAACAGTCGAGATATTCCCGTTGCCAGGCAGCGGAAGCAAGGAGAACTGCGTGAGGCGACTGCCTGGGATTTTGTTAGCAACAGGCGCCACTCTGGTTGTTGTTGTGGCGTTACTGATCAGCGGGCTGCGTCTGGCACTGCCTGAGCTGAACAAGTACCGCCCTCAAGTGCTGGAAAAAGTGGCAAGCCTCACCGGCGTGCCTGTCCAGGTCGATTTCATGCAAGGGAGTTGGGAAACCTTCGGCCCGCAGCTTGAAATGCGTAACGTGCGCGCCACTCTGCCCAAGAGCAATTTGCACATCGAACGCGTTACGCTGGCGCTGGACGTGTGGCAGTCGTTGCTGCATTGGCGCTGGCAGTTTCGCGATCTCACCTTTTATCAATTCCAGCTCGATATGAACACCACGCTGGGTGGCGATGATCATAAGGGCAACACCATCGAACCGGGCAAAATCAGCGATCTGATGCTGCACCAACTCGATCATTTTGATCTGCGCGACAGCCGGGTCTCTTTTCTCACGCCTTCCGGCGCACGCGCCGAATTCGAAATCCCACAGCTCACCTGGCTTAATGGCCGCGATCGCCACCGTGCCGAAGGGCAACTTAGCCTGTCGACGCTGAATGGCCAGCACGGTGTGGTGCAGCTGCGTATGGATCTGCGCGATAACCAGGGGTTATTAAATACCGGTACGATCTATATGCAGGCCGACAACATTGACATGAAGCCGTGGTTTACCCGCTGGCTGCGCGCCAATACCGGCCTGGAGAGCGCGGATTTCAGCCTGGCGGCCTGGCTGCAGATTAAAAACGGCGATATAGCCGGCGGCAACGCATTGCTGAAACAAGGCGCGGCTAACTGGAACGTGGGAACAGAACAGCACCGGTTGGACGTGGATAACCTGGCACTGGCGCTCAACCGTCAGGGCAATGGCTGGCGGGTTGACGTGCCACAGCTCAGGTTGCAAACCGACGGCAAGGTCTGGCCGCAGGGCAGGCTTTCTGCGCTGTGGTTGCCGGAAAATACCGAATTTATGGGGCCGGGGCAGAACGAAGAATTGCGCGTTCGCGCCACCGATATTCAGCTTGAGCGGCTGGCGGCGTTGTTGCCCACGTTCTCATTCCTCAGCCCGGACGTATTGGAGCGCTGGAACGATTTACAGCCGCAGGGCAAACTCAATGCGCTGGCGCTCGACATCCCGCTGAAGCAACCGGAAAAAACCCGCTTCCAGGCCCGCTGGCAGGATGTCAGTTGGCAACACTGGAAACTGTTGCCGGGGGTTAATCACTTCTCCGGTGCGCTGAGCGGCGGCGTGGAGAATGGCCGCCTGACATTGGGTCTCAACGACAGCACCTTGCCTTACGGCGACATGTTCCGCGCACCGCTGGAAGTCAGCAGCGCACGCGGGGCCCTGACTTGGCTTTACAACGATCAGGGCTGGGAATTGGCCAGCAAGAACCTGGATGTGAAGGCAAAATCGCTGTGGGTTAACGGCGATTTCCGCTACCAGCAGCCGGCGAAAGGCGACCCCTGGCTGAGCATTTTGGCCGGTATTCGTTTGTATGATGGGGCGGACGCCTGGCGTTACTTCCCCGAACCGCTGATGGGCAAGCACCTGGTGGATTATCTTGGCGGTGCCATTCAGGGCGGCCAGGTGGATAACGCCACGCTGATTTACGCCGGCGATCCGCAACATTTCCCTTATCGCAAGAACGAAGGGCAGTTTGAAGTGTTTGTGCCGCTGCGTCATTCTACCTTCCAGTTCCAGCCAGGCTGGCCGGCGCTGACCGATCTGGCGATTGATCTCGACTTTGCCAACCAGGGGTTGTGGATGAATGCTCCGCAAACCAAATTGGGCAAGGTGGACGGCAAGAATATTACGGCGGTCATTCCGGACTACCTGAAAGAACGCTTGCTGATTGACGCCGACGTGGCGGGCGAAGGCGCAGAGATCCATAACTATTTTAACCAGACTCCGTTGCATGATTCGCTCGGTTCCGCCCTGGATGAGCTGCAGATTGGCGGCAATGTCAGTGGGCGCTTACATCTCGATATTCCCTTGAACGGCGAGCAGGTGCGTGCGCAGGGTGAGGTCGCGCTGAACAACAATTCGCTGCTGGTGAAGCCGATTGAAAGCGAACTGAAGAAGGTCAGCGGCAAATTCCGCTTCGATAACGGCAACCTGACAAGCGACACGCTGTCGGCTAACTGGTTCGGGCAGCCAGTGGCGGTGAATTTCACCACCCAAGAGGGCAAAAGTGACTATAAGGTCAATGTTGGTCTGAAAGCTGATTGGTTGCCGGCCAAATTCCCCGGCATACCGCAGGAAGTGAGTGACGCGCTGAGCGGCAGCGCGCCCTGGCAGAGCCAGATTGCGATCGTCCTGCCACATCAGGGCGCGGCCAGCTATGACATCGGGCTCGATGCCGACCTCAGAAAAGTAAGCAGTCACTTACCGTCACCGCTGGATAAACCGGCGGGTGAGCCTTTGCCATTGAGCGTTAAGGTGAAGGGCGGCCTGAATGGCTTCATGTTGACCGGTAGCGCAGGCAAGCAAAACCGGTTCAACAGCGAATGGATCTTTGCCAAAAAGCAGGTGACGCTGGCGCGCGCCGCATGGCAAACCGACGCCGGCGCTACGCCGCCGTTGCCGGGCAGCCCCTCGTTGACGCTGAACCTGCCGCCGTTGGACGGTGAGAAATGGCTGGCGCTGTTGGCGCCTGCGATAAAACAAGGCGGTGGTTCAGGCCAGGTGGGCGGTTTTAATTTCCCGACCACCGTGGCGCTGAAAACGCCGCAATTGATGTTGGGCGGCCAGGCATGGCACAAGCTGCAACTGACGGCGGAGAAACAGCTGGGTGGCACGCTGGTCAGCGCCAAGGGCGATGAAGTTGACGGCAGCCTGCGGGTCGCGGATCGCGGACCATGGCGTGCGGACATCAACTACCTCTATTACAACCCGCAGTTTGGCGCGGACAAGAGCGCCCCGGCGGCGACCAACCCGTTGGCCGCTGCGGATAAAGTGTCCTTCCGTGACTGGCCGTCGTTGATGTTGCGCTGCAAGTCGTGTTGGGTGATGGGGCAGAACCTCGGCAAGGTCGAAGCCGATCTGGCCAATCAGGGCGATACCCTTCTGCTTACGCATGGGCTGATCGATACCGGCAAAGGGCGCATGACCGCCAGCGGCCTGTGGAAGCAAAACGCGCAGGAAGAGCGCAGTTCGCTGAAAGGCAAGTTGCTGGGCGGCAAAATCGACGAAACCGCCGCCTTCTTTGGTATCACCACCCCGCTGAAGGGAGCGCCTTACGATGTCGATTTCGACCTGTACTGGCGTGGCCAGCCGTGGAAACCTCAGGTGGACACGCTCAGCGGTGCGTTGACGATTAAAATGGGCAAGGGTGAGATCGACAGCATCGGCGGCGGTCGTGCCGGCCAGTTGCTGCGTTTGGTGAGTTTCGATGCGCTGTTACGCAAGCTGCAGTTTGATTTCAGTGATACCTTCGGTAAGGGCTTCTACTTTGACTCCATCCGCAGTACCGCGTGGATGAAAGATGGCATAATGCATACCGACAATCTTTTGGTTGACGGGCTGGCGGCGGACATCGCCATGAATGGCCAGATTGATCTGGCGCGTCGGCGTATTGATATGGAAGCGGTGGTGGCGCCGGAGATCTCAGCCACGGTCGGCGTGGCGACGGCGTTCGTGATCAACCCGATCGTCGGTGCGGCGGTATTTGCCGCCTCCAAAGTGTTGGCGCCGCTGTGGAACAAGATCTCGCTGATTCGCTATCACATCAGCGGCAGCCTGGATCAGCCGAAAATTAACGAGGTGTTGCGTAAGCCAAAGGAGAATAAGGCGTCATGAGAAATGCTAACGTTGCGTTGTTACAGTTGTGCAGTGGCGATCGGGTGCGCGATAACCTGGCCCAGATTGAACAGCAGATCAAGCAGCTCAATGCCGGGGTAAAACTGGTCATGACACCGGAGAACGCGCTGCTGTTCGCCAACTCTGCCGCTTATCGCCAGCATGCGGAAGCGCAGGGCGATGGCCCGTTGCAGCAGGCGGTGCGTGAGCTGGCGCGGCGCTATGGCGTATGGTTGCTGGTCGGCTCGATGCCGTTGATCAGCCGCGAAAATCCTGCGCTGATCACCACCAGCAGCCTGCTGTTTGACGACCAGGGTGAAATCCGGGCGCGCTACGACAAGCTGCATATGTTCGACGTGGACATTAACGACTCCCACGGCCATTATCGGGAATCAGACACTTACCAACATGGCCAGCAGTTGACCGTGGTGGATACGCCGGTCGGCCGTCTTGGCATGACGATATGCTACGATCTGCGCTTCCCGGCCCTGTACCAGGCGCTGCGCGCACAGGGTGCGGAACTGATTTCCGTGCCGGCCGCCTTTACCCGCGTGACCGGCGAGGCGCATTGGGAAATTCTGCTGCGCGCAAGGGCGATTGAAAACCAGTGCGTGATCCTGGCGCCGGCGCAGGTTGGCAGCCACGGCCCGACCCGCCGCACCTGGGGCCACTCGTTGGCGGTGGACGGTTGGGGTAAGGTGCTGGCCGAAAACCCGGATGCGGTTTCGGCGTTGAAAGTACGGGTCGACACTGCCGGCCTCAACACCATTCGTGCGCAAATGCCGGTATTGCAACACAACAGATTCCAGACGTCGCTGACGGCGCCGTTTGAAAAAACCTCCTCCAATAAAGAGTGAAAAAATTATGAGCCTGACGTTTGTCAGTGAGCAGTTACTTGCTGCGAATAAGTTGAACCACCAGGACTTGTTCTCTGTCTTGGGGCAACTGGCCGAACGCCGCCTCGATTACGCCGATCTCTATTTTCAGTCCAGCTACCACGAAGCCTGGGTGATTGAAGACAGCATCATCAAGGACGGTTCTTATAATATCGACCAGGGCGTTGGGGTGCGCGCCGTCAGCGGCGAGAAAACCGGTTTCGCCTATGCCGATCAGATAACCCTGAACGCCCTGCATCAAAGCGCCCAGGCGGCGCGCAGCATCGTGCGCGACAGCGGTGACGGCCGGGTGCATACGCTTGGTGAAATCAGCCACAAGGCGCTGTATCCGCTGCTCGATCCGCTGCAAAGCCTGCCGCGCGAAGAGAAAATTGCCCTGCTGCACCGCGTCGACAAGGTTGCCCGTGCGGCCGATAAGCGGGTGCAGGAAGTGAGCGCCAGCATCACCGGCGTGTATGAACAAATCCTGGTGGCCGCGACCGACGGCACCCTGGCGGCGGACGTTCGCCCGCTGGTGCGTCTTTCCGTCAGCGTGCTGGTGGAAGAGGACGGCAAGCGTGAACGCGGCTCCAGCGGCGGCGGCGGCCGTTTCGGTTATGACTATTTCCTGGAAATCGTCGATGGCGACGTTCGCGCGGACGCCTACGCCAAAGAAGCGGTGCGCATGGCGTTGATTAACCTTTCCGCCGTAGCGGCTCCGGCCGGCAATATGCCGGTAGTGCTGGGGGCCGGCTGGCCTGGCGTGCTGCTGCATGAAGCGGTAGGTCACGGCCTGGAAGGCGATTTCAACCGTCGCGGTACTTCGGTGTTCAGCGGCCAGATGGGCCAACTGGTGGCTTCCGAGCTTTGCACCGTGGTGGATGACGGCACCCTGCAGGGGCGCCGCGGTTCGCTGGCCATCGATGATGAAGGCGTGCCGGGCCAGTACAATGTGCTGATCGAAAACGGCATCCTGAAAGGCTACATGCAGGACAAGCTGAATGCGCGCCTGATGGGCGTTGCGCCGACCGGCAACGGCCGTCGCGAGTCCTATGCGCATCTGCCGATGCCACGCATGACCAACACTTACATGCTGGCGGGCCAGTCTACGCCGGAAGAGATCATCGCCAGTGTGGAGTACGGTCTGTATGCGCCGAACTTTGGCGGCGGCCAGGTGGACATCACCTCCGGCAAGTTTGTGTTCTCCACCACCGAAGCCTATCTGATCGAAAAAGGCCGCATCACCAAGCCGGTGAAGGGCGCGACGCTGATCGGCTCCGGCATTGAGGCGATGCAGCAGATTTCGATGGTCGGCAACGATCTGGCGTTGGATAAAGGCGTGGGCGTCTGCGGCAAAGAAGGGCAAAGCCTGCCGGTGGGCGTCGGCCAGCCGACCCTGAAACTGGATATGCTGACCGTTGGCGGTACCGCCTAGTCCTTTTCTGGGGCCGGTTCACGGCCCCAATAAATCCGTTTTTTGTGGCGCTTATCGCATTAGCCATAATTAATACGGATTCGCTGCTTTTTCCGATTAGAGAAAACCAATAAGCCATTTTTAAGTGTAAAAACCGAGCTTATGGGGTTTTTGTTTGAGATTTTTCTTGTTGGTTAGGCTGTCTAACGTTTACCCGCTAATTATGCCTTGTTACTTGCCCTCGCGTAGCCTTTAGAATGCCGAAAAATCATACGGGCGGCCTTCTGAATGGATTCAGTAACCCGGCGGTTCTCAGCCGCTTTACTCTGTATTTTCTTTTCCACCACCGCTGGTGCTGGCCTGCTTAGCCCGGCGGATCGCGACAGTATTCAACAAGCTCTGCACTCTAAACCCGCACTTCCCCAATCCTCTCCAGCGCATCCACCACCAAATCCCAGAACCTGTCTTGATCCAGCGTTACCGCCACCTGCGTATGGCAGTCCGGCGGCGGCGGGGCGCGAAAATCGGCCACCGTCATGCCCAGCGTCAGGGTACCGGTCAGTTCGATATCCACCGGCGCCTTACGCACCGTCATCACTTCGGGATCGATCACGTAGGCCACCGCGCAAGGGTCATGTACCGGCGGTGCGCTAAAGCCCTGCGCCTGTTGGTACATCTTGCCGAAGAATTCGAGCAGTTCGCCGACGAAGTGCGCCGGCCCGGTGCCGATGGCGGCAATGCGTTCGCACACCTCCGGCGTGGCGAGCGCCTGATGGGTCAAATCCAACCCGACCATGGTCAGCGGCCACTTTTCATTAAATACGATGTGCGCCGCTTCGGGGTCTATCTTGATATTGAATTCCGCCACCGCGCTCCAGTTGCCTATGTGATAGCCGCCACCCATCAGCACCACTTCCTTTACCCGCTCGGCGATGCGCGGTTCTTTGCGCACCGCCATGGCAATATTGGTCAGGCCGCCGGTCGGCACCAGCGTCACGCTGCCCGGCGGATGCGCCATCAGTGTATCGATGATCAAGTCCACCGCATGGCGAGGTTCCAGCGTCAGGGTCGGCTCCGGCAGCGCCGGGCCGTCAATGCCGGACTCGCCGTGAATATCGGGCGCCACCTCAATCTGCCGCACCAACGGGCGCGGGCAGCCGGCGGCAAAGGGGACGCCGGTAATATTGGCGATACGCGCGACGGCCAGCGCGTTGCGGGTGACCTTATCCAGCGTCTGGTTACCGACCACGGTGGTCACCGCCAGCAGGTCGATCTGCGGGTTGCCCCAGGCCAGCAGCAAGGCAATGGCGTCGTCATGCCCAGGGTCGCAATCCAGTATGATTTTTTTCATTTTATTCCCGATGCAGAGGAGAGGTGCTCGCAGCATAGCGCAGCGGTGCAGAGCGGAGTAATGCCAATGGTGCTTTTGTTAATTGCATCAAAGCATTGCCAATGTCGCGGTGTAATTAAACGTAAATCCCCATGCTGGCGCTTTACCCTGGAGTGGAGTCCATGGTTTACATTGCTGCTTAGTGCAACACAGAAAGGAGCGGATCATGACAAAGAACGGATGGGCGCTGGCAGCCGTGCTGGCGGCAATGGGGTTATGGACGCTGCTGGCCTGGGGCGTCTCCGGTGTGCTGGGCTGGTTACCTGCACTGGTGGGCCTGGCGGAAAACGGCTCGGCGCAGCTGGCGCCCCAGTTTACCGGCTTGCTCAGCTTGGTACCGCAGACGTTGCTGGAGGGCTGGTTGCCGATGCTGCAACAACTGGGGCGTTGGCTGGCCGGCTCTTTCCCGCTGTTGCTCACCTGGGCGGGTTACGCCGTTTGGTTAATCTGGGGGCTGGGCATGCTGGCGCTGTTGCTGCTTGGTGCCCTGGCGCGCCGTTTTTTGCTCAGCGGTAGCCCTGATAGACTTCCGCCACGCGCTTGAAGTACTCGGTCAGGTAGTTGATGCACACCTGCACCTTAAGCGGCAGTTTGTCTTTCTCGGTGTACAGGGCGTACACCGGGCGAGGATCCGAGTGATAGCTTTTGAACAGGATCTCGATCTCGCCGCGTTTGATCTCTTCGATCACCCACATCAGCGGTGCATAGGCGATGCCTGCCCCGGCTTTCAGCCAGCGGATCATGGTTTGCGAATCGTTGGTGACAAAGCGCCCTTGCGGCGAGATGCGTGTGGTGATGCCTTCGGGGGCTATCAATTCGAATTCGCTGTCCGGCCGCACGCTGTATTCCAGCCAGGAAAAGTTGACCATGTCGCTGGGTTTTTGCGGCGTGCCGTGCTGGCTGAGGTAACTTTTAGCAGCGCACACCACCATAGGCATTGAACCGAGGCGTTTGGAGAACAGGCTGGAATCTTGCAGCGCGCCGGTGCGGATCACCACATCCAGTCCGTCGGCAATCAGATCCGGCGCCGGAATACCGGTCACCAGGTTTACCGTCAGGCCGGGATATTCCTTCAACATGTCGGCAGTCATGATCGCCAGCACGTTTTGCGCCATGGTGGACGAACTGCCGATACGCAGCGTGCCGGTCGGCGTATTGTTAAACGCGTACAGCTGCTCGTGCACTTCGCTCACTTCCTGCAGCATGCGCCGGCAACCCTGATAGTAAATTTTCCCGGCTTCCGTCAGGCCAATGCGGCGCGTGCTGCGGTTGAGCAACTTGACCTGCAATTCATTCTCCAGTTTGGAGACGGTCTGGCTGATAGACGAAACGCTCATATCAAGCTGGCGCGCAGCCGCCGTAAACGACCCGCATTCAACGACTTTAGCGAATACCGACATCCGTTTTAGTCTTTCCATTATTCACTCTGGCTTAAAAGTGATTTAGATCACAGATTGTTGATGAGTTGATAGTAAGCACGCTAATATAAACCGGTCGGGTGGAAAGACCTTCCCAACGCGTGAGTGCAATCGGCAATGCAGCCTTGGCCGATCCCTCCGGTATCCTCGCAATCCCTATCGCGGATGTATGCCCCTGAGTTTATCCTTTTTTCAGGTTCCTGACCTGTCTGGGCCTAAATTTGTGGTGCGCGTCAGCTAACATGTAAAGAGAATGTGAATGAGAAGAAAGGGTAACACCCGGTGCAGTAAACAATAAGGAAAAATGGATGAGTTTGCTTCCGGTTATGGTCATCTTTGGACTTTCGTTTCCCCCGGTATTTTTTGAATTGCTGGTTTCGCTGGCGCTGTTTTTTTTGCTGCGCCGCCTGTTGCAGCCTACCGGGATTTACGATTTTGTCTGGCATCCGGCGTTGTTTAATACTGCGCTGTATTGCTGTCTGTTCTATCTGATTTCACGTCTTTTCGTTTGAGGTCGCTGTGAAAAATTTCTCAATAAAAATAGTTCGAATCGCGATCACTTTGTTTCTGGTCCTGTTAGCGATCGTCGCCATATTCAAAGCCTGGGTGTTCTACACCGAATCCCCCTGGACGCGTGATGCCAAGTTTACCGCTGACGTCGTGGCGATAGCGCCGGACGTCACCGGCCTGTTGACCGACGTGCCGGTGGTGGATAACCAACTGGTGCAGAAAGGGCAGGTGTTATTTGTTATCGACCGGCCGCGCTACCAGCAGGCTCTGGCGGAAGCCAGCGCCGACGTCGCCTATTATCAGACGCTGGCGGCGGAGAAAAAACGTGAAGCCGGCCGCCGGGTACGTTTGGGTGTGCAGGCGATGTCGCAAGAAGAGATCGACCAGGCGAACAACGTGCTGCAAACCGTGCAGCATCAGTTGGCAAAAGCCGTGGCGACCCGAGAACTGGCGCAGCTGGATCTGGAACGCACCACGGTGCGTGCACCGGCCGACGGCTGGGTTACCAACCTGAATGTCCACAGCGGCGAATACATCACCCGCGGTTCAGTCGCCGTGGCGCTGGTGAAGAAAAATACCTTCTACATTCTGGCCTATCTGGAAGAAACCAAGCTGAATGGCCTGAACAAGGGCGACCGTGTGGAAATCACCCCACTGGGCAGCAACCGCATCATGCACGGCACCGTCGATAGCGTGGCTGCCGCCGTCAACAACAGTAGCAGCACCGTGAACAGCAAAGGGTTGGCGTCTATCGACAGTAACCTGGAGTGGGTGCGTCTGGCGCAGCGCGTACCGGTTAAAATCCTATTGGACGACAAAGACCAGTTGCATCCGTACCCGGCTGGTACCACCGCGACCGTGGTGATCACCGGCAAGAACGATCGCAAGGCCGACAGCGGTTCGCCTTTTGTTCGCCTGATGCATCGGCTACGTGAGTTTGGCTAATGAATAGCCCAACGTTTATTCGGCTGAGATTTGCTTTCAAGCTCAGCTTCGCGATTGTGTTTGCTCTGTTTGTCGGTTTCCATCTCAATTTGGAAACCCCGCGCTGGTCGGCGATGACCGCCGCCATCGTGGCCGCCGGCCCGGCTTTTGCGGCGGGTGGCGAGCCGTTCTCCGGCGCTATTCGTCACCGCGGCTGGTTGCGCATTATCGGTACCTTTATCGGCTGCTTCGTCGGCTTGGTGATTATCGTCTCCACCGCACGCGCACCGGTGGTGATGCTGCTGTTGTGCTGCATCTGGGCCGGATTTTGTACCTGGCTCTCTTCACTGATCAAGGTTGAAAACTCTTACGCCTGGGGCCTGGCCGGGTATACCGCGCTGATCATCATCGTGACGACCTCCACCAGTGAAACCAACTTGCTGGAAGCGCCGCAATTCGCCGTGGAGCGTTGCAGCGAGATTGTGCTGGGGATCGTCAGCGCGGTGCTGGCGGATCTGCTGTTCTCGCCGCGTTCGATCAAAATGGATATCGATCGGGCGGTGGACAAATTGTTGGTGGATCAGTACCTGCTGATGCAGATGTGCGTCAGTAACGCCGAGAAAGAAGACATCGATCGCGCCTGGAGCAACCTGGTCAAGAGCACCACCGCGCTGAACGGCATGCGCAGCAACCTGATGATGGAGTCATCGCGCTGGCAAAAGGTCAACCGGCGCGTTCGGGCGCTGCACACCCTGTCGCTGACGCTGATTACCCAGTCTTGCGAAACGTATCTGATCCTGCTGAATCATCCGGATGCGGTGAAGGAAAATATTCGTGAACTGCTGATGGTGCCGGCGGAAACGCCGCAGGAGATCCACAAGCGCATGAAGCTGCTGCGCCAGGTGCTGACCACCAACCGCACCGACGAGACGCTGTTGACCATCACCAGTTGGGTGGGCGCGGCCACGCGTTACCTGCTGTTGGCCAAAGGCGTGCATACCAACAGCAGCATCAGCGCAGTGGAAGAAGATGTGCTGAGCAGTGAAGTGGTGGTCAAACCAGTCTCGGCGGAAGGGCATCACGCCATGATTAACGGCCTGCGCACCTTTGTGGCGACGGCGTTTGGCAGCCTGCTGTGGCTGTGGACCGGCTGGACGTCCGGCAGCGGTTTTATGGTGATCATCGCGGTGATCACTTCGCTGGCGATGCGCACCCCGGCGCCGCGCATGGTGGCGATGGACTTTGTGCTGGGTATGCTGGCGGCGATCCCGGTCGGTTCGCTGTTCTTTATGGTGATCTTGCCGGCGACCCAGCAGAGCATTTTATTGTTGTGCCTCAGCCTTGGCCTGCTGGCGTTTTTCATCGGCATCGAGGTGCAAAAGCGGCGGCTGGGTTCGCTCGGTCTGCTGGCGGGGACCATCAATATTCTGGTGTTGAGCAACCCGATGACCTTTAACGTCACGCAGTTTCTCGATGGTGCGCTCGGCCAGTTCCTTGGCAGCTGCGTGGGGTTGATGGTGCTGCTGTTGATCCGTGACAACTCGCGTGAGCGCACCGGTCGCACGCTGCTGAACCAGTTTGTCGGCAGCGCGGTTTCGGCGTTGACCACCAAGGCGTCGCGCCGTCGGCAGAACCACCTGCCGGCGCTTTATCAGCAGCTTAATCAGCTGTTGATGATGTTCCCGAACGACATTGCCAAGTACCGGCTGGCGCTGAACCTGATCATCGCTCACCAGCGCATGCAGCGGGCGGAAATTCCGGCCAGCGAGGAGCTTTCTGCCTTCCATAAGCAGATCCGCAATACTGCCGACCACGTGGTTTCAGCCAAGAATGACGTGAAACGCGCCTATTATTACGATCGGCTGCTGAGCGAGATGAACGACTATCAGCAGAAGTTGGTGGACTATCAGGCACCGCTCAGCGTCACCGGCCCGGTAAAACGCCTGGCCGACATGCTGCACCGCTATCGCCATGCGTTGATCGACTGATGCGCTGAGGCTCCTGATGCGGTCATCCGGGGCTATACTTGCCTGAGACAGCCTTGTTTCAGAGTTGCACTGAGTGTCAGGCTCACGGGAAAATGGCATGATAAGCATGAATGGGTGATGCAGATTGTTAAGGCATGGGTTCCCTGAAGTGAAAATGTTACCTGCCGGTCATCTTTGATTCATTCTTTTCATCTATAAATCCAACGGGCATGGGTGCTGATGCGCCCCTGCCGGCACTCAGTCAGGGACAGTAATGAACAAGCGGATCCTCGTGGCGATCGTCATCGCCGTTGTGATAGCCGGTTTTAGCGCTTTGCGCGGTAACGATCGGGTGATTGCCAACGTACCTGCGGTGGCCGAAGGCCAGAGCATCGACCAACTGACGCAGCAAAAAAGGGTGGTGAGCTACCTGCAGCAGCATCAGCGGTTGCCGGACTATTACATCACCAAAAAGCAGGCGCGTGAGCAGGGGTGGGATGCGCGCAACGGCAACCTGTGTTCGGTTCTGCCGGGCAAAGCGATTGGCGGCGATCGTTTCTCGAACCGTGAAGGGCAACTGCCTACCGCACGCAGCCGGGTATGGCGCGAGGCGGACATTAATTATCAATGCGGCCGGCGCGGGGCCGATCGCCTGTTGTATTCCAGCGACGGCCTGATTTTTATCACGCGTGACCATTATAAAAACTTCATTCGGGTGGAGTGAGTTTGATGGCAAAAGTAGAGTTCGATTTTAATCAGATCCACGATTTGCCGGCGTTCTATCGCGATTTTGCGCGTAAGTTTGCGCTCGGTGAAGCCTTCGGCGCCAATCTGGACGCGTTGTGGGATGTGGTGACCGTCGATATCGGGTTACCGGTCGAGATTGAGTTTACCCATCTCGACGCCCGTAGCAAACGCCGTTTCGGCGCGATTATCCTGCTGTTTGAAGAGGCGGAGGAAGAGCTGGAAGGCAGCCTGCGTTTCAATATTCGTGAAAGCAGCGGTGAACCTGCACATCACCGGGGATGAAACGGGTTCATCCCATGGTGACGGCGGCGATCATTCGGCGGTCTCGGCCAGATCGCGCAGGTACTGGAAGATTTGACGGTAGGCTTTCGGCGGCTTGTTAGCGGCCTTTTCTTTCTGCGCGTTACGCACCAGTGCGCGCAACTGCTGGCGATCGGCTTCCGGGTACAGGGCCAGGATAGACGGGATCGCGTCATCGCCTTCTTCCACCAAACGGTCACGCAGCGCTTCCAGCTTGTGGAACAGCGAAACCTGCTGGTTGTGGCGGTTCTTCAGCTTGTCGAGCGCGGTTTGAATCGGCTCTACGTCGCGGGCGCGCAGCATCTTGCCAATCAGTTGCAACTGACGGCGGCGGCCTTCTTTCTTGATCTTCTGCGCCAGTTCAATGGCGGCACGCAAATCTTCGTCCAGCGGGATACGTTCCAGCGCGTTCTTACCCAGTTCGACCAGTTCGGTCCCCAGGTCTTTCAGTGCTTCGGCATCACGTTTAATTTCACTTTTACTGACCCAGATAATCTCGTCATCGTCCTCGTCTTTGTTTTCCGGGACATCGTCGAGCCAGTCTTCAGGCTGTTTGTTCATGGTAGGCTCCGTTAAAAAGAGGCTAATCCTAACAGGTTGCCGGCTTTATGCGAAATTCCACGCGGTTCCTGTTAGACTCAAAAGCATAAATCACATGATTTTTGCGCGTGACTCCGCGCGCAACCACGCCGCCACGGCACTTTTCTCAACGATTTTCTGATTAATTATGGCAGATTGATGAAAGTAGTCACTCAAGTTGCAGAACAGCGCAAGGCGCTGGAACAGGCCGTTTCACAGGCTCTGGAGCTGGCGCGCGCCGGTTCCGATGCGGCAGAAGTTGCCGTAACCAAATCTACCGGTATCAGCGTCAGCACCCGCTTTGGCGAGGTGGAAAACGTCGAGTTCAACAGCGATGGCGCGTTGGGCATTACCGTGTATCACCAGCAGCGTAAAGGCAGCGCATCTTCCACCGATCTCAGCCCGGACGCCATTGCTCGCACCGTGCAGGCGGCGCTGGATATCGCCCGTTATACCTCTGCGGATCCGAACGCCGGCCCGGCGGAAAAAGACCTGCTGGCGTTTGAAGCGCCGGATCTTGATCTGTTCCACCCGGCGGAACTGGACGCGGAGCGGGGCATCGAACTGGCGGCCCGCGCCGAGCAGGCATCGCTGGCGGCGGACAAACGCATCACCAATACCGAAGGCGGCAGCTTTAACAGCCACTACGGCATCAAGGTTTTCGGCAACAGCCACGGCATGTTGCAAAGCTACTGTTCAAGCCGTCATTCTCTGTCGAGCTGCGTGATCGCCGAACACAATGGCGATATGGAGCGTGATTACGCCTATACCATTGGCCGCGCCATGGGTGATTTGGCAAGCCCTGAATGGGTGGGCGAGGAATGTGCCCGCCGCACGTTGTCGCGCCTGGGGCCGCGCAAGCTGTCAACCATGACTGCCCCGGTGCTGTTTGCCTCTGAAGTGGCGACCGGTCTGTTCGGGCACCTGGTTGGCGCCATCAGCGGCAGCAGCGTCTACCGTAAATCCACCTTCCTGCTGGACTCTCTGGGCAAGCAGATCCTGCCGGACTGGCTGACCATCGAAGAGCACCCGCACCTGTTGAAAGGGCTGGCTTCCACGCCGTTCGACAGCGAAGGCGTACGTACCCAGCGGCGTGACATTGTTAAAGATGGCGTGCTGCAAACCTGGCTGCTGACCAGCTACTCGGCGCGCAAGCTCGGAATGCACAGCACCGGCCATGCGGGCGGCATCCACAACTGGCGCATTGCCGGGCAGGGCCATGATTTTGCCGGCATGCTTAAGCAACTGGGTACCGGCCTGGTAGTGACTGAGTTGATGGGCCAGGGCGTTAGCGGCATTACCGGCGACTACTCGCGCGGCGCCGCCGGTTTCTGGGTAGAAAATGGCGAGATCCAGTATCCGGTCAGCGAGATCACCATCGCCGGCAACCTGAAAGACATGCTGCGCAATATTGTCAGCGTGGGCAGCGATATCGAAACCCGCAGCAATATCCAGTGCGGTTCCGTACTGCTGCCGGACATGAAAATCGCCGGCCAGTAATACCGCCAAGGCTGGCCGCTTCGGCTGCCAGCCTCTCTCCTTTCCCCCCGCTATAACCTTGCTTACAAATCTCTTGTTCCGGTTTTCAGCGCCCTTGCCTATGTTTAGGTTGAACAAAAGCTTATACCCTATGAATGTCGAGTGGCAGCCAACAATGCTGCAGCTTGAAAGGCGACGGGTAGATAAAATAATAACTGGAAGGTGAGCAAGCATGTCGAACAAACTGAAAGCATTGATGGCGTTGGCGCTGCTGGGTGCCAGTTCATTGGCGATCGCAGCCGATCTGGCCGATGATATGGACACTATCGCCGGCAATTACAAAACGGTGCTGAATACTGACTCAACGGATACTCTGAAGCAGAGCCTGCAGAACATGCGCGCCGCCGCGCTGGATGCGAAGCAATCCACGCCACCGAAGCTGGAGGATAAAGCGGCCGACAGCCCGGAGATAAAAGATTTTCAGCATGGGCTGGATACGCTTATCGGCCAGATAGACCAATCGCTGGCGTTGGCCAATCAGGGCAAGCTGGCCGAAGCCAAGCAGGTTGCACAGAGTTTCAAGCAAACTCGCGACGTTAACCACAAGAAGTTCCGCTAAGCCTTTTCGCGCCGTTCCGATCCCAGATAGCAGGACGGCGCCTGCCCCAACACGCGGCGAAACATGGTGGCAAAAGCCGCGCTGCTTTCATACCCCAACTCCAGAGCGACCTGCGTTACGCTGCTGCCTTCCGTCAACTGAGCCAGCGCCAGCACTACGCAGGCCCGTTGCCGCCATTGTGAAAATGACATACCCGTTTGCGCGCGAAAGAACCGGCTGAAGGTGCGGATGCTCATATACAGGCGCGTCGCCCATATCTGCGGCGAGTCGTGTGCATCCGGCTGGCGCAGGAACAGCTGGCATAACTCGCCCAATCGCCGATCGGCGGGCAGGGGGATGTGCAGCGGCAGGGATTGCAGTTGGGCAAGCTCATGCAGCAGCAGGAAAACCAGCGCCCCGTCCCGGCCGTCCGGATCGTACTCCAGCGGCATATCTACCGCCGCCATCAAGAGTTGGCGCATCAGCGGCGTAACGCTGACCACCTGACAAACCTGCGGCTGAGAGGCCAGCAGCGCGGCCGGTTCAATGTACAGGCTGCGGGTGGTGACGCCGACCATTCTCACTTCGTGCGGCATCTGCGGCGGCAACCACACCGCTCTCTGCGGCGGCACAATCCAGTTCCCCTGCCGGGTAAATACGTGCATTACGCCAGTGGCCCCATAGAGCAGCTGAGCGCGGCGGTGGCTGTGCATGGGCAGTAAATGGCCCGACGGGTAGTCGGTGCCGATGGCAATCACCGACCTTGGCACATTGTCGATGTCATCAATGCGTACGTTGCGCATAATCCTTATCACTGAGCAATTTGGCCGAAATGCAATGATAGTTGGCCTTTCATATAAAGCAAGCCACTGGTCATAGCTCTACTATCAGGGCAGAAAAATAACGCTGCTCTGGCAGCGAGGTATTTTATTTTTATTTAAACCCTCTTGAATTTAAACGCCGGGGCGGAGCGAGCTATCTCGCCTGCATCATACAAGAAGTTTATAAGGAATTATTTTATTCCAACACCTGAAGCAATAGTTCTTCTTTTAATGCTGTGACTATAAGGTGATATTTCATGTATAAGATCGGTGTGATTGGTGGTGGGGCGGCAGGTATTTCTTTCGCTTATAACTTTATCAAGAATAAGTCTGTTAATAATTGCAATAAGCATCTGTCCCTGAAGGTGTTTGACAAGCAGGGTTTCAATGGCGGTATGGCCTACAGCAGCGATTTTGACAGCCATATTTTAAATATGGCGCCAGAGAACATGTCGGCGGATATTTTTGACGGCGCACATTTTTCCGATTGGATCACGACGCATTTTCGGCGATACAGTAAAGACCGCTACCCACCCCGCTGGCTTTATAAAGAGTATCTCGATTTTATTCGCGACAGGGCGGTGCTTATGGCGGCTGATAGCAACGTCACGTTGAATTTCGTGACTGCCGAAGTTGAGGAGATAGGTTCGCATCCTGGAGGATATTGGCTGACAACGGCCTGTGGGGCCGCGGAGCAGATGAATGCGGTAGTGCTGTGCTCGGGGCATAATGAGCCGGCGAGCCTCTATCCGGTTGACGGGGTGATTGCCTATCAGGCCAATCGGGATCTTCCCGCCATCAACCCGGCATCGGCAGTCGGCGTGATTGGCTGCAGTCTGACGGCGATCGACGCCATCATTGAGCTGATCGAGCGGGTGGGGGCGAGCAATATTTCCGCCCTGTCGCGTTCCGGGTTGTTCCCCAGCGTACAGCCTGCTCTGATGCGCGCACCACCGTCAGAATTCAGGCAACGGCTGAGCCGCTTTGTCGCCGACAATCATTATATTGATGCGCACCAACTGGTTCATGTGATTAACGCGGCACTCGAGGAATATTACCCAGGGCAGGAGCGGATAACGGTGCTGTCTGCAATGGGGGCCGAAAGGGATTGCTATCGTGACCTGGCCGAAAGCCTTGATCGGGCACGCTTTGCCCGTGAGCATATCTGTAGCTATCTGGCAGCGATTCACCCGGCCGTATGTGAAGCCTGGGTAAAAATGGATGAAAACAACAGACAGATCTTTATGCGCTTCTATAATTCCTCCTGGATGCGCAATCGGCACGCCATGCCATTAAAAAATGCTTATAAAATTATTACGGCGCTAGAAAGCCAACGCCTGCGCGCTTTTGGTGGCGTGGTAAATATTGAGAAAGAGGGGCAGGGTTTTAAAACTATTTGCCACAATGTGGAAGTGTATAGCCAATATTTGCTTAATTGCACCACCCCTTCATATCAACTGAAGCCAAGTCGGCTAAATACAAAGATGCTGCAGGGAGGTCTGGTGCAGGAAAATATATTCGGCGGCGTAAAATGCAATCCATTTACGTTAAAAGTGTCGGATGAACAAGGTAAGGAGCAGGATCTTTATTCTCTTGGCGCACCTGCCAAAGGCGAGCTTTTTTATACGTCAGCGATGGAGTCCATTACCCGAGATATCAGCAAAATAGTTTTCAATAACAGTCTGTTTAATGTAAAGAAGGCGGAAGCATGAAGAACGTAGCGCTATTTGTTGGCAACGATATTTTTTCCTGGCTGGCATGTCAGGATGTTATTAGCGCCTTAAACAAGGAATGCTCCTTTACGGTTTACTTTCCACTGGCGAAAGCCGGCGGTCGTCAGCAGGAGCCGGAGGTTCGGCAGCTTGCCTTGTATGAGCGTGAAGTGCTGAATGACTTCGTTTTCCCCTTTGTCAGCAGAAATGCCGATACCTGCGAGGGCGCTTATCAAGCGCCACAGGTTTTCCTGGCCGGCGCAGGCGTCACGGCGCACCGTATTGCAGACATCAATGACGCCACGTTTATCAGCAGTCTGGGTAATATGGACGCGGTAGTCTCTTTGCGTTGCTACCAGAAGTTTTCCGCTGATTACGTCCGGGCCTTCAGCCAGCGCGGCAAGCTGCTGTGGAACCTGCACCCGGGCGACTTACCGCATTACCGTGGCGTGATGACGCTGTTTCGCGCCATGATGAACGGCGAGAAAAACGGCGCGTTGACGTTGCATGAGATGGATGAGCACTGGGATGCCGGGCCGGTGCTTGCCCGCTTGCCGGTCGAATTGCGTTACGAGCTGTCGTTTTTGGAAAACATGATGCTGGCGGGCATGCGGTCCGGTGCATTTTTAGCGGGGCAGCTAATGCGTGCGGGCGAACGCAAGTCTCTTGTTGTCGAGCGGCAGGGCAACTATCGGTATTGGGGATTTCCGGATGCGCTGACTCTGGCGCAGGCGGCGGAAGCCGGGATTGAGCTTATCGATCATGATGCCATTCGCCGGCATTATCTGGCGCTGTTTGTCGGCGACGAGTTCCATCCACTTGCCGGCCAGTTTTCTGCCGGTTTCGACGATTTCATCCGGGCACATAGCCATGATTGAAACGTTGATTGTTCTCGGTGCCGGTTTTATTACCGGCATCACCACCATTTTGTTTGGCTTTGGCGGCGGCTTTGTGGTGGTGCCCTTTGTCTATCATCTGGTGTCTTCCTCTGGCGAACAGCCGGGACAGGCGATGCATATCGCCGTAGCGACCTCGACGGCGGTGATGATCCTCAATTCGGGTTACGCCACCCTAACCAACTGGCGCAGCGGCAACCTGCTGCGTGAAACCATCATCCCGCTGATCTTTTTTATCAGCATTGGCGCGGCATTGGGCGCTTTTGCCTCGACGCTGTTGGCGGACAATGTGGTCAGGCTGCTGTTTGTGATTTATATGCTGGTGACGATTGCGGATTGCCTGTTCAGACAGGGATTTTTGGTCAAACCGGCACGCGCGGCGCTGTCAAAGATGACGTTGTGGGTCGGTGGCCCGCTGATTGGGGTGATAGCCACCCTGCTCGGGGTGGGGGGGAGCGTGATGACGGTGCCTTTATTGCGTCGGCATGGCTATGAAATGAAGCACTGCGTCAGCGCGGCCAATCCCTTGTCGATTCCGGTCGCTGTCATCGGCGCACTGATGTATATCGGTTTGGGCTGGCAGGAAATGAGCGGACCGCACTATCTTGGCTACGTTAATTTGACCATTCTTGGGCTGCTGGTGGCTGCCGGCATTGCAGGAATCGTCTTTGCCAAAAGGGCCTTGCCGAAGGTTAATGACAAGCTGCACGCCAGAGTTTACGTGCTGCTGCTGGTGGTGGTACTGATCGCCATCAGCCTGTAAGGCTCAGAAAGGGCGGCATGAACACCGCCCTGAATTACCGCTTAGCGGTGGTATTCACCCGCCGCTTCCGGCTGGTACAGCAGTTCCAGCACTTCGATCCGCGCTTCTTCACCGTTCGGCAACTGCCAGGTAATCTGGTTGCCTACATGCATGCCCAGCAGCGCTGCGCCCAGCGGCGCCATCACCGACAGCTGTTCGTGGCTGTCCTTCAGCGAGGCCGGGTACACCAGCGTGCGCACGTGCTCTTCTGCGGTATGCAGATCGCGAAAACGCACGCGGCTGTTCATGGTCACCACGTTGGCCGGGATTTGGGCCGGCGGCAGGATTTCGGCGCGATCCAGTTCGTCGTTCAGCGCGATGGCGACGTCGGTGTTGGCAAAGGCCGGTTGTTCCAATAGCGCATCCAGGCGTTCCGCATCCAGCTCATTAATAGTAATGGTTGGTTTGGTCATTCCACTCTCCAGTCAAATCAAAGGGCGCCCGTTTTCGCGCCCATAAATTCGGAAAAACAGCACAAAAGCAACGCCCCCGCGCCAGAGGAGCGGGGGCGTTGCAGATGTCGAATTGTCTTACCGATAGTAGGCGGTTAAGCGGTGAAAAGAAAGAGATCCCGATCACGAAGCTTTTCACCGCCCCAGGGAGAAAGGGAACCCCGTTGTGGCATTATCTTTTTGTAATTTAATTAAATTATCTTAATCGCGCTTATTTTGCGAAATGGATCCCTGCCAATCATTGAATTTCCACTTTAAACTGGAAAAAAAACGGCTACACAGAAATTCTCCCCGGGGTTAGGGTAAGACATCAAAGAAAGCGGGTAATACCCGTCGCCTTTCAAGCCGCAGCACTGTTGCCTGCAACTTGAAATTCATAGGGTATATTCAAATGATGCATTGTGCGACTTACGAATAATGTTGGAAGCAGGGGTATTGAAAAGTGAATGAAGGATCTGTTGCGATGGAAAAAAATGAAGGGTCTGACATCAGCGAGGCTGGGGCGATCACCGATCAGGTGCTGGCCGATATTACCGCTATGCTGAATGCAGAAGGCATTTATACCAATGCGGTGCAGCAACAGATGCTGGAATCGCATATTCGCGCCATGGTACTGCGTTCAATCACCGGCGAGCCATTGCCGGAAGTCGATAAATCGCTGTTTGACGAGATTTCAGAAGAGTCGATGAAAATGGCGGAGCGGGTGGTCGATACGTTTTCGACGTTACCTATCGAAGAAGCTTATTTGCTTTCTGTGCACTTTGAAGTGGCAAAAGATAATAACCAATAGCGTTTAACGCATTCATATCATCAGGAGAAAATACCATGGGTCAAATTACCGTAGTGATTGGCGATCGTTTGGGGAAAGGCCAGAAAGTCGGCCAGGGCATTGAAACAGCAGGCGGAAAAGCCATCGTTATCCCTGGCGTAGCGGCGGATATGAAGCTGGGTGACGTAATGAAAGCCGAAGGTGCGCAGTTGGGTATTTCCTTCTGCGGTAGCGGCGGCGCCGGGGCAATTACCGCGCAAACCAAATATGGCTACAAAGCAAAATACGGCATGCGCTCCATTGATGAAGGCGTGACGGCAATCAATGAAGGTTATACCGTGCTAGGTTTTGGCTTTATGGATAAAGAAGAACTGGGCCAAAGACTGGTGGAAGCTTACATCAAAAAACACGGCAATCCGTAATGAAAGAACAATATACCACATCGGTAAAGGTGGAGGGCAAAGGGGATAGCAAAGCGAAAGCTTTTGCTTCCGCTTTGGCTAATGTGCAGGGCACGGTATTAAAATCCACCAGCAATATTCTGCTGCGCATTGAACCCCAGGATGTCAGCATATTAAAAGCGGAAGAGAAAATAACAAAAGAGAAATTTCTTTTTTTCTTTTTACCGCGAGAAAGAAAAGTCTACACCGTGACTCTGGAAATAACCGTGAGCGTGACAATGATCAATACAGAAAAGGTTGTCTTCGTCACGAAATAAAAACGTTAGCATAAATCAAAGGGTATACTGATGTTTTTAATCATCTTATTTAAGTCGCTTATTATTGGCGGACTGGTGGGGGTTGGCGTAGGGGCCGGCGCTGCACGCATGTTCCATGCTCCGACGACGCAAGGCATGGGGGCTTTCCGCACCCTGGGCGAGCTGAACTCCTGCGAAGGCGATCCGGCATCCCACTTCTCATTCGGCCTGGGTTTCTTCTTCAACGCCTGGGCGTCTTCCGTGGCGGCGGGCGCCTTCACGCAGGACGTTGACCACCGCATCATCCCTCATTGGGGCGCAGCAGCCTTGATGGTCAAGAACCGCAACCTGGCGCAAACGCTGCACGACCCGAAAAAAATGGCCATCGCATGCGGCGTTATCGGCATGCTGGTGGTGGCGTTCCTCAATACCACCGCTTCCGCAGTGCCCGCTGCGTTGCAGGTTACCGCAATCAAAGTGCTGGTGCCGGCGGCCAACCTGCTGGTGAACACCGTGATGCCGGTGATCTTCTGGCTGGCGGCGATCGACGCCGGGCGTCGCTCAGGTTTCTGGGGCACCATTTTCGGCGGCCTGGCGCAGCTGATCATGGGTAACGCCGTACCGGGTTTGGTACTGGGTATCCTGATCGGTAAAGGCGTGGAAGAGAGCGGTTGGAACAAAATCACCAAGATCATGATGGCGGTGATCGTGCTGCTGTTCGTGCTGAGCGGTTTCTTCCGTGGCTTCGATATGAAAGTCCTCGAGTCCTTCAGCCTCGGCGTGCCGGGCTGGCTGGACACCATTCACAACACCCTGAGCGGTAAATAAGGAGCGGGATAATGGAAGAACAAACCCAAAAAGGCTTCTGGTACGCCGACTGGTCATTCCCGATTTTTGTCGGCCTGCTCTCGTCCGGCGTGTTCGCCGGGACGCACATGTACTACCTGTATGGCATCGGTGCGTTTAACGAAGTGGCCTTCGTTTCCATGCTCCGCGCCGGGATGGACACCGGTGTTTACGGTGCGGTGGCGGCATTCGGCGCCAGCTTCCTGTTTGCGCGCATCATTGAAGGTTCGCTGGTGGGTATCCTGGATATCGGCGGCGCGATCCAGACCGGTGTGGGGTTGGGCGTCCCGGCGCTGTTGCTGGGCGCGGGGATTGTCTTCCCGGTCGCCAATTTTGCCGCCTCGCTGGTGACCGGCCTGGTGATTGGCCTGGCGATTGGCTACCTGATTATTCTGGCGCGTAAATTTACCATCAACCAGAGCAACTCCACTTACGGCGCAGACGTGATGATGGGGGCAGGTAACTCCTCCGGCCGTTTCCTGGGGCCATTGATCATCCTGTCGGCGATGACCGCATCCATTCCGATTGGCATAGGTTCGCTGCTTGGCGCGCTGTTGTTCTATATCTGGGGCAAGCCAATCACGGGCGGAGCGATCCTTGGCGCAATGCTGTTAGGGGCCATTTTCCCGGTAGCCATTGCTTAATCACTGTTCCAGAGCTGTGTGAGAGTGGGGGCGGTGCGCCGCCCCCTGCTGGAAAAGGAGTAGCGCAGTATGTATGACTTAGTAATCCGACGCGCCAGGTTGGCGGATGACCGGTTGGTCGATCTGGCGGTTCAGGACGGCAAGATTGTCGTCGTTGGGCAGTTGGCCGATGACGTCAACGCCCGCAGGCAGCTGGATCTGGCGGGCAACTGCCGCCTGAGTGCCGGCTGGATAGACTCCCACGTGCATTGTTATCCCTCTTCGCCAATTTACTATGACGAACCGGATTTGGTTGGCGTAGCCAGCGGCGTGACCTCGGTCGTTGACGCCGGCAGCACCGGCACCGACGATGTTGACGAATTCTATGCTCTGACGCGCCGCGCCAAAACCAACGTGTTCGCTTTCCTGAATATCTCGCGTATCGGGCTATTACGCCAAAATGAGCTGGCCGATCTGGCGGACATCGACCCGCCGACGGTGAAAAAATCCATCGATGCGTACCCCGGTTTTATCATCGGCATCAAGGCGCGCATGAGCAGCAGCGTGGTGGGGCAAAATGGCATTGTGCCGCTGGTGCGCGCCAAGCAGATCCAGCAGGAAAACAACCGCTTGCCGCTGATGGTGCATATCGGCAATAACCCGCCGAATCTGGACGACATCGCCGATCTGCTGACCCGCGGCGATATTATTACCCACTGCTATAACGGCAAGCCGAACCGCATTCTGACCCCGGCGGGTACGCTGCGCGAGTCTATCCAGCGAGCGCTGAAACGCGGCGTGTTGCTCGACGTGGGCCACGGTACCGCCAGTTTCAGCTTTGACGTGGCGCGCCAGGCGATCGGGCTGGGCATTCTCCCGCACACCATCAGTTCCGATATCTACTGCCGCAACCGCATGGCCGGGCCGGTACACAGCCTGGCGACGGTGATGTCCAAATTCTTCAGCATCGGCCTGTCGCTGCCGCAGGTGATTGCCTGCGTGACGGAAAATGCCGCTTCGGCGCTGTACCTGACCAATAAAGGCCGGCTGGAGCCGGGTTATGACGCCGATTTCACCCTGTTCGATCTCCGTCAGGGGCCGCAGGTATTTGCCGACTCGGAAGGGCAATCGGTCGGCGGCGAACAGTTGTTGGTTCCGTTGGCTGCAGTGGTAGCCGGGGAAATTCTATTAACCGACGAAGGGAAAGCCCATCATGTCTTCGATTTATGAAAAATATAATTTAAAGCAGGTTATTAATACTTCCGGCCGCATGACTCTGCTCGGCGTGTCCACGCCGCGTCAGGACGTGATTGACGCCGTTGACTACGGCCTGAATCACTACTTTGAAATCAAGGATCTGGTTAACAAGACCGGCGCTTATATCGCCGAACTGTTGAATGTGGAAGATGCCGTGATCGTGTCCTGCGCCTCGGCGGGTATAGCCCAGTCGGTGGCGGCGGTGATCGTCAAAGACAACGCCAACCTGCTGGTGAACCTGCATTCGGCCCCGATCACCGTACCGCGCGAGATTGTGTTGCCGCGCGGTCACAACGTGAACTTCGGCGCCCCGGTCGACACCATGGTTGCCCTCGGCGGTGGCAAGGTGGTTGAGGCGGGTTATGCCAACGAATGCTCAGCGGAGCAGCTGGAGGCCTGCATCACGCCGCAAACGGCGGCGATCCTCTACATCAAATCGCACCACTGCGTGCAGAAAAGCATTCTTTCGGTCGAGCAAGCGGTGGTGGTGGCGCGTAAGCATAATCTGCCGCTGATCGTCGACGCCGCGGCAGAAGAAGACCTGATGTGCTACTACCAGATGGGGGCCGACCTGGTTATCTACAGCGGTGCCAAGGCCATCGAAGGCCCAACCAGCGGCCTGGTGGTGGGCAAGCGGCAATACGTTGAGTGGGTGAAGCTGCAATCCGGCGGTATTGGCCGGGCTATGAAAGTCGGCAAAGAGGGTATCCTCGGCCTGACGCAGGCGATTGAAAGCTACCTGAAGCTGGAAAAAACCACCGGTGAGCAGATGGTGGCACGAATGACGCCGTTTATCACCAACCTGAACTCGCTGACCGGTATCAGCGCCAAAACCGTCTGGGACAGCGCCGGCCGTGATATCGCCCGTGCTGAAATCACCTTTGACGAAGCGGTGCTGGGGCGCTCTACCACCGACATCGTCCAGGCGCTGAAAACCGGCGAGATCGCCATCTACTTCCGGGGTTATAAGGCCAATGAAGGCAAGATCGAAGTGGATGTGCGTAGCGTCGACGAGCAGCAACTGATGACCGTCTTTACCTGTATTAAAAATCTGTTCACGGAGAAACAAGCATGAAGCTGCAGCCAAATTATTATCGCGACCGTCTGTGCCTCAACGTACTGGCCGGCTCAAAAGACAATGCGCAGGCTATTTATGCGGCGGCGGAAGGGCATGTGCTGGTTGGCGTTCTCTCCAAGAACTATCCGGATGTCGACAGCGCGGTGGCGGATATGCAGCACTATGCGCAGCTGATCGAGAATGCGCTGTCGGTGGGCCTGGGGGCGGGCGATCCCAAACAATCCGCTATGGTCAGCCTGATCGCCCAGCGCGTTCAGCCGCAGCACGTCAATCAGGTGTTTACCGGCGTGGGCGCCAGCCGTGCGTTGTTAGGCCAGAGTGACAGCGTGGTGAACGGCCTGGTTTCTCCGACCGGTCGCGTCGGCTTTGTGAAGATCTCAACCGGCCCGCTGAGTGCTGCCGCGCCAGACGGCATCGTACCGGTCGAAACGGCCATCGCCCTGTTGAAAGATATGGGCGGCAGCTCCATCAAGTATTTCCCGATGGGCGGGTTGGCTTGTAAAGAAGAATACCAGTATGTGGCTAAAGCCTGCGCCGAGCATGATTTTATGCTGGAGCCGACTGGCGGTATCGATCTGGAAAACTTCGAACAGATCGTTGAGATCGCGTTGGCCGCCGGCGTGAAGCGGATTATTCCCCATATCTACAGTTCCATTATTGATTCTGCCACCGGTGATACCCGCCCGCAGGATGTGAAAACCCTGCTGGCGATGAGCAAAAAGCTGGTGGGCTAAGCGCAATACCCAAATTAATTGAAGCTGCAGCCAACAACGCTGCAGCTTCAAGTAAGAAAGGTATACCGGATGACGCAAGGCAGGGAGGCTACAGGTTTTGTCTTTACGGGCGCGGCATGCCGCGCCGTTACCTCTCTAAGGATAATTATGCGAAACTGGCAAACTTCCCCCTTACGTACTGCGTTAACTCTGGCGCTGCTGGCTATCGCCAGCCCGGCGCTGCATGCTGAGGATGCAATGAACTCCACGTCATCTCATTTTGCTTATATCGGTACTTACAACCCTAACGGCGAAGGCGTTTACCGGGTGCAGGTTGATCCGGCCAGCGGCGCGCTGAGCGCTAAAACGCTGGTCAGCAACCAGCCTAATCCGGCGCAGCTTACCCTGGATGCCCAGGGCCGGACACTGTATGTCGCCAGCGAAGTGGCCGATTTTAACGGCAGCAAGCACGGCGGTATCATCGCTTATCGCATCAACCCGGTTGATGGCGGGCTGACGCAGCTGAATCAGGTTGATTCGCAGGGCGCGGGGCCGGTTTATCTTTCCCTGACGCCGGACGGCCGCCATCTGCTGGTGGCGAACTACGTCAGCGGCTCCGTGGCGGTGTTCCCGGTTGAAAATGACGGTAAATTGGGTAACGCCAGTTCAGTGCAACAGGATCAGGGACCGGCAGGTGCGGGTAAACCTGCGGGGGCGGTGGCAGGCAGTTTTGCCGTCAGCGACCATAATGGCCCGCACGCGCATATGATCGCCAGCGATCCGAGCGGCAAGTTTGTGTTTTCTACCGATCTGGGGCTGGATCGCCTCTACCAGTGGCGCTTTGACGGCGCAAGCGGCCAACTGTCGCCGAACGATCCGCCGTGGATCGCCGCCTCTTCCGCCGGTGCCGGCCCGCGTCACTTCGTGTTCCATCCGGATGGCAAGACGGTGCTGTTGGTGAACGAAGAGGCTTCTACGCTGACCAGCTACCGTTTCGACAACCAAAAAGGTACTCTGAAACAGTTACATGCCGTCTCTTCGCTGCCAGCCGATTATAAGGGCACCAGCTTTGCCTCGGGGCTGCTCCTGAGCGAGGACGGGAAGAATCTGTACGTCGCCAACCGGCTGCATAACAGCATCGCGCAGTTTAGCGTAGGCGCCGACGGCGAACTGAAGCCGGTGGCGGAGATCTGGACGCGCGGTGACTATCCGCGGTCGTTGACGTTGAGCCCGGACGGGCATTATCTCTATGCGATGAATCAGCGCAGCGATAATGTCACCCGTTTCAGCCTGGACAAGGCCACCGGCAAACTCAGCTTTGTTGAAGGGTATACGCCGGTGGGCAGCCCCTCGCAAATGGTGTTCCTGCCGGTAGCGAAGTAACTCGTTGCCCGCCTGATTTCCCCTGGCGGGCACCTTAATTGACGGAAAGAGAATGGTACGATTTCCCTACCCGCGTTTGGCCTATCTGTTCGACGCTTTGCAGTCCGAAACTTTGCCGCAGGATGAGCTGGCGAAGCGCTTTGCGGTATCCACCCGTACCGTACGTGCCGACATCACCGCGTTGAACGATATTCTGGAAAAATACGGCGCTCGTTTTGTGCATAGCCGTGGGGCGGGCTATCGCCTGCAGGTGGACGATGCCGTGCTGTTCAGCGCTCTGCAGCACCGGGAGCGCAAAAAGCACGCTACGCCACGCAGTGCGCAGGAGCGGGTACACTATCTGCTGATTCGTTTTTTGACCTCAGCTTTTTCCCTGAAATTGGAAGATTTGGCCGATGAATGGTTTGTCAGCCGCGGAACGCTGCAAAACGACATGGCTGAGGTGAGAGAGCGCCTGGCGAACTACCAGTTAACCATTGAAACCAAACCGCGCTACGGCATGAAGCTGTTCGGCTCGGAGATGGCGATCCGCGCTTGCCTGACCGATCTGTTATTCCAACTGCATCTGGCCGATGCCGAAAACCCGTTGCTCAGCAATGAAATCCTGCTACAACCGCAGGTGGCGACTTTCGCCGGGCTGCTGCATCCGCTGCTGTCGCAATACGCCATCCGCCTGACGGACGAAGGTGAACAGTATTTGATTTTCTACTGTGCGGTGGCGCTACGGCGCATCAGCGATGGCTACCCGCTGTCTGACTTTGACGTTGAAGACGGCGATGACGCGGTGCGCAAGGTCTCCACCTGGCTGTCGGGGGAACTGCGCAAGGCCAGCGGCAAAGAGGTGTCGATGGCGGAAGAGGCTTATTTAAGGGTGAATATTGCCGCGCGCCGGGTACAGGACGTGCAACCGACCAAGATCAACGCCGACGACGAAGAAGCGCTGGTGGACTACATCCTGTCGTACATCAACGCACACTATAACTACAACCTGCAGGGTGACCGCCAACTGCGGGCCGATTTGCTCACCCATATCAAGACCATGATTACGCGGGTGAAATACCAGATTAATATTCCCAACCCGCTGTTGGCCAATATCAAACAACACTATCCGATGGCTTATGACGTGACGCTGGCGGCGGTATCGAGCTGGGGAAAATACACGCCTTATACCCTGAGCGAAAACGAAATCGGCTATCTGGTGCTGCATATAGGCGTTGGGCTGGAACGGCACTACAACATCGGTTACGAGCGTCATCCGCAGGTGATGCTGGTGTGCGATACCGGTAATTCAACGGTACGCATGATCCAGGCTCAGATTGCACGCAAGTATCCACAGCTGGTGATGACGCGCATTGTGTCGCTGCGCGATTATGAGGTGCTTACTCATATCGACGAAGATTTTGTCATTTCCAACGCGCGGGTCAGCGAAAAGAACAAGCCGGTGGTGGTGATGTCACCGTTTCCTACCGAATACCAGTTGGAACAGCTGGGTAAACTGGTGCTGGTGGATCGTACCAAGCCCTACATGCTGGAGAAGTTCTTCGACGCCGCGCATTTCAGGGTGGTGAACGAGCCGCTGACGCAGGCGGAGCTGTTCAGGAAAGTGTGCGTTCAACTGGAGCAGGAAGGGTATGTCGGGGACGATTTTTACCCATCGGTAGTGGAGCGCGAAGCTATAGTATCGACCATGCTGGGCGAGGGGATTGCATTGCCGCATTCGTTGGGATTGCTGGCGAAAAAAACCGTGGTGATGACGCTGTTGGCACCGCAGGGCGTGGTGTGGGGCGACGGTGAGATCGCCCACGTGATTTTCCTGCTGGCGATCAGCAAAAGCGACTATGAGGAGGCAATGGCGATTTACGATTTGTTCGTCACCTTTGTTCGCGAACGTTCGATGAGCCGTCTGTTGGGCAGCGATAATTTCGACAGCTTCAAGGCGGTGGCGCTGGACTGTTTGAGCCGGATTTAAGCCGTGTGAGCACCCCAAGGGCGAATATAGTCGTGGGTGGATTTACAGGGAGTTGACGCAGTATCTGGAATCCGGCCCACAAAGCTGCATGAAGCCTTTATATTGCCGAGGGCAACATGGCATGGGTTACGGTGGGTATTAACGCGCCACGAAAGGCGCGTTTATCAGTTCGTTACAGGTTAAGACTAGTCTTCATCAAACCCGGAATTAATCAGTTCAATCACCGCATTCAGCGCTTTCACCTCATCCGGGCCGGTGGCTTCCACTTCGATGTGCCGCCCCTGTGCGGAATCCAGCATCAGCAGCGCAATCACGCTGCTGGCTTCGGCCTCGGTGCCGCTGTCGTTACGCAGCATCACTTCGGCGTCAAAACTCTGCACCAGCTCGAACAGTTTCATCGCCGGACGAGCGTGCATACCGAGTTTGTTTTTGATTTCAACCGTTTGCTTGACCGTCATTGTTTACGTTTTTCCAGCGTCCGGTGGCGCGATTGCACGTTCTTGCCGCGTGAGCGGAAGTAGTCGGCCAGTTGTTCGGCTACGTAGACGGAACGGTGTTTACCGCCGGTACAGCCAATCGCCACCGTCAGGTAGCTGCGGTTGTTGGTTTCCAGCATCGGCAGCCACTGTTCCAGATAGCTGCGCGTCTGGTAGATAAAGTTGTGCACTTCAGTGTGACGATCGAGGAACGAGGCGACCGGTTTATCCAGGCCGGTCATCGGGCGCAGTTTCGGGTCCCAGTGCGGGTTCGGCAGGAAGCGTACGTCGAATACGTAATCGGCGTCGATCGGGATGCCGTGCTTAAAGCCGAAGGATTCGAACACCATGGTCAGTTCGCGCTCGCGTTTACCCAGCAGGCGGGTACGCAGCATTTCGGCCAGCTCATGCACCGACATTTCCGACGTGTCGATGAGCAGGTCGGCCCTTGAACGCAACGGCTCAAGCAGGTCGCTCTCTTCATCGATCGCGCTTTCCAGCGACAGGTTCTTGGTGGAGAGCGGATGCAGGCGGCGGGTATCACTGTAGCGGCGAATCAGGGTATTGCGGTCGGCGTCGAGGAACAGCAACTGCGGCGAAAAGCAGTCCGGCAATTGGGTCATCGCATATTCAAACACTTCCGGCGATTCCGGCATGTTACGCACGTCGATGCTTACCGCTGCGGAGATGTTGCGTTCCGCCAGCGTATTGGCAAGCTGCGGCAGCAGTACCACGGGCAGGTTATCAACGCAGTAAAAACCCATGTCTTCCAGCGCCCTCAAGGCGACGGATTTCCCTGAACCGGAACGGCCGCTGACAATCATCAGCACCATGTGGCAACTCCCCCTGGCATCTCAGTGGCGTTCACCGCCACCGTTAGAAACTTTATTATTCCGGCCTGAGCCGGAACCCATCGTAGCTAAACAGTATCGTTATCCCGGCTGGAAGTCACGCCAGCCGGGCGTTACTCGGTGATGATCTGGTAAAGCTCTTCGTCACTTTGCGCCGAGCGCAGGCGGCGGCATACGGTTTTGTCGGCCAGGCGCTTGGCGACCAGCGACAGGGTATGCAAATGGGTTTTACATTGGTCGGCCGGCACCAGCAAGGCGAACAGCAAATCGACAGGCTGGTTGTCAATGGCGTCAAAGGCAATAGGTTGGTCGAGACGGATAAACACGCCAACGGCCCGCAGTGTGTCCTCTTCCAGTTTGCCATGGGGAATGGCGATACCGTTGCCGATACCGGTACTGCCCATGCGCTCCCGGGTGAGAACTGCGTCAAACACCACCTGCGACGGCAGGTTGAGCTGTTTTGCAGCCAGTTCGCTGATAATCTCCAAAGCCCGTTTCTTGCTGGTGCAGTGTACCGAGCTTTTGGTGCACTCGATGTTTAACACCGAGCTTAATTGCATTGTTTCGTTGTTCATCTCATCTTCACTTAAAACCACACCATCAAGTTGCCTTGTGAGGTGATTTTTCGCCTTGTTTAACCCTGATGGCTTATCGGCGCGGTACCCATACCCGTCATACTTGACGCTGCCTCTGTGTTGGCTGAGTCTACTTACCCGAATCACTTACCTGTGTAAGCTCGCGGGATAAGCGCTCATGCCACCTCGATGCAACGCCAATTATCCAGGGTAATACAGGTAACGCGCCGACGACCTGGGCTATGTTTGAGCCGTGCCCGCGGACGGAGACGGCCCAGAATGTCAGTGTTGTTTCAGTTTGTCTTTATGTTTGTTCAATTGACGCGCCAGTTTGTCGATCAGGGTGTCAATTGCGGCATACATGTTCTCGTCTTCCGAGGTGGCATGCAACTCGCCTCCATTCACGTGCACCGTCGCTTCCGCAATCTGCTGCACTTTTTCCACGCTAAGCACGACATACACCTGATTTATGCGGTCAAAATACTGTTCGAGCTTGGCGAACTTGGTGTTCACGAACTCGCGCAATGGTTCGGTGATTTCGATGTGGTGTCCGGTAATGTTGAGCTGCATAGTGTCTTCCTTCTCTATTGAGGTCAAACCAACTGTTTACGCTGGTTGGACGGCGGGATGGACAAAGACTCTCGGTACTTGGCGACGGTACGCCGCGCCACGATGATCCCCTGATCGGAGAGCAGGGTGGCCAGCTTGCTGTCGCTGAGCGGTTTGGCGGGGTTTTCCGCCGCAATCAATTTCTTCACCAAAGCGCGGATCGCCGTAGAGGAGGCTTCGCCCCCGCTGTCAGTATTCACGTGGCTGGAGAAGAAATATTTCAACTCGAAAATGCCGCGCGGACTGTGCAGAAATTTCTGCGTGGTGACGCGTGAGATTGTCGATTCATGCATCTCCACGGCCTGGGCGATATCCGCCAGTACCATGGGCTTCATAAATTCGGCGCCCTGTTCAAAAAACGCTTGTTGCTGCTCGACGATGCAGCGCGTGACTTTCAGCAAGGTGTCGTTACGGCTTTCCAGGCTCTTGATCAGCCATTTCGCTTCCTGCAGATTACTGCGAATATACTGGCCGTCACTGTCGTTGCGCGCGCTGCTGCCCATGGCGGCGTATTGCTGGTTGATCTTCAGCCGCGGAATGCTGTCGGCGTTGAGCTCTACCGTCCAACTGTCCTGCACCTTGCGTACCAGCACGTCCGGGATCACGTATTCTGACTCGCCGGTGTTGATCGACTGGCCCGGGCGCGGATCAAGAGACTGGATCAGCAGCATCGCTTCTTTCAGTGTATCTTCTTTTAGCCGCGTTGTTCGCATCAGGCTGCGAAAGTCGTGATTCGCCAACAGAGCAAGATGTTCGCTGATGATCAGGCGTGCTTCAGCCAGGTAGGGCGTATCTTTTGCGTACTGGGAAAGCTGGATCAGCAGACAGTCGCGCAGATCGCGCGCGGCGACGCCAACCGGGTCAAAACGCTGCACGCGCTTCAACACCGCTTCCACTTCGTCCATTGTCACATTCTCGTCACCCATGCTCTCCAGAATATCTTCCAGCGGCACGGTGAGATAGCCGGTGTCATCGACGGCGTCGACTATCGAGGTGGCAATGGCGACATCGGTATCAGAGAAGGGTGTGAGATCCACCTGCCACATCAGGTAATCCTGCAGCGTCTGGGTGGTTTCGCCCTGATAGACCGGCAACTCATCATCGCTGTAATCGGTGCCGGTGCCGGACGGCGTGCCTGCGGTATAGATTTCGTCCCAGGTGGCGTCCAGCGGCAGTTCTTCGGGCATGTCCTTTTGTTCCAGCGCCTCGCGGGTATCCAGCCCTTCGGTCTCGGTCGTCTCTTTGGCGTCGATTTCTTCGTGCAGATCGGTCTGCTCAAGCAGGGGATTGCTCTCTAACGCCAGCTGTATCTCCTGCTGGAGCTCAAGCGTGGACAACTGCAGCAGGCGAATAGCCTGCTGGAGCTGGGGGGTCATGGCCAGTTGTTGGCTGAGCCTGAGTTGCAAACCTTGCTTCATAATCTTCAGTCTACTTCCGTTAACAGTCGTCCATCAGGACGCGCCGGCACTCAGAGGCGGAATTCTTCGCCCAGATAAACGCGTTTCACCTGCTCATCAGCCAAAATGGCATCCGGCGTGCCGTGAGCAATCAATTTGCCCTGGCTGACGATATAGGCGCGTTCACACACGTCCAGCGTTTCGCGCACGTTATGGTCGGTGATCAGCACGCCGAGGCCGCTGTCACGCAAGTGCTCGATAATTTTTTTAATGTCGATAACGGAAATGGGATCAACCCCGGCGAAAGGCTCATCCAGCAGGATGAATTTCGGGTTAGCCGCCAGAGCACGGGCAATCTCCACGCGGCGGCGTTCACCACCGGACAGCGCCTGGCCCAGGTTGTCGCGCAGATGGGAGATGTGGAACTCTTCCATCAGCTCAACCGCACGGTCTGCACGCTGCTCGCTGCTGAGATCCTCGCGGATCTCCAGGACGGCCATCAGGTTGTCATACACGCTCAGACGACGGAAAATGGACGCTTCCTGCGGCAAATAACCAATGCCGCGACGCGCACGGGCGTGCAGCGGCAGCAGGCTGATGTCTTCTTCGTCAATCACGATACGCCCGGCATCACGCTGGACGATACCGACCACCATGTAAAAGGTAGTGGTCTTGCCGGCGCCGTTTGGCCCCAGCAGGCCGACGATCTCGCCGGATTTCACTTTCAGGCTGACGTCTTCAACAACTTTACGGCCCTTGTAGGCTTTCGCCAGGTTTTCTGCGATGAGTGTAGCCATAAGTGATTAGTTACTCTTCTTTTGCCCGTTTTTGTCTTGCAACTGCGACGGTACCAGAACCGTAGTCACGCGTTTGCCTTTATCGCTGAACGCCTGCATTTGCTGCTGTTGCACCAGGTAGGTGATGCGATCGCCCTTCACGTTGCTGTCTAGCTGCTCCAGATAGGCATTCCCGGTCAGGGTCACCAACTGCGACGCCACATCGTAACGGACCTTCTGCGCATGGCCTTTTACCGGTTTGCCGCTGTCTTGCATCTGGTAGAAGGTGACCGGATTGCCGAAAGCTTCGATGTACGTTTTGTTTTGATCGCCGCCAGGGCGGGTAACGACCACTTTATCCGCTTTGATGTCGATGGTGCCTTGTTTGATCACCACGTTATCGGTAAAGGTGCTGACGTTGCTCTGCATATCCAGAGACTGTTTCAGCGAGTCGATACTTACCGGTTGGTTGGAGTCAGATTTCAGTGCCCATGCGGGTGCGCTGGCGGCCAAAACGAGGCTTCCGATCAACAGATTACGGCGTTGTTTTTTGGTTCTGAATTTCATAGTTGGTCTTAACCTTATCAATCAGCTCAGCGGTTTTGGCCCGCAGGTTCCCACGCATTTTCATGCCGTTAGAGGTAAAGTTTGTCCCGTAGAGGGTCACTTCATCATCCGAAGCGACATCCTGGGTCACCAGATTCACCTGAGCATTGTCCGTTTTAATTTTTTCCAGCTGCGAGGTGGTGGTCAGGCTGTTCACCTCAACGTGGCCGTAAAGATACAGCATTCGGTCTTTAGTCAGTTTGGCGCGATCGGCGCGAACTGACCAGGTGGCCACCGCGTTTTCATCAAACAGCGTCATCACCGGCTGGGTAAACCAGCTTAATTCATCGGCGGTATAATATTTCACGTCTTCCGCCACCAGCTTGTAACTCAGCTTCCCGGTCGGATTGTACACTATGGTGACCGTGTGCTGGCTCTGATAAGTCGGGTCCTGATCATTGACGGGGCCTGGAATCGCATCATCATTGAAATCAGTCATGTTCCAGCCAATCAGCGCCAGGGCAATCACCGCAAGAAGAAGGGTGATCCAAAGTTTGGTTTTGCTCATATCGACAGCCCCTTGGCGTCCTCCAGCTTATTCTGTGCCAAAAGAATAATGTCGCACAGTTCGCGCACCGCGCCGCGGCCACCGGCAATACGGGTAACGTAGTGGGCTCTTGGCGTCAGCAACGGATGCGCATCCGCCACGGCGACCGCCAGGCCAACCTCAGCCATCACCGGCCAGTCGATCAGATCATCACCGATATAGGCCACCTGATCCGCGTTTAACGACAGTGTATCCAACAGTTCGCGGAAGGCCAAAAGCTTATCGGACTGCCCCTGATACAGATGGGTGATACCGAGGGTTTTCGCCCGATCTTCCAGCAGTTTGGCTGAACGTCCGGTGATAATCGCCACGTCGATATCCGATGTTTTCAGGCAGCGAATGCCGTAACCGTCGCGCACGTTGAACGCTTTTAATTCTTCGCCGTTGTTGCCCATAAAAATCAGGCCGTCTGACAGCACGCCGTCGACATCGCAAATCAGCAGGCGGATTTTGCCGGCACGCGCCATGACGTCTTGTTCTACAGGCCCGTAGCAGGTTTCAACCAGACTCATTGAGTTCTATTCCTTAATTAAACGACGCCGGCGCGCAGCATGTCATGCATATGTACCACACCCAGCAATTGGTCGCCATCGGCAACCAGCAGCGCGGTGATATGGCGCTGCTGCATCAGGTTCAACGCATCGACCGCCAGCAGGTTCGGGCGTACCCGCACGCCGCCGAGCGTCATGACATCGACGATCCGGGCTTCGTTGAGGTTGATGCCCATATCAAATATCCGCCGCAGGTCACCATCGGTAAAGATGCCGGCGATTTTCATCAGATCGTCGCAGATGACCGTCATGCCCAGGTTTTTGCGCGTGATTTCCAGCAACGCGTCGCGCAGCGATGCATCGGCGCTGACGCGCGGGATTTCCTCGCCGCTGTGCATGATGTCGCAAACGCGCAGCAACAACCTGCGGCCCAGGGCGCCACCCGGGTGTGACAGCGCAAAATCTTCCGGCGTGAAACCGCGGGCTTTCAGCAACGCCACTGCCAGCGCATCGCCCATCACCAGGGTGGCGGTGGTGCTGGTGGTCGGTGCCAGGCCGAGCGGGCAGGCTTCCTGCGGCACCTTGATGCACAGGTGAATATCCGCCGCTTTGCCCATTGAGCTTTCCGGGTTGTTGGTCATGCAGATCAGCGGGATTTGCTGACGCTTCAGGACCGGGATGAGCGCCTGGATTTCATTGGACTCGCCGGAATTGGAAATGGCGAGCACGATATCTTGTGCCGTCACCATGCCAAGATCGCCGTGGCTGGCCTCGGCCGGGTGAACAAAAAAGGATGGCGTGCCGGTGCTGGCGAAGGTGGCGGCAATCTTGCAGCCAATGTGCCCGGATTTACCCATGCCCATCACGACCACTTTACCGCAGCAGCCGGCGATCAATTCGCAGGCGCGGGTAAAATCTGCATTGATGTACCGATCGAGCTGGGCCAGCCCGTCACGCTCAATCTGCAGCACTTCTTTGCCTGCCTGTTGAAAATCAAAGCCCGGTTGCAACTGAATGTTCGACATGTTCATTCCCGTCGGTCATACCCGTCATCTTTCAAGCTACAGCGTTGTTACCTGCACTCAATTATGTGGCCCGTCCATGGGCCACACCCCTGTGGGGCCGCTGCTAGCAGCGTTCAAATCTGCTCCCTGCAGATCTGTCACCCCAGTTACTTACCTGAGTAAGCGCCTGGGGAAGAGTGAGCTTGCCGCCTAGCTGCAACTTGAAAGCTATAGGCTATAGCTAAATGAATTGAAAGGGTTAAAAAACAGCACCGCAAGATACGCAATAAAACCACATAATAACAGAGCGCCCGCCAGATGACCGATGCGATGTTTTCGCCCGATGCACAGGGCGCTGAGCACAATGCTGACCGCCAACATGACCCAATAATCGCGGTGGAAGGCGGCAGGGTCGACGCTGCCAGGCGACAACAGGGCAGGAACGCCCAGTACGATTACCGTGTTGAAAATGTTGGAGCCGATGATATTACCAATCGCCATATCATCCTCACCCTTTAGTGCCCCGGCGATGGTCGTGGCCAACTCCGGCAGGCTGGTGCCGATGGCGATGAGGGTCAAACCGACCACCAGTTCACTCATGCCAAAATAGTGCGCAATCACCGTGGCGTTATCGACCACCATTTTGGACGATAACGGCAGAATAATGAATGCCAGCACCAGCCACAGCACCGCCACGGTGTTGCTGCTGTCTTGCGGCAGTTCGGCGATTTGTTCCACGGTCAGGCTGTCGCTGCCTTCGCGCTGCGCCAGCCTGGCGATTTTCAGCATCAATAAAATAAAGGCGGCAGCGGCGGCCAATAACACCACGCCATCCAGGCGGCTCAGGGTGCCGTCCATCAACACAAAACCGCACAATACTGTGACCGCCAACATCAGCGGCAGTTCGCGGCGCAGCACCTCGGATCGCGCCGCCAGCGGGTGAATCAGCGCAGCCACGCCAAGGATCAATAATATATTCGCAATGTTGGAACCTAATACGTTCCCCACGGCCATATCTATCTGCCCATTCAGCGCGGCGGTGGTCGACACGAACAGTTCCGGCAGTGAAGTGCCGATACCGACGATGGTCATGCCGATGATTAACGGCGGCACGCCAAGCGAACGGGAAATCACCGCAGCACCGTAAACTAAGCGGTCTGCGCCATACACCAGTAAAAATAAACCAACGATGAGTAAAGCTATCGCGAGAAACATGCAGGGTCCTTTGTTGGGTATCATCCCGGTTCGTTGGTTAAAAGCCGAAATTCGGCTATCTTGCTTTGCCCTCCGTTGTGCAGGCTAAAGCCGCAGCAACGGGTTTTCCCGGCTAATATATGAGCAGTTTCGTTTTTTTCGTTATGGCGCCAATTTTGACCGGGTGGCGCGTAAAAGTAAAACCTATGGCACCATTGGTAGCGAAATGCCGGTAAGTTTTTGTAAAGATGAGACGCGTTGCGCCCGTTGCTTTAACATCGCGGGTAGATTTGGCAAAAATGAGCCGTAAAGGATCCATTAACATGCACCAAAATGCAGAGAATCTGGTCGAAGTGCGCGACATGACTTTCTCGCGCGGCGATCGACTGATATTCGAAGACATCAACCTGACGGTTCCCCGCGGCAAGGTCACGGCGATCATGGGGCCGTCCGGTATTGGTAAAACCACGCTGTTGCGCCTGATTGGCGGCCAACTGGCACCGGACCGCGGCGAGATCTGGTTCGATGGCGATAATATTCCCGCGCTATCCCGCCATCAGCTGTATGAGGCGCGCAAGAAAATGAGCATGTTGTTCCAGTCTGGCGCGCTGTTCACCGATCTTACGGTGTTTGAAAACGTGGCCTACCCGCTGCGTGAGCACAGCCGTTTGCCGGAGCCGATTTTGCGCAGCACGGTGATGATGAAACTGGAAGCGGTCGGGTTGCGCGGTGCGGCTGAGCTGATGCCCAACGAACTGTCCGGCGGCATGGCGCGGCGAGCCGCGCTGGCGCGGGCGATCGCGCTCGACCCGGAGTTGATCATGTTCGACGAACCTTTCGTCGGCCAGGATCCGATCACCATGGGCGTATTGGTGAAGCTGATCGATGAGCTGAATCATGCGCTGGGTATCACCTGTATCGTGGTTTCGCACGACGTGCCTGAAGTGCTGAGCATCGCCGACTACGCGTATATCGTTGCCGATCATCGAGTGATTGCCGAAGGGACGACGCCGCAATTACAGAACAATCCTGATGCGCGCGTGCGCCAGTTCCTGGATGGTATTGCCGATGGGCCGGTACCCTTCCGTTATCCGGCCGGGGATTACCAGGCCGAGCTGTTAGGCTTAGGGAGTAAATAAGCTCATGTTATTACAGGCGTTAGCGTCTTTAGGGCGCCGTGGCATCAATACCAGCGCCAGCTTTGGGCGCGCGGGGTTGATGCTGTTCAACGCACTGGTCGGGCGGCCGGAGCCGCGCAAACAGTGGCCGCTGTTGCTAAAGCAAATGCACAGCGTGGGTGTGCAATCGCTGCTGATCATCATGGTTTCCGGGCTGTTTATCGGCATGGTGCTGGGTCTGCAAGGTTATCTGGTACTGACCACTTACAGCGCCGAGGCCAGCCTGGGCATGATGGTGGCGCTGTCGCTGCTGCGTGAACTGGGGCCGGTGGTCACTGCGCTGCTGTTTGCCGGCCGCGCAGGTTCTGCGTTGACGGCAGAAATCGGCCTGATGAAGGCGACCGAACAAATTTCCAGCCTGGAAATGATGGCCGTCGATCCGCTGCGGCGGATTGTCGCGCCGCGCTTTTGGGCCGGTTTGATCAGCATGCCTCTGCTGACGATTATCTTCGTCGCCGTGGGCATCTGGGGAGGAGCGATAGTCGGCGTGGATTGGAAGGGCATCGACAGCGGCTTCTTCTGGTCGGCGATGCAGGGCGCAGTGGAGTGGAGAAAAGACTTGCTCAACTGTCTGCTCAAGAGCGTGGTATTCGCCATCACCGTGACCTGGATTGCCATTTTCAACGGGTATGATGCGGTGCCGACCTCTGAAGGGATTAGCCGGGCAACGACTCGTACCGTGGTACATTCGTCACTGGCGGTGTTGGGATTGGATTTCGTGCTGACAGCACTGATGTTTGGGAATTGATTCGATGCAAACGAAGAAGAGTGAAATTTGGGTTGGGGCATTTATGCTGATTGCGCTGTGCGCCATCGTCTTTCTCTGCCTGCAGGTAGCGAACATTAAGTCGATCGGTAACGAGCCGACGTACCGCATCTATGCGACCTTCGATAATATCGGTGGTCTGAAAGCGCGCTCGCCGGTGAAAATAGGCGGCGTGATGATTGGCCGTGTGGCCGATATCTCGCTCGATCCTAAAACCTATACGCCGCGCGTAGCCTTGGACATTCAGGACAAATATAACCAAATCCCGGACACCAGCTCACTGGCGATCCGCACTTCCGGCCTGCTGGGGGAACAGTATCTGGCACTGAACGTCGGTTTTGAAGATCCTGATATGGGCACTACTATTCTGAAGGATGGCGGCACTATTCAGGACACCAAATCAGCCATGGTTCTGGAAGATCTGATCGGCCAGTTCCTGTATAAAAGCGGCGGCCAGGATAATGCAGCCAAACCGGGAGACGCGGCCGCTGAGCCGGCTGCCGGTACTGCGCCGCAATCTGTCGCCCCAAGTCATTAAGAGAGGAAACCTGAATGTTTAAACGTCTACTTATGGTGGCCCTGCTGGTGGTTGCTCCGCTGGCGAATGCGGTCGATCAAACCAACCCGTACAGCCTGATGCAAGACGCGGCTGAGAAGACTTTTACCCGGCTGAAAACCGAGCAGCCAAAAATCAAGCAGGACCCTAACTACCTGCGTTCGGTGGTGCATCAGGAGCTGATGCCGTTCGTGCAGGTCAAATACGCCGGTGCGTTGGTGCTGGGCCGTTATTACAAAGAAGCGACGCCGGCGCAGCGTGATGCCTATTTCACCGCATTCCAGGCTTATCTGGAGCAGGCTTATGGCCAGGCGCTGGCGATGTACCACGGTCAGACCTACCAGATCGCCCCTGAGCAGCCGCTGGGCGATGCCGACATTGTCGCCATCCGCGTGACCATCATTGATAAAGACGGCCGTCCACCGGTGCGTCTGGATTTCCAATGGCGTAAAAACAGCAAAACCGGCCACTGGCAGGCGTATGACATGATCGCCGAAGGCGTCAGCATGATCACCACCAAGCAGAACGAGTGGGCGTCGACCCTGCGTACTCAGGGCATTGACGGTCTGACCAAACAGCTGCAGGCCGCGGCGCAACGGCCTATCACGCTGGATCAGAAAAACTGATGTCGGCCGCACTCAGCTTTGAATCGCAGCAGCAGACCTTGATCCTGCGCGGCGAGCTGGACCGGGAAACGCTGCTGCCGTTGTGGGATCAACGGGAAACGTTGCTGGCGGATAAAACCGCTCTCGACGTCTCGCAACTGCAACGTGTGGACTCTTCCGGGTTGGCGCTGCTGGTGCATTTGCGTGAGCAGCAGCGCCAGCACGGGGTTGAATTAAAAATTTCCGGTGCCACCGATCGCTTGAAAACGCTGATAGCGTTGTACAACCTGCAAGAAATAATGCCTGTCGATACCGCTGGTTAGCGATATTTTCAGCTGGCTGAAGATGGTCTTACCCCAAAAAGCCCCTGTGTAATAGGGGCTTTTTCTTTAGTTTAAGAAAACGTCGTATTCCACTAAGATGTCAGGCTGATTATGATCCTTTTGCTGCAGAACTGGATACTATGGAAAATAACGAGATTAAAGACGTGCTGATGCAAGCCTTGGCACTGGATGAAGTACATGTCACGGGCGACGGCAGCCACTTCCAGGCGATCGTGGTCGGCGAGCTGTTTGCCGGCATGAGCCGCGTCAAAAAACAACAGACGGTCTACGCACCGTTGATGGAATACATTGCGGACAACCGCATTCATGCCTTATCGATCAAGGCGTACACCCCTGAAGAGTGGCAGCGAGACCGCAAACTCAACGGATTTTAAGGCTGTTTGCCCTCCGGGGCGGGCAGCTCCAGATTAGATAACAGAGAGTAGTCAGATGGATAAATTTCGTGTGCAGGGCCGGACCCGCCTCAGCGGTGAAGTTGCTATTTCCGGGGCGAAAAACGCCGCCCTGCCGATCCTGTTCGCCGCATTATTAGCGGAAGAGCCGGTCGAGCTGCAGAATGTCCCGAAGCTGAAGGACATCGACACCACCATTAAGCTACTCAGCCAGTTAGGCACCAAGATCGAGCGCAACGGCTCTGTGTATGTTGACGCCAGCGGCGTGAACGAGTTCTGTGCGCCGTACGACCTGGTGAAAACCATGCGTGCTTCGATCTGGGCGCTGGGGCCGCTGGTCGCGCGTTTTGGCCGCGGTCAGGTCTCCCTGCCGGGCGGCTGTGCGATCGGCGCGCGTCCGGTCGATCTGCACATCACCGGTCTGGAACAACTCGGTGCGGAGATCAAACTGGAAGAAGGTTACGTTAAAGCTTCCGTTGAAGGCCGCCTGAAAGGCGCGCACATCGTGATGGACAAGGTGAGCGTTGGCGCAACCGTGACTATCATGAGCGCAGCGACCTTGGCGACCGGCACCACCGTGATCGAAAACGCCGCGCGCGAGCCGGAAATTGTCGATACTGCCAACTTCCTTAATACGCTGGGCGCGAAAATCAGCGGCGCCGGCAGTGACCGCATCACCATCGAAGGCGTTGAGCGCCTGGGCGGCGGTGTTTATCGCGTTCTGCCTGACCGTATCGAGACCGGCACCTTCCTGATTGCCGCTGCGGTTTCCGGTGGCAAAGTGATGTGCCGCGACACCCGTCCGGATACGCTGGACGCCGTGTTGGCCAAACTGCGTGAAGCCGGCGCGGATATCGAAGTGGGCGAAGACTGGATCAGCCTGGACATGCACGGCAATCGCCCTAAAGCGGTTACCATTCGTACCGCGCCGCATCCTGGTTTCCCGACCGATATGCAGGCCCAGTTCAGCTTGCTGAACCTGGTGGCGGAAGGGACCGGCGTGATAACCGAGACCATTTTCGAAAACCGCTTCATGCACGTGCCGGAGCTGATCCGCATGGGTGCACATGCCGAGATCGAGAGCAACACCGTGATTTGTCATGGCGTTGAGCAGCTTTCCGGTGCCCAGGTGATGGCGACCGATCTGCGCGCTTCTGCCAGCCTGGTGATCGCCGGCTGCATCGCCGACGGTGTGACCGTCGTCGATCGTATCTATCATATCGACCGTGGCTATGAGCGTATTGAAGACAAGCTGCGTGCGCTGGGTGCGAATATCGAGCGTGTGAAAGGCGAGTAATCTGTCAGATGTCGGGGCGATGCCCCGACGGAAATACCCTATTGAGGGTCCGGCTCACTTTGGCCGGGCCCTTTTTAATTGCTGTCTTCCGGAAATTCGCCTACCGTCATCTTCAGCGTAATGCGTTTGCCGTCACGCAGCACGACTACCGGTATTTCCGTACCCGGGCGTATCTCTGCCACCTGGTCCATGGTCTCCAGCACCGATATCGCCGCTTTGTTGTCTACGTTGATGATCACGTCGTTGATATGGAAGCCTGCGTTACCCGCCGGTCCGTTCGGCGTAATTTCGGTCACGATAATGCCTTGCAGGCGATCGATGCCGGAATTGGACGAACGCAAAGGAATAATCTCTTTGCCTTGAATGCCGAAGTAACCGCGGATAACGCGGCCATCACGGATCAGTTTGTCCATGATTTTGGTGGCAAGTTCAATGGGAATGGCGAAACCCAGGCCTTCCGGCGTTTCACCGTCGGTGATTTTGTCGTAGGTCAGGGTATTGATGCCGATTAACTCACCCAGTGAGTTGACCAAAGCGCCGCCGGAGTTGCCACGGTTAATCGAGGCATCGGTTTGCAGGAAGGTCTGACGGCCGGTGGTGCTCATACTGATGCGGCCCGTGGCGCTGAGGATCCCCTGAGTGACGGTCTGGCCGAGATTATAGGGATTGCCTATCGCCAGGACCACATCGCCCACGTGCGCAGCCCGGGCATTATTAATGGGGATAACCGGCAGATTACCCGGATCTATCTTCAGCACGGCCAGATCGGTCAGACTGTCGGAGCCGACCAGCAGCGCTTCGTAGCGGCGGCCGTCCTGCAGCACGACGGTAATTTGTTGGGCATCCTTGATAACGTGGCGGTTGGTCAGAATATAACCGCGCTCGTTCATGATCACGCCGGAACCCAGCGACAGCACGTTGGCGGTACCGCTCATATTGCGATTGTAGATATTTACCACGGCGGGTGCAGCGCGTCGCACGGCCTTGTTGTAGCTGACCGGCGTTTCGTCACTGGTATTGTCATGTTTTTCTGCGAACAGAGTATTGGAAGAACGCAGCACAGGCAGCGCAACCAGCAGCAGGCCGGCAACGATTAAACCAATAACGACAGAACGCAAGAGCTTAGCAAACATGGAGTTTTAGTACGTGAGATGAAGGATGCACGGAGGATAACATGAGAATACCGGGCGCAGTATGTCACCGAGCCCGGTTTTTAAACAAATTAACGCAGCAGCAGATAAAGGGTTTCAGTGCCGCGCACGATGTTCAGCGCCATGACCGGTGGTTTGGCTTCCAAGACTTTGCGCAACGCCGTGATGTTCTCAACGCGCTGGCGGTTGACGCCAATAATCACATCGTCTTTCTGCAGCCCAATTTGTGCCGCCGTTGAGCCTTTATCCACCTTATCGATTTTCACGCCTTTGTCACCGCTGGCGAGGGCGCCATTACTGAGGGAAACCCCCTGCAGGGCCGGTGACAGCGTTTCGGCATTGGTGGAGGCGCCATCGCTGTTATCCAGCGTAACGGCAACTTCCTGCGGTTTGCCATCGCGCAACAGCCCGACCTTGATGGTTTTACCCGGTGCGGTAGTGCCTACTTTGGCGCGCAGTTCGGCGAAGCTGCTGACCGGCTTGCCGTCGACGGAAACCAAAATGTCGCCGGCCTTGATACCTGCCTTGGCGGCGGCGGATTTCGGCAGCACTTCGCTGACGAAGGCGCCGCGTTGAGCGTCAGTATTAAACGCCTTGGCCATATCGGCGGTCATTTCACTGCCTTTAATGCCAAGCAGGCCGCGTTTCACCTCGCCAAATTCGATCAGCTGCCGGCTGAGGTTCTGCGCCATGTTGCTCGGAATGGCAAAGCCGATGCCGACGTTGCCGCCGCCCGGCGCCAGAATGGCCGTGTTGATGCCTATCAGCTCGCCGTTAAGATTAACCAGCGCGCCGCCGGAGTTACCGCGGTTGATGGAGGCGTCCGTCTGGATAAAGTTTTCCAGCCCTTCCAGGTTCAGGCCGCTGCGGCCCAGCGCGGAGATAATGCCGGAGGTGGCGGTCTGGCCGAGGCCAAACGGGTTGCCGACGGCAACGGCGAAATCGCCGACCCGCAACGCATCGGAGTCCGCCATTTTTATCGCGGTCAGGTTTTTCACGTCGCTAAGCTGCAGCAGGGCAATATCGGACTGCTCGTCGCGGCCAACCAGTTTGGCGTCCACTTCGCGGCCGTCATTCAGCTGTACGCTGATTTTGTCGGCGTTGTTGATGACGTGGTTATTGGTCAGCACATAGCCTTTGGCGGCGTCGATGATTACGCCGGATCCCAGCCCTTCGAACGGGCGTGAGCTTTGTTGCTGCCCGGGAGCGTCGGGGCCGAAGAAGCGTTTGAATTCCTCTGGAACTTGCTGGCGCTGCACCTGAGTCCCTTCAACATGCACGCTGACTACTGCGGGCAAGACTTTTTCCAGCATCGGCGCCAGGCTTGGCAGCGATTGCCCCTGAACGGCGACGGGCAATGCCGCGCTGACTGCCGGTACGGAGGTGAGCGTGAGGCCAATACTCATTGCCAATGCACTAAGAATTAACGACTTTTTCTTCATTGATAATAACTCTCTCAATACCTGCCGGTGAAATAGTGATGATAAAGCAGCAGCAATACCATAGTGAAGGGTAAGACCGTGAATTTGCGTGAAAAGTTCACTCAAGCGCCAGCGTTAAGGATAGCTCAGGCGGGGGGATCAAGCGGGGCAAGATGAAAACCCGTGGGGCAGGCCCACGGGCAGGGCGAGGATCAGTCGCGGCGCGGACGTTCGCCACGCAGCAGGCCGGAGGCGCCTTCAGAGTAGTCGCGTGGCATTTCTACCGGTGCCTGATCGTTATCGGCTTCGGCTTCGGTCAGGCGATATCGGAACGGATTTTCCTGCATCGGCAGATCCGGCAGCAGGTTGTTGGAGCTTTTCGCCATATGTTGATACAGCTGGCGATAGTCTCGCGCCATGTTATCCAGCAGCTCGGCGCTGCGGGCAAAATGGCCGACCAGCTCCTGACGATACTCTTCCAGCTCGGTTTTGCTCTTGTCCAACTCGTTTTGCAACACTTGTTGTTGACGTAATTTACGGTTACCAAAACGCATCGCTACCGCACCAATGGCGATGCCGACGACTAAACCAATCAGCGCATACTCCCAGGTCATGATGACTCCTATTTTGACTTCGTTGTTCCGCAGGGATTTTTCACTTAATAATATCCACTATAACCGTTAACCTTGTCCGAGTGGAATCCTGATAAGCCATAACCTGGCGTTTACGGGGTTTTTCAAGACGTCGCGACGCGGGCATATGTGGCGATAACGGTGCGAAGCAGCATCAACATGCCGCGAAAATTTGCTAAATAATTTCTACGGGTTCTAAGGGAACATCGAACAGATGCAGGCATTATCACCGTTATCACGCTACCAGCAGGCGCTGGAGGCGGGGGAATATCAGGCCGATGAGGTACAACGCCAGGCGGTTATCCGGCTGGAAGGCATTTACCTGGCATTGCAGCAAATACCTGCGGCAAGCGTGCCGGCCGGTGGATTGCGCGGCAAGTTCAGCCGCTGGCTTGGCAAGGGCGATGAAACGGCCAGCCGACGTCCGGTGCAGGGGCTGTACATGTGGGGCGGGGTCGGGCGCGGTAAAACCTGGCTGATGGACATGTTTTTCCACAGCCTGCCGGGAGAGCGCAAACTGCGACTGCACTTCCACCGCTTTATGTTGCGGGTACATGAAGAGTTGACCGAGTTGCAGGGGCAGGAGAACCCGCTGGAGATCATCGCCGACGGTTTCAAGGCGCAGACCGACGTAGTGTGTTTTGACGAATTCTTCGTTTCCGACATCACCGACGCGATGCTGCTGGCCACGTTGTTGCAGGCGCTGTTTGCACGCGGCATCACGCTGGTGGCAACGTCGAATATTCCGCCGGACGATCTGTACCGCAACGGCTTGCAACGCGCGCGTTTCCTGCCGGCGATTGCCCTGATTAACGACTACTGCGATGTGATGAACGTCGATGCCGGCATCGATTACCGTTTGCGTACTCTGACTCAGGCGCATTTGTACCTGACGCCGCTCGACAGTCAAACCCGAGACACCATGGACCGGATGTTCATCAAGTTGGCGGGGAAGGCGGGGGAAGCAGCGCCGGTGCTGCAGGTCAATCACCGGCCACTGCAGGCGATCCGCGCGGTGGACGGGGTGTTGGCGGTGGATTTCCATACTTTGTGCGAAGAGCCGCGCAGCCAACTGGACTATATTGCGCTGTCGAAGCTGTATCACAGCGTCATGCTGTACAATGTGCAGGTAATGGGGCCGTTGAAGGAGAACACCGCCCGCCGCTTCCTGGCGCTGGTGGACGAATTCTACGAGCGGCACGTCAAGTTGGTGATTGCCGCCGAAGCGTCGATGTTCGATATCTACCAGGGTGAGCGGTTGAAGTTTGAGTATCAGCGCTGTCTGTCGCGCCTGCAGGAGATGCAAAGCGAAGAGTATCTGAAGCTGCCGCATCTGCCTTGATGGTCCGGGGATCTGGCCGCCAGGATCCCCCGTTTTCCTCTCTCTGGCGCTAAATTGCTTTTCCATTCAAAAAGCGTTCGATCTTTGTGAGCGACTTCTCTATAATCTTGCGACCCCACGTTACAACAAAGTTTTTTTCCCAAAAACTTTATAGTGCCGGCAATGGCTATTCGAAGGGGTAGGTTTGCTGGACTTGTATGGTCGTGTGAGCCTCAACTGTTTTCGAGCGTTTGGGTGTTCACCAACGTGTAACTAATTATTGGGTAAGCTTTCTAATGAAAACTTTTACAGCTAAACCAGAAACCGTAAAACGCGACTGGTTCGTTGTTGATGCAGATGGTAAAACTTTAGGCCGTCTCGCTACTGAACTCGCTCGTCGTTTGCGCGGCAAGCATAAAGCGGAATACACCCCGCACGTTGATACCGGTGACTACATCATCGTTCTGAACGCAGAAAAAGTTGCTGTAACCGGCAACAAGCGTACAGACAAGGTGTATTACCGCCACACCGGCCACATCGGTGGTATCAAGCAAGCGACCTTTGAAGAGATGATTGCCCGCAATCCTGAGCGCGTGATTGAAATCGCGGTTAAAGGCATGCTGCCAAAGGGTCCGTTGGGTCGTGCAATGTTCCGTAAACTGAAAGTTTACGCGGGCAACGAGCACACTCACGCGGCACAGCAACCGCAAGTTCTTGACATCTAATCGGGATTATAGGCAATGGCTGAAAATCAATACTACGGCACTGGTCGCCGCAAAAGCTCCGCCGCTCGCGTCTTCATCAAGCCGGGCAACGGTAACATCGTAATTAACCAGCGCAGCCTGGAACAGTACTTCGGTCGCGAAACTGCCCGCATGGTAGTTCGTCAGCCGCTGGAACTGGTCGACATGGTTGGCAAATTTGACCTGTACATCACTGTTAAAGGTGGTGGTATCTCTGGTCAAGCTGGCGCTATCCGTCACGGTATCACCCGTGCACTGATGGAATATGACGAGACTCTGCGTGGTGAGCTGCGTAAAGCTGGCTTCGTTACTCGTGACGCTCGTCAGGTTGAACGTAAGAAAGTCGGCCTGCGTAAAGCACGTCGTCGTCCGCAGTTCTCCAAGCGTTAATTTTTACTGCTTCGGCAGTGGAGTTTACGCCAAAAACCCGGTGCTTCACCGGGTTTTTTTATGCCTGAAAATCACCTTCGCTCGACTAAAATCTGTGGTATATCAGACAATTCAACACGAAATCACCGCACAGTCCCCACAAAACAAGCAAAATCTGGTAAACTATCATCCACTTTTGCGCCTGTTCGCCATGCAGCTGTCGTCAGTCTACCTCCGCGTCCTGTTTTAGACCCAAGGTTTATCTGTGTGCTGCTGGCCAGCGGTCAAGATCATTCAGGATAGCAGCCTGTCAGTTGGCTATTCGCAGTATTTTCTAGATAAACTTGGAGGTTTTCATGGCTGTCGCTGCCAACAAACGTTCGGTAATGACGCTGTTTTCTGGCCCGACCGACATTTTTAGCCATCAAGTACGTATCGTACTGGCGGAGAAAGGTGTCAGCGTCGAGATTGAGCAGGTTGAGTTGGATAACCTGCCGCAGGATCTGATTGACCTCAACCCGTACCAGACGGTGCCTACGCTGGTTGATCGCGAGCTGACCCTGTATGAATCCCGTATCATCATGGAATACCTGGATGAGCGCTTCCCGCACCCGCCGCTGATGCCGGTTTACCCGGTCGCTCGTGGTGAAAGCCGCCTGATGATGCTGCGTATCGAGAAGAACTGGTACTCGCTGATGTACAAAATCGAGAAGAGCAATGGCCAGGAAGCAGAATCGGCCCGCCGTCAGCTGCGCGAAGAACTGTTGGCGATTGCCCCGATCTTTGGTCAGACCCCTTACTTCATGAGCGAAGAGTTTAGCCTGGTGGATTGCTACCTGGCGCCGCTGCTGTGGCGTTTGCCGCAGTTGGGCATTGAACTGAGCGGTGCCGGTTCCAAAGAGCTGAAAGGCTACATGACCCGCGTGTTCGAGCGTGACGCCTTCCTGGCCTCCCTGACTGAAGCCGAGCGCGAAATGCGCCTGCAGACCCGGGGCTAAGCGTCATGGATATGTCTCAGATGACCCCGCGCCGTCCGTACCTGCTGAGGGCGTTCTATGACTGGTTGCTTGATAATCAGTTGACTCCGCATCTGGTGGTGGATGTAACGCGCCCTGACGTACAGGTGCCGATGGAGTTTGCCCGCGATGGTCAGATCGTACTGAATATTGCGCCACGTGCGGTAGGTAGCCTGGAGTTAGGCAACGACGAAGTGCATTTCAACGCGCGTTTCGGTGGTGTGCCACGTCAGGTTTCGGTGCCAATGGCAGCGGTACTGGCGATTTATGCGCGTGAAAATGGCGCAGGCACCATGTTTGAACCGGAAGCCGCCTATGAGGCGGAAGGCACCTTTGAAGGCATGGACAATGAGACGATCCCATCGGAAAGCCTGATGTCGGTGATTGATGGCGATCGCCCGGACGTGAGTGATGACAACGAGCCGGACGATGAACCGCCACAGCCGCCGCGCGGTGGCCGTCCAGCGCTGCGCGTGGTGAAATAATCCCGCAGCAATGAACAGCAAAGGTCGCTCAGGCGGCCTTTTTTATTGCCCCGATCCTGCCGAACAAACCGTTTTTCACTGATGCATGCAATCGTTCTATCGGGCGCAGAAGGGCGGCGGGTGCTGCGTGTGCGGAAAAACAAGGGGCCCGGTATTGAACCGGGCCCCTGAGGCATGAAGCAGAAGGGATATTACACTTCCAGATAGCTCATGATGCCATCGGCAGCTTTACGGCCTTCGGCAATCGCCGTGACGACCAGATCTGAACCGCGCACCGCATCGCCACCGGCGAAGATTTTCGGGTTGCTGGTCTGGAAGGCGTTATCGGTGCTTTCCGGCGCCACAATGCGGCCCTGCTTGTCGAGTTGAACGTCATGTGCCGCCAGCCAATCCATCTTGTGCGGGCGGAAACCAAACGCCAACACTACGGCATCGGCATCGATCACGTGCTCGGAACCCGGCACTTGCTCAGCAACCTGACGGCCATTGGCATCCGGCTCACCCAACTGAGTGCGAACCATTTTCACGCCGGCGACGCGGCCGGCGCTGTTCAGTTCGATGCTCAGCGGCTGCAGGTTGAATTTGAATTCAACCCCTTCCTCACGCGCATTTTTCACTTCGCGTTTGGAACCCGGCATGTTGGCCTCATCACGACGGTAGGCGCAGATAACCTGAGTTGCGCCCTGACGGATAGAAGTACGCACGCAGTCCATCGCGGTATCGCCACCGCCCAGAACCACCACGCGCTTGCCTTCCATGCTGACATACGGCTCGTGCTGCTCGGCTTCATAGCCCATCAGCTGCTTGGTGTTGGCGATCAAGAATGGCAGTGCGTCATAGACGCCAGGCGCTTCCTCGTTCTCCAATCCGCCGCGCATCGACTGATAGGTGCCGACGCCAAGGAACACGGCGTCAAACTCGTTCAGCAGCGCATCCATGGTGATGTCCTTGCCCACTTCGGTATTCAGCTGGAACTCAATACCCATCTCGCTGAAGATGCCACGGCGTTTCACCATCACTTCTTTTTCCAGCTTGAAGGCCGGAATACCGAAGGTCAGCAGCCCGCCGATCTCCGGATGACGATCGTAAACTACCGCTTTCACGCCGTTACGGGTCAACACATCGGCACAAGCCAAACCGGCTGGGCCGGCACCAATCACCGCTACACGCTTGCCGGTGGGCTGCACGTGGGACATGTCCGGCTTCCAGCCCATTTCGATCGCTTTATCGCTGATATAACGTTCGATGTTACCGATGGTCACCGCACCAAACTCGTCGTTCAGTGTACAGGAACCTTCACACAGGCGATCCTGCGGGCAGACGCGGCCGCACACTTCGGGCAGGCTGTTGGTCTGGTGCGCCAGATCCGCCGCCTCCATGATGCGGCCTTCGTTCGCCAGCTTCAGCCAGTTCGGTATGTAGTTGTGAACCGGGCATTTCCATTCGCAATAAGGGTTACCACAGGAAAGACAACGGTCTGCCTGCGCTTTCGCCTGAGTTTCCGAAAACGGCTCGTAAATCTCTACAAACTCAATTTTACGGATCTTCAGCGGTTTTTTTGGCGGATCAACGCGCTGCAGGTCGATAAATTGATAAACATTCTGACTCATTAATGACCTCTTACTGCGCCTGAACCCGCAGCTCGGCTGCGGAACGACTACGGTGACCCAACAATGCTTTGACATCACTGGACTTCGGCTTGACCAGAGCGAACTTCGGCGCCCATTCCGGCCAGTTGGCCAGAATCTCTTCCCCGCGCGCAGAACCGGTCGCTTGCACGTGTTCGGTAATCAAACCGCGCAGGTGCTCCTCATGAATGGCCAGTTGGTCGACATCCAATACCTCCACCAGCTCCGGGTTCACACGTTTGCGGAATTCGCCATCTTCATCCAGCACGTAAGCGAAGCCACCGGTCATGCCCGCACCAAAGTTGATGCCGGTTTTACCCAGCACACAGACGATGCCGCCGGTCATATATTCACAACCGTTATCACCAATGCCTTCAACTACGGTGATGGCGCCGGAGTTACGCACCGCGAAGCGCTCACCCGCACGGCCTGCTGCGAACAGTTTGCCGCCGGTGGCACCGTACAGACAGGTGTTGCCGATAATGCTCGCTTCATGGCTGCGGAAGGCAGAACCAATCGGTGGGCGTACGGCGATACGGCCGCCGGCCATACCTTTGCCAACATAGTCGTTGGCGTCGCCGGTCAGGGTCAGCTCAACGCCGCCCGCATTCCATACGCCGAAGCTCTGGCCTGCGGTACCCGAGAAATGGGCCTTGATCGGGTCGGCTGCCATGCCCTGATCGCCATGTACGGTGGCAATAGCGCCGGACAGGGTGGCACCTACCGAACGGTCGGTGTTACGGATATCGAAGTAGAAGGTCTTGCTGTGCTTCGCTTCGATATGCGGCTCCGCCTGCGCCAGCAGATCTTTGTTCATCAACCCTTTGTCGAACGGCGGGTTGCTGCTTTCGGTGCAGTACAGCGCCTTGCCTGGATGAGGCGTTGCGGTTTTCAGCAGCGGCGACAGATCCAGCTTGTTCTGCTTGGCGGAGATGCCATCCAGCTCGGTCAGGAACTCAGTGCGGCCAATCAGATCAACCAATTGGCTGACACCCAGTTGCGCCATAATCTCGCGGGTTTCACGCGCGATGAACTGGAAGTAGTTGGTTACGCGTTCCGGCAGGCCGTGATAGTGATCGCGGCGCAGTTTTTCATCCTGAGTCGCCACGCCGGTTGCGCAGTTGTTCAGGTGACAGATACGCAGGTATTTACAACCCAGCGCTACCATCGGGCCAGTACCAAAGCCGAAGCTTTCTGCACCGAGGATCGCCGCTTTGACGATATCCACACCGGTTTTCAGGCCGCCATCCACCTGCAGGCGGATTTTGTGGCGCAGGCCGTTAGCCACCAGCGCTTGCTGCGTTTCCACCAGGCCCAGTTCCCACGGGCAACCGGCGTATTTCACTGAAGACAGAGGGCTGGCGCCGGTACCGCCGTCGTAACCGGCGATGGTGATCAGATCGGCATAGGCTTTCGCCACGCCGGTAGCGATGGTGCCGACGCCCGGTTCGGAAACCAGTTTCACCGAGATCATCGCTTTCGGGTTGACCTGTTTCAGGTCGAAAATCAGCTGCGCCAGATCTTCGATCGAATAGATGTCATGGTGCGGCGGTGGAGAAATCAGGGTTACGCCCGGCACCGAATAACGCAGCTTGGCGATATAAGGCGTCACTTTGTCGCCAGGCAACTGACCGCCTTCACCCGGTTTTGCCCCTTGCGCCACCTTAATTTGGATCACGTCGGCATTCACCAGGTAGGCCGGCGTCACGCCGAAACGGCCGGATGCCACCTGCTTGATGCGTGAAACCTTGTTGGTGCCGTAACGGGCAGGGTCTTCGCCGCCTTCACCGGAGTTGGAGAAACCGCCGAGGCTGTTCATGGCGATGGCCAGCGATTCGTGGGCCTCCGGGCTCAGTGCGCCGATAGACATTGCTGCAGTATCGAAGCGTTTGAACAGCGATTCCGCCGGTTCAACCTGGTCGACCGGAATCGGCGTGCCTTGCGGCGTAATGGCCAGCAGGTCGCGCAGCATGGCGACCGGGCGTTCATTCACCAGTTTGGCGTAAGCCTGATAGTCGCTGTATTTGCCGCTGTGCACTGCAGTTTGCAAGGTGCTCACCACGTCAGGGTTGTACGCATGGTACTCGCCGCCGTGGACGAACTTCAGCAGGCCGCCCTGTTCCAGCGGTTTGCGCTTCAGCCAGGCGCGCTTGGAGAGGTTCTGCAAATCCTGCTGGAAGTCGCTGAAGCTGGCGCCGCCGATGCGGCTGACTGCACCCTGGAAACAGAGATCGGACAAATCACGGTGCAGACCGACCGCTTCAAACAGTTTGGCGCAGCGGTAAGAGGCGATAGTCGAGATGCCCATTTTGGACATGATCTTGTACAGGCCTTTATTGATGCCGTTACGGTAGTTCAGCATCACTTCGCGGTATTTCTTGTCGATCGCCTGGGTATCTACCAGTTTGGCCAGCGTTTCGTAGGCCAGGTACGGATAGATCGCGGTCGCGCCGAAGCCCAACAGCACGGCGAAGTGGTGCGGATCGCGGGCGCTGGCGGTTTCAACGATGATGTTGGCGTCGCAGCGCAGGCTTTTCTCTACCAAACGGGTCTGGATCGCGCCTACTGCCATCGGCGCAGGCACCGGCAGACGGTTGGCGGCGATGGCGCGATCGGACAGTACCAGCAGCACGGCGCCGTCGCGGACTTTACGTTCCGCTTCGTCGCACAGGGCGCGGATGGTCTGCTCCAGATCCTGAACTGCAGGATCGAAGGTCAGATCGAGCGTGTCAGCGCGATAATATTCGCCTTCCAGCGTGGTGAGCTGCTTGAAGTCGGAGTAGAGCAGGATCGGCGATTTGAAACTCAGGCGGTGCGCCTGGCCTTCGGCCTCGCAGAACACGTTCATTTCACGGCCGATGCTGGTCGCCAGCGACATCACATGCGCTTCGCGCAGCGGGTCGATTGGCGGGTTGGTCACCTGCGCGAACTGCTGGCGGAAATAATCATAAACGATGCGCGGACGGCTGGAGAGCACGGCGAACGGGGTGTCGTCACCCATTGAGCCGGTGGCTTCCTGGCCGATCTCGCCCAGCACGCGGATCACCTGATCCAGCTCTTCGCTGCTGTAGCCGAACTGTTTCTGATAGGTCTCGAGCTGCGAGTCGTCGAGTTCACGGCTACCGACCTGATCTTCAGGCAGATCCTCGAACGGCACCAGGCGCTTGACGTTCTTTTCCATCCACTCTTTATACGGATGGCGGCTTTTCAGATCGTCGTCGGTTTCGGCGGAGTGCAGGATCTTGCCGCTGCGGGTGTCGATCACCATCAACTCGCCAGGGCCGACGCGGCCTTTTTCCACCACTTCATCCGGCTGGTAATCCCAGATGCCGACTTCGGAGGCGCAGGTGATCAGTTTATCCTTGGTTATCACATAACGCGCCGGGCGCAGACCGTTACGGTCCAGGTTACAGGCGGCGTAGCGGCCATCGGACATCACGATGCCCGCCGGGCCGTCCCACGGCTCCATGTGCATCGAGTTGAAGTCGAAGAAGGCGCGCAGGTCGGTGTCCATGTCCGGGTTGTTCTGCCAGGCCGGCGGCACCAGCAAACGCATGGCGCGGATCAGGTCCATGCCCCCGGCCAGCAGCAGCTCCAGCATGTTGTCCAGCGAGCTGGAGTCGGAACCGGTTTCGTTAACGAAGGGGGCGGCGGTTTGCAAATCCGGGATCAGCGGCGTCTGGAATTTATAAGTACGCGCGCGCGCCCATTGGCGGTTGCCGGTGATGGTGTTGATCTCACCGTTGTGCGCCAAATAACGGAACGGCTGCGCGAGCGGCCAGCGCGGCACGGTGTTGGTGGAGAAACGCTGGTGGAACAGGCAGATGGCCGATTCCAGGCGCAGGTCCGCCAGATCGAGATAGAAACGCGGCAGATCCGCAGGCATGCACAGGCCTTTATAGATCGTGACCAGATTCGAGAAGCTGCAGACATAGAAGCTGTCGTCCTGAACGCGTTTTTCGATACGGCGACGCGCCACAAACAGGCGGCGTTCCATATCGCGTGGGCGCCAGCCTGCCGGGGCGTTAACGAAAATCTGTTCAATGCGCGGCAGGGAAGAGAGGGCGATCTCGCCCAAAACGTCCGGATTGGTCGGCACTTCACGCCAGCCCACGACCGACAGCGTTTCATTTTGCAGCTCTTCTTCCACAATGCGGCGGCTGGCACGGGCTTCCTCTTCGTTCTGGCTGAGGAACATCATGCCAACGGCGTAGTTCTTGGCCAAACGCCAGCCGCGCTCTTCCCCAACCATGCGGAAAAAGCGATCGGGCTTTTGCAATAACAGGCCGCAACCGTCGCCAGTCTTGCCGTCAGCAAGGATTGCGCCACGGTGCTGCATACGGGCCAGCGCGTGAATAGCAGTTCGCACCACCTTGTGGCTAGGTTCGCCTTCTATGTGGGCGATTAGGCCGAAACCACAGTTGTCCCTCTCAAGGGATTTATCGTACAACATATCAGTGAACCTCCCCAGGCTCTGCGTGACTCTTACAACCAACTGCGAGGGGGCTTCCCAACGTCAGGCGGAAGTCCAATCAGCAAGGTTACTATCGCCGATCTGCTTTTCCGCCCTCCATCAATGGCCTCTCGTGACGGTTCTCACAAGTGGTGAATGACTTGTTTTAAGAGGGAGTCTTAAATAACTGCATAAATATGACGAGACGTTTGCCCGTCCAGAAAGCTTCCAGCGGACTTCCAACTTAGCGAGAAAGAATACGCAGGTCAAATATAGGCTTAAGAGTGTTTTTTATTGAATTAATGTAGGTTATCTTTTTGAATTTCAATGTTTTTTACATGAATTTACGGTGATGGCGAGGAGCGTCCGGCTCCGAGGAAATGTGAGCTGTCTCACTATAGTGCAACCTCTGAATCTCTGCACCATGCTAGTGCGGGTGGGAATGTCAGAATTTTATTCTATTAAGTTATGCTTTCTTGTTATTTGTAACTATTTTTCATCGCTTTGTCATACAGGCGTTAACGGTTGCGTGAGAATAAGAAAAATTCATCGTGGCTCGTGTGATTTTATTTGCATTTATAATGAATAGTTATGCCTGGTGAAGCCTTGCGGGGAAAGCGTTGATCTCTGTCATCGCGGGAAAAGCCGTTTCTTATTAGCATCACGGGCTTTGGGCACAGAGAAAGACAAGATTATGCAGTTGCCGCAATTAGTCAATATGTTTGGCGCCGATCTCCAGCGCCGGTACGGCGAAAAGATCCATAAACTCACGCTGCACGGCGGTTTCAGCTGCCCAAATCGTGACGGTACCCTGGGACGCGGCGGCTGTACCTTCTGCAACGTGGCCTCCTTTGCGGACGAACAGATGCAGCGGCAGGGCATTGCCGAACAACTGACGGTACAGGCCGGCAGGGTCAACCGCGCAAAACGTTACCTGGCCTACTTTCAGGCTTATACCAGTACTTATGCAGAAGTGAGCCTGTTGGCGGACATGTATCGGCAAGCGCTGGCGCAGGCCGATATGGTCGGGATCTGCGTTGGTACGCGGCCGGACTGCGTACCCACCGCCGCGCTGGATCTGCTGGCGGGCTACCTTGAACAAGGGTATGAGGTTTGGCTCGAGCTGGGTCTGCAGACTGCGCACGATAAAACGCTGAAGCGCATTAATCGCGGCCACGATTTCTCCTGTTATCAGCGCACCGCCCGGCTGGCGCGCGAACGCGGGTTGAAGGTGTGCTGCCACCTGATCGTCGGGTTGCCGGGAGAAACTGCGGCCGATCATCTGGCTACGCTGCGGCAGGTAGTGGACAGCGGCGTGGATGGCATCAAGCTGCACCCGCTGCATATTGTTGCCGGCAGCACCCTGGCGCGGGCCTGGCAGGCTGGGCGGATGCCTGAACTGGCACTTGCGGAGTACGCTGCCAGCGCCGGGGAGATGATCCGCCATACGCCGAAAGAGATTGTTTATCACCGCATCTCCGCCAACGCCCGTCGACCGACGCTGTTGGCACCATTATGGTGCGAAAACCGCTGGAATGGCATGCAGGCGGTCGGCGGTTACCTGCAGCGATATGGCGGGCAGGGCAGCGGGTTGGACGAAAAGCGGCAATATCGCCCTTGATCGCTGTTTTGATTTGCAAACTTTCCCACACTTCGGTGTTTGCTTCCTTATCTCACCGAGGTTTTACGGTATGATTTAACCGATTCTGTCTGATGGGAGCCGCTATGAAGCAAATCCGGGTGTTAGCCCAGTACTACGTTGATTTAATGGTGAAACTGGGGCTGGTACGCTTTTCGCTGCTGCTGGCTTCGGCGCTGGTGGTACTGGCGATGGTGGTGCAGATGGCGGTGACCATGCTGCTGCGCGGCGAAGTGGAAAGCATCGACGTGGTGCGTTCGATCTTCTTCGGCCTGCTGATTACGCCGTGGGCGGTGTATTTTCTGTCGGTGGTGGTCGAGCAACTGGAAGAATCTCGCCAGCGCCTGGCGCGGCTGGTCGATAAACTGGAAGAAATGCGCCACCGCGATCTGGAGCTGAACCAGCAGCTTAAAGACAATATCAGCCAGTTGAATCAGGAAATCGCCGACCGTATCAAAGCGGAGGAAGAGCGCCAGCAGGTGATGGACAAGCTGACGGAAGAGATGGAGCAGCGCGAGCTGGCGCAGATTGAACTGGGGCAACAATCGGCGCTGTTGCGTTCGTTCCTCGATGCTTCCCCTGACCTGGTGTATTACCGCAACGAAGACAAAGAATTCTCCGGCTGTAACCGGGCGATGGAGCTGCTGACCGGCAAAAGCGAAAAACAGCTGATCGGCCTGACGCCGTTTGACGTCTATAGCCAGGAAATCGCCGAAAAGGTGATAGAAACCGACGAGAAGGTCTTTCGCCATAACGTCTCCCTGACCTACGAACAGTGGCTGGTTTACCCGGATGGCCGCAAGGCCTGTTTCGAGCTGCGCAAGGTGCCGTTTTACGATCGCGTGGGCAAACGTCATGGGCTGATGGGCTTTGGGCGCGATATAACCGAGCGTAAGCGCTACCAGGACGCGCTGGAGAACGCCAGCAGGGACAAGACCACCTTCATATCAACGATCAGCCACGAGCTTCGTACACCGCTTAACGGCATAGTCGGGCTGAGCCGCATTCTGCTCGATACCGATTTGAACGATGAACAACTGAAATACCTGAAGACCATCCATGTCAGCGCGATCACGCTGGGCAATATCTTCAATGACATTATCGAGATGGACAAACTCGAGCGGCGAAAAGTGCAGCTCGACAACCAGCCGGTGGATTTTACCGGCTTCCTGGCGGATCTGGAAAACCTCTCCGGCCTGCTGGCGCAGCCAAAGGGCCTGCAATTCGTGATGGAGCCACAACCGCCGCTGCCCCAACAAATCATTACGGACGGCACCCGCCTGCGGCAGATCCTGTGGAACCTGATCGGCAATGCCGTGAAGTTCACCCCGCAGGGGCAGATTGTGGTGCGCGTGCGGCGTGAGGAGCAGGATCGGCTGGTGTTTGAAGTGGAAGACTCCGGTATGGGTATTCCGCAGGACGAACAGGACAAGATCTTCGCCATGTATTATCAGGTGAAAGATCAGCACGGCGGCCGCCCGGCGACCGGGACCGGCATTGGGCTGGCCGTTTCCAAGCGGCTGGCGCAGAGCATGGGCGGCGATATCTCCGTCAGCAGCGTGCAGGGGCACGGTTCTTGCTTCACTTTGACCATCAACGCGCCGGCGGTGCAGGAAGCGGAAAGTGAGACGCAGGCCGAAGAGGACCTGCCGTTGCCGGCACTGCATATCCTGCTGGTGGAAGATATCGAACTGAACGTGATTGTGGCGCGTTCGGTGCTGGAAAAGCTCGGCAACAGCGTGGACGTGGCGATGAACGGCGCCGACGCGCTGGCGATGTTCGATCCGGACGAGTTTGATCTGGTGCTGCTGGACATCCAACTGCCGGACATGACGGGGCTGGATATCGCCCGGGTGCTGCGTGAACGTTATGCCGGGCAAGCGCTGCCGCCGCTGGTTGCCTTGACCGCCAACGTACTGAAAGACAAAAAAGAGTATCTCGACGCGGGGATGGACGATGTACTGAGCAAACCGCTTTCGGTACCGGCGTTGACCAAAGTCATTAAACATTACTGGGATCATCAACCCTCTCATACCACTAAGAAAACGGAGCAAAAGGCGATGCAGATTAATGAGTCGTTACTGGATACCACAATGCTGGAACAGTACATGGACCTGGTGGGACCACAACTGATTCATCAGAGCCTGGAGATGTTTGAGCAGATGATGCCGGGCTATCTGGCGGTGCTGGATTCCAATATGACGGCGCGTGACCAGAAAGGCATCACCGAAGAAGGGCACAAAATCAAGGGCGCATGCGGTTCGGTTGGCCTGCGCCATCTGCAGCAGCTTGCACAGCAAATTCAAACCCCGACGCTGCCGGCCTGGTGGGATAACGTGCAGGATTGGGTTGATGAGCTGAAGCAGGAATGGCGCAACGACGTGCAGGTACTGCGTGAGTGGGTTGCGAACGCTGAAAAAAAATGACCCCGACCTAGGCCGGGGTGCGCGAATATTGCGCCAACACCAGGGAAATTGTGAACCTGCGTATTGGTATTCAGTGTTCTGGTCGAGCAGGTTGTAGAGAATTCCTAAACATCATACAGCCAACAACATAGCAAATGTAAGCGCTCTTGTTAGAAGATTCATTAAAATGTGTGATGTAGATTAGTGTTTGTTAACTCCGAGCACTAACCAGTTGACAGTCTCAAAAGGAGTAAGGGTGATGAAAAACGTTGGCGTTGTGCTAAGCGGCTGCGGAGTTTATGACGGTGCGGAGATCCATGAGGCCGTCCTGACGCTGCTTGCGTTGGACCGTGCGGGGGCACAGGCGGTGTGTTTTGCACCGGATAAATCTCAACTTCATGTTATTAATCACTTAACTGGCGATGAAATGCCGGAAGAACGCAATGTTTTGGTCGAGTCGGCGCGTATTGCCAGAGGGAACATTCAGCCGCTTTCACAGGCCGATGCCAGCCAGTTGGACGCGCTGATTGTACCCGGTGGATTTGGCGCGGCGAAGAACCTCAGCAGCTTTGCCAGTGAAGGGGCAGAATGCTGGATTGATAAAGATTTAGCTAAGTTAACGCAGCAAATGTATAAGGCAAATAAACCAATTGGTTTTATGTGTATTAGCCCCGCATTGCTGCCGAAACTGTTGGATCAACAAGTGCGGCTGACCATTGGCAACGATCCGGACTTGGGTGAAGTGATTGATGCCATGGGCGGCGAACCGGTTATTTGCCCGGTTGATGACATCGTGGTTGATATTGAGAACAAAGTGGTGACCACGCCGGCCTATATGTTGGCGAAATCTATCGGCGAGGCGGCCGACGGGATTGATAAGCTGGTTTCACGGGTACTGGATTTAGCTGAATGAGAAAGTCCGCGGGCAAATCGATTTTTTCCCGACCCTGGTTTTGGCTGAAGCGTGGAGTTATTGCACTTGTTGGCCTGTGGCTGCTTGGGATCGCGGTTTTTGCTTTCTTGCCGGTGCCTTTTTCTGCGGTGATGGTTGAGCGGCAGGTCGGCGCCTGGCTGAGCGGTGATTTTGGCTATGTGGCGCACTCCGACTGGGTATCGATGGACGCTATTTCCCCGCAAATGGCGCTGGCGGTCATGGCGGCGGAGGACCAGAAGTTCCCTGAACATTGGGGGTTCGACGTGGCGGCGATCGAAAAGGCGCTCAGCCACAACGAACGTCGCCCCACACGCATTCGCGGCGCCTCCACGCTGTCGCAGCAAACGGCGAAGAACCTGTTTCTGTGGGATGGCCGCAGTTGGCTGCGCAAGGGGCTGGAGGCCGGGCTGACATCGGGGATTGAGCTGGTGTGGACCAAACGGCGCATCCTGACGGTTTACCTGAATATCGTTGAGTTTGGCGATGGGGTATTCGGTGTGGAAGAGGCGTCGCAACGCTTTTTCAATAAGCCGGCTAAACGTCTGACCGCTTCTGAAGCGGCGCTGCTGGCGGCGGTGTTGCCTAACCCGCATCGTTTTAAGGCCGGTGCGCCTTCCGGCTATGTGATTCAACGGCAGCAGTGGATTATGCGCCAGATGCGGCAACTGGGTGGGGAAGGTTTTCTGAAAGAAAATAACCTGGATTAGCACGCCGGGATAAAGCTTTTAGGCCCATCCCGGCGCAGCAGGTTATTTCACCAGAGTAAAGGCGGTAGTGACGTGCTTCACGCCGCTCACCTGGCTGGCGATCTGCGCGGCCGATTGCGCTTCCTGTTGTGTGACCAGACCCAGCAAGAATACCTCACCGTTTTCGGTGGTGACTTTCACGTTAGAGGATTTCACCGTGTCGCTGGTCAGCAACTGTGAACGGACCTTGGTGGTGATCCAGGTATCCGAGGACGCGGTACTCAGGCTGACCGGCGTTCCCTGACGGATCTCGTTATACACTTCGGCCGTGCCTTCAACGCCCATCGCTATTTGCTTGGCGCGGGCGGCGAGGTCGGTGCTCGGCGACTGGCCGGTCAGCAAGACTTTACCCTGATAGGCGGTAGCAACCACCCGGGCGTCTTTCTTCAGTTGCTGATCTTTACTCATGGCGTTTTCGACCCGGGCTTCCAATGTGCCGTCGTCTACCTGAGTACCTACGCTGCGCGGATCGGTGGCGCTCTTGGTGGCGACAGCCGCGCTGCCGACGACAACGCCGGCAATACAGCCTTGTAACAGCAGGGCGCTGGACAGCACTGCAAATGTGGCTTTTAGCTTCATCTCAGTTCCTTAATCGTCCTGGTGGGGAAACAACGTATTATCTATCAGGTCGCACAGGCAATTTACTGTAAGCATATGCATTTCCTGAATGCGAGCACTGCGATGCGATGGGATACGGATCTCGACATCCTGTTGGCCGAGCAAACCGGCCAGTTCCCCGCCGTCGTAACCGGTGAGTGCGACAATCGTCATATCGCGCGTCACTGCGGCTTCGACCGCTTTCACAATATCACGGCTGTTGCCGCGGGTGGAAATTGCCAGCAAGACGTCGCCGGCATGGCCGAGGGCGCGCACCTGCTTGGCATAGACTTCATCGTGCAGACGATCGTTGGTGATCGCCGTCAGCACCACGTTATCGGCGTTCAGGGCAATAGCCGGCAGGCTTGGGCGCTCGGTTTCAAAGCGATTGATCATGCTGGCGGCGAAATGCTGCGCGTTGGCCGCCGAGGTACCGTTGCCGCAGCACAGAATTTTATTACCGTTAAGTAAGGATTGAACCAGCGTCATCGCTGCACGCGAGATGGCGTCGGGCAAGGCTTCCGCCGCCGCAATCTGGGTTTGGATGCTTTCGGTAAAACAGGCTTTAATTCTATCCAGCACGTTGTATTAATCCACTAAGTCAAAGGGCCGGTCTGCACCGGTAAACCATGATTAATCCGCATTGAAGGCATTGGGTATCCATTCTAACTGGCTACCGGTCATGGCCAAAACATCAAAACGGCAAGACGATGTGTCAAAACTGGCTCCGCGCCCCGCCAACCAAACGGCGGCGGCATGCAGCAACCGCTGCTGTTTACGGTAAGTCACACTGGCGGCCGCACCGCCAAAGGCGTCGCTGCGGCGGTAGCGGACTTCAACAAACACCCAGGTTTGGCCATCGCGCATGATGAGATCGAGCTCACCGCCGCGCAGCGTAACGTTGGCGGCGAAGAAGGTGAGCCCGGCGCGTTCCAGATAGCGGCGGGCTTGTAACTCATAGCCCGCCCCCTTGGCGCGTTGACTCAAGAGACCGGAACGACCATTCCCTGACGGTATTGCAGCCAAGGCAGTTTCCTGTTGATCACACAGCTCGGTGAGGCGGTCAGCATGCCGGTGGTGCCGGACACCTGGAAACCGGGGAGCTGGCGCATTTCAGCAAAGTGATTGGCCAATGTCCAGGCATCCATCCCCATTGCGTACAGACGCACCAGCGAATAGTCGTTGCGGAACCGGCTGCTCGCCTGCTGCAACAGCTGCGGGTTGGCCCCGGCCAGCAGCGGGATATCGCTGAACTGCAGGCCTTCCATTTCCAGGCGGAAGTCCGGGCCTGCACCGGCCTGATAGCTGCGTGAGCTGGCGTACATTGCCGGTTTGCTGCGCGAGGTGGTGGCCATGTCGATCATCGGTTTGATCAGCGTCAACTGGGACTGGGTCGCCACGATATAGACCGCGTCCACGTTACCGCCGGACTCGGCAGGCACATCGCTTGGCGGCGCCGGAATGGTCAGCCCGGCAATGGTTACGGCCTGCGGAGCCGGTGCTGCGGAGATCGGCGTACCGGTCATGCGGATGCCACCGCTGTTCACCGATTGACGCAGTTCGCCGGCAGAGCCGATGCCTTGTTGCAGCACGGTCTGACCGCCCAGTTTTTGCCATTCCTGGTTAAAGGCTTTGGCAATGCGATCGCCGAACGAACCGCGCGGGATCAGCAACAGCGGCTGGCGCTTTTGTTGTTCCCACATGTGACGGGCTGCGTCGCGCGCTTCGTCTTCCGGCGACAAGGCGAAGTAACAGATGTTCGGATTGTCTTTCGGCGTTCCCGGCTGATTGAGCGCCAGCACATTCAACGTGGTGGTGCTGCCGGACAGCTGATCGACGTTCTCTTTCAGCAGCGGGCCTACCACCAGAGTTGCGCCGTCCTGCTGCGCCTGCGTCAGTAACGCGGCCAGCGGTTGGCTGGTGGTATCATACACTTTAATTTGCGCATTGGTGGCCTGCGGCGGCGTAATCGGCGCATTGGACGGCGTAGAAGGCTGAGCCGCAGTCACGGGCGCGGTATCTGCAGACGGTGCCGAGGTACTTACCGCACCGTTGGCATTGACGTCCGCAGAGGCTGAAGCCTGATCGGGATTGCTGGCAGGTTCAGATTGCTGTTGCTGTACCTGCGCCGGTGCGGCCATGCCGTTTTTCGCCGCTTCAAAACCTTGTTGGATCGCATCGGCGAACACTTTTGCCTGGCCGTTCATCGGCAGCAGCAGGGCGATTTTGGACGTGGAAGCCTGGGTAAAGTTCAGCACCTGATTCAGCTGCGCCGGCAACGTTTTCGCCGCCGGGTTCTGCGGGTAACGGTTTTGCCAGTCTTTGATTCCGGCTTTCAGCAGGTCGGGATCTTGCTTGTTTTCTTGATAAACGCGCAGCAAATCCAGCCAGCCTTGCAACACATTCTCATTAGCGTTGATCACCAGGCTGTTCATGTCCTGCGGCGTCAACTGCAGCAGCGCCAGCCAGGTTTGATCCAGATTGGTTTGATGAGCCTTGCCGGTCAGCAGCGGTTCCTGCGCAACGTAGGCGCGGATCAGCGGCAGAGACGGTTTGCCCTGGTTGGCGGCGATCTGTGCCTGGTAGAAGCGCACCAATTGGTTGGCTGACAGCGAACCGTTATCCAGATGGCCCAGCGTGCTGCGGGCGCTCACGTAACTTTTGTTCGCCACCTGCAATTCTGCGGTCAACAACTGGCGTTCAACCTGCTGAACGCTGCTGAGGTTTTTCGGCAGTTGCTTCAGTTGTTCACCGGCCTGTGGCAGTTTTCCTTCACGTAACAGCGCGCGAATAGCAAGTAATTGCCAGTCAGCCTTGTTATCATCGCTGCTTTGTTGCAACTGCTTCAGATAGTAATCGGAGCTGGCGCTCGCTTCGTCCTGTATATTGGCGGGCGGCGTCTGTGGGGCCTGACCAGGACAGCCTGCAAGGAACAGGGCTGCCGCGATAACTGCGGTAAGTCGGACAGGCTTTGAACGCCCTGCTTTGGTACGAACGAATGTTGAGGAAAGCATACTGTATCCAGTGATGTTTTTTTCAAGATGCTCAATATTAAATCGGCAACCCGGATGAAACAATGAATCAACACCAACAATCAGTCATTTCTGCATCAACGCTGTATGTGGTGCCCACCCCCATCGGCAATTTGGGGGATATTACCCACCGCGCGTTAGAGGTACTGAAAAGCGTTGATCTGATTGCGGCCGAGGACACGCGCCACACCGGGCTGCTGTTGCAACACTTTGCGATTAGCGCGCGGCTGTTTGCGCTGCATGACCATAACGAACAACAAAAGGCGGACCAACTGCTGGCGAAACTGCAGGAAGGCCAGAGCATTGCGCTGGTTTCCGATGCCGGCACGCCGTTGATCAACGATCCCGGTTATCACCTGGTACGCCGTTGCCGCGAAGCCGGCATTCGCGTGGTACCGTTGCCGGGCGCGTGTGCGGCAACCACCGCACTGTGTGCCGCCGGTGTTGCTTCAGACCGCTTCTGTTACGAAGGGTTCCTGCCGGCGAAAACCAAGGGGCGTAAGGATACGCTGATGGCGCTGGCAGAGGAACCGCGCACGTTGATTTTCTACGAATCGACCCACCGGTTGCTGGAAAGTTTGCAGGACATGGTCACCGTGTGGGGGCCGCAGCGCTATGTGGTGCTGGCGCGTGAGCTGACCAAAACCTGGGAGTCCATCACGGGGGCGCCGGTGGGGGAACTGTTGGCCTGGGTGCAGGAAGACGAAGTGCGCCGCCGCGGTGAAATGGTGCTGATCGTCGAAGGCCATAAGGCGCAGGATGACGCATTGCCGCTGGAAGCGTTGCGCACGCTGGCGCTGTTGCAAAAAGAATTGCCGCTGAAAAAGGCGGCGGCGCTGGCGGCGGAAATCCACGGCGTGAAGAAAAATGCGTTATATAAATACGCGTTAGAGCAACAAGAACAGTAAAGCGGTTGACCTGCCGTGAGCGCAACGCTACTATCCGCGCCGGAGTTGACCAGACAGTCGCCGCTTCACTGCCGTCCCTTTCGGGGGAGACAGGTGGAGGGGAGGAAAGTCCGGGCTCCATAGGGCAGGGTGCCAGGTAACGCCTGGGAGGCGCAAGCCTACGACTAGTGCAACAGAGAGCAAACCGCCGATGGCCCGCGCAAGCGGGATCAGGTAAGGGTGAAAGGGTGCGGTAAGAGCGCACCGCGCGGCTGGCAACAGTTCGTGGCACGGTAAACTCCACCCGGAGCAAGGCCAAATAGGGGTTCACATGGTACGGCCCGTACTGAACCCGGGTAGGCTGCTTGAGCCAGTGAGCGATTGCTGGCCTAGAGGAATGACTGTCCACGACAGAACCCGGCTTACCGGTCAACTCCCTCTATAAAGGAAACCCCGCGTGACGCAAGTTACGCGGGGTTTTTTCAATTTGTACTCAATGGGGTCGGCATGCCGTGCCCGCTTGATTCACACCGGTAAATCAATCAGCAGCGCGCGCAGCGGCGTTTCGGCGCGGATCGTCAGGCGGTTCTCTTCATGGATAAACGCCCCGTCGCCACAGGTCAACCGTTGGCCTTCGTTACGGTCGCCATTGGCTTCAATGGTGCCGTGGATCGACTGCAGGTAAGCCCGCTGCCCGTTCAGCGCAAACGTCTGCTGTTCGCCCGGCTGTAAATCCAAATGATGGATCCATACCTGCTGTCGCAGTTGCAGGCTGCCTTGCGCACCGTCCGGCGACGCCAGCAATGTCGAACCGTTATCCGGCAGGGTCAGGCGCTGCACTCGTTCGTTGTTGCGCTCCGGGCAGGCGTCCAACCACAGTTGCAGACGGGTCAGCGGCGTATCGCTGCTGACGTTTTGTTCGCTGTAGCTCAGCCCGGGCTGCGTGGCCAACAACAAGGCTTCACCGGTCTTGGCGCGCACGGTATTGCCGTCGTTGTCGCGGTATTCGGCTTCCCCCTGCAAGATCAGATTCAGGATATCCACGCTGGGATAGGTGCGTGGTTGGAATGATGCACCCGGCGCCAGCACCTCCTGATTCAGCACCCGCAACGAGGCGTAGCCCATCAGCTTGGGATCGAAGTAATGTCCAAAAGAAAAGGTGTAGCGAGCCTGCAGCCAACCAAAGTCAGCTTGCCCGCATTGTTGTGCTGTTCTGCATGTAATCATGGCAATCGGCTCTCTAAATTCATTATCCAAATGGTAAGCATCTGGACGCCGGATTGTTAGCCAGTTAATCTGGTCGGCATATTCAAATTTCCTGACAGAGAGATTCGATGGCCAGAGATCGGGCGTTAACGCTTGAAGCGTTAAGGGTTATGGATGCGATCGACCGACGTGGCAGCTTTGCTGCGGCAGCCGATGAGCTGGGGCGGGTGCCCTCGGCGCTCAGCTACACCATGCAAAAATTGGAAGAAGAATTGGACGTGGTGCTGTTCGATCGCTCCGGCCACCGTACCAAGTTCACCAACGTCGGGCGCATGTTGCTGGAACGCGGACGAGTGCTGCTGGAGGCGGCGGACAAGCTGACCACGGATGCCGAAGCGCTGGCGCGCGGTTGGGAAACCCATCTGACCATCGTCAGTGAAGCGCTGTCGCCGGCGAGCAAACTGTTTCCGCTGGTCGACAAGCTGGCGCTGAAGGCCAATACCCAGGTATCGATCTTCACCGAAGTGCTGGCCGGTGCCTGGGAGCGGCTGGAACAAGGGCGCGCCGATATCGTTATCGCGCCGGACATGCATTTCCGCGCCTCGTCGGAAATCAACACCCGTAAACTGTACAAAGTGATGAGCGTGTATGTCGCAGCACCGGATCACCCCATTCATCTGGAGCCGGAACCCTTGTCCGAACTGACGCGCGTAAAGTACCGCGGCATTGCGGTGGCGGATACCGCCCGCGAGCGGCCGGTATTGACCGTACAGCTGTTGGACAAGCAGCAACGCCTGACGGTCAGCACCATTGGCGACAAGCGTCTGGCGCTGCTGGCCGGCCTGGGCGTGGCGACCATGCCTTATCCGCTGGTGGAAAAAGACATTGAAGAAGGGCGACTGAGGGTGGTGGGCCCGGAATACAGCCGTGAGGCCGATATCATCATGGCCTGGCGGCGCGACAGCATGGGGGAGGCGAAAGCCTGGTTCCTGCGCGAAATCCCACGGCTCTTCGCTCAGCAGGAACGGCAGTAACCGGGCCGTGTTCTGCCATTGATCGCCAACGGCCCGCGCGTGCAAGCACGGCGGGCCGTTAACTGTTTTCCCCTCCGCTAAGAAAGAGAAAAACGGGCTAACCGAAACGGTTGTCGCGGCCGTGCGGCTCGTCCAGATCCTGCACCGGCCCGATGGAAATAATGCCGTGCGGATTGATAGTGGCGTGGCTACGGTAATAATGGTTGCGGATGTGCGGCAGGCTAACCGTTTCGGCGATGCCCGGCATCTGGTAGATGTCGCGCAGGAATCCGTACAGGTTGAGATAATCGCTGATACGGTGTTTATCGCATTTAAAATGGGTGACATACACCGGATCGAAGCGCACCAACGTGGTCCACAGGCGCAAGTCGGCCTCGGTCAGGCGATCGCCGGTCAGATAACGGTGTTGGCCCAGGATCTGCTCCAACCGCGCCAACGCGTCAAACAACGCATTCACCGCTTCGTCATAGGCTTCCTGGCTGGTGGCGAAACCGGCCTTGTACACGCCGTTATTCACCTGATCATAAATCCAGCCGTTCAGCTCATCGATTTTGCCGCGCAGGTCGTTGGGATAATAATCCCCTGCGCGAGCGCCGGCACCGTCAAATGCACTGTTGAACATGCGGATGATATCGGCGGATTCATTGCTGACGATAGTCTGCTGCTGTTTGTCCCACAGTACCGGCACCGTTACGCGACCGGTATAGTGTTCATCGGCGCGCAGGTAAAGCTGATAGAGAAAGTCCGAGTGATAGAGGCTGTCGCCGGTAGTTTCAGGAAAGTCCTGGCCGAAGGTCCAGCCGCTTTCCAGCATCAGCGGGTGTACCACGGAAACCGGGATGATCTGCTCCAACCCTTTCAGCTTGCGCATCAGCAAAGTGCGGTGCGCCCAGGGGCAGGCGAGCGAAACATACAGGTGATAACGATCTTTCTCCGCTTTAAAACCGCCGGTGCCGTGTTCGCCCGGTTGGCCGTCTGCGGTCACCCAGTTGCGGAACTGGGAGGTTGAGCGTTTGAAACGGCCTCCGGTGGACGATGTGTCATACCAGATGTCTTGCCAAACGCCATCGACGAGTTGTCCCATGATGATCTCCTTGGTGTCCGAGTGAAAAGCAGAAGGGTCCGGCATGCCGGACCCCTGAGTCAGTATTAGAAGCTTACCACTTTTTGTTCAGAATACGGTCGATGCTGAAACCGCCCGGGCCGGCAATGGCCAGTACGATGAAGCCACCGGCGATGGTCAGGTTCTTCATGAACATCAGCTGGTTTACGCCGTCCGCAAAGTTAGTATGGAACAGTAACGCGGTCAAAAGGGTAAAACCGGCAGTGAACAGCGCCACGGTACGGGTCAGGAAACCGAACAAAATCGCCAGGCCGCCACCAAACTCCAGCAAGATGGTCAGCGGCAGCAAGAAGCCAGGTACGCCCATCGATTGCATGTACTGCTGGGTGCCGGCATAGGCATCACCCATTTTGCCGTAACCTGCCACGATAAACAGGATTGGCATCAGAATACGAGCAACCAGCAAACCTGCATCTTCTAATTTTTTCATCATCTACTCCAAAGTGATTTTAGTTCGCCAGTCTTGGCATTTACCATGTCAGCGGGCGGTATGTCGGGTCTGTGACCCTGTCCTGCCCGTTATGCGTTTGATGGAGTGAATGTTAATCGGGAAGCGATTCAGTTGTTAGCAAGTAAAACTGTCGTATTTTTTCAAAAAAACTGAATTTGTAGCCTGCTAACAAATGATGGGGAATCAAAAAGTTGCCCAGTCTTTATCCGCAGAAAGAATGAGTTTCTGTGAAAAAGCGGGCGTAACTACGGAAGTAGTTGAATAAAGCAGGGGGATTTACTTGGAAGAAAAGGTTTTCTGGATCAATCGGATAGTACCAAAGACGCCAAAAGCGCGGCGTGACCAGCGAATCAGTTTGCTTGGGTGGCGGATGCCGTAAAGCGCCATCACGCTGGAACCGACAACCAGGTATTTGCGCAGGCCGAAAAGGGTTTGCCAGCCGCGATCGATGCGTTCGGTTTTTTCCAGCCACAGGGTTTTGTTTTCGGCCAGATCCAGCCGTTGTTGCTGGATCTGCCGAATCAGTTTCTCTTTTCTCCATTCCAGGTAGCGACGGCGATTCATTTTTCGCCCTCCAGCTCAGAACGGTCGATCTCCAACTGTTTGCGCGTAGCGCCCAACAGGGTGGAACGGCGTGCTTTGACCAGCGTCCAGATGGCGCCGAAAATGGCCAGGAACAGCAGTACGCCCGTGGTGGCACCTAACGCCATCAGGCGGTAGATAGGGTCAATGGCCCAGAAAATCAGAATCAGCAGGCTCATCAGGCCGAATGCGGTGAACAGCAGGGTCATGCCGGCCATGATCAGCAACTGAATGAGATTGGCTTTCTCCTCTTCCAGCTCGACAACCGCCAGGCGCACCCGGGTTTCCACCATACTCACCAGAATGGTGATGATGCGCTGGGCGACATCCAGGACCCCTTTGGCGGGGCCCTGCGCACGAACTTGTGGTTGTTCTGCCATAATTAGCGGCGCGCTAACAGAACGCCCAGCACCACGCCAACCGCAGCGCCGATACCGATACCTGTCCACGGATTATCACGTACGTAATCATCCGCCTGACCGGCGATTTGCTTGGTCTGGGAAGCAATTTTGTCCCCGGCGTCGCTCAGGCGAACGCGGGTATCTTTCAAGGCGCTTTCGGCTTTGGATCGCAGCTTTTCCAGCTCGGCTTTTGGTTTATCGGTGGAAGAGTTCAACACTTCTTCCAGCGTATCGGCTAAGGATTTAAGTTCAGCGCGTAAGTTTTCTGCATTTGAATCATGTGCCATGTGATTATTCCTTAACGTTAACTTCGACAGACTTTCAACATAGCGGATTTTTTCGCCGGAGCAAAGGGTGAATAGGTAGCTGATATCACTAGACACCCATTCCATATGCAGTAAAAATCCCGTGTGATGCGGCTCTCAGCGATAAATCCGCTGGTGTAAAAAAATTATTCCGCTTGGGCCTGCTCAAGCTCGGCCTGTGCTTCCGTCAGCTTTTTCTGCTTCTTGGCGACTTTATCCAGGTTGCCGGTCTGCTGAGCTTCTTTCAGCTCTTGCTGACGTTCAGCGACTTTATGTCGTTTCTCTTCGATTTTTTTCTGGCGATCGGCCTGCAGGCCAGCTTCCGTACAGTTCGCCTGTACTTCGCTCAGCGCCTTTTTCAACCCGGCTATACGGTTATGATTGCCATGTTGGGTGGCATAATCAATCTGCTGTTGAATGTTTTGGGCTTTGGCCGCACAACCGCCTTCGGCGGCAAACGACAGGGCCGGCAATGCACATAACGGGAGGGCCAGTAAGAGTGAGTGGCGTAATTTCATGCTATCGGTTCCTTGTTAACTGGGATGCATTGGAACACATCCGCTTTTCCTGACTGCTTGCAAAAGCAGTGCGACAGGAGTCTACGCAGCCAGCTTTCAGCATAGCCGTGAATTGCGCAGACCCCCAAAGAATCAGCCGCAGTTCGATGGTGATTGATGATTAATTGAACGGGGCGTAAAAACGAAAGGAAAACCCTTCATTCGAAGGGGTATTATCCCAGATTGAGTGGGGCGCGTGCAAATTCACGCACCCAATGGGTCGGAACAGGGGATTCGCTCAGAGCGATGATGTAACCCGGCGGTAAAATCGTTTGCAGCGCTTCGCGCGCCAACAACTGCTGCTCCGGTGAATCCAGGCGGATCACCAGGCCATCACCTTCGGGGGTGATGCTTTTGATGCGAATACCGCGCTCATCCAGCCGCTGATAGACAAAAAAGCCGTCGGGCAGCGAAAGGCCTTGCTGACCGGCGCGGATGCGTAGCTCGCTTTCGGTGCGCACCATACAGGGAACCAGCAGCGTCGCCAGCGCCAACAAGGCGAGTGCAATCAGCAAAACATACTGCCAGCGCGGGCGCTTTGCCATCACGCCCCTTTCCCCTGATTCTGGCTGTCGGCGCGTTTCTTGCGCCACAGCACGATCAGCGATCCCACCAATCCAACTACCAGCAGCACCAGCGGCAACAGCATCAGGCAGAACATCAGTTGGTCTTCATATTTGCGGAACACCGGGGTTTTGCCCAAAGCAAAGCCCAGTGATGTCAGGATGACTACCCACAGCAGGCCGCTCATCCAGTTAAAGAATTGGAAGCGGGCATTACTCAGGCCGGAGAGGCCGGCAATGGTAGGCAGCAGGGTGCGGACAAACGCCAGAAAACGACCGACCAGCAGAGCGGAAAGCCCGTGGCGGTGGAACAGTTGGTGCGCGCGCTGGTGATAGTGCGCCGGCAGATGCGACAGCCAGCCTTGCACCGTTCGCGTATTGCCCAGCCATTTGCCCTGTATGTAACTGACCCAGCACCCCAGGCTGGCGGCGACGGTCAGGATCAGGATGGTGAGAGGGAAATTCATGGTGCCTTTGGCGATCAATACGCCCACCAGGATCAGCAGACTGTCGCCGGGTAAAAACGCGGCCGGCAGCAGGCCGTTTTCCAGAAATAAAATCAGAAACAGCAGGACGTAGAGCGTCCAGACCAGCGAAGGGTTCGCCAGCGTCTCAAAATCCTGCTGCCATAGGGCATGTAACAGTTCTTTAATGATGTCCATCCGGTGTTCCTAAAACGTCATTGTTTGTCTTTATCTCAGCGGCGGATCAGGAGTGGGCTGAAAGCGCGCGGGCGATCCTGGCTGCTGATAACGATGAAACGGCGTTGCTTTTTAGTGAGTTCTCGTCGGTGCGACACCGGTCATGAGTGGTAAGTCAGCGTGCCACGATAAAGCATATTACTTTCTTTCCAGCCGCCGAGTCTGTTTTGCTGCTGCGGGGTATGCAGCATCCAGTTGGCCTGGACAAGCCGGTTGGGCACAGATAAATGCTGACGCGGAAATCTGGCGTTATGGCCCAGTTCAGCGGCCAACGCATAGACCGGCTGCAATTGGGTGGAGGCTGGCAGCGAACCGGGGTAAGAATGCACACGCGGCAACAGCAGCGGTAATTTGCCGGGCGCTTTGCGCCGTAACTCTGCCGGAGACCGATAAACCTGGTCATAAGGGGACAGCGCCGGGTTATCGAGCGATGGCAGGCTGCTCAGTGCCGTGGGGGTTGCTTTGGAGGACGCCGCGCATAGTTTTTGGCCGGAGACCGAGCCGGTCCAGCAAAAAAGAGCAATAAGCATGGCAAACAACCAGCGCATGTATTCGCGTTCCGCCCCGCAGCAAAGGGTAAAAAAAGTGGCCTAACTTTACCAAAATAGCACGATTGGCAACAGGGAAATCTACGTTGCCACCGGTGAAATACTACACGGCAATCGGCGGTTCAGGCATCGATTCAGCGGATTTTACATTACCTGACATAACCCAACGGTTTTTGACCGCGTGCGCTATTTGTTTTCGGTGGTCACGCCGTCCAGATGCACCACCGGGTTTTCGGCGAACAGATAGCGGTCGGCGTTATATTCGAAATCGTCGCTGGTGGCGTTGAACAGCATTTGCTTGGTGTTTTCCAGGTGCTGCCACATCGCCAGTTTGGCGGCGTAAGGGTCTTTACGTATCAACGCCTTGAGGATCTGATCGTGGTCGTCACACCAACTGGCGATAGATCGCTCGTCGATATGCTCGTGCAGTTTGATCCAGTAAGGATTATTCACCCGCTGGCTCCACATTTTTTCCACGATGGTGGCCATCGCGGTATTTTGCGTAGCCAGCGCCACCTGCACGTGGAATTTCAGATCCCATTGCGAATCGCGGAAGCGATCTTCCTTGCGTGCATGCTCCTGGATTTCCATCAACTGGACAATATCTTGCTTGGTGACCTGGGTAGCAGCGAATTCGGCGATATTGCTTTCAATCAACTGGCGTGCCTGCAGCAGTTCGAACGGCCCGGCGGTGGAGAATTCAATGCTGTCGCCCGGTACCACCAGATGTTTTTGCTGGTTGGACATCACGTGGATCCCGGACCCCTTGCGCACGTCAACGTAGCCTTCCACTTCCAGCATGATGATGGCTTCGCGCACCACGGTGCGGCTGACGTTCATCTCTTCAGCAATATAGCGCTCGGCCGGCAGCTTATCGCCCACCGGATAGCGGCCACTTTCAATGCGCTGCTTAAGCTCGGCGGCCAGTTGCTGATACAGGCGTCTGGTTTCGGTGAATTCCATAATGAATGCTCTTAGGGTCAGAAGGGGCGTGGCTGTCAGATTTGTTATACCACTTATTCGGCAGGGCTGCCAGTGGCCGCAGGGGCGCCCGGCGCGTGGCCGGGCGGTGGGTTAACTGCGCGCCGAGGCCGGCTGCAGGGGGTCTGCCGTCGCCGGCAAGGCCGGCCTGTTTTGCAGGACGGTCCAGATAACGATGGCACCGAGAATATCGAATACCGACAGCGCGGCGAACAGCGGGCTGAAGCCCAGAGTATCCGCCAATGCGCCGACCACCAGCGCAAACAGGGTGCTGGCGGTCCAGGCTGCCATGCCGGTAAGGCCGTTGGCGGTCGCAACCTCGTTACGGCCAAATACGTCCGAAGACAGGGTGATAAGCGCGCCTGACAGCGCCTGGTGAGCAAAGCCACCGACGCACAGCAGCGCGATGGCGGCATAGGGGCTGGCGAACAGGCCAATCATGCCGGGACCAATCATCAGCACCGCGCCCATCGTGACCACCAGCTTGCGTGAAACGATCAAATTCACCTTGAAGTGTTTTTGGAAAAACGGCGGCAGATACCCGCCAACGATGCAACCGAGATCGGCGAACAGCATCGGCATCCAGGCGAACATGGCGATCTCTTTCAGGTTAAAACCATAGGCTTTGAACATGAATAACGGGATCCAGGCATTAAAAGTACCCCAGGCTGGCTCTGCCAGAAAACGCGGCAGCGCGATGCCCCAGAACTGGCGGTTGCGTACGATCTGCCAGGCGGACATTTTCTTGGCGTTGCTGGTTTGGTGCTGCGCTTCCTGACCTTCAAGGATGTAATCCCGTTCTTCCAGGCTGAGTTTTTTCTGATCTTTCGGGTGTTTGTAGAAGATCAGCCAGCAGATGGCCCAGATCAGGCTCAATACGCCGGTAATGATAAACGCCATTTCCCAGCTGTGGGCGACGATGGCCCAGACCACCAGCGGCGGGGCGATCATCCCGCCTATCGACGAACCCACATTGAAGTACCCCACGGCAATGGAGCGTTCTTTGGCCGGGAACCACTCGCTGCTGGCCTTCAGGCCGGCGGGGATCATTGCCGCTTCGGCCATGCCCACGGCGCCGCGCGCCAGCGCCAGCCCGCCCCAACTGTTAGCCAGCGCGGTAGCCATGCAAAACAGCGCCCACAGGATGGCGAACATGGCGTAGCCCACCTTGGTGCCCAAGACGTCCAGCACGTATCCCGCCACCGGTTGCATCAGGGTGTAGCAGGCGGAATAAGCGGCGACGATGTAAGAATACTGCTGCGTGGTGATATGTAAGGTGCCTTCCAGCGTCGGTGCCGCCACGGCAATGGCGTTGCGGGTCAGGTAACCCAGCACGGTGCCGATGGTTACCAGTCCAATCATGTACCAGCGTAACCCTTTAATTTTACGCATCCGAAATATCTCCCAGTCTTGAATATGCGCGGCCGAGGTGGCGGCGTGTAGGGTGTGATTCCTTTTCGTTGCTCTGCACCGGCCCTTCCATCACCGTCGCATTCCCGACGTACCAGCGACGGGGTGGCGAGACAATAACTTGTCATACAGATTTAAAAGTTGAGTGATATCACAAAAGCCGAGATTCAATTTGGCAATACGATTTTGCCCGTAATCGCGTGATTCAGGCCGTATTTCGCCGTGGTATTGTGCATTTTATGCCCTTTATCGAGAGAAATAGCCCGCCTAATGGGGGAATATTTTGCTGGACGCCCCGTATAATTGGTGTGATAACTTTGTCATGTTGAACATTGTGCCGAACGGCCAGCAAGGTGAGGAGCCTGATATGGCGACGTTTTTAAATGAAGATTTCTTGTTGGGCAGCGAATTTGCCCGGCGTTTGTATCATGACTATGCGGCGGATCAGCCGATCTTTGACTACCACTGTCATTTACCGCCGGAACAGATCGCCGAGAATACCCGCTTCAAGAACTTATATGACATCTGGTTAAAGGGTGACCACTACAAGTGGCGGGCTATGCGCACCAACGGCGTGGCCGAACGTCTGTGCACCGGCGATGCCGGCGACCGCGAGAAGTTTGACGCCTGGGCTGCCACCGTGCCCCATACCATCGGTAATCCGCTGTATCACTGGACCCATCTCGAACTGCGCCGTCCGTTCGGCATCACCGGCACGCTGCTTTCACCGACGACGGCGGACGATATCTGGCATCGCGGTAACGCGCTGTTGGCGCAAGACGATTTCAGGGCGCGCGGCATCATGCAGCAGATGAAGGTGAAAATGGTCGGCACCACTGACGATCCGATCGACGATCTGCGCCACCATAAAGCGATCGCCGCCGATGACAGTTTCGACATCAAGGTGCTGCCAAGCTGGCGGCCGGATAAGGCGTTCAATATCGATGCGCCGGGATTTAACGATTACCTGAAAAAGCTGGAAGCGGCAGCGGATATCAATATCGGCCGCTTCACCTCGCTGTGCGACGCGCTGAAAAAACGTATGGATCACTTTGCCGCCCACGGCTGCAAAGTGGCTGACCATGCGCTGGACGTGGTGGTGTATGGCGAAGCTAACGAAGCCGAGTTGGACGCCATTCTGGCCCAACGCCTGAGCGGCAAGCTGCCTGGGCCGGAGCAGAGCGCCCAGTTCAAAAGCGCGGTGCTGCTGTTCCTGGCCGCTGAATATCAACGTCGTGAATGGGTACAGCAGTATCATATAGGCGCATTGCGCAATAACAACAGCCGGATGCTGGCAAGCGTTGGCCCGGATATCGGCTTCGACTCCATTAACGACCGGCCGCTGGCAGAGCCGCTTTCCCGCTTGCTGGATGCACAGTCCCGGCAGGGAGGATTACCGAAAACCATCCTGTATTGCCTCAACCCGCGCGACAACGAAGTGATCGGCACCATGGTGGGTAATTTTCAGGGGGAAGGCACGCCAGGCAAAATGCAGTTCGGTTCAGGCTGGTGGTTCAACGATCAGAAAGACGGCATGCAACGTCAGATGACGCAGTTGGCACAGCTTGGCCTGCTGAGCCGTTTTGTCGGCATGTTGACCGACAGCCGCAGCTTCTTGTCGTATACCCGCCATGAATATTTCCGCCGCATTCTCTGCCAGATGATGGGGCGCTGGGTGGAAGAGGGCGAAGCGCCGGCAGATATCGCTCTGCTTGGCGAGATGGTGAAAAACATCTGTTTCGACAATGCCAAAAATTATTTCGCCATTGAACTGGCGTAGCCGCTGCCCGAGGTTGGTTTATGCAAAGCATCGTAAGAATTCATTCGCAGGATAATGTGGCGGTGGCGCTGCGCGATCTGGGTGACGGCGAAACGCTGGCGCTGGAAGCGCTGACTGTTCGGCTTTCGCAGCCGGTGGCGCGTGGGCACAAGTTTGCGCTGCAGCCGATCGCTGCCGGTGAGGCGATCATCAAGTACGGACTGCCGATCGGCCATGCATTGGTAGCCATAGAGCCGGGCGTGCACATCCACTCGCAAAATGCCAAAACCAACCTGAGCGATCTGGACAGTTATCAGTACCAACCGGAATTTCCCGCGCTGCAGCCGCAGGCTGCCGATCGTGAAGTTCAGCTCTATCGCCGCAGCAGCGGCGAGGTGGGGATCCGCAACGAACTGTGGATCGTGCCGACCGTCGGCTGCGTCAACGGCATTGCCCGGCAGATCCAGCAGCGTTTTCTGAAGGAAACTCGGGATGCGCAGGGGATCGATGGCGTACACCTGTTCAGTCATCCTTTCGGCTGTTCGCAATTGGGGCAGGATCATGAAAACACCCGTACCATGCTGCAAAATATGGTGCGCCATCCGAATGCCGGCGCGGTGCTGGTGATTGGTCTGGGATGCGAGAACAATCAGGTAGACGTTTTCCGCAGCACGCTGGGGACGACGGATGAGCAGCGGGTGCGCTTTATGGTATGCCAGCAGCAGGACGATGAGGTGGAGGCCGGGCTGGAGCAACTGCATGAGTTGTACCGGACCATGCGCGACGATCGTCGCGAGCCGGGCAAATTGAGCGAGTTGAGGTTCGGCCTGGAGTGCGGCGGATCGGACGGGCTATCCGGCATTACCGCCAACCCGCTGCTGGGGCGGTTTTCCGACTATGTGATCGCCAACGGCGGCACCACGGTGCTGACCGAGGTGCCGGAGATGTTTGGTGCAGAACGGATCTTGATGAGCCGCTGTCGCGATCGGGCGACCTTCGAGAAGACCGTCAGCATGGTCAACGATTTCAAACAGTACTTTATCGCCCATAACCAGCCGATTTATGAAAACCCTTCGCCGGGCAACAAGGCGGGCGGTATTACCACGCTGGAGGAAAAATCCCTCGGTTGCACGCAGAAAGCAGGGCAGAGCCGGGTAGTGGACGTGCTCAAATACGGCGAGCGGCTACGGCAGCCTGGGCTAAACCTGCTCAGTGCGCCCGGCAATGACGCGGTGGCGACCAGCGCGCTGGCCGGCGCCGGCTGCCATATGGTGTTGTTCAGTACCGGACGTGGCACGCCTTATGGCGGCTTCGTCCCTACGGTAAAACTGGCTACCAACAGCGAACTGGCGGCGAAAAAACCGCACTGGATCGACTTCGACGCCGGGCAATTGATCCACGGCACGCCGATGGATCGCCTGTTGGAACAGTTTGTCGATCTGATTGTGGCGATCGCCGATGGCAAAGCGGCGCGCAACGAAGCGAACGATTTCCGCGAGTTGGCGATTTTTAAAAGCGGAGTGACATTGTAAAGTACCGGCAGCGGGAGTAGCATAAAACAGCGTTTCACTTTTAACGCCATTGTCTCCCGCTGCAGGATCCCCTAATGACGTTTTATTGGTTTGCCCAGGCCGTGGGCGTGCTGGCTTTTCTGGTAGGCATCACCAGTTTTTTCAATCGCGACGACCAGCGTTTCAAGCTGCAACTATCAGGATACAGTCTGATTATCGGTATCCACTTCTTCCTGATGGGGGCGAGCGCCGCCGGCAGCAGCGCGTTGCTCAGCGCCTGCCGTAACCTGGTTTCAATGCGTACCCGCAGCCTGTGGGTGATGTGGTTGTTTATCAGTTTGACGCTGACCATCGGCCTGACGCACTTCCAACATCCCATCGAGCTGCTGCCGATCTTCGGTACTTCGATCAGCACCTGGGCGCTGTTTCGCACCCGTGGACTGACGACCCGTTGCGTGATGTGGTGTTCCACAGCCTGCTGGGTCACGCATAACGTTTGGCTCGGGTCGATAGGCGGTTCGTTGATAGAAGGCAGCTTCCTGCTGATGAACGGCTTCAATATTATCCGTTTCCGCCGCCTGCAACTGCGCGGTATCGATCCTTTTGCGGTAGAAAAAAAGGCGCCCATTGGGCGCCTCGCTGACGATCGTTAACCGCTTAACGCACCTTCAACGGGTCTTCATCCGCCAGGCGTTGATCTTCCGCCTGGCAGGCCGCAGCGGTGAACAGCACGTCGGTAGAAGAGTTCAGTGCAGTCTCTGCGGAGTCCTGCAACACGCCGATGATAAAGCCCACCGCCACGACCTGCATGGCGACATCGTTCGGGATGCCGAACATGTTGCACGCCAGTGGGATCAGCAACAGCGAACCGCCGGCCACGCCGGAAGCGCCGCAGGCACAGATCGCCGCCACCACGCTCAGCAGCAGCGCGGTCGGGACGTCAACCGGAATGCCCAGAGTATGCACCGCCGCCAGCGTCAGCACGGTAATGGTGATCGCCGCGCCGGCCATATTGATGGTTGCGCCCAACGGGATAGAAACCGAATAGGTGTCTTCGTTCAGATTCAGCTTCTTGCACAACTCCATATTCACCGGAATGTTGGCGGCCGAGCTGCGGGTGAAGAACGCGGTCACGCCGCTTTCACGCAGGCAGGCGAACACCAGAGGATAAGGGTTGCGGCGGATTTTCCAGTAAACGATCAGCGGGTTCAGCACCAGCGCGACCAGCAGCATGCAGCCGATCAACACCATCAGCAGTTGCGCGTAGCCCCATAGTGCGCCGAAGCCGGTTTCCGCCAACGTCGAAGCCACCAGGCCGAAGATGCCGAGCGGCGCACAGCGGATCACCGCGCGCACCACCAGAGTTACCGCATCCGACATGTCGTTAATCAGCGATTTGGTGGTTTCCGAAGCGTGGCGCAGCGCCAGCCCCAGGCCAATCGCCCAGGCCAGGATGCCGATATAATTGGCGTTAATCAGCGCATGGAACGGGTTGGCGACCACGCTCATCAGCAGGCTTTTCAACACTTCAATAATGCCGCCCGGCGGGTTGATGTCCGCATTGCCGGTAACCAGCGCCAGATTGGACGGGAACATAAAGCTGACCACCACCGCCACCAGCGCCGCAGCGAAAGTCCCCAGCAGATAGAGGAACAGGATCGGACGAATATTGGTCTTCTGCCCGTGCTTGTGATTGGCGATCGAGGCCATGACCAGTACCAGAACCAACAGCGGCGCCACGGCCTTTAATGCGCCGACGAACAGCGCGCCAAGCAGCCCGACGGCGGAGGCTGTCGCCGGTGAAACCAGCGCTACGATAATACCGGCCACCAGGCCGACCATAATTTGCTTAACCAGGCTGCCCTGTGTGATCCGTTTTAACAGTTTTTGCATAATGCTTTTCTTCCCGGAGAGGTTGCGCACAGACTGACCGCCTCGACAGAAACGTTGCCGGGCAATTTTTATTTCTATCTGTAACTAAGTGTGTTTGCCAAATCAGTATTCAGTAAACAAATGGGGTTGGAAAGGGGAGGAAGTGAAATTCTGAGGGCGGATCAACTCTTGATAACATACTGGTTACATTTGTGTGATCGCAATAACGTTTGGCGTTTTGACCGAATTGCCAAACAATCACGGGGCGGCTAGCGCCCCGGATAACAGATTATGGCGCTTTATTCGCCAGGCGATCGTTGCGACGGTTGACCCAGGCATTGATCAACAACGTTAATGTCAGAATACCGGCTACCACGCCGAGCGAAACGCCGATCGGGATATGGAAGAAGTCGATAATCAACATCTTGACGCCGATAAACATCAGGATGATCGACAGACCGTATTTCAGCATCGAGAAGCGCTCCGCCACGTTGGCCAGCAGGAAATACATGGCGCGCAGGCCCATGATGGCAAACAGGTTAGAGGTCAGGACGATAAACGGATCGGTAGTGACGGCAAAGATGGCCGGAATGCTGTCGACCGCGAAAATCACGTCGCTCAGTTCCACCAGGATCAATACCAGCACCAGCGGCGTAGCGAACAGCAGCCCGTTGCGGCGCACGAAGAAACGCTCGCCTTCGAGGTTGTCGGTCATGCGCAGATGGCTTCGCAGCCACCTGACCAGCGGTTTGTCGCCAATCGCCGAATCGTCTTCCTTCGCCAGCGCCATCTTGATGCCGGTGAACAGCAAGAAGGCACCGAACAGATACAGCAGCCACTGGAACTGAGTTACCAGCCAGCTACCGGCGAAGATCATGATGGTACGCAGCACGATCGCGCCCAACACGCCAAAAATCAGCACGCGTCGTTGCAGGTTAGCCGGAACGGCGAAGTAGCTGAACAGCATCAGCCAGACGAAGACGTTATCGACTGCCAGCGCTTTTTCGATCAGGTAACCGGTGAGGAAGGCGAGCGCCTGCGTATCGGCAACGGCGCGCCCGGCGGTTTGGTTCAGGTAGTACCAGAAACCCAGGTTGAACAGCAGGGAAAGGCTGACCCACACCAACGACCAGCTGGCGGCCTGCTTCAGCGTCATGGTGTGCGCGCCTTTGCGGCCCTGCAGCAGTAAGTCGATTGCGAGCATCACAACTATGATGGCGGCGAAACTGCCCCATAACCAAGGTGTGCCAACGGTATTCATCATCAGAGATATCCTTCAAAAACAAAAACGGCCAACGTCGGAAGACGCCAGCCGCTCTGTGAACGCTGCAAGCAAACCTCGCCTTCCGGCAAGGTCTCACTTACAACGTTGATGAAGGTGCACCTGCAGTGCCCGTCACATCATGTTGCCCGGTAACCGGATGCTTGCGCACCGTAATGACGATTAACCGGCAATGAAGTTACTCCCCTTTGCACCGCAGAAAGTAATGCAAAATGTGTCAGCGGTCAACGTTTATCACGCTAGCCGGCCAGAGCCTTTTGCGCGCCGAGGCTGACGACGAAACCTTGCAGCAGCAGCCGACTGAAGGGCGTATCGCTAACCTGCTGTTGCTTAAGCTGATACTCCGTCTGCTGCCCGGGGTACAGTTCGCCGAGCCAGCTCAGGTATTGATGCATTACCGCGCCGTCAAATTCCGGATGGAACTGAGTGGTCAGTGCGTGATCGCCATAACTGAGGATCTGACAGGCATCCTGCTGCGAGCGAGCCAGCACCTTCGCGCCGACAGGCGGCGTCAGTACGCTTTGAGAGTGGATCAGATTGGCCTTGAAATGCGGCGGCAGCATCGCCAGGCGGCGATCGTTGGCGGCGGCGGGCAGCAATTCAATATCCAGCGTACCGACCTCCATGCCTTGCGGGTGATAGCCCACTTCACCGCCGAGCGCATAGGCCAGCAACTGGTGTCCGTAACAGGCGCCGAAAATCGGCAGCTTGATTTGCATCGCCTGACGCAGCCACTCGGCGGCCTGTTCGCTCCACGGCAATTGTTCGGTGACCATCGCCGCCGATCCGGTAATCACCACGCCGGCGTAATTTTGCGGCGCCGGCAGCTGTTCGCCTGAAGGAAGATGCACGATCTGCACGCGATCGGCGGCGATGTTACCCTGTTGCAGGAACATTCCGTCGAAGTTGCCCTTATCCCGACGTATTGCCTCCGGCGCATCGCCGGTTTGCATCAACAATAACGGTTTCACGTCATTCTCCATCGGCAGGGAATGTCACGCCGGTCTGGCGACGGATTTCGGTCAGCAGCTGGGCGACGATCAGCGAGTTTTCTAACCCTGGATGTTCCACCTGCCGTTTTTCAACCAGTTCGGCGAACGCTTGCGCCTCATACAGCATGGTATTGATATGCTGCGGTTGGGTCAGATCCTGACGATTGCCACCGCGCGGCGTCAGCGCCACCCCCTGACACTCCGAGATTTTATCAATGATCAGCGTCCCTTCTTCACCCTGGATCTCGCTCGGAATATCTGAATTGCTGACCTTGGAATGAGAAATGGTTACGTCAAAATCCCCGTAATTGAGGCAGGCGGTTCCGTGTGCATCAACGCCGGTGTCCAGCAGCGCGGCGCTGGCGATCACGGATTTTGGTGCGCCAAACAGCGCCACGGCACTGGCCAGACAATAGTAGCCAATGTCCATGATAGAGCCATTGGAAAACTGCGGGTTAAAGGTGTTTGGGTTCTCGCCGGCCAGATAGCGCGGATAGCGTGAAGAGTATTGGCAGTAGTTGATGAAGGCTTTGCGCAGCCGGCCGATTTTCGGCAGCGTCTGCTTCAGGGTCAGGAAATTCGGCAAATGAGCGCTTTTGAAGGCTTCGAACAGCACCACCTGGTTTTCCCGCGCGCAGGCGACCAGTTGTTCTGCTTCGCGCAGGTTGGAGGCCAGCGGCTTTTCGCAGATCACGTGCTTTTTATGGCTGAGGAACAGCAGCGATTGCTGACAATGCAGGGAATTGGGGCTGGCGATGTATACCGCATCGATGGCGTCGGATTGGGCCAGCGCCTCCAGGGAATCGAAAAACAGGCTGACGTGATAGTTGGCGCCAAACGCCTGTGCCTGCTCGAGCTTGCGTGAGTAGATGGCGGTCAGCTTCAGCTTGCCGCTTTCATGTGCGGCGTCGATAAAGCGTTCCGTAATCCAGTTGGTGCCAACAACGGCAAAGCGAATCATAGATATCTCCGGTTCCCAAGCCCTATACCCCATGAATTTCAAGTGCTGCACAGGGTAGAAAGAACCAGATTATCACGGCAATTACCGAAGGCGAATCCCGCTATGCATACAGATCGCCAAATACGGAGAGGTGGGTCAGGTACAGTCGGGTGTCGAATTCCAGCTGATGGTAATTCGGCTCCATATGGCAGCACAGGCTGTAGAAGGCTTTGTTGTGATCCTTCTCTTTCAGGTGCGCCAGTTCATGCACCACGATCATGCGCAGGAACGGCTCCGGCGCCAGCTTGAATACCGTCGCTACACGGATTTCGGCCTTGGCCTTCAGCTTGCCACCCTGTACGCGTGAAATGGCGGTGTGCATCCCAAGCGCGTGTTTCATCACCTGGATTTTACCGTCGTAGGCCACTTTGCTCAGCGGCTGGGCGTTGCGCAGGTATTGGTTTTTCAGATCGACGGTATACTGATAAAGCGACTTGTCGGTGGTGCAATCATGCACCTGCGGATAGCGCTGCAACAGCACATCCCCCAGCCGCTGCTGGTCGATCAACTGCTGCACCTGGCTTTGCAGATGTTCAGGGTAACCCTGCAGGTAAGTCAGTTCGGACATCATCTTCCCGTATTGGCGGCAATTCAGCGGGCTATTCTATGACGTTTTTTCGCGCAAAGCCCGCAAAGGGCAATTTATCCGAAAAAACATTTTACTGATGGACGTTTTTAGGGGATAAACAGCCCAAATTTTATCAGTCAGGAGGGGCAATGAGCCAACTCGATCTGGGAACACAGCAACTTGAGCTGGAGCGTTATCCCCAACAGGAAGAATCCACCCAATTGCAGGCGTGGGAAGCGGCAGACGAATATCTGCTGCAACAGCTTGAAAATGTAGACATTGGCGGTCGTCCGGTGCTGATTTTCAACGACAACTTCGGCACGCTGGCCTGTGCGTTGCACGGCCATCAGCCCTACAGCATCAGCGATTCATACATGAGCCAGCTGGCTACGCGCCATAACCTGAAGCTCAATGAGCTGGATCCGGAGCAGGTTACGCTGCTGGACAGCCTCGCCGAACTGCCGGCGTCACCGGCAGTGGTGTTGATCCGCATACCCAAGGCGCTGGCGCTGCTGGAACAGCAACTGCGTTCGCTGCGCAATGTGGTGGCACCGGACACGGTGATTATCGCCGGAGCCAAGGCGCGCGACGTGCACACCTCAACCATGCAGCTGTTTGAAAAGGTGCTGGGGCCGACGCGCACCAGCCTGGCGTGGAAGAAAGCGCGTCTGATCCACTGCGAAGTGGCGGACATCGTGCCACCGGCGGCGCCGGAAACCACCAACTGGACGCTGGACGGCACCGATTGGCTGATCCACAACCATGCCAACGTGTTTTCACGCGGCAGCCTGGATATTGGCGCTCGTCTGTTCCTGGACAATCTGCCGCACGATCTGGATGGTCACATTGTCGATCTCGGCTGCGGTAACGGCGTTATTGGCCTGGCCGCGCTGGTACAGAACCCGCAGGCGCAGGTAAGCTTTGTCGATGAATCTTATATGGCGGTGGCGTCCAGCGAGTTGAACGTGGAGCACAACCTGCCGCAGGAGCTGGATCGCTGTCAGTTTGAAGTGAATAACTCGCTGGCGGGGATTGAGCGTGAAAGCGTGCAGGCGGTGCTGTGCAACCCACCTTTCCACCAGCAGCATGCGATCACCGATCATACCGCCTGGCAGATGTTCTGTGACGCCAAGCGTTGCCTGCAGGTGGGCGGCGAGCTGCGCATCGTCGGCAACCGTCACCTGGATTACCACCAGAAGCTGAAGCGTCTGTTTGGTAACTGCACCCTTGTGGCATCCAACAAGAAGTTTGTGATCCTGAAAGCGGTGAAATCCGGCGCACGTTACTGAGTCACCGGGGGCGCAATGCATGCGCCCCTTCATGGTTATTTTTTACAGCGCCATCGCCAGCCGCGTACCCTGATCGATTGCGCGGCGGGCATCCAGCTCGGCGGCAACGTCCGCGCCGCCAATCAAATGCACGGTTTTTCCCATCGCCAGCAGCGGCTGCTGCAGTTCGCGGCGTGGTTCCTGCCCGGCGCAGATAATCACCGTATCCACCGGCAGACAGCTTTCCTGCTCGGCGCGCGAGATGTGCAATCCTTCCTCATCAATACGTTGATAGTTCACGCTGTTGAGCATCTTGACGCCGCGCATTGCCAGGCTGGTGCGGTGGATCCAACCGGTGGTTTTCCCCAGGCCTTCACCCACTTTGCTGGTTTTGCGCTGCAGCAGATAGATTTGCCGCGGCCCGCGCTCCGTCACCGGCCCTTGCGCCGCCAGCCCGCCGCGTTGGCTGAGCTGGCCATCGATGCCCCATTCACGGTTAAATTCTGCCTGATCCAGACTGCTCGACACGCCGTGCTGGCTGAGGTACTCGGCGGTGTCGAAGCCGATGCCGCCGGCACCGATAATCGCCACCCGCTGGCCGACCGGTTTTTTGTCGCGCAATACGTCCAGGTAGGTCAGCACCTTGGCGTTATCAATCCCGGGAATTGCCGGCGTGCGCGGCACTATGCCGCAGGCGAGGATTACTTCGTCAAATTCCGCCAGATCGGCGGCTTCTACCTGCGTACCCAGTTTCAGCGTCACCTCAAGCAATGCCAACTGGCGGCGGAAGTAGCGCAGGGTCTCGTGGAATTCTTCTTTACCGGGGATCTGCTTGGCGATATTGAACTGCCCGCCAATCTGATCGGCGGCATCGAACAGCGTCACCCGGTGGCCGCGGCTGGCGGCGGTGGTGGCAAACGCCAGCCCGGCCGGCCCGGCGCCGATCACCGCCAGTTTTTTCGGCTTTTCGGCCATGGTCAGCGGCATTTCGGTTTCGCGGCAGGCGCGCGGATTCACCAGGCAGGAGGTGAGCTTGCCTTCAAAAATCTGATCGAGACAGGCCTGATTGCAGCCAATGCAGGTGTTTATCTCGTCGGCGCGCCCTTCGGCGGCTTTTTGCACAAAAGCGGCGTCGGCCAGGAACGGACGGGCCATCGACACCATGTCGGCGCAGCCATCCGCCAGCACTTGTTCGGCAACCGCCGGATCATTGATACGGTTGGTGGTGATCAGCGGAATGCGCACTTTACCCATCAGCTTGCGGGTCACCCAACTGAAACCGGCGCGCGGCACCATGGTGGCGATAGTCGGGATCCGCGCCTCATGCCAGCCGATGCCGGTGTTGATCAGGGTCGCGCCCGCCTGTTCTATCGCCAGCGCCAGCTGTTCGATCTCCTGCCAGCTGGAGCCGTCTTCCACCAGATCGAGCATCGACAGGCGGTAAATCAAAATGAACTCGCGGCCCACCGCCTGACGCACCGCCCGGACGATCTCCACGGCAAAACGCATGCGGTTGCTGAAGCTGCCTCCCCATGAGTCATCGCGCTGATTGGTGCGCGCCACCAGGAATTGGTTTATCAGATAGCCTTCGGAACCCATCACTTCTACGCCGTCATAACCGGCTTGCTGCGCCAGCAGCGCACAGTGGGCGAAGTCGGCGATGGTCTGTTCGATCTCCGCCTCGCTCAGCGCAGTCGGAGCGAAAGGATTGATCGGTGCCTGCAGGGCGGAAGGCGCCACCGGCTGCGGTTGATAGCTGTAGCGGCCGGCATGCAGGATCTGCAACGCAATTTTGCCCCCGGCCCGATGGACGGCATCGGTGACGATCCGGTGATGATCGACCTGATCCGGGTGGCTGAGAGTGGAACCGCCGCGGTACACCACGCCTTTTTCATTGGGGGCGATGCCGCCGGTAACGATCAGCGCCACGCCGGCCGCTGCACGTTCGGCATAGAAAGCGGCCATGCGTTCCGGGCCATCGGGAAGTTCTTCCAGACCGGTGTGCATCGATCCCATCAGCACCCGGTTTTTCAGGGTGGTGAAGCCGAGATCCAGCGGCGCCAGCAGGTGTGGGTAATTGCTCATTGCACTCTCCATCGTTCATCCCCTTCATCTTTCAAACCGCAGCGTTGTTGGCCGCGTTCGGTCACCCCAGTCACTTACTGGAGTAAGCTCCCGAGGATTCCCGAACTTGCCGCCTAGCGGCAGTCTGAAAGCTATTGGGTATGAGAAACCGTTATTATTATGTGCGACCCAAGTGGTCGGATGAGATAAATCTAGCCGTTGTCTGCGCCATTGGGAATCTGCGTTGCGCTGAATGTGATAGATGTCATGAATCTTTGTAGTTGTTTGCATAGTAGACAAGTAATCGGGTAACCTTTGTCTGCGGCATATCCATGCCTTCTCTGCGGAGCCATAACCGAAAATGAACAAACACGCCTGTTGATATCTTGTCCCATGCTGAGCACGCCTGTGCCGGATGGGGATGTTTTGATTTCATTCAGGAGTGCTTATGGCTCATTTTGCCCAATCCCCTTATTTTGTTTTACACCAACTGACCTGCCAGTTTGCTAACGGCGAAACGCTGTTCGGCCCGCTGGATCTCACTTTCGATCAACAACACTGTGGCCTGGTTGGGCGCAACGGCGTCGGCAAAACCCGTCTGCTGCGTCTGATCGCCGGCCTGGATCAACCGGGTGGCGGGCATGTGGAAACGCATGCTTCGCTGGCCTATGTGGCGCAACAGCCGGAGATCGCAGCTCAGATCACACTGGCTCAATTGCTGGGCTATGGTGAGGTGTTTGCCGCGATGGCCCGTATTGAGCAGGGGCGTCCGTTGGCGGACGATATCGATCGTCTGGAAGGGCAGTGGGATCTGAGCGATCGTCTGCACGCTGCCTTTGCCGCCGCCGGGCTGCCTGAGTTCGAGCCGCTGCGACCGGCCGCCTCCCTGAGTGGCGGGGAGCGAATGCGTGCGGCACTGTGTGGCGCGATGCTGAGCGGTGCGGATTTCTTGCTGTTGGATGAACCGACCAATCATCTTGATACCGACGGGCGCGACTGGCTGTACCTGCAGTTGGCGCAGTGGCGCGGTGGGTTGCTGGTTGCCAGCCACGATCGGCAACTGCTGGGGCGTATGGCGCGCATCGTCGAGCTGACGCCCGACGGGTTGCACAGCTATGGCGGCAACTACGATGACTATCGCCGGCAGCGCGATTTGGAACAGCAGGCGGCGCGAGCGGGGTGGGAACATGCGCGGCAGGAACGCAAACGCACCCGTGCCCGGCAGCAGAAAGAACACGACACCAGCCAGCGGCGCTCGGCCCAAACGCTGAGAACCGTCGACACGCTGAATATCGCCTCTTTCGAACGCGTGGCCTACAAAGCGGCGGCCAAAGAGAGCCTCGGCACGCTGCGTAAACAGCATCAGGACCAAAAAGGCAGCCTCGATGCCGCCGTGCGCGAGGCGTACCAGCGGGTGGAGGAAGACAGCCCGGTGATGTTGACCCTGCCAGGCAGCGCGGTGATGCCGGGCAAGCAGGTGCTGGTGATCGAGCAGCTGCAACTGCCTTTTGTCAGTGCGCCGCCGTTGGATATGCGCATCGACGGACCCATGCGCGTAGCGCTGACCGGCCCGAACGGTTGCGGAAAATCCACGTTGCTGAAGGTGATTCTCGGCCAACTGGCAGCGGTATCCGGTCACGTTCACTGTCCGCTGCCAATGGCTTACCTCGACCAAACCCTGTCTCAGTTCGATTCAAGGCTATCGGTGATGGCGCTGCTGGGGCTGCAGGATTCCCCGTTGGCCGAGGGAGCATTGCGCACCCAACTGGCGCAGTTGCAACTCGGTGCGGAACGGATCACGTTGCCGTTGGCGGCGCTTAGCGGCGGAGAAAGGCTGAAGGCGGCGCTGGCCTGTGCGCTTTGGCGTAAGGAGCCGGCGCAATTGCTGTTGCTGGACGAGCCGACCAACCATTTGGATCTGGCTTCGTCACTGGCCATTGAGGCCGCGCTGGCGGAGTTTCCCGGTGCGATGCTGGTGGTCTCGCACGACGAAGCCTTCCTGCGGGCGCTGAAACTGACTCATCGCCTGCATTGGCAGGACGAGGGCTGGCAGTTCAGGGCGTTGTAATGCATTGCAGCAGCAGGGTAAAGGCGGCGGCCATCTGTTCCTCCGGCACGCAGGCGAAGCCCATCAGCAAGCCGCGGCGGTGGTTGGGCAGCATGTAGTAACGCGACAGCGGCCGCACCAGCACGCCGCGTGCGCTGGCGGCGGCGGCGATCGCCACGTCGTCGGCTTCGTCCGGCAGGTTCAGGATCAGGTGCAGCCCGGCGTTGTTGTTGAATTCGCTCAACGCCTGCTTGCCCAGATGCTGCTCAATCAACGCGGTCAGAAACGCCCGCCGCCGGGCATACAGCAGCCGCATGCGGCGAATATGCGCGGTGTAGTGGCCTTCCTGAATAAACTGCGCCAGCGCGGTCTGGATCAGCAGGTGACCGCCGCGATACAGTTCGGCGTGCGCGGTTTTCAGCGCCGTCATCAAGGGTTTTGGCAGCACCACGTAACCCAGCCGCAGCGCCGGGTACAGCGTCTTGCTGAAGGTACCGATATAAATCACCGGCGCATCGGCTTCCAGCCCTTGCAGCGCCGGGATGGGCTGGCCCGAAAAGCGGAATTCGCTGTCGTAGTCATCTTCGACAATCCAGCTGCCGCCGTTGCGCGCCAACGCCAGCAATCGTTGCCGCCGCGCCAGACTCATCACCGATCCCAGCGGATACTGATGCGATGGGGTGACGAAAATCAGCCGTGGTGCGCCGGTTGGCTGCTCCGGCGGCACCATGCCGGCCTCATCGACCCCCAGCGGGCAGATATTCACGTCGTTCATCCGCAAAATATTGCGGATCCCCCAATAGCCCGGTTCTTCAATCCATGCGTCGTCACCCGGATTGCACAGCATGCGCGTCACCAGATCTATCGCCTGATGAATGCCTTCGGTAATCAAAATTTGCTCCGGTGAGCAGCGCACCGAACGCGCTACGCGCAGATAGTCCACCAATGCATGCTGCAACTCCGGGCTGCCGCCCTGGTTACTGTAGGTCAGCCGCTGCGGGGCCGGGCGGCGGCTGATGCGCGCCTGGATCTTGCTGAACAACTGGTGAGGAAAGGCGTTGACGTCGGGTACGCCGGGGATAAACGCGCCCCACTGTTTGGGGCTGGCGCTGGCGTGATGCAGCAGGGTGGAGCCACGCGCCGACAGCTCAATGCGCCGTTGTTCCCCGTCACTGCCTGCGGGGGCGCTGACGGTAGATAAACAGCTGTCCGGCACGGTTTCGGCGACGAATGTACCGCTGCCTGCGCGTGCCAAAACATAACCTTCTGCCAAGAGTTGTTCATAAACGGTTAACACAGTGTTGCGTGACAGCCTGAGTTCCTGCGCCAGATCGCGCGAGGCGGGCAGGCGGCTGGAGGGCGGCAAACTGCCGTCCAAAATGCTGGTGCGGATCGCGTTATACAGCCGCTTGTGCAGCTTATCATCGGGCTGTTCGCCGAGGCGCTGCAATAACAGGTCACCACTCAGTGAGCGCAATTGGATCCCTCAATTAATCGTAACTGGCACTCGATTATAGGGCCACATCCTGTGTAAATAAACGTCATTGTTTCACGAATGTGAACGAAACGTACAACGGACACCGACCGGAGAGAACAGCATGAAAAACGCAGAACTGAATCAACGTCGTCAGGATGCTACCCCACGCGGGATTGGCGTGATGTGCGGTTTTTACGCCGAGCGTGCGGAGAACGCCACGCTGTGGGACGTAGAAGGCAATGAGGTTATCGATTTCGCTTCCGGTATTGCCGTTCTGAATACCGGACACCGGCATCCAAAGGTGATCGCCGCCATTGAACGGCAACTGAAGGCCTTCACCCACACCGCTTACCAAATCGTTCCTTACGAAAGCTATGTCGCGTTGGCAGAGCGCATCAACCAGCGCGCACCGATCGAAGGCCCCTGTAAAACCGCCTTGTTCACCACCGGTGCAGAAGCGGTGGAAAACGCGGTCAAAATCGCCCGCGCTTATACCGGCCGGCCGGGCCTGATCACCTTTGGCGGCGGTTTCCATGGCCGCACTTACATGACCATGGCGCTGACCGGCAAAGTGGCGCCTTACAAGTTGGGCTTTGGGCCCTTCCCCGGTTCGGTGTTCCACGGCCAGTATCCGAATGCGCTGTATGGCGTGACCACCGAAGACGCGATGAACAGCCTGGAGCGCATCTTTAAGGCGGATATCGATCCCAAACAAGTGGCCGCCATCGTGCTGGAGCCGGTGCAGGGCGAGGGTGGTTTCAACATTGCGCCGGCCGATTTTATGCAGGAGCTGCGCGAACTGTGCGATCAGCACAGCATTTTGCTGATTGCCGACGAAGTGCAGACCGGTTTTGCCCGTACCGGCAAGCTGTTTGCCATGGAGCATTACGCGGTGAAACCGGATCTGATCACCATGGCGAAAAGCCTGGCGGGCGGTATGCCGCTGTCGGCGGTGGCCGGCCGTGCCGACGTGATGGACGCCCCGGCACCGGGCGGGTTGGGCGGTACTTATGCCGGCAACCCGCTGGCGGTGGCTGCGGCACTTGCGGTGCTGGACGTGATTGACGAAGAACAGCTGTGCCAGCGTTCCCAACGTTTGGGCCAGCATTTGGTAGAAGTGCTGCAACAGGCGCGCAAAACCAGCCCGGCGATCGCGGATATTCGCGCGCAGGGATCGATGGTGGCGGTGGAGTTCAAGGATCCGGCGACCGGCAAGCCTTCGGCGGAGATCACCCGTCAGGTGCAGCAGAAGGCGCTGGAAGAGGGCCTGCTGCTGCTGAGTTGCGGTGTGAACGGCAACGTGATCCGCTTCCTGTATCCGCTGACCATCCCTGAGGAGCAGTTCACCCAGGCGCTGGGCATTCTTTCCCGTGCGTTGGCCCAATAAGGAGTGACCGGCAATGAAACTGAATAATCCCGAGCTGCTGCGCAGCCAATGCCTGATTAACGGTGAGTGGTGCGACGCGTTGAGCGGCAAGCGTGAAGCGGTCATCAACCCGGCGAATGGCGCAGAGCTGGCAAGCATTCCGTTGGTCAGCGAAGAAGAAACGCAGCAGGCGATTAACGCGGCGCAGTTGGCGCAGCAGGGCTGGAAACAACTGACGGCCAAACAGCGCTCCTTGCTGCTGTTGGCCTGGGCCGGCAAGGTGCTGGCGGCCCAGGAGGATTTGGCGCAGCTGATGACCGCCGAGCAGGGTAAATCGCTGGCGGAAGCGCGCGGTGAGGTCGTCTATGCCGCTTCGTTTATTACCTGGTTCGCCGAAGAGGCCAAACGCGTCGACGGATCCGTGTTGCAGGCACCGCTGGCCTCGCAGCGCCTGGTGGTAGTGAAACAGCCGATCGGCGTTTGCGCGGCGATCACGCCGTGGAACTTCCCGGCGGCGATGATCACCCGCAAGGTGGCGCCGGCGCTGGCAGCGGGCTGCGCGATAATCGTCAAACCGGCCGAGCAGACGCCGCTGACCGCGTTGGCGTTGGCGAAACTGGCGCAGGATGCCGGCATTCCGCCGGGCGTGCTGCAGGTGGTGACCGGCGACGCGGCGCAGGTGGGCAAGGTGCTGTGCGACAGTCCGGTGGTGCGCAAACTGAGCTTTACCGGTTCGACCGAGGTCGGCCGCATTTTGATGGCGCAGTGCGCGCCGACGATTAAAAAACTGTCGCTGGAGCTGGGAGGCAACGCGCCGGTGATCGTTTTCGACGATGCCAATCTGGACGCGGCGGTGGCGGGCATTATGGCTTCAAAATTCCGTAACAGCGGCCAGACCTGCGTTTGCGCCAACCGCATTTACGTACAGGACGGCATCTACGACCGTTTGGTGGACAAACTGGTGGCGGCGGTCGAGCAACTGAAGGTCGGTGACGGCAGCCATGAAGGCACCACCCAGGGACCGCTGATCGATCAGGACGCAGTGGATAAAGTGCAGAGCCACATTGACGATGCACTGATCAAAGGCGCGCAGATTGCTATCGGCGGGCAGCCGCACGAGCTGGGCCGTACCTTCTTCCAACCGACGGTGGTGACCGGCGTGACGCAAAAAATGCGCTTTGCCCGGGAAGAAACCTTTGGCCCGGTGGCGCCGCTGTTCCGTTTCCATGATGAAGCGGAAGCGATCGCCATGGCCAACGACACCGAATTCGGTCTGGCAGCTTATCTGTTCACGCAAAGCGCCTCGCGCCAGTGGCGAGTGCCGGAAGCGCTGGAATACGGCATGGTCGGCATCAACACCGGGCTGATCTCCAATGAAGTCGCGCCGTTTGGCGGTGTGAAGCAGTCAGGGCTCGGACGTGAAGGATCGCGTTACGGGATTGAAGAATATCTGGAGCTGAAATACCTGTGTATCGATGTGAGCTGTTAACCACCGGGAAATTAACCTGTCCCGGTGGCCGGAGCCGCCGGGCAACAAAGGATGCTGTATGTCTGCTGATAACACCACTGTTTCTCCGGCGTTTGCCGCCGGGGTGCGAACGCCTGCACCCGCCAAATCACTGAGTTTCCTCGAAGGGGTGGCGATGATTGTCGGCACCAATATTGGCGCCGGCGTGTTGTCCATCGCCTATGCCTCCAGCAAAGCCGGTTTTTTACCGCTGCTGTTTTGGCTGGTGCTGGTGGGGAGTCTGACCACCATCACCATGCTGTACGTCGCCGAATCCACCCTGCGCACCCGCACACACTTGCAATTAAGCGGGCTGGCAAAACGCTATGTCGGCGGTATCGGCGCCTGGCTGATGTTTGCTTCGGTGTGTGTGAACAGCGTCGGGGCATTGACCGCATACATGACCGGCAGCGGCAAACTGCTGCAATCTCTGTTCGGTATCTCGCCGGCCATCGGCAGCCTGCTGTTTTTCGTTCCCGCAGCGGGGGTATTGTACCTGGGGCTGAAGGCGATCGGCCGCGGCGAGAAATTTATCAGCATCGGCATGGTGGTGATGTTGACCGCGCTGGTGGCGGCCACACTGCTGAAAGACACCACCCAGATGCGCAACCTGCTGGACGGTGACTGGCGCTTTATGGTGCCGGTATTCAATGTGGTGGTGTTTTGCTTCTCGGCGCAGTACATAGTGCCGGAAATGGCGCGCGGCTTCTCGGATAAGCCGGAACAGTTGCCGAAGGCGATTATGGTCGGCATGGCGGTAACCTTCGTGCTGCTGGCGGCGGTGCCGATGTCGGTGATTGCCCTCAGCGGGCTGAATAATATCTCCGACGTGGCGACCATTTCCTGGGGGCAGGCTCTTGGGCAGTGGGCGTTTTTCTCCGCCAATATCTTTGCGCTGTGCGCGATGCTGACCTCTTACTGGGGGCTGGGCGGCAGCTTCCTGACCAATATTTTCGACCAGTTCAGACTGGGCAATGACGAGCAACCGCTGCGTCGTTTCGGCGTGCTGTTGCTGGTGGTGCTACCGCCGTTCGCGCTGGCATACAGCGGCCTGGTATCGTTCGTTAACGCGCTGTATTTCGCCGGGGTATTCAGCGGGGTGATCCTGTCGATTATGCCGATGTTGATCCTGCGAGGGGCGCGCAAGCACGGTGACCAAACGCCGCGCTGGCAGTGCAACTGGATCACCCACCCGCTGCTGCAGATCAGCATTGTGCTGTTGTATCTGGCCAGTGCGGTATATGCCATTGCCTCGTTGTTAGGCTATCTGCCCTCTGGATGGTGACTTGTCTTCCCTCAGGAAGTGATGTTGTTTCTCAGTTGAGAACGGCGGCGTCGTGGCCGCCGATTTTTTTCAGCCGCGCATTTTCTCCGGCAGCGCCAGCCAAGCCTGCACCGAAGGGCGTTGCCACTGTTTTTGCGCGTAGTGGCGAAGGTTCTCCGGCACTTCATCTCCGTGCATCACCAGTCGGTTCAGCATCAACGCCAGATCGGTATCGGCAATGCACCACTCCCTGAACAAATTATCCTGGCCGTGGCCCAGCAATTTTTCGACTGCGGCGATCAGTTTGTTGGCGGCGGCCTCTGCGGCGGCAGACAGCGGTGGGAATTTTTCGTTGCCGAAAACCGCCTCGGTTGGCCGTTCTACGCGAATTGGCAACAGGTCGCTGCGCAGCCAGGCTTGAATTTCACGCGCTTTGGCCCGCAGCTTGACGTCGCGCGGGTAGACCGCATGAGCCGGATGGATATCCTCCAGATACTCGGTAATTGCCGTGGACTCGGACAACTGGAACTCACCGATCACCAGCGTAGGCACCCGACGGGTTAGCGACAGTGCCGCATAGGCAGCGCCTTTATTTTCTTCCTGCGCCAAATCGACCGGTTTCACGGTGAAGGGAATGCTTTTCTCCGTCAGCACAATAAATGCGGACATGGCATAAGGGCTGAAAAATTGGCTGTCGGTATAGAGCTCGGTAATCGGTTGAGACATCGGCTTTTCCTCAAGGCGAAGGGGAGAGAACATTGATCATTGCCGAGGGGTGGCGAAAGATCAATCTGTTAGCGGAAAGTAGTTGCCGAATGCCGGCGGGGCAGCGGTTATTCCGCCAGGCATGGTGTGATATATTTGTTGCTATTACGTTGAATTTGGCAGTGCGAAGTAACATGAAGAACCCGTTAGTAACAAGACTCAAGATTGGTTGCGCGCGTCTGTGGCCGCATCCGTTGGCCATGGGCAAAAAAGAGATTTTGCTTTCCAGCATCGGCGCCGGGTTGGGGTTGATGATTACCGGCTGGATCAGCCATTTTGTTTTGGGGGAGGCGAACCTGTGGTTTATCGCCCCGATGGGGGCCTCCGCCGTCTTGCTGTTTGGCGTGCCGAACAGCCCGTTGGCGCAACCCTGGTCAATTGTGGGCGGCAATATGTCGGCTGCATTGGTGGGAGTCAGCACCAGCTTGCTGATTGCCGATCCCGGGCTGGCTTGTGGAGTGGCGGCCGCAGTGGCCATTGGATTGATGTTCAAACTGCGTTGCCTGCATCCGCCCGGCGGCGCGGTGGCGCTGACCGCGATCCTCGGCGGGCCGGGCATTCACCAACTGGGTTACAGCTTTGTACTGTACCCGGTGCTGCTTAACTCGGTGTTGCTGGCGGTACTGGCGATTATCTTCAATAACCTGGCCGGGCGCCGTTACCCGCACCAACTGGCACCGGCGGAGGCCAAGCCTGCCGGCCTGCCGATTGATGCGGTGTCGATAACCCGGGCGGATCTGCATGAAGTGCTGATGCAGGGTGAGCTGTTTGACATCGACGAGGACGATTTGCAGGAGATCCTGCAACGTGCGGAGCAGGTCGCTCATCGGCGGCAGAACGGCGCAGCCTGATGATGTCGGCGATCGGCAAGACGGCAACCGGTACACAAACCCCCTGTTTTAACCATACAGAATCACAGAACGTCGATCTGTGTGGTTTTGATTGTTAGTCGTTGAATCTGTCTTGTGTTTGTGACCTGAGTCACCCTATTACTTTGCGTGTAATTGGGGTGACGTGATGGAAAAGACACTAGATTTACCCGCTGACCGCGCAGGCTTGTGGCGCAAATTATGCCGGTATTGCCGCCGTGTTTTTTTTGCGTATGGTCGTAAAAAGGCTTTGCACTCAATGAGTCGTTGTCAGTTGCGTGACATCGGGCTGCGGCGTTGCGATGTGCATCAGGAAGGCCGCGATTCGCTTTGGCAGCGTTGAGTGAGGGCCATCTGGCTTTTGGACACATCAGTGAGTGGCATCGCCAATGGTTGGGGAATGTGTACGACTGGGCAGGGAGGCTGCGTAACGCTAACCTGGCTAAGGACGGCTTCCAGTTTGCCGCTGCCGACAGGATCCCGTTGCTGATCGCTGGTTTTGATAAGCAGTTTCTTTCCCGGTCTGGTGGGCTGAAATCCTTTGCTCACCGGGAGCTGGTTCGCTATCTGGCTGAATGCCATGTGGAGTTTATTTTAATCCATCCATTCAGAGAAGGTAACGGGCGTCTGTCGCGGCTACTTTGCGATGTACTGTCGGTTCAGGCGGGAAAGGGCTTACTCGATTACAGCTTATGGGACGAGCATAAGGCGTTTTACTTTAAAGCGATTCAGGCGGGTGTCTCAGGTAACTACAGCCCCATGATGCAACTGGTGAGCGATATTTTGCCAGATTAACGGGCGAGACCAACGGCTTTGGCTTGGGCCTGATATTGTTTGAGTTGCTGCTCAATTTTTTGCACGGAAACGCCTGTCTCAATAGCGGTTAAGCTGGCAACTGAGCGGTAGATTTGAGCGTTGGTAATCTGACGATGTGCCGTTTTTTTTGTCATGCTGAAAGCCTCGTTGTTTAAGCTCTGATTCTAGTTCGGATAGGAATTGGCCCGCAAGGCTGTTATCTGTCGGTAATTTACCAAGAGGAAACTTAGGTTTTTCACGGTATTAACTTTCAGAAGAGGAGCGCGAGCAGTACTTTCAAGCGGTGTGGTCTGACAGAAAAATGAACGATATTGTGGCGAAGCACTATCCGGGAATGTTGGCAGCGAGCTTGAAGACGGTTGGAATGAATTCCTTGCCTGGCACGATTCGGATAAAAAGAAAAAGAGTGAAACGATTTCTCATCTCACTCCTTGTTTTGTTTGGTGGCCCCTACTGGACTTGAACCAGTGACCAAGCGATTATGAGTCGCGTGCTCTAACCAACTGAGCTAAGGGGCCAAGCGGCGAGATTATACGGTAATCCTTCGGTGCAGGTCTACTGTTTGCCGCCTGTATGTTGTTTTTCTGCGCAGTTGTAGTCTGTTGTAATTGCTGGCGGATTTTGCGATAACCGATGTAAATCCCTTTTATCGGACCTCACAGACCCATGAATCTTTTGGCGCCAAACTTGCGGGTGGTGTTTTGCGGCATCAATCCCGGCCTTTCCTCCGCCCATCAGGGCTATCCCTTTGCCAATGGCAGCAACCGTTTCTGGAAGGTGCTGCATCAGGCCGGTTTCACCCAGCGCCAACTGGCACCGGAGCATTGGCAGCAGTTGCAGGACACCGGCTGTGGCATCACCGCGTTGGTGGCGCGCCCGACGGTCGCAGCCAGCGAAGTGACGCGTGAAGAGTTGCGCAGCGGCGGGGAGGCGTTAAAAGACAAAATCCTGCAATTCCAGCCGCGTGCATTGGCGGTTCTGGGCAAGCAGGCGTTCAGCAGTGCCTTCGGGGTGAAAAATGCGCCCTGGGGGCGGCAGGAGATGACGATCGGCAAAACCGAGGTGTGGGTATTGCCTAATCCCAGCGGGCTGAACCGCGCCACGCTGGAGCAGCTTACCGAGAGCTACCGCGAGCTGTTCCTGGCGCTGGAGTGATTCCAGGATTTCAGGCAATAAAAAACCCCGGCAGGCCGGGGTTTTTTGTTTGCAACTAACCGCTGGCCTTAGTCGTCCAGGAAGCTGCGCAGCACTTCGGAACGGCTTGGGTGGCGCAGTTTACGCAGGGCTTTGGCTTCGATCTGACGAATACGCTCACGGGTAACGTCGAACTGTTTGCCCACTTCTTCCAGCGTATGGTCAGTGTTCATATCGATGCCGAAACGCATGCGCAGCACTTTCGCTTCACGGGCGGTCAGGCCGGCCAATACGTCGTGCGTTGCAGAACGCAGGCTTTCCGAGGTGGCAGAATCCAGCGGCAGCTCGAGGGTGGTATCCTCGATGAAATCGCCCAGATGTGAATCTTCATCATCACCGATCGGCGTTTCCATGGAGATCGGCTCTTTGGCGATCTTCAGCACTTTGCGGATTTTGTCTTCCGGCATCAGCATGCGTTCAGCCAGCTCTTCCGGCGTCGGTTCGCGGCCCATCTCTTGCAGCATCTGGCGCGAAATACGGTTGAGTTTGTTGATGGTCTCAATCATGTGCACCGGAATACGGATGGTACGCGCCTGGTCGGCGATAGAGCGGGTGATGGCCTGACGGATCCACCAGGTGGCGTAAGTTGAGAACTTATAACCACGGCGGTATTCGAACTTGTCTACCGCTTTCATCAAACCGATGTTGCCTTCCTGAATCAGGTCCAGGAACTGCAGACCGCGGTTGGTGTATTTCTTGGCGATAGAAATAACCAGACGCAAGTTGGCTTCAACCATCTCTTTCTTCGCGCGGCGGGCTTTCGCTTCGCCGATAGACATGCGACGGTTGATGTCCTTCACTTGCTCGATGGTCAGGCCGGTCTCTTCTTCGATCTGACGCAGTTTCTGCAGGCTGCGCTGTACGTCATCCGTTACGTCTTTCAGCTTCTCTGACCATGGCTTGGCCATCGCCAGCGCCGCTTCGAACCAGGAGTCGCTGGTTTCGTTGCCGGCGAACAAAGTGACGAAGTTTTTCTTCGGCATTTTGCACTGTTCAACGCACAGCTTCATGATGATACGTTCCTGAGTACGAACGCGGTCCATCATGATGCGCATGCTGTTGACCAGGAAGTCGAACTGTTTTGGCACCAGGCGGAACTGCTTGAACACCTCAGACAGCTTCAGAATCTCTTCTGCTGCGCTGGCGTGGCTACGGCCGTTCTTTTTGATGACCAGACGGGTCGCTTCATACTGATCGCGCAGGTCGGTGAATTTCTGACGTGCCAGCTCCGGATCGATGCTGTTGTCGTCTTCAGCGTCGTCGTCTTCCTCTTCGTCTTCTTCGTCGTCGTTCTGCTCTTCGGTGGACAGCTCAGAACCGACGTGCGTTGCGGTTGGGGCGATGTCCTCTTCCGCATTAGGATCGACGAAACCGGTGATCAGGTCGGACAGGCGGGCTTCGCCGGCTTCAACGCGATCGTACTGCTCCAGCAGGTAGGTAATGGCTTCCGGGTATTCGGCAACCGAGCACTGAACCTGGTTGATACCGTCTTCAATACGCTTGGCGATGTCGATTTCGCCTTCGCGCGTCAGCAGTTCAACGGTACCCATTTCACGCATGTACATGCGCACCGGGTCGGTGGTCCGGCCAATTTCAGATTCAACGCTGGACAGGACTTGTGCGGCAGCTTCTTCCGCATCTTCGTCTGTGCTGTTTGAGTTTTCAGCCAGCAACAGGTCATCGGCGTCCGGGGCTTCTTCCATCACCTGGATGCCCATGTCGTTAATCATCTGGATGATGTCTTCGATCTGATCGGAGTCGACGATATCTTCCGGCAGATGGTCATTGACCTCAGCATAGGTCAGATAGCCTTGCTCCTTACCACGTTGGACAAGAAGTTTAAGCTGTGACTGCGGGTTTTGCTCCATAAGACGGTATCCACACTTCAGAGTATTTAGGTTGGTGTCGGTCGGCGAAACCGCCAACAATAGCATTTGGGGCGTTTTTGTTGTTGCCGCGGCCCACTGTGGCGGCATATTGCAGGGCTCTGCCCTCGCATTTATCGGCACTTAAGCCGTTTGGTATTCAGTTTTTCTTCGCTAAAACCTGATTGAGAGAACGGACTTCTTCACGTTCTTCCGGGCTCAGGCCGTGCGTTCTGGCCTGCGCGATCAATGTCTCCAGCCGCTGCTCCAGTACGGAGTCGTACAGGCTGGCCAAGGTATCCAAAAATGTCTGCTCGACCCTGTCCTCAACGATCATATGGTTCCATGTCGCCAAGGTTTCAAGCTGCTGGCTCAATTTGTTGTCGCGATATTGCTCCAACAATTGGCCGGTTGTCAGCCCCGGCTGGGCCAGGCAGGTCTGCACCAGCTCGACAAACAGCGGTAAACCCGCCTGTTTGGTCTGCTCCAATCCCTCGAGTGAAGGGATAAGTGTAGCCAGTTGCGGATTTTGTACCAGTAACCCTATTAGTATACGCATGGTTGTGCGTTTTAGCTGGGGCGCCTGATAAGTATTCGCATTTTCAGCCTGTTTGGGCATCAGCTTGTCTAGCTGGCTGTCATCGAGCAGGCCAAGCTTGCTGCCGAGCTGTTGGCGCAGGTACAAGCGCAACGTTTCGCCCGGCACCTGAGTAATCAGTGGCAGTGCCAGCGTACTCAGCTTGGCGCGGCCGTCCGGGCTGCTCAAATCTACCTGCGGCATCAGCGTTTCGAACAGGAAAGTGGAAAGCGGCTGCGCCAGCTCCATTCGCTGTTCGAAGGCATCTTTGCCTTCTTTTCGGACCAATGTGTCCGGGTCTTCGCCGTCGGGCAAAAACATAAACCGCAGTTGGCGCCCGTCGTTAAGATAGGGCAGCGCGGTTTCCAGTGCACGCCAGGCCGCTTCGCGACCGGCTCTGTCACCGTCATAGCAGCAGACAACGTTATCGGTGGCGCGGAACAGCAGTTGAATATGTTCAGCCGTCGTTGAGGTTCCGAGCGAGGCGACGGCATAATCGATGCCGTATTGCGCCAGTGCCACCACGTCCATATAGCCTTCCACTACCAGCAAACGTTGCGGGGTAGGGTGGTTCTGCTGCGCTTCATACAGGCCGTACAGCTGACGACCTTTGTGGAATACTTCGGTTTCCGGCGAGTTCAGGTATTTCGGCATGCCGTCACCCAATACGCGTCCGCCAAAGGCGATCACTCGCCCGCGTTTGTCGCGAATTGGGAACATCACGCGCTCACGGAAACGATCGTACGTGCGGCCTTGATCGTTAGTCACCAGCATGCCGGCATCGTTCAATGCGAGACGCGTGTCGGCGTCACGACCAAAACGTTTCAATGCGTTATCCCAACCGGCAGGTGCGAAGCCGATGGCAAAATGGCGGATAACGTCGTCACTGAGCCCGCGCTGTTGCAGATAATTACGCGCCGGCGTGCCGGAAGGCTGATGCAGTGACTGTTGATAGAACGTACTGAGCTGTTCCATCAGTTGATACAGGCTTTGACGCTGATGACGCTCGATCTGGGTTGGCCCGGTTCCTGCCTCGTAAGGCACTTCCAGCCCGTGCATGGTCGCCAGTTCTTCGATGGTTTCGACAAACTCCAGTCTGTCGTAATTCATCAGAAAGTCGACGGCGTTACCGTGCGCACCACAACCAAAACAGTGGTAAAACTGCTTTTCGCCATTAACGGTAAATGAAGGCGTTTTTTCGTGATGGAACGGACAGCACGCGTGATAGTTCTTGCCTTGCTTCTTGAGCTTTACACGCGCGTCGATCAGATCGACGATGTCGGTGCGAGCCAGCAAGTCATTGATAAATACACGCGGAATTCGTCCAGCCATAAGCCCTTACTTTACTAGCCTATAAACGAGAACAAGCCGCGCATTCCTTTCGGAAAGCACGGCCTTCGTATGCAACTACACGGTCTGCGCGATTTTTAAAATCAGAAATTCACGCGGCGGGGTTACCCCCGAAGAATTAATACAGACGAGTGCGGCGTGCGTTTTCGCGAGCCAGTTTCTTCGCGTGACGTTTCACAGCGGAAGCTTTAGCGCGTTTACGTTCGGTAGTCGGTTTTTCATAGAACTCACGACGACGAACTTCAGCTAAAACGCCTGCTTTCTCGCAAGAGCGTTTGAAACGACGCAGAGCAACGTCAAATGGCTCGTTTTCACGTACTTTAATTACCGGCATGTGCCTCTCACCTCAATAAAATTCGGTTTGCTGCTGGCCAAGCGCCAGCCTTTTCAAAATGGTGCGGAATTTTACTTCAACGGATGCTGCTTTGTAAAGCACCACAGCAAATTGAAACCTGCGCCGCCCTGGTAAAACGTGCGCAATTTTGCATCGGGCGCTGATTATAGTCTAATCAGAAAAAAATGCTCGTTTTTAATCAAACCGGCATTTATGGCTGGAATCATCAACATAGCCTTTGGCCAGCGACAAGATGTGCCGTGCTGGCGGTAAATAGGCATGATTGTGGTAAACTGCAGGCCGCACGTGAATGATGGGAAAGGGTAATGCGAGTACTGGGTATAGAAACCTCCTGCGATGAAACCGGCATTGCAGTGTATGACGATCAGACCGGCTTATTAGCGAATCAGTTATACAGCCAGGTGAAGCTGCATGCCGATTACGGCGGTGTAGTGCCGGAGCTGGCCTCCCGCGATCACGTGCGTAAAACCGTGCCGCTGATTCAGGCGGCCTTGAAGGAAGCGAACCTGACCGCCGCCGATATCGACGGCGTCGCCTATACTGCCGGGCCTGGCCTGGTGGGCGCATTGCTGGTCGGCGCCACCATTGGTCGCGCGCTGGCGTTTGCCTGGAACGTGCCAGCGGTGCCGGTGCACCACATGGAAGGCCACCTGCTGGCGCCGATGCTGGAAGACAATCCGCCGGCATTCCCGTTTGTCGCGTTGCTGGTTTCCGGCGGTCACACGCAGTTGATCAGCGTGACCGGCATTGGGCAGTATGAACTGCTTGGCGAGTCGATAGACGATGCGGCCGGTGAAGCCTTCGATAAAACCGCCAAGCTGCTTGGGCTGGATTACCCTGGCGGGCCGATGTTGTCGACGATGGCGCAACAGGGCATTGCGGGCCGTTTCACCTTCCCGCGCCCGATGACCGATCGTCCGGGGCTGGATTTCAGCTTCTCCGGGCTGAAGACCTTTGCCGCCAACACCATTCGTTCCAACGGTAATGATGACCAGACACGTGCGGACATAGCTCGCGCGTTTGAGGATGCGGTGGTGGATACGTTGGCGATAAAATGCAAACGTGCGCTGGAGCAGACTGGCTTCAAACGCCTGGTGATGGCCGGCGGCGTCAGCGCCAACCGCACTCTGCGCACCAAAATGGCGGAAATGATGCATAAACGCGGTGGTGAGGTGTTTTATGCCCGTCCGGAATTCTGTACCGATAACGGCGCGATGATCGCCTATGCGGGCTTGGTGCGGCTGAAGAGCGGTGCCAACCCGGAACTGAGCGTTTCGGTGCGCCCGCGCTGGCCGTTGGCAGAATTGCCTGCGGTATGATAGACATAAGGCCGGAGATTTCCGGCCTTTTACTTCACGATTCTTTCTTTTCTTCCTGATCCGCCGCATCCGCTTTTTTCTTGCGGAACTTGTCCCAGATTTTCCCTTCCTGCCCACGCCACAGGCGTTGGATGTTGTCATGGTGCCGCATCAAAATCAGGCAAGACAGCATCGCCACCGGGAAGGTGAACTGCGGTTTGAACCACCAAACGTAAAAAGGGGCAATCAAGGCACTGACAATCGCGCCCAGCGAGGAATAACCGCTGAGCAGCACGGTCAGCAGCCAGGTGCCGGTCATCAGGCCGGTAAGATCCCAACCTATCGGCGCTATGGCACCAAAGGCCGTCGCCACGCCTTTACCGCCGCGGAAATGGAAGAACACCGGATAAATATGCCCCAGGCAGGCGGCGATCGCCGTCAGGCCCAGATACAGCGGCGGTACCTCCAGCTTGTATGCCAGCCAAACCGGCAGCATTCCCTTGAGAATATCGAACACCAGCACCGCCGCCGCCGCCAGGCGACCGCCGATGCGCAGGACGTTGGTGGCCCCTGGATTCCCTGAGCCATGTTCACGCGGATCGGGCAGCCTGGCGATCCGACAAACCAGGATCGCACTGGAAACTGAGCCACACAGATACGCGAAGATAATCATGCCAAGCGCGGTAGCACTCATAACGCGGTTCCGTTTAATAATGGTCGTTTTACTAGCAACATCTATGGATAATACGCATATTCCGCTGGAAGTGGTATCCGGCAAGGCCAAAAACAGAGAATGACGTGATGGATATCGTATTTATTGAAGAGCTTACCGTTATTACTACCATTGGCGTTTATGATTGGGAACAAAACATTCGTCAGAAGCTGGTGTTCGATATCGAAATGGGCTGGGACAACCGCCAGGCCGCTGCCAGCGACGACGTAAACGACTGTCTGAGCTATGCCGATATCAGCGAAGCCATCATCCAGCACGTAGAGCCGAATCGTTTTGCGTTGGTGGAGCGGGTGGCAGAGGAAATATCTGAAATTTTACTCCAGCGCTTCAATTCCCCGTGGGTCCGTATTAAGGTCAGCAAACCGGGCGCAGTTGCACACGCCACCCGGGTTGGGGTCATTATTGAGCGTGGTACCCGGCCGGTGTGACTTCCTGTCATGCGCGTGCAACTAAAGACCGTTAACCTGGTCTGAACCTGAGAATTGTTTTAGCGGCAATGTATTGAACACTGCCGCTTTTTTATGTTGGTAGTCGCAAATTTATAGGGTGAGCGAAACACATGGCGGACATGCATTCACTGTTTATCGCGTTTGTTCTTGGGGTGGTCGAAGGGTTAACTGAATTTTTGCCGGTCTCCTCTACAGGGCACATGATTATTGTTGGCGAGTGGCTGGGCTTTACCGGCGACAAGGCCAAAACCTTTGAAGTCATTATTCAGCTGGGATCGATTCTGGCGGTGGTGGTGATGTTCTGGCGCCGTCTGTTCGGCCTGATCGGCATTCACTTTGGCGGTAAGCCGGTGGAGCACGAAGGCAAGACCGCTGGGCGGTTAAAGCTGGGCCATATCCTGCTGGCGATGATCCCTGCGGTGGTGCTGGGGCTGTTATTCCATGATTTCATCAAGTCGCTGTTCGCACCAAAGAACGTGATGTATGCGTTGGTGGTCGGCGGTCTCCTGCTGCTGGCGGCGGAATGGCTGAAGCCGAAAAAGCCGAGTGCGGAAGGGCTGGACGACATCACCTACCGTCAGGCGTTTATGATCGGCTGTTTCCAGTGTCTGGCGCTGTGGCCGGGTTTCTCCCGTTCAGGCTCTACCATTGCCGGCGGTATGTTGGTGGGCGTGAACCGTTATGCGGCTTCTGAGTTCTCCTTTATTCTGGCGGTGCCGATGATGATTGGCGCCAGCGGTCTGGATCTGTACAAGAGCCTGCACTTCCTGACGATGGGCGACCTGCCGATGTTTGCCGTCGGTTTTGCGACCGCTTTCGTGGTGGCACTGATCGCGATCAAGACCTTCCTGTCACTGATCAAACGCATCTCGTTCGTGCCGTTCGCCATCTACCGCTTTATCGTTGCCGCCGTGGTTTACATGGTCTTCATGTAAGCGACAGCGTCAATGAAAAACCCCGCTTTGCGGGGTTTTTTTATGCCTGATCGAGAGGGATATCCTGGGTGAGTTTCCAGTCGGCCAGCACCTGCTGGCGGCGGCGTTTTAGCTCATCGCGGATCGCCAGCCCCTGCAGGCCGCTGGCCACGACCTCTTTTACCGAGACGGCATTTGCCACCCGGAAAGCCTGGCGCAAATAGTCGCCCTGCGGATAGGGATTGTTTTCAAACCCGGTACGGCCGCGCGCGTCCGCTTCGCTGGTCAGGATCATCTGTTCCAGCCGCTGCGGTTTACGCCAGACGTCTACCGCATCGAAAAGCTTCAACAGGGTCTCCGGACGCAGCTTGTTTACGGTATGAATCAGATCGTGATATTCGGCCACCAGTTTGGCCAAATCGCGCACCGGGTTGGGCACCCGTAAACGTTGGCATAGCTCGTCGACCAGCTTAACGCCGGTCAGGCCGTGACCGTGATGATGTGGCCAGAGTTCTTGCGGCGTCAGCCCTTTACCGAGATCGTGGCACAGTGCCGCGAAGCGTACGTCGACGTCAGGGCTGAGCTGGGCGGCGATAGCCAGCGTCATCAGGGTATGAATGCCGGTGTCGATCTCCGGGTGCCACTTGGCCGGGGCCGGTACGCCGAACAGGGCGTCGATCTCGGGGAATAGCACTGCCAGCGCATCGCAGTCGCGCAGCACCTGGAAATACACCTGCGGGCTCTGGCTTTGCAGCGCTTTTTCGGTTTCCTTCCATACCCGTTCGGCGGTCAGCGTCGCTAGTTCACCGCTGAGCGCCATGTGGCGCATCAGCTCAGCGGTTTCCGGGGCAATGGTAAAACCCAGATGGGCAAAGCGGGCGGCAAAACGGGCCACGCGCAGCACGCGCAGCGGATCTTCCCCGAAGGCATCGGAAACGTGGCGCAGTACGCGCGCTTGCAAATCGGCCACGCCGTGGAAAGGATCGATCAGCTCACCGTCGGTGCTGCGAGCGATGGCGTTGATGGTCAAATCGCGGCGCTGCAAGTCTTCTTCCAGCGTCACGTCCGGCGCGGCGTAACAGGTAAAGCCGGTATACCCCTGGCCCGATTTACGCTCGGTGCGCGCCAGCGCATATTCTTCATGGGTCTCAGGGTTGAGAAACACCGGGAAGTCTTTACCGACCTGTTGATACCCCTGCGCCAGCAGTTCTGCAGGCGCAGCGCCTACCACCACCCAGTCGCGGTCGAAAACCGGTATCTCAAGCAAACTGTCGCGGACGGCGCCGCCGACCAGGTAGATCTTCACTATTATGCTCCTGCATGATTCTGGGACTCTGTTGACCAGATTACCTCAATTAGCCGGGCCGTGCCGAAGCCAATAAAAAAGGCGCCCGCAGGCGCCAATCTCAAACTGAACGATACTGAAATCAGTTCATCCAGCGATTGCTGTTCTTGCGACGCGGGATCAGGTGCGGCAACAGCAAGCCGAGCAGCAGGCCAACGCCGGCAACGCCGCCGCCGTACATGAACCACTGCAGGATAATGGTGCGCTGTTTGTCGTCGAGCTGCAGGTTAACCGCGTTAACCTTCTTCTGGGCCACGACCAGCTGATTTTTGAGATCTTGATTTTCCTGCTGCAGGCCGCTGATGGTGCCGTCGCTGGCAGCCACTTTTTGCTGCATTTCCGCCGTGCGCTGGTTCCAGCTGTTGTCGATATTGGCCAGCTTGTCGGTCAGGGTTTTCACCTGTTGTTCCAGCGCAGGCACGCGAGTGCGCAGGCTTGGCGTCTGGCTGAGCTGGTCGAGCGGGATCCAGATAGTGCGGCCTTTCGGATCGCGGATTTGGCCATAGTTGGTGCTGTCATTTACGCTCAACAGGGTGACTTCTTCACCGGCGTTCAGAGTACCGACAATACGGTACTGATTACCCGGGCCGCTGTGGACATAAGTACTCAATTCATCGGAGATATAGCGCTTATCTTCGGCATGTGCGCCCCAAGTGATGCTGAAGCTCAGCACGGCAAGGCAAATTAGGCGTAATTTCTGCATTAGTTCATCGTTTCTGTGTGAATTTATGGAACGATAGTAGAGCGTTCAGTCTGACGACGCAACGCAAAAACCGGAATGAGAACTATCTTACTGTGGCAGATTCTGTGAGTTGCGCAGCGTTTTATAACGTAACAGGTTTTTTCTGCAGTTAGCAGGGTTAAGGCGCCGGGAATCGCGGTAATATAACGGAAACTGTGCGTCATCGGGCAGAGCGCGGCAGGCAGAGTCCGCCGCCGTGAAGGCTGACGCGAATGCGTAACTTATTGGTGTAAAAGACTTATGACCGTTGAAATAGAATTGAAATTTATTGCTACCCCGGATGCCGTCGCCGCTTTGCCGCAGCAACTGGCCGCCTGGCCGCATCAGCATTCGGCGCCGCAAAAGCTGACCAATATTTACTTCGAAACCGCCGACAATTTTTTGCGCACCCATGATATGGGGCTGCGCATTCGCGGTTTTGACGACAGTTACGAAATGACCATCAAAACTGCCGGTAAGGTGGTGGCGGGTCTGCACCAGCGTCCGGAATACAACGTGGCGATCGCCAAGCCGGAGCTGGCGCTGGATTTGTTCCCGGCGGATATCTGGCCACAGGGTTGCGACATCCCGGCATTGCAGCAGCAACTGCAACCGCTGTTCCGCACCGATTTCGTGCGTGAGAAGTGGGTGGTCACTTACGGTAAGAGCGAGATTGAAGTTGGTCTGGACCAGGGTGAAGTGAGCGCGGGTGAACTGAACGAAGCGCTGTGCGAGATTGAGCTGGAGCTTAAAGAAGGCAACACCGCCGATTTGCTGGCGTTGGCCAACGCACTGGCAGAACACGGCGGTCTGCGTCAGGGTAGCCTGAGCAAGGCGGCGCGCGGTTATCATTTGGCGCAGGGCAACCTCCCGCGCGAGCGCCACCCGTTGGCGGTATTGAAGCCAGCGGCCAAATCCAGCGTTGAACAGGGGATGGTTGCCGGTTTTGAACTGGGGTTGAGCCATTGGCAGTATCACGAAGAACTGTGGCTACGCGGCGATGGCCAGGCTCGCCGTTCGGTAATGGAAGCGATTGCTCTGATCCGCCAGGCGCTGGTTGTCTTCGGCGGCCTGGTGCCGCGCAAGGCAAGCGCCGATCTGCGCGCCCGGCTGACTGCGCTGGAGCCGCTGCTGGTTGATAAGACCATCAAACCGCAGGTGCTGTGCTACAGCGCAGAATACCTGCAATGTAAGTTGGCGCTCACATCGTGGCTGGTGACCGGTGCCTGGCGGCCGTTTATCGACGCCAAAGCCCAGGCCAAGCTGGACGGCTCTTTCAAACGTTTCAGCGACATCATGCTTGGGCGCAGCGCCGCCGAGCTGAAAGAAGCCTTCACCCGCACGCTCAATGACGACGAGTATGAAGAACAGCTGCCGCGTCTGACGCGCCAGGTCTCGGCATTTATCCTGCTGTCGGGCGCATATCCGGACGACGAAACCGGCCCGTACATCGAAAGCTGGCGCGAGCTGCAGCTGGCGGTGGCTGAACGGCGTCAGGGTTGGTACGAGGCCACCCGCAAGCAGGCTTTATCGCATGCGCCATTCTGGTTAAACGGCGCGCTCCGCTAATCAAGCCGGCCTGCGAGGCGCAGGCCGCAGGACGGATCATTCACTATGTTGCCACTCTCGTGCGCGTTACAGGCTCAGGCACAGAACATCGTGCAGCGTTTTCAGGAAACTCAGGGCGCGGATTGCGCGCTCAGCAGTCAGGAACAGTGGGTTTTAGCGTCAAGTGACTTTGTCAGCGACATGTTGCTCAACCAGCCTGCATGGCTGGAGACGCTGCGCAAGCAACCGCCGGTGGCGGATGAGTGGCAACACTATGCCGCCTGGTTGCAGGACTCCCTGGAAGAGGTGCGTGACGAAACGCAGCTGATGCGCGTGTTGCGCCTGTTCCGCCGCGAGACGCTGGTGAGGATCGCTTGGGCGCAGGCGCTGAACCTGTGCAGCACGGAAGAAACGCTGCTGCAACTGAGCAGGTTGGCGGAAACGCTGATCGTCAGCGCCCGCGACTGGCTGTACCAAACCTGTTGCCGCGAGTGGGGCACGCCTTGCAACGCACAGGGCGTTCCGCAGCCGCTGCTGATCCTCGGCATGGGGAAATTGGGCGGCGGTGAACTGAACTTCTCGTCCGATATCGATCTGATCTTCGCCTACCCGGAAAACGGTCAGACCCAGGGCGGGCGGCGTGAGCTGGATAACGCCCAGTTCTTCACCCGTCTGGGGCAGAGGCTGATCAAAGCGCTGGATCAGCAAACCATTGACGGCTTTGTCTATCGCGTAGACATGCGGCTGCGGCCTTTCGGCGACAGCGGCCCGCTGGTGATGAGTTTTGCCGCGCTGGAAGATTATTATCAGGAGCAGGGCCGTGACTGGGAGCGTTACGCCATGGTAAAGGCGCGGCTGATGGGCGGATCTGAGGACGCTTACAGCCAGGAGCTGCGCAAAACCCTGCGGCCGTTCGTGTTCCGCCGTTACATCGATTTCAGCGTGATCCAGTCGCTGCGCAACATGAAAGGCATGATCGCGCGTGAAGTGCGGCGGCGCGGTTTGAAAGACAACATAAAACTGGGCGCCGGCGGCATTCGCGAAATTGAATTTATCACCCAGGTGTTCCAGCTTATCCGCGGCGGGCGCGAGCCGATGCTGCAAGGGCGTTCGCTGCTGCCGACATTGCAAGCGGTGGGTGAACTGGGGCTGCTGGAGCCGCAACAGGCGCAGGCGCTAAGCGCCAGCTATCTGTTCCTGCGCCGGCTGGAAAACCTGCTGCAGGCGATTGCCGATCAACAGACCCAAACGCTGCCGCAGGATGAGCTCGATCAGGCGCGTCTGGCCTGGGGCATGGGGTTCAGCGACTGGCCGGCGCTGTTGGCGGCGTTGGAAACCCATATGCAGGCAGTAAGGGCGGTATTTAACGACCTGATTGGCGATGATAGCCCCGATGTAGGCGAAGATCCCGATTATCAGCACTATCACAGTCTGTGGCAGGACGCGCTTGAAGAGAACGAACTGGCGCCGCTGACCCCGCATCTGGATGAAGACGCGCGCAGGCAGGTGCTGCGTATCATTGCCGAATTCCGGCATGACGTAGACAAACGCACCATTGGCCCGCGCGGCCGCGACGTACTCGATCAACTGATGCCGCGCTTGTTGGCCGAGGTGTGCCCGCGTCGGGATGCGCCGACCGCGCTGCTGCGTTTGACGCAACTGCTGCTGAGCATTGTGACCCGCACCACCTATCTTGAGCTGCTGGTGGAGTACCACGCGGCGCTTAACCATTTGATTCGCCTGTGCGCCGCTTCGCCGATGGTCGCCAATCAGCTGTCGCGCTATCCGCTGCTGCTGGATGAACTGCTGGAACCGGCGACGTTGTATCAGCCGGTGGCGCCGGACGCCTACCGCAGCGAGCTGCGCCAGTACCTGCTGCGGGTGCCGGAAGACGACGAAGAGCAAAAGCTGGAAGCGTTGCGCCAGTTCAAGCAGGCCCAGCAACTGCGTATCGCCGCCGGGGATATCTCCGGCGCGCTGCCGGTGATGAAAGTCAGCGATCACCTCACTTATCTGGCAGAGGCGATCATCGACGTGGTGGTGCAGCAGGCATGGAGCGACATGGTGGCGCGCTACGGCCAGCCAACCCATTTGCAAGAGCGGGAAGGGCGCGGTTTTGCGGTGATTGGCTACGGCAAATTGGGCGGTTGGGAACTGGGCTACAGTTCCGATCTTGACCTGGTGTTTATCCTCGATTGCCCGCCGGACGTGATGACCGACGGCGAACGCTGCATTGATGGCCGCCAGTTCTATCTGCGCCTGGCGCAGCGGGTGATGCACCTGTTCGGCACTCGCACCTCGTCCGGTATTTTGTATGAGGTGGATGCTCGCCTGCGGCCTTCGGGCGCTGCCGGCATGCTGGTCAGCACCGTCGAGGCGTTTGCCGATTATCAACAGAACGAGGCCTGGACCTGGGAACATCAGGCGCTGGTGCGGGCGCGCATCGTGCACGGCGATCCGGTTTTGCATCAACAGTTTGACGTCATCCGCCGTGAAATCCTGTGCAAACCGCGCGACCCTGCAACCTTGCAGAAGGAGGTGCGCGAGATGCGCGAGAAAATGCGCAATCACCTCGGGAGCAAGCAACGCGAGCTGTTTGATATCAAAGCCGACGAGGGTGGCATCACCGATATCGAATTTATTGCCCAGTATCTGGTCTTAGGCTATGCGAGTGCCGAGCCGCGTCTGACGCGTTGGTCGGATAACGTGCGCATTTTCGAGCTGATGGCCAATTACGACATCATGCCGGAAGAGGAAGCGCGCGCGCTGACCCAGGCTTACGTCACCATGCGCGATGAGATCCATCATCTGGCGTTGCAAGAGCATTCCAGCAAGGTCAGTAGTGAGCTGTTCGCCGCCGAACGTGAGCAGGTACGCGCCAGTTGGGCGAAATGGCTGGGCTGACAAGGCCGGTTGCGCAATACGTTTTGCAGGTATTACGGACGTCTGTGGTAATATCTGCGCCACTAAAATTTTGGACTTTTTTGGAGTTATCGGATGAAAGTTACGCTGCCTGATTTTCGCCGCGCCGGGGTATTGGTGGTGGGTGACGTCATGTTGGATCGCTATTGGTATGGCCCGACCAGCCGTATTTCACCGGAAGCGCCGGTGCCGGTGGTCAAGGTTGATACCATCGAAGAGCGTCCGGGCGGTGCGGCTAACGTGGCGATGAACATTGCTTCGCTGGGCGCCAACTCACGCCTGGTGGGCCTGACCGGCATTGATGACGCGGCGCGGGCGCTGAGCGCCAAACTGAACGAAGTGAACGTGCGCTGTGATTTTGTCTCGGTGCCGACGCACCCGACCATCACCAAATTGCGTGTGCTGTCGCGTAATCAGCAATTGATCCGTCTCGATTTCGAAGAAGGTTTTTCCAACGTCGATCCGCAGCCGATGCTGGAACGCATCCAGCAGGCGCTGCCGCACATTGGCGCGCTGGTGCTGTCCGACTACGCCAAAGGCGCATTGAGCCAGGTGCAAAGCATGATCCAACTGGCACGCGCCGCCAAGGTGCCGGTGCTCATCGATCCTAAAGGCTCCGATTTTGAGCGCTATCGCGGTGCGACGTTACTGACGCCAAACCTGTCCGAGTTTGAGGCGGTGGTAGGCCACTGCAAAGACGAGGCCGAATTGGTTGAACGCGGCATGAAACTGGTGGCGGATTTTGATCTTTCCGCGCTGCTGGTTACCCGTTCCGAGCATGGCATGACGCTGCTGCAACCGGGCATTGCGCCGCTGCATCTGCCAACGCTGGCGCAGGAAGTGTTTGACGTGACCGGCGCCGGCGATACCGTGATTGGCGTGCTGGCTGCTGCTCTGGCCGCCGGTAATACCCTGGAAGAATCCTGTTTCCTGGCCAATGCCGCCGCCGGCGTGGTGGTGGGCAAGCTGGGGACCTCGACCGTTTCGCCAATCGAACTGGAAAACGCAGTGCGCGGCCGTGCCGAAACCGGCTTTGGCGTAATGACCGAAGCCCAGTTGAAAACAGCCGTGGCGCAGGCCCGCCAGCGCGGTGAGAAAGTGGTGATGACCAACGGTATCTTCGACATTCTGCATGCTGGCCATGTTTCCTATCTGGCTAATGCCCGCAAAATGGGCGATCGCCTGATTGTGGCGGTGAACAGCGATGCTTCCACCAAACGTCTGAAAGGTGAAACCCGCCCGGTCAACGCGCTGGAAAACCGCATGATCGTGCTTGGCGCGCTGGAAGCGGTGGACTGGGTAGTGCCGTTTGAAGAAGACACGCCGCAGCGCCTGATCGCCGACATCCTGCCGGATCTGCTGGTGAAAGGCGGTGACTACAAACCTGAAGATATCGCCGGCAGTGCCGAAGTGTGGGCCAACGGCGGCGACGTCAAGGTACTGAACTTTGAAGACGGCCTGTCGACCACCAACATCATCAAGGCAATCAAAGACGGGCGTGGTTAACGCCTTCTTTTTTAGCCTAAATAATTCGAGTTGCATCGAGGCGGCAATCGAGTGAGTCCCGATGAGCTTACACGAGTAAGTGATTCGGGTGAGTAAGAGCAGCCAACGTGGATGCGGCTTGAAGTATGACGGATAAAATGGCGGTGGTCAGTGAGTGGACTGAAGCAGGAACTGGGGTTGGCGCAGGGCGTCGGGTTATTGTCCACTTCATTGCTGGGTACCGGGGTGTTTGCCGTTCCGGCACTGGCGGCACAGGTGGCGCAGGGCGATAGCCTGTGGGCCTGGCCGGTGCTGATTGCGTTGGTCTTCCCTATTGCCATCGCCTTTGCGGCTTTGGGCCGCCACTTCCCCAGCGCCGGTGGTGCTGCGCACTTTGTCGGTATGGCCTTTGGCCCGCGCATGGCGAGGGTCACCGGCTGGTTGTTTCTGTCGGTGATCCCGGTTGGCCTGCCGGCGGCCTTGCAAATTGCCGCCGGGTTCTGGCAGGCCACGCTCGGTTGGAGCGCCAATGGCCTGTTGCTGGTACAGATCGCCACATTGGTGGCGATTTGGCTGCTGGGAACGCGTAGCGCGGGCTCCAGCGCCAATATTCAAACGCTGATCGCCATTCTGGTGGTGGCGCTGGTGGCCGCGATCTGGTGGCGAGGCGACATCTCGCCTGCCCAAATCCCCTGGCCTGCAATAGACGAAATTTCTCCCCCCAATTTGTTCCATGCGCTGGCGGTGATGTTCTGGTGTTTTGTCGGCCTGGAGGCGTTCGCGCATTTGGCGACGGAATTCCGTAACCCCGAGCGCGATTTCCCGCGTGCGCTACTGCTTGGCATGTTGGTCGCCGGGGCGGTCTACTGGGGCTGCACCGTGGCGGTGCTGCATTTCCACGCTTACGGCGAGCATCAGGCTGCCGCCGCGTCGCTGCCCGGCATCGTGGTGCAACTGTTTGGGCAGCATGCGTTGTGGGTTGCCTGCATCATTGGTTATCTGGCCTGTTTCGCCAGCGTGAATATCTATACGCAGAGTTTTGCCCGGCTGGTGTGGTCGCAGGCACAGGATCGGCCGTCCAGCTCGCTGGCAAAACTGTCTGCCGGGCAGGCGCCGGTCAACGCATTGAGCGCGGTAGTGGGCTGCTGCCTGCTGTTCACCTTGCTGATTTATACGCTGAAGCTGCCGCTGGATACGCTGTTGGTGTATGCCAATGGTATTTTTGTGCTGATTTATCTGCTGTGCATGCTGGCGGGGTGCCGAATTTTGCACGGGCGTTCACGGCTGATGGCGGCGACAGGTTTGGTGCTGTGCCTGCTGCTGATGGTGATTATCGGCTGGAAAAGCCTCTATGCGTTGGGGATGTTCGCGCTGATTTGGCTGCTGCTGCCGCGCAGGCCGCGGGTGGCGATCGAGCCCTAATAAGGGCGCGGTATCGCGCCCTTGGTGAAGCCTTATTCTGCGTCTGGCTGTTGCGCTGCCGGCGCTGCGTTCAGCTTGCTTTCCAGCTCGCTCATACGCTGTTCCAGTAACGCCAGTTTTTCACGGGTGCGCAGCAGCACCTGGGTTTGCACGTCGAACTCTTCGCGGTTGACCAAATCCAGGCGAGTGAGCTGTGATTGCAGCACCTGACGGATTTTCTTCTCGACGTCTTCCCCGAATTCACGAACGCCTTTAGGCATGGACTCATGAACCTGGCGTGCGATCTGTTCAATTTTTTTCGGGTCAATCATGGCGTATCCCTTTCAGAGTTTAATAGCTGTTGCCTAGTGTAATGCGAGTTGCCCGCCGGATAAACCAATAACCGCATTCTCCGCAGGGGGCCGAATTGTGCTTTTGCCAATTGCCCTGATTAATCATTAGCGTTATAGTCAGAATGCTTATTCTCAGGGCGGGGTGCAAGTCCCCACCGGCGGTAAATCACCTTCTACGGTGAAAGCCCGCGAGCGCTCAGCCAGTCTCTCGTAGCCTGGTTAGAGGTCAGCAGATCCGGTGTAATTCCGGGGCCGACGGTTATAGTCCGGATGGGAGAGAGTAACGGTATCTGCCGGGCTTGCGCCCGCTTGCGTTATTTTTTTAGCTATTGCTATAGCTACTCCTCAAGATCGCCCTGGTTCTGGTAATCCATAATTTTCTAATGAGGTTTTTTACCATGAATCAGACGCTACTTTCAGATTTCGGCACGCCGGTAGAACGCGTTGAACGCGCTCTTGAAGCATTGCGCAACGGGCGCGGTGTGATGGTGCTTGATGATGAAAATCGTGAAAACGAAGGTGATATGATCTTCGCCGCAGAAACCATGACCGTTGAGCAAATGGCGCTGACCATTCGTCACGGCAGCGGTATTGTGTGCCTGTGCATCACTGAAGACCGCCGTCAGCAGCTTGAGCTGCCGATGATGGTGACCAACAATTCCAGCCAGTTCCAGACTGCTTTCACCGTGACTATCGAAGCGGCGCAGGGCGTGACCACCGGCGTTTCCGCTTCCGATCGCCTGACCACCATCCGTGCGGCGGTTGCCGATAACGCCAAGCCGAGCGATCTGAACCGCCCTGGCCACGTGTTCCCGCTGCGTGCGCAACCGGGCGGGGTGCTGAGCCGCCGTGGTCACACCGAAGCGACCATCGATTTGGTGGCAATGGCCGGTTTCAAACCTGCCGGTGTGTTGTGCGAACTGACCAACGACGATGGCAGCATGGCGCATGCCCCGGAAGTGATCACTTTCGCCAGGCAGCATGATATGACTGTGTTGACCATCGAGGATCTGGTGGCTTACCGCCAGGCCCACGAGCAGAAAGCCAGCTGATTCAGCCTGGTCTTCGACGATAAAAAAAGCCGCGTAATGCGGCTTTTTTTATCGGTTTAACAAAGGGCTACAGATTCGACAGACGTTCGCCGATACGGCTGGCGTAGTTCATCACATGGAACGTGTAGTTCTCCTCGACCGTCCCCTGGAACAGGTGCGACCAAGGGCCGATGGCGTAGATGCCGAGATCCTCACCCCCATGCGTTTCGCTCTTCATCGGCACCAGCGCCGGCTGGATAAAGTCGGGTGCGCTGGCCTGCTCCATGGTGAGCGCCGGGCGCTCCTGCAGCGGAATGACACCGCCGGGGCCGTTGGCGAAGCTGACCGTGGTATAGGGCTTGCCGTCGCTGCCCAGCAGCGGTTTGCCGTTGACGCCGATTGAGATACCGAGGATCGGATTGCCCCGTTTGGCATAGCCGGCAAGGGTGAGCGTATGGCTATGATCGCCGGTCACCACCACCAGCGTCTCGTCCAGGTCAACTTTGCGGATTACGGTTTTTACCGCTTCATTGAGAGCTACCGTATCGGTCAGGGTGCGATAGGCATTGCCGTTATGGCTGCCGTGGTCAATACGCCCACCCTCAACCAGCAACAGATAGCCCTCGGGGTTCCTGGCCAGTATATCGATGGCCTTGCCGGTCATTTCGGCCAGAGAAGGCTCACCCGCTGCATCTTCCCGCCGATCGTGGTCGAAGTTCATATGCGACGGTTCAAACAGGGCCAACAGATGATCAACCTTCGCGGGGTCGATCCGATCGAACTGCGATTGATTCCACACGTAGCTGCCGCGTTCACCGTAGCGTTTTAGCCAGGCTTGCGTCAGGTCACGACCATCCTTCCTGTTGCCTTTTTTAGCGGAATATTCAGGATCGGTTGCACTCTCCGGCAGGAAGTTGGCGCGCCCGCCGCCCATGGCGACGTTGAGGCCGTTGCCGTATTTCATCTCAACCAACTGGCGAGCAATATCGCTGCAGCCGGCGGCCAGGGCTTCGGCCGGCATTTTTGCATCGGATTCCCAGTCTCGGTTAGCGATATGGGCATAGGTGGCGCCGGGAGTGGCATGGGTGATGGTCGCGGTGGACATGCCGAGGGAGGCGGCCATCTCCCACAGGGTGGTGACCGTTTTGGTTTTCTGATCCTCGCAGTCGTTAAGGCTCGCCGTATGGTCCAGCCCCATGAGGTCATTGAGAGTTTTGACGCCGGTGGTCATGGCGACTGCGCTGGGGGCGGAGTCGGTTATCTGGGCATTGGCAGAGTAAGTTTTGGCTGCGGCCAGGTAGGGGAAGGCTTCCCATGCCAACACGTTAGATTCGCCGTCGACGCCGCGTTGTTGCCCTTCGAAAATGCGTGCTGCGGTAACGGTTGAAAATCCCATCCCGTCGCCAACGACCAGAATGACGTTTTTCGCTCGATTGGTGTTTTTAGGTTGTGCCAGCTTTTGTTGCAGCTGTTCCTGCGCCTGTTTGAAGTAAGGATCTTCGCGCTGCACCAATTGCGCTTTTTCCTCTGCGCAGACGGCTGCTACCCACCCGGTGCATAGGGTAACGGAAAGAGCCAGGCAGGTTGTCATTGTGGGTCTGAACATGAATTCCTCCTTGTTGTGCTTGAGTTCCGTGTTGCCGAGCGCGGAGGGTGTGACGTTTTCACCGTAGCGCCGGAACCTGCCGACGGGGAGCCGGCAGAGAAATTCATTGTATATTTTGAATTAACAAATCATATACAAATTGCTCACAATTTAGACCTGTGTGGCAGTAATGCTTTGATATTCATATAGGTTATGAATTGCCTGGAAGGCATTCGATTTGGCGGGGGTGGGTGGCCCCGCCAGTCAGAATCGGCGTTAACCGATGCCGCCGCTTTGCAACAGCGTCAGGCTGAACCCCATGACCGCCATTCCGCATAACACGCCGTAGCTGGGGTTGTTGTGCGGGTCGATCTCTTTGGCCAGCGGCATCAATTCATCTACCGACAGCGCCACCATGATACCGGCCACCGCTGCCATAATCGACGCCATCACGACCGGCGAGATCATCGGGCCGAGCAGCAGGAACGCCAGCACGCCGCCGAGAATTTCTGCCATACCGGAAATGCCCGACCACAGCAGCGCTTTGGTTTTTGAGCCGGTTGCGGCATACACCGGCCCGGCAACCGCCAATCCTTCAGGAATATTGTGGATGGCGACTGCCAGCGCGACGCCCATCCCCAATTCCAGATCGGCGCTGGCGGTGACGAAAGTAGCGACGCCTTCCGGGAAATTGTGCAGGCTGATGCCGAGCGTCAGCAGCATTGCGGTGCGTTTCAGGTTATAGGGAGTGAGCGGCTTTTGCTGCAAATCCTGCGGGTGCTGATGCGGCAGTAGCCGGTCCAGCGCAAAATAGCCCAAGAGGCCGAGCATGAACATGCCGTAGCCCAGTATCGGCGACATACCCTGGGTGTGCAGCGCCGCAGGCAGCATTTCCATCAGTGAAATCAGCAGCATAATTCCGGCGGCAAAGCCGAGGGCAAAGGCCAGCATCCGGTTGGACGGTTTTTGGCCGATGACGCCGAACAGGGCACCGACAAAGGTGGCTCCGCCGGCCAGCAGGGTCAGGATCAGGGGTACTGACAGAATAGCCTCCTTAATATGCTGATAATTGTTGTTTATTTTCTGATACTAACAGAGTCACAGCTGAAATCGAGCGGGTTTGACGGATGACTTCGATTGTTTAAACCATTCAAATTTATTGAAGATGATCATCATGGTTATCCGGCTGTGTTGCCGTGGCAAACGGCGTAATCTTCTTATCAGAACCTGTGATGACTAACCAAGGATTATGTATGAACACCTCTCGTATGCCTGCTCTTTTCCTCGGCCACGGTAGTCCGATGAACGCGCTGGAAGAAAATCGCTACACCCTGGCATGGCGTACGTTGGGTGAAACGTTACCGCGCCCGAAAGCCATCGTCGCCGTTTCTGCGCACTGGTACACCCGTGGCACCGCGGTGACCGCGATGGAAAAGCCGAAAACCATCCATGATTTTGGCGGTTTCCCGCAGGCGCTGTTTGATACTCAGTACCCGGCGCCGGGCTCTCCTGAACTGGCTGCCCAGTTGCAGCAGTTGCTTGCGCCGATTGAGGTCACGGCGGATGTCAGCGAATGGGGGCTGGACCACGGCACCTGGGGAGTCTTGATCAAGATGTACCCCGACGCGGATATCCCGATCGTACAACTCAGTATCGACGGCACCAAACCGGCTGAATACCATTACCAGCTGGGCCGCAAACTGGCGGCGCTGCGTGAGCAGGGGGTGATGATTGTCGCCAGCGGCAACGTGGTGCATAACCTGCGGATGGTGAAATGGCAAGGTGACGCCACCCCTTATCCGTGGGCGGAGTCCTTTGACAGGTACGTGCGTGATAATCTGAATTATCAGGGAGATAACCATCCTTTGGTGAATTTCATGCAACATCAGGGGGCGGCGTTGTCGAACCCGACGCCGGAACATTATTTGCCGCTGCTGTACGTGCTGGGCAGTTGGGATGGTGAAGAAGCGATATCCGTGCCTGTGGACGGCATCGAGATGGGAGCGTTGAGCATGTTGTCGGTGCAGGTCGGTTAAATAAAAAACGCCAGTCTCAGACTGGCGTTTGCATTTCAGGTGTCTGGCGAGTCTTCGTCAACCGAGAATGATGTGCGGGTAGAAGCGCGACAGATCCTGAGTGATCAACTCGCGATCTTCACGCAGGCCGATACCGCAGGGCTGATCGTCCACCAACCAACTGCCGATCAGCGTGTAGCTGCCCTCGAACTGCGGCAACGGGTGGAACTGTTGCACAATCATGCCTTCTTCACCGTACGGGCCGTCAACGCGCGCCACTTCCTGACCGTTCTGCACGATCTGGATATTGGCGCCTTCGCGTGAGAACAGCGGCTTGGTGACGTAGTGATCGAGCTGTGGATGCTCGTCCTGCGCGAAATAGGCCGCCAGCAGGTTAGGGTGATCCGGGAACATTTCCCACAGCATCGGCAGCAACGCCTTGTTGGAGATGATGCTTTTCCACGCCGGCTCCAGCCAGCGCACGCCGGCATCTTCCAGCTTGGTGGAAAACATCTCGCGCAGCATAAACTCCCACGGATAAAGCTTGAACAAATTGCCGATAACCTGGTTTTGCAGATCGGTAAACTGACCCTTCTCGCCGAGACCAATCTCTTCCATAAACAGGAACTCGGTCGGCACGCCGGCTTCCAGTGCGCAGTCCTGCAGGTATTGCACCGTGCCGCGATCTTCTTCGCTGTCCTGGCAGCAGGCCAGATGCAGCAGACCGAAGCCGTGGTGCGCTTTCAGATCGGCAAAACGCTCAATCAGCTTTTCCTGCAGGCTGTTGTACTGATCGGACTCCGGGCTGAGGTTGCCGGCGTTGATCTGGTCTTCCAGCCACAGCCATTGGAAGAAGGCCGCTTCATACAGCGAGGTTGGCGTATCGGCATTGTTCTCCAGCAACTTGGGCGGATTGACGCCGTCGTAGGCCAGATCGAGACGCGAGTACAGCGAAGGTTGGCTGGTGCGCCATGAGCTGCGCACGAAATCCCAGGTGTGCTTCGGGATCTGGAATTTGGCCATCAGCGCATCGCTGCCGACCACTTTCTCCACCACCTGCAGACACATCTGATGCAGCTCGGCGGTGGCGCTTTCAATCTCTTCAATTTGCGCCAGCGTAAATTGGTAATAGGCATCCTCACACCAGTACGGCTCGCCGTACATGGTGTGGAATTTGAAGCCGAATTCGGTCGCTTTTTCGCGCCAATCCGGGCGCTCGGTAATCGCAACGCGTTTCATGCCTTAACCGCCCATGCTGCGTGAGCTGCCGGAGGTCGCGCTGCTGCGCTGCATGCTGGTTTGCTTGGCCACGGATTCGCCAAAGCCGCCGCGTGTAACGGTGTTGGTTACCGCCGGTTTTGGCGCCATCGCGGTTTTCGGCACCGTCATGGTGCGGCCGCCGGCGGTGGCTGGGCCATAGCTCTTGCCGGTGGCGTCAACGAACTTGCCGTTGGCCGGGCTGGCAGCGTTTTTGGAGGTGAACAGCGGCTGTTGGGCAAAGCCGGAACCGCCCATCATACGGCCCATCATGTAGCCTGCCATCAGCGGCATCCAGAAACTGCCGCTGCTTTGCGATTCTGCCGCCATGCCGGCCTGTGCCGGAGCGGGGGCCTGAGTACACTGCGCTTCACCGAATTCGGCCACGCAGTCTTCACGGCTGGCGTATTTAGGCGCGGTTTTTTCGGCTTCTTTCAGGGCGTTGTTATAGGCGGTGGTGCACTGTTCGCTCATGGAAGGGTTAGTGCGCGAACACTCGTCGGCATTTTGATACATCGAGACCGTTTCATCGGTTTTTTCACAGCCGGCCAGCATAAATACGCCGCTGATTGCCAAGGCTACGGGCGCAACGCGGTAGCTGCGCCAGGATTTGCGGAACGTCTCTTGGTTGATGTTTTTTGTCCGTTTCATCGTTATTAATCCCATCAGTCGGGCTGTTTTCGCCCTTTCCCAGTAGTGGCGGTAAGAATAGGGGAAAGATGGTCAAAATTAAAGCTGAAACGCCCGTGGAATCCACTCTTTACGCAGTTATACGTTAGGCTGTGCGCCAGCTCGCTTTACCGGTTAAAAAAGTGGCGGCAGAGTTCCATTATGAAACGGCAGAAAGGTAGTTGTGTTTCATAATGGAACAAAAACGCGGTCTATCGCAAAGCTCTCCGTTAGCCCTATAGTCAGTGCATAACAACGCGACGGCACAAGACCGGACGCACCATCACCTGATATCTGAACGTTACCATCGCCAATTCCCCTACAAGGATCCGGTTATGTTGAGAATCATCCAGTCCCCAGGCAAGTACATTCAGGGCGCCAATGCACTGGTCGCCGTGGGCCAATACGCGAAAGCGCTTGCCGACCATTATTTCGTGATTGCCGACGACTTCGTCATGAAGCTGGCGGGCGATACCCTGATGGGTAGTTTGCAACAGCACGGGGTGAAACATCACGCCTGCCTGTTCAACGGCGAATGCTGCCATAAAGAAATCGACCGGTTGGGGCGCGAACTGAAGGCCCATGGCTGCCGCGGCGTGATTGGCGTCGGCGGCGGCAAAACCCTCGATACCGCCAAAGCCATCGCGCATTACCAGCAATTGCCCGTAGTGTTAATCCCCACCATTGCCTCTACCGATGCGCCGACCAGCGCGCTGTCGGTGATCTATACCGAACAGGGCGAGTTTGCCGAGTATCTGATCTACCCGCGCAACCCGGATATGGTGGTGATGGACAGCGCGATTATCGCCAAGGCACCGGTGCGCCTTTTGGTGGCGGGAATGGGCGATGCGCTTTCCACTTATTTTGAGGCGCAGGCTTGTTTCGACGCTCAGGCAACCAGCATGGCGGGCGGCAAATCGACGCTGGCGGCGCTCAGCCTGGCGCGGCTGTGTTATGAAACGCTGCTGGCGGAAGGCGTCAAAGCCAAATTGGCGGTTGAGGCCGGCGTGGTGACGGAAGCGGTCGAACGCATTATCGAGGCCAATACCTATTTGAGCGGCATTGGTTTTGAAAGCAGTGGGCTGGCGGCGGCGCACGCTATTCACAATGGTTTCACCGTGCTGGAAGAGTGCCATCACCTGTACCACGGCGAGAAAGTGGCTTTCGGCACGCTATCGCAGCTGGTGCTGCAAAACAGCAGCATGGCGCAGATCGAAACGGTGCTGGATTTCTGCCACCGCATCGGCCTGCCTGTCACGCTGGCCGAGATGGGCGTTAGCGGCGATGCGGCAGAGAAAATCATGGCGGTTGCCGAAGCCAGCTGCGCCGCCGGCGAAACCATCCACAACATGCCGTTCAAGGTGACGCCGGCCAGCGTACAGGCCGCAATCTTGACGGCGGACCGGCTGGGCAGCGCCTGGCTGCAACAACACCAATGCTGATACCGCAGGGGCGCAGCAGGCTGCGCCCCGTTGGCCAAACGAGGAAATGACCGTGAAAAAACTGATCAATAAGGTTGAGTCGGTACTGGAAGAGCAACTGCTGGGGCTGGCGGAAGCGCACCCTGAACTGTTGGTGCATCAGGAGCCGGTATTCGTTACCCGCGCCGACGCGCCGGTAGCGGGCAAGGTGGCTATTCTGTCCGGCGGTGGCAGCGGCCACGAACCGATGCACTGCGGTTTTGTCGGCGAAGGCATGCTCGACGGCGCCTGTCCGGGGGAGATTTTTACCTCGCCGACGCCGGATAAAATGTATGAGTGCGGCCAGGCTATCGACGGCGGTGCCGGGGTGCTGCTGCTGATCAAAAACTACACCGGCGACGTGCTGAACTTCGAAACCGCCACCGAACTGCTGCATGACAGCGGCACCCAGGTGGCGACGGTGCTGGTGGACGATGACGTGGCGGTCAAGGACAGCCTGTTCACCGCCGGCCGACGTGGGGTCGCGAATACCGTACTGATGGAAAAACTGCTCGGCGCAGCGACGGCACGCGGCGACGATCTGGACACCCTGGTGACGCTGGGCCACAGGATCAACAATCAAGGGCATTCGATTGGCATCGCGCTGGGGGCCTGTACCGTGCCCGCAGCCGGCAAACCCTCGTTTGTGCTGGCGGAAAACGAGATGGAGTTTGGCGTTGGCATTCACGGCGAACCGGGTATTGCGCGGCGTCCGTTCACCGGCCTCAACGCGGCGGTGGACGACATGTTTCATACCCTGATCGAACACGGTCATTATCAGCGCACCCTCCGCGCCTGGGATCGCCGGCAGGGCGAATGGCGCGATGAAGTGCAGACCAAGCAGCCGCTGACGCGCGGCGATCGGGTGATTGCGCTGGTGAATAACCTGGGGGCGACACCGCTTTCCGAGCTCTACGGCGTTTATCACCGGTTGGCGGAACGCTGCGCCGAGGCGGGAATGATCGTTGAACGCAGCCTGGTAGGGGCTTATTGCACCTCGCTGGATATGCAGGGGGTATCGATCACCCTGCTGAAGGTGGATGACGAGCTGTTGGCATTGTGGGATGCGCCGGTGAAAACGCCCGCGCTGCGTTGGGGTTGCTGAGGAGGATCTATGGCATTAACGAAACAACAGGTAGTGGACTGGCTGATGCGTTGCGGCGAGGTGTTTACCCAGCAGCGTGATTTTTTGACCCGGCTGGATACCGAAATTGGCGATGCCGACCATGGCCTGAACATGAACCGCGGCTTCAACAAGGTGGTGGAAAAGCTGCCGTCGGTGGCGGATAAAGACATCGGTTTTATTCTTAAAAATACCGGTATGACGCTGCTGTCGAGCGTTGGCGGTGCCAGTGGCCCGCTGTTCGGCACTTTCTTTATCCGTGCGGCACAGGCGGCCAATGCCAAGCAAAGCCTGGATCTGGCGGAACTGCATCAGATGATGCAAGAGGGCGTCGAGGGCGTGGTGATGCGCGGCAAGGCAGAGCCGGGCGATAAAACCATGTGCGACGTCTGGTGGCCGGTGGTGGAAAGCCTCGGCCAGTCGGAGCAGCAGCAGCTGAGCGTGGCAGAGGCCCTGCAGCGCGCCAGTGTACGAGCTGAGCAGGCGGTAGAGAGCACCATCACCCTGCAAGCGCGTAAAGGGCGGGCCAGCTACCTGGGTGAGCGCAGCATCGGCCACCAGGATCCGGGTGCCACCTCGGTGATGCTGATGATAAAAACGCTGGCCGAGGTCGCCGGCCACTAGCAGGAGGCGAGATGATCAATATCGTTGTAGTTTCCCACAGCGCGCAGCTGGCGCGCGGGGTTGAAGAGCTGGCGCTGCAGATGATGCGCGGCGACGGCTGCAAACTGGTGCTGGCGGCGGGCGTCGATGATGCCGAACATCCGATTGGCACCGATGCGATCAAGGTCATGGAGGCCATTGAGTCGGTGGCGGACGGTACGGGCATTGTAGTGCTGATGGATTTGGGCAGTGCGTTGCTGAGTGCCGAAACCGCGCTCGATCTGCTGGATCCGCAGTTGGCCGCCAAAGTGCGATTGTGTTCTGCACCCTTGGTTGAGGGGACGCTGGCCGCGGTGGTCGCCGCCAATTCCGGCGGCGGGCTGGAACAGGTGCTGGCAGAGGCGCAGGGCGCGCTGCTGGCCAAGCAGGCGCAGCTGGGTGAAGCCGCGCCTGCGGCAAAAAGCGTTGCATTGCCGTTGACGCAGGGAAAAAGCGTCAGCTGGACGGTGCAGAACCCGCATGGGTTACACGCCCGCCCGGCAGCGCGGCTGGCGGAAACGCTGGCGCCCTTTGAGGCCGAGCTGGTGTTGGAAAAACAGGGGCAATGCGCCAATCCGCGCAGCCTCAATCAACTGGCGTTACTGCAGGTGCATCACGGTGACACCGTTCGGTTGATTGCCGACGGCCCGCAGGCTGAGCAGGCGCTGGCGGCGTTCAGGGCACTGGCGGAACAGCACTTTGGTGAAACGGTTTCGGAGCAGCAACTGCCTTCGCTGCACGGTATCCCGGTGGCGGAAAGCGTGACCAGCGGCCCGGTGTTGCAGGCGTTCAGCTTCTGGCCGACGGTGACAGAGCGCCCGATTGGCGCGGACGACGTGCTGACCGAACAGCAGCGGTTGCGCGAGGCGTTGCAGCATACCCTGAGCGATCTCAACCGGCTGGCGGAGCGTACCGGCACATTGATTGGCAAACCGCAGGCGGCGATTTTCGGCGCGCACAGCATGCTGCTGGACGATCCGGATCTGCAACAGGCGGCCTATACGCGCATTGCTCAGCAACAATGCAGCGCCGAGCAGGCGTGGCGGCAGGAAATGGAGGCAATCATCGAGGATTATCGCGCGCTGGACGATGAGTACATGCGGGCGCGCGAACTGGACGTGCGGGACATGCTGCGCCGTACCCTGAGCCATCTGCAACAGCAGCCGCTGCTGCCGATTACGCTGACTGCACCCTCGATTCTGGTGATGGACGAACTGATGCCTTCCGACGTGGTGATGCTCGATCGTCGCCTGGTGCTCGGCATCTGCCTGAGCGGCGGCAATGCGCTGTCGCACAGCGCGATCCTGGCAAAGGCGATGGGCATTCCGATGGTGGTCGGTATGAACGACTGCCTGAGCAAAACCCGCAGCGGCCAGAAAGCGATGCTGGACGCGGCGCGTGGGGTATTGCAGCTCAGTCATTGAGCTCAGCTATCAGGCGCGTAGCTTAAATTGTCGGATATCAATCTGATATTGTTTGATTTTCCGCCACAGCGTGGTGCGGCCGATGCCCAACAGCTGCGCCATTTCATTGAGCTGCCCACGGCTGACGTTGGCAGCGCGAATGATCGCCTGGCGTTCCATTTCCGCCAGCGTCAGCAGCGGCATACCCGGCTGCGGGTCACTTTCCAGCAACGGCTGGTGGCTGAGCAAATGTGCGGGCAAGTCCGCTAACTGGAGATGGTGGCCGTGGCAAATCATCGCCGTACGCTCAACCACGCCTTTCAGCTCCAGATCGTTGCCGGGCCACAGATACAGGCCCAACTGGGCCATGACGTCGTCATCGACCCGGAATCGGCACTGGAAATGCTGTTCCAGCGCACGCAGGTGGTGCTTTACCAATAGCGGAATGTCGCTCAGCCGCTGGCGCAGCGCCGGGATCTGGATCTCGAACGCCTGCAGGCTGTAAAACAGCTGGCGGCGGAAGCGGTTCTGCTGCACCAACAGCGGCAGATTGGCAGCGCTGCCGGCAATCACCCGCACATCGACCGGGATCACCCGATTGGAATCAAGCCGCATTACCACGCCGGTTTTCAGCACCTGCAGCAGCGCAGACTGCATTTCTGCCGGCAGATACTCAATTTGCTCCAGGTACAGCGTGCCGCCGTTGGCCAGTTCAAACTTGCTGAGCTGGCCCGCTTCCTCCTCGCTGGCGTCGCTGCCCAGCAGTTCACGCAGCCCCTGCGCTTCCGGCATCAACTGACAGTTCAGCGAGATATACGGCCCGGCGGCGCGTTCGCTGGCGTTGTGGATTGCCTGGCTGAGCCGCTCCTTGCCGACCCCTTCTTCGCCGCACAGCAGGATCGGGTGCTGGCCCTTCGCCGCCTGCTGGCCGTAGCGGATCAGACGGCGCATCTCCAGGGAGGCGGAAGGCATCTGTTCAAAGCTGTGGCTGACGCGGCCCAGTTGGCTGCTGACGTACTGATGCAGCCGTTCAATCGGGTGCAGCAGGGCGATAAAGCTGCAGCGCTCGCCGTCGAAGATCGGTTTCAGGGTCAGCAGCGCGGCGATAAACTGCCGCTGGCTTTCGAAAGTGACTTCAACGTGTTGCAGCGGCTGGCGCTGGGCGATGGCCCGGTTGAGCAGGGCGGGCAGCGTCAGCAACTGCGTCAGGGGTTTGCCCTGGCTCTGCTGTTCGTCCAGCTTCAGCAGGGTGGCGGCCCGCTGGTTGATGTATTGCAGGTAGCCGCGATGATCCCAGGCCATTACCCCGTCATCCACCCCGTCAAGCAAACCGTAAAGCTGGTTCAGATGACGGTTGGACTCCGCCAACAGGCCGTCGGCGTTCAACGAGTTGCCTATCTCGCGTGCGATCGCCAGCGTCAGTGACAGATCGCCGGCGGCGCAGTCCGCCAGCAGGCAGCCCAGCGCAATCGAACCGCGTTGGCGGCCGCTGTTGTCATAAACCGGTGTGGCGCAGAATGACCAGCCGTGCAGCGCCTGCCGCACGTGTTCGCTGCCGCTTACCTGCATCGGGTGGCCTTCTGCCGCCGCCAGCGAAGGCGCGTTGGTGCCAATGTCACCCTCGGCCCAATAGGCGCCGGGGGTAAACCCCAATTGCTGCAGGCGTTCGCGCGTCAGGGCGTCACCGCACAGCCACAGCATGCAGCCGCTTTCGTCGAGGATCATCAGCAGGCAGCGGCGTGGCTCCATATATTCGCAGGCATCTTCCAGCGACGCCTGGCCAAGCGTCAGCAGATCGTTTTTACGCTGGCAGATAGAGTTGAAGGTGGCGCCGAGCGCACGGTGCGGCGCTTTCCACACGGCGGGTTGCATCAGGCTGCGGCAGCGCAACCAGGAAGCGTAGATTGCCGGCGCAGGGCGCTGTGCGGGCGGCAATGCGCCATCGGCCATCAACTGTTGCCAGCTTGAGGTGTTCTCCATGGGATCCCATCCGGACTGAGATAAGGCAATGGCGCTGATGATACCACCGCAGGGCGGGGGGCTGGCTGTGAGGCGGTGGGCAGAACCGGCTTCGAGGCAAAAAAAACGGGGCGCGGCAGATGCCGGGCCCCGCGTTCAGCAGTGCGCGAATCAGTTGCGGAATGGGTTGCCGCTGTTGCTGCGTACCGGCTGGGTGGTGGTGATCGCCGGCGCAGAAGCGCGGGTAGCGACCGGTGCCGGAGCAGCCGTTTGCGGCGCAGGTGCATTGTCGTTATAGCCGTCCGCGTATGCGTCCTGGGCGGTGGTCGGCGGTGCTACCACATCCTGCGAGGTAGAAATCGGTTTGCCCAACGCGCCGTTCAGTAACAGCAGGTCATTTTCATTCAGCGTGCCGAGTGCGAACTTGATGTTCAACTGGTTGATCAGATAGGTATAACGCGCGCTGGAGAGCTGCTGTTTGGCGTTATACAGCGTGGTGGTGGCATCCAACACGTCAACGATGGTGCGGGTACCCACCTGGTAACCGGCTTCCATCGCATCCAATGAACTCTGGGCAGAAACCACGGCCTGCTTGTAGGCATTGATGCTGCTGATCGAAGCGTTCACGTTGTTGAACGACGAACGTACGGTCTGCACTACGCTGCGGTGTGCGCTTTCCAACTTCTCACTGGCACCGACAAAGTTGTACTGCGCCTGCTGCACCTGTGAATTGGTCTGGCCGCCGCTGTACAGTGGCAGATTGAAGCTCAGCCCCACTTTGTTCTCACCGGCATCGTTGTCCGTAGAAATACTACGGGAACCGCTGTACCTGTTGTTGGACACAGCGGTTGATGCGCTGAAATCAACGGTCGGCATATAGCCGGTTTGCGCTGATTTGATCTGCTCGCGTGCCAGATCCTGGCTCAGGCGAGCGGAAAGCAGGCTCAGGTTGCGCGCTTCGGCTTCTTTCAGCAGGTTGTTCACCGCTTCCGGACGCTGAGTGCTGAAACGGTCGGTATTCAGCGAGGCCAGTTCCGGGTAGAAGGTGCCGGTCACCTGGCGCAGTTTTTCCAGCGCGTTATCCAGAGTGTTGCGGGCGGTCACTTCGGACGCCAGCACGGTGTCGTAGTTGGAACGGGCGTTCTGCACGTCGGTGATCGCTACCAGGCCCACGTTAAAGCGTTGGGTGGTTTGATCCAGCGTGCGGTAAACCGCCTGCTTTTGCGCCTGAGTATAGGACAGCGAATCGATGGCGCTCAGCACGTTGAAATAAGCAGTGGCGGTGTCGAGGATCAGCTGCTGTGACGAGGTCTGGAAGGTCACGTCGGAAATACCGGCGGTTTTTTCCTGCAGCGTCAGCGCGCGCCATTTCGACATATCGAAAACGGTTTGGGTCAGCGCTAATGAGCCACTGGTGGTGTTGCCGTTTTGGTCGCGGTTGTCACGATAACCGTAACTGCGGTTATAACCGGCGCTCAAACCCAGCTGCGGCAGTAACGGGCTGCGCGCTTCGTTGATTTTTTCGAATGCGGCGTCACGGTCAGCGGCAGTCTTGCGCAAATCCGGGTTACTTTCCCTGGCCTGTTTGTAAACCTGCAGCAGGTTCTCTGCCTGGCTCATTGCACTGAAGCCGCCCAGGCTCAGTCCGATAAGAAGGGGGAGCAGTTTCTTCATTTGCATTCCTTGTTGTGCAGCAATATTGCTATGTTAGCGCTGACGATAGACGAAATAGTTGCCGATTCTAGCAGAGTCTGTTGTTCGCATAAGGTGGCTGAATGTGCCATCTCGCGTATCTTTTGCCTTTCAGACTGCCGTGTTTACTTTGGTTCAACTGGTCGAGCACATTACAGCTGATATCATGGCTCACAATCTAGCATAAAGCTGCGGAAGATTACCCCGCCGTTTCTGTCATCAAAACTGTTTATTTTATCGGCATACTCACGCAGGAGAATTCGCTTATGAACCACTCACAGTCGTCGCCCGTTACTCTCGATAAAAACGATGTAGAAATTATTGCACGTGAGACGCTTTACCGTGGTTTTTTTTCGCTCAATCTCTATCGGTTCCGCCATCGTTTGTTCAACGGCGACATGAGCCCAGAGGTAAAACGCGAGATTTTCGAACGCGGTCACGCGGCGGTGCTGCTGCCTTATGACCCGGTGCGTGACGAGGTGGTGTTGATTGAACAACTGCGGATCGCCGCGGTCGATACCAGTAGTTCCCCCTGGCTACTGGAAATGGTGGCGGGTATGATCGAAATCGGCGAGAGCGTCGAAGACGTGTGCCGCCGTGAAGCGCAGGAAGAGGCCGGCGTCGAGGTCGGGCGCTGCAAACCGGTGCTCAGCTACCTGGCAAGCCCCGGCGGCACCAGCGAGCGGTTGTCAATCATGGTGGGCGAGGTGGACGCCACTACCGCCGAAGGCATCCATGGGCTGGAAGAAGAGCATGAAGATATCCGTGTCCACGTGGTTAGCCGTGAACAGGCTTACCGTTGGGTTGAAGAAGGCGCGATTGATAACGCCGCATCTGTGATTGCATTGCAGTGGCTGGCGTTGCACCATGAATCGTTAAGAAAAGAGTGGGCCAACCAATGAAACAGCGCTATACCCCTGATTTCCCGGAAATGATGAGATTGTGTGAAACCAACTTCGCGCAATTGCGCCGCTTGCTGCCGCGCAACGATGAAGTGGGCGAAACGGTGACTTATCAGGTGAACGGCGCCAGTTATCGTCTGACTATTGTTGAATCCACGCGCTACACCTCTTTGGTGCAGATCGAGCAGACCGTGCCGGCGGTCAGTTATTGGAGCCTGCCTGCCATGACGGTGCGGCTGTATCATGACGCGATGGTTGCCGAAGTGTGTTCCAGTCAGCAGATCTACCGCTTTAAAGCGCGTTATGATTATCCCAATAAAAAGTTGCATCAACGCGACGAAAAGCATCAAATTAACCAGTTTCTTGCTGATTGGTTGCGCTACTGTTTGGCGCATGGAGCGATGGCGGTTCCGGTTTGTTAAACAGACTGAAATAACAAAGGACACCATTTGGAAAGCCTGTTTAAACTGACCGTGGCAAGTGGGGCCAGGGTCAGGATTCTGCAAATAACAGATACCCACCTTTTTGCCGGCGAAAACGAGACCTTGCTCGGCATCAATACCTATCGCAGTTACCACGCGGTACTGGACGCCATCATGGCGCAGCAGCGCGGTTTTGATCTGGTCGTCGCCACCGGCGACCTGGCGCAGGATCATTCTCTGGCTGCTTACCGGCACTTTGCCGAAGGTATTGCGCGGCTGCCTGCGCCTTGCGTTTGGCTGCCGGGCAACCATGATTTTCAGCCGGCGATGGTCGATGCGTTGGCCGCCGCAGGCATTGCCCCCTCAAAGCAGGTGCTGCTGGGCGAGAACTGGCAGGTGTTGCTGCTGGACAGCCAGGTGTTTGGCGTGCCGCACGGCGAACTGAGCGACTACCAGCTTGAGTGGATGGAGCGCTGCCTGCAGGCCCACCCCGAGCGTTATACGTTACTGCTGCTGCATCATCATCCGCTGCCTTCCGGGTGTACCTGGCTCGATCAGCACAGCTTGCGCAACCCGCATATGCTGGGCGCGGTGCTGCTGCGCTACCCGAACGTAAACACCGTGGTGTGCGGGCATATTCACCAGGATCTGGATCTGGAATGGCAGGGCCGCCGGTTGCTGGCGTCGCCTTCCACCTGCGTGCAATTCAAGCCGCACTGCACCAATTTTACCATCGACGACGTTTCGCCCGGCTGGCGCTATCTCGATCTGCTGCCGGACGGCCGCGTCGAGACCCAGGTTTTCCGCTTGGAAAACGATGATTTTCGCCCCGACATGGATTCGGAAGGGTACTGATGTCGACGCTACTTTATTTGCACGGTTTTAACAGTTCGCCGCTCTCGGCCAAGGCAACCTCGTTCAAGACGTGGCTGGCTGACAATCACCCGGACATCGAGATGCTGGTGCCGCAATTGCCGGTTTTTCCGGCCGATGCCGCCGAGATGCTTGAAAACATGGTGATGGAACGCGCCGGGCAGACCTTGGGCGTCGTGGGCTCCTCGCTGGGCGGATACTACGCCACCTGGCTTTCACAGTGTTTTTCACTGCCGGCGGTAGTGGTTAACCCCGCTGTGAAGCCGTTTGAGCTGCTGATTGACTACCTTGGCAAAAACGAGAACCCCTACACCGGTCAACAATATGTGTTAGAGTCACGTCACGTTTACGATCTGAAAACGATGCAGATCGATCCCTTGGAGTCACCGGATTTAATCTGGTTGCTGCAACAAACGGGCGATGAAATTCTCGATTATGGGCAGGCGGTGGCCTATTACACTGCGTGCCGGCAAACGGTGGAGTCGGGTGGAAACCACGCCTTCGTCGGTTTCGAGCACTACTTCCCCCAGATTGTGGATTTTTTAGGGCTAAACGCTGTGTGAATAAGCGAGTTATACCCTGCGGCTTGAAAGACGACGGGTATAGGCACCTTCCTTTAACCACGAAAAAACTCAACGATGACTCAATCCAGCTATAACGCTGATGCCATTGAAGTACTCAGCGGTCTAGAACCAGTGCGCCGTCGTCCCGGCATGTATACCGACACGACGCGCCCAAATCACCTCGGCCAAGAGGTGATCGATAACAGCGTCGATGAAGCCCTGGCCGGCCACGCCAAGCGCATCGACGTGATTCTGCACGCCGATCAGTCACTGGAAGTGATCGACGACGGCCGCGGCATGCCGGTGGATATCCACCCTGAAGAAGGCGTCCCGGCGGTTGAATTGATCATGTGCCGTTTGCACGCGGGCGGTAAATTCTCCAATAAAAACTATCAGTTCTCCGGCGGCCTGCACGGCGTAGGGATTTCGGTGGTTAACGCCCTGTCTACGCGGGTGGAAGTCAACGTTAAGCGTGACGGCAACGTCTACAGCATCGCTTTCGAAAACGGCGACAAAGTGCAAGAACTGGCGATAACCGGCAGCTGCGGTAAACGCAATACCGGCACCAGCATCCATTTCTGGCCTGACGAGAAGTTCTTCGACAGCCCGCGCTTTTCGGTTTCGCGCCTGAGCCATCTGCTGAAAGCCAAAGCGGTGTTGTGCCCCGGCGTTGAAATTTACTTTATCGACAAGCTGAACAACACCGAGCAACGCTGGTGCTATCAGGACGGCCTGACCGATTACCTGATGGAAGCGGTCAACGGCCTGATCACCCTGCCTGAGGCGCCGTTTGTCGGCAATTTCGCCGGCGACACCGAAGCGGTGGATTGGGCGCTGTTGTGGCTGCCGGAAGGCGGCGAGTTGCTGACCGAAAGCTACGTTAACCTGATCCCGACCATGCAGGGCGGCACCCACGTTAACGGCCTGCGTCAGGGGCTGCTGGACGCCATGCGCGAGTTCTGCGAGTTCCGCAATATTCTGCCGCGCGGCGTGAAGCTGTCCGCCGAAGACATCTGGGACCGCTGCGCTTACGTACTGTCGGTGAAGATGCAGGATCCGCAGTTCGCCGGGCAGACCAAAGAACGCCTGTCGTCGCGCCAGTGCGCGGCCTTCGTTTCCGGCGTGGTGAAAGACGCCTTCAGCCTGTGGCTGAACCAGAACGTACAGGCGGCGGAACAGCTGGCCGAGCTGGCTATTTCCAGCGCCCAGCGCCGTCTGCGTGCCGCCAAGAAAGTGGTGCGCAAGAAGCTGACCAGCGGCCCGGCCCTGCCGGGTAAACTGGCTGACTGTACGTCGCAGGATCTGAACATGACCGAACTGTTCCTGGTGGAAGGGGACTCGGCGGGTGGTTCAGCCAAGCAGGCTCGCGATCGCGAGTATCAGGCAATCATGCCGCTGAAGGGCAAGATCCTGAATACCTGGGAAGTGTCTTCGGACGAAGTGTTGGCCTCGCAGGAGGTGCATGACATTTCCGTGGCGATCGGCATCGATCCGGACAGCGAAGATCTCAGCCAACTGCGTTACGGCAAAATCTGCATCCTGGCGGATGCGGACTCCGACGGCTTGCACATCGCCACGCTGCTGTGCGCGCTGTTCGTGCGCCACTTCAGCTCGCTGGTGAAGGGCGGCCACGTGTATGTGGCGATGCCGCCGCTGTATCGCATCGACCTCGGTAAAGAGGTGTTCTACGCGCTGGATGAAGAAGAGAAAGCCGGCGTGCTGGAACAGTTGAAGCGCAAAAAGGGCAAACCGAACGTTCAGCGCTTTAAAGGGCTGGGCGAGATGAACCCGCTGCAACTGCGTGAAACCACGCTCGACCCCAATACCCGTCGTCTGGTACAGCTGACGGTGAGCGATGACGATGTGGCTCAGACGCTGGCGATGATGGACATGCTGCTGGCCAAGAAACGTTCTGAAGACCGCCGTAACTGGCTGCAGGACAAAGGCGACATGGCCGAACTTTCCGTCTGATTCTGATCTCTTGTCAGGCCCGGCTTCTCCGCCGGGCCTTCTTCCCGCAGGGGCGCGGCAGGCCGCACCCGACCACTCTGGGCGGAATGCATGAAAATCACCCTCGAAGAATTGCTGGCGTTTACTTCTGTGGTCGACAGCGGCTCCATTACCTCCGCCGCCGAGCAGCTCGGCCAGACCACGTCGGGTATCAGCCGCGCGCTCAGTCGCCTGGAAAAGAAACTCGACACCACCCTGATGCGCCGCACCACGCGCCGGCTAGAGCTGACCGAAGAAGGCCAAAGCTTTCTTGGCCACGCACGCGACATTATCAGTTCGGTGGAGAACGCCGAGGAGCAGATGGCGCTGCGCAGGCTGATCCCGGCCGGCAAATTGCGGGTCAATGCCGCCGCCCCTTTTATGGAACACGTGATCGTGCCGCTGGTGGCGGGGTTTCGCCAAGCTTATCCGCAGATCGAGCTGGAGTTGAATACCGACAACCTGATCATCGATCTGCTGGAAAAGCGCACCGATATTGCCATTCGCATCGGCACATTGCGCGATTCAACCATTCATGCGCGTCTGCTGGGGGCCAGCCGTTTGCGCATTCTTGCCAGCCCGGCTTACCTTGAACGTTACGGCAACCCAAACAGCGTGGAAGCGCTGCGCGACCACTGTCTGCTCGGTTTTAGCCAACCGGAATCACTCAATCTGTGGCCGCTGCGCAACCCGCAGGCGCCGCATTTCGCCATTACGCCGACCCTCTCTGCATCCAGCGGCGAAACGCTGAGGCAACTGGCGTTACGTGGCGAAGGGATAGTGCAGTTGGCGGATTTTATGACGCGCGACGATCGGCAAAGCGGGCGGTTGGTGCAACTGCTGGAGCAGGATACGCTGGACGTGCGCCAGCCGATTAATGCGGTGTATTACCGCAATACCCAGCTGGCGGCGCGTATTACCTGTTTTCTGGACTACGTCAGTGCGCATATCGACGCGCAGACGCTGTAGGGGCCTAAGCAGCCCCCGGTATTACAGCGCGTTACCCAGCACGTGAATGGTTACGCCAACCACGCTGTCTTTGATGGTGTCGCGATGCTTGTGCATATGCGCGATATCCAGATGTTTTTCCAGGTGCGCCTGGCTTTCCCATTTTTCCAGCATGAACACCGAGTCCGGCGACAGCTTCTGCCACGGTGCCTGGGTATGGCTGTCGATCATCGGTGTATATTCGCCGCAACCCTCTTCCGCCAATACTAACGGGATCAGTTTTTCGATCGCTTTCAGCACCGTTTCACGGTGGCCCGGCTTGGTCTTGATTTCTGCAATTACGGTGATCATCACAACCTCATTGATTTATGCGCTTAAGCGGTCTTAGTTAAGCAAAAATTTCTGCCAGGTGCGCGCGATAACGTGCGATATCGCTGTCGATATCAGGTTGTTTAATCACGTCATTACAGATAAAGGTCGGCAGCGCTTCCATGCCCAGGAATTGGTTGGCTTTGTGGAAGTGCAGATAAACGCCGTCAACGCCGACGCCGTGGAAGAACTGCTGCGGATCGGTAAAGGCCTCCAGCGGCGCGTTCCAGGTCAGGCTCAGCAGGTATTTCTTGCCCTGAATCAGGCCGCCGGAACCGTATTTCTTGCCGGCGTCCGAGCGGGTGCGACCGTCGCTGGCGTACAGGCTGCCGTGCCCGGCGGTGAACACTTCATCAATGTATTTTTTCAGGATCCAGGGTTCGCCCATCCACCAGCCCGGCATCTGATAAATCACTACGTCGGCCCACAGGTATTTCTGCACTTCGGCTTCGATGTCATAACCGTCGTCAACCACGGTCACCTGCACATCGTGTTTCACGTCGCGCAGGTAGCTTTCCGCCACGTCGCTCAGCGTTTGGTTGAGTTCGCCATTAGAATGACCGAATTGCTTTTTGGCGTTAATAATCAGGATATTGCTCATTTTTCGCGGCTCCTGTCAGAGTTGGAATAGGGGGGGCTTTCCGCGCTTTGGCGCAGAAAACATTTCGCTGACGGGGAGTGTAATCGTTAGCAATGCCAGTAAAAATGGGATCCAGCGCACAACAGTGTTGACTCTCAGTCAACAAACCTGCCGGAAGATAATGTATTTTTGCATAAAATCGGCAATTGAATCGGCTTCACAAGGGGATTGCTGCGCCAACTGTGACAGCTACCCTGCTGATGGGTTACTATCGCCGACAGAATCGACAAGCTATACCCTTTGCTTTGTCGTCCAGGGATTGCCAAGCCACGGTCTGAGGATAATTGAGTAATGAGTGATCTGACTCATGACGGTGTAGAGCGTTTACCGCTGCACACATTCACTGAAAACGCCTATCTGAACTATTCCATGTACGTCATCATGGATCGGGCGTTGCCGTACATTGGCGACGGTCTAAAACCGGTACAACGCCGCATTGTCTACGCCATGTCCGAACTGGGGCTGAACAACAGCGCCAAATTCAAAAAATCCGCCCGTACCGTGGGTGACGTGCTGGGTAAGTACCATCCGCACGGCGACAGCGCCTGCTATGAAGCGATGGTGCTGATGGCGCAGCCGTTCTCTTATCGCTATCCGCTGGTAGACGGCCAGGGGAACTGGGGGGCACCGGACGATCCGAAATCCTTCGCGGCGATGCGTTATACCGAATCCCGCCTGTCCAAATATGCAGAAGTGCTGCTGGCCGAATTGGGCCAGGGCACCGTTGACTGGGTGCCGAACTTTGACGGCACCATGCAGGAGCCGAAGATGTTGCCGGCGCGCTTGCCCAACATCCTGCTCAATGGCACCACCGGCATTGCCGTCGGCATGGCGACCGACATCCCGCCGCACAACGTGCGCGAAGTGGCTGCCGCCGTGGTGGCGCTGATCGACAAACCCGGCGCAGGGCTTGAGGAGTTGCTCGAGTTCGTGCAGGGCCCGGACTTCCCGACCGAAGCCGAAATCATTACGCCGCGCGATGAAATCCGTAAAATTTACCAAAACGGCCGCGGTTCGGTGCGCATGCGCGCCGTATGGAAAAAAGAAGACGGCAGTGCGGTGATCACCGCTTTGCCGCACCAGGTTTCCGGCGCCAAGGTGCTGGAGCAGATCGCCAGCCAGATGCGTGCCAAAAAGCTGCCGATGGTGGAAGATCTGCGCGACGAATCCGATCACGAGAACCCGACGCGGCTGGTGATTGTACCGCGCTCCAACCGTATCGATCTGGATCAGGTGATGAACCATCTGTTCGCCACCACCGATCTGGAACGCAGCTACCGCATCAATATGAACATGATCGGTCTGGATAACCGCCCGCAGGTCAAAGGGCTGGTTGAAATCCTTACCGAATGGCTGGCATTCCGCCGCGACACGGTGCGCCGCCGCCTGAATTACCGTCTGGAAAAAGTGCTGAAACGGCTGCATATCCTGGAAGGTTTGCTGGTGGCGTTCCTCAATATTGATGAAGTGATCCACATCATCCGCAGCGAGGATGAACCCAAGCCGGTGCTGATGCAGCGTTTCGGCATTTCCGACACCCAGGCGGAAGCGATCCTCGAGCTGAAATTGCGCCATTTGGCGAAGCTGGAAGAGTTCAAGATCCGCGGCGAGCAGGATGAACTGGCCAAAGAACGCGATCACCTGCAGGCATTGCTGGCTTCTGAACGCAAGCTGAACACCCTGATCAAAAAAGAGATCCAGGCCGATGCGCAGGCCTATGGCGACGATCGCCGCTCACCGATTACCGAGCGTGCGGAAGCCAAGGCAATGAGCGAGCACGATTTTGTGCCGTCTGAGCCGGTGACCATCGTACTGTCGGAAATGGGCTGGGTACGTAGCGCCAAGGGCCACGATATCGATCCAAGCGGCCTGAGCTACAAAGCCGGCGACAGCTATCGCAGCGCGGCGCGCGGCAAAACCAACCAGCCGGTGGTGTTTATCGACTCCACCGGGCGCAGCTATGCGCTCGATCCGTTGACGCTGCCTTCGGCGCGCGGGCAGGGCGAGCCGTTAACCGGCAAGCTGACGCCACCGCCGGGCGCGACCATTGAGCAAGTGCTGATGGCGGCGGACGATCAGAAACTGTTGATGGCCTCTGACGCCGGTTACGGTTTCGTCTGTACCTTCAACGATCTGGTGGCGCGCAACCGTGCCGGCAAGGCGATGATCACCCTGCCGGACAACGCCAAAGCGCTGGCGCCGATGGAAATCCACGGCGACGACGATATGCTGCTGTCGATCACCGCCGCCGGACGCATGTTGCTGTTCCCGGTTGCCGATTTGCCGCAGCTGTCGAAGGGCAAGGGCAACAAGATTGTGTCCATCCCGGCGGCGCAGGCCGCTTCCGGTGAAGACAAGCTGGCATGGCTGTTCGTGTTGCCGCCGCAAACCTCCGTGACCTTGCATGTGGGTAAACGCAAGCTGACGCTGCGTCCGGAAGATTTGCAGAAATTCCGTGCGGAGCGTGGCCGCAAAGGTACCTCATTGCCGCGTGGCCTGCAGCGAATCGATCGCGTAGAGGTCGATGCGCCGGCGCGTGCGCCAGCGGGCGACAGCGAAGAGTAAGCCTGACGGCATAACAAACGGGCGCAGCATGCTGCGCCCGCTTTATTTCCCGCCACCGGCAATTATTTTCAAATAGTTAACATTTCCCTGCATAAAATTATTGTGCGTATCGTCGGCTGGCGGGAAAATAGAAAAAAATGCAGGGCAGGTTTTCGGACTCTGCACTCAAAGAATGAGTTTACCCAAAATAATTGGAGTTGCATCAAGGCGGCAAGGCCGTAAATCCCCAGGAGCTTAGTAAACTAAGTGATTGGGGGGCGCGGACGCAGCCAACACAGAGGCAGCTTCAAGTATGAAGGGGATAAAGGGATCTGCGTGGCGCTTCAGGCTGCGTCGGCAGTGTGCTAATGAGGTTGTTATGTTATTAATTTTACGTGCCGTGCTCGCCACACTATATTGTCTTTTGGTGTGCATTTTCGGTTCTATTTATTGTTTGTTACTCCGTCCCCGCGATCCCCGCCATGTGGCGACGTTCGGCCACCTGTTTGGCCGCCTGTCCGGGTTATTCGGGCTGAAAGTAGAAGTCCGCGTACCGGCCGATGCGGCCAAAAACGGCAACTGCATTTATATCGCCAATCACCAGAATAATTACGATATGGTGACGGCCGCCAAAGCCGTGCAGCCGCGAACCGTGACCGTCGGTAAAAAAAGCCTGTTGTGGGTTCCTTTTTTTGGCCCGCTGTATTGGCTGACCGGTAATCTGCTGATTGATCGGGATAACCGCGCCAAAGCGCACGGCACCATTGCCCAGGTAGCCGAACAGTTCAAGAAGAGAGACATTTCGATCTGGATGTTTCCTGAAGGCACCCGCAGCCGCGGGCGCGGGTTGATGCCGTTTAAAACCGGCGCATTCCACGCGGCAATCGCCGCAGGGGTGCCGATTGTGCCGATCTGCGTTTCTACCACCACCGGTAAAATTAATCTTAACCGTTGGAATAATGGCCATGCGATCGTAGAAATACTGGAGCCGATCGACATCAGCAATTACGGCAGAGAAAATGTGCGTGAGTTGGCGGCCCATTGCCATGAGCTGATGCTGGCGAAAATCGCCGAGCTGGACGAAGAAGTCGCCCAGCGCAATGCGGCCGGAAAATAATATTCCAACCGGCTTCAAAGAATGAATTTTTAAACGGCGCGTGATGCCGTTAACGCCTGGGCTCCTGCTAATCTGATTAACAGGGGCCCGGTCTTTGCCCAGAGTTTAGTCATTGCTTTTCATGGAGAAAATATGTCACTCAGTCGACGTCAGTTTATTCAGGCATCGGGCTTGGCGCTGTGCGCGGGAGCCGTGCCGCTGAGGGCTGAGGCGAGCGGAACGCAGACGCCATTACCCATTCCTCCTTTGCTGGAATCCCGCCGCGGTCAGCCGCTGTTTTTAACCTTGCAGCGTGCCCACTGGGCGTTTATGGATAACCGCAAGGCATCGGTGTGGGGCATTAACGGCATGTATCTTGGGCCGACTGTGCGGGTTTATAACGGGGACGACGTCAAGCTGATCTACAGCAACCGTCTGCCGGAGCCGGTGGCGATGACCATCAGCGGCCTGCAGGTGCCCGGCACCTTAATGGGCGGCGCGCCGCGCATGATGTCACCTAACGTTGACTGGTCGCCGGTGTTGCCTATTCGCCAGAGCGCGGCCACCTGCTGGTATCACGCCAGCACGCCGAACCGTATGGCGCCGCACGTTTACAATGGTCTGACCGGGCTATGGCTGGTCGAGGATGAGGTCAGCAAAGCCCTGCCGTTACCGAACCATTACGGCGTTGACGACTTCCCGCTGATCATTCAGGACAAGCGGTTGGATAACTTCGGTACGCCGGAATACGATCCGCCGTCGCAGGGCGGTTTTGTCGGTGATACGTTGCTGGTCAACGGCGTGCAAAATCCTTACGTCGAAGTTTCACGCGGCTGGGTACGTCTGCGCCTGCTCAATGCCTCCAACTCTCGCCGCTACATGCTGCAGTTGAGCGACGGTCGGCCGTTCAACGTTGTTGCCAGCGATCAGGGCTTCCTGCCTGCGCCGGTGGCGGTGCAGCAACTTTCGCTGGCGCCGGGCGAACGCCGCGAAGTGCTGATCGATATGTCGAAAGGCGATGAGGTGACCATCACCGCCGGTGAGGCGGCGGGCATGATGGATCGCCTGCGTGGCCTGTTTGAACCTTCGAGCATTCTGGTCTCCACACAGGTGCTGACGCTGCGGCCTACCGGCCTGTTGCCGTTGGTGACCGATAACTTGCCGATGCGCCTGTTGGCGGATCAACTGTTGGACGGCAGCGCCAGTCGCACCCGCGAATTCCGTCTGGGCGACAGCCAGCCTGGGATCAACGGCGCTATCTGGGACATGAACCGCATCGATGTGCAAACGCAGCAGGGTACCTGGGAGCGCTGGAACATTCACGCGGATACGCCGCAGGCGTTCCATATTCAGGGCGTGCAATTCCTGGTGAAACGCGTCAATGGCGCACAACCAATGGCGGAAGATCGCGGTTGGAAGGACACCGTATGGGTCGACGGCGACGTCGAGCTGCTGGTTTACTTCAATCAGTCCACTTCGGAACACTTCCCGTTCCTGTTCTACAGCCAGACGCTGGAGATGGCGGATCGCGGTACCGCCGGCCAGTTTATGGTACAGCCGGCACCTTAAGCCGGCTCTGTGCGGCGCCGTCAGGGGGCCGCACGCAGCATTTCCAGAAACGCCCGTACTACCGGTGTGGCGCTTTCGGCATGATAAATGGCGTACAAATCCGCTGAGGGTGCCTGTTGCAGCGGGCAAAACCGCACGCCGGGCCACGGAATGCGCCCGTAGCTGTCCGGCAGCAGCGTGATGCCATAACCTTCGGCCACCAGCGCCATCAGCGTTTGCGGTTCATTGACCTGATAGGCGATGTCCGGTTTGAATCCCTGTTGCAGGCACAGATTGTGCAGATATAGCCCCAGACTGGCCTCGTGCGGCGGCAGGACCATGAATTTGTCATGCTGCAGCGCCGCGAGCGGCAGGCTTTCCGCCTGTGCCAGCGGGTGATCGAGTGGCAGCACTACCGCAATGTTCTCCCGCGCCAGCAGCTGGCAGGCCAACCCCGGCAATGCCTGTTCCCTGGCCTCCCGCCAGACGCCAATATCGATATGACGCTTTTGCAGCGCGGTGATCTGCTGGCTGGGCGTCAGCTCATTCAGTGTCCAGGTCACGTTGGCGGTTTGCCCGGTAAAGCGCTTCAATGCCGGGATCAACCCGCCCCATACCGAGGTGCCGACGATACCGACCACCATATGACCGGCCTCGCCACGGCCCAATTGCTGTACCTGATTCAGCGCATGGCCGGCCTGATCCAACAACATCTCGACGTTGCGAAACAGCGTGCGGCCGGCCAGCGTCAGCGACATCGAACGGGTGGTGCGCTTGAATAGCGCCACGCCGAGTTGGCTCTCCAGTTCTTTAATGTGCTTGCTGAGCGGCGGCTGCGAAATATTCAGCCTCAGCGCGGCTTGGGTGAAGTTCATTTCCTCCGCCACAACGCGGAAATAGTGCAGCAGGCGGAAGTTAATCCGGCTGGGGTCCGGCAGTTGCCGGGGCGATTTTATGCTGATGATGGCCTCCTGGTGCTACCAATTTATAGGTAAACGGAATAAATCGGCTGCCAATAATGTATTGGTCGCCGCCGCGCATCGCTCTCTACTATGGGGATAGTTTCACCCTCCACAGAAGAGAATACTATGTTTAATCAAGAAGATGCTTTTTCCTGTGCCGAAGCGATCCGCCGACGCCTGCCAGGCTTCCAGCCGCGCGCCGCGCTGATATTGGGCTCCGGGTTGGGCGCGTTGGCGGAGGTGATGACCGACACCCTGACCATCGATTACGCGGAGTTGCCCGGTTTTCCGGTCAGCGGCGTTGCGGGCCACGCCGGGCAACTGGTCGCCGGCTGGCTGGAAGGCGTGCCGGTACTGTGCATGAAAGGCCGCGGGCACTACTACGAAGGGCGCGGCATGCAGGTGATGACTACCGCAGTGCGCACGTTCAAATTGCTGGGCTGCGAATTCTTGCTGGCGACCAACGCTGCGGGTTCGCTGCGCCAGTCGGTACCACCGGGCAGCCTGGTGGCGCTTACCGATCACATCAACTTTATGCCTGAATCACCGCTGGTTGGCGACAACGACGAGCGTTTTGGTCCGCGCTTCTTCAGCCTGGCCAACGCCTATGACCGCGGACTGCGCGGCCAACTGGCGCAGGTAGCCGAGCGTGCGGGCATTCCGCTGGCCGAAGGGGTATTTGCCGCCTACACCGGGCCTAACTTCGAAACCCCGGCGGAAATTCGCATGATGCAGACGCTGGGGTGCGACGTTGTCGGCATGTCGATCGTGCCGGAAGTGCTCTCGGCTCGCCACTGTGGCCTGAAGGTGCTGGTGGTGTCGGCAATGACCAACTACGCCGAAGGGCTGTCCGATACGCCGCTTTCCCATGAACAAACCCTGAGCTGCGCCGCGCTGGCGGCCGACGATTTTATGCGTCTGATCCGTGAGTTCTTCAAAACGCTTTAATGCTGTAAACCCCGCGGCAGGGTGCAGGGACCCTGTCGTGCGAATCATCGTTTCAATCAAAATAATAAGGTGATGGTGATGGCAATAAAAACGCGACTGAAGGTAATGGTTTTTCTGCAGTTTTTTATTTGGGGCGCCTGGCTGGTTACGCTGGGATCTTACATGATTAACACCTTGCATTTCAGCGGGATGCAGGTGGGCATGGTGTACAGCGCCAAGGGCATCGCGGCGCTGATCATGCCGGGGCTGGCGGGCATCGTTGCCGATCGCTGGGTCAAGGCCAACCATCTGTATGCGCTGTGCCATCTGTTCGGCGCGGTCGCGCTGTACTGTGCCGCCCAGGTTGAGCAGCCGATGGTGATGTTCTGGGTCATGTTGTTCAATGCCATGATGTATATGCCGACCATTTCGCTGTCCAACGCCATTGCCTATTTTTGCCTGGAGAAGCACGGTTACGATACGGTGAAGGATTTCCCGCCGGTGCGGGTGTACGGCACCCTGGGTTTTATTGTGGCGATGTGGCTGATCGGCTTTAGCAAAATTGAACTCAGCAATATGCAATTGTATTTGGCCTCCGGGGTGTCGCTGCTGTTGGCCGGCTATTCGCTGACGCTGCCGAACTGCCCGACCAGCAAAGTGGAAAAATCAAAAAGCGGGTTCAACGTACTGGGGCTGGACGCGCTGGTCTTATTCCGTCAACGGCGCATGGCGCTGTTTTTCCTGTTTGCCATGCTGTTGGGCGCTGCGTTGCAAGTGACCAATACCTTCGGCAACCCGTTCCTGCACGATTTTGCGCAAAACCCGTTGTATCAGGACAGCTTCAGCGTCAGATACCCGGCGGTGCTGTTGTCGTTGTCGCAAATTTCCGAGGTGTTTTTCATCCTCACCATTCCGTTTTTCCTGCGCAGATACGGCATTAAGCAGGTGATGTTGATCAGCATGGCGGCCTGGACGCTGCGCTTCCTGTTCCTGGCCTACGGTACCCCGGCCGGTTTTGGCTTCGTGCTGCTGCTGCTTTCGATGATCGTCTACGGCTGTGCCTTTGATTTCTTCAATATTTCCGGCGCGATCTTTGTTGAGAAAGAGGCTGACCACCGCATCCGCGCCAGCGCGCAGGGGCTGTTCATGACAATGGTGAATGGGCTGGGTGCTTATCTGGGGGCCATCGCCAGTGGCGAGGTGGTGGATTTCTTTACCCGCAACGGCGTAAAAGACTGGCAGAGCATCTGGCTGGTTTTCGCGTTGTATACGCTGGTGCTGGGCGTGGTCTTCGCACTGACCTTCCATTATCAGCACCGGCCGGAGGAGCACGCCGGGCCCGTTGAGCGCGCTCATTAGCGCTGGGGGAGATGGGCGCAGTAGCGCGCCCATTGCATTTTAGTTGTCGGGAAAGCGTTGTTGCAGCTGTTGCCAGCCTGGTGCGCCTGCTGCACCCTGGCTTGCCACTACGCAGGCAGCCACGCGGTTAGCCAGGCTGACCGCCTGCGGCAGCGGCCAGCCGGCGGAGACACCGGCCAGCAGACCGGCGCAGTGGGCGTCGCCGGCACCGAGAGTATCCACCACCTGGACCCGGTATTCGGCAAGGTTAAGCGGCGGGTTACGGCCATCGCAAAGCCATGCGCCTTCATCTTCCAGCCGGCATATCAGCGTAATATTGTGTGCCGCGGCAAAACGCTGTGTGGCGGTGACCGCGTCGCCTTCACCGCACAGCGTTGCCGTTTCGCTGCGGTTAAGCGTCAGTACCGTGTCGCTGTCGCTGAGCATGGCGAAGAAATCCGCATCCAGCAGGCCAACGCGCGGGCCGGGATCGATCAGGCGCCATTGATCGAACGGCAACCGTGTCAGCCAGTCGCGCAGCGCTTCGCCGCTCTCACCCGTCAGTTCGTCGCCATGGATGTAGATCAGCGTTTCAGGCGTCATCGGCAGCATGGCGAGCTGGGCCTTGTTCCACTGCGTTTCGCAGCCCGGTACCTTGACAAGGGTGCGTTTGCCGCAGGGTTCCAGTTGCGTCAGGCGGTGGCCGTTATCCTTCTGGCCGTGGCGCAGCAGCACCGGCAGGCCGAGCGCGTTCATGGCCGCTTCAATCATCACGCCCCATTCGCCATTGCCCACCGGCATGCCATTGACCACCGGCACCTGCAGGCGGCTCAGCGCGCGCGCTACATTAAATGCACTGCCGCCAATCTGCCGCTGTTGTCCCAGATCGACTTCACCGATCGCGCTGCCCAGCACCAAAACCGGTTTTACTGCTAAAAAATCACTCATTAATGTTCTCCGCCGCCGGCCGCCGGGCCGGACAGAATAGGCTATGATGACGTCGCAAACGCCCGGAGTCGAGGGGCAAGCGGGTTGGCGATGTGACTAATGTGTGAAATAACCATGCTCTTTTTGTCACTAGTGCGTATAATCGCCGCCCGGCGATTAATTAACCTGTGAAAGAGCACCAGAATGAGCACGACCAGCCTGATCCAACCCGACCGTGAATTGTTTTCCTATAAGCCTTATTGGGCCGAATGTTATGGCACCGCGCCGTTTTTACCGATGTCGCGCGAAGAGATGGATCAACTGGGCTGGGACAGCTGCGATGTGATCATTATCAGTGGTGACGCCTATGTCGATCACCCGAGTTTCGGCATGGCGATCATCGGCCGCATGCTGGAAGCGCAGGGCTTCCGCGTGGGCATTATTGCGCAGCCGGACTGGAGCAATAAAGACGACTTTATGCGCCTGGGCAAACCGAACCTGTTCTTCGGCATCACCGCCGGCAACATGGACTCGATGATCAACCGCTACACCGCCGATCGCAAACTGCGCCACGACGATGCCTATACTGCCGGCAACGTGGGCGGCAAACGCCCGGATCGCGCGACGCTGGTGTACAGCCAGCGCTGCAAAGAAGCCTATAAAGACGTGCCGATCGTGCTGGGTGGCATCGAAGCCAGCCTGCGTCGCATCGCCCACTACGATTACTGGTCGGATACCGTGCGCCGTTCGGTGCTGGTGGATTCCAAAGCCGATATGCTGATCTACGGCAACGGTGAGCGCCCGCTGGTGGAAGTGGCGCACCGCCTGGCCGCCGGCGAAAAAATCAGTGAGATCCACGATATCCGCAATACGGCGGTCATGCGCAAGGGCGCGTTGCCGGGCTGGGCCGGTGTGGATTCTACCCGTCTGGACAAGCCGGGCCGCATTGAGCCTATCCCTAACCCTTACGGCGAAGATCTGCCGTGCGCCAACGGCGGTACGCCGGAGCCGGAAGCCAAGCCGGTCACCGTGCGCGCTGCCAAGCCAAAGCCGTGGGAAAAAACCTACGTGCTGCTGCCGTCCTTCGAAAAAGTGAAGGCCGACAAAGTGCTGTATGCGCACACCTCGCGAATTCTGCACCATGAAACCAACCCAGGCTGCGCCCGTGCGCTGATGCAGTCGCACGGTGACCGTTACGTGTGGATCAACCCGCCGGCAATCCCGCTGACCACGCCGGAAATGGACAGCGTGTTTGCCCTGCCGTACCAGCGTATTCCGCATCCGTCCTACGGCAAGGAAACCATCCCGGCCTACGACATGATCCGATTCTCGGTGAATATCATGCGCGGTTGCTACGGCGGCTGTTCGTTCTGTTCGATCACCGAGCATGAAGGGCGCATTATCCAGAGCCGCTCGGAAGATTCTATCATTCGTGAAATCGAAGAGATCCGCGACAAGGTGCCGGGCTTTACCGGCGTGATCTCCGATCTGGGTGGCCCGACCGCCAACATGTACATGCTGCGCTGCACTAACCCGCGCGCCGAGCAGACCTGCCGTCGCGCCTCGTGCGTCTATCCGGAAATCTGCACCTACATGGATACCAACCACGAGCCGACCATCAACCTGTATCGCCGCGCGCGTTCACTGGAGGGGGTCAAGAAGATCCTGATCGCTTCTGGTGTACGTTATGACCTGGCGGTGGAAGATCCGCGCTACATCAAAGAACTGGCAACCCACCACGTCGGCGGGTATCTGAAGATCGCCCCGGAACACACCGAAGAAGGGCCGCTGTCGAAAATGATGAAGCCGGGTATGGGCAGCTACGATCGGTTCAAACAGCTGTTCGACCATTATTCGAAGCTGGCGGGCAAAGAGCAGTATCTGATCCCGTATTTTATCTCTTCGCATCCGGGCACCCGCGATGAGGACATGGTGAATCTGGCGCTGTGGCTGAAGAAAAACCGTTTCCGCCTCGATCAGGTGCAGAACTTCTATCCTTCACCGATGGCCAACTCCACCACCATGTATTACACCGGCAAGAACCCGTTGAGCAAGGTAGGGTATAAGTCGGAAGACGTGGTCGTGCCGCGCGGCGATCGTCAGCGTCGCCTGCACAAGGCGCTGTTGCGCTATCATGACCCGGCTAACTGGGCGATGATCCGCACCGCGCTGGAAGAAATGGGCATGAAGCACCTGATCGGCAGCCGCCGCGAATGTCTGGTGCCGGCGCCAAGCATCGACGAGCAGCGCGAAGCGAAACGCCTGCAGCGTCATACTCGCCCGGCGTTGACCAAGCATACCGATATTACCCGGCAGCGTACGCCGTCGAACAAGCCGCCGCGCAAGCCTATCCGCAACGGCAAAGCGTAACGGCCGAGTCAGGTGCTTAAAATGAAAGGAGAACCCCCGGGTTCTCCTTTTTTGCTTTTGAAAATCACAATTGCTCGTAGGCCGCTTCGACTTTCATCAAATGGCGCGGTGCCTGCGGGGCGGGATGATATTTGCGCACATGCCAGTTAAAGGCTTCCGGCGACAGAGTGTTAATCATCGTGATGGCTTGCTCGCGGTTGCTGGAAAAGGTCCGCAATAGCGCGCCTGTGCCGTTTACGTAGGCGATAATGGTGGCGTAACGCAGAGTCACTGGATCGTAGATCCCTCTAAGCTGCTGTTTTTGCAACACGGCCAGATAGGCGGCACCGAGATCGATATTGGTATCGGGATCCAGTAGATCGTCGTCGTCCGGGCAGCCGCGTTTCCCTTTGTAGCGATAGGCATCGCAGCCGGCGGTGTCGGCTTTCAACTGCATTAAACCGATGGCATTGGACTTACTCACCGCCTCTGGGTTAAAGCCGGATTCTACCTTAATCATCGCGGCAATCAGTTTTTGGTCGACACCGTATTTATCGGCAGCATCTTCTATCGCGTCGTCGTAGGCGTGAGGATTGTAACTGACGCGATGCTTTTTGCCGGCGCAGCCTGCCAATATCAGCATCGCGCAGACGATGCCCAAGCGTGACCACTGCCGTAGAGAAAATTTCATGGTGCTCCGTGCTTTAGTTGAGTGGGGGGTAGCCTCAGGTGCGTCATGATAGCGTTAGCCAGGTAAAAGATCTTTAGCAAAAAAGTGGCTGTTTTCTTGTGCCGCACCATGATGAATTCATCGCTGGCGGCAATTCTGGATCTTCCTCACATAACCCGATCAAATGATGAAACCGGTTACTGAAACCGGTTGCTGTTTTTTCATATTTTCCACCATACTCATTTCTCAACTGAATCATTTGTACGCGATTAGCCTCAGGAGATCGGATGAAAAAGATATTTCTTTGCTGCGCTGCCGGCATGTCGACCAGTATGGTGGTGAATAAAATGAAAAAGTCTGCCGAACAGCAGGGAATTGAGGTGGATATTATTGCCGTGGGTATAGAAGAATTCGAATCTACGCTGGCTAATTACCAATGCTGCCTGCTGGGGCCACAAATAAAATATAAGCTGGCCGATTTTAAAAAGATCGCCGATCGGGAAAACAAGCCGATTGCGGTTATTAACAGCATGGATTACGGCATGATGCGCGGCGATAAGATTCTGGCCGAAGCCTTGGCGATGATCGCATAACACCGAGAGAACCGGAGGCGTGCAGTACCCGTTGTACCTGGCTCTCCGGCCAGGATTGAGCCGCTTTTCACCCCATTACTCACCAAACGTCCCGAGGGTTGAACCATGAGTATCAGCCAGGCCGCATTTAATTTCATTGAAAACCGCATCAGCCCGATTGCCGGTAAATTATCGACCCAGCGTCATATTATGGCGATCCGCGACGGTTTTATTTCCGCCATGCCGTTCATGATCGTCGGCTCATTTTTACTGGTCTTCGCCTATCCGCCTTTTGCCGCCGACAGCAGTTGGGGAATAGCCCAATGGTGGCTGAATGCTGCGGAAAAACATCAGGTCGCCATTCTTACCCCGTTTAATATGACGATGGGCATTATGTCGATCTATATTACCGCCGCCATCGCCTACAATCTGGCGCAGAGTTATAAGCTCGAGCCCTTTATGGCGGCGATGCTGGCGCTGATGTCTTTTTTACTGGTCGCCGCGCCTCAGACCGAGAAGGTGCTGCCGACCGCCGCGTTGGGCGGCGTGGGGATTTTCACCGCCATTCTGGTGGCGCTCTACACCACCGAACTGATCCGTTTCCTTAAAGTGCGCAATATCGGTATCTCGCTGCCGGAGCAGGTGCCGGCCAAGATCAAACAGTCATTCGATCTGTTGATCCCGATCCTGGCAGTGGTGATCACGCTGTATCCGCTCAGCCTGCTGGTGCAACACCAGTTTGGCCTGCTGTTGCCGCAGGCGATCATGGCGCTGTTTCAGCCGCTGATTTCCGCCGCCGACTCGTTGCCGGCTATCCTGCTGGCGGTACTGATCGGCCATCTGCTGTGGTTTGCCGGCATTCACGGCGCGGTGATTGTCTCCGGCATGCTGCAGGCGTTCTGGCTGACCAATCTGGGCATCAACCAGGATATGCTCGCGGCCGGCCAGCCGCTGCCGCACATCTTTATGGAAGCTTTCTGGACTTTCTTTATCGTGATTGGCGGCTCCGGCGCTACTTTTGGGCTGGTGCTGCTTTATCTGCGCAGCCGTTCGGCGCATCTGCGGTCGATCGGCAAGCTGAGCCTGGTGCCGAGCTGTTTCAACATCAACGAACCGGTGATCTTCGGCACGCCGATCGTGATGAATCCCACCTTCTTTATCCCGTTTATCACCGCACCGATCGTCAATTCGATCATTGCCTATGCGGCGGTGAAACTGGATCTGATCGGCCGGGTGATCTCGGTAGTGCCCTGGACCGCACCGGCGCCGATTGGCGCAGCCTGGGCCACCGGCTGGGATTTCCGTGCAGCGCTGCTGGTGCTGCTGCTGGCGGCGGTATCGGCGCTGATTTATTACCCGTTCTTTAAAGTCTATGAGCAGCAACTGCTGGATCAGGAAGTGAGTGAAGCGGATCCGATCGAACAAACGCAAGGAGTGACCGAATGATCGACATGGAAACGGCGGTAATGGAGCTGATTATCAATGCCGGCGAGGCGCGCAGCTGCGCCATGCAGGCGTTGTACGCGGCGCGTAAATACCAGTGGGATCAGGTGGATATTCTGCTGGCGGAATCGCAACTGGCGGCAAAGCGCGCCCACGCGACCCAGACTGAGCTGATCGGGTTTGACGAGGGCGAAGGCAAGCTGCCGGTCAACCTGATCATGGTGCACGCGCAGGACCACATCATGAACGCGATGCTGGCGCGCGATCTGGTGGAAGAGCTGGTCAGAATTTATCGATTACTGGAACAGAACGGAGTGCAAAACGCATGAGCGTATTTCCCAAGGATTTCCTCTGGGGCGCGGCGACCGCGTCTTATCAGGTTGAAGGCGGCTATGATGCCGATGGCAAGGGCCTGTCCAACTGGGATCTGTTTTCCCATCTGCCCGGCACCACCTACCAGGGCACCAACGGCGACGTGGCGGTCGATCATTATCACCGCTTCCGGGAGGATGTGGCGCTGATGGCCGAGCTGGGCATGCAGACCTACCGATTTTCGATCTCCTGGCCGCGGCTGTTGCCGCAGGGACGGGGAGAGGTGAACGAAGCCGGCATCCGCTTTTACAGCGAACTTATCGACGAACTGCTGAAGCACAATATCAAACCCATGATCACCCTTTATCACTGGGATCTGCCGCAGGCATTGCAGGAACAGTTCGGCGGTTGGGAGTCGCGTGAGATCGTCGATGCCTTCGATGAATACGCCCGCCTGTGCTATCAGCGCTTTGGCGATCGCGTCGAGCTGTGGTCAACCTTCAACGAAACCATCGTGTTTATCGGCATGGGCTATATTACGGGCGCGCATCCGCCCAGGCTGACCGATCCGAAAAAGGGTATTCAAGCTTGCCACCATGTATTCTTGGCCAATGCGCGGGCGGTGAAAAGCTTCCGCGAAATGGGGATCGACGGGCAGATCGGCTTCGTTAACGTGCTGCAACCTAACGATCCGATCAGCGATTCTCCGCAGGATCGGCGCGCCTGCGAGATCGCCGAAGGGATCTTCACCCATTGGCTGTACGATCCGGTGTTGAAGGGCGAATACCCGGCGGAGCTGTTGGCGATGGCGCAGCAGGCGTTTGGCGTGCCGTATTTCGCGCCGGGTGACGAAGAACTGCTCAAGCAGAACATCGTCGATTTTATCGGCCTGAATTACTACAAGCGCGAGATGGTGGCGCATAACGACGACGTGGACGGCTATGCCATCAATACCAGCGGCCAGAAGGGCAGCGGGCGCGAACTGGGCTTTAAGGGGTTGTTCAAACAGGTACGCAACCCGAACGGCGTTTACACCGATTGGGATTGGGAGGTTTACCCGCAAGGGCTGACCGACGCCATTGGCCGCATCGTCAAACGCTACGGCAATATTCCCCTCTACATCACCGAGAACGGGCTGGGCGCCAAGGATCCGATTGTCGACGGCGAGGTGCGCGATCAACCGCGCATTGACTATCTGCGCGATCATATTCAGGCGATCGGCGCGGCGATCGAACAGGGTGCCGACGTGCGTGGCTATTACCCCTGGTCGTTTATCGATCTGCTTTCCTGGCTCAACGGTTACCAGAAGCAATACGGTTTCGTCTATGTCGATCATAACGACAATCTGGCGCGCAAGAAGAAGCAGAGCTTTGGCTGGTATCAGCGGGTGATCGCCACCAACGGCGAGCAATTATAGCGGGGAAATGAAATGGCCCTCTCGTTGGGGAGAGGGCCGGCTGACATTACAGAGACTCGGGATCCGGCCCCAGGCGATTGCCGATATCCAGTTGGGTTATCTGGCTCAGTTCGTCTTTATCCAGTTTGAAATCGAATACCTCGAAATTTTCACGGATACGCGATGGCGTGACCGATTTCGGGATCACGATCAGGCCGCTGTCCAGGTGCCAGCGCACCACGATTTGCGCCGGGGTCTTCTCGTATTTATCCGCCAGGTGTTTGATCAACGGTTGGTCAAATACCCCTTCGCCGCCCTGTGCCAGCGGGCTCCAGGACTCGGTGGCGATATGATGGGTGGCGTTCCAGGCGCGCAGCTGGCGCTGTTGCAGCAGCGGGTGCAGCTCGATCTGATTGATCACCGGCGCGATACCGGTTTCATCCAGCAGACGCTGCAGGTGCGGAATGTGGAAATTGCACACGCCGATGCTCTTGATCAGCCCCTGTTCGCGCAGCTTGATCAACCCGCGCCAGGCGTCGACGTACTGATCCTGTTGCGGTTTGGGCCAGTGGATCAGATACAGATCGACATAGTCCAGTTTGAGTTTTTCCAGGCTGGTTTCCAGCGCGGCCTGCGGATCGCCCTGATCGTCGTTCCACAGCTTGGTGGTAATGAACAGTTGATCGCGCGGTATCGAGGCAGATTGCAGCGCGGCACCGACCCCTTCCTCATTCTTGTAGATCGCAGCGGTATCAATCGAGCGATAACCAATTTCCAGCGCTTTGGTCACTGCATTGGTGGTCTCCGAAATACTCGCCTGCCAAACGCCGAGACCCAACTGCGGCATCAGATTACCATCGTGGAGTTTGATGATGGGTTGTTGCGTTGTCATGCGCATCTCCTTGTGAACTGATTGCCCGGCGCAGCATGCACCGGAAAACGGCTATAAATAAATTCTAGTTGGCAAACCGGGGTGTTGCTGAGTTTGCTAACCAAATTTCAGCGGTTGCGGCACGGTCTGATACAGGTCATGTTTTTCTCCCATTGATTAACGAGACGATGTCATGCGATGCGATCGGCAGCGCAGATAAAGCGCTGAACTGCGCCCGGTGATCGGTCGGGCGCAGGGTGCAGAAAGGGTAAATAGAAACTAAAGCCTAGCAGGAAATCGCCGGTTTGCGATTAACGTGCCGCTTCATAAATGCGTTGGCTGACTTCCAGCGTGATGTCCTGGTGTTCACCCAACGCGGTCATGCCGTGCTGATGCAGCTTGTCGAGCAGCGCCGGGATCGAACTGCCGTCGAGCTGATAATCCGCCATGCGGGTCGGCACGCCCATTTGCTCGAAGAAGGCGCGGGTGGCGGCGATGGCGCCGTCAATGCGGCTGTCTTCGCTGCCGTCACGCAGGCCCCAAACGCGTTCAGCGTATTGCAGCAGTTTTTCGCGCTTCTGCGCTTTTTTCTCGGTCAACAGGGCCGGCAGAACGATCGCCAGCGTCTGCGCATGGTCAAGATCGTGCATCGCGGTCAGCTCGTGGCCCAGCATGTGGGTCGCCCAGTCCTGCGGCACACCGGCGCCGATCAGGCCGTTCAACGCCATGGTGGCGCTCCACATCACATTAGCGCGAACTCCGTAGTTTTCCGGCTCGGCCAGCGCGCGCGGGCCGTCTTCCAACAGCGTCAGCAGCAGGCCTTCGGCAAAACGGTCCTGCACTTTGGCGTTGACCGGGTAGGTCAGGTACTGCTCCAGGGTGTGCACGAAGGCATCCACCACGCCGTTGGCGATCTGGCGTGGCGGCAGCGAGTAGGTCACTACCGGATCCAACACCGCGAACAGCGGCTGCACGTGCGGCGAGAAGAAGTGTTGCTTGTCGCCGCTGCTTTTGCGGGTGATTACTGCGCCGCTGTTGGATTCGGAACCGGTGGCCGGCAGCGTCAGCACGCAACCCATAGGCACCGCACCGGTGATCTGGCTGCCGACGGTTTTCAGGATGTGCCACGGATCGCTGTCCGCCTGGTAATGGGCCGCTGCGGCAATGAACTTGGTGCCGTCAACCACGGAACCGCCACCGACCGCCAGCAGGAAATCGATGTTTTCCGCGCGTACCACTTCGACCGCTTTCATCAGCGTTTCGTAGGTTGGGTTAGGCTCAATGCCGGAGAACTCCTGCACGTTACGGCCGGCCAGCGCGGCATAAACCTGATCCAGCACGCCGTTTTTCTTCACGCTGCCGCCACCGTAGGTGATCAGGATGCGTGCGTCCGCAGGGATCTGCTGTGCCAGGCCGGCAATTTGGTCCTGGCCGAACAGGATTTTGGTTGGGGTATGGAGAATAAAGTTTTGCATGGGGTCATTTCTCTTCTGCATGGGGCAAAGCGCCGACGGCGCAAAAATATCTGATGCGTATTGTCAGTAACTTAGCCCCGCAGCACAATGCACATTCCTGTGCAAGTCTTGCCTATTCCTACAAAGCGTTGTAGAAAAATAGAGTTTTAAACTATTATTTATGCCGAATTGTTCTGAGTGTAAGAGGGTGTTTCAGTGACGGAAATCGATGAACTGCGCTGCCGCATGGCGCGCCAGGCCGCGCGCTTTGCCGAGGGCAACGGCTATACGCCGTCGCCGGTGCCGCGGGTCAAGATCCTGTACGTCGATCGCTACTGCCCGCGTCAACCGGTGATGTATGAACCTGGGGTGGTGATCGTTTTTCAGGGGCACAAGGTCGGTTATTGCGGCAACAAGGTGTTCCAGTACGATCCGCGCAACTATCTGCTGATGTCGGTGCCGTTGCCGTTTGAGTGCGAAACCTTCGCCAGCCCCGAGCAGCCGTTGGTGGGGTTGGCGGTCAATATCGATACCCAGATGCTGCAGGACCTGCTGATCGATATCGGCGATGACGACTACCTGATGCAGCCGCGCAGGGAAAGCAGTGGGGTCAATCTGGCGGCGTTGTCGGAAGAGATGCTGTGCGCCACCGAGCGCCTGCTGGACGTGATGGCCAAACCGCTGGACGCCCGGGTGCTGGGCCCGCAGATCGTGCGTGAAATCCTCTATCACGTGTTGCGCGGCTCCTGCGGGGCATCGTTGCAGGAGTTGGTCAACCGCCATACGCACTTTAGCCAAATCGCCAAGGCGCTGCGGCGCATCGAGAACCAGTATGCGGAAGGCCTCAACGTGGAGCAGCTGGCGGGCGAAGTGAATATGAGCATCTCGGCGTTTCACCATAACTTCAAGGCAGTGACCAACACCTCGCCGCTGCAATATGTGAAATCTTATCGGCTGCACAAGGCGCGTTTATTGATGGTGCACGACGGCCTGAAGGCCAGCACCGCGGCGATCCGCGTCGGCTATGAGAGCGCCTCGCAGTTCAGCCGCGAATTCAAACGCTTCTTTGGCGTGACGCCGAGCGATGAAATTGCCCGGCTGCGCGACAGTCCACTCGGTTAACGTCGCCTGCCTGCCGCCGGGTCGTGCTTCAAGGGGTCAGCACGATCTTGCCGAAGGCCCCGCGATCGAGATGATCGAGCGCCTGCGGCAGTTGATCGAAGCGGTAAACCCGGTCGATCACCGGCTGCAGCCCGATGAGATCCACGGCGCGCACCAGATCTTCCAGCGCACGGCGATGGCCGACGCCAATACCTTGAATCACCGGCGATTTCATCAGCAGCGGGCCGGCAGGGGCGGAGACTTCGAAGCCTTCCAGGGCGCCAATCACCGAGATGCGCCCGTGAACCGCCACGGCGCGCACCGAATTGCCGAGGTTGGGGCCGCCAACGGTGTCAACCACGTGGTCGATACCCCGGTCTTGCGTCAGTTCATACACGGCATCCACCCAATCGCCGTTCAGGCGGTTAATGCCGTGATCGGCACCCAGCGCTTTGGCGCGCGCCAGTTTTTCATCGCTGGCTGAGGTGACGTACACCTCAGCGCCGTGCGCCTTGGCTATCTGTAGCGCGAACAGCGCCACGCCGCCGGTCCCTTGCACCAACACCGATTCGCCGGCGTGCAGGCGCCCCTGTTCCACCAACGCGAACCATGCGGTCAGGCCGGCGCAGGGCAGAGTGCTGGCCTGTACGTCGTCCAGCGAGGCGGGCGCTGCTGCCAGCCAGTCTTCATGCACCACCACGTATTCCGCCAGCATGCCCTGATAGAAACCGCCAAGGGTGCGGTAGGGCAGCGTACGCGCATCGCCGTGCGGCTTCTGTCGACCGTCGATCCAGTCTGGGCTGAAGGTGGAGATCACCCGTTCGCCGGGTTGGAAGCGGCTGACGCCGGCACCGATGGCATCCACCTCGCCGGCCATGTCGGAGGCGGGGGTAAAGGGTTGCGGCAGCGTCATTCCCATGCCGGTTTCAATCACCAGTTTGTCGCGGTAGTTGAGCGCCACCGCTTTCACTTTCACCCTGATCTCGTGCGGGCCCGGCTGCGGGATAGCGCTCTCGGTCAGTTGCAAATGTTCACGCCCCAGGGCGGCCATCGTCCAGCGTTGCATTGTGTCAGTCATGATTCACTCCAAAATCGGAAATAAGTAGGCCTGTCGATATTATCGTTGATTGATATTCGCCAGTGGCGATAAGATTTCTTTCAATTGTTTCCTTAAGAGATACAAACCATGACCGACCGCTTGAACGGCATTTCGGTATTTGTCACTGCAGTGGGCGCGGGGAGCTTTGCGCTGGCCGCCAGCCGGCTGCATCTTTCGCGTTCGGCGGTGGGGAAGACCATCGCCAGACTGGAGCAGCGGCTTGGCGTGCGCCTGTTCCACCGCACGACCCGCAGCCTAAGCCTGACCGACGACGGGGCGCTGTTCTACGAACGTTGCCTGCGAGCGCTGGAGGAGATCCGCGCGGCGGAAACGCAGCTGGAGTCGGGCAAACGAGAGGTCAGCGGCAGGTTGAGGGTATCGATGCCGGTGCTGTTCGGCCGCATGTGCATCGCGCCACTGCTGACCGAACTGGCGCGCGAACACCCCGGGCTGGAGCTGGAACTGTCGTTTAACGATCGCGTCGTGGATTTGATTGAGGACGGTTTTGATCTGGCGATCCGCAACGGCGAGTTGGCCAACAGCAGCGGGCTGGTGGCACGGCGACTCGGTAACCATCGCATGGCGCTCTGCGCCGCGCCGGCTTACTTGCAGCGCCGCGGTGAACCGCAGAGCATCGAAGAACTGGCGCAGCACGATGCGGTGGCTTATGTGCGTGCCGGCGTGGTGCGTAACTGGTTGATCCCCGAAGCGGGCGGCGTAACGCGGGAGATGATGCCGGGCACCCGTCTGCAGATGGATGATCTGCAGGCGATAGCGGATGCGGCCGTCGCCGGGTTCGGCATTGCCTGGCTGCCGTGTTGGCTGGTGCGCGAGCAACTGATTAAAGGCGAATTGGTGCGGATAATGCGAGATCGGCCGGGGCTGTTTTTCGACGCCCATGCGGTGTGGCCGCAGACGCCGCATCTGCCGCTGAAGGTGCGGATGGCGGTGGATCGACTGGCGAGCAAGTTGCCCGCCAATATGGAGCTGATTGAGGCGAAGCCTGTCGGTTAGGCGGCGGCGCGCTTTTTGCGCCAGATAACCAGCATGGCGCCCAGCAAGCCCACCAGCAACAGCAGCAGCGGCAGGATCATCAGCCCGGTCATCACCTGGCTTTCGTAGCGTTTCACCAGTGGGATCTGGCTGAAAGCGTAGCCGAGGCTGACCAGAGTACCGACCCAAACAACCGCGCTTAACCAGTTAAACAGATGAAAACGCGCGCTGTTCAGCCCTGAAATACCGGCCATGGTCGGCAGCAGGGTGCGAACAAAGCCGAGGAAGCGGCCGATCATCAGGGCCATCAGGCCGTGACGGTTAAACAGGTTGTGCGCGCGTTGGTGATACTGGGCGGGCAGTTGCAGCAGCCAGCCTTTCACCAGGCGGGTATGCCCCAACCAGCGGCCCTGCAAATAGCTTAGCCAGCAGCCGAGGCTGGCGGCGAGGGTCAGAATAATCAATGTGGGGACAAAAGCCATCACGCCTTTGGCGATCAATGCACCGGATAACAGCAGCAGACTGTCGCCGGGCAGGAAGGAGGCTGGCAGTAATCCATTTTCAAGGAACAGAGTGGTGAAAAGCACGGCATAAACCACCCAAATTACGCTTGGGTCGGCAAGGGCAATGAAGTCCTGCTGCCAAAGCGCATGAACAATCTCTCGTAATACATCCATTTTATGTCCTGTTGCATGCCGGTTGCGCCCGGGGTCACGTTCTCCAGGATGCGGCGGTTACCGTATCTATCCGGTTAGTGTACCGCTAATAGCTTAAGCCGACATTAAACGAGACGAAGAAAATTGCCGCACTGCAAGTCAGCGCACACTGGCGATGCGTTCGAAACCGGCCGCCAGATCGGCGATCAGATCGTCGACGTTCTCCAGGCCGATATGCAGGCGCACCAGCGTACCGGTGAAGTCGACGCCGCCCGCCGGACGGATAGCCTCGAGTTCCTCCGGCTGATTGGCCAGGATCAGCGACTCAAAGCCGCCCCAGGAGTAGGCCATGCTGAAATGGCTGAAGTTATCCAGATAGTCGGCCAACTGTGCGTCGTTCAGACGTTCTTTCAGCACAAAGGAGAACAGGCCGTTGCAGCCGCTGAAATCGCGGCGGTAGAACTCATGGCCTTTGCAGCCGGGCAGCGCCGGGTGATTGATCGTCGCGACCTCCGGCCGTTCCGCCAGCCAGTTGGCGACTTCGATACTGCTCTGTTCGTGCTGCTTCAGGCGCACGCCCAGCGTGCGCAGACCGCGACTTGCCATATAGGCGGTATCGGCGTCCACCATCTGACCCATCAGGTAAGAGTATTCGCGCAGTTGGTCCCAACAGCGTTCGTTGGCCACGGCGGTGCCGAGCATGTAATCGGAGTGGCCGATAATGTATTTGGTGCCGGCCTGGATCGAAATATCGATATCAAAATCCAGTGCCTTGAACAGCACGCCGGCCGCCCAGGTGTTGTCGATCATGATCACCATTTCCGGCGCTACGGCGCGAATGGCCTGCACCATCGCCGGGATATCCTGAATTTCCATAGTGATGGAACCGGGGGATTCAAGAAACACCACGCGGGTATTGGGCTGAATCAGCCTGGCGATGTCGGCGCCGATCAGCGGGTCGAAGTAGGTGGTCGTCACGTTCATGCGGCTAAGAATATGGCTGCAAAAATCCTGCGTCGGCTCATAGACCGAACCGGTCATCAGCACGTGGTCGCCGGCGCCGACAAAAGACAAAATGGCGTTGGATACCGCCGCAGCGCCGCACGGATAAAGCACGCAGCCCGCACCGCCTTCTAGCTCGACCATCGCATCCTGAAACGCGAAATGGGTCAGGGTGCCGCGCCGGCCGTAAAATAGCTCGCCGTGGGCGCGTTGAGCGGTGGCATGTTTCTTGGCTGCAACGGAGTCAAATACCAGTGAGGAAGCGCGCTGGGTGACGGGATTGACGGAGCCCAGGGTATAGCGCTTGCTGCGCCCGGCGGCGATCAGCGTGGTTTCGATATTTTTTGACGTCATAGGAATGGGCTCACTTTTACTGGCTTTTCACTGGCATTTTGCGATAGCCCTTAGGTTAACATGACATATAATAGCCATCCAGACGTTTTAACTTCCAGATATAGAAACGGCCATAATCCTCTGCCGGAGCGCGTTCTGGCACGCCATCATTCTGCATGACGGCATTTAACCCGCCCGCATGTCGGCAAACCGGCAGCCCACAGGCATAAATGCTGTCGGGGCGGTTTTGTTGCATCTCTGTGGGCGAAAAGTAACGAAAAGCCCTTTAAAAGGGGAGTAAAGGGGCGAACCGGTGGCGAATGAGCGAATGTTGCGGCTTCGATGCGTCGGGATCTGAAATATTGTCGATTATTTGGTAAATAATAATGAGAACTACTATCAATCCCTGATTGGTTTGATATGATCGCACGCTGAATTATTCCTCAATTTTGATCGGTAACGGGTGGAGGCACAGCGTGAAAACGGCTGGCAAGCATTTAAATCAAGGATCGTTCGGCCAGGGCCGGGCGCAATGGGGCAAGGCGTTAGGCCGTGGTCTGATCGCTTCGATGGTATTGGTGGTTGGGCTGGCCGGCAGCGCACAGGCTGCACCGGCGGCGAACCCCGCCGTGACCGAGAGCGTTGCTCCGGCCGCCGCGCCTGCTGCTGCGCCTGAAACCCTCACTCCGGTGAATCCACAACCCACCATCCAGCCGCCGGAAACCCGCGGCATGGATCTGTCCGTTTGGGGCATGTACCAGCACGCGGACATCGTCGTGAAGACAGTGATGATCGGCCTGGTGCTGGCGTCCATCGTCACCTGGACCATTCTGTTCTCCAAAGGCAGCGAGCTGTTCCGCGCCAAGCGCCGTCTGCGCCGCGAGCAACTGGCGCTGGCCAATGTGCGTACGTTGGATGAAGCCAGCGAACTGGCCCAGAATTTCTCCGAAGAAAGCATCAGCGCGGTGTTGCTGAACGACGCGCAAAACGAGCTGGAACTGTCGGCGGAGTCCAACGACAACAACGGCATCAAAGAACGTACCGGTTTCCGCCTTGAGCGCCGCGTAGCGGGCTACAGCCGTAACATGGGGCGTGGCAACGGCTTCCTGGCGACCATTGGCGCCATCTCGCCGTTCGTCGGTCTGTTCGGTACCGTTTGGGGCATCATGAACAGCTTTATCGGTATCGCCCACTCGCAAACCACCAACCTGGCCGTCGTCGCGCCCGGCATTGCGGAAGCGCTGCTGGCGACCGCATTGGGGTTGGTCGCCGCGATCCCGGCGGTGGTGATTTATAACGTCTTTGCCCGTGTCATCAGTGGACATCGTGCCCAGGTTGGCGACGTGGCGGCGCAGGTGTTGTTGCTGTTGGGCCGCGATTTGGATCTGGCCGCGACGGCAGAGGCCAAACGCTCGCAGCATTCACACCAACTGCGGGTGGGGTGAGTTATGGCGATGCGCTTAAATGAAGATCTGGACGACAGCGGCGAACTGCATGAAATCAACGTGACGCCGTTTATCGACGTCATGCTGGTGCTGTTGATCATCTTTATGGTGGCCGCGCCGCTGGCAACGGTAGATATCCGCGTCGATCTCCCCGCTTCTTCAGCCAAACCGCAGCCGCGCCCGGAAAAACCGGTGTTCCTGTCGGTGAAAGCGGATAAGCAGCTGTACGTGGGTGAGCAAGCGGTCAACGCCGATCAACTGACGGCGGTGCTGGATCAGCGCACTCAGGCGAACAAAGAGACCACCATCTTCTTCCAGGCGGACAAGACCGTGGACTACGAAACGCTGATGAGCGTGATGGATACGTTGCGTAAAGCCGGCTACCTGAAAGTGGGGCTGGTGGGGATGGAAGGCGCCGCGAAGTAGCGGGCCGGATATCGCTAACGATGAGAAGGGCGCCGAGGCGCCCTTTTTCTATTTAAATGCTTTGATAGAATTCAGCCGCGAGCATGCGCCGCGGCGCGGGCGATCTGCTCATCGGTAGGGCGTACGCCGGTATAGAGTACGAACTGTTCCAGCGCCTGCAATGCAATCACTTCCGCACCGGTGATCACCCGCTTGCCTTGCTCGCGCGCGTAGCGAATCAGCGGGGTTTCCGCCGGCAGCGCCACCACGTCGAAGACGATTTTCGCCGCTTCGAGGGTTGCCGGAGCAAAGGCCAGTTGTTCCGCCTCTGCGCCACCGGCCATGCCGATGGGGGTTACGTTGATCACCATATCTACGGTTAAATCACCGATTTCCGCCAGCCACTGATAACCGTAGGCGCTAGCCAGCGCCTGGCCTGCCGCCGGGTTACGGGCGATGATATGACCCCGTTTGAAACCGGCGTCGCGCAGGGCGGCGGCCACCGCCTTTGCCATGCCGCCGCTGCCGCGCAGGGCGAAAGTGGTTTCCGCCGGGATCTGATGCTGCGCCAGCAGTTTGGCGATGGCGATATAGTCGGTGTTATAGGCCCGCAGGAAACCCTCGTCATTGACGATGGTATTGACAGATTCAATGGCCGTGGCGGAAGCATCCAGCTCATCGAGGAAGGGAATACAGCTCTCTTTGAACGGCATGGAAACCGCACAGCCGCGAATACCCAGAGCGCGTACCCCGCCCACCGCCGCCTGAATATCCTGGGTGGTAAATGCCTTGTAGATAAAGTTCAGATCCAGTTCCTGGTACAGATAGTTATGGAAGCGGGTGCCGAAGTTGCCAGGGCGGCCGGCCAGCGACATGCACAGCTGGGTATCTTTGTTAATCTCACGACTCATGATGGGTTCCTTAATCGGGAAATACCTGAATTTATGGCTGGCCGAGCAGCGCCTTCGAACCGGGGTGACGCCAGTGGATGCTGCCCGGCAGATATAACGTATTCTGCGCCAACGGCTGTTCGTCGATAAGCTGGCTGACCATGTCGAAACTGTGCTGGGCCAGGGCTCGGCAATCCTGGGCTACGGTGTCGATCTTCAACGTCAGGCCATCGAACAGGTAGTGATCGTCGAAGCTGCAAAGGTGCAGGTCGCTTTCCATCAGCTGGTGCTGATTCAGGTAGCGCAGCACCCCTTCCAGCAGGCCGCAGGCGGCGGTAAACAGCGCTTTCGGCGGCCGGCCGAGCTGCGCGCAAAGCTGGGCGAACATCTCGTAGCCGGAGCTGGGGTGGTAATTGCCGTTGATGATCCATTCCGGTTTACAGGCCACCCCGGCGCGTTCAAGGCCGAGCTGAAAACCGGCCAACCGATCGCGCGTTGGCGAGATACGCGGCTGGCCACCGAGGAAATAGAATTCGTCCGGATGCTGGCGCGCGACGTTTTCCACCAGCGTGGCGGTTGAGGTCAGTGAGTCTGTCATCACCAGCGGCAGCGCGGAACCGGTGATCAGACGGTCCATCTGCACCACCGGCAGGCCGGCGTTAATCTTTTGGTATTCCACATCGCTGAGCTGGCTGGAGGCGACAATCAGGCCGTCGACCTGGCGTTGCACCAGGCTGTTGACCGCCATCATTTCCTGCGCCGGGTTTTCATCGGAGCAGGCGATCAGCAACTGTAAACCCGCCTCGCGGCACAGGGTTTCCAGCTCGCGTGAAATCACGGCAAAACCGTAGTTGGTCATTTCCGGCACGACCAGCCCCAGGGTATGGCTGCGGGAAGAGCGCAGCGAACGTGCATGGAAGCTAGGCTGATAGTGGTGCTCGCCGGCCAGAGCCAGAATACGGTCACGGGTGTCGTCGGACACCCGGTATTCTTTGCTGCGTCCGTTAAGCACCAGGCTGGCGGTCGATTTCGACACGCCGGCCAGTGCGGCAATATCACTGATGGTTATGCGTTTGTTTTTTTTCACTGACGGCATCTGAGTTCATCGGAAGATGCGTCATTCTAGCATGCATGGCGTCAGCGGCCAGTGCTCCAGTGCAAGCTGCGCCGTGCCGCTCAAACCCAGCCGCGGCTGCGGGCCAGGGAAGTAGCGCGAGCTCATGACCCCTTCGCCGTGGTTGATAAAAATCTCCACGCTGGAGCTGTCGAACAGCATTTGCAGATGGGTGACCTCACCACGCCAGTAACGGTGTTCTGGCTGCCCACTGCGCAGGTTGTTGCGCGTCAGACGCAGCAAGGCGCCGTCCCAGCTCAACGTCATCGCATCGCCAAAGTCGGCGCAAAATGCGCCGTTGGGCGTCAACAGCACTTCGGCACTGTCGACAGACCAGCCCGGCGCGTTATCCGCGATTCCCTGCCATTGGCTGCCTTCGCCGCGCAGACGTTGCAGCTCGCGCGCCGGCTGTTGGTAAAGCTTGCCGTTGTGCAACGACAGCTCGCGCAGGCAAGTCATGGTGTGGATCCAGCCGTATCGCAACGTCGGGTGATGGGCTTCGTCCTGCTCTGGTACGCCCATCCAGCCGACCAGCAGGCGGCGGCCGTCTTCGGCCAGCGTGGTCTGCGGCGCATAGAATTCGAACCCGGCGTCCAGTTCGTGGAATTCGCCATGTTCAAAGCTCGCCTGCCGATAATCCAGTTTGCCGGTCAGATAGCCCGCCTGGTAAACGTTGAGATAACGTTCAGCCTGCGCCGCCAGCCCCTGAGGGCAACAAATCAATACCTCGGTTCCTTCCAGCGTGAACAGATCCGGGCATTCCCACATGTAGCCGAAATCGCCCATGCCGTTCAGCTGCGATCCGGCAATCTCCCCCAACAGCTGCCAACTGCGCAGATCGGCGGAACGCAGCAACAGCACCTTGCCGCGATCCTGCAGGTCACGGGCGCCGAGCACCATGTACCAGTCGTCTTGATGGCGCCAAACCTTGGGATCGCGCACGTGGCCGCTGTAGCCTTCGGGCAGCGGCAGTACCGGGCCGAGCTTGTCATACCCGCCCTGCGCATTTTCCAGCGCCAGGCACTGGTACGCGGTGCGAGAGCCGTCGGGGTATTTGACGTTGCCGGTATACGCCAGCATGATTTTTCCGTTTTCCACTACCGCCGAGCCTGAGTAACAGCCGTGGCTGTCGTAACAGGCGCCGGGCACCAGCGCCACCGGCTGATGCTGCCAGTTCAACAGATCCGTCGATTGCCAATGGCCCCAGCATTTGTTGCGGTGGTCGCAACCCAGCGGGTTCCACTGATAGAACAAGTGATAAACCCCCTTATGCTGAATAAACCCGTTGGGGTCGTTCAGCAGGCCGACGCTGGGGGCCAGGTGCCATGCCGGCCGGTGAGGATCGCGCAGCGCCAGCGGCATGCCGTTCATCAGCGCCTGAACGGCCTGTTTCATCAAATTCAGTTCTTCCATCATTCACTGTCCGTTTTGTATTTCAGCAGCAGCGAGAGCGTAAAGGCACTGCCGAAGGCGATAACCAGACCAATGATATAGCTCAGCAGCGAGTTGGCCTGCACGATCGCCAACCCCGGGATCGCCGTCAGCCCGACGGCGTTCATGCCGACGTGATTGGCCACCACCCAGGCACCGCCGAGCGCGCCGCCTGCCAGCGCCGCCAGGAAGGGCTTCACAAAGCGCAGGTTGATGCCGAACAGCGCCGCCTCGGTAATGCCGAGCATGGCGGAAAAGGCCGAAGGCACCGCAATGGCTTTAATCTTGGCGTCGCGGGTTTTGAAATACACCGCCAGGCAAGCGCCGCCCTGAGCGATATTGGCCATCGACCAGATCGGCAGCAGGAAGTTAACGCCGATTTTCGGGTTGCCGAGCAGCCCCGCCTCGACGGCGTGGAAGCTGTGGTGAATGCCGGTGATGACGATGGCGGAATACAGGCCGCCGAACAGGAATCCGGCGAACCAACCGGCGTGGGCAATCAGCGTGCTGAGCACAAAGGAGATGCCGTCACCCAGTGCGCGCCCGGCAGGGCCGATAAACAGCATGGCGACGAAGCCGGAGATGACCACGGTCAGGAATGGCGTCAGGATCAGGTCCAGCGCGTTGGGGATCACTTTGCGCAGCTGTTTTTCCAGCACGCTCATAAACCACACCGTCAGCAGCACCGGGAACACCGTACCCTGATAGCCGATCATGGCGATCTCGAGTCCGAAGAAATTCATGGTGTGGAAACCGCCGGCGACGCCCCAGGCGTTGGTCAGCGCCGGGTGGGTCAGAATGCCGCCCAGCGTGGCGCCCAGATAAGGGTTGCCGCCGAATTCGCGCGCGGCGGTGAAGCCGATCAGGATAGGCAAGATGATAAACGCCGCCGAGCTGAACATGTCCAGCATCACGAACAGCGCGCTGTTGGCGTCGGCCCAGCCGTAGGTTTTCACCATGCCGAGCAGGCCCATCAGCAGGCCGGAGGCGACGATAGCCGGAATGATCGGTACAAAGATGTTCGACAGCAAACGGGCGATGCGTTGCAACGGGTTGAGTTTTTTCGCCGCGATGTCGGCGGCTTCAGACTTGCTGGATTCGCTGACGCCCGCTGCCTTGATAAATTCCGCATGCACCTTGTTGACCAGCCCGGTGCCGAAAATTACCTGGATCTGTCCGGCGTTGCTGAAACAGCCCTTTACCCCGTCAAGCTTGCCAATCGCGGCCTTGTCCACCTTGCTGTCATCCACCAGAACCAGCCGCAGCCGGGTGGCGCAGTGGGCGGCGCTGGCGATGTTCTCTTTGCCGCCGAGCAGCGGCAACAGCGCGTTGGCAGTTGCGGTAATGTCCATGTTTTCTCCCTTAATAAATCAAAACGCCGCCGCGGGTTTCCGCGGCGGAAATGAGTCACTCGCCTGCGTCAGAAGAAATACTTGAATCTGGCGCGCACACCGTAGCGTTGATCGTTATCGGCGTTGGCTATTTTGCTATCGGCACTGGCTTCCAGCATCGAGACGTAGGCCCCGAGGTACAAATTGAAGTTCTTCATATTCATGATGTTAGGTATCTGATACGAAGTATGGATGGTGTGAATGTCATACTTGCCCGGTTCGCTGAGCGGGTTATTGATGTCGGCCGCCATGCCGGCAGTATTAAACTCTTTGATATTGTTGTGGGCGTAGATATACCCCACTTCGAAGCGACGCCACAGCACGTTGACGCCGGCGGTCAAATCCTGCTCGCCCGACGCGTCCAGATAGGCGGTACTCAGGTTGGCGACCACGCCGTTGTCCGGATTGGCGGCGGTGTTGTTCCAGCTCAGGGTCATGCCGTAGCCGTTGCGTTTGGACTGGTCGACGAATTTCCCCTGGTCGTCCTGATAACCATAGGCATTGTTGACCACGTTGCTTTCCATCGCCACTGCCGCGCTGAGCTGGTCTTTCTTCCAGGCGATAACCGGCCGCAGATAGGCCACGTTTTTCTTATTATCCAGGCTGTTGCCGTGGTAGGCGTTGTCCTGGAACAGTGAGGTGCCATCCTCCACCAGCGTATTGAGCTCAAAGTAGAAGTCGCCGGCGTATTTGCTCAGCATCAGGTTGCCGCCGCTGCTGCTGCGGCCACGGCCTTCCTTCATCATGTAGATATAGCCGAAGCCGTCGGCATACAGATCGTTGGCGGTATTGCCGGAATATTGGATGAAGGTGTCCTGATTGAGCGGGAACATGTCGTAGGCTTCAAAACGCCCGATTTTGGTCTGCCAGTTCTTTTCGTTGCCGAAGAAGAAGGCGGCATCATCGAGGTTCATTTTTCCGGTCATGTCCGCCAGCGGCTGTACGCTGAAACCGGAGAAGTTACCGTCCTGGTTGCGACGATAACCGTCCACGCCGACCAGAATACGGCCGTTGATATCCCAACGTTCTTTGTTGCCGGGCTTCCAGTCCTTGTTGTTGCTGGTTTTCAACGAGGTGAGCTGGCCGCTGCGGCTGGCGCCGTCGAGGTTGAACTCGACATCGCCATACAGTTTCAGGTCATTAAAACCGTTCAACTTCAGGTTGGCAGCCGGCGCGGCCTGGGTTTCCAGCGTCGCGGTACGCTGCGCAACCTGTACGGTTTGCCGTTCGGTGTTGGCGGTGCGCTGTTCCAGCTGTTGTGCGTGACGTTCTGCCGCCGTAGCGCGTGTCTCGGCCTGGGTGGCGCGTTGTTCAGCCTGTTGCAGCCGTTGTTCCAGCGCGTTCAGACGTGCTTCGATACTGCTGTCAGCGCCAGCCGCCGCCGCAGAGGTGGAGATGAGGAGCCCTGTAGTGACAGCCAAATAACTCAGTTTTTTCATGATTCTCTATCATCCGGGTAAAGTTGTTATTGTTTTTTGCTAAATTGCTAAACCGGTTTTTCAGGAAGAAAGATAGAGAGTTGAACGGCGGCTGGCAATCAAGTTTGCTAACCCGATTCAGCTATTGTGATCGAGTGCGCAAATTCGGCCCAGCAGCGGAAAAACGGTGAGCCAGGCCCACCGTTATGGGGCTTAGCGCTGAAGGAAATTTTTTAACTGTTCTGAGGTAGGCAGGGCAGTCATGGCGCCTTTGGCGGTGGTGGCTAACGCACCGCAGGCTTGGGCCTGGGCGATCACCTCTGGCCACTGTTCATCCTCCGGCAGAGCGCCGAGTTGCGCCAGCGCAGCCAGCAGACCGGCGACGAAAGCGTCGCCCGCGCCTGTGGTATCGACCGGGACAATCGAGGGGGCGCGGAAATGGCGGATCTGTTTGCCGTCATGCACGCACACGCCATCGCCGCCCAGCGTCACCAGCAGCAAACGCAGCGGATAGCGTTGCATCATCCAGTCGATGGCGCTCTCCAGCTCACCGATATTGCTGATAAAACTCAATTCTTCCTGAGAGATTTTGACCACATGCGCCAGCAACAGTGCCTTTTGCAGGCAGGGGCGCAGGGCTTCCGGCTGTCGCCAGACGTCTTCACGAATATTCGGGTCAAAGCTCACCCAGCCACCGGCCGCCCTGATGTTCTCCATCGCGGTAAAGGTGGTGCTGCGGCTGGGCTCTTGCGACAGGGCGATAGAGCAAACGTGCAGCCACTCATCTGCTTTGAAATCAGGCAGATCCTCAGGTTGCAGGAACAAATCGGCGCTGGGGGTCACCATGAAAGTGAAGGTGCGTTCGCCGAGCAGATCGAGATCCACCACCACGGTAGAGGTGTGATGCGTGTCGTCCTGCGTCATGTGGCGGATGTCCACTTGCTCTTCACGCAGCACCTGCTGCAGGAAAGCGCCGAACCCGTCTTTGCCGACCCGGCCGATAAAGGCGCTGTCGCCACCCAGGCGGGCGATACCGACCGCGACGTTGGCAGGCGCGCCACCGGGGCATTTTAGGTAACTGTTTGAATTTTCAGGAACCAGGTCGACTACAGCGTCACCCAGCACCCATACGCGATTTCCCATGCTCAACCTCTGTTTTAACCTGTGTCAGATGGCGAGCTAAAATAGAAGAACCGGTTTAGCAATGCAACGAAAGAATCCGAAAAAGCGGCCTGTCCCCGTAAACCCGGGCGCAGGAGGAGGGGATAAAGGGAATAAACTGACCTCCCAGGAATAAGAAGGCAGGTTAATACCTCTGCCATAAGAACCTTAAGTGGCGGTCGGCCACAGGGTAGTTTGAAATACGCTGAATATAATTAAAACAGGCGGAAAGATAATTAATAATATTATTATCCCGCAGGGTAACAAACTCCTGGAAAAAGGTATTTAAAATAGGAATCATCTTAAACTGTTAGCGTTATCAGACATAAGTTATCCATGATGAATAATTGCATTGTTGCCATGCAATTATTCATAACTCTTTTGGTGGTTATGAGTGTGATGTGTTTATTTTTCTTTTAAAAATAATTGGTTGGGTGGTTTTTCGCAAGGTGAAATGGCGAGGGGATTAGCCTGTAGGATTATTCATACTGCGTATTTTGTTACCCAGCACTCATTATTGGCCAAAATAGAGTTGATCCTGAGTTGTTCGTGCGCATAATGTTCGCGTTTATTTACAATTCTTATCATTTTTTTGTCCTTCGACAGGGAAAACGTCATGCGCCTCTCTGCTTACTCTTCGCTCAGCCTTGCTGTGCGCAAGGGATGTATTCCATTTGGCTCCGTTGTCTTGCCGCTGTTTATATTCAATCAACCGGTTCTGGCGGCAGCGCCAAATGGCGATCAACTGATCATACAGCAGCAGCGGCAAAAAGCGCTGGAGCAGCAACTGACCCCCCCTACGCCGGATGTGCGGCTGTCGCCGCCTTCGTCCGGTTTTGGCCGCATTGCGTTCCCGCAGGAAAAACCCTGCTTCCCTATCGAACAGGTGGTTCTGACCGGTCAGGACAAACTCCCGCATTGGCTGCCGTTGCAGCGCATTGCCAATCAGGCGCAGGGCCAGTGCCTGGGCGGGCAGGGCATCAACCTGTTGATGAGCACCCTGCAAAACCGGCTGGTGGATAGCGGCTATATCACCACGCGCGTGCTGGCGCCGACGCAGGATCTGAAAAGCGGCAAACTGCGGCTGGTGGTGGTGCCCGGCTATGTGCGCCAGGTAAAGCTGACGCCGGACAGCGGCCGCTACCTTCAACCTTACAGCAGTTTCCCGGCCCACGCGGGTAACCTGCTGGACTTGCGCGATATCGAGCAGGGGCTGGAAAACCTGCAGCGCCTGCCGACGGTGCAGGCCAATATGGAAATCATCCCCGGCGAACAGCCCGGCGAAAGCGACATTGCGCTGAGCTGGAAGCAAGAACGCATGTGGCGCGTTGGCGCCTCGCTGGATGACTCCGGCACCAAGAGCACCGGTCTCTATCAGGGCGGCCTGACGCTGTCGTTGGATAACCCGTTCTCGCTCAGCGATCTGTTCTATATCTCCGGCACCACCGACCTGCAAAACCAGGGTGGCAGAGGCACCAAAAACATCACCGGCCATTATTCGGTGCCGTTCGGCTACTGGATGGCCGGGGTGACCGCCAATAGCTATGACTACCACCAGACCATCGCCGGGCAGAATCAGGATTACCGCTACAGCGGCAAGAGCAAAAACCTGGATTTCCAGCTCAGCCGGGTGCTGCACCGTAACGGCAGCCAGAAAACCACGCTGACCTATGACGTGCTGGCGCGCGAGTCGAGCAACTACATCAACGATACCGAAGTGGAAGTGCAGCGTCGCCGCACTTCCGGCTGGCGGCTGGGCTTGCAGCACCGACATTACATCCAGCAGGCCACGCTGGACGCCGGCGTCAGTTATCAGCGCGGCACCCGCTGGTTCGGCGCTTTGCCCGCGCCGGAAGAGACCTTTGGCGAGGCGACGGCGCTCAGCAAAATTATTCAGCTCAACGCCCAGCTTGACGTGCCGTTCAGCCTGTTCAGCCAGAACTTCAGATACAACGTGCAGTACCAGCGTCAGATCAGCGATACCCCGCTGACGCCGCAGGATCAGTTTGCTATCGGCAACCGCTGGACGGTGCGCGGCTTTGACGGTGAACGCACCCTGAATGCCAACCACGGCTGGTTCGTGCGCAACGATCTGGCCTGGCGCACGCCATTGCCGGGGCAAGAACTTTACCTGGGGGCCGACTATGGCGAAGTGGGCGGTTACGGCTCCGATTACCTGGCCGGGCAACATCTGGCGGGCGGTGTGGTCGGCCTGCGCGGTTACGCCTTCAAGGTGGGTTACGACCTGTTCGCCGGCGTGCCGTTCTCCAAACCGGACGGCTTCAGCACCAGCCCGGTGACGCTGGGCTTTAACCTGAGCTGGAACTACTGAGGGAACGACGATGCGCATAGGTGACTACGATATCCGGGCACCGCTGATCCTCGGCGGCGATGACAGCGAGGCGGAAGCCTTTGGGGCGGCGGTATGGCTGTGGATGCATTCGCCTATGCACCGCGATGCGCCGTTGCATACCCTGCCGACGCTGCTGCTGCCGATCATCAAGCGGCAGCAATATGTGCTGGCGTCGTACCAGAATCAGCCGGTGTTTTTCCTCAGCTGGGCCTGGATGAACCAAGAGGCCGAGGCGCGTTATCTAACGCAACCGGCGATAAACATGCAGGAAAACGACTGGAACAGCGGCGATCGCCTGTGGTTCTGCGACTGGATCGCCCCATTCGGCCACACGCGAGAAATGCGCAATCTGATCGCCCGGGATATTTTCCCGCAGTTCTGCGTACGGGCGCTATACCACCGTGGGGCGCAGCGCGGCAAACGCGTCGTGAACTTTAAAGGCGCGCAGGTCAGCCACCGGCAAGCGCAGCAATGGTGGGCGAACCACCCGTTAGCCGTCGAGCCGTCGGACATTCAATAAGGACATTGCCATGAACAAGAACCTGTACCGTATCGTTTTCAACAAAGCGCGTGGCATGCTGATGGTGGTGGCGGATATCGCCCGCTCCGGCCGTGCCGGCTCCGCACGGTCGCCTGGTCTGGGCCATACCCTGAGCCAGTGCATCGGCAAGATGAGCGCCGTCAGCTTCAGCCTGCTATTGGCGCTGGGTGCGATACAGCCGGTGCAGGCGGCCATTGTCGCCGACCGCAATGCGCCGGGCGGCCAGCAGCCGACCATCGTCAACAGCGCCAACGGTACGCCGCAGGTCAATATCCAGACCCCGAGCGCCGGTGGGGTTTCCCGCAATACCTACAGCCAGTTCGACGTCGACAAAAAGGGCGCGATCCTCAACAACTCGCACAAAATGACCCAGACCCAGCAGGGCGGTTGGGTCGATGGCAACCCGTGGCTGGCAAAAGGCGAAGCCAAGGTGATCCTCAACGAGGTCAACTCCCGCGATCCCAGCCGTCTGAACGGGTATATCGAGGTCGCCGGCCAGCGCGCGCAGGTGGTGATCGCCAACCCGTCCGGCATTACCTGTAATGGCTGCGGCTTTATCAACGCCAACCGCGCCACGCTGACCACCGGCCAGGCGCAGATGAACAACGGGAATCTGACCGGTTTTAACGTCGAGCGAGGCGAAGTGGTGGTGGAAGGCGCCGGCATGGACAGTTCGCGTCAGGATTATACCGAGATCATTGCCCGTTCGACGAAGATCAACGCCGGGCTGTGGGCCAACGATTTGAAAGTCACCACCGGGCGCAACAAGGTGGATGCGGCGCATCAGCAGATCGAAAAGCAGGGCGACGATCCGGCCACCCGCCCGCAGCTGGCGGTGGACGTGGCCAAACTGGGCGGCATGTACGCCGGCAAGATCCGCATGATCGGCACCGAAACCGGCGTCGGGGTGCGCAACGCCGGTAATATCGGCACGCAGGCCGGCAGCGTGGTGGTAACCGCCGACGGCCGCATCGAAAACAGCGGCGCCATCAGCAGCGGCGGCGATATGGCGCTTGCCGCGAAAGGGGGCGTCGGCAACAGCGGTTCACTGTTCGCTGCGGGCAATACAGGCATCACCAGCGAGGGTGAAGTGCAAAACAGCGGTTCTATCGCTGCGCGCAACAATGTGCAGGTTCAGGCCGCCAGCCTGAACAGCAGCAAAGGCAGCACCCTGGCGGCAGGCGTGCAGCAGGACGGCAAACTGGGCGGTAACGGCGAACTGGCATTGACCGCCAGCGGCAAACTGACCGCGCAGGGCCAGAACCTGGCGGCGGGTAACCTGCGTGCCAGCGGGCAAGGCATAGACATCAGCGGCAGCCGCACCGCCGGCACCAATGTAACGCTGAACGCCGGGCAGAGCGACTTAACCACGGCCAACGCCCAGGTTGAAGCGGCGCAGCAACTGGTTGCCGACACCGGCAAACGACTGAACAACGACGGCGGCAAGCTGACGGCGAACAAGCTGGCGCTGAATGCCCAGGCTCTCTCTAACCGCAAGGGCGAGATCGCCCAGCTTGGCGAAGAGGATCTGGCATTGAATCAGCAGGGCAAACTGGATAACGGCGGCGGCCGCATCGCCAGCAACGGCAACAACCTGACGCTGAATGCCGGGGCGATCGACAACCAGAGCGGGCAGATTATCCATGCCGGCAAGGGCCGGCTTGCGGTGAATACCGACCGGCTGCAAGGGGATAGCGGCAAACTGTTGTCCAACGGGCAGCTCTCTATGCAGGGCGGCGATTACGTGCTGGATGGCGGCACTACGTCGGCGCAGCAGATCGCGATGGATGCCGGCAGCCTGTCCAACCGCAACGGCCAATGGGTGCAGAGCGGCAACGGCGACATGCGCCTCAGCATCCGTAAGGGTATCGACAATCAGGGCGGCCAACTGGCGGCCAACGGCAATGTGACCCTGAACGCCGCACAGCTGAACAACCAAAACGGCAAAGTGATCGCCGCGCAGGACGGCAGCCTGAATGCGCAGATTGGCGGCACCCTCGACAACCAGCAGGGCCAACTGGTCGCGAGCGCCCATACGCGGTTACAGGCGGATAAACTGGATAACCGCAAGGGCCTGGTTTCCGCCGCTACCGGCAACAGCGAGGTGGCGACCCGTCAGGCGCTGGATAACCGCAGCGGCCGTATCGAAGCCAAACAGGGGCTACAACTGAGTGGTACCGGGCTGGAAAACCAGGGCGGCCAAGTGGTTGGCGGCGCCATTTCTCTGGCGCTGGGCAACGGCGCGTTGAACAACCAACAGGGCGCTATCGCCGCTGCGGGCGATCTGCGCCTGAACGGCGGGGCGTTGACCAATGACGGCGGCCTGCTGCAATCCGCCGGTGACATGAGCCTCGATACTCAGGGCGCGGCGTTGAGCAACCGCCTGAGCGGCGAAACCGGCGGCATTCTCAGCCAGGGGGCGCTGTCGATCCACAGCGGCGCGCTGGACAACACTCAGGGCATGCTGGTGGGGGGCGGTGCCACCGAACTGTTCACCGGTCGACTGGATAACACCCAAGGCACGCTGGTCGGCAAGCAGCGGTTGAACATCGACAGCCTGGCATTGACCAACGACGGCGGCCTGTTGCAGGCCGGCGGCGACGCGACTATCGATACCCACGGCCAGGCATTGACCAACCGCGACAGCGGCAAAAATGGCGGCATCAGCAGCCTGGGCAAACTGAACATCGCCGGCGGCGAGGTGGATAACCAAAGCGGTTTTATCGCCAGCTCGGGCGACCTGCAACTGCGGGGCAGCCGACTGGATAACCGCCACGGCACGCTGGCTTCCGAAAAACAGCTGTCGGTGACCGCCGCGGTGATCAATAACCAGGGCGGGGCGATAAAATCCGGCCAGGACATGGCGCTGAACGCCAAAGAACGGCTGGATAACAGCAATCTTGGAGTGATCGGCGCAGGCAAACAACTGCTGCTGAACAGCGGGTCTCTGCTGAATAATCAGGGGACGCTGGTCAGCGCCGATGCGGCGAAGATCAACTTCGACATGCTGGAAAACCGGGGCGGCCAGCTGGCGGCCCAAACGGCGCTGGAGCTGCACGGCAATAACCTCAATAACAACGACGGCGGGTTGATCCAAAGCGGCGATCGTCTGGATCTGGCGGTCGATCGGCTGACCAACGCCAACAGCGGCGAGAAAGGCGGCATCACCAGCCAGGGCGCGATGAACCTGTCTACCGGTGTGTTCGATAACGGTCAGGGCCTGGTGATTTCCGGTAAAGACTTGCAGCTTGACGCCGAAGCGCTGCTGAACGGCGGCGGCAAGCTGGTGGCGCAGCAGGCGTTGACGCTCACCACCACCGGCGCGGGCGGCCTGAACAATCAGAGCGGGCTGGTGCAGGCCGGCGGCGACATGCGGCTGGATACCCGTGGCCAGTTGCTGGATAACCAAAACGGTACTCTCCACAGCCTGGGCCAGCTGCAACTCAACGGCGGCGACGTCAATAACCGGGGCGGTACGCTGGGGGCCAAGGGCGATTTCATGCTGGCGGCGCTCAAACTGGACAACGGCAACGGCGGGCGGATTATCGGCGAGCAGGCGGTAACGTTGAACAACACCGGGCTGGATAACCGCAACGGGCAGATTCAGGCGGTCGGCAATCTGTTGCTGGGCAGCGCGCAGGGGATTATCGATAACACCCTGGGGTTGATCCGCAGCGGCGCTACCGTGACGCTCAACGCGCTGCAGTTCACCAACGACGCCACGCTGGCGGAAAATAAAGGGCTGGAAGGCCAGACGGTGACGCTGAACAGCGGCACGCTGAGTAACCGTGGCGGCAGCATTTTGGCTGACCGGCAGTTGGCCATCACCAACGATGGCGCCCTGGATAACAGCGGCGGCCAGCTGGCTGCGGCCGACAACCTGCAATTGAATGGCACGGCGCTCAATCTGCTGAACACCGGCGGTACTGTTAAATCCGGCAAGCTGCTGGAGATTAACGCCAACGCGGTCGGCGGTGACGGGCAGCTGTTGTCGCTGGGCGATATTAATCTGATCAGCGCGCAGGGCATCAATAACAGCGGCGAGATGATCGCCAACGGCAATTTCAACTTCACCACGCCGGGCGACGTCACCAACAGTGGCAAACTGCTGGCGGGTGCCAAGCTCGATCTGCATGCCAATAACCTGTTTAACGCCGCCAGCGGCGAGATCAACGCCGGGCAGGATTGGCTGACGGTGAACGGCACCCTGACCAACTACGGCCTGATCGACGGCAAGCACACCCTGCTGATGGCCAACACGCTGAACAACATCGGCACCGGCCGTATTTATGGCGACGCCATCGGTGTGCAGACCGCGACCTTCAACAATCTGGCGGAAAACGGCACCGCCGCTACGCTGGCCGGGCGCGAACGGGTAGATATCGGCACCCAAACGTTGAACAACGACGATCACGGGCTGATTTACAGCGGTGGCGATATGGTGATTGGCGGCCAGCTTGACGCCGGCCACCTGGCAAGCGGCCAGGCAGGCATCCTCAATAACCACAGTTCGACCATTGAATCTGCGGGCAACATGGCGCTGTCCGCTGCGCTGATCAACAACATCAACGATCGTTTCAGCACCGAGTTGGTCACCGTTTCCAACGAAAAAGTCACCGAGTATCAGCAGTCCGGCGATCCGGTGCGCTGGAAGGCGGGGGAACAAGGCGTCTTCGTTGACCGCAATTCGTCAGACTCGCTGCTGAACCTGAACACCCCAGGCAAAACCGGGCACGGCAACGACAGATTTAATCAGTACGACTATAACCGGACGGTGCAGGAAACCCAGATTAAGGAAAGCGACCCGGCCAAAATCATCGCCGGTGGCGATATGGCGATCAACGCAGGGCATTTGCTGAACGACAAGAGCCAGGTAGTGGCCGGCGGCACATTGGCGATTAACGCCGGTAGCGTGGATAACGTGGCGGTGGCGGGCCAGCGGCTGACCAGCGACGTCGGTGAAGTGACCAGCTACTATCGCATCAAGAAAAAAGGCTCAGACAAACAGGGGCATAACACCACGGCCTACACGCCGCCGACCAGCATCCAGACTATCGCGCTGAAACCGAGCCAACTGATCGACCACGGGCAAGTGGCGGGCAATCCGGTCGCCATTGCACCGCTGACGCCACAAGGTACAGACGCTACCATCGGCCAGGCCGGCGGGGTGAACGCGGTCGTCACCGGCAGCGATATTTCCGCCAGGATGCAGACTATCGGCGGTGGCGAACTGCCGGTAATTCAGACGGCATCCCTGCAACCGGGCCAGCAGTTTGAAGTGGCCAACAAAGTAAATGCCCAGCAGGGTGACGCGGCGGACAACGTGGTACGCATCGTCGGGCCGGATACCCGTCTGCCGGACAACAGTCTGTTCAAGACCAATCCGGCGCCGGGCGGCCAGTATCTGGTGGAAACCGATCCGCGCTTCACCAACCAAAAATCCTGGCTGGGCTCGGATTACATGATCGAGAAAGCCACCAACAATCAGGACAACGTGCTGAAACGTCTGGGGGATGGCTACTACGAGCAGCGGCTGATCCGTGAACAGGTGATCAACCTGACCGGCCAGCGTTATCTGGACGGGTACAACAACGACGAAGAGCAGTTCAAGGCGCTGATGGATCAGGGGCTGGCCTTCAGCCGGCAATATAACCTCAAGGTCGGCGTGGCGCTGACGCCGGAACAAATGGGGCTGTTGACCAAAGACATTGTCTGGCTGGTGAACGCCAAAGTCACGCTGCCGGACGGCAGCCAGCAAAATGTACTGGTGCCACAGGTGTATGCCCGCATGCAACCGGGCGATCTGGACGGCTCCGGCGCGCTGATCGCCGGGCGCAACGTTAACCTCAACCTCGGCGACGGCCTGTTTAACAGCGGCCATATCGCCGGGCGCGAAGTGGTGAAACTGAGCGCCGCCAACATCACCAATATGGCGGGCAGCATTCAGGGGGCCGACGTTGGCCTGACCGCCCGCACCGATATCAACAATATCGGCGGCGTGATCCAGGGCAACAACTCGCTGCTGGCCAGCGCCGGGCGCGACATCAATGCCATCAGCACCACCCGTTCGGCGCAAAGCGTGAACGGCGCCAACAGCTTCGAGCGCACCAACATCGACAGTGTGGCGGGCATGTACGTGCAGGGCGCCGACGGCAAACTGATGCTGCAGGCCGGGCGCGACATCAAACTGGATGCGGCGCAGGTGGTCAACAGCGGTGAGAACGGCCAAACGCTGCTGAGCGCCGGGCGCGATCTCAACCTGAACGCAGTGACCACCGCCAGCCGCGACAACCTGATCTGGAACGGCGACAACAGCCTGAAACAGGGCAACAGTCAGCAGGTGGGCAGCGAAGTGGTCGGTAAAGGTGCTGTGACCCTCAATGCGGGCAACGATATCACTGCTCATGCGGCGACGATTTCCGCCGGCGATGCGCTGAACCTGAATGCCGGCCATGACGTCAACATCCTCAACGGCGAAAACACCCAGGATCTGGACGAGCGCCACAAGGTGACCGGCGGCAACGGCCTGATGTCGAAAACCACCACCACCACCCGCGACACCCTGGATCGCCAGACCCTGCAGAGCAGCACCCTGAGCGGCGACAGCATCAAGGTGCTGGCGGGCAACGATCTGCGCGTGCAGGGCAGCAGCGTGGCCGGTACCCAGGACGTGAAGCTGCTGGCGGGCCATGATCTGACCGTCACCGGCGCCACCGAGCGCAACAGTGAGCTACACCTAAAGCAGGAGAAAAAATCCGGCCTGATGAGCAGCGGCGGCATCGGCATCAGCTACGGCACCGAAAGCCTGAAAACCACCGACACCGCGCAGGGGGTGACCAACCAGGGCAGCACCGTCGGCAGCGTGAACGGCAACGTCACGCTGGGTGCGGGCAACAATCTGGCGGTGACCGGCTCCGAGCTGGTGGCCGGCAAGGACATGGCGCTGAGCGGCAAGAATGTGTCGGTAACGCAGGCGCAGGATGAAAACAGCCAGACCCACAAGGTCGAGCAGAAAAAATCCGGGCTGACGCTGGCGCTTTCCGGCACCGTCGGCAGCGCGCTGAACACCGCCGTGGAAACCTCGCAGCAGGCAAAATCCACCGACGACAGCCGCCTGGCGGCCTTGCAGGGCACCAAAGCGGCGCTGAGCGGCGTGCAGGCGGTACAGGCGGCGCGCTTGGCGCAGGCACAGGGCGCCGACCCGGCCAATAACAACATGGTGGGGATCAGCATTTCCTACGGCACCCAGTCTTCCACCTCTACCCAGAACAGCGGGCAGAGCACCGCCCAGGGCAGCAGCCTGACGGCGGGCAACAACCTGAGCATCACCGCCGGCGGCAACGGCGTGAAGGGCCAGGACGGCGACATTCTGGTGCAGGGCAGCCAGTTGCAGGCGGGCAAAGACGTCACCCTGAACGCCAACCGCGACGTGAACCTGCTTTCCGCCAAAAACACCCAGTATCTGGACGGCAAGAACGAGAGCCAGGGCGGCACGCTGGGCGTGGGCATCGGCGTCGGCTCCGGTGGCATCGGGCTGAGCATTTCGGCCAGCGTCAACAAAGGCAAGGGCAACGAGAAAGGCAACGGCACCAGCTATAGCGAAACCACGGTCAATGCCGGTAACCGGGTCAACATGACCAGCGGGCGCGACACCAATCTGATCGGCGCGCAGGTCACCGGCGAATCGGTCAAAGCCGACGTGGGCCGCAACCTGCTGCTGGAGAGCCAGCAGGACAGCGACCGTTACGATTCCAAACAGCAAAACGCCAGCGCGGGCGGCAGCTTCACCTTTGGCTCCATGACCGGCTCGGGCAGCATCAGCCTGAGCAAAGACAAAATGCACAGCAACTACGACAGCGTGCAGGAGCAGACGGGCATCTTTGCCGGTAGGGGCGGTTTTGACGTGACGGTGGGCGAACACACCCAGCTTAACGGCGCGGTGATAGGCAGTACCGCCACGGCGGATAAAAACAAACTCGACACCGGCACGCTGGGCTTTAAGGACATCCACAATCAGGCGGACTTCGAGGTAGAGCACCAGAGCGTGGGCATCAGCTCCGGCGGCAGCATCGGCAGCCAGTTCGCCGGCAATATGGCCAATGGCCTGCTGGTGGGGGCCAACAACAGCGGGCACGACAGCTCCACCACCTTTGCTGCGGTGAGCGACGGCGCCATTGTTATTCGCGATCAGGACAAACAGACGCAGAACCTCAGCGATCTGAGCCGCGACGTCGAGCACGCCAACCAGACGTTAAGCCCGATCTTCGACAAGGAGAAAGAGCAGAAACGGCTGCAACAGGCGCAGCTGATCGGCGAGATCGGCAATCAGGCGATGGACATTGCGCGGACCGAGGGGTCGATCGCCGCGACCAAGGCCGCGAAAGAGAAGATGAATAACGTCACGGATGCCGATCGCCAGGCCGCGGCGGCTAAACTGGCGAAAGGGAAACCGGGCAAGGTCATCACCGAGGATGATATCAACGCGCAGATTTACCAGGCGGCGTATAACCAGGCGTTTAGCGAATCGGGTTATGGCACGGGCGGTAAGGTGCAGCAGGGTATGCAGGCGGCGGTCGCTGCGGTGCAAGGGCTGGCCGGTGGCGACCTGAAAGCGGCGATTGCCGGTGGAGCCGCGCCGTATCTGGCGGAACAAATACACCTTCTGGCCCCGAATGAGGAAAGCCGTGTCATTGCGCATGCGGTGGTGGCTGGCGCGCTGGCAGAGTTGCAAGGCAAGTCGGCAGCGGCAGGAGCAGCGGGTGCTGCGACTGCGGCATTGGGTACCAAAGCGATTGCCGAGGCGATGTTCGGCACCAGCGACTTCAGCAAAATGAGTGAAGAGCAGCGCCAGACGGTTTCTGCATTGGCTACGCTTGCAGGTGGTTTGGCCGGCGGTTTGGCGAGCGGTGATACGGCGGGAGCGGTGGCTGGCGGGCAATCGGGTAAGAATACCTCCGAGAACAATGACCAGTTTAGCTTGCCGCCAGGGATGATGAGCTACGGTCAGGGCGCCTCTACTTTGGCAGAACAAATGGTGAAAGAGGGTAAAAGCTCGGCAGAAATCAGTTCTGCGTTGAATAAGTATGCGAAAGGAGATTTACCTGAAGGTGCGAATATCACTAAAGTGATTGTTAATGGCTATAAAGATGGTGTGCTGATAGCGGGAGCTATTTATCTGGGGCCTGCGGCATCCATAGGTAAGGTAGCGGTCAGCTCTATATTGAGCGGCGGAGCGAATGCAGCATATCAATGGTACGACATGAATCAACCGGGAAATGAAAACAAAACTTATGATTATTGGGGCACTACAGCGGCGGCAGTAACGGGGGGTTTGGCTCCGGGAAGAGGTATCCCAGCCAATATCGGTATTGCAATTGGTGGAACGATCTTTACTGATGGGGTTGATCCTGGCGCTTTATCGGGCAGTGCTGCTGGCTCTGCGTTCGGTGGTGCCATCGGAACTTATGCTCCGACGGTGCTTAAACCTGTATTAGGGCCATCAGCCGGTATGGTTAGCGATATCTTCGGCACCATGGGTGGTGAAGTTATTAGCAATGAGTTGAAAAAAACGATAAATGGGGATGGTGATAAAAATGGAAAATAAAACCAAGGTGAAAGTAAAGACATTATTTATTGGCGTAATTTATTGCTTTTTGTGTTTTTTTGTATTTATTTTACTAGTGAAAGGGGGGATTAGTTTATTAAAGTTTGGTGAGTTGCGTTTTACTCAGCAATCTTTGAAAGACTCTCTGGTTGTTAGTGGTATTGTCGGCGTTGCTGCCGGTGTTGGTTCATGGATTTTTGCTAAGATAGATGAGCATAACGCCAATAAAAAATCATCCTCTGATGAGCCTCCGGAATCTTAAGAAATAAATAGACGTAATGACACAAGGAAGAGCATATCATCTTGAGAAGGATGCTTAAGATGTTTTTATTGAATACATATTTTAACTAACAACAGCAGGCACGACAGCTCCACCACCTTTGCTGCGGTGAGCGACGGCGCCCTCGTCATCCGCGATCAGGACAAACAGACGCAGAACCTCAGCGTTCTGAGCCGCGACGTCGAGCACGCCAACCAGACGTTAAGCCCGATCTTCGACAAGGAGAAAGAGCAGAAACGGCTGCAACAGGCGCAGCTGATCGGCGAGATCGGCAATCAGGCGATGGACATTGCGCGGACCGAGGGTTCGATCGCCGCGACCAAGGCCGCGAAAGAGAAGATGAATAACGTCACGGATGCCGATCGCCAGGCCGCGGCGGCTAAACTGGCGAAAGAGAAACCGGGCAAGGTCATCACCGAGGATGATATCAACGCGCAGATTTACCAGGCGGCGTATAACCAGGCGTTTAGCGAATCGGGTTATGGCACGGGCGGTAAGGTACAGCAGGGTATGCAGGCGGCGGTCGCTGCGGTGCAAGGGCTGGCCGGTGGCGACCTGAAAGCGGCGATTGCCGGTGGAGCCGCGCCGTATCTGGCGGAACAAATACACCTTCTGGCCCCGAATGAGGAAAGCCGTGTCATTGCGCATGCGGTGGTGGCTGGCGCGCTGGCAGAGTTGCAAGGCAAGTCGGCAGCGGCAGGAGCAGCGGGTGCTGCGACTGCGGCATTGGGTACCAAAGCGATTGCCGAGGCGATGTTCGGCACCAGCGACTTCAGCAAAATGAGTGAAGAGCAGCGCCAGACGGTTTCTGCATTGGCTACGCTTGCAGGTGGTTTGGCCGGCGGTTTGGCGAGCGGTGATACGGCGGGAGCGGTGGCTGGCGGGCAATCGGGTAAGAATACCTCCGAGAACAATGACCAGTTTAGCTTGCCGCCAGGGATGATGAGCTACGGTCAGGGCGCCTCTACTTTGGCAGAACAAATGGTGAAAGAGGGTAAAAGCTCGGCAGAAATCAGTTCTGCGTTGAATAAGTATGCGAAAGGAGATTTACCTGAAGGTGCGAATATCACTAAAGTGATTGTTAATGGCTATAAAGATGGTGTGCTGATAGCGGGAGCTATTTATCTGGGGCCTGCGGCATCCATAGGTAAGGTAGCGGTCAGCTCTATATTGAGCGGCGGAGCGAATGCAGCATATCAATGGTACGACATGAATCAACCGGGAAATGAAAACAAAACTTATGATTATTGGGGTACTACAGCGGCGGCAGTAACGGGAGGTTTGGCTCCAGGAAGAAATATCCCAGCAAATATCGGTATTGCAATGGGAGGCACTCTCTTTACTGATGGAGCTGATCCTGTGTCGGTTGGTGCTGCTGCAGGCGGTGCGCTTGTCGGGGGCGGATTTGGTAAGTATGCGCCTGTAGGCGTTACTAAGATCCTTGGGGACGATAAGGTTCCAGGGTATGTGTATGATTTCATCGGCGGTATGTCGTCCGAGTTTACTAGCGGCTTTATAAAGGATATTTCAAAGCCTGTTGATGAAAAGGGGAGTAAAAAATGATGGAATCGCTTATTAAATACATCAAGCTATTTATCTATAGTTGGGTATTTTGCATTGCCTTCTTGCTATTAATTGGTGCGGTTATTTCAACGGTGTCGTTTTTCACTAGTGGGGAGTTTAAATTTCCTTTTGATCAGGTCTTAAGAGCTGTGTTTTTCGGCTTTGTCGGAGGAAGTGCAATATCGTTGGCGGCTATTTTATTTAAGCTTTTAGATTGGTATCGGTCGCGTAAAGACAAAAAGGTATAATGATTAAGGTGTTGTGTTAATTTTTAATCGGGCTGAATGCCGTTTTTTGAATGGTGATTTTATTCAGCCCAACTTAAAATACATTTTTAGTTTAAATATAGAGATTAATTATGCTTGTAAAGCGATTGATAAAAATACTGGCTGTTACCCTCTCCGTCGGCGCTGTCTCAGGCTGTTCAGTGAGCTTAACAAAATCTATGGAAGATTATACGGGTACAGATTCCGCCAGGATCAGAGGGAGAAATTACCTACGCCGTCGCCTGAAATGTAGGGCATGGATGCGATTGAGTACAAAATTAAAACGAATCAACATGTCAGCATTGCCTATAAAGAAGAGACGTTTAGATCGCAATACAATCAAACTATCGCCACCCGCTTCTCCAGCTTCGTTTCTTAGGTTGGTCATGATTATGATATTTATCCAGTCAATACGAGTGTAAGCATTATTGATTTGAAAGCGGGTAACCATGCGACAAGTTCTTGGGGGAAGGAAGATAAAGAGTGCCATTACAAGGGCGGGTTACTGGGCGGTAGAAATGGCTATTAATGCGTGCTGGTTCGCAACTTACGAGTTCGACTGATTTATTTTTATCTCATGTCAGTTATTATTTATTCTTGTTTATTAGTGGTTGGTTTTATAAATTCCAATAAAATATTCATGTCATAAATAACTCATGGGTTCATATGAGTTGGCACTGTATTTGCTCTACTTACTATTAAGGATGATTCGATGAAGAAGTTAGTTATCGCCAGCATGGTTATTTCCACTCTGGGCCTCAGCGCTGCGGCCCATGCGGGGCAGAGTACCCTTAGCGCCGGTTATGCGCAAAGCAAGGTGCAGGACTTCAAAAATATCAACGGGGTTAACCTCAAGTACCGTTACGAATGGGATTCACCGATCAGCGTTATCAGCTCATTTACCTATATGAGCGGCGATAAGAGCGAGTCTTACTACGTATATCGCGACAGGTTCGATAACCATGCGGAAGTCAAATATTACTCCTTGTCGGTTGGCCCGGCGTACCGTATTAACCAATATATCAGCGTCTATGGCCTGTTGGGTTTGAATTATAATAAGGTCGACTACACGTCATCCTGGCATAACTACGCCTACAATACTTATGAGTATATGGGCGAAGAGAGCGGTAATCAGAAGAAAACCTCCTTGATGTACGGCGTCGGTTTCCAGGTTAACCCCATCGAGAATCTGGCGATTGATGTCGGCTACGAAGGTTCCAAACTGGATGCTGACGGCAGGAACCTCTCGATCAACGGCTTCAATATCGGCGTTGGCTATCGTTTCTGATAAGTTGAACGCTGTCGGCCTCCCATTGCGGGGGCCGACAACCTTTGCCCCATTTTTCGATAAACCGCCCGCCACAAATATCTCAGGCTTTGCCCATCAGCGGATCGCTGACGCTATCCCGGCCGTTTTCCAGTCGGCCTGCCAACCGGCGCCGCCAGCCGTGCGCACTCTCTAACACCAGATCGTACCAGCCGCCGCTGGACAGGGTATCGAAGGTCTGCCGATGATTTTCGCCCGGCGGCAGTTCAATGCGCCACGGGCCGCTTTGCGTATAAGGACAGCGGGCGACAGTGACGGTTACTGCCTGGTCGCCGGGGTTATTGAGCGCCAGTTCCAGGCTGCCGTCATGTGGAACCAAACGCACTTCCGGTTGTGGCTGTTGCAAGGTGCCGCGCAGCTCGCGGTGGAAACCGTTAGGCCCCAACAGCCAGAGGTGGTACTTGTCTGCCGTTTGCCAGTCATCGCTGATCGCCTTGCCGGCTTCGACGGTGTAACGACGCGGGACCTGGTCCAGATGCTGCTGGTCGTAAACGTGAAACACCGCGCCCTGCTCGCCGGTATTCAACAGGTTGAGCGTCAGCCGCTTTTGTTCGGGGTCGGCGCTGGCTTCGACATGCAACTGGTAAGGCAGCGCCCGGGAAGGGCGCGCCAGTCGCTGCTGATGCGGTAACTGCTGGCTGCCAGGCGGCGGCAACGGCACCTGCGGCAGTTGTTCCTGGCGCATGCGCAGGCGGTCGGCGTTGTGGCGGGTGGTGGCCGGCAGCTTGGGCAAGGTTTCCCCGTTGGGATCGACAAAGTTGAATGCCGAGGTGAGATCGCCGCACACCGCGCGGCGCCAGGCGCTGATGTTAGGTTCATGTACCTGAAAACGTTTTTCCAGAAATTGCAGCACCGAGGTGTGGTCGAATACCTGCGAATTGACCCAGCCGCCGCGGCTCCAGGGCGACAGGATCAGCATCGGCACGCGTGGCCCGGGGCCATAAATGCGGCCGTCCGGCGGCGGTTGCTCCTGCGAGCCGGGCGGGGCGACATGCTGGAATATCTCTGTTTCGAACGGCACCGTAGATTTGCCGGCGAAGCTGCCGTCTTCCCGCAGCGAAGGCGCCGAAGGGGAAGGCATGTGATCGAAGAAACCGTCGTTTTCGTCGTAATTCACCAGCAACACGGTTTTGCTCCACACCTCGGGGTTGTCGGTCAGCGCGTTCAGGATCTCCTGGGTAAACCAGCCACCCTGCACCGGGCTGGAAGGCCCGGGGTGCTCCGAGTAGGCCGCCGGGGCGATTATCCAGCTCACCTGCGGCAGCTTGCCCTGCTGCACGTCGGTGCGAAAACCGGCCAGCATAGCATCCAGATCGTTGCCGTCGGCGGCCGGCAGGGTATTGCCGTTGCCTTTGTACAACGGCGCGCTGTCGTTCAGCTCGTCGCGGTAGGGCACAAAGGCGGTAAAGTCTTGCGGCGGTTGCGCCGGGTTGCCCACCTTAACGCTGGCGGCGCGGTACTGGCGAAAGCCCGCCAGCGGGTTATCGGTGAAGTTATCCGGCAGGAATTGGTAAACCTTCCAGCTGACGCCGCTCTCCTCCAGCCGCTCTGGATAGGTTTTCCAGTCGTAGCCGACGTCAACCGGGCCAGGGCTGTCCCACTCATTGACCACCACGGCGACGTTGGCCGCCGACGGGCCGTTGGTGCCGGTCCAGTGGAACAGGCGGTTGGTGTTGGTGCCGGCGTGGATTGAGCAATGATAGGCGTCGCACAGGGTGAAGGTTTCCGCCAGGGCAAACTGGAACGGCAGCTCGTGGCGGCGGTAATAGCCCATCGAGGTCGGCGTTTTATAAGTGGGCCAGGCATTCATCCGGCCATGGTCCCAGGCCGACTGCTCATCCACCCAGGAATGCGGCGTGCCATCGACGCGCTGGGCGTTGCCGCGCTTGCTGTCCAGATGGTAAGGCAACACCAGCCGCTCGGTGCCCTGCTGTTGCCAGACGTGGCGGCCTTCCGGCAGGGGAATGGTGATGCGATCGCTAAAGCCGCGCACGCCGGGCAGGGTGCCGAAGTAGTGGTCGAAGGAGCGGTTTTCCTGCATCAGGATCACCACATGCTCGACATCCTTTATGGTGCCGGTGCGATTATTGGCCGGTATGGCCAGCGCTTTGCGAATCGAGGCGGGTAACAGTGAAAATGCCGATCCGATGGCGGCAGCCTGCAGTAACTGTCTGCGTGAAAAATGGGGCATGCGTCGTTAACTCCCTTTAGCGGTGTGGTTTGAAGATAGCGGTTAACGAGTGTAATGACCAAAAATCACCAGAAGATTACAGGGGGCTTTTCTCGTCGATTAGTCTATGCTTTTGATTGCTAATAAGTATGGACGTAAGGGATAGGCAATGAAGAGAGCAGTTGTGGTATTTAGCGGTGGTCAGGATTCCACCACTTGCCTGGTTCAGGCGTTAGAGCTGTACGATGAAGTGCACTGCATTACTTTCGATTATGGCCAGCGGCATCGGGCGGAGATCGAGGTGGCGCGCGAGTTGGCGGTGGCGCTGGGCGTCAAGGGCCACAAGGTGTTGGACGTTACCATGCTGAACGAACTGGCGATCAGCAGCCTGACGCGCGACAACATTCCGGTTCCGGCGTTTAACGGCACGCAGCCGGGTGCTTTGCCGAGCACTTTCGTACCGGGGCGCAATATTTTGTTCCTGACGCTGGCGTCTATTTATGCCTATCAGGTTGACGCTGAGGCGGTGATCACCGGGGTGTGTGAAACCGACTTCTCCGGCTACCCGGATTGCCGCGACGAGTTTGTCAAAGCGCTGCATCACGGCGTGGCGCTCGGTCTGGCTCGGGACATTCGTTTTGAAACGCCGCTGATGTGGCTGGATAAGGCGGAGATCTGGGCGCTGGCCGATTATTACCGGCAGCTTGAGCGCGTGCGCAGCGATACGCTGACCTGCTATAACGGCGTTAAAGGCGAGGGATGCGGGGAGTGCACGGCCTGTCATCTGCGCGCCGAAGGCCTGGCGACTTATCGGAATGACAAGGTGGGCGTGGCTGCCCGCATGAAGCGTAAAACCCAGCTGGCATAAGAAAAACAGGGAGCGAAAGGCTCCCTGAATATTTTGGGGTTTTAAGCCACCGCATCGTTGACGGCCACCGGCGCAGTAGAAGGCCGGTTAATATAGTTGCGGAATATTCTTCTCGCCAGATAGATCGGGCCGACGCCAATAATGGAATAGGCCACCTTGATCAGGAACTGCGCGATAATCATCTCTTTGATAATGTCCCAACCCAGCACGCCATAGAAGGCAATGGAGCAGAAAATAATACTGTCAAAGGCAGAGGCGACCACGGTGCTGGTAATTACCCGCAAGAACAGGTATTTGGAATTGGTCAGCGCTTTGATTTTGCACAGTAGGTAAGAGTTGATATTTTCTGAAATGAAATAGGCCAGGGATGATGCCAACAGGACCGAAACAATACTGCTCACCATGCCGGAATAGGTAGCGCCGAACTCCCAACCCGGCAGGTTTGGAATTAACGCGGTGCCCCACAACCCAAGCACGAACAGCAGGTTGGCGATAAACGAGATGACAATGGTTCTGCGCGCCAGACGCAGGCCGTAAAACTCATTCAGAATATCTACCAGCAAGAAGGTGAGCGGATAAATGAAAACGCCGGGCGGCGTGATAATGTCCAGCACCGGAATATGAATGGGTTTTACGCCGCAGATGGTCGAGAAGATGTAGATTACGCTGAGCGCAACGCTGATCAGCAGATAAGCTTGCCATGAACGTTCGTTGCGATCGCCCAGCTCGTAAGCGGTCTTGACCTTGTCATCGCTGTAGAGCTTTCTGTAGAGCGCCTGAAGTTCGTGCCGGCTCAAATCCTCCGAGATCTCGCTGTCTGCCAGCTCTTTCAGCCCAAGGGTGATGGTTTTGCCCGTGGCCAGCACCATGACATTGGCGGCAATGGTTCCGTGGTGCGTAAACCCCAGCAATTTAAATTTTTGATTAGATTCCATTTATAGCCTTTCTCCAACGATATAACCCAGAAATCGCACGGTATCCTCCATGCCGTTATCTTCTTTGCCGTTAACCACAAAGAAGCCGTTTTTTCCCGAGTGATACAATAAAGGCGAATCGCAAACCAGCACCGGCGGGCGTTTTATAATAATGACCTCGCCTGGGATAAATGAACCTTTTATTTCGGTTTCTATTTTCATTGCTACCATATTTGACTCATCGCCGAAGAAATAAGTCAAAGGGAACGCGGTAACCAACTGCCCGACCTTCCAGCCGGCCACCGATAAAAATCGAGACTGAGGAATGACGGGGATAGCGGAAGGGTTTTTATTCCCCTCGGTGGAAAGCGTTTCGTTGAGACGCTCCAGCTTTTCCAGATCATAGTCTTCAATCTCTTCGCAGGAAACGCCAAAGAAGTCTGAAATCCGGTTGACGGTAGCCTGCTGTACATTGTTGACCCGGCCATCCAGAATTTTATAGAGGGTGGTGCGCGTCAGGCCGGTGCGGTTAGAGAAGGATGCCTTGGTTTCGCCCCGGGTACGCATCAGATATTCAATATTTTTAATGATGTTGATTTTGCGCTGAGCGTTGGTCGTCTTCATAAGCATTCCTTACAATATTGTTGCAGGCAGTACTATATCGTACGTACCGACATTGTCTACAACGGACGCATTCCTCATGATGATAAGCGCCTGATTACCCTTTAAAAACAGATGCTATAAAATTAACTCATTCACATAATTGATGCTTTAATCATGATTAGCATGATGGGTAATATAAATAATTATATTTAAATCAATTTGTTATGTTAGGTTTTTGAAAAAGTGGACACAAAAGTGACTTTTATGTCCACTTTTATGTTGACCAGAGTGGTTTGGGTGGGCTACTGTTCATCCATACTGAAGTGTTTCTTGATGATCAAAACAGTTTAAAACGGTCATTAACGGCTTCTATAATAAAAAACTCAGAGGGGAGGCGTTTCCATTCTCTGAGTAGTAAAGGATGTTTTAGCAACTGACACCAGGGAATTCCAATCACGTCTCCGGCGGTAAAGCCGCACTTTTAAACCCACCGAAACTCCAGATGCCAGTCGGCTGTTTAGCCGACCGATATCTATTTGATCGCCTCAGGCCATTAAAGCCCGAACCCCGCCTTATTTTTCTCTTCGCTTAGTCCTGCCCGGAAAGAACCGGACGCATAAAGCTCCGTTCATAACTGATGATGCTGCGATTGCGTTTTTCCAGCTCGTAAGCGGCGCAACATTCTGCATCCTCGGCCATTTTTATGCGGTATTCCTCGTAGGCGGCCAGGCTGGGAAAACTGAATAACGCCAGCGCGATGTTATTGGCGCCTTCCGACGGCAAAAAATAACCGTGGTGCGTGCCGCCCATGCGATTGACCAGAGGGATCCATAAACGGGCGTATTGCTCAAATTCGGCGATTTTATACGGATCTAAAACATACCTTAGGGTGCAGGTGATCATGGGTGGGTCTCCTGGCTCCCCAGCTTGTGGGGAGCCTTGCTATGAGTGGGACAAATCGGATTAAGTCAGTTTTTGCGAGGGTACCGGCTTCTGATAGCGGCCCAGCGCCAATTTGCATGCCCAATATAAGAGACTGGCGGCCAGCAGTGAATTGATTGTTGGCACGCCCCACTCGGTTACCAACCCGACGATGCCACCCACAATACTGGCGATTATCGCCGTCCAGCCAATCGTCGGCGTTTGGTCCGGCAATTTTCCCGCGCGCCGGCTCTCATCCAGAATTTTACGGTGGGTGCGCAGCAGATAATAATCCACCAGCATGATGCCGATAATCGGCGGGAACACTACGCCAAGCACCGTCAGGAAATCGACGAATCGGTCCAGGATCCCCAGCACGGAAAGCGTGGTGCCCAGCACGCCGATAACCAGCGTGGTGGCGGTATATTTGAGTCTTTTGCCGGTCATGCCCTCGACCGCGTTGACGATGCCGAGCGAGGAGGAATAGAGGTTGAGATCATTGACCCTTAAGGTAGAGAACACCACCACCAGCAGGCCAGCACCGCCGGCGGCCTGGGACATGATGGTCACCACATCCGCCGTGCCGAGCGTTTTGGCGATCAGGATCGCCAGGCCATTGACCACGAATTCCCCGGCGACGATGGTGAAAATGGTCACGCCAAACACGTGCTTGCCGTTTTTGGAGTAACGGGTCAGATCGGGAGTCATCAGGCTCGCCACGATGGCGCCGCCGACCACGATGGTGATGCCGGCGCTGATGGTCAGCGGCTCTCCTGGCGGCGCCAACTGGATGATCTCCTGCAGGTTATGACCGGAGAGGGCGGTGATGGAAATATAAGCCACCAGCATGATGAACATCGGAACCGCAATGCGGGCGGCAATGCGCAATGCCTTGAAGCCAAACGCCACCAGAATCGTCAACAGGGTACCGGACAGGCCGGCGGCCAGGCCAAAGCCCAGCTTATTGCCCAGGGCGAAATCCAGCGATTTGGCGAAGATGGCGTTTTGAATGCCAAACCAGCCCAGCAGGCTGATGGCCACCACCACCCCGATCAGTACCGAACCCAGGCGGCCGAAACCGCACCAGCGGGCCAGCAGGCTGCCGGAGATCCCTTCGCGCATGCCCGCCAGCCCAAGGCCGTAGGTCACCACGCCAAATATCAGGCTGCCGATGAAAATGGCGGTGAACGCATCAAGCAGCGTCATGGAGTGGCCGAGCACCGCCCCAAGCATAAATTGGTCCAGGGCGGTCAGCATGCCCATATGCACGATGGCCACGCTTAAAAAGGAGACTCTTTTATCCTGCGGTACCCGCGTTAACGGGTAGTCTTCAATCTTGATCACGATAAGGTGTTCCTTGCTGTTCAGATAAACTGGATGCCTTTTGCTATCAGGCGATCGGGAATATAGCTGTCCAGACGCGCATATTTGCAAAACTCCTCAAACTGTTGCAGCGTATGAACGTCAGATTTCTGATAGATGTTATATATTCTATTTTCTATCGTTTTGGTGCTGATGTTATATATTTTTGCTATTTCTTTCACCGACAGCCTTTGCAGCATTAAAAATATAACGTCGAGCTCGGATTGGGTGAAAATACTATTATTCACTTCCGTGGTCAGCACGCTGGGTTTTTGCTGATTGATGTATTTTAGCGGCGTTAGCGTGTTAAGCGGTTTGGCATTCCACATCACCCCGAACACCTGCTTTTTATCATTGTAAATGGGCAGTTTTTCGCTGATAAAGGGGGTCAGGCTGTCTTTCCCGTACCAATAATGCGTTTCTATTACGGCAACCCGATCCCGCGACATCTCTGTCATTTTGTCGTGTTCTATGAAATCGTCTGCGCAGTCTGCCCAGTCGGCGGGAAACTCGTCGTCCCGTTTGCCGGCGATATCGAAACTCAACGGCGTATTGGTATAGAGATAGGCGGCCTTATTCATATAGATATGACGGGATTCCAGATCCTTAATGCCCCAGGGATCACTTAAGTGTTCCATCATGGCAATAAGACCCTTCAAATAAAATTCATTATTTTTATCGGGCGAATCCATTCTGACCTCACCGATTAAAATTGCGCTAAATTTCTTTCGCCAGGTAATGACGCGTATGCTTTTTGGCATAGCCGCCTAAATTGCCGTAAACCTGATAACCCAATTTCTCGTAAAAACCTCTGGCCTGGAAGTCGAACGTATCGACATAAGCCATGTGGCAACCCCGTTGACGGGCTTCTTCTTCAGCTTTTTTCATCAATTGGCGGCCATAGCCGCTTTTGCGATGGTCATCGCTGACCCAGAGATATTGTACTTCAAGACCGCCCCACCAGGTTCTGGCCACCAATCCGGCGACGATTTTGCCGGCGTCATCGGTAACGGTCAGAAACAGCGGGCGGATGTCTACGGGTTGATAATTTTCGTTGTGTGCCCAAAGGTTGTCGATAACGTACTCTTCGTCCTGTGGGTTTGGCTGGTCCGTCACATTGATATTCATGGTCGTAATATACTTTCCCTTGGTAATAATTTACGTTGAAATTAAATGGAATTCACCCAACCTGTTTAACTATCACTTTTCATAATGTATTACAAGGGTGCTTTTCACCCGTTCCCGTTAGAGAGACCAGCGGTTATATTGAACGTCACAGGGCAAAACAATAGCGTAGTACACGCATAAATAGCTTCAGGCCCTGCTCTGTAACCTATTCCTATTGCGCCTCACCAGGGCCTCATCAGGAACCTAGATCTGCCATTGAAGGCTCCACCGGTAGAGCAAGTCAACTTGCCAAAGGGGAGCCGCTATCTTCAGCCGTTTGGATGACTCCGCCCAAAGCTAAATTACCCGACATTATTGCCGTCAGTTAGCACGCGTAAAGCAATGCTGCATATACTGACTAACCTTACTATTATTCAGCGATATAAGATTTACTGATTATTTACACTTTCCGGAGGTTTTCCGGCTTTTATTATTTTTCGTTTGCATAAATTCTGGCGGCTCATCTTTAAAAAATACTTTTACTCTTTTAAAAGGTGAATTTATGCATGGCTTGAGCGCAATATTGCATTTTTATTATGTATGGTTATTTATTAAAATACGCACCGCTTGTCATCGCAAGCTTCGTGATATTGGTTCTGCTCTGGAACACCTCCTTTGACGTGATAAAAAGGAGGTTTTTTCGTTTTTCCGGTTACAGGCAAATATGAGCCATCCGGTGGCCGCAGCGGGTTTTCCACTGCGGCGGGAGTCATGAATCGAACCTCAATTTTTTCGCAAAAATTGACGTCTGGCGATCAGGATATCAACGATGATTAAACCGCCAGCGCGTCATAGTTTTTGCGCCGGTAGTTGATCGCCGACAGCACCCAGAACAAGACAAACAGTGCAATAGCGGCGTAGCCGACGCTGCCCATATTGTCATTGAGCAGCGCAATGCCATCCCACACGGCGCCGTGCAGGTTCAATTTTTCGGCCAGCAACCCCAATCCTTCCAGGCCGCCAATCAACACCGCAATCGCCACGCTGGTGGCGGTAATGGTCATGTTGTAATACAGCTTGCGCACCGGTTGGTTGAACGCCCAGCCGTAAGCGCCAACCATGACGAAGTTATCCAGCGAATCCACCAACGCCATACCGGCGGCAAACAGCAGCGGGAAGATCATGATCGACCAGACTGACATGCCCGAACCGGCGCCGGCGGCGGAAATGCCCAGCAGGCCGACTTCGGTGGCGGTATCAAACCCCAGCCCAAATAAAAATCCCACCAGATACATATGCCAGCTTTTATTCACGGTATTGAAGGTCACGCGAAACAGTCGCGTCATCAGGCCGCCGTGCCGGTGTGCCAACGCTTCATCCGTCAATTTTTCCCCTCTTTTCACCCGGCGGAAAGTGCGGTAAACATCGCGCAGAATCAGCCCGTTGAGTATCGCCATCGCCAGCAGGAACAGAGAGGAAATCAGCGTGCCGAGGGTGGAGCCGTAGTCATGCAGCCAGCCGATGCGGTTGCCGAACGCCAGCGAAGTGGCGGCGATGGCCGCGCAGGCCAGGATCACGATGCTCGAATGCCCGAGCGAGAAAAATGCGCCGACGGAAACCGGCCGCTGGCCCTGTTGCATCAATTTGCGCGTCACATTGTCGATAGCGGCGATGTGGTCGGCATCTACCGCGTGACGCAAGCCGTAGCTGTAAGCCAGCAGAGCGGCGGCCATCAGCGCCGGGTGATGATGGAATGCGGTAAAGGCCGCAGCCCAGGCCAGCAGGTTAACGGCGATCAACGCCAACAGCAGCCAGAAGGCGCGGGTGTTTTTTTGGAAGAACTCAGGGTAATTCATGTTGCGTCCTGTCAGAGAGAGAAGAAGAAAGCGGGGATTGTTGCGCGCAGGCGACCATCGCCTGGCCGAATGCCAGCCCGCCGTCGCCGGCGGGGATGCGCTGTGGCAGCAGAACCTGCAGCGGTGCCAGATGATGCACCAACCGTTGGCGCAGCAGCCGGTTGTGCAGTACGCCGCCACTCAGCGCCACCTGTTTGATGCCGTACTGCGCGGCAAAGTGTTGGGCCAGGGCGGCGAACCCTTGCGCCAGCGCGTCGTGAAATGCCCAGGCGCGCTCCGCCGGCGGTGTGCGCCAGCCAAGCCACTGTGGCCAGAAGGCGGCGAGATCGAGCAAATTGTCTTTGAGCGGCAGGTGCAGCGGGTGGCGGCAATGGGTTGCCTGATGTGCCAGCGCCTCCAGCCGACAGGCCGCTTCGCCTTCCCAACTGAGTTGCAAAGGCGCGCAGCCTAACGCGGCGGCGGCGGCGTCAAACAAGCGACCGCATGACGACGCCGGCGGGGCATTGATACCGGCGTCGATCGCTTTCAGCAGTGGCTGCCAAGGCTGTTGCAGCAAAAATTGCGTTTCCGGCAGCCGTTGCCAACCCTCGACAAAGCGTGCGCAGTGTGCCAACAGGTTGCGCCACGGCTCCTGCGCGGCGCGATCGCCGCCCGGCAGCGCCACCGCCGGCAATCCGCCGAGCGATCGACACTGCCGGTAATCCACCCACAGGCATTCGCCCCCCCAAAGCTGGCCGTCGTCGCCGTATCCCAGCCCGTCCAGTGCTAACCCGATAACCGCGCCTCCGTCGAGCGGCCACTGGTGTTCCGCCAGGCAGGCCGCCAGATGCGCGTGATGATGCAGCACCTCGGTCAACGGCAGAGATTGACGCTGCGCCCAGCGACTGCCGGCATAATCCGGGTGCGCATCGGCGGCGATGCGCTGCGGCCGGCAGTGATACAGCCTGAGGAAGTGGGCGATGGCGTGTTGCCACTGTTGCTGAACGTCCTCCTGCGCCAGGTCGCCAAAATGCGGGCTGAGGATCGCTTTGTCGCCGCGCACCAGGCAGAAGGTGTTTTTATTGTCGCCCCCGACCGCCAGCAGCGGCGGTTGAACCGGGAAGCCGGGGGGCAGCGGCAGGGCGTCCGGTGCGTAGCCGCGAGAGCGGCGCAGCATCTCGGTGCCTTGCGGGTGCTGCCGCAGCAACGAGTCATCGGCGCGTTGCAGGATCTCGCGGTTATGCATCAGCCACAGATCGGCAATGTCGACCAGATCGCGCAGCGCCTGTTCGTTGGTCAACGCCGGCGCGCGACCGGCGGCGTTGCCGGAAGTCATCACCAGCGGGCGTCGTACCGCTTGCATCAGGAGATGATGCAGTGGGTTGGACGGCAGCATGACGCCGACTTCGTCCAGGTGCGGCGCAACGGCGTCGCACAGCGCGGAGTGGGGCCGCTGTGGCACCAGGACGATCGGTGCGGCCGGGGAAAGCAGGGTTTCGCTCAGTTGCGCCAGCGAGTGGCTGCCGGTACAGCGCGCCAGCCAGCCGATATCCGGCAGCATCACCGCCAGCGGTTTGTCCGGTCGCCGTTTACGGTCGCGCAGGCGCATCACCGCCTGCTGATCGGTGGCGTCACAGGCCAAATGGAAACCGCCGATGCCCTTGATGGCGACGATTTCGCCGGCGCATAGCAGTGCCGCCGCCTGTTGCAACGCCATGTCCGCCAGGTTGATTGCCTTGCCGTCGGCATGGCAACTGAACAGTTGCGGCCCGCATTCGCTGCAGGCCACCGGCTGGGCGTGAAAGCGCCGATCCTGCGGCGTGTGGTATTCCCAGGCGCAGTGCGGGCACAGTGCGAACGGCGCCATGCTGGTCGCCGGGCGGTCGTAAGGCATATAGCGAATCAGGGTGAAGCGTGGGCCGCAATGCGTGCAGTTAATGAAGGGATAACGGTAGCGACGATCGTGCGGATCGTTCATTTCACGCAGGCAATCGGGGCAGGTTGCGGCGTCGGGAACGACCTGCGTATCCATTTGGCTTTGTCGGCTATGGCGAATGGCAAAGTCCTGCGGCGGTTGCAGCCAGGTGAAGGGGCGCAGGCCGATGTTATCAATCTGGGCCAACGCCGGTGCCTGGCGTTGCAGCATATGCAGGAACATATCGATATCCACCGGTTGCACCAGCCGAATTTCGACCCCGGCGCTGTCGTTCCAGACTTCGCCACGCAGGCCGAGGCGCTGCGCCAGTTGCCAGACAAAGGGGCGGAATCCGACTCCCTGCACCTTGCCGCTGATGCGAAGCAGTAATCCTGACGGCGATTTGGACATCTTACCCACCCGATAAGTAGGGGACGAACAGGTTCGTCCGAGGTTAATAACAGAGTGGTCTTTGAGTCCGAGATACCCGGGCCTAGCGCACCGAGGGGCGCTCCGACGGCCAAGGCCGTTACGACCCCTTCGGCACGCTCTCCCTAATAACGGGCTTGGTCAGCTATCTGGGACGAACAGGTTCGTCCCGGTTTGGTTAACGATCACATCACGTCTTCCACCGCCCTGCGCAGGCGGGCTTTCATGTCGCTGTAGCTTTGGCTGGCGTAGTTTTCCGCCCAGTTTTGATCGCCAATCGCTTCCAGCTTGACCGCGCAGTACTTGGTTTCCGGCGTTTTGGAGATCGGATCGAGATTCTCCTGCGTCAATTCATTGCAGGCGCCAATCCACCACTGATAGGTCATGTACACCGCACCCAGGTTAATGCGCTCGTTGTAGTTGGCGCGGGAGATCACCTTGCCGCGTCGCGAGGCGACCCACACCAGTTGCTGATCGCCAACGCCCAGGGCGGCGGCATCTTGCGGGTTGATTTGCACGAAGCCCGGCTCATCCGCCAGCGTTTGCAAGGCGGCGCAGTTGCCGGTCATCGAACGGCAGGAGTAGTGGCCGACTTCACGCACCGTACACAGCACCAGCGGATAAGCGGCGTCCGGCACTTCGGCCGGGGCGCGCCAGGTGGTGGCGAACAACTGCCCCTTGCCGGACGGGGTGGTGAATTGATTGCCCTGATACAAATACGGCGTGCCTGGGCTCTCGAGCGTGGTGCAAGGCCATTGAATGTGGCCGAGTTCGCCCATTTTTTCGTAGGTCGCGCCGTAAAACAGCGGGCACAGCTCGCGCATTTCATCCCAGATTTGCTGGTTGTCTTCGTAATGCATCGGATAGCCCAGTTCGGTCGCCAGCAGGCTGATGATTTCCCAGTCGCGTTTGACGTTGTACTGCGGCTCGATGGCTTTTTCGAAACGCTGGAAACCGCGATCGGCGCACGAGAACACGCCACCGTGTTCGCCCCAGGAGGTGGATGGCAGGATCACGTCCGCCCGTTCGGCGGTTTTGGTCATGAAGATGTCTTGCACCACAATAAACTCCAGCGCATCGAATGCGCTGCGCACCAAGCTGAGATCGGCCTCGGTCTGTAACGGATCTTCCCCCATGATGTAATAGGCTTTCACTTTGCCTTCGTGCACCAGGTGCGGCACTTCGGTGATGCGATAGCCCACGTCCGGATCCATACCGGCGGCGTCAATGCCCCAGGCGGCGGCGAATTTGGCGCGTACTGCGGCGTCGGTGACGGATTGATAACCGGGGAATTCGTTTGGCAGCACGCCCATGTCGCAGGCGCCTTGCACGTTGTTCTGGCCGCGCACCGGGCCGACGCCGACGTTGGCGCGCCCGAGGTTACCGGTCAACAGCGCCAGGCTGGCCAACCCTTTGACCACATCCACCGCCTGGCCGAACTGGGTGACGCCCATGCCCCACATGATGGTGGCGGAAGGGGCGCTGGCGTAGGTGCGCATCGCCTGACGAATTTGCTGGGCGCTGACGCCGGTCAGCTGTTCCACCGTTTCCGGCGCGTAATCGGCCACTTGTCGGCGGTAGGCGTCGAAGCCCTCGGTGTATTTCGCCACATAATCGCGGTCATACAGGTTTTCTTCGATCAGCACGTGGCCGAAGGCGTTAACCAGCGCCATATTGCAGCCGTTGTTGATTTGCAGATGCTGATCGGCGATGCGTGCGGTTTCAATGCGGCGCGGATCGCAAACCACGATTTGCGCGCCTTTCTCTTTGGCCTTCAGAACCCGGCGGGCGACGATCGGGTGCGAATCGGCGCAGTTGTAGCCGATGATCAGTAAACATTTGGAGTTTTCGATATCGCCGATCGAGTTGCTCATCGCGCCGTTGCCCAGCGTGGCCTGCAAACCGGCGACCGACGGGCCGTGGCAGACGCGGGCGCAGCAGTCGACGTTATTGTTGCCGATCACCGCGCGGGCAAACTTCTGCATCACGTAGTTGGTTTCGTTGCCGGTGCCGCGTGAGGACCCGGTGTGCATAATGGCGCGCGCGCCATGCTGCTGTTTGATGGCTTTCAGCCGTTGCGCGGTATAGCGGATGGCTTCGTCCCAACTGACCGCTTCAAACTTGCCGCCTTTTTCACGGCGGATCAGCGGCTGCGTCAGGCGCGGCGTCAGCAGTTTGGTGTCGTTGAGAAAGTCCCAGCCGTAGTAGCCCTTCAGGCACAGTTCGCCCTGATTGGTTGCGCCGTCGGCGGCTTCTGCGCGAAGGATTTTGCCGTTATCCACCACCAGTTTCATTTTGCAGCCTGCGCCACAGTAAGGGCAGACGGTCGTGATTTTTTTCATTGGTTCAGCTCCTAAAACAGAGACGACAGGTTGTCGAGCGCGGCACGGCGGCGTTTCTCGGCGTTCATTTCCTGCAACAAATTGCGGTCAACGCAGTGCAGCGCTTTGGTGGGGCAGGTTTCCATACAGGCCGGGCCGGTGGCGCGACCGGTGCACAAATCGCATTTGTGGGCTTCGGCCTTGTCGCTGATGGCCGTCAGTTGCGCGCCGTTCTGGCGGATCACCGGGCGGGTGATCACCTCCATGGCACCGTAGGGGCAGGCCACCACGCAGGTTTTGCAGCCGATGCAGCGTTCCTGCATTACCAGCACCATGCCGTTTTGGCGGCTGATGGCGCCGTTGGGGCAGACGTTGGCGCAGGGCGCGTCTTCACACTGGCGGCACAACACGGCGGTACTGACGTTCACGCCTTTAATCACGTGCAACCGTGGGGCGAAGGTGGCGGCGGTCAACGTCGAAATGTCCTGGGTGGCGCTGTGTGCCATGACGCAGGCGATTTCGCAGGTACGACAGCCGATGCATTTCTTCGGATCGGCGATGATGAACCGGTTCATCAGGAACTCCTGGTTTACGGGGTTGGCGGTGGCGGTATGACAAGGTCTATTCATAAAGCGTGCCAACCCACTAATGACAATAAAAACAAAATGTTAGCTTTGTGGTGACGAGAGGGCCGACAAAAATGACGGTGACGATGTCAGGCCGTCGTCACGGTCAATGTCGAATAGCCGCCGTGGGCCTGCCAGTGGGCAAGGCGCTGATGCAGGGTTATCACCGCCTGCTGCACCGCCGGGCCTATGGGGTAGTAAAACGCCACTACCTCCGGTTGAATGCCGATGAAGGTAATGTCCGGTATGTCGGCGCGCAGTTGGTCGATCAGGAAGCTGAGCGGCATGTTGTGGGTGGTCATGATGAACATTTCGGCGATATCCGCCGGATCTATCACCCGGGTTTCGCCCGGTGCCAGCCCCATGTCGGTGGCGTCGACGATCACCAGCCGCTGTGGCCGCAGTTGGCGAATGGCGTGAATGTCATTCTCCGGCGCAGCGCCGCCGTCGATCACCGTCCAGCCGGCGGGGGGAGTGGTCTGGCACAGTTCCGCCAGCAGCGGGCCGGCACCGTCGTCGCCCATCAGGCAATTGCCGACACATAACAAAACGCTATCCATGGTGCCTCCTGACCATCAGATAAATCGCCGGTTCGTTTTCGATAGACTGCAACAGGGCGATTAATCGTTGGCTCCAGTCTTGCTGCTGCGGCGTCATGCGTTCAGCGGCGCGGCTCAGCGCGCTGGCCAGCAAATGGGTGTGGCTGCTGTCGATGCAGATTTCGCCAAAGCGTTCGACACCGGCCAGTTTGCGCCTGGCGGCACCCTCGGCCGGCAACTGCGCAATCCAGTCGCGAAATGCCGCCAGCGGGCAATCGAGCCTGGCCTCCAGACAGTCGATCACCCCCAGGTGATGGCCGATCGCCAGGCTGTAATAGATCACTTCCTGCGCCTTGGGCGGCGCTTTCTTTTCCTGCACGAACTTGCGGCTGAGGGAATAAAACGTCACGTGGCAGACCGCGCTCATAGCCGCAACTCCCCGCGTTGCACGCGCTGATAAAGGGCCAACAGATGGCCGACGATCTCCGTCAGCCGCGGGTCGTCTTGCCGTTGCAAATATGTCGCCACGCGTTGTTCGGCCGTTTGCGCGTCGTTGGCGACCAGCAATTGCAGGAAGCGATCGGCGATTTGCCGGCCGTAGCGATACCCGGCCAGGCGACGCGCTTCTCGATCCACCGCCACGCGCAGCGGCTGCGGCAGTTGCGGGTGCAACAGCGCGGTAGCCTCGCCCTCGGTTTCATCGTGCTGTTGACGATGGATTTTCTGCTCGAGCAAACCCAGCGCCATGGCGAAGCCGTAAATCGTGGCGGCGGGCGTCGGCGGGCAGCCGGGGATATACACGTCGACCGGCACGATGCGGTCGGTGCCGCCCCATACGCAGTACAAGTCGTGGAAAATGCCGCCGCTGTTGCCGCAGGCACCGTAAGAAATGCAGATTTTCGGATCCGGCGAGGCCTGCCAGGCGCGGATCGCCGGGATGCGCATCGCGCGGGTGACCGCGCCGGTGAACAGCAAAATATCGGCATGGCGCGGCGAGGGCACCACTTTGATGCCGAAGCGTTCGGCGTCGAACAGCGGTGAAATAGCGGCGAAAATCTCGATCTCGCAGCCGTTGCAGCCGCCGCAGTCAACGCGATAGACATAAGCGGAGCGGCGGATATCTTTCAGCAAGGTGGTTTTTAGCTGGGCGATGCTGTCGTCGAGAGTTATCGGCACCGGCTGCCCGTTGGCATCGCGCGGGCCAATCAGCGTCTGGTTCATTGGGCGACCTCCCGGGTCAAATGGCGGCCAACATCGATACGGTCGGCCTGGGTCAGGCTTTGTTGCTGTTTGCAGGCCGGGCAGGTTTCGAACTGTTCGCGGCGCTGCTCGCCAAGTTCGAGCAGCGCCAGGGCATAATCGATTTCCTTCTGCGGGGCGTAAGCCTTGCCGCATTGGCGGCAGTGGCAGAGGGCGAAATCGGCGCTTTCGAGCAGGTCTTCTTTGCGCCATACCGCCAGCTCGAACTGGTTCGACAGGCGAAGGGCGGTCGTCGGGCAGACTTCTTCGCAGCGGGCGCAGAAAATGCAGCGGCCCAGAAAGAACTGCCAACGGATCACGCCGTTTTCGACATCGGTTTCCATGGTCAGCGCGTTGGACGGGCAGGCGTTGGCGCAGGCGCCGCAGGCGATGCATTGCTGCGGGGTATATTCCGGCTTGCCGCGAAAATTGGCGTCCACCGCCAGCGGCTGCGCCGGATAGGCCACCGTGGCGTTGCCGGTTTTCAGCACTTTTTTAATCAGTTTCAGCATGGTGTCGTCCCCTTAAAACGGTGCGTTTTTCCGCTCGATGCCGTAGCGCTCGATTTCCTTGTACGGCACCACGACAGACTTGCGTTTGCGGATGTCGACGATGGTCATGCGGTCGGTGCAGGAATAGCAGGGATCGAGGCTGCCGATGATCAGCGGGGCGTCGGAAACGGTATTGCCGCGCAGCATAAAGCGCAGCGTCGGCCAGTTGGCGTAGGTGGCGGCGCGGCAGCGCCAGCGGAACAGTTTCTGATTGTCGCCGGTCATGCTCCAGTGAATGTCGTCGCCACGCGGCGCTTCGGCAAAGCCCAGGGCGAACTTGTGCGGCATATAGGTAAAGCCTTCCACCGCCAGCGGCCCGGCGGGCAGGCTTTGCAGGCCGAATTCGATGATGCCGAGCGAGTTGAACACTTCGCGGATGCGCACTTTCAGGCGCGAATACACGTCGCAGCCGGTTTCGACGCACAGTTCCACCGGCAGCTTGGCGTAACCGGCGAACGGATGATCGATACGGGTATCCCGGCGGTGGCCGCTGCCGCGCAGCATCGGCCCGACGTTGCTGTAATCGCGCGCGATCTGCGGATCCAGCCGGCCGACGCCGATGCTGCGCTGCTCGGTGTTCGGCGTGCTGAGCAGAATATCCACCAGGTCGTTCAGCTCGCTGCGCATCTCCGCCGCCAGCCGCAGGGTTTGCAGCATGTCGTCTTTCAAGATGTCGCGCCGAATGCCGCCAATCAGATTCAGGCCGTAGGTTTTGCGCGCGCCGGTGAGGATTTCCGCCATCTTCATCGATTTCTCGCGCACGCGGAAAAACTGCATGAAGCCGCTGTCGAAACCGACGAAATGGCAGGCCAGACCGAGGTTGAGCAGGTGGCTGTGCAGCCGTTCCACCTCCAGCAGGATCGAGCGGATCATTTGCGCCCGTTCCGGCACCTGAATGCCCATGGCGTTCTCCACCGAGCTGGTGTACGCCACGCTGTGGGTAAAGCCGCAGATACCGCAAACCCGGTCGGACAGGAAGGTCACTTCGTTATAACCCATGCGCGTTTCCGCCAGTTTTTCCATGCCGCGATGGACGTAGAACAGGCGGTAATCGGCGTCGATAATGTCTTCACCGTCGACGAAAAGGCGAAAATGGCCCGGTTCGTCCGAGGTGATGTGCAGCGGGCCAATCGGCACCACGTTGGCCTTGGCGCCGGCTTCGCTGACAAAGGGGTAGGTTTCGACGTCGGTGGTCGGCGCCGGCCGCTGGCGGTAATCCATCGCGTCTTTACGCAGCGGGTAAAGATCGTCCGGCCAGTCGTCCGGCAGCACCAGACGCCGTTCATCCGGCAACCCCACCGGGCGCAAACCGTACATGTCCCGCACTTCGCGCTCGCCCCACACTGCCGCCCGCACCCGTGGCGTTACCGACGGGAACTCCAGCGTTTGGGCGTCGACTTCGGCGCGCACGGTGATCCAGCATTTGACCCCTTGCTCCATCGACAGCACGTAATACAGCGCATAGCTGCCGCACAGCGTGCGTTCGTCGTTGCCGAACAGCACCGAAAGCCAGCCGCCCTGCTGGTAATACAGCCATTCCACCACCTCCGGCAGCGCATTCAGCTTCACCGTTACCGTGAGCTGATCGGCGGTTTGCCATTCCGCCGCCAGCACGGTCGCCGGGAATTGCCGTTGCAGCCCCGTCAGATAATCTTGGCCCAGATGTTCAGTAATCATGATGTTCCTACTTGTGAATTAGCTGACGACCAGCCAGGAAACCAGCGCCAAAAATGCCAGGCCGAAGCCGGCCCAGGTGGTGCGAGCGGTTTTCAGAAAACGCAGCCGCGCGACGCTGTTTTCAACGACGGCGATGGCCATCACCGCCAGCAGCAGCTTACACAGCGATAACGCCAGCGCTGCCGCCAGCGCGGGCAGGGTTAACTCGATGGCCTGGCCCCAGGGCACGAACACGCCGATAAACAGTTGCAGCACCACCAGTTGCTTCAGGCTGATGCCCCACTTGAGCATGCCGAGCGCCGCGCCGGCGTATTCGGTCAGCGGGCCTTCCTGCAATTCCTGTTCGGCTTCCGCCATGTCGAACGGCAATTTGCCCATTTCGATAAAGGTGGCGAAACCGCAGGCCAGCAACGCCAACAGCAGCGGTGCGCTGGCGTACAGCGGCCACTCTGCGACGCTCTGGCTGATGGCGCTGAGCTGGGTTGAACCGGCGACCAGCGCCGCCACCCACAGGCCAAGCAGCAGGATCGGCTCCACCAGAATGCCCAGCACCGCTTCGCGGCTGGCGCCAATGGCGGTGAAGGGGCTGCCGGTATCCAGCCCGGCGAGGGCAAACACGAAGCGCACCACGGCGAACAGATAAATCAGCGTGATGACATCGCCGATCGCCGGCAGCGGAGAAGCCTGCAACAGCATCGGCAGCGCGCAGGCAATCGCCAGCAATGCGCCGGTCAGCAGATAAGGCATGGCGCGGAAGGCCATTCCCGCCGCCGCAGGGGCGAGGGATTGGCGTTTGAGCAACTTGGCGATATCGCGGTATTCCTGCAATACGCCCGGTCCGCGGCGGCTGTGGAGGCGGGCGCGCAACTGGCGGCTGACGCCGGCAAACAGCGGCGCAATGGCCAGCAGCAGCAATGCCTGCATGACGCCAATCAGTAAAGTGGGATAAGTCATCGGATTCTCCTTAGGCCAGCGCCACGACCAGCAACACCGCCAGCTCGATGGCGGCGACGCCACGGCAAAACGCGTTGAGGGGCGCACGATGCAGCCAGCGCCGTAATGCGACCGGTTGCAAGGTTTGGCGCAGGGCGTACAGCGGCGCGAACATCACCTGTAGCGGCTGAGCGAAACCGGTGGCGGTGATCACCATCGAGGCTTCGTGGACATAGCCGCAGGCCCAGGCTTCGCCGCCCGCGCGGCACGCCTGGCGTTTCCCCCGATAAGCCGCAGCGATCAGCAACGGCAGCAGCGGCATCGCCAACAGCAAAATGGCGATCAGCGGCGGGGAAACCAGCAGATGTGCGCCGAGCGGCGCTTGCTGAGTCAAGGTGGCGGCCAGTCGGGCAAACAGCGGGATCAGCCAGGGTGCGCCAAGGCCGCACAGCAGGCACAGCAAGGCCGGCAGCAGATGGCTGAGCATCATTGGCCACGCTGCCGGCCGGGCGTTGGCGGCGGCTTCACAGCGCGGCGCACCGAGGCACGCCACGCCAAACACTTTGCTGACGCACATCACCGCCAGCGCGCCGGTGATCGCCAACGCCACCGCCAGCAACGGGCCAAGCAGCCGGCCGATAAAGGCCGATGCGGCGCTGAACTGGAACAGGCCTTGATAAATCAACCATTCGCTGGCGAAACCGTTGAGCGGCGGCAGCGCCGCCATCGACACCAGCCCGATCAGCAATGCGATGCAGGTCCACGGCATCAGCCGCGCCAGTCCGCCCATTTTTTCCATGTCTTTCAGCCCGGTTTGCTGTTCGACGGCGCCGGCGGCAAGCAGCAATGCCGATTTAAACAGGCTGTGATTGCACAGATGAAACAGGCCGCCTATCAGCGCCAGCGCGGTCAGCTCAGGCAATTGCAACGCCAGGCCGACCATTGCGCCGCCGATGCCGAGCAGGATGATGCCGATGTTTTCCAGCGTGTGATAAGCCAGCAGCCGACGCAGATCATGCTCCATCAGCGCATACAGCCCGCCGAAAAAGGCGGTGCCGGCCGCCAGCAACAACACCAGCAATCCCCACCACAGCGACGGTGTCCCCAGCAGATCCATGCCGATTTTGATCACGCCGAGCAGCCCGACTTTCATCAGCGCGCAAGAAAATAGTGAGGCCGCCGGGGCGGGCGCGCTACCGTGCGCTTGCGGCACCCAGCCGTGCAGCGGCATGACGCCGGCGTAGATACCGAACCCCGTCAGCGCCAGCAAGAATGCCCCGCTGCGCAGCGCCGATGGCAAGGCTATCTCGCGCATGGCGCTGAATTGCAGGCTGTGGGTTTGGCTGTAGATCAACGCAAAAGCGGCGACCAGCAGCAGCGTACCGAAGCGCATCAGCAGAAATTGGCTGTGGCCGGCCTGCTGGCTCTTGGCGTCTTGCCGCCGAACAATCAGGAAATAACCGCACAGCGCCGCCAGCTCCAGCAGCAGCACCAGCGCCAGCGCATTGTCCGCCATCACGGCCGCGCTCAGCGCGGCGGGCATCAACAGCATCAGGCTGCCTTGCCGGGTGCGGTTATGATCGTTGAGCGTCGTCAGCCAATGGCAGAGATACAACCCCACGAACAGGTTGCTCAGCGCGATCACCAACAGCAACAGCGCATTCAGGCCGCTGATTTCCACCGCATAGTGCAGCCACGGCAGGCGGGCAGGATGAGGCGTGGTGAACAGCCAGGGCAGGGCCGCCGCAGTGGCGGCCAGCGACACCAGCAGCGTGCCGATGCCGCAGACGCCGGCGCAAAAGCGTGGCCAGATAGCCAGCAGCCAGCACAGTGCGGCCAGCAGCAGCGAACCGCTCAGTGACAGCGTCAGCAACAGCAGCGGATCGGGCAGAAAATCGGTGATCATCGGTTCGGTTCCTTGCGGGCGACGGGGGGGCTGACAAACGGCAACTCGGCGGCTAACGCCTGCATCGCATTGCGGCGTTTTCGTTCGCTGGCCTGCCGTACGTCGTGGTCGGCAACCAGCCGGATGGCGTTGGTCGGACAGGTACGAATGCACGCCGGGCCGTCGGGGCTGAAGGCACACAAATCGCATTTCACCGCCACCGCACGTACCCCCGGTTGGCAATCGAGAAAGGCGCTGACCGGGCGAGCGGGCGCGGGCGGCGGCGGCGCTAGCGCGGTCCGGCAATCGCCGGGAATGGCCAGCGGCACGCTGCCGCCAAAACCAATGGCGCCGAATGGGCAGGCGATGCCGCACAGTTTGCAACTGACGCACAGGCTTTCGTTCAGCACGATGGCGTCATCCTGATGCGTTATCGCGTTCACCGGGCAAACCTGTGCGCAGGGCGCGTCTTCGCACTGGCGGCACATCACCGGCGCGGAATCGCGCGCATTGCGCATCACTTGTAAACGCGGCAAGGCTTGCAAACCGGCCAGGCGATGTTCGGTCGCGCAACTGGCCATGCAGGTATTGCAACCCATGCATAATTTGGCATCCGCAATAAGAAAGCGGTTCATGCAGACTCCTTGCGATTTCGTCACTTTTGACGAAGTCGACAGTAAAAATGACGTTTCGACAGTCGCCGTCAGCAATAAAACGACGTTATTCAGGCCGGCAGAATAATTTTTTTCAATTCTTCATGAATGGCGCAGTCGCCATGCAAAGAATCAAATAAGCATTGGTAAATAACGGCGATCTTATTCAGGTAATGTTCCAGCACGGCCTGCCTGTCACGGTTATTGACTTGGCCGTCGATCAGGCCGCTTTCATCCAGCGTAGCGTGGGCGAAAGGGGCAAAGTTTTCTTCTTCATTTGGCGCAGCCAAATTAATGCTGTAGCAGATATCGCGGCTGTAAAAACCGTCGCTCAATTGAATGCGCAAGGTGAAGTGATTGAATAGCGTGAAGCGGATGTCCTGACCCTGCCCGCAGATAAACTCATGATTGATATTCTGTTTTGTGCTGGTTACCGCTTTGACCAGCGTGTTGTGGTAATGCTGCCATTGCGCCATTAAACGGTTGTTTTTGCCGGCGATATAATCGGCCTGGTTGGTCAGTTCATTGATTGTGCTCATCAGTGTCACCCGGTGTGTCGACATTTCCTGTGGTGACGCTAATAGGGCATAAATCGTGCCAGCTTGATTTGGTTTTAATTAATGGCTTTGAATTCAATGATGCAGCGAATTATTTTGCGCGTGGGCCAACGCGACATGGCGGATTTTACTGTCGATGTCATCGACTCTCGACAAATGTGTCGGCGCCTGACTGGCACCGTATTTGCACAGGTATTTTCAGTTGGCCGTTTTATTGCCGTTACCGGAGACCGCATGCACGAAATAACGCTTTGCCATTACGCGCTGGAAATTATGCAGCAACATGCGCAGCAACAGCAGGCGCGGCGTATTACCGCCGTGTGGCTGGAGGTGGGCGCTTATTCCTGCGTTGAGGCGCAGGCGCTGCATTTCTGTTTCGACATGGTATGCCGCGGCACGCTGGCTGAAGGCTGTACGTTGCATTTACAACAACAGCAGGCGCTGAGCTGGTGCCATGACTGCCAATGTGAAGTGACGTTGCCGTTGCCGCAGGTGCGCATCTGCCCGCATTGCGAAGGCCACAACCTGCGTGTGCAGGCCGACGACGGCATACAAATAAAACGTCTGGAAATCGAATAACCACAGAGAGGAGAGCTTATGTGTAGCACGTGCGGTTGCGCCGAGGGCGAAGTGGCCATTGAAGGTGATTTTCAGCCCGCCAGGGTGCCGTTTCGCCCACGCCAGAATCCGAAAGGCGATTTGCATTATGGCTTTGGCGCGGCCGGTACTCATGCGCCGGGCATCAGCCAGCGGCGGATGCTGGAAATAGAAACCAACGTGCTGGCGAAGAACGATCGCCTGGCGGCGCACAATCGCGAACATTTCGCCACGCAACAGATCCTGACGCTGAACCTGGTGTCCAGCCCCGGCTCCGGCAAAACCACCTTGCTGACGCAGACCCTGCTGCGGCTGCGCGACAGCGTGCCGTGCGCGGTGATAGAAGGCGATCAGCAAACCACCAATGACGCCGAACGCATTCGCGCCACCGGCGTGGCGGCGATCCAGGTCAATACCGGCAAAGGATGCCATCTGGACGCGCAAATGGTGCGCGACGCCACCCACCGCCTGGCGCTGCAATCTCACAGCCTGCTGTTTATCGAAAACGTCGGCAACCTGGTGTGCCCGGCAGGGTTTGATCTCGGCGAACGGCACAAGGTGGCGGTGCTGTCGGTAACCGAAGGCGAGGACAAACCGCTGAAATATCCGCATATGTTCGCGGCGGCGCGGCTGATGCTGCTGAACAAGATCGATTTGCTGCCGTACCTGGATTTTGATCTCGACGCCTGCATCGCCAATGCCCGGCGGATCAACCCGCAGATTGAAATCATCACCCTGTCCGCCACTCGCGGCGACGGCATGGATCAGTGGCTGAACTGGCTGGCGACGCAACGATGTGCATAGGCATTCCGGGGCGAATTGTCGCGCTGGACCCACGGCACTCGCAGCATGCGTGGGCGGAGGTGTGCGGCGCCCAGCGTGAAATCAACATTGCGTTGGTGTGCCGGGCCGGCGAGCCGCGTGAGGCGCTGCTGGGCTCTTGGGTGCTGATCCACGTCGGTTTCGCCCTGAGTCGGCTGGATGAACGGGAGGCGGTGGAGATGCTGGCGGCGTTACAGGCGATGGGCGAAGTGGAAAACGACGTGGCGCTGTTTATGGCGGGGGAGGGTAACGATGAAATACGTTGATGAATTCCGCGATCCGCAGTTGGTGAAATCCCTGTTGCAGCGCATTGCGCAGCAGGCTGAGCAACTGTCATTCAGCGCCGAACGTCCATTGCAACTGATGGAAGTGTGCGGCGGCCATACGCACGCCATTTTCCGTTTTGGCCTGGATAAACTGCTGCCGCCGCAGGTGGAGTTTATTCATGGGCCGGGTTGCCCGGTGTGCGTGCTGCCGATGGGGCGCATCGACGCCTGCCATGAAATCGCCGCCACCCCTTCGGTGATTTTTTGCACCTTTGGCGACGCGCTGAGGGTGCCGGGCAAACAGGGTTCTCTGATGCAGGCGCGGGAACGCGGTGCCGATGTGCGCGTGGTGTATTCGCCGCTGGACGCGCTGCAACTGGCACGCGCCAACCCGCAGCGGCAGGTGGTGTTTTTCGCGCTCGGTTTTGAAACCACCATGCCGGTGACGGCCGTCACGCTGCAACAGGCGCGCTTGGAAGGCATTGAGAATTTCAGCGTCTTCTGCCAGCACATCAGCCTGATCCCGACCTTGCGCAGCCTGCTGCAACAGCCGGAGGCACGCATTGACGGCTTCCTGGCGCCGGGCCATGTCAGCATGATCATCGGCACCGAACCCTACCGCTTTATCAGCGGCGAGTATCATAAACCCCTGGTGGTGACCGGCTTTGAACCGCTGGATATTTTGCAAGGCGTGATGATGCTGATTGAGCAGTTCTGCGAGGGGCGCAGCCGCACCGAAAACCAATACCGCCGGGTGGTGCCGCAAAGCGGCAACCTATTGGCACAGCAGGCGATGGCGGAGGTGTTTGCGATCGGCGGCAGCAGCGAATGGCGCGGATTGGGCACCATTGCCGATTCCGGCATTGGCCTGAGCGTCGCCTATGCCGATTTTGACGCCGAACGGCGCTTTCGGCCCCAGCCGCAGCAGGCGGCAGATGACCCGCGTGCCTGCTGCGGTGCGGTGCTGACCGGGCGCTGCAAACCGCGCGATTGCCCACTGTTCGGCGGTGTCTGCACACCGCAAAACGCTTTTGGCGCACTGATGGTGTCTTCGGAGGGGGCTTGCGCCGCCTGGTATCAATACCGTCGAGAAACGGAGGAAAACGCCGCATGAATTCGGTTATTACCCTGGCGCACGGCAGCGGCGGCAAAGCCATGCAGCACCTGCTGGAGTCGCTTTTCCTGCCCGCCTTCGCCAATCCGCAGTTGGAACAGCGTGAAGATCAGGCGCGCATCGCGCTGGCATCGTTAATGCGGCAGGGCGATCGGTTGGCGTTTACCACCGACAGCTACGTCATCGATCCGCTGTTTTTCCCCGGTGGTGATATCGGCAAGCTGGCGGTATGCGGCACGGCCAACGATCTGGCGGTCAGCGGCGCGACGCCGCGCTATTTGTCCTGCGGATTTATCCTGGAGGAAGGGTTGCCGCTGGCGGAATTGACGCGGGTGGTGGAGTCGATGGCGGCGACTGCCCGCCAGGCCGGCATTCAGATCGTGACCGGCGATACCAAAGTGGTGCAGCGCGGCGCGGCGGACAAGTTGTTTATCAACACCGCCGGCATTGGCGTGATCCCACAGAACATCGAGTGGTCGGCGCAGCGCATTCAAGCCGATGACGCGATCATCGTCAGCGGCACCCTGGGCGACCACGGTGCCACCATTCTCAACCTGCGCGAACATCTCGGTATGGCGATGGACATCACCAGCGATTGTGCGGTGCTGACGCCGTTGATTGCGCCATTGCGGGCGATTGACGGCGTACACGCGCTGCGCGACGCCACCCGCGGCGGCGTGAACGCCATACTGCACGAATACGCCGCTGCCTGCGGTTTCGGCATCGACATCGACGAGCAGCGTCTGCCGGTGAAACCGGCGGTGCGCGGCGTTTGCGAACTCTTGGGGCTGGACGCGATTAACTTCGCCAATGAAGGCAAGCTGGTGCTGGCGGTGGCGCAGGCGGCGGTTCCGGCGGTATTGGCTGCGTTGCAGGAGCACCCGTTGGGCGCGGATGCGGCGGTGATCGGCCGGGTAACCGACGGTGCCAAACAGGTGCGGCTGCGCGGAGCCTATGGCATCAGCCGGTTGCTCGATTTGCCGCATGCCGAGCCTTTACCTCGCATTTGTTGATCCGATCGGGGGAAGCGGCCGCCGGTCGGCAGTAAACTTTGCGCCGTAGCTCACATAAAAATAAAAAAATTCAATTACCGCAACCGGATGCCTTAACCGGCAGAGTGATGGTCAATGTCGAATGCAAGCATAGAAAAACAGGAACTGCTGGAAATTACCCGCTTGTTGTTCAGCCAGCGTGGCTATGGCGATGTACTGATCCAACTGCAACAGATCGTTCGGCGCCGGGAACTGGCGGACGACGTGGCGCTGGTGTTGCTGCACCCGAACAGCGCGCGAGTCAGTTTCCACGGCCAGGACGGGAATGGCCGGCCGCTGAACTATCAGGATGAAACGTTATTGGCCAATGGGCCGATCGCGTTATTACGCGAGAATGAACAGCCGCTGCGCCTGTGTGGCGCCGATCTGCACCGGCGCTATCCGCAGTTGGCGATGCTGGCATTGTATCCGCCGCTCAGCCATTACTGCCTGATGCCGCTGCGTGCCGGCGGGCAACTGCTGGGCGGTTGCGAACTGTCGCGTAACGACGGCAAAGCGTTCAGCGATGCGGCGCTTGGCTCACTGACCACCCTGATGGAATTGACGGCGCTGGCGGTGGAGCAGGTACAGCTGCGCGAAACCGCCGAGCGGCAGCAGCGCCAGTTACGCCATGAGCGCGATGATTTTCGCGTGCTGGTGGATGTCACCAACGCCGTGCTCTCCAAGCTGGATCTTGACGACCTGATTGGCGAGATCTCCAGCGAGATCCACCGCTTCTTCAAAACCGATGCCATCAGCATTGTGCTGCCGGGCGATCGCGACGATCGCGTGACGATCTACGCCACCCATTATCTGCAAGATAACGTGGCTAAACGGCAGCAATACAGCGTACCGCTGGCCGGCACGCTGTCGGAAAAGGTGATGCAGAGCGGTGAAATGCTGTTGCTGAACCTGAAACACTCGGATCCGTTGGCCGAGTATGAACGGCAGCTGTTTGATTTGTGGCATGAGCAAATTCAGACGCTGTGCGTGCTGCCGCTGATTTTCGGCCAGAAGACCCTCGGCGTGCTGAAGCTGGCGCAATGCCAGCCGGATAACTTCAATGCTGCCAACTTGCGGGTGTTGCAGCAGATTGCCGAGCGTATCGCCATTGCGGTCGATAACGCGTTGGCCTATCAGGAAATCAGCCGGTTGAAAGAGAGTCTGGTGCATGAAAATCTGTATCTCACCGAACAGATTAATGACAACAACCCGGATTTCAGCGAGATCGTCGGCCGCAGCGCGGTGATGTCCCGGGTGTTGAAGCAGGTAGAAATGGTGGCGAAAAGCGACTGTTCGGTATTGATCCTCGGCGAAACCGGCACCGGCAAAGAGTTGATTGCCCGCGCCATTCACAATTTGAGCGAACGCCGCGATCAACGTATGGTGAAGATGAACTGTGCGGTGATGCCGGCCGGGCTACTGGAAAGCGATCTGTTCGGCCATGAAAAAGGGGCATTTACCGGCGCCAGCTCCCAGCGTATGGGGCGTTTCGAGCTGGCGGACAAAGGCACGCTGTTTTTGGACGAGGTGGGAGAAATCCCTGTCGAGTCGCAGCCTAAATTGCTGCGCGTGCTTCAGGAGCGCGAGTTTGAGCGGGTTGGCGGCAACAAGCTGCTTTCCGTCGATGTGCGCTTGATCGCCGCCACCAACCGCGACCTGCAGCAGATGGTCGCCGACCGCGAATTCCGCAGCGACCTCTATTACCGGCTCAATGTCTTCCCTATACTCATTCCGCCGCTGCGCGAGCGGCCGGAGGACATTCCGCACCTGGTGAAATTTCTTACCTACAAGATCGCACGGCGCATGAAACGCACCATCGACAGCATTCCGGCCGAAACGCTGCGCCTGCTGAGCCAAATGCCGTGGCCGGGCAATGTGCGCGAACTGGAAAACGTCATTGAGCGGGCAATACTGCTGACGCGGGGTACGGTGCTTAATCTGCAACTGCCGGAGCTGCACTATGCGCAGCCCTCAATCGCGCCAATCGCAGCGCCCCCGCAGGCGATAGCGGGCGAAGATGAATATCAAAGGATTGTGCGGGTACTGAAAGAAACCAACGGCGTGGTCGGTGGGCCGCGTGGCGCTGCGCAACGGCTGGGGCTGAAACGTACCACTTTGCTTTCTCGGATGAAGAAAATGGGCATTTGAGGTGGAAAAGGTATTTGGGTTTAGTGGCGCGTTATTATAAAAAGGGGAGCATTTAATGAGATGCTTATAATTAACGATGAAATTATCCTTGGGTGTTTTTAAATTTATTTTCTGATGGCTTGGGATTGATGATTTTTTAGTGGCTCTGTGGCGAGTTTATTATACGTCACCTATAACTAACCGAGTGTTTTTACTGACAGGACGGTAAGTATGCTATCAATTCCAGGTGTATTAATATCCAATAGGCACGGTATTTATTTAAAGGATGAGACCAAAGCGGCTCTGGCAGTGATTGAAAGCGTCGAACATGATCTTTTGGATAATATGGTGCCGGCTTGCCGGCAGGTATTGACCTGTTTAGAACACGACATGGCGAGAGCGGAAACGGTCAGTAACGAGGTGTTCAGGATTTTTGATGATTACTTCGGTATTATACGTTCGTCGGAAAAACCATTGGACGTATATATTTATTCCGGTCTCCACTGTGCATTGATGTTCAATGAGGAAATAAGTGCCTCTGCGACAACATTGTGCATTGAGGAACAGGAAAGTTTATTGCGAGGGATACGCGAAGCGGTGTTGATTGGTATTGATTATCTCTGTATTCCTGCACGGAACGACAGGGTGTGCGTATGAATAATCCAGAGTTAACCCGTTGGAAAGTCGGGCACAAGATTTTCACCCTGTTTATTCAGGCGGCATTGTGCGCATTGCACAACGTTGAGGTGTATTTTCTGCAGAATAACCGGTTTGACGGTGTGATTTCATTGAAAAATGCGGCCAGCATGATGAGAATGTCGGCTCTGGCAATGAAATACAGCGCTGACTTTCAGAAAGAAAAATATGAAAGTATTATCAGACCCTCGATGCCCGATAGATTCAGCGGATTGGGAAGTATGGATCATGCCTACTTGATTAAAGTCATGGCGCGGATAAAAAAGAATAAAGAACAAATGCGGGTATTTTTTGGCGAGGAATATGATGACTTTGTCGTGTCGGTCCAGCAAGCTTACGATGCCCATATTTTTGTTTGCGAACGTTTTGTGGAAAATCAAAACAGCCTGAGAAGTACGCAACTACACCCGGCCTCTGAAGTGCTCACGGAATTAAAAATTAAACGTTTATCTTTCATTCAACCTAAAGAGTAACGGACGGGAAACCATGTTTAATCAAGAGGAATTGGCCATATTGGCCAGGCAACTTTCCGCCCTGGATGCGAGTTTCTCCCTGTTGCCCGACTATGAGGAGAGTGAAGCGCTGGCACCGATGGAATCAGTATTGAGTGAGCTGTCTTCAAGGATGGCGGATAATTATCCCTATTTTCATCCCTTTTATTTGGGGCAAATGCTGAAACCCCCTCATCCCATGGCGCGTCTTGCCTATTCCTTATGCCTGTATATCAACCCGAATAATCATGCGCTGGACGGTGGCAGGGCCACCTCGGCGATGGAAAAGGAGGCGGTTGCCGAAATTGCCAATATGTTTGGCTGGCGCGAGCATCTTGGCCATCTGACCGGCGGCGGGACTTTTGCCAATCTGGAAGCACTGTGGATAGCCAAAATGCTACGTCCGGGGACATCGGTTGCCGCCTCGGAACTGGCGCATTACACCCATGAGCGAATTAGCCGGGTGCTGGACATGGAATTTGAAAAGATCCCCTGCGACGCCTCTGGGCGGATGGATGTCCTTGAGCTGGAAACGAGGCTGCAGCGAGGCAATATAGGCACCGTGGTTGTGACATTAGGCACTACCGCCGCAGGAACGCTTGATCCATTGGACGCGATTCTCGCGCTGAAAAGAAAGTACCGCTTCAGAGTTCACGTCGATGCTGCCTACGGTGGCTATTTTACCCTGTGCGAGGGGCTGTCTGCGGCGAGTCGGGGCGCGCTTGAGGCGATGGCGCAAGCGGATTCTATCGTTGTCGATCCGCATAAACATGGCATGCAACCCTATGGATGCGGGTGTGTCTTGTTTAATGACCCTGGGGTAGGAATACATTACAAACATGATTCGCCGTACACCTATTTCAGTTCGGACGAGCTGCATTTAGGGGAGATCAGTCTGGAATGCTCCCGGGCCGGCGCATCGGCCGGCGCGCTTTGGGCCACTCAAAAGCTGCTGCCTTTAGTGGCGGGCGGGGCGTTTGCTGCTGCACTTCAATGTTCCAGGGATGCCGCCATGTCACTGTTCCAGTGGTTAGAGGAAGAGGCCGACTGCGTGACGGTTATGGAGCCTGCGCTGGATATTGTTCTGTGGTTGGTGGCCGGCACCACTGCCCAGGCCAGTTCAGTCTTATCGCAAAGGGTGTTTGAAAAGGCCGCTGAAATGAACCTCCATCTGGCATTGGCGCGGGTCCCCAAAAAATTGCTGCGGGATAAAATTGCACCGGACAGCGCGTTTTGGGATGCCGACACGGTGTTGTGTTTGCGCGTTTGTTTGATGAAGCCGGCCCATAAAACCTGGTTGCCGCGGATTCAGACGCATCTGCGGGCTGCAATGAATGAGGCCAAGGTGCAGGCGGAAAACCTATAAATCATCGGACGGGAACCGCGTGTTGAAAACCTGATAGGGAGCAGCGTGTGAAAACAGATCATCAGGAGCGTTTCGTTTATCGCCTGTTGGATGAGGCTTATGCAGAGCAAGCCATTGCGTGTCTGTGTAGGGTATTTAGCGCTCAAGAGCCACTGGGGAAGGCGCTGGGTATAACACCCGACGAGTTGGCGCCTTTCGTCGCTGATTTGGTGCATCATGCGATAAAAACCAACTTGTCGTGGGTCGCACTAGAAAAAGCGTCGTCCCGTTTGGCAGGGGTAAGGATATTGACGGATTTTCATAACGACTTTATCCCCGGCGAGTATACAAGCCGAAAGCTAAATACCATTTTCACTTTTCTTGATTCGCTTTATCAGGCTCAACCTCATGGCGAAGGCCATGAATATAAACCCTTGCTGCATTGCTGGATGGTTGCGGTGTTACCGGCATTCCAGCGACGGGGGGTGTTGCGTAATCTTTATCGATCAGGCAGTTATTGGGGGGTTAAAAAGGGGTTCAGATGGGGCGTTGAGGAAGTGACAAGCCGGTATAACCTCGCTTTTTTGGAAAGTGAAGTGACGGTGACGACATTAAACACCCTTTATTATGCGCAATATGAAAACGGCGGCACCTTGCCTTTTTTATTGGCCGAAGACAGTAAAGAGTGCGTGTTATGCCGGTATCCTTTGGACGTAGGGTAGGGATGTCATATGCCCTTAATCATTCGGTTGCAGGATGTCGTCATCAGGGGCAAGGTCAAGCAACGCGTGGACTTCGGTGGCCTTGCCTCCCTGCATGCGTAAAACATACACATAGCGGTGCCGATAAGGGCGGCCGTTTCGAGCGGCATTCCGGCCGAAACGCTGCGCCTGCCGAGCCAAATGCCGTGGTCGGTGGCCCGCGTGGCGCTGCGCAAAGGCTGGGACTGAAACGTACCACTTTGCTTTCTCGGATGCAGAAAATGGGCATTTGAGGCAGAAATCAATTTCCAAATGTTGTTGAGTATTCATATGAAAACCAGGCGGATAATTGTTTTCAGACTGAATGCTTGATTGTGCAAATTATATTATTTTATAGATATTCCCAGACGCAATTAACGAATGAGCCGGAATCGATTATTTTTTGTTGGTTGGCAAATTGATAATGCATCACCTATAACTAACTGGGTGTTTGATTTATCGAATTGTGAGCGTGCTATCAATTCCAAATGCATTAATATCTAATGGATAAAGTGTTAATTTAAAGGATTGAACCAAAGCGAAATTGGCAGTGATTGAAAGAGCCGAACATGACATTCTGGATAGGTCGTGTTGCCTTTTTATTGGTATAAATCAGTAAAAACAGTGTGTTATGCAGGTGCTCCTTGGGTGTGGGGTAGGGGTGTCATAAGGCTTCATTTTATTATCATGAATAATGATGCGCTCTTGTTTTTTCTGCTTTTTCCGTAAGTTAACCGGTTAAAAATAATATCTTTAATCGGTTGGTGATCAGTGCGGAATTAGGGTTGTGGCGGGCGCTCTGCGTGAGTATATATCGCTGGATTAATTCTGAAACGGAATTTGCACTTTTTAAATTAGATTCTAGTCTGAATTAGAACCTAATTTAACATCTCCATTCGCTCCTATGGGAGAGTGTCATGAGCAAACCGATCAAGAATATCGTCATCGTGGGTGGCGGCACTGCGGGCTGGATGTCCGCTTCGTACCTCGTCCGGGCGCTCCAACAGCAGGCGAACATTACGCTCATCGAATCTGCGGCGATCCCCCGGATCGGCGTGGGCGAGGCGACCATCCCGAGTTTGCAGAAGGTGTTCTTCGACTTCCTCGGGATACCTGAGCAGGAGTGGATGCCCCAGGTGAACGGCGCGTTCAAGGCCGGCATCAAGTTCGTGAATTGGAGAGAGTCTCCCGACCACTCGCGCAACGATTACTTCTACCATCTGTTCGGCAATGTGCCGAACTGCGACGGCGTGCCGCTTACCCACTACTGGATGCGCAAGCGCGAACAGGGCTTTCAGCAGTCGATGGCGTACGCCTGCTACCCGCAGCCCGGGGCGCTCGACGGCAATCTGGCACCCTGCCTGCACGACGGTACCCGTCAGATGTCCCATGCGTGGCACTTCGACGCGCACCTGGTGGCCGATTTCTTGAAGCGCTGGGCCGTTGATCGCGGGGTGAACCGCGTGGTCGACGAGGTCGTGGAGGTTAACCTGAACGACCACGGCTTCATCTCCAGCCTGATCACCAAGGAGGGCCGGAAGCTGGAGGCGGACCTGTTCATCGACTGCTCCGGCATGCGGGGGCTCTTGATCAACCAGGCCTTGAAAGAGCCCTTCATTGACATGTCCGACTACCTGCTGTGCGACAGCGCGGTTGCCAGCGCCGTACCCAACGACGACGCGCAAGTGGGGGTCGAACCCTACACCTCCGCGATCGCCATGAACTCGGGGTGGACCTGGAAGATCCCGATGCTGGGCCGGTTCGGCAGCGGCTACGTCTTCTCGAGCAAGTTCACCTCCCGCGACCAGGCCACCACCGACTTCCTCAACCTCTGGGGGCTCTCGGACAATCAGCCGCTCAACCAGATCAAGTTCCGGGTCGGGCGCAACAAGCGGGCGTGGGTCAACAACTGCGTCTCTATCGGGCTGTCGTCGTGCTTTTTGGAGCCCCTGGAATCGACGGGGATCTACTTCATCTACGCGGCGCTTTACCAACTCGTGAAGCACTTCCCCGACACCGCGTTCGACCCGCGCTTGGCCGACGCGTTCAACGCCGAGATCGTCTACATGTTCGACGACTGCCGAGACTTTGTCCAGGCGCACTATTTCACCACGTCGCGCGAAGACACGTCGTTCTGGCTTGCGAACCGTCACGACCTGCGGCTCTCTGACGCCATCAAAGAGAAGATTGAGCGCTACAAGGCGGGGCTGCCGTTGACCACCACGTCGTTCGACGATTCCACGTACTATGAGACCTTCGACTTCGAATTCAAGAACTTCTGGTTGAACGGGAACTACTACTGCATCTTTGCCGGCTTGGGCATGCTGCCCGACCGGTCGCTGCCGCTCTTGCAACTGCGACCGGAGTCGATCGAAAAGGCCGAGGTGATGTTCGCCCGCATCCAGCGTGAGGCCGAGCGTCTGCGGGCGAGCCTGCCGACGAATTATGACTACCTGCGGTCGCTGCGCGAGGGCAATGCGGGGCTGTCTCGACCCGGGCCGACGTCCGCGTCGCCGGGGTTCCGGTAGTGGAGCGCGCTCTGGACCGAGCATGTGTATTCGCGGCCACGCACGCTGCCGTGGCGGCCTGCGATCCGCTGCAGGCCCGCTCGCTCGTTCTGCAACTGCCGGGCCTGAACGGTAACAAGGACGTGCCCGGCATCGTCGGCCTGCTGCGCGAGTTCCTCCCGGTGCACGGTGTGCCCTCCGGCTGGGGCTTCGTCGAAGCTGCCGCCGCGATGCGGGACATTGGGTTCTTCCTGGGGTCGCTCAAGCGGCACGGACACGAGCCCGTGGACGTGGTGCCCGGGCTCGAGCCGGTGTTGCTCGACCTGGCGCGAATGACCGACCTGCCGCCGCGCGAGACACTCCTGCATGTGACGGTCTGGAACCCCGCGGCAGCCGACGCGCAGCGGAGCTACACTGGGCTCAGCGACGAAGCGCACCTGCTCGAGAGCGTGCGCATCTCGATGGCGGCCCTCGAGGCGGCCATCGCGATGACCGTCGAGCTGCACGAGGTGCCCCTGAGATCGCCCGCGTTCGCGCAAGGGTGCGACGAGCTGGCGGCCTATCTGCAAAAAATGGTCGAATCGATCGTCTACGCGTACCGCTTCATCTCGCCGCAGGTCTTCTACGATGAGCTACGTCCCTTCTACGAACCGATTCGCGTCGGGGGCCAGAGCTACCTTGGCCCCGGCGCCGTAGAAATGCCCCTTTTCGTGCTGGATCACGTCCTGTGGGGCTCGCAATCGGACCATCAGGCTTATCGAGAATTCAAAGAGACGTACCTGCCTTATGTGCTTCCCGCGTACCGGGCGGTCTACGCTCGGTTTGCCGGAAGGCCGTCGCTCGTCGACCGCGCGATCGGCGAGGCGCGAGCGGCCGGTGCGCAGGGCGAACCCGTCCGGGCCGGGCTGGCGGCCCTCAACCGGGTCTTCGTGGTCCTGCTGCGCTTCCGGGCACCTCATGTTCAATTGGCGGAGCGGGTGTACGAAGTCGGGCGAAGCGGCCCGGCAATCGGCAGTGGGGGGTACGCGCCCAGCATGCTCGGCGATCTGGCCACGCTCACGCTTGACGCTCGCTCCCGCATCCGCGCCGCTCTCAACGCGTCCTGACGCGCGTCCATCTGTTCCCTTTCATAAGGAGATTTGACTCCATGACTCAGAAGAGCCCCGCGAACGGGCGCGATAATAACCACTTCGACGTGATCATCCTCGGCTCGGGCATGTCCGGCACCCAGATGGGAGCTATCCTGGCCAAACAGCAATTTCGCGTGCTGATCATTGAGGAGTCCTCGCACCCGCGGTTCACGATCGGCGAATCGTCGATTCCCGAGACGTCGCTTATGAACCGCATCATCGCCGATCGCTACGGCATTCCGGAGCTCGACCACATCACCTCGTTCTACTCGACGCAGCGTTACGTCTCGTCGAGCACGGGCATCAAACGCAACTTCGGCTTCGTGTTCCACAAGCCCGGCCAGGAGCACAACCCGAAGGAGTTCACGCAGTGCGTCATTCCCGAACTGCCGTGGGGGCCGGAGAGCCATTATTACCGGCAAGACGTCGACGCCTACCTGTTGCAGGCCGCGATTAAATACGGCTGCACGGTCCGCCAGAAGACTAAAGTGATCGAATACCACGCCGATAAGGACGGCGTCGCGGTGACCACCGCCGAGGACGAACGGTTCACCGGCCGGTACATGATCGATTGCGGAGGACCCCGCGCGCCGCTCGCGACCAAGTTCAATCTCCGCGAAGAGCCTTGTCGCTTCAAGACGCACTCGCGCAGCCTCTACACGCACATGCTCGGGGTCAAGCCGTTCGACGACATCTTCAAGGTCAAGGGGCAGCGTTGGCGCTGGCACGAGGGGACCTTGCACCACATGTTCGAGGGCGGCTGGCTGTGGGTGATTCCGTTCAACAACCACCCGCGGTCGACCAACAACCTGGTGAGCGTCGGCCTGCAGCTCGACCCGCGTGTCTACCCGAAAACGGACATCTCCGCGCAGCAAGAATTCGACGAGTTCCTCGCGCGGTTCCCGAGCATCGGGGCGCAGTTCCGGGACGCCATACCGGTGCGCGACTGGGTCAAGACCGACCGGTTGCAGTTCTCGTCGACCTCCTGCATCGGCGATCGCTACTGCCTGATGCTGCATGCGAACGGGTTCATCGACCCGCTCTTCTCCCGGGGGCTAGAGAACACCGCGGTGACCATCCACGCGCTCGCGGCGCGCCTCATCAAGGCGCTGCGCGACGACGACTTCTCCCCTGAGCGCTTCGAGTACATCGAGCGCCTGCAGCAAAAGCTTTTGGACCACAACGACGACTTCGTCAGCTGCTGCTACACGGCGTTCGCGGACTTCCGCCTGTGGGACGCGTTCCACAGGCTGTGGGCAGTCGGCACGATCCTCGGGCAGTTCCGGCTCGTGCAAGCCCACGCGAGGTTCCGCGCGTCGCGCGATGAGGGCGACCTCGATCATCTCGACAACGACCCCCCGTACCTCGGGTATCTGTGCGCGGACATGGAGGGATACTACCAGTTGTTCAACGACGCCAAAGCCGAGATCGAGGCCGTGAGCGCCGGGCGCAAGCCGTCCGGGGAGGCTGCGGCGCGGATCCACGCCCTCATCGACGAACGAGACTTCGCCAAGCAGATGTTCGGTTTCGGGTACTGCATCACCGGGGACAAGCCGCAGCTCAACAACTCGAAGTACAGCCTGCTGCCGGCGATGAAGCTGATGCACTGGACACAAACCAGCGCGCCGGCAGAGGTGAAAAAGTACTTCGACTACAACCCGATGTTTGCGCTGCTCAAGGCGTACATCACGACCCGCATCAGCCTGACTCGGAAGAAGTAGCCGGCCATTGAGGACACAAAAATGATGAACGACATTCAATTGGTTCAAGTGAACGCCGAGGAGCATCCGTCGAGGGCGTACGACGCGACCACGAGCGTGGCCGCGAGCTGGTACGTCGCGATGCGCTCGGACGACCTCAAGGACAAGCCGACGGCGTTGACGCTCTTCGGCCGTCCTTGCGTGGCGTGGCGCGGAGCGACGGGGCAGGCGGTGGTGATGGACCGCCACTGCTCGCACCTTGGCGCGAACCTGGCCGACGGCCAGGTCAAGGACGGTTGCATCCAGTGCCCGTTTCATCACTGGCGGTACGACGAGCAGGGCCAGTGCGTTCACATCCCCGGTCACAACCAGACGGTGCGCCGGCTGGAGCCCGTGCCGCGATCGGTGCGCCAGCCGACGTTGGTCACCGCCGAGCGATACGGCTACGTGTGGGTCTGGTACGGCTCCCCGGAGCCGCTGCACCCGCTGCCCGAAATCGCCGCCGCCGATGTCGACAACGGCGACTTTATGCACCTGCACTTTGCGTTCGAGACGACGACGGCGGTCTTGCGGATCGTAGAGAACTTCTACGACGCGCAGCACGCATCCCCCGTGCATGAGCTCCCGATCTCGGCCTTCGAGCTCAAACTCTTCGACGATTGGCGCCAGTGGCCGGAGGTGGAGTCTCTGGCCCAGGCGGGCGCGTGGTTCGGTGCCGGGATCGACTTCACCGTGGATCGGTATTTCGGGGCCTCCGGCATGCTGGCCCGCGTGCTCGGCCTGAACATGTCGCAGATGAACCTGCACTTCGATGGCTACCCCGGCGGGTGCGTCATGACCGTCTCCCTGGACGGAGACTTCAAATACAAACTGCTCCAGTGTGTGACGCCGGTGAGCGACGGCAAGAACGTCATGCACATGCTCATCTCGATCAAGAAAGTGGGTGGCGTTCTGCGCCGCGCGACCGACTACGTGCTGTTCGGGTTGCAGACCAGACAGGCAGCGAAGTACGACGTCAAAATCTGGAACGGGATGAAGCCGGACGGCGGCGGCGCGTACAGCAAGTATGACAAGCTCGTGCTCAAGTACCGTGCGTTCTACCGGGGCTGGGCCGACCGCGTTGCGAGTGAGCGGTGATGCGTGAGTCGGCGGCCCTCACCGAGCCGGTCCCGGACACGTCGTTCCGCCAGGCGAGCGCGAACCTGACGAGCGGCGTCACGGTCATCACGGCATATGGCGCGGCGGGCCCGGTCAGGCTTGCGGCCACCAGAGTTGTGTCGGCATCACTCTTTCCGAGGTATTCATGACTGTCTGGTTGTTACAACTCGTGCTGGTGATCGCGCTCTGCAACGTCTGCGGCCGCATTGCCGAACGGCTCGGCCAGTGCGCGGTCGTCGGTGAGATCGCGGCCGGTTTGCTGTTGGGGCCTTCGCTGTTCGGCGCGATCGCACCGGATTTCTACGACGCATTGTTCGGCCCACGCGAGCTGTCGGCGATGGCACAGGTCGGCGAAGTCGGCCTGATACTGCTGATGTTCCAGGTTGGTCTGCATATGGAGTTGGGTGAGACGCTGCGCGGCAGAGGCTGGCGCATGCCCGTCGCGATCGCCGCGGGCGGGCTTATCGTGCCGGCCGCGATCGGCATTATCGTCGCCATTGTCTCGAAAGACATGCTCGCCGGCGACGCGCCGGCGCTGCCTTATATACTCTTCTGCGGTGTCGCGCTTGCGATATCAGCGGTACCGGTGATGGCGCGCATCGTCGACGACCTGGCGCTCAACGCCATGGTGGGCGCAAGGCACGCAATGTCTGCCGCGATGCTGACGGATGCACTCGGATGGATGCTGCTTGCAGCTATTGCTTCGCTATCGAGCGGGCCTGGTTGGGCATTTGCGCGCATGCTCGTCAGCCTGCTCGCGTATCTGGTGCTGTGCGGGCTCCTGGTGCGCTTCGTGGTTCGACCGACGCTTATGCGGCTCGCATCGACTGCGCATGCGGCGCGCGATCGCTTGGCCGTGTTGTTATGTTTCGTCATGGCGTCGGCACTGGCGACGTCGCTGATCGGATTTCATAGCGCATTTGGCGCACTTGCGGCGGCGCTGTTCGTGCGGCGGGTGCCCGGCATCGCGAATGAGTGGCGGGATAACGTCGAAGGTTTTGTCAGGCTGGTGCTGATGCCGGTGTTTTTCGCGTATGCGGGGCTGCATGCGTCGGTCGGCACGATCGACGATGCGGCATCATGGATGTGGTTCGGCGTATTCTTCGCGGGCGGATTCATCGGCAAGTTCGGCGGCAGTTATCTGGGCGCGCGTGCCACCGGGCTTGCGCCACGCGATGCGATGCTGGTGGGTTCGCTGATGAATACGCGCGGCTTGATGGAGCTCATCGTCCTGTCAATCGGTTTGCAGATGCAGATCCTTCCGCCAAAGGTCTACACGATCCTCGTGGTGTTCGCGCTGGTGACCACGGCGCTGACCGTACCGCTGGTTCGACTCACGTTGCGCGCGCAATCGCGCGCGACGTCAGCAATCCCGGGCACGGAAAAGTGACGCGTATCAGGTAGGTTACGCCAATTGAAAATAGCCCCTCTTGAGGGGCTATTTTCAATTGCACGCAAGTCTTCAACAGAGGACGCTTGATATTTGCTCTACAGTTGAAGTTCAGACAGATCCACAACCGTTTCCCCGAGCATCATGATGAAATTGACCCACTCGTCACGCAGTGGATGGCCGCTCAAATCAGCGTTTCGGTTTCCACCTGGTCGGTCTACGAACTCGGTAGTCGACAGGGACAGCGGCATCGATCCCATGCTGGTGCTGCTTTTCGATTGGGAATGGATCGATAACTTAAAATTAATGGTGGGATTACTTATCTATCATTTTAGGTTTAAAAAAATCGAATGTTAAATAAATGAACCTGATTGTTGCAATAACTAAAATTATTGATATTAAAAATTTAGACAAAGATTCTGGTGCTGCAGAGGCCAGAGGGAAACCAATACCAGTGACACGGAGAAGCGATGTTGAAATTATGAAGCCCACAATCACCGAAATATAACGAAGTATTTTAAACACTTGGCCATCGAAATAAAAACAGAGACATATTGAATACCGAGGATATCCCTTTATTCTTACCAGGAGCAAACGCCTGAACCGTTTGGGATGGCATCAACACGTTGAGAGTGCATTTTGATTCCTCGCGGTACCCGCCAGCCGGTGAGGTTATCGGGAGAGTGTCGGATCTGTTCAGTTGTCAGGTCGAGCATGCCTGGTATATGCCCGATGCGGAACGCAGTGGTTACGATGGCGGCGAATATGTCGACGGCGGACGAATCGCGGCTGAAGCTGAGGGCGTTGAGGTGATCCACCTGACCTATGCCGACAAGGATTCAGTTCTGTTGTCATCCACTTCAGCAGCCGGCTAATCACCGACTTTTGTTATCGCATTAACCTATGGCCACCGAGGCTCGATGGTCTTTTTTTCCGTGGGGGGAGTTTCTCTACTTTGCCAGAGCAGAGAAGGCGGCTTGGCGGATGTCACCTTGCAAACCGCGACGTTCACCGTGCGGTTGGCCAAGGGCCATATGCTACCGCCGGGTACGTACCGGAAGACCAGTCTGGCCCAAACATCCTGTGGAATGCCATGGTGTTCTACGCATCTACCGCTGCTCAACCTGGTGGAGGAAGAACTGTGGAAGGAATCCGACATCAAGGATTTGAACTCGCTTCTTACAGCTGGATACTTTTAACTCATTATTGGTATCTGCCATTATGTTTAAAAACAATATCTTTGTTATTAGTTAGTGTAAATACAGCTATGTCGGCCTTTCGGTGTTAGTGAAAAACATTACGGCAAGTACGATGTCAGACTGTTTTCGGATTTTATGCAGGGTGGGATCAGGCGGAAAAGATAAGTCAGCACGATATCGCGCTGATCCTTACCGCAGAAGCAGGATCCCCGCAATGAAGATCAGCCAGAACAGCAGGGAAAACACGATTGCCAGCAAAAAGCCCCACCTGCTGGGATAGCCGTAAAGGGGGGAACGTGAAGCCATAGGGTACTGTCGTTTCTTGTCTGCGTTCATCTCATTTCTCCTGATTGCGCGTCAGTGCGTGGGTTACTCCGGTAAAAACTACAACGTCAAAAAAATGGCCGCTGACGGCAGGGTGATACGTCAGCGGCCCAACTGCCGCTAGCCAGGCTCCAGGGTTAACGGATCGGGTCTGCGGCGTTCGGTACCGGCTTTTTTTATGGGGCACTTGAGCTGCCCCCGGATGGACCTCTTATGTGCTTATGCTGTTATTTCGCGTTATCCGCCTGCCTGAGCAGACCCAAAAATTGCTGCTCCACCGCTTTGAGCTGTATCAGATAGTCTACTGGTGTCCCTGACGTGCCGATGGCAGACAGGTAGTGCAGGGCAAGTTCTCGTGCCTTCTGGATTTCCATTTGCGTTTTCAGCATCGTGTCTTTCTCCGGTTTCTGACTGTTATGGGACGCTACCCCTTCATTGCGGGCGGTTTACCCACTAGTGCTCTGTTTTTGTGTGCAGTGCCGGTTTCGATCTGGAGGGCATACACCAGAGTGGCGTTAGGCGGCACTTTCGGCAGGGCGACGTCGAACACTGCCTCGTCTGCCATCGGTGCATTGCTGGCGCAGTGTGCGAGAGCACTACTTGTCATTGTTGACGTTTTTGGGACGTTTTCTGAACAAATAAACCGCGCTGTCGCACAGACGATTGTTATCGTATTTCTCTAGGTCAGTAAATAAACCTGACATGGTTTGTTGCTACGTAGTTGCGTATTTTTATGAAAAAACACTTCCAATCGTTAACTTGAGCTTGTTTTGAAATTTTATTGCAAAAAATAATTTTATGCGAACCAATATTTTGAATTAACTTGGTTGTGTAGAGTAATATTCTGATATCTTTCTTTTAGCGATCAGTTATTCCGTTTTTTTGCAAAAAAAGTCACTTTACCAAACTGATATTGTTTTTTTTTGATTATTTAAATTTTGGGGTTTTTCATTTTGTAAATACCTGAAATAATCACCCCATTACGGAAGTGTTCTTTAGTGTAGTGACGAGTTTAACTTTTGTTAGTAACAGCAGGTCCATACTCGGGTTTTTTCTAATTAACAATAATTGTTTCTTAATTACTGCACGGCGTGAAATGATGTGGGTGTAATTAGATTAAAATAAGTCAAGTATTTGACTTGTTCAATGTAACTCATGGCGGAAATATATTTTTTCCATAAAAATGAATAAAACCCTGCTGAGTGTCGGGGGAGGGGCCAGTCTTGCCATCACGCTGGGTCAGGCAACCAAAGAGCAGAAATTGCAGGACGGTAACAATACCCTGAGCTTTGCGGCCTACTTGCAGGGTGATGGCGCGTCAGTCACTGTTACCAACGTTGATTTCCAGGCCGTGACTGACTCTACCCTGGCGTATAACCAAGCCCATTTTTATCCCCTTTATTTTTAATATCGGTGTGTCTGTGCCTGCAAGGTTCCCGTATATCTTTTTTATGCGATTCACCCAAAGGAATAATGGAAGATGCACATTAATTGAATTACTCCCTGAAACTGGCAGCCAATCATCATGCACTGAAAGCCGGTGATTATTCGTCGTCGATCCGCTTCAGGATGGATTACTTCTGAATACCTCGCGCACTGCGCCGGACGTGGTTAGTTAAAATAAAAAGGTAAGGGTATGAGATTGTCATCACCAGGAAAGCTGGTTCGACTCCAGGCGGC
>NZ_JAUJXB010000005.1:0-302090 GCF_031931805.1 Serratia sp. root2
TTTTTTTCGGCAAAACGCTGTACAAGCCAGCGATTTCGTCACTTTTTCCGGCAAACAGCCACAAAAGCTGGCGATCCGTAGAGTAAAATAAGAGTAACAATGTCAGTAAGGACTCGCAGCCATGCAATTTAACGCTCAACAACAGGCCGCCCAACGCAACCTTTCTTATCTGCTTGCAGAGAAACTCGGCCAACAAATTCTGGCAGGCGATTATCAGGCGGGCAGTATCTTGCCCGGAGAGATGGAACTGGGAGAACAATTCGGCGTTAGCCGCACCGCGGTGCGTGAAGCAGTAAAGATGCTGGCAGCCAAAGGTATGCTGCTGCCTCGCCCACGCATCGGTACCCGGGTGATGCCGCAAAGCCAGTGGAATTTCCTCGATCAGGATTTATTGACCTGGTGGATGACTCGGGAAAACTTCGATCAGGTGATGCAACACTTCCTTATACTGCGCACTTCATTGGAACCGCAGGCCTGCTCGCTAGCTGCAGCCAACGCCAGCACTCAGCAAACTGCACACTTGGCCGAATTGATGGCGGAGATGCGCGCACTGCATACCCAATTTGACCGCGAGCGCTGGATCCAGGTTGATACCCAATTCCACCAGCTTATCTATGAAGCCAGCGGCAACCCGTTTCTGACCTCGTTCGCCAATCTGTTCAGTTCGGTGTATCAAAGCTACTTCAGAGCCATTACCGGTAATGAAGTAATTAAGCTCCAGCACCATCAGGCCATAGTGGATGCGATACTGGCCGGTGACGGCACCAAGGCATTAACCGCATGCCAGGTTTTACTCAAAGAGAAAGACTGACTCATCCCCTACTTATATAAGAAAGATGAGAGGGACGAATACGACAGTTAACCAGGACCGACAATGACCAAATCCGCGCGCAGTATGGCAGGGCTACCCTGGATCGCCGCAATGGCGTTCTTTATGCAGGCACTGGACGCCACCATCCTCAACACCGCATTACCGGCGATAGCCCACAGCCTGGATCGCTCGCCGTTGGCGATGCAGTCCGCCGTAATCAGCTATACGCTGACGGTCGCCATGCTCATCCCGGTCAGTGGTTGGCTGGCGGACCGCTTCGGCACCCGCCGAGTATTTATCCTCGCGGTGTCGCTGTTTACCCTGGGCTCATTGCTGTGCGCGCTTTCCCCTACGTTAAGCGTGCTGGTAACTTCACGCGTCATTCAGGGGATCGGCGGCGCGATGATGATGCCGGTGGCGCGTCTGGCGCTGCTGCGCGCCTACCCGCGCAGCGAACTATTGCCGGTACTGAACTTCGTGACCATGCCGGGGTTGGTTGGGCCAATCATGGGGCCGCTGCTGGGCGGCTGGCTGGTGACCTACGCCACCTGGCATTGGATTTTCCTGATTAATATCCCGATTGGCCTGCTCGGCATCTTCTATGCGCGTAAATACATGCCGGATTTCACCACCCCCAAGCGCCGTTTCGATTTCATTGGCTTTATGTTGTTTGGCCTGAGTCTGGTGCTGGTTTCCACCGGGCTTGAGTTGTTCGGCGAACGAGTGCTGGCCAGCTATATCTCGCTGGGTATCCTGCTGAGCGGCGTGGTGATGCTGTTCGGTTATATCGCTCATGCCCGCAGGCATCCCCAACCGCTGATTGGTCTGGATTTGTTCAAGACTCGAACCTTCTCGGTGGGCATTGCCGGCAACGTCGCTTCACGTCTGGGCACCGGCTGTGTGCCGTTTCTGATGCCGCTGATGCTGCAGGTGGGCTTCGGTTATTCTGCGATTATCGCCGGCTGCATGATGGCGCCGACTGCCGTCGGTTCGCTGATGGCAAAATCCACCGTCACACAGGTGCTGCGCTGGTTCGGTTACCGCAAGACGTTGGTTGGCATCACTGTAATTATCGGCGTCTTGATTGCCCAATTCGCGCTGCAAAGCCCGGGGATGCCGCTGTGGTTGATGATCTTGCCGTTGTTCGTTCTCGGCATGGCTATGTCTACGCAATTCACTGCCATGAATACCATCAGTCTGGCGGATTTAAACGATGCCAATGCCAGCTCCGGCAACAGCGTACTGGCGGTCACCCAGCAGCTTTCCATCAGTTTCGGCGTGGCGATCAGCGCAGCAGTTTTGCGTTTCTACGAATCGATGTCGCTCGGCACCATGATCGATCACTTCCACTACACCTTTATCACTATGGGGATTGTCACCGTCGCGTCGGCGTTCGTCTTCATGCTATTGAGAACGAAGGATGGCCGCAATCTGATCGGCGGCCGGGAAGCGAAGAAAGAAGCGAAAGCGGCAGGCTAGCGGTGGCCCACCGAAGCACGTTCCACCAGTTCGGGGGTCAGCACCAGAATCTGGGCTTCGCGTTCCGGATTCTGCAGGCGGTTGATCAGCGCATCAATCGCCAGTTCTCCCAGCGAATCTTTCGGCTGGTGAATAGTACTTAACGGCGGCGCCAGATATTTGGCCAGTTCGATATCATCGTAGCCCATCACCGCCATGTCCTGCGGTACCGACAGTCCGGCCTGGTATAACGCCTGATAGGCGCCAACCGCTACTGCATCGTTACCGGCGAATACCGCATGCGGCGGTTCGGCCAACGCCAGCAGCTGTTTCATCGCGGTAACGCCACCTTCAAATTCAAAGTCGCAGTGCACTTCGTATCCGGGCAAGATCGCCAGCCCGGCGCGTTGCATGGCGCGGCGGTAGCCTTCCAAACGATGGCGTGCGGTGGTTTTATCCTGCGGGCCGGCGATACAGGCAATATTGCGATAACCGCGGGCGATCAGGTGATCGGTCGCCATCTCCCCGCCCAGCAGCGAGTTGTCTTGAATAATGTCGTTGGCCCCTTCGAACGGTGCCCAGTCCATCATCACGATAGGCAGTGACGGATAGCGGCTCAGCGCGTCCTGTGACGGTCGATGGTTTTCGGTGCACATCAACAGCAGGCCATCGACGCGTTTTTGCAACAGCGTCTCCATGCTGCGGTTCATGCGCGCGGCATCCTCTTCGGTATTGCACAGGATCAGGCTGTAGCCGCGCTCGTAGCAACTGCGCTCAACGCCACGCACCACTTCGGCATAGAACGGGTTGTTGCTGGACGTCACCAGCATGCCAATAGTCCGCGTCTGGTTTAGCTTCAGGCTGCGTGCCAGCGCGGAGGGCGCGTAGTTCAATTGTTCTACGGCCGCCATGACCTTGTCGCGCACGCTGTCGCTGACGAAGCGATTGTTATTGATAACGTGTGAAACCGTCGAAGTTGAAACGCCTGCCAGGCGGGCGACATCTTTCATGGTGGCCAAAGGAGTTACTCCTGCTGCTGCAAGAAGGCGTCGATCTCTTCACGCCAGGGCACGGAAGGTTGAGCACCAGGACGGGTTACCGCGATCGCCGCCGCCGCATGGGCGAAGCGCACCGCATCCGCCATGGTTTTACCTTCCAGTAGCGCCGTCACCAACGCCCCGTTGAAGGTATCACCGGCAGCGATGGTGTCTACCGCTTTAACCTTGAAGCCGGGCACCAACTTGCCGTTGCCGTTCTCACTCAGCCAAACGCCACGGCTGCCAAGGGTAATGATCACCGTGCCTATGCCTTTATCGTGCAAGGCTTGCGCCGCACGAGCCGCGTCACCATCATTAGCGATAGCTATGCCGGTGAGGCGCTGGGCTTCCGTTTCATTTGGCGTAATCATATCGACCATCACCAGCAGCTCATCCGGCAGCTCACGCGCCGGTGCCGGATTGAGGATCACCTGCGTTTGATGGCGCTTCGCCAGACGAGCGGCGGCCATCACCGTTTCCAGCGGCGACTCGAGCTGCATCAGCAAAGCATCGGCCTGGATCACTTTCTGCTGATAGCGCGCCAGATAGTCGGGCGTTACAGCGGCATTGGCACCGGCATCGATGCCGATCACGTTCTCGCCTTCAGCATTGACAAAAATCAGCGCCACACCCGTGGTGGTGTCGGCAATAGCCTCAATCGGTTGGGTATCAATGCGATCGGTCGCCAGTTGCAAGCGGATGCGTTCACCGATGTCATCTGCGCCGACGCAGGCTATAAAGGCAATCTCCGCACCGCTGCGCCCTGCCGCCACCGCCTGATTCGCGCCTTTACCGCCAAATGCCACCTTATACTGTTTCCCGATCACCGTTTCACCCGGCCGGGGAAACTGCTCAATATTGAGGATATGGTCGGCATTGATACTGCCAAGCACCACCAGCTTACCTGTTTCCATCGCATTGATTCCTGAATTGCGCGCCATCATAAACGCCCCGTTTCGATGGCGCTGGTATGACTTATTTAGTGACCAGTTTCAAATCAACCGGGATGGTTGCCGGCACTTTCTCGCCTTTCAAGACTTTATCCGCCGTTTCCACGCCAATCACGCCAATTTGATCCGGACGCTGCGCCACGGTCGCCGCCAACTTGCCGCCTTCAACCGCTTTCACACCGTCGGCGGTGCCGTCGAAGCCTACCACGACCACATCGGTTTTACCGGCGGTTTGCAGCGCGCGCAGTGCGCCCAGCGCCATTTCGTCGTTCTGCGCAAACACCGCCTGCACGTCCGGATGTGCAGTCAGCAGGTTCTGCATTACATTCAGGCCCTTGGTGCGGTCGAAATCTGCCGGCTGGCTGGCCAGCAGTTTGAATTTGTTCTGATCCAGCGACTGTTTGAACCCTTCGCCACGCTCGCGGGCGGCGGAGGTGCCGGCGATCCCTTCCAACTGGATCACTTTAGCGTCTGCGCCCACTTTTTTAGCGATAAAGTCGCCGGCCATTTTGCCGCCAACGCGGTTATCCGAGGCGATATGGCTGACCACTTCGCCCTTGCTTGCCACGCGGTCCAGCGTAATGACCGGGATTTTAGCCTGATTGGCCATCTTGATGGCGTTACCCACCGCATCGGAATCCGTCGGGTTAATCAGCAGCAGTTTAGGCGCCTGCACCATCAGATCCTGCACGTTAGCCAGCTCTTTCGCCGGGTTGTTCTGCGAGTCCAGCACCACCAGGTTATAGCCCAATTTATTGGCTTCCTGCTGTGCGCCTTCTTTCATGGAAACGAAGAACGGATTATTCAGGGTGGATACCACCAGCGCGATGGTGTCTTTCGCCAACGCATTAGCGCTCAGGGTAGCGGTCAGAGCGAAGGCCGAAGCCAGGATTGCCAGTTTTTTCATTTTCATCATCGTGATTCCTGTAGGGGAGGTTACTTGTTGCTTTTGTTATCTACCAGAACCGCCAGCAGTATCACCACTGCCTTCACGATCATTTGGTAGTAGGAAGAAACACCCAGTAAATTCAGGCCGTTGTTCAGGAAGCCGAGGATCAGCGCCCCGATCAGCGTACCGACGATGCGGCCCTTGCCGCCCGCCAGGCTGGTGCCACCCAGCACGACGGCCGCGATGGCATCCAACTCATAGCCGGTACCGGCAGTCGGCTGCGCAGAAGACAGGCGAGCCACTTCGATAACGCCAGCCAGCGCCGCCAGCAGCCCGCACAGTGAATAAACGATAATCTTCACTTTATCGACGCTGATACCGGAAAGGCGAGTCGCCGCTTCGTTACCGCCCAGGGCATAAATATAGCGGCCCAGGCGAGTGTGATGCAGCATGTACCAGGCGGCGATAAACACTATCGCCATAATCCAGATCGGGGTTGGCACCCCCAACGGGCGGCCGATACCGAACCAGCCGAAGGTATCGGCCACGTCGGTAAAGCCGGTATTCACCGGGCTGCCGTTGGTGTACACCATGGTGACGCCGCGCAGCAGCAACATCATCACCAGGGTGGCAATAAATGCCTGTACCTTGCCTTTGGCGACAATCACGCCGGTGCAGGCACCCACCGCAGCACCCAACGCCAGCGCCGCCGCAACGGCCACCACCGCGTTAATTTCAAAACCGACGATCGACGCCGCCACCGCACCGGTCAGCGCCAGCAGCGATCCCACCGACAGATCGATACCGGAAGTCAGGATCACCAGCGTCATCCCGACCGCCATAATGGCGTTCACCGACGTTTGCTGGAGAATATTGAACAGGTTGTTCAGGGTGAAGAAATTCGGGCTCATTGAAGAGACCACGGCAATCAGCACCAGCAGAGCAATCAGGGATTTTTGCTCTAACAGCCACTCTTTACTGAACCAGCGCTTTGCGACACTCTGGGAACTCATATCTGATTACTCCTGCTTTACGCCGTATTGCTTGCCGACGGCCGCTGCCATCAACACTTCCTGGGTGGCCTGTTCAATCGGGAATTCACCGCTTAGGTGCCCTTCGTGCATCACCAGGATGCGGTCACTCATGCCCAGCACCTCCGGCATTTCCGAAGACACCAGAATGATGCTCAGCCCTTCCTGCTTGAACTGGTTGATTAACTGATAGATTTCTTTTTTTGCACCGACGTCGACACCGCGCGTCGGCTCGTCGAGGATCAGTACCTTTGGCCGCGTCATCAGGCCGCGGGCAATCGCCACCTTCTGCTGATTACCGCCGGAAAGCAGGCCAATCGGCTGTTCCATCGAGGGCGTCTTGATATTGAACAGGCGAATGAAATCCCCTACCGCCTGCTGCTCATCAGCCTGTTTCAGGCTACCGCCGGCGCGGCTGAAATAACGCAGCGCAGTCAGCGACATGTTTTCCTTCACCGACATCCCCAGTACCAGGCCATCGCGTTTGCGGTCTTCGGAGATATACACGATGCCGTTCGCCAGGCCGTCCTGCGGAGAACGAGTCACCACCTCATGGCCATCGAGGCTGACCGTGCCTGCTTTGCGCGGCGCGGCACCGTAGAGAATCTTCATCAACTCGGTGCGCCCGGCCCCCATCAGCCCTGCCACACCCAGTATTTCGCCGCGGTAGAGAGTAAAGCTGACGTCATGCACGCCGGGGCCGGAAACCTGGCTGACCTGCAACCGCTTTTCACCGCGCGGCAGGTTAAGCCGCGGGTACTGCTCCTCCAGTTTGCGGCCGACCATCATTTCGATAAGCAGGTCTTCCTGCAGCTCGCTGACTGGCCGCTCTGCGATAAACTGCCCATCTCGGAACACCGTGACGTCATCGCAGATTTCGAAGATCTCCTTCAGCCGGTGCGAGATATAAACAATGCCACGCCCCTCGGCCTTCAGCTCATTGATCACTTTAAATAAAGACGCGGTTTCCGTGTCGGTCAGCGCATCGGTCGGCTCATCCATAATGATGACTTTCGACTCGAAGCTCAGCACCTTGGCGATTTCCACCATCTGCTGGTCGCCGATCGACAGTTCGCCCACCAGCCGGTGGCTGCTGTAACTCAGGTTCAGCCGCGCCAGCAGTTTGTCGGCTTCGGCGTACATTCGCTTCCAGTCGATGCAGCCAAAGCGGTTAACAAACTCACGCCCCAGGAAAATGTTTTCCGCAATCGTCAGTTGAGGGATCAGGTTCAGTTCCTGATGGATAATGCCGATGCCCGCTTCCTGCGAATCCTTTGGCCCGTTGAACGCCACCTCTTTGCCGAGAAAATACTGACTGCCGGCATCTTTGTTATAGATACCGGTCAGCACTTTCATCATGGTGGACTTCCCGGCGCCGTTTTCGCCCACCAGCGCCATCACCTTACCGGGGTAGACGCTGAGTGCGGCGCCGGAAAGCGCCTTCACGCCGGGAAAGGCTTTATCGATCCCTTTCAGTTGCAGTAAAGGTTGCATAAATGCCTCAGAAAGTTACGCCGGCGCAGAGGATAACGTTCGCGTACGGCGAACATTCACCACTGCGGATCACCGCCCGGCTGTGTTCAGTTTGCGCTTTAAAAGCCTGGTGGCTGATATAACTCACGCCAATGGTGTTTCCCTGGTGTTGGCCAAGCTGCGTCAGTTGAGCCAACAAGGCTTGATGGAGCTGCGGATTTTGATGCACCATCTCTTCCGCCAGAATGGCGCTTTCAACCTGCATCTCCTGCGTCACTACCCCGACCACCTGCAAAAACGTCGGCACTCCCTGGGTCAATGCCAGATCGATACGCTGCGTTACCGCCGGGATCGGCAGCCCCGCATCACAGATGACAATCTGATCGGTATGGCCGAGCCGGGAAACCACGGCAGAAACCTCAGCATTCAGCAGTACGCCTTTTTTCATCTTCTCACTCCAGCAGCGAAACGTTTCGCTATTGGATGAGTTTAAAAAAACGGCAGGGGAAGGCAACCGGGATAATGCAGAAATGTGATCGCTATCGAAACGTTTCGCTCGTGCAACTGAAAAGCGGAAACAAAAGGGGCCCAGCATTGCTGAGCCCCTGAGAGGGAGTTAAATCTCGACCTGGGTTCCCAGTTCTATCACCCTATTCGGCGGGATCTCAAACTGGTCCGGCGCGCGCAGCGCGTTGCGACTCAGCGCGATAAACAGCTTGCCGCGCAGGAACAGATACCAAGGCCGTTTGGTCAGGATCAACGACTCGTGCGACATAAAGAACGAGGTTTCCGTCATGCGGCACGGCAGCCCCTCCAACCCACAGCGGTGGAACACTTCTTCAACGTTCGGCGTTTCGCGCCAGCCGTAGCTGGCCACTACCCGCCAGAAGGTCGGTGAAAGCTGTTCGATGGTCACCCGACGCACATTATGTACGTAAGGCGCATCCTCGGTACGCAGCGTCAGCAGCACCACCCGCTCATGCAGCACCTTGTTGTGTTTCAGGTTATGCAGCAGCGCAAAAGGGATCACGTTAATGGCGCGCGACATAAATACTGCCGTACCCGGCACCCGTACCGGCGGCGATTTCTCCAGTGAGGCAATCATCGCCTCCAGAGAGTTACCGTGTTCATGCATGCGGCGCAACAGACGGAAACGTTCGCTTTTCCAGGTGGTCATGATGATGAACATCACCAGCGCCAGCATCAACGGCAGCCAACCGCCAGAGAACAGTTTCAGGGCGTTGGCGGAGAACATCGGCACGTCGATAATCAGCAGGATAATCAGAATGCCAACGGTGATGAAACGGTTCCAGTGCCAGTTTTTGATCGCCACCGAGGTCACCAGAATACTGGTCAGCACCATGGTGCCGGTAACGGCTATGCCGTACGCCGCCGCCAGGTTGCTGGAGTGTTCGAAGCCCACAATCACCAGCACGACCGCGATATACAACGTCCAGTTAATCACCGGAATATAGATTTGGCCGGATTCCATTTCCGAGGTATGGATAATACGCATCGGCGACAGATACCCCAGGCGCACCGCCTGGCGGGTCAGGGAGAATACGCCGGAAATCACCGCTTGCGAGGCAATGACTGTAGCCAGCGTCGCCAAGATCAGTAGCGGGATCAACGCCCAGTCCGGCGCCAACAGGAAGAACGGGTTCTTGATCGCCTCGGGATTTTTCAGCAGCAACGCACCCTGGCCGAAATAGTTCAGTACCAGCGAAGGCAACACCACGGTGAACCAGGCCAGGCGGATAGGGAATTTGCCGAAGTGCCCCATATCGGCATACAGCGCCTCAACGCCGGTAATCGACAGCACCACCGCGCCCAACGCAAAGAACGAGACCTTCTTATATTCCATAAAGAAGTTCAGCGCCCATTTCGGGTTCATCGCCTGCAGCACTTCCGGGTTAGCGATGATGCTGCGCGCGCCCAGCACCGCCAACACGATAAACCACAGCAGCATCACCGGAGCAAACAGTTTTCCGACGCTGCCGGTACCGTGTTTTTGGATAGCGAACAGCAGCGTCAGCACCAGAATGGATAAGGGGACGATATAGCCATCGAGCGAGGGCGCAGCGATCTCCAGCCCCTCTATCGCCGACATCACCGATATCGCCGGGGTGATCACCACCTCACCATAGAAGAAACTGCCGCCAATCAGGCCGAGAATCACCAACACCGCGGTGGTACGCGCGGAAGTATTGCGCCCGGCCAGCGACATCAGCGTCAGGATACCGCCTTCGCCGGCATTATCCGCACGCATGACATAGCTGAGGTATTTAAGCGAAACGATGATAATCAGCATCCAGAAAATCAGGGACAGGAAGCCAAATACCACGTCAGGACGAACATCGAAGCCATAATGGCCGGAGAAACATTCTCTCAGGGTATAAAGAGGGCTGGTGCCAATATCACCGTAAACCACCCCAATTGCCGCCAGAGTTACCGCTGATAAGGACTGTTTATGTTCTGTGCTCATAATTCGTTTCTTTATTAGAACATCCGTTAGCGATGCATCCGCATCAGCCAGAGATACGGGCTCTAAGATCCGTTACGCCCACTAAAAGGCGCACAGTATGCACGATTTATACTGCTTGCCTACTCTTATATCAGCCCCAAAAAATAAACAAAATGTGAACCAGCCACCCTTTTGATAATAGAAAGATTTTACTAATCAACAAGCTATACCATTAAAAATAATGGTGGTTTATCATCGGATTATCCACCAAGATTGGCTAACTCTCGGACAACACGACAATAATATGGCGCCATCATCACTTCTGGCAGAACGGATTTCCCGCCTCAGCAGCGCGCTGGAGAGCGGTCTTTATGAACGGCAGGAAGCAATTCGCCTGTGTTTGCTGGCGGCGCTGAGCGGTGAAAGCGTGTTTCTTCTCGGCCCGCCCGGCATCGCCAAGAGCCTGATTGCCCGCCGGTTAAAATTCGCCTTTCGCCGCGCGCGTTCGTTCGAATACCTGATGACGCGTTTTTCGACGCCGGAAGAAGTGTTCGGCCCGCTGTCTATCCAGGCATTAAAAGATGAAGGCCGTTATCAGCGTCTGACCGCCGGCTATCTGCCCGAGGCGGAGATCGTGTTCCTGGATGAAATCTGGAAAGCCGGCCCGGCGATCCTAAATACCCTGTTAACGGCGATCAACGAACGCCGCTTCCGCAACGGTAATAGCGAAGAACCGATCCCGCTGCGATTACTGGTTACCGCCTCTAACGAACTGCCTGAGGCCGACAACAGCCTGGAAGCGCTGTACGACCGCATGCTGATCCGCCTGTGGCTGGACAAAGTTCAGGATAAACAGAATTTCCGCTCGCTGCTGGTCAGCCGCCAGAATGAGAATGACAACCCGGTCCCCGAAGCCCTGAGCATCAGCGACGAAGAATTTCACCAATGGCAGCCGCAGATCGACAAGGTCAAACTGCCCGAAGACTGCTTTGAGCTGATATTCCAGTTGCGCCAGCGGTTGGATGCGCTGGAAAGCGCTCCCTACGTCTCCGACCGTCGTTGGAAAAAGGCATTGCGGCTGTTGCAGGCCTGCGCCTTCTTCAGCGGCCGCGACGCCGTCGCCCCGCTCGACCTGATGTTGTTGAAGGATTGCCTGTGGCATGACCTCACTTCGCTAAAGCTGCTGCAACAGCAAATCGACCAGTTACTGACCGAGTCGGCCTATCAGCAACAGACGCTGTTGATCCAGCTACAGCAGATCCACACCCGCTGGCTGCAACATCAACAGCAGCAGAGCGATCGTCAGGCGATAGCGCTGGTGAAAAAAGGCGCCATGTTCAGCAGAAAACCCCAGTTCATGCCGGCGGTGCCATTAGGCACCGGCACCCTGACCCTGCTGCTGCAAAAACCGCTGCAGCTGCATGATATTCAGGTCAACCATCTGAGCATTGAAAGCAGCGCGCTGGAAAACTGGCTGCAAAAGGGCGGCGACGTGCGCGCCAAACTGAACGGTATCGGCTTTGCCCAGCAGATCGATCTGGAAGTGAACGAGCAACTGCACCTGACGATACTGGACGTCAGCCGCCAGCCTTCTCTGCTGGCCTTGCCCGGCAAACAGACCGGTGGTACGCCGCAGGCGATGTTGGACGAAATGGACGCGCTGGCACAACGCCTGGCAGAACAGCGCCGTTTGTTCAGCCAACACCAACCCTGCCTGTTTACTCCTGCCGGCGGCCTGGCAAAAATTGAAGCCAGCCTGTTGCAGGTGGCGGAACAGATCAAGCAGCAGCACCAGCAGATGCGCGGCCAATAACTATGCTCAGCCTGGAAACGCTCGATCTGCTGCTGGCGATCACCGAAGGTGAGCTGATCGAGGAGATGATCGTCGGCATGTTGGCAGCACCGCAATTGACGGTTTTTTTCAAGAAGTTTCCAGCCATCCGCCGGGCGCTGGATCGCGACCTGCCGCGCTGGAAACTGCAACTGAAAGAGCGTATCCATGAAGCCATGGTTCCCCCGGCACTGGCGCAGGAGTTTTATCGCTATCAACAGTGTCAGTTGGAGAACAATACCCAGTTCTATCACCACCTGAACGATACCCTCGATCTGCTGCGTCAGTTGGTTTCCCCGTTTTATGAGCAGGCCCGTTCGCTGGTGGATGCCGCCGATCTGCCCAATCATCCGCTGGACGACAGCTTCCAGACCCTGTTTTTGCAGCGCTGGCGCATCAGCCTGACGCTGCAGGCCACCATGCTGCACCACCAGCTACTGGAACAGGAGCGGGAGCAACTGATGGCGGAGCTGCAGGAACGTCTGGCGCTGAGCGGCGCGCTGGAGCCGCTGTTATCGGAAAATGACACCGCCGCCGGGCGGTTGTGGGATATGAGCAAAGGCCATCTGCAGCGCGGCGACTACCAGCGGCTGGTGGAATACGGCAATTTCCTGCAACAGCAACCGGAGCTGAAAAAACTGGCGCAGCAATTGGGTCGCAGTTATCAAGCCAAGGCGGTGCAACAACAAGACGCGCTGCCGGAACCGTTCCGCGTAATGGTCCAGGTGCCGGCCACGCTGCCGGAAGAGGTCAGCGGTATTCACCAAAGCGACGATATTCTGCGCCTGCTGCCGCCGGAACTGGCTACGCTGGGCATCGAAGAACTGGAGTTTGAATTTTACCGTCGCCTGCTGGAAAAGCGGCTGTTGACGTATCGCCTGCAGGGCGACGTCTGGCAGGAGCAAATCTTGATCCGACAGGTCACCCACCAGCAGCAAGATCAGCAACCGCGAGGGCCGTTTATCGTCTGCGTGGATACGTCAGGCTCGATGGGCGGTTTCAATGAGCAGTGCGCCAAGGCTTTTTGCCTGGCGCTGCTGCGCATAGCGTTGGCGGATAACCGCCGTTGTTACATCATGCTGTTCGCCAACCAAATCGTGCATTACGAGCTTACCGCCGCCAGCGGCATCGAGCAGGCGGTGCGTTTTCTCGGCCAGCATTTTCGCGGCGGCACCGATCTGGCCGCTTGCCTGAACGCCACTGTCACCAAAATGGCAGACAGCGGCTGGTTTGACGCCGACGCGGTGATCATTTCTGACTTTATTGCCCAGCGATTGCCGGAGGAGGTCATAAAGAAGGTGAAACAGCAGCAACAAAGCCACCAGCAGCGCTTCCATGCCGTGGCGATGTCCGCCTATGGCAAACCCGGCATCATGCGCATCTTCGATCATATCTGGCGCTTTGACACCGGGTTAAAAAGCCGTTTAATGCGCCGCTGGCGGCGCTGAAGATTACAACAGCCCTTCGACCGCTTCACGCACTTGCGGCGACCACACGCCGCATTGCACCTGCCCGATATGCGACAGTTGCAGTAACAGCATCACCAGACGCGACTGTCCGATGCCACCCCCGATGGTCTGCGGCATATCGCCGCGCAGCAGCGACTGATGCCACTCCAGCTTGAGGCGATCTTCATCGCCAGTCAGCGACAATTGACGTTTCAGCGCGTCGGCGTCAACGCGGATCCCCATAGAAGAGAGTTCAAAGGCATCCTGCAAGACCGGGTTCCACACCACAATATCGCCATTCAGGCCAGCCAGCCCTTCTGCTGCCGGCGTAGTCCAGTCATCATAATCCGGCGCACGCACATCATGAGATTTGCCATGCGACAGTTTACCGCCGATACCGATCAGGAATACCGCACCCAATTCTTTGGCAATAGCCCGCTCACGACCTTTGGCATCCAGCTCAGGGTAACGTTGCAACAGGGTTTCGCTGTGAACAAAATGGATTTGATCCGGCAGGAACGGGGTTAAGCCGTATTCGCGGCTCACTTCGGCTTCCGTAGCCTTAATAGCCGCATAAATGCTGCGCACGGTGCTTTGCAAGTAATCCAGGCTACGTTCGCCATCGCCCATCACCCGTTCCCAATCCCATTGATCAACGTAAACCGAGTGGATCGCGCTAAGGCGATCTTCATCCGGGCGCAGCGCTTTCATATGGGTATACAGGCCTTCACCTGCGCCGAAATCATGGCTGCCCAACGTTTTGCGTTTCCACTTGGCCAGTGAGTGCACCACTTCGAAGGTGGCATCCGGTAAGGTTTTCACCTTCACCTGCACCGCTTTCTCGCTGCCGGACAGGTTGTCCTGAGTTCCGTCGCCCAGGCGGCTGAGGATAGGCGCTTGCACTTCGATCAGACCAAGTTGCTGTTCCAGTTGGCGAGAGAAGAAGGATTTGACCAGGCTGATTTGTTGTTGTTTTTGGATAAACTGTTTTTTCATTGCCGTTTCTCTTATAAATCTGTCTCTGTTGCCATCGATTAAGCAACATAACGGCAATGAAATTCAATATACGTCAATCAATATTGCCTTTTCACTTTTAATCGTTCATTTTTAGGGGGTGATAAATCAACAATCAGCAATTAATGGGGGTTTAAATGGCGGAAAATTACCAGATCGATAATCTCGATCGCGGCATTCTCAACGTCCTTATGGAGAACGCACGCACGCCCTATGCCGAACTGGCGAAGAACTTTGCCGTCAGTCCCGGTACCATTCATGTGAGGGTGGAGAAAATGAAGCAGGCCGGGATCATTACCGGCGCGCGGGTAGACGTAAACCCCAAACGGCTGGGTTACGACGTCTGCTGTTTTATCGGCATTATATTAAAGAGTGCCAAAGACTATCCTTCCGCGCTAAAAAAACTCGAAAGCCTGGAGGAAGTGGTCGAGGCCTACTACACCACTGGCCACTACAGCGTATTTATCAAAGTGATGTGCCGCTCCATAGATGCGTTGCAACAGGTACTTATCAACAAGATCCAGACGATTGACGAGATCCAGTCCACCGAAACCCTGATCTCGCTGCAGAACCCCATCATGCGTACCATCACGCCTTAGTCAGTTAATTAGTATACCCATATTATCCACAGGTAGATCCCAGCCGATTCACAGCGTACAATGCTGCGACTTTAAGAAGGCTGGGATCATGCATTCATGGCAGACATAACTCTGATCAGTGGCAGTACGCTTGGCAGCGCCGAGTATGTAGCCGAACATTTGGCTGAAAAACTGGAAGAAGCGGGTTTCACTACCGAGATGCTGCACGGCCCTGAATTGGATGAACTGACCCTCTCCGGACGCTGGCTGGTGGTGTCTTCAACCCACGGCGCCGGCGACTTGCCGGATAATCTGCAGCCGCTTCTGGAACAAATAGAAGAACAGCGGCCTGACTTATCGCAGGTAGAGTTCGGTGCCGTCGGTTTAGGCAGCTCTGAATACGATACCTTCTGTGGCGCGATCCAACGGATCAACGATCTTTTGATCGCCTGCGGAGCGAAAAGGATCGGCGATCGGCTGGAGATCGACGTGACTAAACACGAAATTCCTGAGGATCCGGCAGAGGAATGGGTAAAAAACTGGGTTAATTTACTCTAATTTGCACAAAGATCACGCGAACGATTGTGGATAACTATGCTTAAAAGCAGGGTAAAAGCAGTAGTTATCCCAATAACAACCGTAGGTCGCTTTTTGTCCTGTGCATAACATGCCATTTAGATCCCAGCTTATAAGCAACAGGATCACCGATCATTCACAGCTAACGATCCTCCTTAATCCGCTGATCTCAATCGCGAATAATCACTTATCCACAGAGGATCGCGATCCTAATAAGAGATCTAATAAAGAGATCTTTAAATAAAAAAGATCTTCTTTTAATTACCTAAGATCCTGACCACTTGGTCGATCGACTAAACTTGAGTAGAATCCCCCACCCCAGGGCAAACAACGATCGTTCGCAATACGGCGAGGTGCAGTTCCATGTTTTATCCAGAGCAATTTGACGTCATCATCATCGGTGGTGGCCATGCCGGTACCGAAGCCGCTATGGCTGCGGCACGCATGGGGCGTCAGACTTTATTATTGACACACAATATCGATACGCTGGGGCAGATGTCTTGTAACCCGGCGATTGGCGGTATTGGTAAAGGGCATCTGGTTAAGGAAATTGATGCACTTGGCGGCCTGATGGCAACGGCGATCGACCATGCCGGCATCCAGTTTAGGATACTAAACGCGAGTAAAGGCCCTGCGGTACGGGCTACCCGAGCTCAGGCAGACCGCGTGCTATATCGGCAAGCGGTGCGCACTGCGCTGGAGAACCAGCCTAATCTAATGATCTTCCAACAACCCGTTGAAGATCTCATCGTGGAAAACGATCGTGTCGTCGGCGCCGTTACCCAGATGGGCCTTAAATTCCGCGCCAAAGCGGTGGTACTGACCGTAGGCACCTTCCTGGATGGCAAGATCCACATTGGTCTGGAAAATTACAGCGGTGGCCGCGCCGGGGATCCTCCATCGATCTCGCTATCACAGCGTCTGCGTGAGTTGCCACTGCGCGTAAACCGTTTAAAAACCGGCACGCCGCCGCGCATTGACGCACGTACCATCGATTTCAGCGTACTGGCTCCGCAGCATGGCGATACACCGATTCCGGTTTTCTCGTTCATGGGAAATGCCGATCAGCATCCGGAACAAATGGCGTGCTACATCACTCATACCAACGAAAAAACCCATGACGTGATCCGTAATAACCTCGATCGTAGCCCGATGTATGCCGGGATCATCGAAGGGATCGGTCCACGCTATTGCCCGTCGATCGAAGACAAGGTGATGCGCTTTGCCGATCGTAACGCGCATCAGATCTTCCTCGAACCGGAAGGACTGACCAGCAATGAAATTTATCCAAACGGCATTTCTACCAGCTTGCCGTTTGACGTACAGATGCAGATCGTTCGTTCGATGGAAGGGATGCAGAATGCCCGTATCGTTCGCCCGGGTTACGCCATCGAATATGATTTCTTCGATCCCCGCGATCTGAAACCCACGCTGGAAAGCAAATTCATCCAGGGCCTGTTCTTCGCCGGCCAGATCAACGGTACCACCGGCTATGAAGAAGCCGCGGCCCAGGGTCTGCTGGCCGGTCTGAACGCCGGGCGTTACGCCAATGAAGACGAAGGCTGGTCGCCACGCCGCGATCAAGCTTATCTGGGTGTGCTGGTGGACGATCTCAGTACTCTAGGGACTAAAGAACCGTACCGCATGTTCACTTCACGCGCCGAATACCGCCTGATGCTGCGCGAAGACAATGCCGACCTGCGCCTGACAGAAAAAGGCCGCGAGCTGGGCCTGGTTGACGATGCACGCTGGGCGCGCTTTAGCGAGAAGCTGGAACACATCGAACAAGAGCGTCAGCGCTTGCGTGACATTTGGATGCATCCTCACGCCGAAAACGTCGAGCAGGTTAACGCGTTGCTGAAAGCACCGCTATCACGCGAGGCTAACGGCGAGGAACTGCTGCGCCGTCCTGAAATGGATTACGCGCAGCTGACCACCGTTGCCGCTTTCGCACCACCGCTGGCGGATACCCAGGCCGCCGAACAGGTTGAGATCCAGGTAAAATACGAAGGTTATATCGCCCGTCAGCAGGAAGAGATCGAAAAACAACAGCGCAACGAGAATACCGTGCTGCCACTGGATCTTGATTACCGGCAGGTTTCCGGTTTGTCGAATGAAGTTATCGCCAAACTGAACGATCATAAACCGAACTCTATCGGCCAGGCTTCACGTATCTCCGGCATCACTCCGGCGGCGATCTCGATCCTGCTGATTTGGCTGAAAAAGCAGGGACTGCTGCGCCGCAGCGCATAAATCCTGTTTTTGGGCGGCCGTTTGTTTACTCAGTGAGCAAATGGCCGCTGACATCATCTCAGGCCTGAATTATCATGGCCGCCTCATTGGCCAGCCCTGATTTGGCTTGCCGTTCCGCGCCTGTCAGAGGACACGTTGTGCAGAAAAAATTAGATTCGCTGCTCTCGGCGGCAGGTATTGCGCTTCCCGATCAGCAAAAACAGCAGCTGCTGGGTTATGTCGGCATGCTGGATAAGTGGAACAAGGCTTATAACCTCACCTCCGTGCGCGATCCGCAGCAAATGCTGGTGCGCCATATTCTCGACAGCATCGTGGTGAATCCGCATCTGCAAGGCTCGCGTTTCATCGACGTAGGCACAGGGCCCGGCCTGCCCGGCATCCCGTTGGCCATCGTCCGCCCAGATTCACATTTCACCCTGCTGGACAGCCTGGGCAAGCGAGTGCGCTTCCTGCGTCAGGTACAGCATGAACTGGGATTGACCAATATCGAGCCGGTGCAGAGCCGTGTTGAGGCGTTCCCGGCCGAACCGCCGTTTGACGGCGTCATCAGCCGCGCTTTCGCTTCTCTGCAGGATATGCTGTCCTGGTGCCACCATCTGCCGGCAAAAGGGCAGGGCAGGTTCTACGCGCTGAAAGGGGTACGCCCGGATGAAGAGCTGGCACAACTGCCTGAAGGCATAGTGCTGGAGTCGGTGGTGCGTCTGCAGGTGCCGGAACTCGAAGGTGAACGCCATTTGGTGGTACTTAAGGCAAACTGAGTTTGCTTTCGATCAAATAAGCGTGAATTAAAAGATAGTGCCTAAAGTAAAAGTAAGCAGACTAATCAAATGGCGGTTTTTTTAGTTAATTTACTTTTTATTAACACAAAAAGCGCCGTTAATTAGCGACAATAAGGTAATTGCAGTTTGAAATAGTCACGTTAGCAACGATAAGCGAACGCTTCTGCTTTGCTGCTAATGTTAATTGGCTGTTGTAATATTAGCCCGGAAGCTGTCAATAAAAGGTTTTTCTCGGGTGTATGGATTGTTTTTGAACAGTTAACTTGTAATGTTTTGATTTATAATGTCTTTTGATCACTCAATTAGCTAAAGACAGTTTGCGCTACGATGAGCTATAAATCAGGAAGAGGCATTATTGTGAGCGGCTTCGCGTTTCTTGGTGCAATGCTGGAATAATCAGACAATTAAATTAGCCCTATTATTCCGACCGTTTTCTTGTGAAAATGGCCCCAAATAGGGGAATTTAAATAATTGTTCACCTTTTCGCTACTTATCGATTGAATTCGTTGGTATGCCCCGTATAATTTGCTCGTTTTTTGCTGCTTGACTCAGGACAGCAAAGACAGTTTTATACGTCACTCAGCATACCCCCTCTGGGGTACGGAGAGAACAAACGTCATGTCTGTGTCCTTTTACAGCGGAAAAGTAGCACGCAAACTGCTGTTCCTGCAGTTAATGACTTTTGTTCTGATCAGCGCTGTTTTCTTGCTGAAAAGCCTGGAATGGAGCGCTTCGGCATTGGCTGGTGGTCTCGCCGCCTGGTTGCCGAGTGCAATGTTTATGCTGTTTGCCTTGCGCCATCAGGCGCAGACGCCGGCGCCCGGTCGGGTTGCCTGGTCGTTCGCCATAGGCGAGGGGCTAAAGGTCGTGATCACCATCGTTTTGCTGATCGTGGCGCTTGGGGTGTTCAAGGCGGAATTTATACCGCTTGGCCTGACCTATTTAGCGGTGTTAGTGGTGCAAATTTTGGCACCCGCCGTGATTAACAGTTACCGAAATTAACTAAATAAGGGTAGAGGCATCATGTCTGCAGAGGGATACAACAGTCCACAGGAGTATATCGGTCACCACCTGACGCAGCTTCAGGTCGGGACTGGTTTTTGGTCGATTAACCTCGACTCGATGTTTTTCTCCGTTGTCCTCGGGGTTCTGTTCCTGGTGGTTTTCCGCAGGGTTGCCAAAAACGCCACCAGCGGCGTGCCGGGCAAACTGCAAACCGCAGTGGAACTGGTCGTCGGGTTTGTCGACAGCAGCGTGCGCGATATGTACCACGGCAAGAGCAAGGTAATTGCTCCACTGGCGTTGACCGTATTCGTCTGGGTATTCCTGATGAACATGATGGACCTGATTCCGGTAGACTTCCTGCCGTTCATCGGGGCTCATCTTGGTCTGCCTGCGCTGCGCGTAGTACCGACTGCGGACGTGAACGTGACCTTGTCGATGGCGTTGGGCGTATTTATCCTGATTCTGTTCTACAGCATCAAAATGAAAGGCGTTGGTGGGTTCGTTAAAGAGTTAACCATGCAGCCGTTCAACCACCCTGTATTCATTCCTATCAACCTGATTCTTGAAGGTGTCAGCCTGCTGTCCAAGCCTGTTTCACTGGGCCTGCGACTGTTCGGCAACATGTATGCGGGTGAGTTGATCTTCATCCTGATTGCCGGCCTGTTGCCGTGGTGGTCACAGTGGGTCCTGAGCTTGCCTTGGGCTATTTTCCACATCCTGATCATTACGCTTCAAGCCTTTATTTTCATGGTTCTGACGATTGTCTATCTGTCGATGGCATCTGAAGAGCACTGATTTTCTTAAAACACTTGCACTTTTAAACTGAAACAAACTGGAGACTGTCATGGAAAACCTGAGTATGGATCTGCTGTACATGGCTGCCGCTGTGATGATGGGTTTAGCGGCAATCGGTGCTGCGATCGGTATCGGCATCCTGGGTGGTAAATTCTTGGAAGGCGCTGCACGTCAGCCTGACCTGATTCCTCTGCTGCGTACACAGTTCTTTATCGTTATGGGTCTGGTTGACGCCATCCCGATGATCGCTGTTGGTCTGGGTCTGTACGTGATGTTTGCTGTCGCGTAAGTAGAGAATTTCTCTACACTGAAACCACTATTAACTTTTAAAGAGGCATTGTGCTGTGAATCTTAACGCAACAATCCTCGGCCAGGCCATCGCGTTCGTTCTGTTTGTCTGGTTCTGCATGAAGTATGTATGGCCGCCGATTATGGCTGCCATCGAGAAGCGTCAGGGAGAAATTGCTGACGGTCTCGCTTCTGCAGAGCGTGCCAAAAAAGATTTGGACTTAGCGCAAGCCAATGCGACCGACCAGCTGAAAACTGCTAAAGCAGAAGCTCAGGTGATCATCGAGCAAGCAAACAAACGCAAAGCTCAGATCATGGATGAAGCGAAAGCCGAAGCCGAGCAGGAACGTAACAAAATCGTGGCGCAGGCTCAGGCTGAGATCGAAGCCGAACGTAAGCGCGCTCGTGAAGAGTTGCGTAAGCAAGTCGCGATGCTGGCAATTGCCGGCGCCGAGAAGATCATCGAACGTTCCGTGGATGAAGCTGCTAACAGCGACATCGTTGATAAACTGGTCGCTGAACTGTAAGGAGGGAGGGGCTGATGTCTGAATTTGTAACTGTAGCTCGCCCCTACGCCAAAGCAGCTTTTGACTTTGCCGTTGAGCACCAAAGCGTAGAGCGCTGGCAGGATATGCTGGCGTTTGCGGCTGTTGCCACTCGCAATGAACAAATTTCTGAACTGCTGTCTGGTGCTGTCGCGCCGGAGACGCTGTCCAAAACGTTCATCGCTGTTTGTGGCGAGCAGCTCGACGAACATGGCCAGAACTTTATCCGTGTAATGGCCGAAAATGGACGTTTACTGGTTCTTCCTGCGGTGCTGCAGCAGTTCATCGAACTGCGCGCTTTGCTGGAATCCACCGTCGAAGTCGAAGTGCTCTCTGCGAGCGTACTTAACGACGAACAGCAGGCTAAAATTGCCGCTGCGATGGAAAAACGTCTGTCACGCAAAGTTAAGCTGAATTGCAAAATTGACAAGTCTGTTCTGGCTGGCGTGATTATCCGCGCTGGCGATATGGTGATTGATGGCAGCGTTCGCGGTCGTCTTGAACGCCTGACAGACGTCTTGCAGTCTTAAGGGGACTGGAGCATGCAACTGAATTCCACCGAAATCAGCGAACTGATCAAGCAGCGCATTGCTCAGTTCAATGTGGTGAGCGAAGCTCACAATGAAGGTACTATTGTTTCCGTCAGTGACGGGATCATCCGCGTACACGGTCTGGCCGAAGTTATGCAGGGCGAAATGATCGCGCTGCCAGGCAACCGTTACGCAATCGCATTGAACCTGGAGCGCGACTCCGTAGGTGCCGTGGTTATGGGTCCGTACGCGGATCTGGCCGAAGGCATGAAGGTAAAATGTACCGGCCGTATTCTGGAAGTTCCGGTTGGCCGTGGCCTGCTGGGCCGTGTAGTTAACACCCTGGGCGCACCTATCGACGGTAAAGGCCCGGTTGATAACGACGGTTTCTCCCCGGTTGAAGCTATCGCCCCTGGTGTTATCGAGCGTCAATCCGTTGATCAGCCGGTTCAGACTGGCTACAAATCTGTTGATGCGATGATTCCAATCGGCCGTGGCCAGCGTGAGCTGGTGATCGGTGACCGTCAGACCGGTAAAACCGCGCTGGCCATCGATGCGATCATCAACCAACGCGACTCCGGTATCAAATGTGTTTACGTGGCTATCGGCCAGAAAGCGTCCACCATCGCTAACGTGGTTCGCAAACTGGAAGAGCACGGCGCATTGGCAAACACCATCGTTGTGGTTGCTACCGCGTCTGAGTCCGCTGCACTGCAATATCTGGCGCCATATGCCGGTTGCGCAATGGGTGAATACTTCCGTGACCGCGGCGAAGATGCACTGATTGTTTACGATGACCTGTCCAAACAGGCCGTTGCTTATCGTCAGATTTCCCTGCTGCTTCGTCGTCCACCAGGTCGTGAAGCTTACCCAGGCGACGTATTCTACCTCCACTCCCGTTTGCTGGAGCGTGCTGCGCGTGTAAACGCCGACTACGTTGAAGCCTTCACCAAAGGTGAAGTCAAAGGTCAAACCGGTTCACTGACCGCTCTGCCGATCATTGAAACCCAGGCGGGTGACGTTTCCGCGTTCGTTCCGACCAACGTAATCTCGATTACCGACGGTCAGATCTTCCTGGAATCCAACCTGTTTAACTCCGGTATTCGTCCGGCAGTTAACCCGGGTATCTCTGTATCCCGTGTGGGCGGTGCAGCGCAAACCAAGATCATGAAAAAACTGTCCGGTGGTATTCGTACCGCGCTGGCACAGTACCGTGAACTGGCTGCGTTCTCTCAGTTCGCTTCCGATCTGGATGATGCGACCCGTAAACAGCTGAGCCACGGTCAGAAAGTGACCGAGCTGCTGAAACAGAAACAGTATGCGCCGATGTCCGTCGCACAACAGTCTCTGGTGCTGTTTGCCGCTGAACGTGGCTACCTGAACGACGTTGAAGTCGCGAAAGTCGTGAGCTTCGAAGCCGCGCTGGTTGCTTACGCAGACCGCGAGCATGCCGAGTTGCTGAACCACATCAACCAAACTGGCAATTTCAATGACGAGATCGAGGGCAAGCTGAAAGCTATCCTCGAGACCTTCAAGAAAACCCAGTCCTGGTAACGCCTAACGGTCCTGCTGTTGAAAGACAGCAGGCCGTCTGGTAATGAGGAGAAGCAGAGATGGCCGGCGCAAAAGAGATACGTAGTAAGATCGCGAGCGTGCAAAACACGCAAAAGATCACTAAAGCGATGGAAATGGTCGCCGCCTCCAAAATGCGTAAATCGCAGGAACGCATGGCGGCCAGCCGTCCTTATGCAGAGACCATGCGCAAAGTGATTGGTCACCTTGCGTTGGGTAATCTGGAATATAAGCACCCGTACCTGGATGAGCGTGACGTTAAGCGCGTCGGGTATCTGGTGGTGTCTACTGACCGTGGTCTCTGTGGCGGTTTGAACATCAACCTGTTCAAGCGGCTGTTGTCAGAGATGAAAGGCTGGTCCGAAAAAGGCGTCGAAGTTGATTTGGCGCTGATTGGCTCTAAAGCGGCTTCTTTCTTTGGTTCCGTGGGCGGCAACGTGGTTGCCCAGGTGACCGGCATGGGGGATAAACCTTCCCTGTCGGATCTGATCGGGCCGGTGAAAGTGATGCTGCAAGCCTACGACGAAGGTCGTTTGGACAAGCTGTACATTGTCAGCAACAAATTTGTCAATACGATGTCCCAGGAACCACAGATCGTTCAACTGCTGCCGTTACCGCCTTCCGATGACGGTGAGCTGAAGAAAACATCCTGGGATTACCTGTATGAACCCGATCCAAAAGTGCTGCTTGATACCTTGCTGCGCCGCTATGTGGAATCGCAAGTTTATCAGGGCGTCGTGGAAAACCTGGCCAGCGAGCAGGCCGCACGAATGGTAGCGATGAAAGCCGCAACCGATAACGGCGGTAGCCTGATCAAAGAGCTGCAGTTGGTATACAACAAGGCTCGTCAGGCCAGCATCACTCAGGAACTCACCGAGATCGTTTCGGGAGCCTCCGCGGTTTAAGCTAGGTTTACGAATTACGTAGAGGATTCAAGATGGCTACTGGAAAGATTATCCAGGTAATCGGCGCCGTAGTGGACGTCGAGTTCCCTCAGGATGCCGTACCGAAAGTGTACAACGCTCTTGAGGTAGAAAACGGTACCGATAAGTTGGTGCTGGAAGTTCAGCAACAGCTGGGCGGTGGCGTGGTTCGCTGTATCGCGATGGGGACCTCTGATGGTCTGCGTCGTGGCTTGAAAGTGATCGACCTGGATCACCCGATTGAAGTACCGGTAGGTAAAGCTACTCTGGGCCGTATCATGAACGTATTGGGTGAACCAATCGACATGAAAGGCGAGATCGGCGAAGAAGAACGTTGGGCAATTCACCGTCCGGCGCCAAGCTACGAAGATTTGGCCAATTCCCAGGATCTGCTGGAAACCGGTATCAAGGTTATGGACCTGATCTGTCCGTTCGCTAAGGGCGGTAAAGTCGGTCTGTTCGGCGGTGCGGGCGTGGGTAAAACTGTAAACATGATGGAGCTGATCCGTAACATCGCGATCGAACACTCCGGTTATTCCGTGTTTGCAGGCGTGGGTGAGCGTACTCGTGAGGGTAACGACTTCTACCACGAAATGAACGACTCCAACGTACTGGACAAAGTATCCCTGGTTTACGGCCAGATGAACGAGCCGCCGGGTAACCGTCTGCGCGTTGCTCTGACCGGTCTGACCATGGCAGAGAAATTCCGTGACGAAGGCCGTGACGTTCTGCTGTTCGTTGATAACATCTACCGTTATACCCTGGCCGGTACCGAAGTGTCCGCACTTCTGGGCCGTATGCCATCTGCGGTAGGTTATCAGCCAACGCTGGCGGAAGAGATGGGCGTTCTGCAAGAACGTATCACCTCTACCAAGACCGGTTCTATCACTTCCGTACAGGCCGTTTACGTTCCTGCGGATGACTTGACTGACCCGTCACCAGCCACCACCTTTGCCCACTTGGACGCAACCGTGGTACTGAGCCGTAATATCGCTTCTCTGGGTATCTACCCGGCCGTTGATCCGCTGGATTCCACCAGCCGTCAGTTGGATCCGCTGGTAGTTGGCCAGGAGCACTACGATGTAGCGCGTGGCGTGCAGTCCATTCTGCAACGTTACCAGGAACTGAAAGATATCATCGCAATTCTGGGTATGGACGAGTTGTCAGAAGAGGACAAACTGGTCGTATCCCGTGCGCGTAAAATCCAACGCTTCCTGTCTCAGCCGTTCTTCGTGGCAGAAGTCTTTACCGGTTCTCCGGGCAAGTTCGTATCGCTGAAAGACACCATTCGTGGTTTCAAAGGCATTATGGACGGCGACTATGACCACCTGCCTGAACAAGCGTTCTACATGGTTGGCACCATTGAAGAAGCAGTGGAAAAAGCCAAGAAACTGTAACGTCTTGAGAGGAGGGTGATATGGCTATGACTTACCATCTGGATGTAGTCAGCGCGGAAAAACATATGTTTTCCGGCCTGGTGCAAAAGATCCAGGTGACAGGTAGCGAAGGCGAACTGGGGATTTTCCCTGGCCATGCGCCGCTGCTGACTGCCATCAAGCCTGGCATGGTGCGTATTGTTAAACAGCACGGTGAAGAAGAATTCATCTACCTGTCCGGTGGTATCCTCGAGGTACAACCGAGCGTGGTAACCGTACTGGCTGACACTGCTATCCGTGGAACGGACCTCGACGAAGCGAGAGCGCTGGAAGCTAAGCGTAAAGCTGAAGAGCATATCAGCAGCTCTCATGGCGATGTCGACTATGCTCAGGCATCTGCAGAACTGGCGAAAGCGATCGCGAAACTGCGCGTTATCGAGCTTACCAGAAGATCGATGTAATATTTTGGCGCGTGCATAACGCAGCTAAAATTAAGAAAGCGGCCTATAGGGTCGCTTTTTTTTTGCTTTAAAATAAGCGTTTCAGCCAGGTGAGCATTGTGATGTATAACTCTTGGCACAGGCTAAAAATGTCTCCGATTGCCGACAGTTATACCCAGGATTGCAGGGTGTCAGTCTGAACTGCGGCACGCCTAGTGCCACATGGCTTGCGCCGGGTTCGTGCAGAGAAATATGTAGTAATATCGTCACTAAAGGGTTTTACTTTCGTCTATCAAAATGGAGTTATCAGGTTGCTTATGTCGAACAGCGCAATGAGTGTGGTGATCCTCGCCGCGGGCAAGGGAACACGCATGTATTCCGATCTTCCCAAAGTGTTACATCCGTTGGCCGGTAAACCGATGGTGCAGCACGTCATTGATGCCGCGATGAAACTGGGCGCGAAAAACGTCCATCTGGTGTACGGCCACGGCGGTGACCTGCTGAAAAGCACCCTGACCGACGATGCCTTGAACTGGGTGTTGCAGGCCGAGCAACTGGGTACCGGCCATGCCATGCAGCAGGCCGCGCCGCACTTTTCCGATGATGAAGATGTCCTGATGCTATACGGCGACGTGCCGTTGATCTCCGTCGATACGCTCACGCGCTTGCTGGCGGCGAAGCCGCAGGGTGGCATTGGCCTGCTGACGGTGAAGCTGGCTGACCCAAGCGGTTATGGCCGCATCGTACGTGAGAACGACGATGTGGTGGGTATCGTTGAGCACAAGGATGCCAGCGAAACCCAGCGCCAGATTACTGAAATCAATACCGGCATTTTGGTCGCTAATGGTCGCGATCTGAAGCGCTGGCTGGGGATGCTGAACAACGACAATGCGCAGGGTGAATTCTACATCACAGATATCATTGCGCTGGCCCATGCCGACGGTAAGAAAATTGAAGCGGTGCATCCGTCACGCCTGAGCGAAGTGGAAGGCGTGAATAACCGCCTGCAGTTGTCACGGCTTGAGCGTATCTATCAGGCAGAACAATCTGAAAAATTACTGCTGGCCGGCGTAATGCTGCTGGATCCGGCGCGTTTTGACCTGCGTGGGGAACTTGTGCACGGCCGCGATATCTCTATTGATGCTAATGTCATTATCGAAGGGTCGGTAAAACTGGGAGACCGGGTGAAGATCGGTGCCGGCTGCGTGCTGAAAAACTGCGTAATTGGCGATGACTGCGAAATTAGCCCGTACAGCGTGCTGGAAGACGCGGTACTGGAAGCGGCCTGTACGGTGGGGCCTTTTGCCCGTTTACGCCCGGGCGCTGAGTTGGCGGAAGGCGCTCACGTCGGCAATTTCGTCGAGATAAAAAAAGCGCGTCTGGGCAAAGGTTCCAAAGCGGGCCATTTGAGCTACCTGGGCGATGCCGAAATTGGCGATGATGTGAATATCGGCGCCGGTACCATTACCTGTAACTATGATGGTGCCAATAAGCATAAAACCATTATTGGCGACGGCGTGTTTGTCGGTTCCGATACCCAGTTGGTGGCACCGGTTTCCGTTGGCAAAGGCTCCACCATTGCTGCGGGCACCACGGTCACCCGTGATATCGCTGAAAATGAACTGGTGCTGAGCCGGGTGAAGCAGGTGCATATCCAGGGTTGGCAGCGTCCGGTTAAAAAGAAATAAGTGTAAGTAAATAGTGTGTTTTGCGTTGGGCTCGGACAATGAGCCCAATACAAAACATAATAATCCCCATTCTCTACAGGCTCGGGGGCGCACGGTAAAAACCGGCAAAATCAGGTCAAGACATCGAAAGCGCCCCGAAAGGCGTTTAATTAGGAATACAACTGATGTGTGGAATTGTAGGCGCAGTAGCGCAACGTGATATTGCAGAAATTCTGTTGGAAGGGTTACGCCGTCTTGAGTACCGCGGTTACGACTCGGCCGGTCTGGCGGTGGTTGATGCCGAAGGCAACGTAAGCCGTTTACGCCGCGTAGGCAAAGTCCATAAACTGACCGAAGCCGCAGAACAACACGAACTGCACGGTGGCACCGGTATTGCTCACACTCGCTGGGCAACGCACGGTGAACCTACCGAAGCGAATGCGCACCCGCATGTTTCTGATTACATCACCGTGGTGCATAACGGCATCATCGAAAACCACGAACCGCTGCGTGAATTGCTGATCGAGCGCGGTTATCACTTCAGCTCTGAAACCGACACCGAGGTGATTGCACACCTGGTGCATTGGGAACAGCGCCAGGGCGGAACGCTGCTGGAAGTGGTTCAGCGCGTGATCCCACAGCTGCGCGGCGCCTACGGCACCGTGGTCATGGACAGCCGCGATCCTAGCGTGCTGGTGGCTGCGCGCTCCGGCAGCCCGTTGGTTATCGGCCGTGGCGTGGGTGAAAACTTTATCGCTTCCGATCAGCTGGCTCTGCTGCCGGTAACTCGTCGCTTTATCTTCCTGGAAGAAGGCGACGTGGTGGAAGTGACCCGCCGCACCGTCAGCATTTTCGACAAGCAGGGGAACGCCATCGAGCGTCCTGAGATCGAATCCAAGGTGCAGTACGACGCCGGTGATAAAGGCGCTTACCGTCACTACATGCAAAAAGAGATCTACGAACAGCCGCTGGCGCTGAAAAACACCCTGGAAGGGCGTTTCAGCCAGGGTAAAATCAACCTGAGCGAACTGGGTCCGCGCGCCGATGAATTGCTGGCGAAAGTGCAGCACGTGCAAATCATCGCCTGCGGCACCTCCTACCACTCCGGTATGGTGGCGCGTTATTGGTTCGAAGCGTTGGCCGGCGTGCCGTGCGACGTCGAAATCGCCTCGGAATTCCGCTACCGCAAATCTGCCGTGCGCCCGGGCAGCCTGATCATCACGCTGTCGCAGTCCGGTGAAACCGCCGATACACTGGCGGCGTTGCGCCTGTCGAAAGAGTTGGGGTACCTCGGTTCCCTGGCGGTGTGTAACGTGGCCGGTTCTTCGCTGGTGCGTGAGTCCGATTTGGCGCTGATGACCAAAGCCGGCACTGAAATCGGCGTAGCTTCTACCAAAGCCTTCACCACCCAGCTTGCGGTATTGCTGATGCTGGTGGCGCGTTTGGGGCGTCTGAAAGGCATGGCGGAAAGCGTTGAGCATGAAATCGTGCATGCTCTGCAGGCGTTGCCGGCGCGTATCGAACAGATGCTGTCGCTGGACAAAAACATTGAAGCGCTGGCGGAAGGTTTCTCCGACAAGCATCACGCGCTGTTCCTTGGCCGTGGCGATCAGTACCCGATCGCCATGGAAGGCGCACTGAAGCTGAAAGAGATCTCTTACATTCATGCGGAAGCCTATGCGGCGGGTGAGCTGAAACATGGCCCACTGGCGTTGATCGATGCCGATATGCCGGTCATCGTGGTGGCGCCAAACAATGAACTGCTGGAAAAACTGAAGTCCAACATCGAAGAAGTGCGCGCGCGCGGCGGCCAGCTGTACGTGTTCGCCGATCAGGATGCCGGCTTCGTCAGCAGCGAAGGGATGACCATCATTCCATTGCCGCACGTGGAAGAAATCGTGGCGCCAATCTTCTACACCGTACCGTTGCAGCTGCTGTCCTATCATGTAGCGCTGATCAAAGGCACAGACGTTGACCAGCCGCGTAACCTGGCGAAGTCCGTCACAGTAGAGTAATCAACTGCTGTTATGTTTGAAAAGCCGGCCTGAGCGCCGGCTTTTTTCATAACCAAATCTACGATGACAATACTGTGACACAGAGGATAAAAGTTGTCGTTTTCAAGTGGATAGCTGCGTCGACAACGGTTTTTTATTGATTAATTATTGTGTGTTTTCGTATGTAACATTATGATTTTTATACTGTATTAACTGCGTGCTTTGCGCTGTAATATAACTGTCATATTTCGTACATTTTACTGTCACCAAACTGTCCTATTTTCCCTCCTGCAGCAATACTTACTCTGATGAAAACGACTTGAAGTCGATTTTTGAATATCCCATTAGGAGGGATTATGAAACTGATGCGTACCACCGTCGCCAGTATTGTGGCAGCGACTTTCTCCCTGACCGCCGTGTCCGCGTTCGCTGCTGCCAGCCTGACCGGTGCAGGTGCGACATTCCCCGCTCCGGTGTATGCCAAGTGGGCAGATTCTTATCAGAAAGAAACCGGCAACAAAGTTAACTATCAGGGGATCGGTTCCTCTGGCGGCGTGAAGCAAATCATCGCCAACACCGTTGACTTTGGTGCCTCTGATGCCCCGTTGTCTGACGACAAACTGGCGGCTGACGGTCTGTTCCAGTTCCCTACCGTGATCGGTGGCGTAGTGCTGGCCGTTAACATCCCGGGCATCAAATCCGGCGAATTGACCCTGGACGGTAAAACGCTGGGTGATATCTATCTGGGCAACGTGAAGAAATGGAATGACCCGGCAATCACCAAGCTGAACCCGGGCGTCAAGCTGCCGGATCAGAATATCGCCGTGGTACGCCGCGCTGACGGTTCAGGCACCTCTTTCGTGTTCACCAGCTACCTGGCTAAAGCCAACGCGCAGTGGAAAGAGAAAATCGGTGCAGGCTCTACCGTTAACTGGCCAACCGGTCTGGGCGGCAAAGGCAACGACGGCATCGCCGCGTTCGTACAGCGTCTGCCTGGCTCTATCGGCTACGTTGAATACGCTTACGCCAAGCAAAACAACCTGGCTTACACCAAGCTGATTTCTGCCGACGGCAAGCCGGTCAGCCCAACCGAAGAGAGCTTCAGCGCCGCCGCTAAAGGCGTGGACTGGAGCAAAACTTTCGCTCAGGACCTGACTAACCAGAAAGGCGATGATGCGTGGCCAATCACCTCCACCACTTTCATCCTGGTGCACAAAGAGCAGAAAAACCCGGCTCAGGGTGCAGAAGTGCTGAAGTTCTTTGACTGGGCGTACAAAACCGGCGCCAAGCAGGCCAACGATCTGGATTACGCCTCTTTGCCTGACGAAGTGGTTGAGCAGGTGCGTGCAGCATGGAAAACCAACGTAAAAGACAGTTCCGGTAAAGCACTGTACTAAAGAACGCAGGGGCGCGGGTTCACCGCGCTCCAGCCTATTTTGCAGGGCTCACCCATTGAGCTCGCCAGGGTTAAAACAGAGAGTAATCTATGGCTGAGTATAAGCCGACCATTAAAGCACCGAGTAAAAATGGTGATGTCATCTTCAGCGCGCTGGTCAAACTGGCGGCGCTGATTACCCTATTGTTGCTGGGCGGCATTATTGTTTCGCTGATTTTCGCCTCCTGGCCGAGCATGCAGAAATTCGGCTTCGCCTTCTTGTGGACCAAAGAATGGGATGCGCCTGCCGAGCAGTTCGGTGCGCTGGTTCCGATTTACGGTACCGTCGTCACGTCGTTGATTGCCCTGATTATTGCCGTACCCGTAAGTTTCGGTATCGCGCTGTTCCTGACCGAGTTGGCGCCAAACTGGCTGAGACGCCCACTGGGCATCGCTATTGAGCTGCTGGCGGCAATCCCGAGTATCGTTTACGGCATGTGGGGCCTGTTCGTGTTTGCCCCGCTGTTTGCCGAATATTTCCAGACCCCGGTCGGTGACGTGCTGTCCGGTATTCCGATTGTCGGTGAGCTGTTCTCTGGCCCGGCGTTCGGTATCGGTATTCTGGCTGCCGGGGTGATCCTGGCGATTATGATTATTCCTTACATCGCTGCGGTAATGCGCGACGTGTTCGAACAAACCCCGGTGATGATGAAAGAGTCGGCCTACGGCATCGGTTGCACCACCTGGGAGGTGATGTGGCGTATCGTGCTGCCGTTTACCAAAAATGGTGTGATTGGCGGCGTAATGCTGGGATTGGGCCGCGCGCTGGGGGAAACCATGGCGGTGACCTTCATCATCGGTAACACCTACCAGCTCGACAGTGCTTCACTGTATATGCCGGGTAACAGCATTACCTCCGCGCTGGCCAACGAATTCGCCGAAGCGGAATCGGGCGTGCATACCGCCGCGCTGATGGAGCTGGGCCTGATTCTGTTTGTTATCACCTTTATCGTCCTGGCGCTGTCGAAGTTGATGATCATGCGTCTGGCCAAGAAAGAGGGGCGCTAACGTGGCGACTATGGAAATGCAAAACGACCTGGCGCTGTTGGAAAGCCGCCGCAAAATGCAGGCCTGGCGCCGCCAGAAAAACCGACTGGCGCTGTTCCTGTCGATGGCGACCATGGTATTCGGCCTGTTCTGGCTGGTGTGGATCCTGTTCTCAACCGTGACCAAAGGCATCGATGGCATGTCGTTGGCGCTGTTCACCGAAATGACGCCACCGCCGAATACCGCAGGCGGCGGTTTGGCCAACGCCATCGCCGGTAGCGGCTTGTTGATCCTGTGGGCCACGGTATTCGGTACGCCGCTGGGCATCATGGCCGGCATTTACCTGGCGGAATACGGCCGTAAATCCTGGTTGGCGGAAGTCATCCGCTTTATTAACGATATTCTGCTGTCGGCCCCATCGATAGTCGTGGGCCTGTTCGTCTACACCATTGTGGTGGCGAAAATGGAGCACTTCTCCGGCTGGGCCGGGATCATCGCGCTGGCGCTGCTGCAGGTGCCGATCGTAATCCGTACCACCGAGAACATGTTGAAGCTGGTGCCGGATACGCTGCGTGAGGCGGCTTACGCGCTGGGTACGCCGAAATGGCGCATGATTTCTGCCATTACGCTGAAAGCCTCGGTCTCCGGCATTATCACCGGCGTGTTGCTGGCCATTGCACGTATCGCCGGGGAAACCGCACCACTGCTGTTTACGTCGTTGTCGAATCAGTTCTGGAGCACCGACCTGATGCAGCCGATCGCCAACCTGCCGGTCACCATTTTCAAATTCGCCATGAGCCCGTTCGCCGAATGGCAACAGTTGGCCTGGGCCGGGGTGCTGTTGATTACCCTGTGTGTACTGTTACTGAATATCCTGGCGCGTGTGGTTTTCGCCAAGCAGAAGCATTCATAAAATTTTGAGCGCTGCCGTGGCGGCGCTGATGAAAAGAGAGAAGTCTTGATGAGTATGGTTACTGACGCTTCCAGCAGCAAAATTCAGGTACGCGATCTGAACTTCTACTATGGCAAATTCCATGCGCTGAAAAACATCACGCTGGACATTGCCAAGAACAAGGTCACCGCGTTTATCGGCCCGTCCGGCTGCGGCAAATCCACTCTGCTGCGTACTTTCAACAAGATGTACCAGCTGTACCCCGAGCAGCGTGCTGAAGGCGGCATCCTGCTGGATGGGCAGAACATTCTGACCGACAACTCGGATATCGCCCTGCTGCGCGCCAAAGTCGGCATGGTGTTCCAGAAACCGACGCCGTTCCCGATGTCGATTTACGACAATATCGCCTTCGGCGTGCGCCTGTTCGAAAAGCTGTCGCGTGCGGACATGGATGAGCGCGTACAGTGGGCGTTGACCAAAGCGGCGTTGTGGAACGAGACCAAGGACAAGCTGCACCAGAGCGGTTACAGCCTGTCCGGCGGCCAGCAACAGCGCCTGTGCATCGCTCGCGGCATTGCCATCCGCCCGGACGTCTTATTGCTGGATGAACCTTGCTCGGCGCTGGATCCCATCTCCACCGGCAAAATAGAAGAGCTGATCAGCGAACTGAAGTCTGACTACACCGTGGTGATTGTGACCCACAACATGCAGCAGGCCGCGCGTTGCTCTGACTCCACGGCATTTATGTATCTGGGCGAACTGATCGAGTTCAGTGATACTGATAACCTGTTCACTGCGCCACAGAAAAAACAGACCGAAGACTACATCACCGGCCGCTACGGTTGATTACGGGAACCCAAATGGACAACCTGAATTTAAATAAACACATTTCCGGCCAGTTCAACGCAGAACTTGAGCACATCCGTACCCAGGTGTTGACCATGGGCGGGCTGGTGGAACAGCAACTGACCGACGCCATAACCGCGATGCATAATCAGGACGGCGAATTGGCCAAACGCGTTATTGAAGGTGACGCCAAGGTCAATATGATGGAAGTGGCGATCGACGAAGCCTGCGTGCGCATCATCGCCAAGCGTCAGCCGACCGCCAGCGACCTGCGCCTGGTGATGGCGATCATCAAGACCATCTCCGAGCTGGAGCGTATCGGCGACGTGGCGGATAAAATTTGTCGTACCGCGCTCGAGAAATTTTCGCACCAGCATCAGCCGTTGCTGGTCAGCCTGGAGTCGCTTGGCCGCCATACCGTGCAGATGCTGCATGACGTGCTGGACGCTTTTGCGCGCATGGATCTGGATGAAGCTATCCGGATATACCGCGAAGACAAGAAGGTCGATCAGGAGTATGAGGGCATTGTCCGTCAGTTGATGACGTACATGATGGAAGATACCCGTACGATTCCAAGCGTGCTGACGGCGCTGTTCTGCGCCCGTTCGATCGAGCGTATCGGTGACCGATGCCAGAACATCTGCGAATTTATTTTCTACTTCGTGAAAGGTCAGGATTTCCGCCACATTGGCGGCGATGCGCTGGAAAAACTGCTGTCTTCCGACGGCAAAGAAGAGAAAAAAGAGTAATTTTCCCCGCAAGTTACTCCCCGGAAGGCGCAGAAAACTGCGCCTTTATGCCATTTAAAACCCTTAAAGATAAAAAGGTTATAAATATAGCTTTTTATATTATTTCCTGACCTAAGCGGCTCTTGCTAGCTTATCAGCCAGCAGGACATCACCCACTTAGGAGCTTTTCATGAAACATCGCGCTTTGGCCTTAACTTTGTTAGCCAGCCTGACCAGCCTCGCCACCGGCGCCGCACATGCGGACAAACTCGACGACATCAAAAAAGCCGGCGTAGTGCGTATCGCGGTGTTCGACAGTAACCCGCCGTTCGGCTATATCGATCCGCAAAGCAAAAAGTTGGTCGGCTATGACGTTGATGTCGCAGACGCGATCGGCAAGGCGTTGGGGGTGAAGGTTGAGCTGCGTGCCACCAATCCGGCTAACCGCATTCCTTTGCTGGTATCCAAGAAGGTCGATTTGATCGCCGCCAACTTTACCATTACTGATGAGCGCGCCAAGGAAGTGAACTTCAGCGTGCCTTATTTCGCCACCGGCCAGAAATTTATCGCCCGTAAAGGCGTACTGAAAACGCCGGAAGACATTAAAAAGTTGCGCATCGGTGCGGATAAAGGCACGGTGCAGGAAATCACCCTGCGTGAACATTACCCAACCGCAAAAGTGATCTCTTACGACGATACTCCGCTGGCCTTTGTGGCGTTGCGTAACGGTAACGTACAGGCGATCACTCAGGATGACGCCAAGCTGGTTGGTCTGCTCGGCAACCTGCCGGCGGCGCAGAAAGCCGATTTTGAGATCTCACCGTTCAGCATCACCAAAGAGTACCAGGGCGTCGGTATTCCAAAAGGGGAAGATCGCCTGACGGCCAGCATTAACGACACGCTGATCAAGCTGGAAAAAGACGGCGAAGCGGTTAAGATCTACGATCGCTGGTTCGGTCCGGAAACCAAAACCGCCCAGCCGCGCGGCGACTTCAAGATCGCGCCTTTGGATCAACAGCCAAAAGCCTGACGATCTGAAGTGCCGAGATCTGAACGGAGGGGCGCAGCTTGCTGCGCCCCTGATGCATTTGGCAAAACAAGGATTGAACATGAATGTGGACTGGCTGCTGGCGCCTCAGTATCTGGGCTGGTTATGGGATGGCTTCCTGCTGACGCTGTGGCTTTCCGCTTGCGCGAGCCTGGCGGCCACGCTGTTGGGCTTGGTATTGACGGCGATGCGCGACAGTAGCCTACGTCCGCTGCGCTGGCTGGCGGTGGGCTACAGTTCGTTGTTTCGCAATACGCCGCTGCTGGTACAGCTGTTCTTCTGGTATTTTGCCGCTGGGCAGATCTTGCCTTCCGCCGCCATGCAATGGCTGAACACTTCGCATCAAATCGGGCCAATCGCCTGGCCGTCGTTCGAATTCCTCGCCGGCTTCTTCGGCCTGACACTGTATTCCACCGCCTTTATCGCCGAAGAGATCCGCTCCGGTATTCGCGGTGTCGCCGGTGGACAAAAATACGCCGCTAATGCGCTGGGGCTGACCGGTTGGCAGGCCATGCGCTACGTGGTGTTGCCGCAGGCGCTGAAAATTGCCTTTCCGCCGCTGCTGGGCCAATACATGAACGTGATAAAAAACTCTTCGCTGACCATGGCGATCGGCGTTGCCGAGCTGTCTTACGCTTCGCGTCAGGTGGAAACCGAAACGCTGCGCACCTTCCAGGCGTTCGGCGTCGCGACGGTGTTGTACATCGCCATCATTGCGTTGTTGGAAGGCTGGGGTATGTGGCGGCAGCAGCGTAAACCCCTGGGAGGGCACTAACATGGATTTCAGCGTTATATACGACAACCTGGGGTATTTGTTGTGGGGCACCTGGCCGGATGGGCCGTTGGGCGGCGCGGCGTTGACGCTGGCGATCAGCCTGATGGCCGGCGTAGCTTCGGCTGTCCTCGGTACGCTGCTGGGCGTGGCGTTGGCGATGTCGCGCGGTGTAGCCGCCGGGTTATTGGCTGCAGTGCTGGGTTTTTTCCGCGCCATTCCGGTGATCATGCTGATTTTTTGGACTTATTTCTTGCTGCCGATCTTGTTTGGCGTGGATATTCCGGAGATCACCACCGTGGTCTGCGCATTGGCACTGATCGCCTCGGCCTATCTGGCCCATGCGGTGAAGGCAGGCATTGTCGCCATTGGTCCCGGTCAGTGGCAGGCCGGTTTGTCGCTGGGGCTGACCCGCTGGCAAACGCTGCGCATGATCGTGCTGCCGCAGGCGTTACGCATGATGGTGCCGTCATTTATCAACCAGTGGATCTCCCTGATCAAGGACACCTCGCTGGCTTATATCGTCGGCGTCAGCGAACTGACCTTCCTGGCGACCCAGGTCAATAACCGCAGCATGGTGTATCCGATGGAAGTGTTCCTGTTCGTCGCCCTGGTGTACTTCGTGTTCTGCCTGGCACTCGATCTGCTGGCCAATGCGGTCAACCGCCGCCTTAGCCCACAGGCCAGGGCAATGAAAGGCTCCTGGCGCTGGTGGCGCAACAAACCGCCGCTGCCGGCAAGCTGATAGGGGCCGATTAACGGGTCAACTGCCAGCCGCGCTCCCGCCATAACGCCGGGAGTTGGGCCAGGTCGTTAAACGGCGTTACCAGCGGACTTTCGATAGGCTGATTATGCGGATCGGCACAGAAGTAAAACACCGGAATACCGGCGGCGATCCCGGCTTGGGCACCGGCGGCGGAGTCATCCACCAGAATGCAGCGTTCAATGGGGACCTGCATTTTTTCGGCGGCGTGGAACAGGAGCGCGGGGTCCGGTTTCCAACGCTGGATGTCATAACCGCTGAACAATCGGTCATCAAAATAGTTCAGCATGCCGGTCAGGCCGAGCGAGTGCTGCATTTTGCTGACCGGGCCGTTGGAGACGGTGCATATCGGCGCGGCTACCTGCGCCAGCAGCTCGCGTGCACCGGTAATCTCCTGCAGCTCGCTGTCGAACAGGCGAGCCACTTCATGGCGATATAAGGGTTCCAATTCCTCTTTCGGTAGTGCTAAGCCGTGTTCCGCATTAACCTGCTCGATGATCTCGTACAGTTTTATTCCTTTGTATTTCCTGAACATCTCTTCCAGCGACAACTCTAGACCATAGTGAGCGAACATATGCACATAAGCCTTGCTGCACAGCACCTCGCTGTCTACCAGCGTGCCGTCGCAATCAAACAAAATGCAGTCAATTTGATTCATCAGGGTAAGCGTCCTTCAGTTAAGCGGCGATAAAGCCACTTTAACCGCATCAGGAAAGATTGCGACTCCTTAATCCACTTTGCCGATGAATATCAATAAATACAGTCCGTTGACTGCTATGGCCGTAAAGACGGCGAAAAAAACCTGTGACCGGCGTCAAAAGCCAGACTTTTTGTTATAGGATAGCCAGCGACTGTCCATTCCCTTCTTCGGAATTCTGATAATGAGCAAACCAGTATCTGGCCTTGACGTTGAACAAGGCTTGCTTGGGCGCGTGTTTAAACTCAAGCAGCATGGAACCACGGCGCGTACGGAAACGATTGCCGGTATTACTACCTTTTTGACCATGGTGTATATCGTGTTCGTTAACCCCCAGATCCTGGGCGCGGCGGGCATGGATACGCAGGCGGTGTTCGTAACAACCTGCCTGATTGCCGCTTTTGGCAGCATTTTTATGGGCCTGCTGGCTAACCTGCCGGTGGCGCTGGCACCGGCGATGGGCCTGAATGCGTTCTTCGCATTTGTGGTGGTTGGCGCTATGGGCATTTCATGGCAGATCGGCATGGGCGCTATTTTCTGGGGCGCAGTCGGTTTGTTGCTGCTGACCATTTTCCGTGTTCGTTACTGGATGATTGCCAACATTCCGATGAGCCTGCGGGTGGGGATCACCAGCGGTATCGGCCTGTTTATCGGCATGATGGGGCTGAAAAATGCCGGTATCGTGGTGGCCAACCCGGACACTCTGGTCACCATCGGTAGCCTGACCTCGCACAATGTGCTGTTGGGCGCGCTGGGCTTCTTTATTATCGCCGTGTTGTCATCACGCAATTTCCATGCGGCGGTGCTGGTTTCCATCGTGGTAACTACTCTGATCGGCTGGGCGCTGGGCGATGTCAAATACGGTGGCCTGTTCTCCATGCCACCGAACATTACCTCGGTGGTGGGCCAGGTCGATCTGGCCGGGGCGCTGAATATTGGCCTGGCCGGGGTGATCTTCTCCTTCATGCTGGTGAACTTGTTCGACTCCTCCGGTACCTTGATTGGCGTGACCGACAAGGCTGGACTGACCGACGACAAGGGCAAATTTCCGCGAATGAAACAGGCGCTGTATGTGGACAGCATCAGTTCGGTCGCCGGTTCGTTTGTCGGCACCTCTTCCGTCACCGCGTACATTGAAAGCTCTGCCGGCGTCTCCGTTGGCGGCCGCACCGGCCTGACTGCGGTGGTGACCGGTATTCTGTTCCTGCTGGTGATCTTCCTGTCACCGCTGGCGGGTATGGTGCCGGCTTATGCCGCCGCTGGTGCGCTGATTTACGTTGGCGTGCTGATGACATCCAGCCTGGCGCGCGTGAAATGGGACGATCTGACCGAGGCAGTGCCGGCGTTTGTCACTGCGGTGATGATGCCGTTCAGTTTCTCGATCACCGAAGGCATTGCGCTGGGCTTTATTTCTTACTGCGTGATGAAGCTCGGTACTGGCCGTTGGCGTGAAATCAGCCCCTGCGTGGTGGTCGTTGCGCTGTTGTTTGTGCTGAAGATTGTCTTTGTGGACGGTCATTAATACGACAAGGGCCGACGCTTGCCGGCCCTGTTATCTATGCCCCTGGCGTCGCGTCCGGCGCCTGATTCAATACCCACTGTAATGGCCGTTTGAAACGCGCCTGCCAGCCGCCTTCCGCGTTCTCCCCCTGGGGAAAATGCAGCGCCTCCACCTGATTGTTCTCGCTGAAAAGATTGGCGAAGTGCAGCGCCAGCGCCTGATCGCTGAAGTTTTGCCGATCGTAGTACGCCACCACGACCTTTTTGTGCGCCGCCAGCGATTGTTGCGCCGGTTTGATCCCGCCATTGGGGGCGATCAGCATTGCACCGGCATAAAACTGCGGATACCTGCTCAGCAGATTGGCGGCGTGCAACGCCCCTTGTCCGCGGGCCGTGAGGTAGATCTTTTGCGGATTAAGCTTTAATTCTTCCTGTGGCCGCAGGGCCTGTTGAATGGCGCTCTGGGTGCTTTCCTCGCTGTAGTTCGACCAGCGGAAGCTGTTTTCCGACAGCATCTGGGTGCCGTTGATCTCGATATAGGCGACGCCCATTTCACTGAACAGCAAGCGTTCTTCCGGGCTGATATTGGCGCCTTTGCCATAGCCGTGCAGGAACACCACCGTTGGCCATCCTCCTGGCGGAGGATCGCCCTTCGGTATGGCGTAGCTGGCTTTGCCTTCGAATAAATGGGCGTGCTGGAGGTAGCGGGCCTTGGTGGCGGCGAGGATCGACTGATAGGTGGCGCGGTGCTGGATGCTGTTAAAGGCGTCGTCTTCCAGCAACGTGTAGTAATACCACAACCCACGATTGGCGCTCAGTTGCAGATAGCGTTCAGCCAGCTCTGTCTGGCCCTTTTCAGCCGAAGAGGCCGCTAATTGATAGGGTGCCCATACGTTGCGTTCGTCTTCGCGCATCAGCGTTAAATAAAGCGACATGGCCCCGATTTTCTTGTCTTCGTGACTTTGGGCGGTACGCGGCAACTGGGTGTTCAGCGGGCTATGCGCAGGCAGCTCGATCGGCTCTTCCCCGGCGGGATAACGCATTTCTGCGGCGAGCAAAGGTCTGGTGAACAAAGCCAGTAATAAGGCTAAAATAAAAAAATACATAATTGCATAACTTTATTTTTTAATGGATTAGAGGGCGTTCTCTTACTGGAATAGCGCCTTCAACCTTTTCGTGACCGAAGGCGTCAAAAATAAAATTTACTTCAGGCGGCGGATATAGTCGCTGAATGCGGACAGCTGGCCGGTCAGGAAATCCAGCGTACCTTGTTCGATCAATTGCCCGGCCTGTGCATCCACTTTGTTCTGGATGACGCCGCCCATAAACTCCGGCTTGTTCATCACCATGGCGTCAAGGAATACCAGAATTTGACGCAGATGATATTGGCAACGCGCGCCGCCAATTGGTCCCATCGAGCTGGTCTGAATCGCTACCGGTTTACCGGCCAACGGCTGGTTCGGTAAGCGGGACAGCCAGTCAATGGCATTTTTCAACCCGCCCGGAACCGAGTAGTTATACTCCGGGGTTACGATGATCACGCCGTCAGCCTGACGGATTTGCGCGGCGATAGCTTCAACCGAAGCGGGGAAGCCTTCATCTTGTTGCACATCGGCATCATACAGCGGGATATCACGGATAGAGGGAAGCGCTTCGATGGTCACTCCCTGGGGGGCGAGGTCCGGCAGCGCCCGGGCCACCATGGCATTGTAAGAACCTTTGCGCAGGCTGCCGAGCAGGGTGACTATTTTTAAGGCTTGGTCTGACATGGTGATTCTCCCTTTCGAATGAACAGATTCAGCTTAGAACACCTGCCGATAGTAGGGCAAACATGGCGGTGAGAATAGCCAATTCCTGCATATTTGCCTGCCTTTACAATTTTATTCAGAAATTAATAGGTTAAAGAAAGTTTTATCTTGTCTTTTTCGCCATAAACCGCCGATGTCAGCGGTGATGAGCCAGGCTGGTCAGCTTTACAAAGCGGGTGGAGATAGCGGGAGCGCGTGATGAAATCTCGCCGTACTTTTGCAGACCTTTGTGCTCCTCGTACTGCCAGCACACTAGCTGGTCAAGATTGGGTTCATGCGCGCAGGCCCAGCTCAAATACTCGTCGGCATCGCTCATCACCTGAACCTGGGGCGTGGCACTGGAGCGAAGATGGCCGGAAAAGGGGTGCAGCAGCAGCGTTGATTGCCCGCTATTTCCCAGACCGGAAAGTTTCAACACGCTCTGCCGGATGCTCCACAGCTGGGTTTCCGCTTCCAGCCTATCGTATTGTGCACTGATCCAGGCAGTCTCTGCCGGTGACTGATATTGGTGTTGCAGTTTTTTTTGCTGGCCGCCGCGCGCGCGCATGACCTCTATATCCAACCCTACCTTGCCTTCATTGCTAAGCAAGACGCCTACCGTATCGCTGGCATAGGCAAGACTGAAGTCAGGCAGGTGGTTGTCGGCAAAACAGGGGCGCCCGGTGGGTGTGGTGGCTATCAGTGGAAGTGTCGGCAGCCCATAAAGATAAAACATCATCTCGGCGAGCAGGATGCGTCCCCGAAGGAAACGCTGGCGGCGTTTAACGGAAAAATCAGCGGTCGCGGTCAACACCTCGACGGATAATCTGTGGGTATCCAGGGCGGCGCTAGCGGGGATCCATCGGGCAAAATGACATGCCATTGTTCACTCCATGACAGAGAGGGCTCTGATAACGCAGGAGTGTTAGATTAAGCATAAGTCACGGATTTATCATTAAAAAACAGTATGAGGTTTATCCTATTTATCTGTTTTTTGAATGTCATTGTCCGGCGGCGCGTCACTCCACCATTGTATCAGCGAGGCATTAGGCGTCAGATCAAAATGCGGTTTACCGAGCAAATGATTGAGGATGCGGGCAGAGCGCCAGGCCATCAGGCTCAGGCCGCCTTCAGCGCTGCCGTGGCTGTGGATGCCGGCATTCACCGCATAAATCCGATTCTGCTCCGGCCCTTGCCACTCAAGGTTAAAATCCGGTAACAGCGGCAGGTGTTGCTGGCTGTCGAAGGGGATGCGCGGCAACAGCGGTTTCAGACAGGAAGGCAGCGAAGGGCGGTAGCCGGTAGCCAAAATGACCACGTCGGCATTAAATCCCTCCTGGCGGTTCTCCAGACCGTGCCGGGTGCGCAACTGGAAATCCTTCCCCGTTGGCTCGATCGCCAGCAGCGTACGGTGTGGCAACAGGCGCACGTTGCGCGTTTGGTGCATCACGTCAAAACGCATGTACAGTTCGCGATACAGAGTGCGCAGCGTATGGTTACTGATGCCGTCGGCGGGCAGCTTCTGCGCCTTGATTTCCCGTTCGCGGATATCCCGCGGCAGCGTATAGAAGTAATCGACGTATTCCGGAGTGAAATACTCGTTGGTGAAGGCGGATTCATCCAGAGGCTGGAAGTTGGGCCGGCGGGAAAGCCAATCCAACTGAGCGGGCTCACCCCAATGCCCGCGCAGCGCATTGAGGAAGATGTCAGCGCCGCTTTGGCCACCGCCCACCACCATCACTCGTTTGCCGGTAAGATCTGGGTTACGGAGGGCGATCTCTGCGGCATGCAGGCAATTCTCCCCCAGCGCCGGGTAAAATTCATCGGGGATCCAGGGATCGTGGCCGGTACCCAGGCAGATGTTCTTCGCCCACAGGGTCTGATTGATGGTGCGTACCTCGAACAGCCCCTGATCATCGTCGAAGTCAACGCTCTCTACGGACTGTGAAAACTGCAGCCCGTCTAATCTGTCGCAGGCCCAGCTCAGATAATCGGAGAATTCTTCGCGGCTGATAATTTGCTGCTCGGTGATCAAGAAACGGTAAATCTTTTTCTGTTCTACCAGGTAGTTGATAAACGAGAACTGGCTGCGCGGGCTGACGGCGGTAACCAGGTCCTGCAGGACGTAAGTCTGCATATAGGCGGAAGGCAGCAGCATGCCGGGATGCCAGCGAAAGCTCGCGTTGCGATCGAGAAAGGCGTAGTTAACGGCACCGCTTTCGAAGGCCATGGCCGCCAGGCTGAGATTGAAAGGACCCAGCCCCACGCCAAGTAAGTCCAGAGGTTCGTTCATTTTTTCTTATCTCTCCCGACAAAAATAGCTGAGATAAGCTTAGGTGATTTTTGGCAAGCCAGGGGAGATAGCGATTCTTGTTCAGTGGTATGGCGGTAAAAACTAATGTGCTTATTAGCGTTTTATTCCAGAACGAAAGTGTCTCCCGTCGCCGGTGATATCATCTCCGGCAGCCACAGCCGTCCCCATGAACCGGTACAATGGCACCCCATGAGCTTATCGGGTTTTTGCTGATTCAGAAAATGCCTGACCTGCCATAACAGGCGCGGTGATGCGCAGCGCAGGTGGAAACCGCCGATCAACGCATGGATCTTATTGACCCCGGTGATCTTTTGGCAGTGGCGCACGATGTTAATGATCCCGCGATGTCCACAGCCGGTAATAATCACCAACCCACGATCGGACTTATAAATCAGTACACCCTCGTCGCTAACGTAATCCACCGCCTCAGTGTTGCCACTGATCACTCCATAGGCTTTTGGCTCGGCAACCGCAATTTCCCCGGACCAGATAAAACGTTCGCTGATATGCAGTGGTTCACGGCTGTATTCCATACGATGCCGTGAGTAATCGATATCCAGCGATAATTTTTTGATTTTCCGGTTTTTACCCAGCAGTTTCACCGCCGAATAGCGTTCATTGGCGATCTGCGGATGGCAGATAATACGGCTGTTATCGGGTAACCAGGGGACGCCACCGCAGTGGTCATAATGGCCATGTGACAGCAGCGTCGCGGTTAGCCCAGACAGATCGACGCCCATCAGTTCTGCGTTATGCAGGAAACTGCTATCAGGGCCGGTATCGAACAAAACCGAGTCCGTTTCATCCTGAATCAACAGGCTGAGCCCGGCTTTCACTCGCAGCGATTTGTCCACGCCGGTGGCGCGGCGGTTTTCCAGTAACACCCTGAGAGTTAATGCCATGCCTGTTCTTTCCTTAGAGGGATTGGTTTACTTGCCGATGCAGAAGCTGGAAAAAATGCGTCCCAGCAGGTCATCTGAGGTAAATTCGCCGGTGATTTCACTCAGCGCTTGCTGCGCCAGGCGCAGTTCCTCGGCCAGCAACTCCCCCGCGTAAGCGCTCACTAACTGCTCTTTGCCCTCGACCAGGTGCTGGGCCGCTTGTTCAAGCGCCTGCAGGTGGCGACGGCGGGCCAGGAAGCCGCCTTCCATATTGCTGGTGAAACCCATGCTCTGTTTCAAATGATCACGCAGCAGGTCGATGCCTTCGCCGGTACGTGCCGAAAGGCGAATAAGTGAGTGACCATTCACTTCAGTCATACCCAGCGTTTCACCGGTGATATCGGCTTTGTTGCGCACCACGGTGATCGGCAGGCTGTGTGGCAGGCGTGCCATAAATTCTGGCCAAATCTCTGCCGGTTCGGTTGCGGCGGTGGTGGTGCCGTCAACCATAAACAGCACGCGGTCTGCCTGTTCAATCTCGTTCCACGCACGTTCGATACCGATGCGCTCCACTTCGTCGCTGGCTTCACGCAGACCGGCGGTGTCGATGATGTGCAGCGGCATACCGTCGATGTGAATATGCTCGCGCAGCACGTCGCGGGTGGTGCCGGCAATGTCGGTGACGATCGCCGCATCGCGGCCGGCTAACGCATTGAGCAGGCTTGATTTACCGGCATTTGGCCGCCCGGCGATCACCACCTTCATCCCTTCACGCAGCAGGCTGCCCTGACGTGCCTCGGCACGTACGTTATCCAGATCGGCCATCACGCCGTTGAGCTGCGCTTCGATTTTACCGTCCGACAGGAAGTCGATTTCTTCATCGGGGAAGTCGATCGCCGCTTCCACGTAGATTCGCAGGTGAGTAAGTGCTTCCACAAGATGGTGGATGCGGGTGGAAAACGCCCCCTGCAATGAGTTCATTGCGGAACGCGCTGCCTGTTCGGAACTGGCGTCGATCAGATCGGCAATCGCCTCGGCCTGCGCTAAATCCAGCTTGTCGTTAAGGAAGGCGCGTTCGGAAAATTCGCCGGGCCGCGCAATGCGCACACCGGGCAGTGCCAGCACCCGCTTCAGCAGCAGATCGAGGATTACCGGCCCACCGTGGCCCTGCAGTTCCAGCACGTCTTCACCGGTAAACGAGTTTGGGCCGGGGAACCACAGAGCGATGCCCTGATCCAGGGTGGCGCCTTCGGCGTCGCGAAAAGGCAGATAATCGGCGTATCGTGGCTTCGGCAATTTACCAAGCAGGGCCTGGGCGGCGTCCTTCGCGCCACGACCGGAAATGCGCAAAATGCCGACGCCGCCGCGTCCCGGCGGGGTGGCTTGGGCTACGATGGTATCGGTAGTGCTGCTCATAACGGTTCTCTCTGACGATTCAATATGCAAAAAGGCGGTCTAAATGACCGCCTCTTATCTTTCGCTGCAAGGGTTCAGTGTGCCGAACCCCTACAATACGCTTAGGTCTTTTTCTTGTCGCGGCTGTGTAAGCCACGTTTTTCCAGGCCGCGGTAAATCAGCTGCTGCTGGAGGATGGTAACCAGGTTACTGACGATGTAGTACAGCACCAGACCAGACGGGAACCACAGGAAGAACACTGTGAAGATTACCGGCATAAAGGTCATGATTTTCTGCTGCATCGGGTCAGTCACGGTGGTTGGCGACATCTTCTGGATGAAGAACATCGTCACGCCCATCAGGATTGGCAGGATGTAGTACGGGTCTTGCGCCGACAGGTCATGGATCCACAGGGCGAACGGCGCATGGCGCAGCTCAACCGAGCCCATCAACATGTAGTACAGCGCCAGGAAGATTGGCATCTGGATAACCAGCGGCAGACAACCTCCCAACGGGTTCACTTTCTCGGACTTGTACAGCGCCATCATTTCCTGACTCATGCGCTGTTTGTCATCACCGATACGCTCACGCATCGCCTGCAGTTTTGGCTGCAGCATGCGCATTTTCGCCATCGAGGTGTACTGCGCTTTGGTCAGCGGGTACATGATGCCGCGCACGATGAAGGTGATGATGATAATCGAGAAGCCCCAGTTACCGATGAAGCCGTGGATGAACTTCAGCAGTTTGAACAGCGGCTGGGAGATGAACCACAACCAACCGTAATCCACGGTCAGGTCCAGATGCGGCGCCAGTTGGGCCATCTGATCCTGCAGTTCCGGGCCAACCCACAAGGTGGCATTCAGCTGCTGCTGCGCACCAGGTTGTACCACAACCGGGGTAGATTTGAAGCCGATGGTGGACAGGTTGTCGCCAGGTTTGGCGGTATAGAAGGTATTGCTGCCCTGAGTTGCCGGCACCCACGCTGTGGCGAAGTACTGTTGCAGCATCGCAACCCAACCGCCCTGAGTGGTGACATTCAGGTTCTCGTCCTTGTCGAACGCGTATTTCTGGTACTTGTCTTCGCTGGAAGAGTACGCCGCACCACGGAAGGTGTGCAGAGCGAAGTTATTGCTGCCGGTGTCGCGGTGCTTAGGCAGTTCTGTCGTCTGCTTCAGTTGGCCGAACAGGGTCAGTTCCAGCGGAGCGGTGCTTTTGTTGTCGACGTTGTAGTCAACGCCAACCGCGTAATGATTACGCTTGAGCACGAAAGTCTTGGTGTAAACCGCACCGTCTTTGCCGGTGAAGGTCAGCGGAATGCGCAACTCATCCTGGCCTTCCGGCAGGGTGTAGCTGTCCTGCGCCGCCTGGAACAGAGGACGATCGCCGTTTGCCGGGTTATCCGGGCCGTTTCTGCCGGTCAGGCCGCTTTGCGCCTGATAAACAAATGACGGGGTGTTTTCCAGCAGTTGGAATGGAGTCGATGAACCCAGGGTATCCGGGTAGGCCAACAGTTTAGCCTGCTCGATATCACCACCACGTGTGTTGATGGTCAGCGACAGCACGTCAGTGTTAACGGTAATCAGTTTACCCTGGCCACTGGCGGGCACAGCCTGGCTTGCGGCATCACCGGTAGCAGTGTTCGAAGTCTGTTGCGTGGTCTGGGCGACTGGTTGCGGAGCGTTGTCCGTTTGCCAGGCTTGCCAGATCATGAAAGACACGAACAGCAGAGCGATGAGGAGAAGATTGCGTTGCGAATCCATCGTTAGTGTTCTCTGTTATCGTCGGTTTTCGGCGGCACGGGATCATCGCCACCTGGGTTCAAGGGGTGGCATTTTAATACGCGTTTCAATGCTAACCAACTGCCTTTTATCATGCCAAACCTGCTTAATGCCTCAATTGCGTAATGAGAACATGTCGGCTGGAAGCGACAACGAGGCCCAAGCAGCGGACTGATGACGAGCTGGTAAGCCCGCACCAGCCCGATCAGGATGCGGGAGCCTGGCGACAGTGGCGACGCCATAATTTTTCCAAAGCTTCCGTCAACGCGCGGTTATCCAAATCCGCTATCCCTTTTTTGGCCACCACGACAAAATCCATCGCCGGTAACTCGTGCTGGCGTAAACGGAAGCTCTCGCGGGTAAGGCGTTTGATCCGGTTGCGTTCATGCGCGCGTTTGACGTGTTTTTTGGCGACGGTAAGACCGATGCGGGGATGCCCCAGCTGGTTCAGGCGGCCGAGGATGGTGATTTGCGGCGTGCCGGCCCGTTGTGGCTGCTGGAAGACGAAAGTGAAATGAGTGGGAGTTAACAAACGTAACTCCCTGGGAAAAGCGAGCTTAACCACTCAGCGGGTTAGCTTTTATTACTTAGAAACAGACAGACGAGTACGGCCTTTCGCACGACGGCGGGCCAGAACTTGACGACCATTTTTGGTGGCCATACGAGCACGGAAACCGTGGCTACGGTTGCGCTTCAATACGGACGGTTGGAAAGTGCGTTTCATGGCGATTTCTACCTAAACTTAAAATAAGGACATAAGTCAAATGCGTTTGGCTACTCGGCGTGAAAGCTACCGACGCCTCAATCGCAATATATAAAGAGGCGGGATTGTAATAATTGTACAGTCCTGAGTCAATTCACATCGCGCGAGCCTACCTGGTTGTCTGCCAATACGGAGTAAAATCCGGTCTTGGCTCGTGGTCACAGCTGAATCCTGTCTGGCTAATGACTCACCATAAGGAACCAGGTATCACACGTAGGGCGAATATTATACGGACTCGGGGGGAAACCGCAAGGATCCTGAAGCGATCCTTGCGCTTAAAGCCCAGGATCCTTCGTGGATAACAGGGTATAACCGGTTGACAATGTAAAAAACGCCGCTCCTCGGGCGGGATCTCGCCTGTAATTTAACGCGGGTGGCGAAAAGATCGCCGCAGGCCGGGGCCTGTGGATAAAATGGATCTAATCTGTGATGAAGGGGAGGATCTCTTGCTCGGATTGCGCTATGATCCGTCATTCCGATCGCGATCTCTCAAGCGGGGATCGTGGGGGACATAAACCGTGAAAGGCGGTTCGCATGCCCCACTGGTGTTCAGCCGATGCCGGGCATGTGTCAAAAATCATGAGTTATAAAAAATTAGCCTGATTCTTTTCTTTTATTGATCTTGTTCGAGTGGAGTCCGCCGTGTCACTTTCGCTTTGGCAGCAGTGTCTTGCCCGATTGCAGGATGAGTTACCTGCCACAGAATTTAGTATGTGGATACGCCCATTGCAGGCGGAACTGAGTGACAACACCCTGGCGCTTTATGCGCCCAATCGCTTTGTGCTGGATTGGGTTCGCGATAAATACTTAAACAATATCAATGGTCTGTTGAATGACTTCTGCGGTACGGATGTCCCTTTGCTGCGTTTTGAAGTCGGCAGCAAACCGCTCACCCAAATCATCAGCCAGACCGTCACCGAAAGCCGCAGCGCACCAAGCGCGCCGGTGGTGCGCACCGTGGCGCCTTCCCGGCCAAGCTGGGATAACGCGGCGCCCCAGCCCGAACTTTCTTACCGCTCCAACGTTAACCCAAAGCACACCTTTGATAACTTTGTTGAGGGTAAATCCAACCAACTGGCGCGCGCGGCGGCTCGTCAGGTGGCGGATAACCCGGGTGGCGCCTATAACCCGCTGTTTTTGTATGGCGGCACCGGCCTGGGTAAAACTCACCTGTTGCATGCGGTCGGTAATGGCATCATGGCGCGCAAGGCCAATGCCAAAGTGGTCTATATGCACTCTGAACGCTTTGTGCAGGACATGGTAAAAGCCTTGCAGAACAACGCCATTGAAGAATTTAAGCGTTACTACCGTTCGGTCGACGCGCTGCTGATCGATGACATCCAATTTTTTGCCAACAAAGAGCGTTCGCAGGAAGAGTTCTTCCATACCTTTAACGCCTTGTTGGAAGGCAATCAGCAGATTATCCTGACCTCGGATCGTTATCCCAAAGAGATTAACGGGGTTGAGGATCGCCTCAAATCTCGCTTCGGTTGGGGTCTGACGGTAGCGATCGAACCGCCGGAGCTGGAAACCCGCGTGGCGATCCTGATGAAAAAGGCCGACGAGAACGATATCCGTCTGCCGGGCGAAGTGGCGTTTTTCATCGCCAAGCGCCTGCGTTCCAACGTGCGTGAGCTTGAAGGGGCGCTGAACCGCGTAATTGCCAACGCAAACTTTACCGGCCGTGCCATTACCATTGATTTCGTGCGTGAAGCGCTGCGCGATCTGTTGGCGCTGCAGGAAAAGCTGGTCACCATCGACAATATTCAAAAGACGGTGGCGGAGTACTATAAAATTAAAGTCGCGGATTTGTTGTCCAAGCGGCGCTCGCGTTCGGTTGCCCGTCCACGCCAGATGGCGATGGCGCTGGCAAAAGAACTCACCAACCACAGCCTGCCAGAAATCGGCGATGCGTTTGGTGGCCGCGACCATACCACGGTGTTGCACGCCTGCCGGAAGATTGAGCAGTTGCGTGAGGAAAGTCACGACATCAAAGAAGATTTCTCCAATTTAATCAGAACATTATCTTCCTAGCGCTATGAAATTTATCGTTGAACGTGAGCATCTGCTAAAACCGCTGCAACAGGTGAGCAGCCCGTTGGGCGGCCGCCCAACGCTGCCAATTCTGGGTAACCTGCTGCTGCAGGTGACGGAAGGCTCCCTGCTGTTGACCGGTACCGATCTGGAAATGGAGATGGTGGCGCGCGTTGCCCTGTCCCAGCCCCATGAAGCGGGCGCGACTACCGTCCCCGCGCGTAAATTCTTTGATATCTGCCGTGGTCTGCCCGAAGGGGCCGAGATCACCGTAACGCTTGAAAGCGAACGTATGTTGGTGCGTTCCGGCCGCAGCCGCTTCTCGCTCTCTACGCTGCCGGCGGCGGATTTCCCGAACCTGGACGACTGGCAGAGCGAAGTTGAATTTACTCTGCCGCAGGCGACGTTGAAGCGTCTGATTGAGGCCACGCAGTTCTCGATGGCTCATCAGGACGTGCGCTACTACTTAAACGGCATGCTGTTCGAAACCGAAGGTGAAGAACTGCGTACCGTGGCGACCGACGGTCACCGCCTGGCGGTATGTTCAATGCCTATCGGGCAGCAATTGCCTTCGCATTCGGTGATCGTGCCGCGCAAAGGGGTGATGGAGCTGGTGCGTCTGCTGGACGGTGGCGATACGTTGTTGCAGTTGCAGATCGGCAGCAACAACATCCGCGCTCACGTCGGTGATTTTATCTTCACTTCCAAGCTGGTTGACGGCCGTTTCCCTGATTATCGCCGCGTATTGCCGAAGAATCCGGACAAAACGCTGGAAGCCGGCTGCGATCTGCTCAAGCAGGCGTTTGCCCGAGCGGCCATTTTGTCGAACGAAAAGTTCCGCGGCGTGCGTCTGTATGTGAGCCAGAACCAGCTCAAGATCACCGCCAACAACCCTGAGCAGGAAGAAGCTGAAGAGATCCTCGATGTCAGCTACGACGGCACCGAGATGGAAATTGGTTTCAACGTCAGCTACGTGCTGGATGTGTTGAATGCGCTCAAGTGTGAAGATGTGCGTCTGCTGTTGACCGATTCGGTTTCCAGCGTGCAGATCGAAGACGGTGCGAGTCAGGCTGCGGCGTACGTCGTCATGCCGATGCGGTTGTAGAAATTATCGGGCTATCATACTTGCCCCTTTGCGATTGGGCAGTGCTCGCAATCCTCACGTACTCTGTGTACGCTCCGGTTGCTGCGCGCTGGCCGCACGCAAATGGCCTGCGACGATTACGCCCTGGGTTGTTCGATGATTAAGATAACTGCAGCATGGCTCTGACGCGTTTACTGATTAAAGATTTCCGCAATATTGAAGCGGCGGATTTGGCTCTGGCGCCGGGATTCAATTTCCTGGTTGGGGCCAACGGCAGTGGGAAAACCAGCGTACTTGAGGCGGTGTATACCCTTGGCCACGGGCGCGCGTTTCGCAGCCTGCAGGCCGGCAGGGTGATCCGCCACGACCAGCCGGAGTTCATTTTGCACGGCCGCATTGACGGCGCAGAACGTGAAATATCCGTAGGATTAAGCAAGAGCCGTCAGGGGGACAGCAAGGTACGTATCGATGGCAGCGACGGCCACAAAGTGGCTGAACTGGCGCAACTATTGCCGATGCAGCTGATCACCCCCGAAGGTTTTACCCTGCTAAACGGCGGGCCGAAATTCCGGCGCGCCTTCCTGGACTGGGGTTGTTTTCATAACGAACCCGGTTTTTTCACCGCCTGGAGCAACCTGAAAAGGTTACTGAAGCAGCGCAATGCCGCGCTGCGCCAGGTCAGTCGCTATGCGCAGCTCCGCGCCTGGGATCAGGAATTGATCCCGCTGGCCGAGCGTATCAGCGAGTGGCGGGCAGCCTACAGCGACGCGATTGCCGCGGATATCACCGCGACATGCGCGCAGTTCTTGCCCGAATTTGCCCTGAGTTTCTCTTTCCAGCGCGGCTGGGACAAAGAGAGCGACTACGGAGAGCTGCTGGAGCGCCAGTTTGAGCGCGACAGGGCGTTAACCTATACCGCAGTGGGGCCGCATAAGGCGGACTTCCGCATACGTGCCGACGGCACGCCGGTAGAGGATTTGTTATCGCGCGGTCAGCTGAAACTGCTGATGTGCGCGTTGCGCTTAGCGCAGGGTGAGTTTCTCACCCGGCAGAGCGGGCGGCGTTGCCTGTATCTGATTGATGATTTTGCCTCCGAGCTGGACACCGGCCGTCGCCGGTTACTGGCCGATCGCCTGAAAGCCACCCAGGCCCAGGTCTTTGTCAGCGCCGTGAGCGCTGAGCAAGTGACCGATATGGCCGGTGAAAAGGGCAAGATGTTCCGCGTGGAACAAGGTAAAATAGAGGTTCAACCACAGGACTAAAATGAGCGAGAAACGTTGATGTCGAATTCTTATGACTCCTCAAGTATCAAGGTATTAAAAGGGCTGGATGCGGTGCGTAAGCGCCCGGGCATGTATATCGGCGACACCGATGATGGCACCGGTCTGCACCACATGGTATTCGAGGTTGTGGACAACGCTATCGACGAAGCACTCGCTGGCCACTGTAGTGACATTCAGGTGGTCATCCATGCCGATAACTCTGTTTCGGTACAGGATGATGGTCGCGGTATCCCGACCGGTATTCACGAAGAGGAAGGGGTTTCCGCAGCGCAGGTGATCATGACCGTGCTGCATGCCGGCGGCAAATTTGACGACAACTCCTACAAGGTATCCGGCGGCCTGCACGGCGTGGGTGTCTCCGTTGTTAACGCCCTGTCGGAGAAACTGGAACTGGTGATCCGCCGTGAAGGCAAGGTGCATGAACAGACCTATGCCATGGGTGAACCGCAGGCACCGCTGAAAGTGGTCGGTGAAACCGATCAGACCGGCACCACGGTGCGTTTCTGGCCAAGCTATGAAACCTTCACCAACAATACCGAATTTGAGTACGATATTCTGGCCAAGCGCCTGCGTGAGCTGTCTTTCCTTAACTCCGGCGTGTCTATCCGCCTGAAAGACAAACGCACGGACAAAGAAGACCACTTCCACTACGAAGGCGGTATCAAGGCGTTTGTTGAGTATCTGAACAAAAATAAAACCCCAATCCACCCCAACGTGTTCTATTTCTCCACCGTGAAAGACGATATCGGTGTGGAAGTGGCGTTGCAGTGGAACGACGGTTTCCAGGAAAACATCTACTGCTTCACCAACAACATCCCGCAGCGTGATGGCGGTACCCATCTGGTCGGTTTCCGTACCGCGATGACCCGTACCCTGAACAGCTACATGGATAAAGAAGGCTACAGCAAAAAGGCTAAAATCAGCGCCACCGGCGATGATGCGCGTGAAGGCCTGATTGCCGTGGTTTCGGTGAAGGTGCCGGATCCCAAGTTCTCTTCTCAGACCAAAGACAAGCTGGTTTCCTCCGAGGTGAAAACCGCGGTTGAAACGCTGATGAACGAAAAGCTGGTCGATTATCTGATGGAAAACCCGGGCGATGCGAAAATCGTCGTCGGTAAAATCATCGATGCGGCGCGTGCCCGTGAAGCGGCGCGTAAAGCGCGTGAAATGACCCGTCGTAAAGGCGCGTTGGATCTGGCCGGCCTGCCGGGCAAACTGGCGGACTGCCAGGAACGTGACCCTGCGCTGTCCGAACTGTACCTGGTGGAAGGGGACTCTGCGGGCGGCTCTGCCAAGCAGGGGCGTAACCGTAAAAACCAGGCGATTTTGCCGCTGAAAGGTAAAATCCTCAACGTCGAGAAGGCGCGCTTCGACAAGATGCTGTCTTCGCAAGAAGTGGCGACGCTGATCACCGCGCTGGGCTGCGGCATTGGCCGCGACGAGTACAACCCGGACAAGCTGCGCTACCACAGCATCATCATCATGACCGATGCCGACGTCGACGGTTCGCACATCCGTACGCTGCTGTTGACCTTCTTCTACCGCCAGATGCCGGAAATCATTGAGCGTGGCCATGTGTTCATTGCCCAGCCGCCGCTGTACAAGGTGAAAAAAGGTAAGCAGGAACAGTACATCAAAGATGACGAGGCGATGGATCAGTACCAGATCGCCATCGCGATGGACGGCGCAACCCTGCATACCAATGCCAGCGCGCCGGCGCTTGCCGGTGAACCATTGGAAAAACTGGTGGCCGAGCACTACAGCGTGCAGAAGCTGATCGGTCGTATGGAACGCCGTTACCCGCGCGCGCTCCTGAACAACCTGATCTACCAGCCAACCCTGAATGAAAGCGATCTGACCGATCAGAGCAAAGTCCAGACATGGATTGAATCGCTGGTAAAACTGCTGAACGATAATGAGCAGCACGGCAGCAGCTATGACTCGGTGATCTTCGAAAATCGCGAACGCCAGATGTTTGAGCCGGTGCTGCGCATCCGTACCCACGGTGTGGATACCGACTATCCTCTGGATTTCGAGTTCTTCCACGGCGGCGAATACCGCAAAATCTGCCTGCTGGGCGAAAAACTGCGCGGTCTGATCGAAGAAGATGCCTTCATCGAACGCGGCGAGCGCCGTCAACCGGTAGACAGCTTCGAGCAAGCGCTGGAGTGGCTGGTGAAAGAGTCACGCCGTGGCCTGTCGGTACAGCGTTATAAAGGTCTGGGCGAAATGAACCCTGAGCAGCTGTGGGAAACCACCATGGATCCGGAAAGCCGCCGCATGCTGCGCGTGACCGTGAAGGACGCCATCGCTGCCGATCAGCTGTTCACCACCCTGATGGGGGATGCGGTCGAACCGCGTCGTGCCTTTATCGAAGAAAATGCCCTGAAAGCGGCAAATATCGATATCTAACGCATTAATGGCTGTGAAAATCCGCGCCGGGTGACTTGCGCGGATTTTTTTACGCCTTTTTTGGCGCTGACAACGCGGGCTGAAACGCGTTAGCATGGGAAAAAACCACTGGGAGAAGCTGGAATGGCTATTGAACTGATTGCGATCGATATGGACGGCACGTTGCTTAATCCGCAGCACCAGATAACGCCTGCGGTGAAGCAGGCCATCACCGAGGCGCGCCGCAAAGGGGTTCACGTGGTGCTGGCTACCGGGCGGCCTTACGTCGGCGTTCAGGATTATCTGCGTCAGTTGGATATCCAGGGCTCCGGTGATTTCTGCATTACCTACAACGGCGCGCTGGTGCTGCAGGCGGTCGACGGCGCCTGCATCCTGCAGGAAACCCTGGGCTTCGAGGATTATCTCCACTTCGAGCAGATGGCGCGGGAGTTTGGCGTCCACTTCCAGGCGTTCGATTTCGATACCCTGTATACCCCGAACAAAGATATCGGCAAATACACCGTGCACGAGTCGGAAATGACCGGCATTCCGTTGAAATACCGCAGCGTAGAGGAGATGGATCGCCAGACTCGCTTCCCGAAGTTGATGATGATCGACGAGCCGGAACTTTTGGATCATGCCATTGCGCGCATTCCTCCTGAGACTCGGGAGCGCTACACCATCCTGAAAAGCGCGCCTTACTTCCTGGAGATTTTGCATAAACGGGTTGATAAGGGCACCGGGGTGAAAATGCTGGCAGAACACCTCGGCATTGCGCAGGAAAACGTGATGGCATTGGGCGATCAGGCCAATGATACCGCGATGATCGAGTACGCCGGCGTTGGCGTAGCGATGGGCAATGCCATCCCGGAACTGAAAGCGGCGGCGCAGTTCGTGACTACCAACAACACTGAAGACGGCGTGGCGCGCGCCATCGAGAAGTTCGTGCTGAACGCCTGAGGCGTTGTTGCACCCCAGGGGCGCGCCTGCGCCCCTGAAGCGCGCTAGAGCCGTGCTAAAATGCCTTTCACAATCTGGACGTCCTGAATCGCCAGCCCGGTAAGATCGGCAATAGTGATTTGTTGCGGGCTGCTGCGCAGCCTTCCCCCCTGCGCCAGAGCTGCGCCAAATTCAACGATCGGTTTTGATGTCAGCAAACCTTGCCGATAAGCGGTGGCGATCTCGCCATACTCGGCACACTGCGACAAAGCATCAACCAGCAACAGATCCGCTCTGGCCACCAAATCGGTCGCCAACTCCTGCTTGCCGTTGGCGTCTGCGCCAATCGCCGTAATATGGGTGCCAGGCTGAATATCCGCCGCCTGCAAAATGGGCTCGCGGCTGGGGGTGGTGGTGACAATCAGCCGACAATGCGCCGCCAGCTCCGCCGCATCCTGCGTGGTATGCACCCGGAAACCCTCGGCTTCGGCATCGTGGCGAAAGGCTTGCAGAGCCGGGTCGCTACGCCCCCACACCCAGACTTCACGGCACGGAGTGAGTGGTTTTAGCTGCTGCAGCTGCAACCGGGCCTGCATGCCGCAGCCGACGATGCCGATCGCCGGGATGTCCGCAGGGGCGCACAGCTCGGCGGCGATACGCCCTGCCAGCGCGGTACGTAACGCGGTCAGCCAGCCTTCGTCCAGCAGCAGCGCCTGCGGTTCGCCGGTCAACGCAGAGAAGGCCATCAGCAACCCCTGATTGCTGGCCAACCCTTGCGCCGGGTTGCGGTAAAAACCGGCGGACACCTTGACGACAAACTGCTCATCGCCTTCCAGCCACGCCGATTTAATACAGCAGTCGCCTGCGGCCTGCTCAAACAGGAAATGCTGTACCGGCGGCTGTTGCACCTGTTGCCTTGAGTAAGCAATAAATCCAGATTTAAGCAGTGATGTGATGCTATCTGCGTCGAAACTGTCAATTATCTGTTGCTGGTTAATGATTTTCATCGGCAATGGCCTTGAGATATTTCTCCAGCACGATGTTTTTTCCGCACAGTACTACCGCCACTTTTTTTCCCTGAAATTCCGGTGCCAGTTTGATGGCCGCCGCCAGGGCCACCCCGGCAGCGCCTTCAATAATCCAGCGATCGCTGGCGGCAATCTGGCGCATCGCCCGTTTGATTTCCTTTTCACTGACCAGAATTTTGCGGTCGATCAGCCGCTGGCACAGTGGGAAGGTAATGGCGTTAGGTTCCACACCGCCGGCGGTACCGTCGGACAAGGTCTCCTGTTCTTCTACCGGGAAGATATGGCCGGCTTCCAGCGCGCTGTACATGCTGGTGGCATTCTCTGGCCAACAGGCTATCAGCTGGGTTTTCGGCGACAGTTGCTTCAGTACGGTGCCAATACCTGAAATATAGCCACCGCCGCCTACGGCGATAATCACCGCATCCAGATCCGGCTGCTGTTCGATCAGCTCCATGCCGCAGGTGCCCTGGCCGGCGATCACTTGCTCGTCGTTATAAGGGGAGACATACACTTTGCCCTGTTCCTGGGCCGCCTTCTCGCCTGCCTGTTCCGCTTTCAGAGCGTCCCCCGGCACCGTCACGACTTTACCGCCCAAAGCGCGGATGGTTTCAAGCTTGATCGCGGCGGCGGTTTCCGGCGCATAGACCGTCACGTTGACGCCCATCAGTTTGCCCGCCAGCGCCATCGCCTGGCCGTGATTACCGCTGGAGGCGGCGATCACCCCGCGTTGACGCTGCTCGTCACTCAGCAGCCGCAGTTTATTGCTGGCACCGCGAAACTTGAATGAACCGGTTGGCTGCAGATGATCGCATTTCAGATACAGCTCGCAACCCAGCTGTTGCGACAACAGCACACTGCGCTCCAGCGGAGTCACGCGTACCTGGGGACGCAACTGCTGATGGGCGGAAACAATTGCGTCAAATAAGCTGCTCATACCGGTTCCTTTTATTTTTCATCGAGTTGATGGCCATTTCTGGCCTGAGTTGCCACATGGGCATTAATTATTGATATAGACTAAAAAATCCATATTGTACTTTATTGTATTTATTGTAAACCCCTTCACCGACGGAAAATGCCCTGATGGGCGATGTGAAGCCATTGTCCAATCCGGTAAGATGGTGACTTAGCGCCAGCATGTGCAGGGGAGCCGTCATGAGCTATCGGGAAAAACAGCTGACTTTTGATCCGCGTGGACACCAGTTAACCAATATCAACGTCTGGACGCCAGACAGCCAGTGGCTGGCTTACGACGTGCGTCCGAACGGCGCTTCCTTTACCGGCCTGAGTATTGAACGGGTGAATGCCAACAGCGGCAAGGTAGAGGTGGTATATCGCGCCCAGCACGGCGCACATGTGGGTGTGGTAACCGTCAGTCCGGACGCGCCGGCCCGTTACGCTTTTATTCACGGCCCGGAACACCCGGACAGCGTTTGGCATTACGATTTTCATCACCGCCGTGGCGTGGTCGTCAGCGAACCGGATCGTGAACTGGCCATTACTCTCGATGCGATGGATATCACCGCGCCCTATACCCCCGGGGCGCTGCGCGGCGGCACTCATGTCCACGTCTTCAGCCCGGACGGCAGCCGCCTGAGTTTTACCTATAACGACCATGTGATGCATGAGTTGGACCCGGCACTGGATTTGCGTAACGTCGGTGTGGCTGTGCCGTTGCAGGGCGTAAATCCACCCAAGCAACACCCGCGTGAATATGATGGCAGCCATTACTGCGTGCTGGTCAGTGAGACCACGCCACAACCGCAGCCGGGCAGTGACCAGATTAGCCGTGCCTATGAAGAGGGTTGGGTCGGACAATGCGGCTATGCCCGGCCTGATGGACGCCAACAGCGTTGGGCACTGGCGTTTATCGGCGATACGCGTTCCGCTGCCGACGAAAAGTTGCCGGAAGTGTTTATTGTCGACCTGCCGTACGACGACGCCGATTACGCCAAAGCCGGTTCCCGACCGCTGCAGGGCACCTCGAGCCATTTACCCGCTCCCCCTTTGGGCGTGCGCCAGCGTCGCCTGACCTTTACTGGCCGGCGTCGTTACCCGGGTGTCGTCACCGTGCCGCGCCATTGGCTGCGCAGCTCGCCTGATGGCAGCATGATTGCCTTTCTGATGAAGGATGACGAGGGCGTAGTGCAACTGTGGACGGTTTCGCCGAACGGCGGTGAGCCGTGCCAAATTACCCGGGGCGAACACGGGATCCAGTCTGCGTTCAGTTGGCACCCGCAGGGTGGGCGGATCGCGCTGGTGTGTGATAACAGCCTGATGTTGTGCGAGGTGGCCAGCGGCCGCATGCAGCGTCTGACGCAACGCACTGCGCTGCCGCCGTCGGGCGATGCCATTGTTTTTTCGCCGGACGGTAACCACGTGGCATTTATGCGCGAGGTTGAGGGGTTCAGCCAGATTTTTGTGGCTGAGGTGTGATCAGGACGCGGGCCGGGCAGCCCGCGCAAGGTCTCTTAATGTGCGGCTACGTTGGCTGCATGGCTGGGATCGCCGCTGGCTGCCAGGTTCTGCTCTTCGCCGCGCAGGATGCGTGCTTTCGGTGAGTCGGCGGTGTCGTCGCTGCCGGAGCGCATATAGTCGTACGGCAGCAGTACGGTGTCCATCACGGCTGAGAAGGGCAGATCCAATACCACCAACGGCATCATCGCCCAACTGGTGTTGTCGTCCTTCAGCATACCCACGCTGGCGCGGGTACCTGGATAGTAGCCCTGATTCGGGCCGGTGTGGCTCATGACGCTGGAGCAGCCGTTGGTTGCCAGCAGTATGAAACTGGTTGCTATCACTTTTATCGTTTTCATTATTCCATCCTGCAGGGTGCTGTTCCCCAAAATTTGCTGATCTATAACATCTTGTCGATGTTTTAAAAGGAGCAAGGTCACGCTCTGTGGCGGCTCTCTCACTTTATTGTAAGGGATAAAAAAACTTTCGCCGAACTGATTGTCATTTTTTTGATCGCAGCCGGTTGAAATGATGAAATCAACCCCCATTTTCTTATCAGAAACAAATTAAGAATTTGCCGTAAGGAAATTCTTATTATTAGTCTGTCCAGAGTGGAAGGCTTAATTATTAAACCTCGCTGAAGTGCCTTAGGAGGCTGTTTTATGCGCAATTTCGATCTTTCCCCGCTATACCGTTCCGCCATTGGTTTTGACCGTTTGTTTAGCGCGCTTGAGGCCGGGCAGAGCCAGGGGAATGGTGGCTACCCACCTTATAATGTTGAGCTGGTGGATGAAAATCATTATCGCATTGCGATCGCGGTGGCCGGGTTTGCCGAGCAGGAACTGGAGATCACCACCCAGGACAATTTGCTGATTGTGCGTGGCGCCCATAATAATGAACCTGCTGAAAGAACCTACTTATATCAAGGTATTGCCGAGCGAAACTTCGAGCGTAAATTCCAGCTGGCCGAGCATATCAAAATTAAAGGTGCGAAGCTGGAAAATGGGTTGTTGTATATCGATATGGAGCGCATCGTGCCGGAAACATTAAAACCGCGCCGGATTGAAATTAAATAATTCTTATTTCATCAGCGAAACGTCTCGCTGGTGTTAAATGTTAACTTGCCCGCCGTCAGGGGGCGCTTAAACATCATCTCGCTTCATAGAAGGAGTTTACATCATGCGTAATTACGATCTGTCACCTTTGCTGCGTCAGTGGATTGGCTTTGACAAGTTGGCCAGCTCAATGGGCGGCCAGGAACCCCAGGGCTTCCCGCCTTATAACATCGAGAAAAGCGACGACAACCACTATCGTATTTCTCTGGCGCTGGCCGGATTCAAACAAAGCGAACTGAATATTGAAGTGGAAGGTCCACGCCTGACCGTGAGCGGTAAGCCGACCCCTCCGGAAAAACAGGTGGAATATCTGCATCAGGGGCTGGTGTGCAAAGAGTTTACTCTGACCTTCACGCTGGCCGAGCACTTGCAGGTTTCTGAAGCGCAGTTTGAAAACGGCCTGTTGCATATCGATCTGGTGCGTCAGGTACCGGATGCCTTGCAGCCACAACGTATTGCCATCGGCACCACGCCGGGATTAGAAGCCCAGTAACAGGCTGAAAAATAGGCAATAACACGGGGGAAGTCCAAAAGGACTTCCCCCGTTGCATTCTGTGGTGCAACCCACATTCCCCCTTTCCTGCTTATGTCAAAATCCATGCTAACCGTGTGTCTTTAACCGCAAGTCTGTTGTTAAACTTCTGGCAAGGATGTGACCTATGAGCGATATCGCCCTGACCGTCAGCATGTTGGCATTGGTGGCCGTTCTCGGGCTGTGGATGGGTAACTGGAAGGTGTATGGCGTCGGGCTGGGCATTGGCGGGGTGCTGTTCGGTGGCATTATCGTGGGGCATTTCGCTCAGCGCTGGCAAATCAGTCTTAACGGCGACATGCTGCATTTCATTCAGGAATTCGGGCTGATCCTGTTCGTTTACACCATTGGCATTCAGGTGGGGCCCGGTTTCTTCTCTTCCCTGCGGGTGTCCGGGCTGCGGCTCAATGGTTTCGCCATTTTACTGGTGCTGGTTGGCGGCGTAGTGGCGGCGGTGGTTCACAAGCTGTTTGCCGTACCGCTGCCAATCATTCTCGGCGTATTTTCCGGGGCGGTCACCAATACCCCCGCGCTCGGGGCCGGGCAGCAAATTCTTACCGATTTGGGATCAGATCCGGCATGGGTCGATCGCATGGGGATGGGCTACGCCATGGCCTATCCGTTCGGTATTTGCGGCATTCTGCTGGTGATGTGGCTGATCCGCCTGTTCTTCCGCATCAATATCGATCAGGAAGCGCAGGCGTTTGAAAACAGTCTGGGCAATCACCGCGAACTGCTGCACACCATGAACGTGGCGGTGCGTAATCCCAATCTGCAGGGAATGGCGATAAAAAATGTGCCGCTGCTGAACGGGGAGGACATCATCTGTTCACGGTTGAAACGCGGCGATCTGCTGATGGTGCCCGCGCCGCTCGAGAGGCTGGAGTTGGGCGACTATCTGCATCTGGTAGGAAAGCGCGAGAGCCTGGAAAATGCCCGGCTGGTGATTGGCGAAGAGGTGGACGTTTCGTTGTCAACGCGTGGCACGGCATTACAGGTGGTGAGGGCGGTGGTGACCAATGAGAAGGTACTGGGCTGCAAAATCCGCGATCTTAACCTGAAGCAAAAATATGACGTGGTGATCTCGCGCCTCAACCGTTCCGGGGTTGAACTGGTGGCAGGCAGCAACGTTACGCTGCAATTTGGCGATATCCTCAACCTGGTTGGCCGGCCGGAATCGATCGAAGCGGTCGCGGCTATCGTCGGCAACGCTCAACAGAAACTGCAACAGGTGCAGATGCTGCCGGTATTTATCGGCATCGGGCTGGGGGTGTTGCTGGGTTCTGTCCCGCTGTTTGTACCGGGTTTCCCGGCGGCATTGCGCCTGGGGCTGGCCGGCGGGCCGTTGGTGGCGGCATTGATCCTCGGGAGAATCGGCAGCATTGGCAAGCTGTACTGGTTTATGCCGCCGAGCGCCAACCTGGCGCTGCGCGAGTTGGGTATTGTGCTGTTTCTGGCGGTGGTGGGGCTGAAATCGGGAGGTAACTTTGTCGATACCCTGATGCACGGCGAAGGGCTGGCGTGGGTTGGTTACGGCGCGTTGATTACCGCCATCCCGTTGTTCAGCGTGGGCGTGCTGGCACGGGTGGTGGGCAAGATGAATTATTTGACGCTGTCCGGCATGCTGGCAGGTTCGATGACAGATCCGCCGGCGCTGGCTTTCGCCAACGGCCTGCACCCGACCAGCGGGGCTGCCGCGCTGTCCTACGCCACGGTTTATCCCCTGGCGATGTTTCTGCGCATCATGTCGCCGCAGTTGCTGGCGGTGCTGTTTTGGGCGATGTAACGTGCCGGGACGCAGCTTTTACCTGCCAACTGCGCCCCGGCTCAGACGTTAACTCGCTTCCTGATGCGCGCGTTCGATCTCTTCCGCCAAAATCGCTACGCCACGCTCAATTTTCTCCGGATCCGGCACGTAGTTCATCCGCATGCACTGGTGAGTATGCGGCCATTCATGCTCCAACCCCGGGAAGAAGTAGTGGCCCGGCACCATCAGCACGCCGCGTTTTTTCAGGCGCTGATACAGCAATTCGGTGGTGATCGGCAGATCCTTGAACCACAACCAAAGGAAAATCGCCCCTTCCGGTTTGTGGATCAGGCAACGCTCTGGCGACAGGTAACGGCGGATGATCTCGATGGTGTGTTCAACACGCTGTTTGTAGAACGGGCGGATCACCTCGTTCGACAGGCGCAGCAAATCGCCACGTTCGATCATTTCCGCTGCCATCGCCGGCCCCATGCTGCCCGGTGACAGGCTGATGATGCCGTTCATGTTGGTCAGGGCGCTGATGACTTTCTCATCGGCAATCACGATACCGCAGCGTGAGCCGGGCAACCCGAGCTTGGACAAACTCATGCACAGGATGATGTTTGGGTTCCACAGCGGCGTCGCTTCGCTGAAAATAATTCCGGGGAACGGCACGCCGTAAGCGTTATCGATCACCAGTGGAATATTGCGTTGTTGCGCCAGCAGATCGAGCTTCATCAGCTCTTCGTCGGTGATCACGTTACCGGTTGGGTTGGTCGGGCGCGACACGCAGATCATGCCGATATCGTCGCCGATGTTCAGATGTTCGAAATCAACGTGATATTTAAACTGGCCTTCCGGCAGCAGCTCGATATTGGGCTTGGCCGAAACGAACAGGCCCTCGTCCAGCCCGGCGTCGGCATAGCCGATGTATTCCGGCGCCAGCGGGAACAGCACGCGGCGGCGGCTGCCATCGGCATAACGCCCGGCAAACAGGTTAAACAAGTAGAAAAATGCGCTCTGACTGCCGTTTGTTAGTGCAATATTCTGTGGTGAAATCTGCCAGCCCAGCTCGTCGCGCAGCAAAGTGGCCAGGGCTTTCAGCAAGGCGTCTTTGCCCTGCGGGCCATCGTAGTTACACAGCGCCTCGGTCAGTTTGCCCTGGTCGAGCATGTCCTGACACAGCTGTTTGAAGTAGCTTTCCATCTCTGGAATTTGCGCCGGATTGCCGCCGCCGAGCATGATGGCGCCGGGCGTGCGCAGGCCTTCGTTCAGGTCATCCATTAAACGGGTAATGCCCGCGTAACGGGTAAATTTGTCGCCGAAAAGTGAAAAAGTCATAGGTGCAACAGTATTGTTTTTAGCAGGTAATCGCCCACCATACCGTCAGATAATTTTCGGCGCAATGCGGTACATAAATTAACCTTCGGGAATAAACTTCACCCTGAGGTTAATTTTCAGCATATTGTGCTGAATTAATGTGACCGATCGCCAACCCACACCACCATCACCTTGTCGTCGCCGAGCCGACGGCTGAAAGCATAGTAGCCTGCGGTTTGCTGCGACTGCTGCGTGCCGGCACCGATCGCCGGATGGCGGGCGCGGAACTGCCCAAGCCGCTGCCAATGCGCCAGCAGCGGAGCTTTGGGGCCTTGCAGCTCACTCCAGTTCATATCGGAACGCGTGCCCTGCAGCGGATCCGAACCGGTTGGGCCGAATTGGCGGCCGCTTTCATCACCGTAGTAAATTTGCACCGCCCCCGGGGCCAGCAGCAACAGATCTGCCGCACGCTGCTGCAATGGCAGCGAACCTTTGGCGTCGCTGGCGAAGAACAGCCGGGTATCGTGCGAGGAGAGATAGCTCAGTACATTGAAGTCCTGCAGTTTGCCGGCCATTTGCTGGTAAGTGGCATCGATACTGGAGAAACAGCTCAGCGCCTGCGAAGCCTGATCCTGAAAATCGAAATTGATCATCGCGTCAAAGCCATTCTGGTAATACTCGCTTTTCATCACGCCGTGGCCCCAGGCTTCGCCGGTCATCCAGAACGGGGCGTCATCCAGCGCCTGTTGCGGATTAGCGGCTTTCCATTGCGCCAGCGCCGCCGTGGCACGTTGTTTCAGCAGCGCCAGCGTGGGTTTATCCACGTGCTTGGCGGTATCGACGCGGAAGCCGTCAATACCGTAATCGCGCACCCATTGGCTCAGCCAGGTGGTGAGGTAGTCGCGGGTCGTGGCACCGGGAATGTCGCGTGCGGCGGTGTCGGGTTTGTGGCGATAGAACAGCGGTGGCCCACTGGCACCGGGCGCTTCGGTTTTGATGTCCGGGAGGAAGGCCAGTGACATGGTGAGGTCGTTATAACCCGGCGAGTCATAGTCGCCGATATCGGTGCGGATCCAGTTTTTTCCCCACCACGGGCTCCAGCCTGCCTTGTCGCTGAAATTAATGTAATCGTTGAAGCTGTGCCAGTTTTGACCTGGGCCAGGCCGCCAGTCGCCCCAGTTTTTACCCAGCGTTTTTTCGATCTCCGCGCCCTTCAGGTAGAGCGAGCCGAATTGGAAGGTCTGCATATCGGCCAAGGTGGCGTAGCCGACATGGTTTACCACCACGTCGAACAGAATGCGGATGCCGCGCTGGTGCGCCTGCTCGACCAGTGTGCGCAGGTCTTGCTCGGTGCCCATATTGGCGTCGAGCCGGGTCCAGTCCAGTGCGTAGTAGCCGTGATAAGCGTAGTGCGGGAAATCGCCTTTGGTGCCGCCGCCGACCCAACCGTGGATCTGTTCCAGTGGCGAACTGATCCACAGTGCGTTGACGCCAAGCCGTTGCAGGTAATCCAGCTTTTGCGTCAGCCCGGCGAGATCGCCGCCGTGGAAGGTGCCGATCTCCTGCATGCCGTCGCTGCGGCGACCGTAGCTGTAGTCGTTGGCCGGGTTGCCGTTCTCAAAGCGATCGGTCAGGGCGAAATAGACCGTGGCGTTGTGCCAGTTGAACGGTGCCGGTTTTTCCGTGCCGGCGGATTCCAGCAGCAACATGCCGCCACTGCCAGCTGCAGGCTGAAGGGTTACTTTGCCCAGGCTGACCCTGGCCGTTTGGCCGGAATAGAAATCGCGCACCGTTTCGCCTTCGGCAAAGGTCGCCGCTACGTCAAGGGTGACGGGCTTGCCGTCCCAGCGCTGGCAGATGTGGGTTGCCGCTGCTGCGGTGGCCTGTGGGGCCGTTTTCAGGCTGAGCAGCAGCGTCGGCGTACCGCTGCGGGTATCGACGCGCACCCGGTATTCACCGTCGCGGAACAGCCGCCAGTTGACCGGAGGGCCATCGCCGCAAGGTTGCAGCGACAGGGTTTGATTCAGCCTGGCCGCAGTGGTCGGCTGCCAGCATTGCCGATCCTGATAAATTTTCAGCGGCAGTTCGCCCTTGGGCAGCGTGGCTTGGCTGGTGAACAGCCCGGCGGTGGATTCGTCAAAGGCCGGGAAGCTTTGCAGCGTCCAGCTTGCTGTTGCGGCTGGTGACAGCAGCATCAGCAGGGGTAGGGTCAGGCGTTTCATGGCTCTCCTTACGCGTGGCAGGAAGCGTTTTTATTCTAGGGTAAGGTCAGTGTGACAAATGAAGAAAAAATAGCCTCATCCCGATGGCGTATTTTCAGGGAGGAGGGAGAAGGGGGATAAGAGGGAAAGAATATGGGCGGGAAAACTCCCGCCCGTTATGACTATTTCTTCAGCAACTGCGGATTGACGCAGTTTTCTTTTACCGTACCGGTCAGGGCGGCAATCAGGTTATCCACTGCGCATTCGGCCATACCATAGCGGGTTTCATGAGTGGCGGAGCCGATGTGCGGCAGTGCCACCACGTTCGGCAGCGTCAGCAGCGGAGAAGAGACCGGCAGCGGCTCTTTCTCGAAGACGTCCAACCCGGCGGCGTGGATCGTCCCGTTCTGCAACGCTTCGATCAGCGCCGCTTCATCCACCACAGGGCCACGGCCGGCGTTGATCAAAATACCGCTCTTTTTCATCTTCGCCAGTTGATCGCGGCTGATCATATGGAAAGTTTCTTCGGTCAACGGCAGCGTGATGCAGATGAAGTCGGACTCGGCCAACAGGGTGTCCAGATCGCAGCGGCGGGCGTTAAAACGCGTCTCGGCCTCTTCGTGATTGCGACGGGCGTTGTACAGTATCGGCATACCGAAGCCGAAATGCGCGCGCTGGGCCAGTGCCAGACCGATGCGCCCCATGCCGAGGATGCCGAGGGTTTTATGGTGCACGTCGACGCCAAACCAATCCGGCCCGATGCTGCCCTGCCATTCACCGGCTTTTACCCGCTCGGCCACTTCCACCACGCGGCGCGCCGTCGCCAGCACCAGGCTCATGATGGTATCGGCGACGGTTTCGGTCAGCACCGTCGGGGTATGCATCAGCACCACGTTATGGGCGTTAAGCGCGTCGACGTCGAAATTGTCGTAACCGACGGAAATGGTCGAGGCGGCGCGCAGCTTGGGCGCTTGTTGCAGGAAAGCTTCATCAATCTTGCCGCCGGAACCGATGATCCCTTCCGCCTGAGCGAGCGCTTGTTTCAGCTCGTCGCGGTTATCCGGCGACAGACCATCGAAGGCGTGCACGGTGAAGTGTTGTTGCAGTCGTTCACGCAGCTCGGCGGGAATACTTTTGTACAATACAATTGAAGGCTTCATCACGAACTCCAGCAATACCCTTCGTCTTTCAGGCTGTAGCGTTGTTGCCTGGCTACAACCTGAAATCCATTGGGTATGTTCAACAGAAAATAAAGTATAACGAGATCAGGCTACTTGTGGATGAACCTCGTTGCGGGCGGGTTTAACGATCAGCGTCACCACCACCGCCACGACCAGCGCAATCGCCATAAACATATAGGAAGCTGCCGGGGTGCCGGTCGCGCCGTTCAGGTAGCCGACGAACCAGGAGCCGAAGAAGGAGCCCAGCGCCCCCATGCTGTTGATCAGCGCCATCGCGCCACCGGCGACGTTTTTCGGCAGCATTTCGGGAATGATGGCGAAGAACGGTCCGTACGGGGCATACATTGCCGCGCCGGCGATCACCAGCAGGCTGTAGGAAACCCAGAAATGGTTGGTGCCGATGGCATAGGAACCGAAGAACGCCAGCGCGCCGATCAGCAGCAGCGGCCAAACGAACAGTTTGCGGTTCTGCATTTTGTCCGAAGCCCAGGACACCACGATCATGGAGATTGTCGCCGCCAGGTAAGGTACCGCCGACAGCCAACCGGCTTCCACCATGCCCATTTGCATGCCGCTGCGCAAAATGGACGGCAGCCACAGCACGAAGCCATACACGCCGATGCTCCAGGCGAAATACTGTACGCACAGCAGGATCACGTTGCGTGAACGGAAGGCTTCACCGTAGTTGCGTACCGCCTTGATGCCTTTCTGCTCCTCGTCAAGCTGCCGCTGCAGCGCCGATTTCTCGTCTTCGCTCAACCATTTGGCCTGCGCCGGCTTGTCTTTCGCCAGCACCCACCAGCAGAAGGCCCAGAGTACCGCCGGAATACCTTCGATGATGAACATCTCGCGCCAGCCGAAGGCGTGGATCAGGTAGCCGGAAACCACCGACATCCACAACACGGTTACCGGGTTACCGAGGATCAGGAAGGTATTGGCGCGTGAACGTTCTGATTTGGTGAACCAGTTGCTGATGTAAATCAGCATCGCCGGCATCACGGCGGCTTCCACCACGCCGAGAATAAAGCGAATGGCGGCCAGCATCGGGATATTGCTGACCACGCCGGTCAACGAGGCACAGCCGCCCCACAGGATCAGGCACCAGAAGATCAGTTTTTTAACGCTGCGGCGTTCGGCATAGATCGCACCGGGAATTTGGAAGAAGAAATAGCCAAGGAAAAACAGTGCGCCCAGCAGCGAGGACATGCCTTTGGTAATGCCCAGATCGTCGTTGATACCGGCGGCTGAAGCAAAGCTGAAGTTAGCGCGATCGAGGTAGGCCAGGCTGTAGGTGATAAACACGATGGGCATGATGTACCACCAGCGTTTGGCCGCGAGAGTGACTGTATTCATGTTCAGATTCCTCAGTGTCGGAGTGGTGCTCTCCCGGCGAGTCTGGTTGTAGGGCCAGAGGCGTGTGCCGTTCGGAGAAGGCTGTTAACTTTTTTATGTTTGTTATATACCCCAAATAATTCGAGTTGCAGGAAGGCGACAAGAGCGTGAATCCCGATGAGCTTACTCACGTAAGTGATTCGGGTGAGAGCTCGCAGTCAACACACCTGCAGCTTGAAGAATGACGGGTATTTTATTCAGCCAGTGCCGCGCGGGTTGGCAACCCTTCGCTGTCGCCGATGGCCTGGATCGCCAGCGAGCCGATTTTATTGCCGCGTTGCACCGCCTGTTTCAGCGTTTTGCCCTCCAGCAGGGCGCTGATTGTCCCGACGGCAAAGCCGTCTCCCGCACCAACGGTATCCACCACGTTGCTGACTTTTATCGCCGGCACCGTGGCCCGATCGCCGGCGGCGGTTTTAAACCAGGCGCCGTCCGGGCCGGTTTTGATGATCACCGCTTGCACACCGCGTTCCAGGTAGAAATCGGCGATGCCTTCCGGCGTTGATTGGCCGGTAAGAATTTGCCCCTCCTTGAGTCCCGGCAGCACCCAATCGGCAGCGAACGCCAGTTTGTTCAACTGATCGATCATCACCTGTTGGCTGGACCACAGCACCGGGCGCAGGTTGGGATCGAATGAAATGGTTTTGCCCATGGCGCGCATTTCACGGGCGGCATGGTTGCACAGCTCCAGCGACTGGCCGGACAGGGCGGCAGCCACGCCACTCAGGTGCAGATGGCGTGCGGAGCCGAAGTAATCGCGGTTAAAGTCGGCGGTCGACAGGTGGCTGGCCGCTGAGCCTTTGCGGAAGTATTCCACGCTGGGATCGGTACCATCGGTGGTTTTCGATTTGACCTGAAAACCGGTCGGATAGTTGCCGTCTATCGTGACCTGCTGGAAGTTAATGCCTTCCTTTTTCAGCTGTTGCAGGGCGAAACGGCCGAAAGCGTCGTTGCCGACCCGGCTGACCCAGCCCACGTTCAAACCCAGGCGCGCAAGGCCAATCGCCACGTTCAGCTCGGCACCGGCGATGCGTTTGGTGAAGGTCTCGACTTCAGCCAGATCGCCGGTTTGTGTGGCCACGAACATCGCCATGGCCTCACCCAGCGTAACTACGTCCAATGGCGCGTTACGCGCCGCGGTCAGGGTTGTCATGATGTTTACTCCGCACGCAGAAGGTTTACGTAGTGGCGGGTAACGGCTTCCAGGCTGTCACCCTGCAGGGGGAATTCTATGCCGCGCGGTGCATCCAGCGGCAGGCGGGCCAGCAGGTCGCGCCAGCTGCCGTCGGTATCATCCAGTGCCACCGCGCGCCAGCCGCGCAGGCCGTGAGTGGCGGCTTTGACGTGAACATAGCTGACGTGGCTCGCCAGGCGTTCGGCGGCGGCGAAGGCGTCTTGCCCCACCCAGAGCCAGTTGGCCATGTCGAACGTCATGCTGACCGGCAGGTGGTTGTCTTCCGCCGCATGGAAAAAGGCATTCAGCAGCGACAAGATCCCGCAGTCAGGGGTCTGGTCATTTTCCACCACCAGCTTGACCGGGTGCTGCTCCAGTGCCACTTTCAGTTCGGTAAAATCGAAACCCGGTTGGTAGTGGCCAAGGGAAAGCTTCAACTGACGTGCCTTCAGCAGCTGAGCTTCCGCCAGCAGCGCCGGCAGGTTTGGGTTCAGCGTATGCTGTGGGGTAAACAGCGCCTCAGGGGCGGAATAAACGGCAAATAGCTGTTGTTGTTCAATCGCCTGAGCCAGCGCCGGCAGGCTTTCCAGCTCTTGGGTGGAGAACAGCTCGCGGCGGATCTCCACGCCATCGGCGCCCGCGCCGGCGATGATCGGCAGTAAAGCGGCTTGCCCACCCTGTTGCTGAACCACATCGGTGCCGTATGCGCCGGTCACTACGATAATTTCTCTTTTCATTTTGGCTCCTGAGGTGGTGTTATTCCCACCGCTGCTGTTAAGAGTACGTTAAATGGAACCGGTTCCAGGTGAAAGCGACAGAATGTAAAAATATGATCGCAATCACGAACATGAGCAAAAAATAGTCTTTCAGAGGAGGGGGAGAGGCGCCGTAAACCGCGCCACAGCTGGGAGAAGGGGGGATTAGCGGGTGGTGGAGCCGCGAACGATCAGTTCACCGGAGAACATCTGTTCGCCGATCGGCGCATCCAGACCCTGAATACGTTGCACCAGTTGTTCCAGCGCCGCGTGGCCCATTTGATAGGTCGGCTGCTTCAAGGTGGTGATGCCTACCCCCGCCAGTTCGGCCCATTCCAGCTCGTCAAAGCCGAGCAGGCCGATATCGCTGCCCCATTGAATGCCCAGCCGGCGCATGGCGCGCGCTACCTGCAACGTCAGCGCGCCGTTGGCGGAAATCACTGCCTTGCGCATACCGCGGTGGCGGGCGTTAAAGCCGCTGAGCACGCTTTCCAGCTGCTTCAGGTCGTTAAGCGGCGTCTCGGCCTGTTCAGCCAGCAGCCCGTCATGTTGCGCCATAGTCTGGTTAAAGGCGTGCAGCCGCTCCAGCCGGGTATTGACCGTACCGATAGGCTCGCTGAGAAACAAGATGGCTTCGAATCCCTGCTGCAACAGATGTTCGGTGGCGGTGGTCGCCGCCTCATGGTTGTTCAGGCCGACCACATCGCAGGCGAAATCAGGGATTTTGCGGTCGATCAGGACCATCGGCAGCATGGATTGTTGCAGCGTCGACAACGCTTCTTCACGCATGCCGACGGCGTTGACCACGATGCCTTCCACCCGGTAGCTGCTGAGCAACTGCAGATAGTGTTGTTCCTGATTGACCTCGTTGTTGGTGTTACACACCAGCAGGGTAAAGCCGTGTTGACGGCAGGCGGCTTCGATGCCGCGCATGACGTCCACCGAGTAGGGGTTGGTGATATCGGCGATGATCAGGCCAATCAGGCGCGTTTGCCCGCCCTTCAGGCTGCGGGCCATTTGGCTCGGCCGGTAGTCGAGCTGGTGGATTGCCTGTTCGATGCGCTGTTTGAGATCGTCAGAAAGCAGGTGCTGCTCACCATTGAGATAGCGCGATACGCTGGTCTTGCCGGTTTTGGCGGTTTTCGCCACATCGCTGATGGTGGCGCGCCCCGAGGCGCGCATTGCCTTAACAGTGCTCACTGCCGATCTCCCCTGCGGTTAATTGCCAAGGAGACTACCACACCCGGCGCGGGGCCGGGAATGCTGAATGGCAGGTTGTGTGTGACCAGGGGATGGGCGGAAAGCGAGAAGCGGCGGGGCTTGGCACCCCGCACGGGATTACTGCAGCGGGCTGAGGGTGATCTCGACGCGGCGGTTTTGCGCCTTGCCTTCTGCCGTGCTGTTGGAGGCGATTGGGTTATCCGGGCCTGCGCCTGAGGTGCGGATGCGGTTTGCCGCCACGCCCTGAGTGATCAACGCGCTGCCTACGCCGTCGGCGCGCTGCTGCGACAGGGTCATGTTCAGGGAACGGGAACCGGAGCTGTCGGTGTAGCCAATCACGTTAACCGCAGTTTTTGGGTATTCCTTCAGCACCATGGCTACGCCGGTCAGGGTGTTGGCACCCGCCGGTTTCAGGGTAGCGCTGCTGCTGTCGAAGGTGACATTGTTCGGCATATTCAGCACGATATTGTCGCCCTGGCGGGTGACGCTGACGCCGGTGCCTTTCATTTTGTCACGCAGTTTGGCTTCCTGCACGTCCATGTAATATCCCGCACCGCCGCCCAGTGCCGCACCGGCTGCTGCGCCGATCAGCGCACCTTTGCCGCGGTCTTTTTTCGACGAAGATATCATGCCCACACCGGCACCCAGTGCCGCGCCAAGGCCGGCGCCAATACCGGATTTACCGGCTTCGGATTCCCCGGTGTACGGGTTGGTGGTACAGGCTGACAGCGTGAGCGCAACGCTCACCGCGCCGGCAATAATCGCAATGCGTTTCATGTTTTTTCCTTAACAAGCGGATAGACGCTGAGCCTGTTATCAGGGAAAAATCAGGGGAATACCATACAGCGGATTCTGAATTGAACGCACCCCGGTGCGGGATGCGTTATTTTTAAGCGAAATCGACAGGATTCAGACGGCCGCTGGCCAGTTCATGATCAGCGTATAAGCCTGGGTTTCTTCATTGAACAGCCGTTGGGCTACCTGAAAACCCTGTTTACGGTAAAACGCGCAGGCACGCAGATTTTGCTCATATACCTCAAGGCTCAACCGGGGATAGCGCTGCTGTACGTGCGTCATCAGCGCCTGGCCGACGCCGTGGCCGTGAAAGGCCTGTTCGACGAACAGCGCGCCGATAAAGCGTTCATCCAGCACGCTGATAAACCCGACGATCTCCCCTGCGTGGCAATACACCCAGCTTTGCGCCCGCGGCAGATAGCTATCCCGCACCAGTACAGCGCTTTCCCGCCAATAGCTTTCTGCCACAAACGGGTGGGCGGCGATGGTGCTGGGCAACCACAGGGCCATCAGCCGCGGCATATCGGCCGGGCGGCAGGGGCGGATCATTTCTGCTTTGGGTAGCAAATACACCCGGTCAGATGATCGTTCACCAACCCGCAGGCCTGCATAAAGGCGTAACAGATGGTGGAGCCGATAAATTTGAAGCCGCGTTTTTTCAACGCCTTGGACAAGGCACCGGACAGCTCGGTTTTCGCCGGCACCTGGTTCAGCGCTTGCCAGCTGTTGAGCTGCGGCTTGCCACCGACAAAGCCCCAGATAAAGGCGGAAAAATCTTCGCCGGCCGCTTCCATGGCCAAATAGGCTCTGGCGTTGGTGATGATGGCTTCGATTTTGCCGCGATGGCGGATGATGCCGCTGTCCTGCAGGAGCGTTTCCACGTCCTGCTCGGTCATGGCCGCCACTCGGACCGGATCGAAATTGTGGAAGGCGCGACGGTAATTTTCACGCTTTTTCAGCACCGTGATCCAGGAAAGCCCGGCCTGCTGGCCTTCCAGACAGAGCATTTCAAACAGTTCGCGCGCATCGGTGGTCGGTGCGCCCCATTCCTTATCGTGATAGTCGAGATATAACGGATCTGCCGTCACCCAACCGCAACGTTCGCTGGTCATACTGCCTGTCCTTAAGCTGTGTTTATTTACAGTAATCATCGCCTGAAGCGGTAAGCTTGGCAAGCCCCTGATTGTTTTATCATCAAGCGACTTGACGTGGCGAAAAAGCCAGCAATATTTACTAGATGGCCGAAGGTAAAAAAGGTCAATGATAAGAAACGGTTTTCCTTCATTTGCTGGCTCTCAGGAGTCTCTTCATGCCTCTAAAAATAACTCGCATGCCCCGCCCGGCGGCGCTTGCAGTGGCGATATTATGCAGTATGACTACCCCGGCGCCGGCTTATGACCAAGTCTACGTATTTGGCGATAGCCTGAGTGATACCGGCAACAATGGCCGCTTTACCTACGACAGCAATAAACACCTGTTGTATGACGAAGTGCTGGCGCAACGCATCGGCGCAGCGCTGGTGGCGTCGAACGACGGTGGCTACAACTATGCCGCCGGCGGCGGTGTGGCGGTGCCGGCGCTCAACCCGGCGGACAATACTCAGGATCAGGTGCAGAGCTACCTTGGTCGGGTCGATGGTAGGGCCGATGGCGACGGTCTGTATATTCACTGGATTGGCGGCAACGATCTGGCGGCGGCGGCGTTAAATCCCACCACCGGGCCGGACGTGGCCTATAACAGTGCAGCGGCAGCCGCTGAACAGGTTCATTCACTGTTGAATGCCGGTGCCGGTACGGTGATCGTGCCGACGGTACCGAATATTGGTTCAACGCCGCAGCTGATGGAGCTGATTATCCAGCAGGCGCTGACGCCGGTGCAGGGCGCCGCAGTGCAGGCGGCCTATGCCACCCTCAATTCGTTGGCCACGCCGGATAATGCTTCTCGCACCCAGGCGATCCATCAGGCGCTGACTTCCGCCGCCGCACAGGCCAGCGCAATCCCGCAGGTGCAGCAGGCGATTGCCGCACAGCTGATTGCCGCCTACGACAGCCTGAGTGCTCAGGCCGCGCAACTGACCGATTTTTATAACCAGAGTGAGGATCGCCTGCTGGCGCAGGGCGGCGGTAATATTGTTCGCGTCGACGTGAACAGGCTGTTTGCCGAGGCGATAGCCAATCCGGCGCAGTTTGGCTTTGCCAATACCGCCGGCATGGCCTGTCCGGCCGGGGTGTCGTCTGCGGTGTGCAGTTCCGCCACGCCGGGTTTCGACGCCAACCAGTCCTATCTGTTCTCCGACCATTTTCACCCCAGCCCGCAGGCGCATCTGCTGATTGCCGATTACATTCAGGCGGTGCTGGACGGCCCGGCGCAGGTGGTGGCGCTGAATCAGGCGACGGCGGCGATGGCGCGTGACAGCCGCGCGACGCTCGACAGCCGTTTCCAGCAACTGCGCAATGGCGACAACCCACAAGGCGCGCTGGGCGTTTTCGGCGGCTATGCCGGGCAGCATTATGATTACTCTGCCAATAAGGCGGCGGGCGACGGCAACGCCACCACCCATAATCTGACGGTTGGGGTAGATTATCAGTTGACCGAAGGCTGGCTGATTGGCGCGCTGATTTCCGGTTCCAATGACGATCAACAGCCTTCCAGCCGCTATGAATACAAGGCACGCGGCCTGTTGTTGTCGGCCTTTACCGCCCTTGATCTGTTTGAGCATGGCTGGGTGAATGCCGATCTGCACTACGCGACGATGGATTACGACGATATTCGCCGCAGCATGCAGCTTGGGCCGCTAACCCGCACCGAAACCGGCTCGACCTCCGGCAAGCAGTGGGGCGCGCGCCTTACCGCCGGATACGACTTCCCCATTACTTCTTATCTGGCTACCGGCCCGATGGCGCAATTTGCCTGGGATTACAGCAACGTCTCCGGTTACAGCGAGGATGGGAACAACAGCACCTCAATGCGCTTTAACGACCAGACCTACCATTCGCAGATCGGCGCGTTGGGCTGGCGGTTGGACAGCAAATTTGGTTTGTTTAATCCGTACGCCGAAGTCAGCTATCAGCATCAGTTTGGCGATGATGTCTACCGGGCCGGCGGCGGGCTGAAGTCCACGCAGACCTCGTTCACCCGCGACAGCGCCGGTCAGGATAAAAACTGGGTGGATGTCACGCTGGGGGCGAACATGCCGCTGACTGAGCAGGTGGCGGCGTTCGCCACCGTTTCGCAAACCGGCGGCCTGAGCAGCGGCGAGCAGTTTATGTATAACGTCGGCGTCAGCGCGCGGTTTTGACGCTTAGGGGCACAGATTCAGTGCCAGTTCTGGTTTCCTGCATCTTCCTTTCCGGCTGCAGCAGAGTCATGCACAGCATGCTGCAGAACGATACTGCGGCGGTGGCGAAGAACATGGCGCCATAGCCGTGGTGCTGCGCCAACCAACCGCTCAGCATCGGCGCGGTGATCGACGCAATATTAGCGATCGCCAGCGTCATGCCGCTGTAAGCGCCCACCGACGCCTTCGGCGTGACGTCGATCACCACCGACCAATACACGTTATTCACCAGCGCGTTCAGTGCATTGCCCAGCGTCATCAACAGAATGATTTCGGTCGCCGTGCTCATAAACGGGATCAGCAGGAAGCAGGTGGCGGTCAGCAGCAGCGTCACCGCCGCAAACAGGTTGCGCGCTAGCCGCAGATTGTCGAAACGTCTCAACAATGCATCGGCGATGCGGCCGCCGAGCAGCACGGTAAAGCAGGCGCCACTCCACGGGATCATCGCCACATACCACAGCGAGTGCAGATCGTAGTTAAAGGTGTCCTGCAGGTATTTCGGCCCCCAGGTGACCAGCACAAAGGTGACGTAGAGGAAAGAGAAGTAACCCAGGGCGTTAAACACCAGCGTGCGGTTAGTGAAAAATGCCCACCACGGCAGGTGCGGTTGTTGGCTGTCCGGCTCCTGATCGGCGCCGATGGCCGCCAGTTCGCTGGCGTTAACCAGAGGATGTTCCTGCGGCGTATCGGTAAAGAAGCGGGCGAACAACAAAATGGCGATCAGCGAGAACAGGCCCAGCAGGATAAACATGCTGCGCCAGTCATCGGTCAAGAGCAGCAGCCCCACCGCCAATGGTGCGGTAAGCAGCGATCCCACCTGGGTACTCAACAGGCCGATGCCCAATGAAAACCCCCGTTCCTTGCGCGGTGCCCAGTTGGCGATGGTTTTGTTCATCAGCGCGTAGGCCGGGCCTTCGGCAAAGCCGAACATGATCCGCAGCGCGGCGAAACCCATGATCGCCGAGCCGCCGAACAGCGCCACCCCCAGCTCGCCGGCCCAGGCGGTGGCGATCTCCAGCAGCGACCACAGCGCCCCGGCCATCAGCCAGACTTTTTTGGTGCCGATACGGTCGGCCAGAAAGCCGCCGCACAGCGAACCGAACAAATAACCAAAGCCGAAGTAGCCCAGTACGGCGCCCAATTGCGCCTTGTTGAAGTTGAATTCACGCGAGATATCGTTGGCGGCGAAGGATAACGCGCCGCGATCGACGTAGTTGATCAGCGCAATAAAAAACACCATGGCGAAAATACGGTAACGATAGCGACTGTCGGTTAAGGCGTTGGTCATCAGCGAACCTCCTGAAACGTTTGATATCAGGACGCTGCAAGGTTGGTGCCAGTCTCGTGGCCGTTGCGGGACGGGATGCGGCGAGGGGGTGAGAGCGTTGAATGGGCGCTTGGCAGGAGCATTTGCCCTAAAAGAGTGCATGAAAAGGCGACGCTTCTTTGCCGATTCGCAGTTGTTGCCGGATTCTGGCTGTATATCTTACGGTCAACGGGTATACTGGCCCATTCCATATAAATCCACTTGTATCGCGTGCGAATTCAACATGCAAAAGTTTGATACCAAGACCTTTCAGGGCCTGATCCTGACACTGCAGGACTATTGGGCGCGCCAGGGCTGCACCATTGTTCAACCATTGGACATGGAAGTCGGCGCGGGAACCTCTCACCCGATGACGTGCCTGCGCGCTCTCGGCCCAGAGCCGATTGCCGCCGCCTATGTGCAGCCGTCCCGTCGTCCGACCGACGGCCGTTACGGTGAAAACCCTAACCGCCTGCAACACTACTATCAGTTCCAGGTGATCATTAAACCGTCGCCGGACAACATTCAGGAACTGTACCTCGGCTCGTTGAAAGAGCTGGGTCTGGATCCGACCATCCACGATATCCGCTTCGTAGAAGATAACTGGGAAAACCCGACGCTCGGCGCCTGGGGCCTGGGCTGGGAAGTGTGGCTGAACGGCATGGAAGTGACGCAGTTCACTTACTTCCAGCAGGTCGGTGGCCTGGAGTGCAAACCGGTTACCGGCGAGATCACTTACGGCCTTGAGCGCCTGGCGATGTACATCCAGGGCGTGGACAGCGTCTACGATCTGGTCTGGAGCGACGGCCCGCTGGGTGTGACCACTTACGGCGACGTGTTCCACCAGAACGAGGTGGAGCAGTCCACTTACAACTTCGAGTATGCCGACGTCGACTTCCTGTTCTCCTGCTTCGAGCAGTACGAGAAAGAAGCGCAGTCGCTGCTGGCGTTGGAGAAACCGCTGCCGTTGCCGGCTTACGAACGTATTCTGAAGGCCGGCCACACCTTCAACCTGTTGGATGCGCGCAAGGCGATCTCGGTGACCGAGCGTCAGCGCTATATTCTGCGCATCCGCACGCTGACCAAAGCCGTTGCCGAGGCCTACTACGCTTCCCGTGAAGCGCTGGGCTTCCCGATGTGCAAAAAGAACGAGAACTAAGAGGCAGCCATGACTCAACAGACTTTCCTGGTGGAAATCGGCACGGAAGAGCTGCCGCCGAAGGCTCTTCGTTCACTGGCAGAATCCTTTGCCGCGAATTTTACCGCCGAGCTCGATAGCGCCAACCTCGAGCACGGCGAAGTGAGCTGGTTCGCCGCTCCGCGCCGTTTGGCGCTGAAAGTGGCCAATCTGAGCGCCGCACAGGCCGATCGCGAAGTCGAAAAACGCGGCCCGGCGATTGCCCAGGCGTTCGACGCCGAAGGCAAGCCGAGCAAAGCGGCCGAAGGCTGGGCGCGTGGCTGCGGCATCACTGTCGATCAGGCAGAGCGCCTGGTGACCGACAAAGGCGAGTGGCTGCTGTATCGCGCCCATGTCAAAGGCCAGTCCGCGCAAGCGCTGCTGGCGGGCATGGTCAGCACTGCGCTGTCCAAACTGCCGATCCCGAAACTGATGCGCTGGGGCGACTCCGAAGTGCAGTTCGTGCGTCCGGTACACACCGTGACCCTGCTGCTGGGCGATGAGCTGATCCCGGGCACCGTGCTGGGCATCGATTCCGCCCGTACCCTTCGCGGCCACCGTTTTATGGGTGAAGCCGAGTTCACTATCGACAACGCCGACCAATATCCGCAGATCCTGCTGGAGCGCGGTAAAGTGATTGCCGATTACGAAGCCCGCAAAGCGCTGATCAAGCGTGACGCCGAGCTGGCGGCGCAGCAGATTGGCGGCAAGGCCGATCTGAGCGAAAGCCTGCTGGAAGAAGTGGCCTCGCTGGTGGAATGGCCGGTGGTACTGACAGCCAAGTTCGAAGAGAAATTCCTGGCGGTGCCGGCGGAAGCGCTGGTGTACACCATGAAGGGCGACCAGAAGTATTTCCCGGTGTATGACGCTGCGGGCAAACTGCTGCCGAACTTTATCTTCGTGGCGAATATCGAATCCAAAGATCCGCAGCAAATCATCTCCGGTAACGAGAAGGTGGTGCGTCCGCGTCTGGCCGATGCCGAGTTCTTCTTCAACACCGACCGCAAAAAACGCCTGGAAGACAACCTTCCGCGTCTGGAAACCGTGCTGTTCCAACAGCAACTGGGCACCCTGCGCGACAAGACCGATCGCATCCAGGCGCTGGCGGGCTGGGTTGCCGGCCAAATTGGCGCCGACGTTAACCACGCTACCCGCGCGGGCCTGCTGTCGAAGTGCGATCTGATGACCAACATGGTCTTCGAATTCACCGACACCCAGGGCGTGATGGGCATGCATTACGCGCGCCACGACGGCGAAGCGGAAGACGTTGCCGTTGCGCTGAACGAGCAGTATCAGCCGCGCTTTGCCGGCGATGCGTTGCCGGAATCGCTGGTGGCTTGTTCGCTGGCGATCGCCGACAAGATGGACACCCTGGCCGGTATCTTCGGCATCGGGCAACATCCGAAAGGCGACAAGGATCCGTTCGCTCTGCGCCGTGCTGCATTGGGCGTGCTGCGTATCATCGTTGAGAAAAACCTGCCGCTGGATCTGCAGACCCTGACCGAAGAGGCCGTGCGCCTGTACGGCAGCAAGCTGAGCAATGCCAAGGCAGTCGACGAGGTTGTCGAGTTCATGCTGGGCCGTTTCCGCGCCTGGTATCAGGAAGAAGGCCACGCCGTCGACACCATTCAGGCGGTGCTGGCACGTCGTCCGACCAAGCCTGCGGACTTCGACGCACGCGTCAAGGCGGTCACTCACTTCCGTACGCTGGAAGCGGCTACGACGCTGGCGGCGGCCAACAAGCGCGTCTCCAACATCCTGGCCAAATCTACCGATACGCTGAACGATCGCGTTCACGCTTCGGTGTTGAAAGAGGCGGCTGAGATCCAACTGGCGACCCACCTGGTGGTGCTGCGCGATAAGCTGGAGCCTTTCTTTGCTGAAGGCCGCTACCAGGATGCGCTGGTGGAATTGGCGGAGCTGCGTGAGCCGGTCGATGCGTTCTTCGACAACGTGATGGTGATGGCCGATGACGAGGCGGTGCGTGTAAACCGTCTGACGTTGCTGAGCAAGCTGCGTGAGCTGTTCCTGCAGGTGGCGGATATCTCCGTATTGCAGTAAGCGTTCTGCCGTGAAAAAGGCGCCTGCGGGCGCCTTTTCTATTGCTGGCGGCGCTGTGTTGCGCCCTCTGCGGTGAGCCGGTATTTTTGCAGACGGCTGTTGGGCTTCTCCGGTAGCGTCATTTCGATCCATCCTGCATTCAGCGCAGGTTGCAGATAACGTTCGCGGAAAGATTTTCGATCCTGCAGTTGCAACGCGCTCTGAATGGCCTCGCGCGACATCTCTCCCTTTAGTGCCGCTAACAGCTCGCCGACTTGGGGGGTGACTTGGGGGGTAAGACTTTGCTCCAGCGCCCGCAAAATCATCTCCAGCATAAACTCCACAAAGGGCGCGCAGTCGGTACATGTGACAGAGTCTCCGTTACCGCCATTGAGCACCCTTTCGCCACAGAATCGTAACCGAATGGTGAATCGCGTATCGGATCGCACTCAGTTGATCTATTCTTATAGGCGCAAGGAGTGCAACAAAAGGGACGGAGTCCGATGAGAAAGCAGGTTTATAACAGGAGTTATGTCACATGGCGGTAGGGATCCAGAGCAGAGTTTTCGCGCGTTGGTTGGCCCCGGTATTGGCATTGTTGGTGGTCATGCAGTTGACTGCCTGCGGCGATAAAGAGCCGGAACAACGCAAGGCGTTTGTTGATTACTTACAGAATACGGTTATGCGCAGCGGCGCGAAAATCCCGACGCTGAGCGAAGATCAGAAGCAGAAATTCGGCAACTATGCCGGTGATTACGCCATCCTGGTCGGTTTTTCACAGCAGTTGTCCAAATCGCTGGATGCCAGCCTGACGCCGGCGTTGGATCAGATTAACCAGATCCGCACCGCGCAGGATTACATGAGCAAGCGCGATTCGCTGCAGCAATCCGTTGGGGCGCTGAACCTGCTGGGCCAGCAGATTCAGTCTGCCAAGTCACAGGCAGACACCTCCCGGGCGGCGCTGAAGCAACCTGACGATCTGAAAGCCGTTTATAATCAAGTGTATGACAAGATTGTCACCGGGCCGGCCAATGCGCTGATGCCGGTTATCCCTACCACCGCCAGTTTCGTTCAGGATCTGGTTCAGGTCGGGGATTTCCTGCGGACCCAGGGCAATCAGGTGAGCTTTAACAACAACGGCGTGCAGTTCCGTACTTCGCAGCAGGCAACGCAATACAACACCATGATGTCGAATCTGGTGGCCAAGCAGCAGGATTTACTGAATGCACAGAAAACCGTCGCGAGCGTGACCCAGTAATTGTTTTCAAGAGGCCGGCTTGCCGGCTTCTGTTATTCAACCCCCCAGCTTTCCAATAGCTTGCTCACTTCTTCCCCATCGCTTCTGTACTACACTCAATTCATCATCGTATTTCGTCATGTAGTTTTCTTACATTCATCACATCGCGATTTCCCGGCGGGATGAGTGCTCACAGGGAAGGTCTTCCCCCAAACCAGGATTCGGTAGCTACTGACAAAATAAATTGTGATAAACATCACAATTTAAAAACAAACACGCATCATGAAAATGTGACATTTATCACTATTTTTGCGCATTTACGCCGGTTTTGTTCGCGTTGTGTTTTTTTTACACGGAATAATTGTGACGAATGTCACTATAAGTACCTGGTGCATGGGGTGTTAGGTGTGATGTTGATCACGAAAAATCCGTGAAGTTCGCGTAGTAAAAACAGCGTGATAGAGTCCACTCGCAGACAGCACCAACACGGCTGGATCGTAACAACAATAATCACGCGCTCTATTGTCAGCGCGTAACAATAGGGGTGTGTTTTATGTTTTCACCAGACATCAAAGTCAAAGTTCAAAACTTTGGCCGCTTCCTGAGCAATATGGTGATGCCCAACATTGGCGCCTTTATCGCCTGGGGTATCATCACCGCGTTATTCATTCCTACCGGCTGGCTGCCGAATGCAACTCTGGCCAAACTGGTTGGCCCGATGATCACCTACCTGCTGCCGTTGCTGATCGGTTTCACCGGCGGGCGGTTGGTGGGGGGCGATCGCGGCGGGGTCGTCGGCGCCATCACCACCATGGGGGTGATCGTCGGTGCAGACATGCCGATGTTCCTCGGTGCGATGATTGCCGGCCCGCTGGGCGGCTGGTCAATCAAGCATTTTGACCGCTGGGTCGACGGCAAAATCAAAAGCGGCTTCGAGATGTTGGTGAACAACTTCTCCGCCGGCATTATCGGCATGCTGCTGGCGATTTTGGCATTTATGGCCATTGGCCCACTGGTGGAAGTACTGTCGAAACTGTTGGCGGCCGGCGTGCATGTGATGGTGGTGAATAACCTGCTGCCGTTGGCGTCCATTTTCGTTGAACCGGCGAAAATCCTGTTCCTGAACAACGCCATCAACCACGGTATCTTCTCGCCGTTGGGCATTCAGCAGGCCACCGAGGCCGGCAAGTCAGTGTTCTTCCTGATTGAAGCCAACCCGGGCCCGGGCATGGGCGTGCTGATGGCTTACATGTTCTTCGGCCGTGGCAGCGCCAAGCAGTCTGCCGGCGGTGCGGCGATCATTCACTTCCTCGGCGGTATCCACGAAATTTACTTCCCGTACGTGCTGATGAACCCGCGCCTGCTGCTGGCGGTGATCCTGGGCGGCATGACCGGCGTGTTCACTCTCACCATGCTGAACGGCGGCCTGGTTTCTCCGGCTTCGCCTGGCTCCATCCTGGCGGTACTGGCGATGACGCCGAAAGGCGCTTACTTCGCCAATATCGCGGCGGTGGCGGCGGCCTTCGCCGTGTCCTTCGTGGTCTCCGCTTTCCTGCTGAAAACCTCGAAAGTGAAGGACGAGGACGATCTGGAAGAAGCGACCCGCCGCATGCAGGAGATGAAATCTCAGGCTAAAGGCGGTGCTGCCGTGCACGCTGCGGTGGACGGCGACCTGACTACCGTACGTAAAATCATCGTCGCCTGCGATGCGGGCATGGGCTCCAGTGCCATGGGCGCCGGTGTGCTGCGCAAAAAAGTGGCGGACGCCGGGCTGAAAAACATCTCCGTGACCAACAGTGCCATCAATAGCCTGCCGGACGATGTGGATCTGGTGATCACCCACCGCGATCTGACCGAGCGTGCAATGCGCCATGCGCCGCAGGCCCAACACATCTCGCTGACCAATTTCCTCGACAGCAAGCTGTACAGCGATCTGACCGAACGTCTGGTGGCGGCCAACAAAACCACCGATAACCAGCAAAAAGTCATCAGCACGCTTGACGACAGCTTTGAAGCGACCGAGCAAAACCTCTTCAAACTGAGCGAAAGCAACGTGTTCCTTAACCTGCAGGCCAGCGACAAAGAGCAGGCGATTCGCTTCGCCGGCGAACAACTGGTTAAAGGTGGCTACGTAGAGCCGGAATACGTCCCGGCGATGCTGGAGCGCGAAAAACTCACCTCCACCTATCTGGGCGAGTCGATCGCGGTGCCGCATGGCACCATCGAAGCCAAAGACCGGGTGCTGCGCACCGGCGTGGTGTTCTGCCAGTATCCGCAGGGCGTGCGTTTCGGAGATGAAGAGGATGAAGTGGCGCGGCTGGTTATCGGTATTGCCGCCCGCAACAACGAACATATCCAGGTGATCACCAGCCTGACCAACGCGTTGGATGACGAAGGCGTCATCGAGCGGCTGGCGAATACCACCAGTGTGCAGGAAGTGTTGGATCTGCTGGGTGGCAAAAAAGTCGGATAACAGAATCATTTTAAAGGGTGCAGCTTGCTGCACCCTTCGACATTGGAAAGGTAGGAATATGAAAGCATTACATTTCGGTGCAGGGAATATCGGGCGTGGTTTTATCGGCAAGCTGCTGGCGGACGCGCACGCCGAACTGACCTTTGCCGACGTTAACCAAAGCGTGCTGGACCTGCTGAACAGCCGCAAAAGCTATCAGGTACACGTCGTGGGTGAGCAGGCGCGGGTTGAGAGCGTGAATGACGTCAGCGCGGTTAACAGCGGCAGCGAAGAGGCGGTGGCGCTGATCGCCGAAGCGGACATCGTGACCACCGCCGTCGGCCCGCAGGTCCTGGCTAAAATTGCCGGCACTGTCGCCAAGGGACTGATCAAACGCCATCAGCAGGGCAACACTCAGCCGCTGAACATCATCGCCTGCGAGAACATGGTGCGCGGCTCCAGCCAGTTAAAGCAGCACGTGTTCGACGCGCTGCCGCAAGATGAGCAGGCGTGGGTCGAACAGCATGTCGGCTTTGTCGATTCGGCGGTGGACCGCATCGTGCCGCCGGCGGAAGCGGGCAGCAACGATCCGCTGGAAGTGACGGTAGAAACCTTCAGCGAGTGGATTGTCGATCAGACCCAGTTCAAGGGCCAACCACCGGCGATCGCCGGCATGGAGCTGACCGATAACCTGATGGCGTTTGTCGAACGCAAGCTGTTCACGCTCAATACCGGCCACGCCATCACCGCTTACCTTGGCCAACAGGCCGGTCTGCTGACCATCCGTGATGCGATCCTCGACTCGGCCATTCGCCGCGTAGTGAAAGGCGCGATGGAAGAGAGCGGTGCGGTGCTGATCAAACGCTACGGCTTTGACGCCGACAAGCACGCCGCTTATATCGATAAAATCCTCAGCCGCTTTGAAAACCCGTACCTGCACGATGACGTAGAACGCGTGGGCCGTCAGCCGCTGCGTAAACTGAGCGCCGGTGACCGCCTGATCAAACCGCTGCTGGGCACGTTGGAATATGGTCTGCCGCACGCCAACCTGATCCAGGGCATTGCCGCCGCCATGAGCTACCGCAGTGAGCAGGATCCGCAGGCGCAAGAGCTGGTGGCGTTGCTGGCCAAACTGGGGCCAAAAGCGGCTCTGGCGCAAATTTCCGGTCTGCCGGTTGAAAGTGAGGTTGTAGAACAGGCGGTTGCTGTGTATAACGCCATGCAAAAGTAGATTCAGTATGACGAATCCACGGGCGCGGCAAGCTGCGCCCCTATACCCCGACTTCAGCATTGACGGCTTCTCCCAGGCCATTCGAAAAGCGACGATGATCGAGCCACAGGCATTTGAAAATCAGGTTCTGGAAAAGCTGAACGCAGGCAAGACGGTGCGCAGTTTTCTGATCGCAGCGGTAGAGCTGCTGGCGGAAGCGCTCAACGTGCTGGTGGTGCAGGTGTTCCGCAAGGATGACTATGCGGTGAAGTATGCCGTTGAACCGTTATTGTCCGGTGCCGGCCCCTTGGGGGAGCTGTCGGTACGCCTTAAGCTGATGTACGGGCTCGGCGTTATCTCGCGTCACGAATACGAAGACGCCGAACTGCTGATGGCGATGCGCGAAGAGCTCAATCACGACGGATCGGAATACCGTTTTGTCGACGATGAAATCCTCGGCCCGTTCGGCGAACTGCACTGTGTGGCCGCGCTGCCGCCGGTGCCGACTTTTCTGCAGCCCGGCGAAGCGGAAGAATCGCTGATCGCCATGCAGCGTCAGCGTTACCAGCAGGTGGTGCGTTCCACCATGGTGCTGTCGATTACCGATCTGATCGCCGGCATCGGCGCCAAACAGCCGTCCCGGCTTTCTCCTCTCGGCCGCGGTTAAGCAAAGGCCGCGCGCCACTCATCGAACAACAGCCACAGCGCCGTTACCGCCATCAACCCCGCCATCGTCGCGTTAAACAGCCGCAGCTTCCAGGTGACGCGCAGCGCATCGCGCAGGCGATCGCCCAGCGCCGCCCACACCAGCACGCAAGGGATATTCAAGGCGACAAAGCCGGCAACGAGCATTAGCGTGTGGCTAAGACTGGTCCCTTCGCGCGGGGTGAACAGGATCGCGATGTTAATTGCCATCAACCAGGCTTTGGGATTTACCGCCTGGAACAGCGCGCCGTTGAGCAAGCGCATCGGCTGCGCCTGCTGTTTGGCATCCGGCGAGGTTGCCTGGAACAGCTTCCACGACAACCACAGTAAATAGGCACAACCAATCACCGCCAGCGGGAAACGTATCGCTCCGGCCCAACTCAGCACCAGCGCCAGCAGACTGGTGGTCAGGGCCAACTGTATCCCACAACCCAGGCTGATGCCGAACACCATCGGCAGGGTGCGGCGCAGGCCGAAGTTGACGCCGGACGAGGCCAGCAACAGGTTGTTGGGGCCGGGGGTGATCGACATCACCGTGACATAACTGATAAAGGCGGAGTCCAGCATAACGGGTTCCTTAAACGGCAGAGTAGCAAGGGAACCAGCATAAAACCTGCGGACGGATGGTGACAGAACCAGAAACCCGCTATTGTTATGGGTACAGTTTAATAAGGCGTAAACTGTACCCATAACCTGGAGAGAAACTGTGACCCTGCTCGATGAAATGCCGGAAACGCGTTATCAGCAACTGGCGGATACCCTGGTACAGGCCATTCGCCGCGGCACGCTGCTGCCCGGCAGCCGTTTGCCTTCGGTGCGCCGCTGCGCGCAGACCCACAGCGTCAGCATCAATACCGTGGTGGCGGCCTACCGTGCGTTGGAAGACCGTGGGCTGATCGAAGCGCGGCCGCAGTCCGGTTTCTATGTGCGCAGCACGCTGCCGGCACTGAAAGCTGCCTCGCAGCCCAGTAGCCGGATTGAACCGCCGGCGGATGACGTGCTGGCGCTGATCGACACGGTGTTTGCCGCCCAGCAGAACCCGGCGTTCACCAACCTGTCGTTGGCCTGCCCGCAAACCTCTGATTTTTATCCCGGCGGCAAGCTGGGGCGGATGCTGTCGTCGCAGCTGCGTCGCCAGCCTGATCTGATCGGCAAGTACGCGTTACCGCCCGGCAGTTTGCGGCTGCGTCAGCAGATCGCCCGCCGCTCTATGACGCTGGGCATGCTGTTGGAGCCTGGCGATATCACTCTGACCCACGGCTGCATGGAGGCGCTGCAGCTGGCGCTGCGCGTGACCACCAAGCCGGGCGACTGCATCGGGCTGGAGTCGCCGACCTATTTTTATCTGCTGCCGCTGCTGGCCAGCCTGGGGCTGAAGGCGCTGGAAATCCCGACCGATCCGCAGCATGGCCTGTCGTTGGACGCGCTGGAATTGTTGTTGAATGAGAAGCGGCTGGATGCGGTGATCGCCATGCCGACGGTGCAGAATCCGCTGGGTTGCACCATGCCGCTGGCGGCCAAGAAGCGGCTGGCGCGGCTGATGAACGATCACCAGGTACCGCTGATTGAAGATGGGCTGTACGCCGAGATTCAGTTCGGCGGCGCGCTGTCGCCGGCGGTGAAATCTTTCGATCGCGACGGCTGGGTGCTGTTTTGTTCCAGCTTCACCAAGACGCTGGCGCCGGATTTCCGCATCGGCTGGATCGCCGGCGGGCGCTTCAACGAAGCGTTGCGCAAGCTGAAGGCGGTGTCATCGATGGCGGAATCACAGCTGCTGTCAGAGACGCTGGCGATGTTCCTGGAAACCGGCGGCTACGATCATCATTTGCGCAACCTGCGTAAACGCTATGCCGCGCAGGTGGAGGCGGCTCGGGCGTTGATTGCCCGCCATTTCCCGCGAGGCACGCGGGCGACGCAGCCGGCGGGCGGTTTTGTGTTCTGGGTTGAGTTGCCGGGCGGGATCGACAGCGTGGCGCTGTTCCATCAGTTGCTGGAGGAACAAATCTGCCTGACCCCGGGCACGTTGTATTCCCCCAGCGGTCGCTACCGCAACGGGCTGCGGCTCTCTTGCTGCTATCCGTTTAATGCGCGTTATACCCAGGCGTTGGCGCGCGTGGGGGCGAAAGCCTGCGAGATGAGCGGGTTGCCGCCGGGAATCGAGCAAGGCGAGTAACTGCGTGCGCATTTTGCTACAATGTGGGCATCATTGATTAGCGTGCCGTACAGGCACAAACAGGCCATAAACCATGAAAGAGAAAGAAAAGGCAGAGATTAAGCGCCTTAGCGACCTGCTGGACGCACTGAATCACAAAGACACGGCGGTGATCCAACAGGGTAATATCGAGCTGATTGCCCAGCACACCAAAGAAAAAGAGAAGCTGGCAACGGAAATCGAACGTCTGAAAGGCGTGCGCGTCGAGAAGCTGAGCGCGGAAGCGCAGAAGCTGAGCCAACTGCCCTTCAGCCGCGAAATCACCAAGAAAGAGCAGGCGGACATGGGCTCGTTGAAGAAAAGCGCGCGCGGCCTGATCGTGGTGCACCCGATGACCGCGCTGGGCCGGGAGATGGGCCTGAAAGTGGTCACCGGCTACGCCAAAAAAGCCTTCTGATCGCCGGGGCGCCATCTGCGGCGCCCGGTTTTCATAGCTTGGTCGTGAAATACGCCTTGGTTTGATAGGGCACGGTTACTGTTTCCTTGCCCTGTAATTCCCCTTCCTCCGCCACCAACTGGCGAATCTGATCGATCACCCGTTCCTGCTGTTGCGGCGGCAAAGCAGCGATAAAGCTGGTGGAACGCACCCGGTTGTAAATCACATCTTCTACTGCGCCCTGGTGGCTGAGCATAAACACCTGTTCATGCAGCGCGTCTAACCCCTTGGCCGGAAACAGCTTGCGCCATTCGCCGGTGTAAAAACGCGGGGCGTCGCCTTCGTGTCTGTCGACAATCTGATTCAGCTTGCGCACCCAGCTCACACGCGCATCGCGCATGTTCCATACCAGACCCAGTTTGCCGCCGGGCTTGAGGATACGCTGAATTTCAGCCAGCGCCTGTGGTGTGGCGAACCAGTGGAAGGACTGTGCGCAGACCACGGCATCGACCGATTCGTCCGGCAACGGGATGGACTCGGCGGTGCCCGCCAGCGTTTTCACCTGCGGCAGCGCGGCCGAAAGTTTCTCCAGCATCTGCGCTATCGGCTCGACGGCGATCACCTGCGCACCGGTTTCCAGCAGGCGCGGGGTGAATTTGCCGGTACCGGCGCCGAGGTCGATGACCGTCATGCCGGCGTGCAGGCCGATAACCTCACGCAACCAGGTGGTGATCTCCGGCGGATAATCCGGTCGCCCTTTCACGTAGCGGTCGGCGTTGGCCTGATAGCCCTCGGCGGCGGTGTGGTGGATCGAATGAGATGGAGTGGTCATGGCTTCTGCTCCTGCCTGAACGAGGTTGTACAACAGTATACCTGGGGTTTTTTCAACGCCCCAACAGACGGCGGTTAAGGTTTTCGATATGGCCGGTAGTGATGCGCGTCAGCATGGTTTTGCTCCAGCTTGCGGACAGCCCGGCTACCGCCAGCAGACGGCGATATTGCTCTTCATCGAACGGCATATGCCAGGCAATGCCGATGGCTTCGGCCACAGAGACGTCGCTGCTGCGCGTCACCAGCTCCAGCGGACGATCGCCGCTGACGGCGCCGGCGGACACCACCCGGTACAGCCAGCCGCAGCGGCCGCTTTGCTGCATCAGCACCGAGATGTCGTCGATCGCGAAGTGGTAATTGAGTTTGAAGCAGGGAGAGCGCGGCTGGGTGACCTGAATCAATGCATCGCCCCAGCGGAAGATATCGCCCATAAATACATTGTGCTCAGTCAGCCCCAGGGTGGAAATATTCTCGCCGAAGGCCGGCGCGCTGAACTGTTCCGCTTGTGCAGGGAACTGCTCGCGCCAGTGAGCGTAATGTTCACGCGGATAGTGGCACAGCGCGCGGTCCGGCCCGCCGTGATAGCTTTTTTCCGCCTGCTCGTCGCCTTCCAGGCCGAGCGGGGTCAGCTTGATGGCGCCGTCCACCAGGCGTTTGGCGATGCCGCTGGGCCGCCCGCCGTCATAAGGCTGGATGGTGCCGATGTAAACCTCTGGATGATGCATGTGCGCCTCCGTTCTTTGCGTCAGAGGTTCAGCATAGCCTGAGTTGATCGGCGGGAACAGAATATCCCGCCCGAAAATAACCGGGCGGGGAGGAAGCATCAGAAAGTGGTCCAGTTGTCTTCCGCTGTTGCGGCAGCCGCTTTAACCGCCTGAGCCTTTGGCGCGGCGGTTTTCGGCACGGCGGCGGGGGCTTTCTGCTCCGCCAGACGGAATACCGAGACGCTTTGCAGCAGCATGTCAGCCTGTTCTTCCAGTGAGTCGGCGGCGGCGGCGGATTCTTCCACCAGTGCGGCGTTCTGCTGGGTGGTATGATCCATTTCGACAATCGCCTGGCCGATCTGGGCGATGCCGCGCGTTTGCTCGTCGGAGGCGGCGGCAATCTCCGCCATGATGTCGCGCACGTGGGTCACCGACAGGACAATTTGTTCCATGGTGCTGCCGGTGTTTTCCACCAAAGTGGTGCCGGTTTGCACCCGGCTGACCGATTCGGCAATCAGCCCTTCGATCTCTTTTGCCGCCTGGGCACTGCGTTGCGCCAGATTGCGTACTTCGCTGGCCACCACAGAAAAGCCACGCCCCTGTTCGCCGGCGCGCGCCGCTTCTACGGCGGCATTGAGCGCCAGAATATTGGTCTGGAAAGCAATGCCGTTGATCAGGGTGGTAATTTCGGCGATTCGCTGCGAACTGCTGGAAATCTCGCGCATGGTGCTGACGACGTTCTCCACCAGCTTGCCGCCCTGTTGGGCGGTTTGCGAAGCGTCGGTAGCCAGTTGGTTGGCGTGATGGGCGTTTTCGGCGTTCTGTTTCACCGTAGCGGTCAGCTGTTCCATGCTGGCGGCGGTCTCTTCTACCGCCGCCGCCTGTTGTTCGGTGCGAGAGGACAAATCGGTGTTGCCTGCGGCAATCTCTGCCGCAGCGGTGGATACCTGGCTGACCCCCATCTGAATTTTCTCGATCATATCGCGCAGGTTTCGGCTCATCGCCGCCACTGCATTCAGCAACTGGCCCAGTTCGTCGCGACGGGTGCTGGTTTGCGCCTGGCGCAGATCGCCGTTGGCGATGCGTTCCGCCAGCGCCAGAGTACTGCGCAGCGGCCGGGTGATTTGCAGCGTGATGCGCCACGCAATCAGCAATCCGGCGACAATGGCAATCAGCGTGGTGATGCCCATTTGCAGCTGCGCCGCATTAATGTCGTTATGGGTTTGCGCCAGTTCGTCCTGCATAAAGGCGTTGACCAGCGTACCGACTTCCTGAGCGCTGTCGCCCAGCCGTTGGCTGATCTGCTGTTCTTGTTCATAGGCCGGCAGGTAAGCTTCGATTCGGTTTTTGTAGTCGTCGAGCGCGCCCAACAGCGGTTGCAGCAGGGGACGCTGGGCATCGCTGAGCCGTCGGCTGAGTGCGTTTGCCGCGCTGCGCGCGTCATCAATCGCCGCTACCAGCGGCGCTTCGGATTCGCGGTTCAGGCTCAGCAACAGGCCGCGCGCGCCGTAGCGCACCAGGGTCAGTTTCTGATTCAGCTGCACAAAAGCCAGTTGCAGGTCGCCATTGGTCAGTTGGCGCTCTACCTGATTCAGGCTGTCTTGCACTTCCGACATGTTCCAGCTTTGACGTACCGCGTCTTTCGCCGCCACCGCCTTTTCGAAGGCGTTTTGCTGTTGCTGGTATTCGCCGATCAATACCACCAGCCGCTGCAGGTCTTGCCGGCTCTGGGCGTCCCAGTCCAGCGCCTGGCCCTGGTTGATCAACCGTACCGCGTTTTCGATATTGGCGCGGTTATTCTTCAGGTACTCAGGCCGATAGGTTTGGCCGAACAGCGCCCGGTTATATTTGGCCTGATTGATTTCGTCATTCAGCCGGTTGCTGAAATCGATGCGGTCGGCGCGGGATTCGATGATATGCAGGTACTGTGCGCCGGTGCCGGCGATGATTGCCGTCAGCAGCAGCATCAGGCCAAATCCGAGGCCGAGCTTTTTACCCACGGTGAGATGAACGAACTTTCCTGCCAGTGTTTGCAATGCCGCCATATTATTTTTCCTTTCCGGGCGAACGTCAATTGAACAAACCATCGGCAAAGGGCGGTCAAACTTTAGCGGATTTTGGGCAAAAAAATGCCCGCTTTACGCGGGCATCATCAGTGCCGGGGGCGAATTACTTCTTCGCAGCGAAGCGTGCTGCCGCTTCGTCCCAGTTAACCACGTTCCAGAATGCTTTGATGTAGTCTGGGCGTTTGTTCTGATATTTCAAGTAGTAAGCGTGTTCCCACACGTCCAGGCCAATGATTGGGAAGCCTGAAGCGCCGGCAACGGCTTCGCCCATCAGCGGGCTGTCCTGGTTAGCGGTAGACACCACGGCCAGTTTGTCGCCTTTCAGCACCAGCCAGGCCCAACCTGAACCGAAGCGGGTCGCTGCGGCTTTTTCGAACTCTTCCTGGAATTTCTCGACGCTGCCGAAATCGCGCTCGATAGCGGCTTTCAGATCGCCACCCAGCGTGGTGCCGATTTTCAGGCCTTTCCAGAACAGGCTGTGGTTAGCGTGGCCGCCGGCGTTGTTACGCATGAAAGTGCGCTTGTCGGCAGGCACTTTATCCAGATCCTGGATCAGCGCTTCAACGCTCAGCGAAGCCAGCTCAGGGTACGCTTCCAGCACGGTGTTCGCGTTGTTGACGTAAGTCTGGTGGTGTTTGGTGTGATGGATTTCCATCGTCTGCTTGTCGAAATGCGGTTCCAGTGCGTCGTAGGCGTACGGCAGGGATGGCAGTGAATAACTCATAATCATCATCTCCAGTGGTGTATGGGCGGCGCAAGGTGCGAGCACCGCGTAAGCAGTCGGATCATTATAGTTAATTAAATGATCTTGAAAATGATTATCAATGCCCTACTTAGTGTAAGGGATTAAATTAATCCACAATGCGCTGCGGGTGAGTAAACACCGTGGCGCGGCCGGGTTTGCTGAAGCCGACCAGCGTCAGGTTGCTGCGCTCGGCGATTTCCACCGCCAACGAGGTGGCCGCAGAAACCACGAACAGGATCTCGACGCCGCACATCGCGGATTTCTGCACCATTTCATAGCTGGCGCGGCTGGAGACCAGGATTGCGCCCTGTTGCCAATCTTGCTTGGCGCGCACGCCGAGCAGTTTGTCGAGCGCTACGTGGCGGCCGACGTCTTCGCAGCCGCCCAGCAGTTCACCCTGCGACGAAATCCAGCTGGCGGCGTGGGTGCAGCCGGTGAGTTGCCCGACGCTCTGCACCTGCTTGAGCTGCCCCAGCGCGTGGTCGAGGTTGGCGAGAGAAAAGCGTTGGGTGAACGGCAGCGCAGGCAGCGGGCGGAAGATGTCCGCCAACTGTTCAATACCGCACACGCCGCAGCCGGTACGGCCCGCCATGGCACGGCGGCGCTCCTTCAACCCGGCAAAGCGGCGGCTGGAGAGCTCTATTTGCACCTCCAGCCCGTTACAGGTTTGGTTAATCTCTATACTGTAAATATCGCGCGGTGACTCGATAATACCTTCGGACAGCGAAAAGCCGAGGGCGAATGCCTCCAGATCTTTTGGCGTGCACATCATCACTACGTGAGAGATGCCGTTATAGACCAGGGCGACAGGCACTTCTTCCGCCAGCCAGTCCGGCTGCGCGGTGGCGAGTTGCCCGCGCTGATAAACCTGGGCCTGGGTCACCCCTGTGAGCGGGGTCTCATTTATGTGCTGCTCTGGGTTTATAGTGTTCACTTAACTGGCACCTGTTTGTAACAACCCCATATACGCTGTGGTAATATTGCCGCGTAAAAACAAAATCAATTTTAGCGCTTCCTGCTTCAAGGGGGAAAGCGCCATTTGAAACAATGTGACAATCGAGAGTGAAAGGAGATCCCCATGCAGGTCAGCAGAAGGCAGTTCTTTAAGATCTGCGCTGGCGGTATGGCAGGAACGACGGTAGCCGCACTGGGCTTTGCCCCGGAAGTGGCGTTAGCGGAGACCCGGCAGTACAAACTGCTGCGCGCCCGTGAAACCCGTAATACCTGTACGTATTGTTCCGTCGGCTGCGGGCTGTTGATGTACAGCCTTGGCGATGGCGCCAAAAACGCCAAAGAAAGCATATTCCACATTGAAGGGGACCCGGATCACCCGGTAAACCGCGGCGCGCTTTGCCCGAAAGGCGCGGGGCTGGTCGACTTCATCCACAGCGAAAGCCGCCTCAAGTACCCGGAATACCGTGCGCCAGGTTCAGATAAATGGCAGCGCATTACCTGGGACGATGCCTTTACCCGCATCGCCAAGCTGATGAAGGAAGACCGCGACGCCAACTTCGTGAAAACCAACGAACAGGGCGTCACCGTCAACCGCTGGCTGAGCACCGGCATGCTGTGTGCCTCCGCTTCCAGTAACGAAACCGGTTATCTGTCGCAAAAATTTAGTCGCGCTCTCGGCATGCTTGCCGTAGACAACCAGGCGCGTGTCTGACACGGACCAACGGTAGCAAGTCTTGCTCCAACATTTGGTCGCGGTGCGATGACCAACCACTGGGTTGATATCAAGAACGCGAATTTGATTATCGTCATGGGCGGTAATGCGGCGGAAGCGCATCCGGTGGGGTTCCGCTGGGCGATGGAAGCCAAAATTCACAATAAAGCCAAGCTGATCGTTATCGATCCGCGCTTTACCCGTACCGCATCGGTGGCGGATTTCTACACGCCGATCCGTTCCGGAACCGACATCGCTTTCCTGTCGGGCGTATTGCTGTACCTGATCACCAACAACAAAATCAACCGCGAATACGTCGAGGCCTACACCAACGCCAGCCTGCTGGTGCGGGAAGACTTTACCTTCGACGACGGCCTGTTCAGCGGCTATGACGCGGAAAACCGCAAATACGATAAAACCACCTGGAATTACCAGCTGGATGAAAACGGCTTCGCCAAGCGCGACGTCACGCTGCAGGATCCGCGTTGCGTGTGGAACCTGCTGAAACAGCACGTCAGCCGCTATACGCCAGAGGTGGTGACCAACGTGTGCGGCACGCCGAAGGAAGATTTCCTCCAGGTGTGCGAATACATCGCCGAAACCTGCGTGGCGGATAAAACCGCATCGTTCTTGTACGCCCTGGGCTGGACCCAACACTCGGTCGGCGCGCAGAACATTCGCACCATGGCGATGATCCAGCTGCTGCTCGGCAACATGGGCATGGCGGGCGGCGGCGTCAACGCGCTGCGCGGCCACTCCAATATCCAGGGGCTGACCGATCTGGGCCTGTTGTCGCAGAGTCTGCCGGGCTATATGACGCTGCCGTCGGAAAAACAGCCGGATCTCGACACCTACCTGAAGGCCAACACGCCGAAGGCGCTGCTGCCGGGCCAGGTGAACTACTGGAGCAACTACCCGAAATTCTTCGTCAGCTTGATGAAGAGCTTCTACGGCGACAAGGCGCAGAAAGACAACGGCTGGGGCTTTGATTGGTTGCCGAAGTGGGACAAAGGCTACGACGTGCTGCAGTACTTCGAGATGATGTCGCAAGGGAAGGTCAATGGCTATTTCTGCCAGGGCTTTAACCCGGTCGCGTCGTTCCCGAACAAAAACAAGGTCGTGGCCTCGCTGTCGAAGCTGAAGTTCCTGGTGACGATAGACCCGCTCAATACCGAGACGTCCAACTTCTGGCAGAACCACGGCGAGTTCAACGACGTCGATCCGTCGAAGATTCAGACTGAAGTGTTCCGCCTGCCGTCCAGCTGCTTTGCCGAAGAAAACGGCTCGATCGTCAACTCCGGCCGCTGGCTGCAGTGGCACTGGAAGGGCGCGGACGCCCCGGGCGAAGCGCTGAACGACGGGGAAATCCTGGCGGGCATTTTCATCCGCCTGCGCGAGATGTACGCGCGCGATGGCGGTGCGGTACCGGAACAGGTGCTGAACATGACCTGGGATTACCTGACGCCGGAAAACCCGGCTTCGGAAGAAGTGGCGATGGAAAGCAACGGCAAGGCGCTGGCGGACATTCTCGACGCCGACGGCAAAGTGCTGGCGAAAAAAGGCGAACAGCTCAGCACCTTCGCCCACCTGCGCGACGACGGCACCACCGCCAGCGGCTGTTGGATTTTCGCCGGCAGCTGGACGCCGGCCGGCAACCAGATGGCGCGGCGTGACAACGCCGATCCGTCCGGCCTCGGCAACACGCTGGGTTGGGCCTGGGCCTGGCCGCTCAACCGCCGCATTCTGTATAACCGCGCTTCGGCCGACCCGCAGGGTAAACCCTGGGATCCAAAACGTCAGTTGCTGGAGTGGGACGGCGCCAAGTGGGGCGGGGTGGATATCCCGGACTACAGCGCCGCCGCACCGGGCAGCGACGTCGGGCCGTTTATCATGCAGCCGGAAGGCATGGGCCGGCTGTTCGCCACCGACAAAATGGCGGAAGGGCCGTTCCCGGAACACTACGAGCCGTTCGAAACGCCGCTCGGCACCAACCCGCTGCACCCGAACGTGGTCTCCAACCCGGCGGCGCGCGTGTTCAAGGACGATCTGGCGGCGATGGGCAAATCCGACAAGTTCCCTTATGTCGGCACCACCTATCGTCTGACCGAACACTTCCACTACTGGACCAAGCACGCGCAGCTCAATGCCATCGCGCAGCCGGAGCAGTTTGTGGAGATCGGCGAGAAGCTGGCGGAGAAAAAAGGCATCAAGCACGGCGATACGGTGAAAGTCAGCTCCAACCGCGGCTATATCAAGGCCAAGGCGGTGGTGACCAAGCGTATCCGCACATTGCAGGTGAACGGCCAGGAGGTCGACACCATCGGCATCCCGATCCACTGGGGTTACGAAGGGGTGGCGAAGAAAGGCTTTATCGCCAACACGCTGACGCCGTTTGTCGGTGATGCCAACACGCAAACGCCGGAATTCAAGGCGTTCCTGGTTAACGTGGAAAAGGTGTAACGGAGACGAATTATGGCAATGCAATCTCAGGACATCATTCGTAAATCCGCCACCAATGGTTTCACGCCGGCCCCGCGCGCCCGTGACCATCAGGAAGAAGTGGCCAAACTTATCGATGTCACCACCTGCATCGGCTGCAAGGCCTGTCAGGTAGCCTGTTCCGAATGGAACGACATTCGCGATGAAATCGGCAGCAACGTCGGGGTGTACGATAACCCCGCCGACCTGACCGCCAAATCCTGGACGGTCATGCGCTTCTCCGAAGTGGAGGAAAACGGCAAGCTGGAATGGCTGATCCGCAAGGACGGCTGCATGCACTGCGCCGATCCGGGCTGCCTGAAGGCTTGCCCGTCGGAAGGCGCAATCATTCAGTACGCCAACGGCATCGTCGACTTCCAGTCCGAGCACTGTATCGGCTGCGGTTACTGCATCGCCGGCTGCCCGTTCGACGTGCCGCGCATGAACAAGGACGACAACCGGGTGTACAAATGCACCCTGTGCGTCGACCGCGTCGATGTCGGCCAGGAACCGGCCTGCGTGAAGACCTGCCCGACCGGCGCCATCCACTTCGGCACCAAGGACGCGATGAAGCAGATTGCCGCCGAGCGCGTCGGCGAGCTGAACACCCGGGGCTATAAGAATGCCGGTCTGTACGATCCGGCGGGCGTGGGCGGCACCCATGTAATGTACGTGTTGCATCACGCCGACAAACCGCAGCTGTATCACGGTTTGCCGGATAATCCGACCATCAGCCCGGCGATCACGTTCTGGAAAGGCGTGTGGAAACCCCTGGCGGCCATCGGCTTTGCCGCCACCTTTGCAGCCAGCGTGTTCCACTATGTCGGCGTCGGGCCAAACCGCGTCGAAGAGGAAGACAACGACGAGCTGCACGATGAGGAGACGCGCAAATGAAGAAGGAAAAGCGGATTCAGCGCTACAGCGCGCCGGAGCGGATAAACCACTGGATTGTGGCATTCTGTTTCGTGTTCGCCGCCATCAGTGGGTTGGGGTTCTTTTTCCCCTCCTTCAACTGGCTGATGAACATTTTCGGTACGCCGCAGCTGGCGCGCATCCTGCACCCCTTTGTCGGGGTGATCATGTTTGCGGCCTTCTTGCTGATGTTCCTGCGCTACTGGAAGCATAATCTGATCAACCGGGAAGACATCGTCTGGGCCAAAAACATCCACAAAATCGCCATGAACGAGGAAGTGGGTGACACCGGGCGTTATAATTTCGGTCAGAAGTGCGTATTCTGGGCAGCCATCATCAGCCTGGTGCTGCTGTTGGCCAGCGGTGTGGTGATCTGGCGGCCGTATTTTGCGCCGTCGTTCCCGATACCGCTGATCCGCATCGCGCTGCTGGTGCATTCGCTGGCGGCGGTCGGTCTGATCATCGTGATTATGGTGCACATTTACGCCGCGCTGTGGGTAAAAGGCACGATCACCGCGATGGTCGAAGGCTGGGTGCCTGCGGCCTGGGCTAAAAAACATCATCCGCGCTGGTACCGAGAGGTCCGCGAGAAACAACAGGAAGACAAACCCTGATGAGCATCCGCATCGTTCCTAAAGAGCAGTTAGGGGCACAGCGCGAGAAGTCCACAACGGCGGAGACAATTCCGCCGTTACTTTTCGCCAATTTGAAAAGCCTCTACAGCCGCCGCGCCGAACGCCTGCGCAAGCTGGCTACGGACAACCCGCTGGGCGATTACCTGAACTTCGCCGCCCAACTGGCCGAGGCGCAGCACCACGCGCTGCACGACAACCCGCTGCAGCTTGATCTGACCGAAGCGCTGTTGCAGGGCGCGACCAGCGGCAAGCCGCCGCTGGATTTGAGTGTCTATCCGCGCAGCGAGCACTGGCACCGGCTGCTGGACTCGCTGATCGCCGAGCTGCGTCCACAGGCGCCGGAGCACATTCTGGCGGTGCTGGATAACCTGGAAAAGGCGTCAGCGCATGAGTTGGAGCTGATGGCCGACGCCTTGCTCAACCGCGAGTTCGGCAGGATCGGCAGTGAGAAAGCGCCGTTCATCTGGGCCGCGCTGTCGCTTTACTGGGCGCAGATGGCAAGCCTGATCCCCGGTAAGGCGCGTGCGGAATATGGCGAGCACCGTCAGTTCTGCCCGGTATGCGGCAGCATTCCGGTCTCCAGCGTGGTGCATATCGGCACCGTCAGCGGCCTGCGTTATTTGCACTGCAACCTGTGCGAAAGCGAGTGGCACGTGGTGCGGATAAAATGCAGCAACTGCGAGCAAACCCGCGATCTGAATTACTGGTCGCTGGACAGCGAGCTGGCGGCAGTGAAAGCGGAAAGCTGTGGCGACTGCGGCACTTACCTGAAGATTTTATATCAGGAAAAGGACCCGCAGGTTGAGGCGGTAGCCGACGATCTGGCCTCGCTGGTGCTCGACGCCAAGCTGGAAGATGAAGGTTTTGCCCGCAGCAGCATCAACCCGTTCCTGTTCCCGGGGGAGTGAATCGCAAAACGCCGGCATTTGCCCCTTACGAGAGGTCAGATGATGAATTTCAGACTGCGCATCTGGCATTCGCAGGGGCGAGTTGCTACGTTTACGCAATGACGCGCAACGCGAAAGAAAAGGGACGGACGATGTTGAAGACCATTGCGAAACTCACGGCGATCGCCGTTCTGGCGATCGGGCTGTCGGCCTGTGACAACAAGGAAGACACCAAACCGGCAGTACCGAAGCCGGACCCCAAGCCGATCGTTACGCAGCCCATTGCGCCGCCACCGCCACCGGTGGAAAGCGAGCCTGTGGGGCTGAAGGTGTCGCTGCAAAGGGGCAACGTGACCTTTTTGCTGCCGGCGGGGTTTAGCGATCAGACCCAGAACAGCGGCATTATCAACGACAGCAAATCCACCATTCAGCGTTTCCTCGACGGCAAGACACGTCAGAGCACCGTCTCTTCTGAAGTGGTCCCGCCTGACGACATGAAGCTCAATACCAGCGATAAAATGCTGAAAGATCTGACGCAAAGCATCATCACCGAGCTGGCCGATCGCTATCAGAATATCAAGACGACCAAAGAAGAGAACTTCATCGTCGGTAAGCAGAAGTTCCATCGGCTGGATACCGAACAAAGCGTCAATGGGCAAAAGGTGATTTCCACCTTTGTGTTGACGGTATTGAATAAAAGGGTGGTGACGTTGCAAATGTTGTCACCGGCCAAAACGCCCGAGGCGCACCAGGCGCTGGTTCAGCGGATTATCGACACGCTGGTGGTGAAATAACAACGCTGTGTTTCGACAGCTCGGGGGGAAGACGAATGAAGCTGATTGGCAGCTATACCAGCCCTTTTGTACGCAAGATTTCCGTGATGCTGCTGGAAAAGGGGATAGCGTTCGAATTCGTTAACGATCCGCCGTATGAGCCGGGTAGCCGGGTGGTGGAGCTGAATCCGCTCGCCAAGGTGCCGGTGCTGGTGGCCGATGACGGCGCGGTGTATTACGACTCGCGCGTCATTGCCGAATACCTCGAACTGCTCCCCGCCGCCCCGGCATTTTTGCCCGCCGATCGCGCGGCTGCGCTGCGTATTCGCCAGGTTGAAGCGCTGGCCGACGGCGTAACCGAAGCCGCCGCCACGCTGTTTCGCGAGAGCAAGCGCGCGCCGGAAAAACAGGACGAAAACTGGATACTGCGCCAGCGCGACAAGCTGACGCACGGGCTGGACACGCTGGAGAAGCTGGCACAGGAAAAGACGCTGCTTAACGCCGCCGAGCTGACGTTGGCGGACATCGCTACCGGCTGTGCGCTGGGCTACCTCAATTTCCGCCGCATCATGCCCAATTGGTGCGTCGAACGGCCTGCGTTGATCAAGCTGGCCGAGCGGCTGTTTGCCCGCGAAAGTTTTGCCCGTACTTCACCCCCCTGAATTCCCTCACCCCGCTTTGGCGGGGATTTTGCTTTATGCCGACATCATCACACAAAAAAACCGAGCGACCATGAGCACTGAATCCCACCGTCTTTACAGCCAGTTACCCGCCATTGACCGCCTGCTGCGCGATCCCGCTATCGAACCGCTGGTGGCCCGGCATGGCCAGACGCTGATTAGCGACCTGCTGCGCGAGCTGCAGTTGCAGGCGCGTGAGACGATCAAGCAGCAGCAACGGCTGCCCGACTGGTGCAGCGACTGGTCGCAGGCGCTCAGCGCCGGTTTGGCGCAACGGCAGCGTTCGGCGTTGACGCCGGTCTTCAATCTGAGCGGCACCGTGCTGCACACCAACCTTGGCCGCGCGCTGTTGGCGCAATCGGCTATCGAGGCGGTGACGCAGTCGATGGGGGCGGCGGTGACGCTGGAATACGATCTGGACGGCGCCGGGCGCGGGCATCGCGATCGCGCCGTGGCGGACTTACTGTGCCGCCTGACCGGCGCGGAAGATGCCTGCATCGTCAATAACAATGCGGCGGCCGTGTTGCTGATGCTGGCGGCGGTAGCGCCCGGCAAGGAAGTGGTGGTGTCGCGCGGTGAACTGGTGGAAATCGGCGGCGCGTTCCGCATCCCCGACGTGATGCGCCAGGCGGGCTGCCGGCTGGTTGAGGTCGGCACCACGAATCGCACTCACCTGAAAGATTATCGCAACGCCATCAACGAACAGACCGGGCTGCTGATGAAGGTGCATACCAGCAACTACAGCATCCAGGGCTTTACCGCCGCGGTGGATGAAGCCGAACTGGCGCAGCTCGGTGCCGAATATGGCGTGCCGACCGTCACCGATCTGGGCAGCGGCTCGCTGATTGATATGGCGCAGTACGGCCTGCCGGCCGAGCCGATGCCGCAGCGGCTGCTGGCCGCTGGGGTGGATCTGGTGACGTTCTCCGGCGACAAGTTGCTGGGTGGCCCGCAGGCCGGGATTATCGTCGGGAAAAAGGCGCTGATCGCCCGGTTGCAGCAGCATCCGCTTAAACGTGCGCTGCGTGTCGGCAAGCTGACGCTGGCGGCGCTGGAAGCCACGCTGCGCCTTTATCAACAACCTGAATTGTTGGCGGAGCAACTGCCGACGCTGCGGCTGCTGACCCGCCCGCAGCAGGCGATGCAGGCCGCAGCCGAACGCTTGCTGCACGCGCTGGAACCGCAGTTTGGCGAACGCTTCCAGCTGCGCGCCGAGCCGTGTTGGTCGCAGATTGGCAGTGGCTCGCTGCCGGTGGACAGGTTGCCCAGCTATGCATTGACCTTTACGCCGCTCGACGGCCGAGGGGCGACGCTGGAAGCGCTGGCAGAACGCTGGCGCCGCTTGCCGCAGCCGGTGATTGGCCGAATTAACGACGGCCGGCTGTGGCTGGATCTGCGTTGCCTTGAGCAGGAACAGGCGCTGGTTGAGGCGTTGCACGCATGATTATCGCCACCGCCGGTCATGTCGATCATGGCAAAACCACCCTGTTGCAGGCGATCTCCGGGATCAACGCCGATCGCCTGCCGGAAGAAAAACGCCGCGGCATGACCATAGATCTGGGCTATGCCTACTGGCCGCAACCCGACGGCCGGGTGCTGGGTTTTATCGACGTGCCCGGCCATGAAAAATTCCTCGCCAATATGCTGGCGGGCATCGGCGGTATCGATCATGCGTTGCTGGTGGTGGCCTGCGACGACGGCGTGATGGCGCAAACCCGTGAGCATCTGGCGATCCTGCGGTTGAGCGGGCGTCCGGCGCTGACGGTGGCATTGACCAAGGCCGATCGGGTGGACGAAGCACGGGTTGACGAGGTGCGGCGGCAGGTTCGCGATGAACTGGCGCGGCAGGGCTGGCCCGATGCGCCGCTGTTTGTCACCGCTGCGGTGCGGGATCGCGGGATTGACGCCCTGCGCGCGCATCTGCTGGCGTTACGGCCTGATGAGCATGCGCTGACGCGCCGTTTCCGGTTGGCAATAGACCGCGCCTTCAGCGTGAAGGGGGCGGGTCTGGTGGTGACCGGCACCGCGCTGGGTGGGCAGGTAGCGGTAGGGGATACGCTGTGGCTGACCGGTGCGGACGCGCCGGTGCGGGTACGCGGCCTGCATGCGCAGAATCAACAGGTTGAACTGGCGCAGGCCGGGCAGCGCATCGCGCTGAATATCAGCGGTGACGTCAGCAAAGAGCAGGTGGCTCGCGGTGACTGGTTGTTGGCGAAAAAACCGTTGCAGGCGGCAGAACGCATTCTGGTGGCGCTGGATACCGACCAGCCGATAAAGCATTGGCAACCGCTGCATCTGCATCACGCTGCCAGCCATATCACCGGCCGGATTTCGTTATTGAATGAACACCTGGCGGAACTGATCCTCGATCGTCCGCTGTGGCTGGCGGACAACGATCGGCTGGTGCTGCGCGATATCGGCGCCCGCCAGACCCTGGGCGGCGCACGGGTGCTGAGTTTGACGACGCCGAAACGCGGTAAACGCCAGCCGGACTACCTTGCCTGGTTGGCGGCATTGGCGCAGGCCGGCGACGATCGCCAGGCACTGGCGCTGCATCTGCCCAATGGGCCGCTGGATCTGGCGACGTTCGCCTGGGCGAGGCAACTGACCGACGGTGGGCTGTCAGCGCTGTTGGCGAACCATGAATTGCTGATTGCCGGTGAGTGGGCGCTGGCGCAGGAGAATGCGCTGCAGGGTCAACAGCGCCTGTTGCAAGTTTTGGTCGAGTATCACCAGCAGCATGCCGATCAGCTTGGGTTGGGGCGAGCGCGCCTGCGGCGCATGGCGTTGCCTTCGTTGCCTGAAGCGCTGGTATTTATGATGATCGATCGGTTGCTGGCCGCCGGTAGCGTGCGCAATACGCGCGGCTGGCTGCACTTGCCGGAGCATGGCTTGGCATTCAGCGCTGAAGAACAGAGTCTATGGACCCGTATTGCGCCGCTGTTCGGTGACGAAGCCTGGTGGGTGCGCGATTTGGCCGCAGAATTGGGCGAGGAAGAGGCGCCGGTGCGTGCGACGCTGCGTAAAGCGGCGCAGCTCGGTCATATCGCGGCAGTGGTGGTGGACCGTTACTATCTCAGCCAACGTATCGAACAGTTCGCCGCGCTGATCCGTGAACTGGATGAAACGCAGGGCAGCGCCAACGCCGCCGATTTTCGTGACCGGCTCGGCGTGGGCCGCAAATTGGCCATTCAGGTGCTGGAATTTTTCGATCGCAGCGGTTTTACCCGCCGCAAGGGCAATCAACACCTGCTGCGCGATAGCGGGCTGTATACCCGTCATACTTGAAGTTGCCTCTGTGTTGGCTGCGAGCACTCACCCCAGTCACTTACTTGAGTAAGCTTCTGGGGACTCATGCTCTTGCCGCGTTACTCGGCAAAGCCTCGCCCCGTTGGGGCCAGCGCAAGCGCTGTTCAACAAAGCCGTGGCTTTGTTGTGATGCAACTCCAATTATTTTGGGTATAGCCGTGTATTTTGATTAAGTCTCGAGGTCATCAGGATGAATACTGAAGGTTTATCGCCACTGTCCGTAGGAAAAGATGATGAAAAGTATGACGGGCCTGTGCGAGAGAAAGAACAGAGGTGCTTGACGCTAGAGGCACTTAGTGATGTTGAACAGATGAATATTATTAGCCATGAGGCGGTACTGGCATGGGCTATGAGTTTGAGAACTGATTCACCAGACTGATAGTGTTAAATCCTGTGTAAATCTTGAAACACGGAAAGAGATATTGTCTCTTCCCGTGTCGTTAACCCGGCGCTTGTTACAGCGCTTGGTTAGGCGCAGGCGTTGCGTCGCCGCTGCGGCGTTTGCTGAGGAACAGCGCCACCAGCGCCAGCCAGCACAGGCCGCTGATCAGGTTAAACAGGTTGAACAACCCGCTGCCGCCCCAGACATAGGCCACTTTCGCCAGCTCGATGCCGACGGTAAACACCAGCATGCTCAGCATGCCCATGGTGGCCGAGACCGTCCCTTTGCTGACGGCGCTTGAGAACAGCGTCAGGCGGTACAGCCCGGCGTTGGCCAGCCCGATACCGTAGGCGTACAGGCTCAGCCCGGCGGTCATCCACAGATAGGCATGGCTGGAGAACAGCGTAGCCAGCGCCGCGATCAGCAGCCCCAGCATCATAGGTACCGCGCCCAGCTTGATCAGGCGCTCTACGCTGTTTTTGCCGGTCAGGCGCGCCAGCGTCAGGTTGCCGAGGATCAGCGCGCCGAACACCGGGATCTGCAGCAGGCCGTAATCCAGCGTCGACAGCGATTCGCCGCTGATCAGGATCACCGGCGACTGGGCAATCCAGGCCAGCAGCGGCAGGCTGGCGAAGCCGATGGCCAGCGCCCCGCAGACAAAGCGGCGGTTGGCCAGCACCTGGCGATAGTCGCGCCACAGGTTGGCGGCCGAGAATTTATCGCCCTGCAGCGAGGCGGTTTCCGGCATCGCCTTCCACAGGCCGTAAAAGGCAATCGCCGCCAGCGCCGCGAACAGCACGAACATGCTCTGCCACGGCGCCACGTGGATCAGCGCAGCCCCGGCCAGCGGCCCGAGCAGCGGGGCGATCAGCGCCACGTTGGCCATCAGCGCGGTGATTTTTATGCACACCGATTCCTCGAAGGATTCCTGTATCGTGGCGTAGCCGACCGCGCCGATAAAGCACAGGCCAATGCCCTGCAGGAAACGCATAAAGATAAATTGCTCGATGTTGGTCACCAGCAAAATGGCCAGACAGGCGACGATAAAGAACGCCACGCCGGCCAGCATCACCGGCCGGCGGCCACGTCGGTCCGACAGCGGGCCGAGCAGCCATTGCAAGAAAATACCGCCGGCCAGATAGGCGGTCATGGATGTCGGCACCCACTCTTCACCGGCGTTGAACTCTGCCACCACTGCCAGCATACCGGGCTGGATCATATCGTTGGCGATATAGGTGGCAAATTCGAACAGCACCAGACAAAGAGGGAATAAAAGCGCCTGTCGGCCCAAGCGTGCCGCAGGTGGTAATGTCGTTTTCATATTTATAGTACTGATAGTGAAGAAGAAAAAAGGAACTGCCAGGGCGGGAAGCGCAAACTGAGCCAGTTATGGCGGCTATTTTGCCGCCAATTGTTCACCTTAGCAACGATAAGGTGTTGTTTCAGCACATTCTGATATTTCGTTTTTGGGTTGTCGCCGCCCCCTGCGCTCTATACCCTAAATAATTGGCGTTGCATCCAGGCGGCAAGCGCGCTCATCCTCAGGAGCTTAGTAAACTAAGTGACTGGGGTGTGCGGGCGCGGCCAACACAGATGCAGCTTCAAGTATGACGGGTATATAACCTCTTATTAACATGCAAATATGACACAACGTCGGGCACCGTTTTGAGCACTAAAATCGGCTGGATAGATAACCTGCGCGCGGTGGCGTGCATGATGGTGGTGATGATCCACGCTACCACCTATTACGTCACCAACGGCATGGCGGTGGGGGAACATAACTGGGACATCGCCAACGTGCTGAACGGCATGTCGCGCGTGTCGGTGCCGCTGTTTTTCATGATTTCCGGCTATCTGTTTTTCGGCGAGAAAAGCGCCGGCAAAAAACATTTCATCCGTATTGGCTGCTGCATCCTGTTCTATAGCCTCGTTGCGCTGGTCTATATCGCGGCCTTCACCAAAATCGGCTTCTGGCCGTCGCTGCGCGGCATGCTGCAAAAACCGGTGTTTTATCACCTGTGGTTCTTCTATGCGATTGCGGTGATTTATTTGCTCTCGCCGCTGATCAGCGTCAAACCGGTCTCGCGCCGTTATCTGGCCGGGGTACTGGTGATCCTGGCGGTGATCGCCAACCCCAATACCCGTGCGGTGACCGTCGGCAACGCTCACCTGCTGCCGGTCAATCTGTATATCTACGGCGACACCTTCTATTACCTGTTGTACGCGCTGGCCGGGCGGACGATTGGCATGATGGACACCGGGCGGCGCGGCATCAGCTGGCTGGCGGCGCTGGGTTTTGTACTCAGCGTGGCGTTGATCGTTCGCGGCACCAAAAGCCAGATGTTCATCAACGGCAGCTTTGCCGATACCTTTTACATCTACTGCGGCCCGCTGGTGTTTATCGCGGCGGTGTCGCTGCTGGTATGGTTTAAAAACTGCCTGCCGGACCCGATCGGCTGGCTGGGCGTTTTTTCCCGCCATTCGCTGGCGATCTACGGTTTTCACGCCATTATCGTCAACTTTATGCGCAGCCGGCATCTTGAGCTCACCGCTCATCCGCTGCTGGATATCTTCTGGGTATTCGGTGTGGCGCTGGCGCTCAGCCTGCTGCTGTCGATGGGGCTGCAAAAGCTGGATGTTCGAAGGCTGGTGTCATAACGGGTTTTGCCCGCGCTGTTGCGCGCGCCGCAGCTGGCGGCCGGACGAGAACCCTGCCGCCAGCGCCGCTTTCTCAAGCCCGTAACCTTGTTGCAGCCGCTGTTGCGCCACGGCCAGCCGCAACTGTTCATGATATTCCCGCACGCTGATGCCGATATGGCTGCGAAACAGCCGCGCCAGATGGCGGCTGCTGACGTGGGCTTTTTCCGCCACCTGCGGCACCGACCATTCGGCCTCCGGCTCGGCGGCCATCACGTCCTGGGCGCGGTGTACCGCCGGGTGCAGATGATTGCGATAGCGCAGCCACGGCGAAAGCTGCGGGTCGTCGCCGGAACGGCGGAAATACACCACCATTTCGCGGGCGACTTCCGTCGCCCGGGTTGCGCCACACTGGCGGTTAATCAGGTGCAGCGCCAGATCGATACCGGCGGTAATGCCGGCGCTGGTGTAGACGCTGCGGTCTTCGACAAAAATACGATTTTCTTTCACCAGTGCTGCCGGCGCCTGCAGGCGCATGCGTTCGATCACGTCGTGATGGGTGGTGCACTGGTAACCGTCGAGCAAGCCGGCCTGTGCCGCCAGCAGCGCGCCGGAACAGACGCAGACCAGCGTAATGCGCCGGTTTTGCAGATCGGGTTGCAGCGCCGCCAGCCAGCGACGGGCCTGCTCGGCTGGCGGATTGGCAAAGTAGCGCGCCGAATCGCTGACCCCCGGCACCACCAAAATAGCGCCGTCTTCCAGCCGGGCGGGCAGCGGCTCCAGCCGACTCAGCGTCATGCCGATGGAGCAGGTCACCTGCGGCTCCGGGCCGATGTAATGCAGACTGAACGTTCCGGCCAGGCGCAGGGTTTCGGCCGGGCCACTGACGTCCAGCGACAGCACCTGGGGCAGCATCAGAAAGTAGACGGCCTGCGGCATTATGACTCCTGTGACAGTTGCGCCAGCACCTCATCCACGCTGGCGAGCTGGGCGAAACGGTCGACCAGCACCGTCTCAGTATGCCGCTTGAGCTGTTCGGTGGTAAAGACCTGGCCGTCGGGGTGTTGCATCGGGAACGTCAGGGTCGCCTCGGTGACGAAGGTTACCCGATAGCCGAGATCGCTTGCCACGCGAGTGGTGGTTTCGCAGCACTGCTCGGTACGAATGCCGGAGATAATCAGGTGATTGATCTCCCGTTCACGTAGCCAGGCGTCCAACCCGGATTCGGTCAGCGCGTTATGCACCTGCTTGTGCACGGTAACGTCCGCCTGGTGGCTGAGGAACGGCAGGCGCTGCACAAAGCCGGACGCCAGCGAGAATGGCCCCTGCGGGGAAACGTGGAACACGTCGACCAGCGCCACGCCCTGCCGGCGGCAGCCGTCGATTAATTCTGTGAGCGCCTGCTGGAAAGCGGGCAGATCGTCCTCTTGCCAGAAAGGGCGATGCTGGAATGATTGCTGAACATCGATGATCAATAATGCGCTGTGTGACATTTTCGGCCTCCGCCTGTGGGGTATGACGCCATACTGCGCCGTTATCCTGCAGGTAAGAAGGCCAAAAACGGCCATCATGATGGCATCAGCGGACCAGCATCAGGCTTTGCTGACCTGGCCGGCGACCAGACGCCCCCGATGGAAGGTGGCGCGGCGTGCAGGCAGGCGAGCCACCGCCTCGGCGGAGCAACTGGCGTCGATCAACACGAACTCCGCGCTGTCGCCGGCTTTGGGCCACGTACGTTGGCCTTTGTCGTTCAGCGGCAGCACGCCGCCGGTGGAAATGGCCAGGGCGCGCGACAGATGGAACTCATCCGAACCGCGATACAGCTGGGCGTAGAGATTGGCTTTTTCCAGAATGTCGCCGGTACCGAACGGCGACCAATGGTCGATCACGCTATCGGTGCCGGTCATCACAAATACCCCTTTTTCACTGAGCTGCGGCAGCGGCATCATCAGCCCGCCGATCGGCACCGTGGAGGCGATGGTGATTTGCTGCGCCGCCAGGCGGGTGGCGGTTTCCGCCAGCTCATTCGGGTTCAGCGTGGTCAGGGCGAACGCGTGGCTGATGGTGACCTTACCGCGCAGCGCCGGGTTTTTTTCTACGGTGGCGATCATGTAGTTAATCGCCGCTACCCCGGCGGGGCTGGTTTCATGCAGGTGGATATCGACGCCTTTGCCGGTGTCGAGCGCAATCTGGAACATCGCGTCCAGCGACGCCTCCATCGCGCCGTCGACGTTGGTCGGATCCAGCCCGCCGACGTATTGGACCCCCATCTGCATGGCTTCGCGCATCAAGCCGTCGACTTTAGAATGCAACAGGCCGTGCTGCGGGAAGGCGACGATTTCGCAGCTGAAATCGGCCCGGTGATTTTCCAGCGCACGTTGCAGGTGCTCCAGGCTTTTCAACCCGCTGACCGGATCGATATTGCAGTGGCTGCGCGCCACGGTGCTGCCTTTGGATTGCAACAGGGCGATCAGGTTTTCCGCGCGCTGTTGCGAGGTCGGCAGCAGCTTGGGGATCAGCGTTTGTTCCAGCGCGATCATGTCCATGATGGTTTTGCCCTGGCGTGGGCGCGGTGCCTGCCACGGGCCGCTGTAGAAGGTTTTATCCAAATGGATGTGCATGTCGCGAAACGCCGGCAGCAGCAACTGACCCTGGGCCTGATAGCGCGGCACGCCCGCGATCGGCGCCGTATCCGCCGCGTGGATGGCGGCGATGTTGCCGTCTTTGATTTCCAGCTGGTAGAGCGCGGTACGGGTGCCGATCACCGTATCGCCATCGTATTCAAAACCGTCTTCCAGCCGCACGTCGCTCAGCACGTAGTGATGGTCGGTCAGGGTCATGGGTTTAGCCTCCGGCGCACAGTGGCCGCCAGCCTGCGGTGCGGCCTGCGCCACGCCGCCGGTCAGCCCGATTACCGCGCAGGCGGTGGTTAGCTTGCCGGTTTGGCTGAGGAAAGCTCTGCGGCTTTGTTGTTGGGTTTTTTCCACGTTCAGTTCCTTAATCCAGAGGTGAGGTGCGTCAAAAAACACCCACCAATTTAGGAGAGGAACTCGTAGGTTGGCAGCGACATTTGCCACTGGCGACTATTCGATTTGGTAATAATGAGGGGGGCAGGGTTACTGCCCCCGCGGCCTCACATCAGCGGCAACAAACAGGCATACAGCTCGCGGAAGGTGCTGCGCCGCGCGGCATAGTACCGATGGCGATCGGCATCCGGTTCGTGCAGTTGTTCCAGCGGCAATTCGGGCAGCAGGTCGCTCAGCGGGCGCTGCGGATTCAGGGCAATCTGCGCCAGGCGCGCCGCCCCCAACGCCGGGCCGACGTCGCCACCGGTGCGGTATTCCAGCCGTTGGCCGCTGATATCCGCCAGCATCTGCCGCCAGAACGGGCTGCGTGCACCACCGCCGATCAAGGTGATGTTCGAAGGCTGCAGGCCGCTGGCATGCAGCACGTCCATGCCGTCCGCCAGGGCAAAACCGACGCCTTCGAGCACCGCGCGCGCCAGATCGTTCGGCCCATGCTGGTGGGTGAGGCCCCAGAACGCCCCTTTGGCGTTGGGATTGTTATGCGGCGTGCGTTCGCCGGAAAGATAAGGCAAAAACCACAGCGGGGCGTCCGCCGGGGGGGCCTGTTCGACGTTGCGCAGCAGAGTGGCGACGTTGTCGACATGGGTCAGTTTGCAGACCCAGTCCAGGCAGGAGGCGGCGCTGAGCGTCACCGACATCAGGTGCCAGGTGTCGGGCAGCGCATGGCAGAAGCTGTGCACCGCGCTGGCCGGATTGCTGAGAAAACCGTCGCTGACCGCAAAGTAAACGCCCGAGGTGCCGAGCGACAGCATGGCTTGCCCGGCCTGATACAGCCCAACACCGATCGCCCCGGCGGCATTGTCGCCGCCGCCGGCCACTACCGGCACCGGCGGCATCCCCCAGCGCCTGGCCAGCTCGATGTGGGTCTGGCCGGTGATTTGATTGCCTTCGAACAGCTGCGGCATGTGGCGGCGCGACAGGCCGCAGGCGGCCAGCATCTCGTCGCTCCAGTCGCGCTGCGCTACATTCAGCCACCCGGTGCCTGCGGCGTCCGACATATCGCCGGCGAATTCACCGGTCATGCACCAGCGCAGATAATCTTTGGGTAACAGCACTTTATCGATCTGGCTGAACACATGCGGCTCGTACTGTTGTACCCACAGCAGCTTGGGTGCGGTAAAGCCGGGCATCATCAGGTTGCCGGTAATGTGCCGCGATTGCGGCACCGCCCGCTCCAGCGCCTGACACTGCGCGGCGCTTCTGCCGTCGTTCCACAGGATAGCCGGGCGCAGCACCTGTTGGCGGTCATCCAGCAGCGTGGCGCCGTGCATCTGGCCGCTGAGGCCAATGGCCTTCACCTGTTGCAGACTGTGCTGCTTGCCCAGCGCCAGCATGGCGCGATCGGTGGCGTGCCACCAGTCCTGCGGCGCCTGTTCCGACCACAGGGGATGGGGACGGGAGATGGGCAGCGCTTCACTCTGGCTGGCGAGCAGTTGACCCTGCTCACCGAGCAAAATGATTTTTACGCCGGAGGTGCCGAGATCGATGCCGATGTACATGATTGAGATCCTTTAAAGCGCGGCGGACGGTGCGCCGCGCGGGTCAGTTAACCGAACAGGTAGCGGTTCATCAGGTTCTCGAGCTGTTCCTGACGGCCGCTGGCGTGCTGCGGCGCCAGTGCATGCTGTTCAGCGTACTGCGCCAAGGCTTCCAGCGACAGTTTGCCCTGCAAAATTTGCTGGCCCAGCTCACCGTTCCAGCCGGCGTAACGTCGGGCGACCTGCTGAGGAAGCTGGCCGTCGGCCGTCATTTTGGCCGCCACTTTCAGCGCCAGCGCCATCGTGTCCATCGCACCGATATGGCCGTAGAACAGATCGTATTTGTCGGTGCTTTGGCGGCGGACCTTGGCGTCGAAGTTCAGGCCACCGGTGGTGAAACCGCCGGCCTTGAGGATTTCGAACATCACCAGAGCGTTCTCCTCCACACTGTTGGGGAACTGGTCGGTATCCCAGCCCAACTGCGGGTCGCCGCGGTTGGCATCGACCGAGCCGAAGATGCCGAGCGCGATGGCGCTGGCGATCTCATGGTGGAAGGAGTGCCCGGCCAGGGTGGCGTGGTTGGCCTCGATATTGACCTTGATCTCCTTCTCCAGCCCGAACTGCTTCAGGAAGCCGTACACGGTGGCGACGTCGTAGTCGTACTGGTGCTTGGTGGGTTCCTGCGGTTTGGGTTCGATCAGCAGCGTGCCCTGGAAGCCGGTTTTGTGTTTGTGCTCGACCACCATTTGCATAAAGCGGCCAATCTGCTCGCGCTCCTGGCGCAGATCGGTATTCAGCAGGGTTTCGTAACCTTCGCGCCCGCCCCACAGCACGTAGTTCTCGCCACCCAGTCGATGAGTGGCGTTCATGGCGGTGAATACCTGCGTGGCTGCCCAACTGAACACTTCCGGATCCGGGTTGGTGGCCGCGCCTGCGCCGTAGCGCGGATGGGTAAAGCAGTTGGCGGTGCCCCACAACAGCTTCACGCCGCTGCTTTGCTGCTTTTCCGCCAGCACGTCGGTCATTATCGCAAAGTTATTCAGATACTCTTTCAGCGAAGCGCCTTCCGGTGACACGTCGACGTCGTGGAAGCAATAGTAGGGCACGTTCAGCTTGTGGAAGAATTCGAACGCCACGTCGGCCTTGCGTTTTGCCAACGCCAGCGCATCGCCCGGCTGCTGCCAGGGCCGATCAAAGGCGCCGACGCCGAACATGTCCGCGCCGTTCCAGCAGAAGGTGTGCCAGTAACAGGCGGCGAAGCGCAGGTGGTCGGCCATGCGTTTGCCGAGCACCAACTCATCGGGATTATAGTGGCGGAAAGCCAGCGGGTTATTGCTGTCGGGGCCTTCGTAGCGAACTTGCTCAAGCTGATCAAAATAGGATTGCATTTTCGACTCCTGGGTAGCGATGCCCGGTTTACGGGATGCATTTATCTTCGGAGTTAGAACCCTGCGGCTCAATTACGTTATTTCACTCTTAAATTCACAGAATTATTAAATGTGCGGCAGATCTCATAATAGGCATTTAAGCGCGTTTCATTTGAATTTTATGGCGCACGACAGTGCTTTTCAGGGTGAAAGCATGACCGCCATCATAAAAACAACATTAAACCAAAAAACATAATTCGCCGGTAAAAATCTGTAATTGCCGAATAGTAAATAACCGACAACAATCCTTAACCAGTTCGTTTCAATTATTACCCTTACACATTAAATAACAAAGGTATATAAGATGAAATTAAAACCCCTGTTCCTTTCGGTCTGCGCGCTGTTGGCGCTGGCCAGCCAACCGGCCCTGAGCAAAGAAATCAAAATCGGCATGGCGATCGACGATCTGCGCCTGGAGCGCTGGCAAAAAGACCGCGATATTTTCGTCGGCAAAGCCAAGGCATTGGGGGCGGACGTCTTCGTTCAATCGGCCAACGGCAATGAAGAAACCCAGATGGCGCAGATAGAAAACATGATCAACCGCGGCGTCGACGTGCTGGTGATTATTCCCTATAACGGCCAGGTGCTGAGCAACGTCATCAGCGAGGCCAAGCGGGAAGGCATTAAGGTATTGGCTTACGATCGCATGATCAATAACGCCGATATCGATTTCTATATCTCCTTCGATAACGAAAAGGTCGGTGAACTGCAGGCGCAAAGCCTGGTGCAGCGGGTGCCGCAGGGGAATTATTTCCTGATGGGCGGTTCACCGGTGGATAACAACGCCAAACTGTTCCGTCAGGGCCAGATGAAGGTGCTGCAACCCTTGATCGACAGCGGGAAAATCAAGGTGGTGGGCGATCAGTGGGTTGATGGCTGGCTGCCGGAAAATGCATTGAAAATCATGGAAAATGCGCTGACCGCCAACAGCAATCATATCGACGCCGTGGTGGCCTCCAACGACGCGACCGCCGGCGGGGCGATCCAGGCGCTGGCCGCGCAGGGGTTGGCGGGCAAGGTGGCCATTACCGGCCAGGACGCCGATCTGGCGGCGGTGAAGCGTATCGTGGCCGGTACCCAGACCATGACGGTCTACAAGCCGATCAGCAAGCTGGCCGATGAGGCGGCGAGCATTGCCGTGCAACTGGGCAAAGGCGAAAAACCCAAATCCAACGCGACCCTGAATAACGGCGTCAAACCGGTGCCGGCCTGGTTATTGACGCCGATCCCGGTGGATAAATCGAATATCGACAGCACCATTATTGCCGACGGTTTCCATAAAAAAGCCGACCTTAATTAATACCGACATCCGGTGACGCGGAGGGAATAATGCCCTGCCTATTGGAAATGAAAAATATCACCATGCAATTCGGCGCAGTCAAGGCCGTGGATAATGTCAGCCTGCAACTGGAGGCCGGTCAGGTATTATCGCTGTGCGGTGAAAACGGGTCGGGAAAATCCACGCTGATGAAAGTGCTGTGCGGAATATATCCGCACGGCAGTTATCAGGGCGATATTTATTTTTCCGACGATGTGTTAGCGGCAAAAAATATCCGCGACACCGAGAAAAAAGGCATTGCCATCATTCATCAGGAACTGGCGTTGGTGAAACAGATGACGGTGCTGGAAAACATGTTTCTCGGCAACGAACAGTGTCGCCGTGGCGTGATGGATTACGACGCCATGTACCTGCGCTGCCGGCGCATGCTGGCCCAGGTCAAGCTGGAGGTGGATCCCAATACCCGCGTCGGCGAGTTGGGGCTGGGGCAGCAGCAATTGGTGGAGATCGCCAAGGCGCTCAACAAGCAGGTACGGCTGCTGGTGCTGGATGAACCGACGGCGTCGCTGACCGAAAGCGAAACCGCCACGCTGTTGGCGATCATTCAGGATCTGCGCGATCACGGCATCGCCTGCATTTATATTTCGCACAAGCTGAACGAGGTGAAAGCGATCTCGGATCTGATCTGCGTGATCCGCGACGGCAAGCATATCGGCACGCGGCCGGCGGCGGAAATGAGCGAAAAAGACATTATCGCCATGATGGTGGGCCGCGAACTGACCGAGCTGTATCCGCAGCAGGAGCATGCGATCGGCGACGTGATTTTGCAGGTGGACAACCTGACCGCCTGGCACCCGGTGAACCGCCATGTCCGCCGGGTGGATGAGGTGTCGTTCAGCCTGCGGCGCGGCGAAATTCTTGGCGTCGCCGGGTTGGTCGGCTCTGGCCGCACCGAGACCATGCAGTGCCTGTTCGGCGTCTATCCCGGCCGCTGGCAGGGCAGCATCCGCATTAACGGCCTGCCGGCCATTATCAATAATTGCCGGCAGGCGATGCGCCACGGCATCGCCATGGTGCCGGAAGACCGCAAGCGCGACGGCATTGTGCCGGTGATGGGCGTCGGGGCGAATATGACGCTGGCGGCGCTGAGCGATTTCAGCGGCGCATTGACGGTGATCGACGACGCGCAGGAGCAGGCGACCATTCGTCAGTCGCTGGCGCAACTGAAGGTGAAAACATCGTCGCCCGAGCTGGCGATCGCCAGGCTGAGCGGCGGGAACCAGCAGAAGGCGATTTTGGCCAAATGCCTGTTGCTGAAGCCGAAAATCCTCATTCTGGACGAGCCGACCCGGGGCATCGATATCGGCGCAAAACAGGAAATTTATAAATTGATCAATCAGCTGGTACAGCAGGGTATCGCGGTGATCGTGGTGTCTTCGGAACTGCCGGAAGTGCTGGGCCTCAGTGACCGCGTGTTGGTGATGCATCAGGGGCGTATCAAAGCGTCGCTGGAGAACCGGGGTTTGACCCAGGAACAGGTGATGGAAGCCGCATTGAGGAGTGAAACCGATGTCGAAAAGCACGCAGTCTGACGCGATAACGCAGGAAATTACCGAGAAAAAGCCCATCCTGAAGCTGAAATCCATCAATTTTCAGGTGCTGGTGATGCTGGCAGCGATCGCCGTCATTATGCTGTTCTTTACCTTTACCACCGAGGGGGCTTATCTCAGCGCGCGCAATGTCTCCAACCTGCTGCGCCAGACGGCGATTACCGGCATTTTGGCGGTGGGCATGGTGTTCGTGATTATTTCGGCGGAGATCGACTTGTCGGTCGGTTCGATGATGGGGCTACTGGGCGGCGCGGCGGCGATTTTTGACGTCTGGCTCGGCTGGCCGCTGCCGTTGACCATCGTGGTGACGCTGCTGGCCGGCCTGCTGTTGGGCGCCTGGAACGGCTGGTGGGTGGCGTACCGCAAGGTGCCGTCGTTTATCGTCACGCTGGCGGGCATGCTGGCCTTTCGCGGCATTCTGATCGGCATCACCAACGGCACCACGGTAGCGCCGACCAGTGGGGCCATGTCGCAGATCGGCCAGAGCTATCTGCCGAGCGGTGTGGGTTTTGGCATCGGCGCGGTCGGGCTGATGCTGTTCGTCGCCTGGCAATGGCGGCGACGCAGCCGACGCGCGCAGCTCGGGTTGCCGGTGGCCGCGGTGACCGGCGACGTGACCCGGCAAAGCATTCTGGCGGTGGTGGTGCTGGGGGCCATTTATCTGCTCAATGATTATCGGGGCGTACCTACGCCGGTACTGATCCTCACCGCGCTGATGCTGGCGGGGATATTCATGGCCACTCGTACCGCTTTTGGCCGCCGGATTTATGCCATCGGCGGCAATATCGATGCCGCGCGCCTGTCGGGGGTCAACGTCGAACGCACCAAACTGGCGGTGTTCGCCATCAATGGCCTGATGGTGGCGATTGCCGGGCTGATCCTCAGTTCGCGGCTGGGCGCCGGCTCGCCGTCGGCGGGCAATATCGCCGAGCTGGATGCCATCGCCGCCTGCGTGATTGGCGGCACCAGCCTGGCCGGCGGCATCGGCAGCGTAGCCGGCGCGGTGATGGGGGCGTTTATCATGGCGTCGCTGGATAACGGCATGAGCATGCTGGACGTGCCGACCTTCTGGCAGTACATCGTCAAGGGTGCGATCCTGCTGCTGGCGGTGTGGATGGACTCCGCCACCAAGCGCCGGGCATAAGAATATATCCTTCATACTTGAAGCTGCATCTGTGTTGGCTGCGTTATTCGGCCCATCCCTGGGCCTCACCCCTGACGGGGCCGCTGCAAGCAGCGTTCAAATCTACCGGGAGTAGATTTGTCACTCACCCGAATCACTTACTTTAGTAAGCTCATCGGAATGAGTTCCTTTGCCGCCTTGATACAACTCCAATTATTTTGGATATAGCGTTTGAGCTCACAGTTATGAGTTGACGTATGCTGCTCTCGCAGATAATACCCTATAGCTTTCAAGTTGCAGCTAGGCGACCAACTCGCTCATCCCCAGGCGCTTACTTGAGTAAGTCACTGGGGTGAGCGAGTGCAGGCAACAACGCTGCAGCTTGAAAGATGACGGGATGGTTATGCTATCCCAGAGAGCAGTTTATTTATCGGGGATGCCGCATGTTCGCGAAGCGCTTTCGCATTACGTTACTGTTCAACGCCAATAAAGTGTATGACCGCCAGGTGGTCGAGGGCGTCGGCGAGTATTTACAGGCTTCACAGTGCGACTGGGACATCTTTATCGAAGAGGATTTTCGCTGCCGTATCGACAACATCAAGGATTGGTTGGGCGATGGGGTGATAGCCGATTATGACGATCGCGAGATTGAGCGGCTGCTGCATAACGTCAATGTGCCGATCGTCGGCGTTGGCGGCTCCTATCACCGTGAAGAGGACTACCCGCCGGTGCACTATATCGCCACCGATAATCAGGCGCTGGTGGAGGCGGCGTTTATGCACCTGAAGGAGAAGGGGGTCAATCGCTTTGCCTTTTACGGCCTGCCGGCGGAAGGCGGCAAACGCTGGGCGCAGGAGCGCGAACAGGCCTTCCGCCAACGGGTGGCGGCGGAGCAGTATCAGGGCGTGGTGTATCAGGGCATGGCCACCGCGCCGGAGAACTGGCAGTACGCGCAGAACCGGCTGGCGGATTGGGTGCAGACCCTGCCGCAGCAGACCGGCATCATCGCCGTGACCGACGCGCGGGCCCGCCATTTGCTGCAGGTGTGCGAGCACCTGGATATCGCGGTGCCGGAGAAACTCTGCGTGATCGGCATCGATAACGAAGAGCTGACGCGCTACCTGTCGCGGGTGGCGCTGTCGTCGGTGGCGCAGGGTACCCGGCAGATGGGTTACCGCGCCGCCAAGCTGCTGCATCAACTGCTGGACCGCCGCGAACTGCCGCTGCAACGCATTTTGGTGCCGCCGGTGAAGGTGATTGAACGCCGCTCCACCGATTTCCGCTCGCTGCGCGATCCGGCGGTGATTCAGGCCATGCATTACATCCGTCATCACGCCTGCAAGGGCATCAAGGTCGAGCAGGTGCTGGATGCGGTCGGCATGTCGCGCTCCAACCTGGAAAAACGCTTTCGGGACGAGACCGGCGAAACCATCCACCATATGATCCATCAGGAAAAGCTGGAGCGCGCCCGTAATCTGCTGACGGCGACTTCGCTGACCATCAACGAGATCTCCCAGATGTGCGGCTACCCGTCGCTGCAGTATTTCTATTCGGTATTCAAAAAAGGCTATGACGCAACGCCCAAAGAGTACCGCGAACGCCACGGCGAAAGCGGGTATTAAGAGGTGTAGCCATAATGGCTACAAATGTAGTTAATCAGGCTACATCGCTCTTCTCACACCAACCCGCAGAATGCCCTTAGCCGCTCGGCCAGCTCCGGGGTGGCGGCGGGTGCGCTGTCGCGGTAGTAAAGCGCCAGCTCGAAGCTGCCGACCGGCGGTAACCCTTCGGCGATGCCCAGCACCCGGTGGCTCGGCAATCGGCAGCCGGCCGGCAACAGGGTGACGCCCAACCCGGCGGCGGAGGCGGCGGTGAGTGCCGCCAGGCTGGCGCTGCTGTAGCCGATGCGCCAGCGTTTGCCGAGGTTATCCAGCGCCTGACACAGCTCCTCACGGTACAGGCCGTTGAGCGGAAACACCGCCAGCGGCACCGGGGATTGTTCGATCGCCGGAAAGGCCAGGCTGTCGAGCCACAGCAGCGGTTCCGGCCTGGCGGCGCGCGGCGGCTGGCTGCGGCGCTGCTTGACCAGGATCAGATCCAGCTCTTCGCGGGCGTAGGCGCTGTGCAGATCGGCGCTCAGGCCGCTGGCGACGTCGAGGCGCAGGTGCGGGTGCGCACGGCTGAATTCCGCCAGCAGCTCGGTGGTCGGCACCGCGAAATCCTCCGGCATCCCCAGCCGCAATACCCCGTCGCGCCAGATGCCGGTCAGCGCGTCGTGCGCCTCTTCATTCAGCGCGATAATCCGCCGCGCATAGCTCAGCAGCTTGACGCCCTCTTCGGTCAGCAATACCTGATGGGATGAGCGCTCAAACAGCGGCTTGCCGAGCATCTCCTCCAGCCGCCGCACCTGCTGGCTGACGGTCGATTGCGACAGGAACACCCGCTCTGCGGCACGGGTGAAGCTGCCGCTGTCGCAGACCGCGACAAAGCTGAGCAATAACTGCGGATTGAACATCGGGTAACGATTCATTTTCCCACTGCCGGCTATTTTATTATTTAATTTCCCAATACTAGCGGCGATGCCTACAGTAACGCAACGCTGTGGCGCACAGGCTGTGACGCTGCACTCTTCATCCCGCAAGACCAGGATTATGCCGTGTTGAATCATTCCGTTTCCCCCGCCACCCCGCGCCGCTGGTTTAACCCGCTGCTGTGGGCGCTGGTGCTGATTGGCCTGAATATGCGGCCCTTGTTGACCTCTATCGGCCCATTGCTGCCGACGCTGCGGCAGGCCACCGGGCTGAGCTTTGGCGGCGCTGCGCTGCTGACCACTTTGCCGGTGCTGATGATGGGGCTGATGGCGCTGGCGGGCGGGGCGATCAACCGCCTGTTCAGCGAACGAACCAGCGTGGTGCTGAGCCTGCTGGCGATCGGCCTCGGTGCCGCCTGGCGCGAACTGGCGCCGGGCAGCGCGCAACTGATGCTGAGCGCGGTGCTGGGCGGGCTGGGGATTGGGGTGATCCAGGCGGTGATGCCCGGGATTATCAAGCATCACTTTCTCAAGCAGATGGCGTTGGTGGCCGGGCTGTGGTCGGCGGCGCTGATGGGCGGTGGCGGACTGGGAGCGGCGATAACGCCGTGGCTGATGAGCGCCGGGCATGACTGGCACGGCGCGCTGGCCTGGTGGGCCGCACCGGCGCTGGTGGCGTTGATCGCCTGGTGGCCGGTCAGCCGTGGGTTGGCTCGCCTTGCGCCGCCCGGCGCTTCTGCCGGCCCGAGCCTGCTGTTCAGCCGCCGCGCCTGGCTGCTCGGCGCTTATTTTGGTTTGATTAACGGCGGTTATACCAGCCTGATCGCCTGGCTGCCGCCGTATTACATGCAGCTTGGCTGGCAGCCGCAGGCCAGCGGAACGCTGCTGGCGCTGATGACCTTCGGCCAGGTGATTGGCGCGCTGTTGCTGCCGGCGGTGGCGCGGGCGCAGGATCGTCGGCCGCTGTTATTGTTGGCGCTGGTGATGCAACTGATTGGTTTTATCGGCCTGATTTACCTGCCGCAGACGCTGCCGTGGCTATGGGTACTGATCGCCGGCCTGGGGCTGGGCGGTGCCTTCCCGCTGTGCCTGGTGCTGGCGCTCGATCATATTCCGCACCCGGCGGCGGCGGGGCGGCTGGTGGCGTTTATGCAGGGCATCGGTTTTCTGCTGGCGGGGGTGACGCCGTATCTTTCCGGCCTGCTGCGCGATTACAGCGGCGGCTTTACGCTGGACTGGCAAATCCATGCGCTGCTGGTGGTGGTGTTAATCGCCATCACCGGGCGTTTTCATCCGCGCAGCTACCGGCGGGCATTTAGCGAATAATATTTCTGTCATTGCGGCTCCCTATAGTGACGTTGCTTTTACCTCGGGGCGATAACAACAATTAGGGAACCATGACATGCACATCACCAAAACCCGTTTGGCGCTGTTGGCCGGCTGTATGGCGTTAAGCGGCAACCTGTGGGCCGACGCGCAGCCGGCGCAGGCGATACTGGCCGGGCATGCGCTGCTGCCGGTTAAATCCAGCATCTCCGCGCCACAGGATGCGCCGACCGATTTGCGGCAAAGCGGCAAATACACCAGCGGCAAACGTGTCACCGAATTGGGCAGCGTGGCGGGCAAATCGGCCGATCGCATGACCGGCATCGGCCTGCCGATCAACGGCCAACCCTTGCAGGGCCATTCCGGTATCAAGCACATGCCCGACGGCACTTACTGGGTGCTGACCGACAACGGCTTTGGCAGCAAGGCCAACTCGCCGGACGCCATGCTGTATCTTAATCATTACAAAATCGACTTTAGCACCGGCACGGTCACGCCGCTGAAGACGGTATTCCTGCACGACCCGGACCAGAAGGTGCCCTTCCATATCATCAATGAAAGCACCGAAAAACGTTACCTGACCGGCAGCGATTTCGATCCGGAAAGCTTCCAGTTCGCCGACAATGCGTTGTGGATCGGCGACGAGTTCGGTCCTTACCTGATCAAGGCCGATCTGAACGGCAAAGTGCTGGAGGTGTTCGACACCAAGGTGGACGGCAAGGCGGTGAAATCGCCGGACAACCCGACGCTGACTCTGCCGGGCGCACCAGACGGCAAACAGAACTTCCAGGTGGCGCGTTCCAAGGGCTTTGAAGGCATGGCGGCGTCACCGGACGGCAGCAAACTCTACCCGCTGCTGGAGGGCGCGCTGTGGGACGGCGAGAAGTTTGAAAACGTCGACGGCAAACGCTACCTGCGGGTGCTGGAGTTTGACGTGAAACAGCAGGCCTGGACCGGGCGCAGCTGGCAATACGTACTGGAAGACAACCAGAACGCCATCGGCGATTTCAATATGATCGACGCCACGCACGGCCTGGTGATTGAGCGCGACAACGGCGAAGGCACGCCGGACAAAGCCTGCGCTGCGGGCGCACCGACCGACAACTGTTTCAGCCAGGTGGCGAAGTTCAAACGGGTGTATAAAATCGCCTTCTCAGACGCCAACGTCGGCAAACCGGTGGAAAAACTGGCGTATATCGATCTGCTGAACATTCAGGACCCGAACAAGCTGGCGCGCAAACCGCTCAATAACGGCGTACTGACCTTCCCGTTCTTCACCATTGAAAACGTCGACGTGGTGGATGGCAGCCATATCATTGTCGGTAACGACAATAACTTCCCGTTCTCTTCCAGCCGCCAGCCGAACGTGGCGGACGACAACGAATTTATCCTGCTGGACGTGAAAGATCTGCTGAAGCCTTAACCCCGCCGGCCTCCGGTATCGCTGCCGGGGGCCACCGCTATTCCTTCTTACTTAGCGCCAGAGATAAACTGCGCTATAATCAGCCTCTTGCTTCTGACTCCCGAAGGAAGATCCTCGTCCCCGGTGGGGCGGCCGGACTTCAAATCCGGTTGGGGCCGCCAGCGGTCCTGGGCAGGTTCGACTCCTGTGATCTTCCGCCAACGCTTGTCCTGATAGCTCCCGTAAAGTCCGTAAAAACACTATAAATCAATATATTGGTTGCGTTGTTTATCCGTATAAGTCTGTCTGCTACTGCCTGAATCCGTGAAAAATGTGTATAGTGATGCGTATAGATTTTTTATACACAGAATCCACTTATACACATGCTCCTAACTGACATACAAATTCGACGCTCTAAACCGCAGGAAAAGCCCTACACCCTCAACGACGGCCAAGGCCTGTCCCTCCTTATCAATACTGACGGGAGCAAAGGTTGGCGTTTTCGCTATCGCTATGCCGGAAAAGCCAAGCTGATGTCCTTTGGCACCTACCCTTTGATAACGCTGGCCGAAGCGCGAGAAAAGCGCGGGGAGGCCCGTAAGCAGGTTGCGAATGGCATTCCAATCGCATAGAAAAAGACGCAAAATCTCTCCTGTAGCAGCCTCTTTTGCATAATGCCATTGTACGAACCAATTTATATTTAAATGAAAAACTCATCTTCGCTTTTTCCTATACTTGTCATCCTATATGACTTTTATTATATATTTTTTATTCTCAATGCTAAGCCCAGAAATAACTTCGATGCCATGTTGAGGATGCAATAGTTTATATTGGAAATTATCCTCTATATCATTCATAAAAAGGTATTTATTACGATTATTACCGGGAGAATTACTTTCTATGTTTCTGACCTCAACTTTCCCTCTGTTGAAAGTTTTAAGTCTACAGCTACCTTGTGGTATTTTTACAAGACGGGCACCAAGTTCAGCTTTTATTTCATTGATTGCAGGTTTTGTTTTTTTGAGTGGTTTATGCCATCGATGATTGTCATCAATTGTTCGCTGCTGGCGAGTGGCGGATGTTTGTCGAACAGATCGATCTGGGTAAGCTTGTCACAGATCGTTCAAAATTATCCCCGTTTTCTTGTTGTGGTACTCGTCACGCCAGATAGCTTCGAGCAGTTTTCACTGCGGCCGCCACAATATCGCGGGTGTCTTGGGGGTTCTACGCTGGAACCACCTAAATTTCCGGTAGGCAAGTTCTAGGGATTACAAGCGGAGACCGTCCAAAATGTGTCATGTTTTCCTCCTAATTATTAACAACGTAAATATTAACAACACAAAGTGATATTGGTGCTCTGACAACCAGGTTTTTATTTAATATGTTGATTTAAAATTAAAAAAATAATATTTCCCATGTGAAATTACAACCAATCTAAGTAATGTAGACTCGAAAAACATAAAAGCCGCCTCAGTAATGATTAAATTTTCTAATTAAATATGTTGAAAAATTTTCACGCATGGGTTATTGATTAATCGCTTTGCACAAAATTCTATAGGTTAGTATCATCTTCAAAAGGAGTTGTTTATGAAAGTTATTGATTCATCATTATTAGACAATATTTCTGGCGGCCGTGGAAATAATGGTGGTGATCGTTCTGATAACGGTGGTGGTCGCGGTGGCGCTAACGGTAATTCTGGAAATGATCGTCAACATAATAGCTATACTCAATCCAATCGGGGTAGCGGCAGCCAAGCCAATCATTTCGGTCGTCCGGGAGGAATGAAGGGCGGAGATTGTGGTTGTACTGGTGGCATGCGTACTTGTTAAGATAAATTTAAACATCACAAGGAGATATGCTCTCCTTGTGATATCTAAAATATTCTAAGGATAAGCATGAAAAAATTTAATTTTATCTATAATAATGAAAAATATTTTCTCTATGATGAACGTAAAAGAAATGAAAATGAATTAGAGAAACTAATGGGCAAAGGTTTTCAAAAAGTAGAGGTTGAGGCTGAATCCAAAAAAGAAGCGGTGAAAAAATTCAAAGAAAAATTAGGTGAAAATAGCAAGTCCCTTGAGGAATATACAAAAGATATATCATTTTCTTCTATTATTGAGGTGTTTTTAAGATAAAATGGAAAGACACACTCTAAAATACAATCTGGCAATGGGGGGGGGCTATGAAGATGTGAGTCTTAAGCAAGCTATAGATATTATAAAGAATAAAAACTTTAAAAGGATTAAGGTTCCCGACAATATCCACTTTGTCTGGATAGGTGATCTGTACTGTGCCGATATATCATATATAAAAGTATGGAGTGATATTAATAAAGATAAATCGTTATTTTTATGGATCGATTCATCTTCCTCTTTTATTAAATGGTTTCAGCGGGCTTTAAAATCATACTGTGATAGTGACTCTGGTAAGAAAGACATTTTAAAACTCCAGAATGATGCTTTTAAGTATATCTGGCATAAAATAAAAAATGGGGTTGGATTTAATGATGCCGCGCATGAATTTCTTAAGAATATAAATATTGAAGATGTTGGCTGCGATTCTTACTCTAATAAAGAAATATCAGACCGCATAAAAATAATGGATATACAAGAGTTGTTTGATGTTGAGTTCAGTGAGTATAAGAAATTTTACTATTATGAGCTAATATTAAGAGGTAATTTGGCATGTGCAAGTGATGTTATCAGAATTTTGATATTGTACAAATATGGTGGAGTATATATAGATATAGATACACTTCCTTACCTTGAAAGTATTTATCAGAAAACAAATGCTTTGTTAGATAAACTCGATATCCGTCATGATGAAAACGTTTATTTAGCTAAGTCCCATGCTTTCTTGTGCAAGTTTAATTATGAAAATGAAGCCTTGATGAATTTTAACGACTATTTAAAAAAAATTAAATATGTTAGTGATGTTGATATTAGCGATATTTCCGATGCATTAATATCAGACATTAATAACTCTGAGGTTCATCAACTTCCGGCCCTAGGTGATATCTATGTCTATGATGGGTTAATATCAATAAGTACAGTAGCATTTATTGGCGGTGTGTTTTTTAATAACATAATTGCGTCGGCTCCTTGTTCTCGTTTTTTGAAAACTTTACTTAAAAGAGTAGCATTTAACTATCACTATATTGAAAGGCATAATAAAATTTTTGAAGGTAATTTTGTAGTATCTTCTTTACAGGACAGGAGCACTACTTTTAGTTTCTTGCTAAATTATAGACATGATGTAATTTCAAAAAATGAGTTCGTAACATTCTATTTGTCCGGGCCAAGGTTAGTATCTAATACAATATATCGAGTAATATGTAAACTTACTGGCCTACATAGAATCTTGTCAACCGAGAAACTCGCTAAACTTATGCAAAATGACGATTTAGGGGTAGGGTTTCAAAAGCAAACTTTAGACACACCGTTAGGTATCAAATCCTCTTGGAGAACTAGGAATGAATAAAACTGGAATCAGCGCATTAATAATAGTATGCAATGCTGAAAATTCAATATTAAGAACGATAGATTCTATTATTGATGTTACGGATGAAATTGTCATTGTTGATACAGGCTCTGTTGATAATACTTTAGACATAATCCCTAAAGAAAATAGTAAAATAAAAACATATAATCATCGATGGGACGATGACTTTTCAAAATCTCGCAATTATGCAATAGAGCTTGCATCTGGCCCTTATTGTTTTGTTATTGACGCTGACGAGTATTTAGCAGAGGAAAGTCGAAAGGGATTTAGAGAGAATATATATTCGCTATTTGATGGGCAGGAACTTACTCTATACTCCCCTACTATTGATAACATGAATGGTTCTATTTTGCGGAATAATGCAAGGATATTTATGAAGAGGCCATCCTTGAGATATAAAGGGTTTGTTCATGAGTATCTTTTTGAAGATAACTACAATATAAAACACGCACCGGAAATAATAATAAACCATACGGGGTATTTAGAGTATAGGAACCTAGAAGGGAAGAGAAAAAGAAATCTACAGCTTCTGAAACGTCAGTTGGATGAGGCGCCAACGGAGTTAAGGTGGAAGTATTTTATGCTTAGATATTTGGATTTAAATGATAAGCAATTTGAAGATATCCTTGACGAGTTTGGGAAAGTACCCCTACCTTACAGTCATGATATTGAAGTATATGCACTGAACGTGAAGTCGAGGCTTATAATATATCTCTTAGACAAATCTGATTTTTATGAGGCATATCGTCATGCTGATGAACTATTAAAGTTTTATAAAGATAAAAATAGTTGTTTACTCCACTTCATTTCTCTATATTTAATGTCTACGCAACGCTATCATAATGATATGCTTCATTTGGAAAAAATTCATAGTAATATTGATAATTATCAACAAGACGAATTCATAACTGAAACTATAGATGAACAAGCTGTATCATCTATTATGAATAAATTCTTACGAGATATTGATTTTATAATTTAATCATACAATAACTATTTAAGAGATATAACTCTGTCTGCTGATGAAATTGTGGTCTCTCTGTGAGCAATTATCACTCTCGTTATTTTTAGCTTTTTTATTGCTTTATTTACAAAACTTTCACTTTCATGATCCAATGAACTTGTAGCCTCATCCATGAAGAGGATGCCTGGCTTTCGGTAAAGAGCCCTAGCAATAAATATACGCTGTTTTTGTCCTCCAGACAAACCTTCACCCAATTCGCCGATCAAAGTTTCATAACCCATAGGCATTTTAATAATAACATCGTGAATGTAACTTGCCTTAGCGCATTCAATCATCCAGTCTTCATTTTCGCCCTCATCAAATCCACAAATATTCTCTCGTATCGAGCCAGAGAATAATTTGTCATCTTGCATTACGCAACCGATCATTTTATGATAATTATTAACACCAAGCTGCTGTATATCAGTACCGTCTACTATTACTTTGCCTTCATCTGGTTCGAACAACCCGCACAATACTCTCATCAGGGTCGTTTTCCCTGCTCCAGAAGACCCTGTGATTGCTACACTTTCCCCGGGTAGAATATGGATAAAGAGATCACTGAAAACTGGTGAAGACTGGCTATCATAGCGATAACTTAAGTTATATGCTTCTAAAGAAACAGGGCGCATGGCAACATTTACGATAATATCCGGCTTTCTAGCTTCCTGTGAGTGTATTGCAATATCTGTAATACGTTCGTTATGTAGACTCATCATGCGTAATTGCAAAAGAAAGTTAGTCAGAGATGAGACTCTATCGGCAAACTGTTCTCTGAATACACCAAAAGCAATAAACATCCCTATAGTCATTTGGTTGTCAATTACAAGGCTTGCACCTAGCCATAATATTACTATCTGATCACAAGCCCCTATAAATGAGTTTATTCCCCCGAAAAGCAAGTCCATCTTAGTGACTTTTATCTCTGTGTTGATGGTGTCAATCTCTAAATTTAGCCAGTGATTTGCTCTACGTTCGCTCATTCCTTGCATCTTAATCGTTGCGATCCCATATAGGGTTTCCATAAAATATGATCTTGTTCGAGCATCCCTGACTAACGCTTCTTCCGACAACTGCCGATACGTGCCATATGTTAGTAGCCTAATGAGCACATAAGTTGCAGTAAATCCTAGTACAAACCAAGTTAACCAGCCCCCATATAGTATCATCATCACTATTACGCCGATCACCATGATACCATCCATTAGTGCCCCTACGATGCTGCTAGTAAACGTCTCACGTAATGTGTTTAGTGAGCCAAATCGGGACTGAATGTCACCCAGTTTGCGCCTTTCAAAATAACTCAATGGCAGTCTCAGCAGGTGGTTGAATAACCCCGATTGCCACTGGACGTTGATGAGTGTCGCCATTATCAGAGAAGACCAGGAACGAAACATGCTTACTGCCGTTCGCAGTAGAATAAATAGCATGAGCCCAATACAGATAAGAGCGAGTAAACCGTGATCCCCAGCAGGGATCGCGTGATCCATCACCAGTTGCGTTCCTATAGGCATCATCAGGTTGATGGTTTCTATCATTAGTGACAGGAAAAAAATCTTGCCAAGCGTTCCCTTAAGGCCGTGTACACTGCCCACTAATGTGCTTAGACTGAGCCGATTACGCACAATGTGTGCCGTAAATGTGCTGCTTGGCCAGACTTCAAGCGCCACGCCGGTAAAGCTCTGCGAAAGTTCTGCCAGACTGACGGAACGATAACCCCGTGCGGGGTCATGCAGTATCGCGCGGTTGCGATTAACACTGATCAATACCACAAAATGGTTGAACTCCCAGTGCAATATGCATGGCATTTTAAGTGCGCCAAGCTCATCGATCTCCAGAGACAAGGGTCGGGTTGAGAGTCCTAACTGGTCGGCAATACTTGTCAGTCCGGACAACGTGGTACCACGTGCCGACAGATTGAACTGTTGACGCAGTGCAATCAGATCAATGTTCTTGCCATAGTGGCCACATATCATCGCCAAGCAAGCCAAACCGCACTCAGAAGACTCGGTTTGATGAACCAATGGGACACGGTTGCGTAGCCGCATATCCAGCTGGCTTAGCAACTTCTTAATAGAGGGCTTACTCATTGACTGGCCCCTCTGCGCTGTGTTTCATGTCGTAGAAAGGTGATAACATCCATTGATAAATCCTCCTTTTTTCCAGAAACAGGGTGCTCTGTGCTGTCATGCCGTTTTCTAGGCTCAGACGTTTACCATTGTAAGCAATAACCTGCTTCTCCGGTCTGACAATCACCTTGTAGTACGGCACGGCGGCGGTCAGCGCTGCTTTTGGCGCCCCTTGATAGGTCTGCATTTCCTGCGGCGAGGCAGGGGCTTTGGAAATGACGGACACAGTACCTGCGAACTGACCAAATTTCTCCGCCGGAAAGGCGTCATAACGTACATTGACCTTATCTCCGGTGGCAATATAGGGAATGGCATCGTTGGGCACCCAGAGCACTAGGGCATAGTGGTCGATCTTGTGCGGAATGATCTGTAGCAAGCTATCGCCAACGTTGACCATTTGCCCGACAGTGACGCTCAGTGAATCGACGCGACCGCCGGCTAGTGCACGCACAATGATTGCCCCGCCAGCATCGATGTTGAGCATCTCTTTTTGTAGGTCGTAACGTTGCAGCTCCATCTGGTAAATTTGATTGTCAAACTCAGCAGCCTGAGTATGAATCTGACTTTCTAATGCTGTTATTTGCAAGGAATTTTGCTCGTTCTGGCCGGAGAGGCCCAGCAGGTTGTTTTGTTGCTGGTAATACAGTGCGACCTTGTCTGAGAGTTGATCCTTGTTGATGAGGCCCCGGGTCTGATAGTGCCGGTAGTTTTCCATATTTTCCTTCATGATACGGATTCCTTCCTGGGCACGTCGAAGTATGTCGGTGGAACGCTGTAAGGCAGCTGTATACTGCGCTCTTTGTTTTTCCAGCATGTCGAGAGTAGCTTTCTTGCTGCTTTCCAACCGGCTGATGATCTGCGTAATACGCTCTAGCTGATTATCGATATCTCGGCGCTGGTTGTCACTGACCACGCCACTGCGGGTGCTTTTGCTGACATCGATTTGGTAAATGGGATCTCCAGGTTTTATCTCCTGTCCTTCGGTGACGAATTGTTTGACTACCACGCCTTGAACTCCGGAATAGACATTGGCGGCGCGCGGATAGGTACTGATCTCACCAGTTACGTTGACCTGCCGGGTATAGGTGCCGGCAATAACGAAGCTGAGAAGCGCGACGATAAAAAACAGGCATAACCCCGCGGTGAACCAAAAGGGAACTCCGGGGAGAAGGAGGGCTCGACCGCGCCATTTCATTTTCTGATTTTCAATCGCTTCCTGGCGAAACAATGTGTACCTTCCTTGTTTATCAATCCAATGTTATCGGAGGGAGAGGATAGCCTGCAGAGTGGCAGTGAAAAAACGACCTGTCAGTAGGACGACATAGCCTGTGGGCAAATAAGTCACACGTCATGGACTGCCAATATACGTATTTTTTCCGGTGTAAGGACCACTGTGGTGGCTCCATGCAAGTGGGCATCTTGCCACCCGCGCTCGTAATCATAAATAGCATCAATCCCTGCGTGGCGTAATAAGGTGATTTCATGATCGTCATGATACTCAGGATCAATTTTATTGAACCGGAAATAATCAGCGAATAGCGTATCGTAATGGGTCTGCACTGATATACAGACCGGTAAGACGTTGGTTAGCTGTTTCTGGATGGCGGGTTGCTGGTTGAGCGAAATATCGGCTTTCATTAGTACAGCGTCCGCTGCCAATTCGCATTCATAGACCCAGCACTGACTATAGTTGCCCACCTGCCAGGCATGATTGCGTGCCGCAGTAAAGTTATTGGCAAACCAGATAGCATGAATATTACCGGCTTCGCCAGTGCCGGGGTAATCAACACTGAAGGTATCGAAAGTGAATTTAGTGCCGTGAAACAGTTTCATGCGTCATGCTCCTGACTCAGGTTTCGGTATGATGCACTACTTTATGGGCTGGCGAGATTAACTCAAGAAATTCTTTACAATCGATGGTAAAGCGCTGTCGGGGCGTGGCGTAGTTCTTCGCTCTTTCAGTCAGAGGGATCGTCTCGGCGAGGCTCAGCACTACATGGTTACCCCTTTGCAGAGGCATTTCTGATAATGAGTAACGCAGGTAAGTGTGATTCCTGCCTGCGTTATCGCTTCGTGCCATAGTTTGTATGATCACGTAAAAATTTATGTATAGGATTATTGTTTTTATCGTTAATTTTATTGCTTATCAATCAGTTGAATGCATTTCATCACTCCTGTGATCTTCCGCCAAATCACTGTTTTCTGTACTTTCTTAAATTCAACAGAACCCCTCTCCGAGCGAATCGATTTTCGGTTATTTTTCCGGAAAATAACTGTTATCCTGACCTGCTCCCCGTTGATTAGTACACCCCGATGTTAGTAATGTCTTCATAAGCCACATGAGGACATCCCCATGAAGAAGCGTTTTTCCGACCAACAGATCATCAGTATTCTCCGCGAGGCTGAAGCCGGGGTTTCTGCCCGTGAACTCTGCCGCAAGCATGCCATTTCCGACGCCACGTTTTACACATGGCGTAAGAAGTATGGCGGTATGGAGGTGCCTGAGGTTAAGCGCCTGAAGTCGCTTGAGGAAGAGAACGCCAGACTCAAGAAGCTGCTTGCCGAAGCCATGCTGGATAAGGAGGCGCTACAGGTGGCTCTTGGGCGAAAGTACTGACGACAGACCAGAAGCGGGAAGCTGTGGTGTTGATGTGTGATGCGACCGGTCTGTCGCAACGTCGAGCCTGCAGACTCACAGGTTTGTCCCTGTCGACCTGCCGCTATGACGCTCATCGTTCAGTTGCTGATGCGCATTTATCAGGGCGTATCACTGATGCTGGCACTGGAGCGCAGGCGTTTTGGCTACCGCCGCATCTGGCAGTTACTACGCCGTGAAGGCCTTCATGTTAATCACAAGCGCGTGTACCGCCTTTATCATCTGAGCGGACTGGGTGTAAAACACAGACGACGTCGTAAAGGGCTAGCAACAGAACGTCTGCCGCTGCTCCGCCCGGCGGCGCCCAACCTGACCTGGTCGATGGATTTCGTCATGGACGCGCTGGCCACCGGTCGCAGGATCAAGTGCCTGACCTGTGTGGACGACTTCACGAAGGAGTGTCTGACAATTACCATCGCATTCGGGATTTCAGGCGCTCAGGTCACGCGTATTCTGGACAGCATTGCACTGTTTCGAGGCTATCCGGCGACGATAAGAACTGACCAGGGGCCGGAGTTTACCTGCAGAGCACTTGACCAGTGGGCTTACGAGCATGGCGTGGAGCTGCGGCTTATCCAGCCCGGCAAGCCGACACAGAACGGATTTATTGAGAGTTTTAACGGACGCTTTCGCGATGAATGCCTGAATGAACACTGGTTCAGCGACGTCAGTCATGCCAGGAAAACTATCAGTGAATGGCGTCAGGATTATAACGAGTGCCGCCCGCACTCCACGCTGAATTATCAGACGCCGTCTGAATTTGCGGCGGGTTGGAGAAAGGGTAATTCTGATAGTGAAGGATCCGACATTACTAACTGAGCGTTGTATCTAATCCTGGGGGCAGGTCAATCCGAGTAATGAGCTTCGATATGGATCTCTGGTGACTCTCTGCGGGCTATATGGTAAAGCTAAAGCGACCATAAGCAATATCTTTGAAGACTCTGGTCTAGGCATCATCACCATCCTGATGCCGGGTCATCGTCATTGCGGAAGCAAAATGAAGGTGCCGGCCGGTATCGATGCGTTCGAACCGGCGGGCTATTAGGATAGTCGAGTGCTAATATTTCTTCTATAAAGCCGTTAAAACGATAAAATATTAGCACTTTTAGTGTTGGGTTTAGATACGGCAGGGCACTCTGCATTTGGCCCGCATAAAAATTAAGACACCCACGGTCGGTGTCTTTTTTGCAGGTTTCGCCATCAAATCAATAACGCATAGCGGGCAAACTAGGATTGATAAACACCGCCTTCATGCATCCGAAACAGGTGGTTGTTCGCCTGCTCGCTGAGTTCTAACAGGGCTGGGAGCACATGCGCGGAGGCTTTGAGCCAGGCGCTGATTTGCGCCCTGCTGCTCGTTGAGCTCTGTTCCCCGTTTTCCAGCGATTCCGCCAGATACAATAAGCCATGACATAACCCTTCTGCGGATTCCTGAGCCACGGCGCTGAGATCGCACAATTGGATATCGCTGAGTTTGCAGAATTGCAGGTCGGCAATGAGGTTGCGGAAGATGGAGATAGAGCTGTCGATAGGTGTTTGATTCATTTCAGTCATGATGATATTCCCTTGAAGGATGGTTATCACCACTGCCAAAGAGTTCCAAGCTTTGGTGGTGGCCCAGACAGGTTTGGAACTCCGGCCCTTCAGTCACCGGCCAACCTTGCGGTTGTCCTGCCTGAGCCACCGAACTGAGTGTGCACGTAGGCGCTGAAAAAACACAAGTCTTTTCAGAGTTGAAGGGTACGGGGTTCCAATCCCGACTGCGGATTTTGCCGCAGCAAGAAGACTCTATCCCGGCGATAACACGCAGGAAACAGGCTGGATGGATTTACAGGGATTTGTTGCAGGGATTGGAATCGGGATCGCAATTTACTATTACCTTACTGTCCTTATTATCTCCGACACCTGTACAGGGTGGGTAGAGCAATATTACCGGTAGGATCATCCCCCTTGCTCTGAGCGGCTAACATTGATTACAGAGCGCTATTTTTCACGAGAATTTTTATTTAAATATTATCATCATGATAAATTTAATCCCCTCAGTGATTCCTGCCGAAATTATTCCAAGTGCAATCATAATTGGTTTTCCAGGGCAATAGAAAAACGTCTAATCTGTATTTAAATAAACTACTACCGGAGTACACATGTTCGAGCCATGCTTTCCAGAGAATGAAGCCGAACGTCTGTCGGTTCTGAATTCGTTGAACGTATTGGACACGAATTCAGTGGAAAAATTGGACCGCATCACGCGGCTGGCCGCAAAATATTTTGGCGTCAGCATTGCGCTGATTTCTCTGATAGATCGTGATCGTCAGTGGTTTTTATCGCGCTTTGGTCTGGATGCCAGGGAGACACCACGCAATATTTCTTTCTGCGGGCACGCCATTTTGCAGCGAGAGACCATGGTGGTGCCCGATACCGCAGTCGACCCCCGTTTTTTCGATAACCCTTTGGTCACCGGTGGCCCAAAGATTGGGTTCTACGCCGGGCAGCCCTTGCTCTCGCTGGATGGCCTGCCGCTGGGCACGCTATGCATTATTGACAGCCGTCCTCAATCCTTTTCCCATGACAGGGCGCACGACTTACGGGATTTTGCCGCGGTAATCGAAGAACACCTGCATGGTGTTGAGCGTGATATTTATACCGAAAGCCTGAAATCTAACCTGCAGCGCACCGAAGCCCTGTTTGAACAGACATTTTCTCAGGCGGCGGTAGGCATGGCACTGGTCTCGCTGGAAGGGTATTGGTTGCGCGTCAACCCACGCATTTGCGAAATGCTGCAGTATTCTGAACGGGAATTACTGGAGCGCACGTTCCAGGACATCACCTATCCGGACGATCTGCATATCGACCTTGGCCTGCTGAAACAGTTGCTGGCCAACGAGATAGCAACCTATTCGATGGAAAAACGTTATTACCGTGCAGATGGCTCAATTATTTGGGTTCAACTTACGGTGGCCCTTAACCGCTTGCCAAACGGTAATCCCCACCATTTTATTTCGGTCATCGTGGATATCAGCGAGCGTAAAGCGGCTGAGGCCGATTTGTTCGCGTTGCAGCATGAGCTGGAAGAGCGGGTCGAACTGCGTACCCACGAGCTCAGCGTGGTCGTCAATAAACTCAATCTCGAAATTGACAGCAGAGTCCTTACCGAACATCAACTTAGCGCGGAGAAAGAACGTCTGCGCGCCATTACCGACAATATGCCGGCCCTGATCAGCCAGATCGACAACGAGGAACGTTATCTTTTCGCCAACAGCGCTTATAAGACCTGGTTTGGCCTGGATGAAGCGCGCCTCAAGGAAATGACGGTACGGGAGTTGATAGGAGAGGCTGCTTATGCGACGGCCAAACCTGTGATCGAAAGAGCGTTATGCGGGGAAGCCGTAAGCTTTGAGAATGAACTCCAGACGCGGCAAGGGTTATTGATGGTCCATACCACATTAGTGCCCTGCGAAACGCAGGGTCTCTATATTTTGTCTATGGACATCACCGAGCTTAAACGCTTGCAGCAGCGGCTGGAATACGATGTCACCCATGACATGCTGACAGGGTTAACCAACCGACGCGCTTTCCTGCGCCGGCTGGCCGGCACATTGCAGCTCTGTTGCCCCCAGCAGCAGATGGCGCTGTTGTTCATCGATCTTGATGGCTTTAAAGCCATCAACGACACCTTCGGCCATGATTTTGGCGATCTGATCCTGAAGACTTTCGCCAAACTGCTCAGTGCCTGTGCCGGCACCAACAACAGCAACAGTGTGTCGCGGTTAGCCGGGGATGAGTTTACGGTGATTCTGTGGCCGCTAATGGATCCGGAGCGGCAGGTCAGTGAGTTTTGCGAGAAGCTGCTCACGCAGCTGGCGGCGATAACGCAAATTGGCAACCAGAAGGTGACCCTGTCCGCGAGTATCGGCGCAGCGATTTCCTCAGACGGCACTCTCAGCGCTGAAGCGTTACTGACCAAAGCCGATGACGCCATGTACCAGGCGAAGTCCGCAGGCAAAAAGACCTATACGATCCGCTAGGTGAATCGTCTTTATCGGCTTTGATGGGGGATTACAGGCATGCTAAGACACCTCAGTTGAAGCATTTTTGCATTTCCCTGTGCTCACGCTAAAACCCCACATATGGAGCAGCCAATGACATTGGACGGCGATATTTTTATTCCCATGGTGACCGGTTTTCAGCTACAGGATGCGTTCGCGCCCGTGCTGGCGGCATTGACCACTGGGCTGCCGCGTCAATTTCCTGAACTGATCCACAGCATTTATCTCTACGGCAGCGTCGCGCGGGGTGAAGCGATGCCCGGTGTTTCCGATCTGGACATTACCCTGCTGTTGGCCCGGCCAGCCGACGAGGTGGAGTTACGGCGCATCGAGCAGTGGCGACAAAATTTTCAGCAGCATCACGCGATAGTAAGCAAGGTGGATTTTGATATCGGCACTGTTGATCAGGCGCTGAAACCGAGCAATCTCTCTAGCTGGGGCTATTGGTTGAAACACCATTGTCGGTGTATTTGGGGGAGCGATCTCTCCTCCGCGTTTCCGCTTTTTCAGCCGGACCGACGCATTGCGCAGGCGGTAAATGCCGATCTGCGGGCTGTGCTTGAGCAATATTTCCAAAACATCGCCGGGGAGCGGGTGCCCGCAGAGCTACAGCGGCTTAAACGTGAGGTGGCCAGAAAGCTGATCAGGGCAACCAATATGCTGCGCGATCCAGACAGCCTGTTTTGGCCGATTGCCCTTAATGATTACGCTGAGCAATTTTTGGCTGTTTATCCTGATAAGGCGGGAGAGGTGGAATATCTGCTGGCGCATGCTGCCGGCACTGCTAACGACGCGGCATTTGCCGATAAAGCGAGGGACTTTCTCGGTTGGCTTGAACACCAATAATAGGGAGAGGTGTCTGCCATGCGGGTTTATCACATGTTACCCATGTTCGCCCTGACAGGGTGAAGAAAAACGATGAAGACTTTGTCAGCTGTATTAAGCCCCTTCTATAAGAAGAGGCTTAATACTCTGTGGCTTAGGCGTACTGGGTTAACTTCCAGGTGACAGCCTGTTTATTATAGGGCGGCATGGTGTTGCCTTTAGCGATAGGCGCGGTGGTTGAAGGTATACCCACAACCGTCCAAACGCCACTTTCAGGGCATTTTTGCCCTGTTGGTGCTGTAGTGCCAAGGGGAGATTTAGACATAATGATCTTTCCTTAATCAGTGCGGTGCTACCTTAGCCCCGCTAAGAAAGATATTTACACGTTCTCGTATATATTCAATCCAAATAATGAAATACAAAATATTATTTTGATATTAGTGAAGGTGGCTGTTTGTTATTCAAATTTAAAATGGTTTTATAACGATTTATTTCAATAAATAATTAATTGTTATATTGATTCCAATAACATATGGATTTCATATGTTATTGGATAATGGTTTGGTATTATTTAATCAATAGTTGGCTTATTTGCATGATTGGAATCATTAATCGAACATAAAGCTATTATGCCTTCTGAGTTCCCGGTTACATCTCTACCTGGCATCGGAAATAAACTCAAATCGGAGGTGTCTGGTTAAAGACCTGCTGCTTTGGTGAAGATGAATTTGAAAATATAGATTAGCAGTGTTAAAGTAATCACCCCGGTCAGCAGTGACTTTTTGCATACCCTGTCTGACCGGAAAATTTTCCCTGGTGTTGGCTGTATTGGCTACCTGACCGTAAAGGTCAGGTTTTTTTTACCAGCGCCTAACGAGGTTTATTATATATCGCGGGTCATAATATATAAGCTGTACTTAAGTCCAGGTTCTTTCATCTAAAGGGCAAAGCCAGATCGCTACGGAGCCCGTATGTTTTCTACCCTCAGTGAAAATCAAATAAGCAGGCCCACCTCATCGACGGCAGTTTGGTTTTACCCTGCGGAAGGGCAGGTCTCCGCCAATTGAGTCAACCCCTCACTTTCCTGCTTGAATGACACCTTATTCACTCCGCCGCTGGTATCCAGCGTGACCACAAAAATGCTGTCGAAGTCGCTGCCTGGCCATTTGGGCACCTGATTGGCGTCGCCACCGCGTGCGGCAACGATGTTCTTCACCACCTTGTCGAGGTTCTTGTGTTCCCAGGCGATGAAAACGCGCGAATTCTGGTATTTATCGCTGAGCAGCGCTTGTTCAAGCCCGGCGATGTCGTCGGCGTGGAACTGAATGTTGATGGGCAACTCTGCACGCACGGCGGTGGGCATAATGGTCGATAAAGCGCGCAGCGAACTGCCGCTTTTGTTCTCCTTCGGCCCGGCGGCAAAGATAAAGTCCGGCTTGCCGTAGCGGCTCAGCAGCACCTGCGGTAACGCCAGTGCGCGGTTCAATCCCTTGCAGGTCAGCTGGCCGCTGTTGTTGGCGGGTTTCTCCCCGTGCCGGACGAAGATCAGCGTTTCCTGCGCCTGTGCGCTCTGGCTGCACAGCAGCAATGCCGCCAAACAGCCCAGTATGTTGTGGCCTATCTTATTGCGCATCTTTACCCTCAACCTTCATGCAATGGTTCATTGATTTTCCTGCGCTTTGCCTCGCATAACTCGTTATCATAACCGGCGTAACAAATAGGGCCGGCCGCCATATCGACGCGTCGCCTCTGGGATAATTAAATACTGACCTAAGGAAGGATTTACAATGAAAAATATTTTCTTTTTTGACGCGATGCTGACGCCGAAAATCATCACTGCCGTTTACTGGCTGTGCCTGTTGGGCATTCTTGTTAGCGGCATTGGAGCGATGTTCTACGGGGAGTTCTTCCGTGGCCTGCTCGGGATTATTCTCGGCGGCGTGTTTACCCGCGTCTGTTTTGAAATGATCATCATTGCATTCAAAAACAACGAGTACCTGCGCAAAATCGCCGAAAAGCCTTAATTTAAAAAAATGCCGGGCTTTGCCCGGCGTTGTTCATTCCTGTCTTGGTGCTTTCATGGCACTCCGCTGCCCCTGAGCGCCTTTAGCACCTATAATCGCTGCTGGATAACCGTGAATTCAGGGGTGAGTATGCCGTCCAGGGCGATAATCAAAGGGATCAAACGGCTGACGATAGTGGCCGTCACCGTCGTATTCACGTTGCTTGCGGTACGGGTTTACGACACCCAAAGCGGCCCGGCGTTGGAGCCGTGGCACACTTTTGTACCGCACGAATTGTCTGCAGCCGAGCTGGATAAGGCTGACTGGCAAGCGTATCTGGCCGCCGAAAACCGCGTGTTCAACGAAGTGAAGGCTAACGTTACCGACAAGCTTTCCGCCAGCGAACGCATTCCGCTCAACCGCTATTTCGACGGCAGCCCTGTGTATCCACCGCACTTCGCCCAGGACTGGAACCGCTCCTATGAGCTGTTGCCGCAGGGCGAACCGCGTGGCGCGGTGGTGTTGCTGCACGGCCTGACTGATTCCCCTTACAGCCTGCGGCATATCGCCGAAAACTACCGGCAGCGCGGTTTTGTGGCCGTCGGCATTCGCCTGCCTGCGCACGGTACGGTGCCGGGGGCGTTGACCGATATCGAATGGCGCGATTGGCTGGCGGCGACGCGGTTGGCGGTACGCGAGGCACGCAGTAAAGTCGGGGCCGACAAGCCGCTGCATATCGTGGGCTTTTCTAACGGCGGTGCGCTGGCGATGAAATATGCGCTGGACGCGCTGGAAGACCCAAAACTGGCGGCACCGCAGCGGCTGATTCTGATTTCGCCGATGATCGGCGTCACCAGCTTTGCCCGTTTCGCCGGCATCGCCGGTTGGCCGGCGGTGTTCCCGGCGTTTGCCAAAGCGGCGTGGCTCGGGGTGTTGCCGGAGTTTAATCCGTATAAATACAACTCGTTTCCGGTGAACGGCGCACGGCAGTCTTATCTGCTTAGCAATAGCCTGCAACAGCAAATCGTCCGTGCGGCGCGTGCCGGCAAAACAGGCACATTGCCGCCGGTGCTGACCTTCCAGTCGGTGATGGATTCCACCGTCAGCACCCGGGCGGTGATCCGCGCCTTATACAACGAATTACCGGCGAACGGCAGCGAACTGGTGCTGTTTGACGTCAATCGTACAATCAACTTCGGGCCGCTGCTGCGGCCAAACGCGGCGGCGGCGGTTAGCCAGTTGTTGCCCGCACCCCCGCGCCGTTACCAGACGACGGTAATCGCCAATGCTTTACCGGAAAGCAGTGAGGCGATTGCCCGCATAACGGCCGCCGGGGAAACCACGGAAACCGTGCAGCCGCTGGGGATGACTTACCCGGCGGATATTTATTCGTTGTCGCATGTGGCGCTGCCGTTCCCGGTGAGCGATTCGCTGTATGGGCGTTTCCCGGCGCAGCGCAATGAGTTCGGCATCAGCCTTGGTACTATCGCCGCGCGCGGCGAACGGTCGGTGTTGGTGGTCGATCTCGATTCGCTGATGCGCATCGCTTCCAACCCGTTCTTTCCCTACCTGCTGATGCGTATCGACGAAAAACTCTAGGCGAAGCCGAGGATGCTGAACGCATCGTCCTGCGGGTAGTAGCCGAGCAGGCGGCTGGTCTCTTCCAGCGACAGCCGCTTGTAGCGGTTGTTGGAGACGCCGTGCACCACCGCATGGTGCACGCCTTCAATGCGGATGCAGCGTTCCAGCAGATCGGCGGCGTCGCGATGGCTGAGGAAAGCGCTCATGTCACGCGCGCTTAGCTGCTCGCCGGCTTCCAGCGTGGTGAAGTTGGCGATGCGTACCGACAGCGCGGAAAGCCCTTCCTGATGGGCGAAATAGGCGGCGATGCCTTCGCCGAACGCCTTGCTGACGCCGTACAGGTTTTTCGGTTTGGGGGCGTCTTCCGGCCGAATCTGATAATCCAGCGGATAGCCTTCTACCGCCTGTGCGCTGCTGGCGAATACCACGCGTTTGCAGCCTGCGTCTTTCGCCGCGCGGAAAATATTGTAGGTGCCGAGGATATTGTTATCCTTCAGCGAGTGGCAAAAATCGGCGTCGGGGGAAGGATCGGCGGCCAGGTGCAGCACGGTATCGATATTGGCGCAGGCCGCATGGCAGGCCTCGAGATCGGCAATGTCGAAGCTGATCACTTCATCGCCGGGTTGCAGGCCGGTCAACAGCTTGATGTCTCTTTCCGCCAGCCGCAGTTGATAGCGATTTCCTACCGACTGACGGAATGCCGTGGCAACCCGGCCGCCCGCGCCGGTAATCAAAATTCGTCCAAACTCAGTACGCAATGTCATGATCACAGCTGTCCATAAAGTAAATTACGCGGTGATCAGTAATAATCCCCCGCGTGACTTTTGTCCAGCATTCAATTAGCCATTCTGATGTTTCATGTTGCCAGCGGGCATTGTTTTCCGATGAGATCGCTCAGGAAAGTCATGACCGTGCGGATAGCGGTGGAACGCGCCAGGTCGGGGTAGGTGACCAGCCATAACTCGCGCGTTGGCGGCGCTATCGACGTCGGCAGTGCGACCAGTGCCGGGTCGTTATCGGCGACGAATGTCGGCAATACTACGGCCCCCAGCCCCGATCGTGCAGCCTCCTGCAAAGAGAACAGATCGCTGGCCTGAAACACCACCGGGCGGCCCTGCAGCAGTTGCTGCAACCACTGCTGGTGGGGCTGGTTGCTGTAGTGATGGTCGTAGGCGATAAACGCTCGCGCCGCTTCCGGCAGGGCGGCGTGCTGCGGGGTAGCGTACAGCCTGTAGCGCATCATGCCGATGCGTTGTACCAGCAGATCCGGCTGCTGTGGCCGCACCATGCGTACCGCCACTTCGGCGTCGCCGCGATCCAGTTCGGCAATGGAGGCTTCACCGGAGAGCACCAGCGTAATATGCGGAAAAGCCTGGTGAAACTCGGCGATATGCGGCGCTATGACCCGTGCGGCGACCGACGGCGGCGCGCTGATGCGCACCTGGGCCTGCGGGGTTTCACTGGCGCTGCGGGCATGGCGAGCAATGGCATGGCTTTGATTTTCTATCTCTGCCGCCAGCCCGGCGACCCTTTGGCCGTCCGGCGTCAGCGGAGTGCTGCGCGGCAACCGCAGGATCAGCCGCAGCCCGAGCGCCTTCTCCAGCGCCGCCACCCGCCGGCCGACCGTTGCGTGGTCGCAGCCCAATTCTCGCGCTGCCGCCGACAATGAACCGGTGCGTGCCAGCACCACAAAGTGTTTTAAATCCTGCCAATCGAACATCAGTGAATTCCTGCACAGTATTGCCGCGATTTTAAGGAATATTCACACAGAGCGGGCTGTGATTCAATGCCGTTATCTCTTTAGCGAAATTGAATTATTCAATTAGGATTACTTATGAATTTGCAGCTCCAGGATCGTGTTGCGCTGGTTACCGGCGCCAGCGAAGGCATCGGTGCCGGTATGGTTAGGGTTCTGGCGGCGCAGGGAGTTACCGTGGTGGCGACCGCCCGCCGTGAGGAACGTTTGCTGGCTCTGGCCGATGAGGTTGAACGAAGCGGCGGTACGCGGCCCTATGCGATCGCGGCGGACATCACCGACGCGGCGGCGCTCGACAGCATGCTGGCGCAGGCGGCACGCCTGGTCGGGACGATTGATATCCTGATTAATGCGGTCGGCGGCGCTCGTCCAACCGCGTTGAGCGAAGGTGACGCCGGTTGGGAAGAGGCCTTTGCCTTGAACTTTACGCCGGCCCGCCGGGTGACCCATGCGCTGTTGCCCGGCATGCAGGCGCAGGGGTGGGGGCGAGTGATCAACATCAGCGGTTCGATGGAACCGCGCAGCCTGAATGCCGCCACCGCCGCCAAGGGCGCACTGCACCTGTGGGCCAAGGGGTTGGCAAGCGAGCTGGCGGCGCAGGGCATTACCGTCAATACGCTGCAGCCCGGGAGGATTAACAGCGAACAGGTGCGCGAAAAACTGCATCCCACCGAGGCCGCACGCCAGGCGTTCATCAAGCAGAACATCCCGATCGGCTACTTTGGCGAACCGGAGGACATGGCTTATCTGGCGGCGTTTCTTTGTTCCCCGCTGGCGCGCTATATCACCGGCGCCGTGATCCCGGTAGATGGCGGCATGCACTATTTTGCCCACTGAGGTCGTTTTGTACTGCCGATCACAGTTCCACAATTTGCTGCCGGAAAGTCTTGCCTCGGCAAAAAGCCGGGTGTTAACGTCATAGCTCAGCCGATTTAGGGTTGTCACTGCTCCGGCAGGCAAAACCTAAACCTCGTGCTTCTGTCCTTATTGGGATCAGAGGCCATGAGGTTTAGGTTTTTTTTTGCGCTGAATTCCGTCAAGGCGATTGGCCATCGCTGCGCAGGAGCGGCAGAACATTGATTGTAAGGATAACGCTATGAAATATGACACATTAGCCAGTGAGATTTTGGCCGGCGTCGGTGGCCGCGACAACGTGAAAAGCCTGGTGCATTGCGCCACTCGCTTGCGCTTTAAGCTGCGTGATAGTCAGCGCGCCGATGCTGCGGCGTTGAAAGAAAACCCCGGCGTCATCATGGTGGTCGAGAGCGGCGGGCAGTTCCAGGTGGTGGTGGGTAACCATGTGGCGGAAGTCTATAACGCGGTTAATCAGGTCGCCGGTCTGGGCGATGGAACGGCTGCGGGTGACGAGGGTGACGGCAAGAAGGAAAACCTGTTCAGCCGTTTTATCGACGTGGTGTCGGGCATCTTTACCCCGCTGTTGGGGGTAATGGCCGCTTCGGGGATCCTGAAAGGTTTTCTGGCGCTGAGCCTCGCCTGTGGCTGGCTGTTGGAAAGCGGCGGCACCTTTAAAATGTTGTTTGCCGCCAGCGACTCGCTGTTCTACTTCCTGCCGATCATGCTGGGCTATACCGCCGGGAAAAAGTTCGGCGGCAATCCGTTCGTTACCATGGCGATCGGCGGCGCGCTGACTCACCCGCTGATGATGGCGGCGTTCGAAGCCGCGCAGCAGCCAGGCGCAGTGCGCGAGTATTTCCTCGGCATCCCGATGACCTTCATCAATTACAGCTCATCGGTGATCCCGATTATTTTCGCCGCCTGGGTTTCATGCCGGCTGGAGCCGTTGTTTAACCGGGTGATCCACAGCGCGCTGCGCAACTTCATTACGCCGCTATTGTGCCTGGCTATTACCGTGCCACTGACCTTTTTGCTGATCGGCCCGGCGGCAACCTGGCTCAGCCACCTGTTGGCCAACGGTTATCAAAGTATCTATGCCTTTAACCCGATCGTTGCCGGTGCCTTTATGGGGGCAATGTGGCAGGTGTGCGTGATCTTCGGCCTGCATTGGGGCCTGGTGCCGTTGATGATCAATAACCTGAGCGTGCTGGGGCGCGACACCATGGTGCCGCTGCTGCTGCCGGCGGTGATGGGGCAGGTAGGCGCCACGCTGGGCGTGATGCTGCGCACCCGCGACGCCAAACTGCGGGCGCTGGCCGGTTCGGCCATCGGCGCCGGGGTATTTGGCATTACCGAGCCGGCGGTCTACGGCGTGACCTTGCCGAACAAACGGCCCTTTATCTTTGGCTGCATCGGTGGTGCGCTCGGCGGTGCGGTGATCGGCTATGCCCATACCGCCACTTACTCTTTCGGACTGGTGGGCGTCTTCACCTTTGCGCAGATTATTCCCGCAGGCGGCTTCGATGCCACGGTGTGGGGGGCGATTGGCGGCACCCTGTTGTCGTTCTGTTTCGCCGCTGTGGCCAGTTATCTGTTCGGCGTAGTGCCGGCCGAGGAAGCCGCGCCACAGGAGCCGAAATCCGTCACGCCGCTGAATCGCAAGGAGATTGTCGTCAGCCCGATCGCCGGCGAGGTGATGCCGTTGGCACAGGTCGACGACGCCACCTTCGCCAGCGGGTTGCTGGGCAAGGGCGTGGCGATCGTTCCGTTGCAAGGGCGGGTAGTGGCGCCAGTGGCGGGGCGCGTGGCGTCATTGTTTAAAACCAAACACGCGATTGGCATTGAGTCGGAGGACGGGGCGGAAATTCTCATCCATGTCGGCATCGATACCGTCAAGCTCGACGGGCTGCATTTCACCGCCCACGTGCAAGAAGGGGATCGGGTCAACCCGGGCGATCTGCTGATTGAGTTTGACCAGGCGGCGATCCACGCCGCCGGCTTTGATACCACCACGCCGATCATCGTCAGCAACAGCGATGACTACGTCGACGTGTTGGCCAGCGGCCAGGGCAGGGTGCAGGAACAGGCGCCGCTGCTGACTTTATTACGTTAACCAAGGAGAAAGCGATGAGCAGCAAATTTCCAGACCATTTTCTGTGGGGCGGCGCAGTGGCGGCAAATCAGGTGGAAGGGGCTTACCAGACCGACGGTAAAGGGCTGTCGACTTCCGATCTGCAGCCACAGGGCATTTTCGGTGCGGTGACGCCACGGGTTGACGGCGACAGCGGCATCAAGGACGTGGCGATCGACTTCTACCATCGTTATCCGCAGGACATCGCATTGTTCGCGGAAATGGGCTTCAAGTGCCTGCGCACCTCCATTGCCTGGACGCGCATTTTCCCGCAGGGCGATGAGGAAACCCCCAACGAGGCCGGGCTGGCGTTTTACGATCGGCTGTTCGATGAAATGGCCAAATACGGCATTCAACCGCTGATTACCCTGTCGCACTATGAGATGCCGTACGGGCTGGCGAAAAAGTACGGCGGTTGGGGTAATCGCAAGACCATCGGCTTCTTTGAGCGCTATGCGCGTACCGTGTTTGAACGCTATAAGCACAAGGTGAAGCACTGGCTGACCTTCAATGAGATCAATATGTCGCTGCACGCCCCGTTCACCGGCGTCGGCCTGCCGGAGGGCAGCAGCAAGAGCGAGATTTATCAGGCGATCCATCATCAGCTGGTAGCCAGCGCCAAGGCGGTGAAGGCCTGCCATGAGATCGTGCCGGAAGGCAAAATCGGCAACATGCTGTTGGGCGGTATTTTGTATCCGCTGAGCTGCCGGCCGGAGGACCTGCTGGAAACCCAGCGTCAGAACCGCGACTGGCTGTTCTTTGGCGATGTGCAGGCGCGCGGTGGCTATCCGGCCTATATGAAGCGCTATTTCCGTGAAAACGGCATTCAGGTCGAGATCACCGCCGAGGATCAACAGGCGCTGCGCGAGACCATCGATTTTATCTCATTCAGCTACTACATGAGCGGCTGCGTCACCACCGACGAGACGCAGAACGAAACTGCCCGTGCCAACATTCTGAACATGGTGCCGAACCCGCATCTGGCCAGTTCGGAATGGGGCTGGCAGATAGACCCGATTGGCCTGCGTTATCTGCTCAACGTGTTGTATGACCGCTACCAAAAGCCGCTGTTTATCGTGGAGAACGGGCTGGGTGCCAAGGATCGCATTGAAGCCGACGGCAGCATCAACGACGACTATCGCATCAACTACCTCAATGACCATCTGGTGCAGGTGGCGGAAGCGATTGACGACGGCGTGGAGGTGATGGGCTACACCAGCTGGGGGCCGATCGATCTGGTCAGCGCCTCCAAAGCCGAGATGTCCAAGCGCTACGGCTTTATTTACGTCGATCGTGATGATGAAGGCAACGGCAGCCTGGAGCGTCGCCGCAAAAAGAGTTTCTACTGGTATCGCGATGTGATCCAGAGCAACGGTAACAGCCTGAAAGACCAAGGCTAAATCTGAATACCCGCCCGGCGGCAATCGTCGGGCAATCACCTTTATTCACTGCTGCCAATTATGGGGAATTCTCGCCCAGGGAATGCTGTTGCCCGCAGTCAGCGTTTTATATGCGGAGAAATATAATAATGAAATATCCATTACCTCACACCGGGACACTCGCGGCACTGCTGCTGTTTTGCAGTAGCGTGCAGGCGGAAACGCTGCAAACCGGCAAAGACGTCGAAGCGGCAACCGTTAAATGGGAGGGTCTGGCGCTCGGCTTCGAACCGCCTTCTCCGGGGTTGCTGGGCGATATGCTGGGGATCAGACCGATCCTCGAAGAGAGCGGCTTTCACTATAACCTCGGCTATCTTAGCCAGCTGTCGTATAACGCCGGCGGCGGGTATAACCAGGATAAGCAGGCTTCGTATATCGATCAGTTCTCGTTGACCTTCAGTCAGGATTTGCAGGCGCTGACCGGCATCCCGGACGCGGCCATTGAGGGCAATATCGTTAACCGCAACCACGACAATAACCTGACGCGCGATCGTTTGCAGGATCCGCGCGCCAATACGACCGATCTGTCGCAGGAAAGTTATGGCGGCCAGTCGATCACCCGGTTGGGCTGGCTGACCTTCAGCCGCAGTTTTCTCGATCGCCGGCTGCAGTGGCGAGTCGGCATGATGAACAAGGTGCAGGATTTCGATCAGATCATTCCCTGCGATTTCCAGACGCTGGCGCTGTGCGGCGGCAAGTCCGCCAACTCGCTGACCTGGTATAACTGGAACGTGCACTACTGGGGCACCACGCTGCAGTACAAATTGACCGACGGGCTGACCTTCAAAACCGGGGTGATGGAGCAGAACCCGAACGCCACGAGCCGCGGCCATGCCTGGAGCACCACCACCAAGGGCAGCAAGGGCTTTTTACTGCCGATGGAGCTGGAGCTGAAAACCAACGCGGTCAATCAGTTGCCGGGGGTGTACAACATCGGTGTCCTGTTCACCAACGCCAGGCAGCAGGATCTGTATGAAGGGGTTTCCGGTGGGGCGGGTGCGACCGATCCGAACGGATATCGCAACCATAACCGCACCTGGTTCCTGTATAGCGGTTTTAACCAACAGGTGACGCGCCACCGTGATGACGCCAGCCGGGGTTTGAGCCTGTTCTACAGCCTGGGGCTGGCGGACCAGCGCTCTAATTATATGCACTATTCCACCTCGACCGGCATTCGCTACCATGGCCTGTTCGACGCGCGGCCGGACGACTGGCTGGGGCTGGGGGTGTCTATGGTCAAGCTGAGCGATCGTTACCGGGATAATCAGCGTTATATGAATCAAATCAACAACGTTACCGATTACCAGGATCCCAACTATCGCCCGGTGCCGGGGCATTCGGTAACGGCGGAGCTGTTCTATCGCTTCAATGTTACCCCCTGGCTACAGTTGCAGCCGGGTCTGCAATATTGGCATCACCCGGCGGGCGTCAGCGAAACCCAGGATGCCTGGGTGACGGCGCTGAAAACGGTGGTGACGTTCTGACGGTTACGCCGCATCGCTTTCCCGGTAACGTTGGCGCGCATGTTCGAACCAGCTTGCCGGGACGTTATGCGGCGGCAACTGGAGCCTGGCCAGCCCTTGTTCGACGATATGGCTGGCCTGGCGCCACAGCGTCGGGTCACCTTCGGTCAGCACTTCCAGCAGCCGCTGTTTTTCAATCAGATAGGTTCGTGCAAAGTGGCTGTCGTATTCCAGCAGTGAACGGGTATTGTCGATCAGGTCCGCCAGTTTGATGGTTTTAGCCTGTGGCGAGGCGCCGGCGCTGTGCCGTCGGTCACGGTTTTTGCGTTCAAAGCGGTTGCCGCCGCCGGCGCTGCTGACGTTGGTCAGCATGCCCACCAGTTCAGCGACCTGCGGCCCAAAATGGCTTGCGATATCCCCGAGGGTGGTCGGCGTGTCTTCCACCGTGTCATGCAGCCAGGCGGCGGCCAGCATCGCTTCGTTGTGCGGTACGCTGCTGACGATCTCCATCACCGCCTGCGGGTGAACAATGTAGGGGTCATTGGTGTATTTGCGGCGCTGATCTATCGCCGCATGCGCTTTGGTGGCGTAGCGGCGCGCACGTTCTACCAGTGTGGTTGTCATATCCTTTTCCTCCGCACAGCACCCTGCTGTGGCATCCCCTGCATTAAAAAATGTAGCACATCGCGAAAAAAATAGTTTGCGATTACATCGTGCACTATCTATATTCAATTCATGAAAACCAAAGATAGCGAACAACCCACGGCGAAAAACCTGCTGCTGCTCGACCAGCAGATGTGTTTTGCCCTGTACTCCGCCAACCTGGCGTTGAACAAGGTCTATCGCAAACTGCTGAGCCAACTCGAACTCACCTATCCGCAATACCTGGTGATGCTGGTGCTGTGGGAGCGGGATGAAATCAGGGTAACGGACATCGGTGAACGGCTGTTTCTCGATTCCGCCACCCTGACGCCGCTGCTGAAGCGGCTGGAGACCGCCGGCCTGTTGGTGCGTTACCGCGCCACTACCGATGAGCGGCAGGTGATTATCGCCTTAACCGATAACGGCCGCGCGCTGCGTGAAAAAGCGCAGGCGGTGCCGGAAGCGGTGATGTGCGCCACCGATTGCAGCCTCGACGAAATAGTGAATATCAAGCAGCAGCTGGAAAAGCTGCGCGGCAAGCTGATCGACCAGATTTGATGACCCGTGCCGGAAGCACGATCGCCGATCGTGCACTACACTGAGTTAAGCGCCAAATATAAGTAGTGTGCGATTTAATCGTGAAAGATAGAGCAGTGACGGCGTTCAGCCTACTGAACCCGATGTCATACCTCCAACCCAGAAAGAAGGAACGATTTATGTCCATTGAAAAAGTTGTTTACCGCGCTCATGCAACAGCCACCGGTGGCCGCGACGGCCGTGCGACCTCATCCGACGGCGTGTTGGATGTAAAACTGGGCGTGCCGAAAGAAATGGGTGGCGCGGGCGGTGAAGTCACCAACCCGGAACAGCTGTTTGCCGCCGGTTACTCGGCCTGCTTCCTCGGCGCGCTGAAGTTTGTCGCGGCGAAAGAAAAAGTGAAGATCCCGGCCGAGGCCAAAATCGACGGTACCGTCGGCATCGGTGAAATCCCCAATGGGTTCGGCATCGAAGTGCAGCTGGATATCACCCTGCCGGGCATTGAACGCAGCGTAGCCGAAGATCTGGTGAAAAAAGCCCATGTGGTGTGCCCGTACTCCAACGCCACCCGCGGTAATATTGATGTAACTCTTAACGTTAAATAACGTTTTCGCCGACACCACGGAAAAAATGGAGGGATAACCCTCCATTTCCCTTCTGCCCCGCATTTATCTTCATCACAAAAAACGGCAAAAAATGCCTATTTTTTGAGAATTCACTTGATTATTACCCCCAAAATAGCGCTTATTGCCGATCGGCTGAACCTGCAGCCGCATCCAATGTCTGACTGATTCAGAACTGTTAAAGCTCCGGAGCCACCGCGTTACATGAACAAAGTCAAATCGCTATCACAGCAGAATTTATCGTTATTGTTAGCGATCTATATCGGCATCTTTTTGAACCTTTCCGTTTTTTATCGTCGCTTTGATTCGCTTTCGCACGGCATTCAGGGGATTAAGGTTATCTCTGCGGTAACTGAAGTTATCGCGATCGTTCTGTTCACCTTCTTCATTATGCGGTTGGTATCGCTGGGCGGCCGGCTGTTTTACCGCATTATCGCTTCGCTATTGGTGCTGATTTCCGTTGCCGCCAGCTATTACATGACGTTCTTCAACGTGGTGATTGGCTACGGTATCGTCGTTTCGGTGATGACCACGGATATCGACCTGTCGAAAGAAGTGGTCGGGATGCATTTCGTACTGTGGATGGTGGTGCTCAGCGCATTGCCGCTGTTGTGCATCTGGAAAAACAACCTGCGCTATACGCTGATCGAACAGCTGAAAACCCCTGGGCACCGGGTGAAACCGCTGGTGGTGCTGGCGGCGGTGGTGGCGTTGGTCTGGCTGCCGCTGCGTATGCTGGACAAAGAGCAAAGCGCACAGGAAAAAATCACTAACGTCGATCTGCCGAGTTACGGCGGCGTGGTGGCGCATTCCTACCTGCCATCCAACTGGATCTCGGCGCTGGGGCTGTTTGCCTATACCCGCTACGACGAAAGCCTCGATCAGGCCAATTTGTTCGATCCGGCCAAGAATTTTACCTATGTGCCGCCGGCGGATATCGATGATACCTACGTGGTGTTCATCATTGGTGAGACCACGCGTTGGGATCACATGGGCATTCTCGGCTATGACCGTGATACCACGCCAAGGCTGTCGCAGGAGAAAAACCTGGTGGCATTCCGCGGTGAATCCTGCGATACCTCCACCAAGCTGTCGCTGCGTTGCATGTTCGTGCGCGAAGGCGGCACGTCGGACAATCCGCAGCGCACGCTGAAAGAGCAAAACGTGTTCGCGGTGCTGAAAAATCTGGGCTTCACCTCCGAGCTGTTCGCCATGCAGAGCGAGGTGTGGTTCTACAACAATACCGAAGTGGATAACTATTCGTTCCGCGAGATGATCGCTTCCGAGAAACGCAACGACGGCAAATCGGTTGACGATATGCTGCTGGTGGACGAAATGAAGGAGTCGCTGGCGCGTTACCCGAAAGGCAAGCATATGGTGATCTTGCACACCAAAGGCTCACATTACCTCTATTCGCAGCGTTATCCGCGCAGCTACGCGCGCTATCAGCCGGAGTGCATCGGCGTTGACGACTTCTGTTCCAAAGATCAGTTGGTTAACGCTTTCGATAACTCGGTGCTGTATACCGACAGCTTTATCGCCAATGTGATCGACCAGGTGCGCGATAAGAAGGCGATTGTGTTCTATTCGTCCGATCACGGTGAGTCGATAGGCGAGAATTCACACCTGCACGGCACGCCGCGCGAAATGGCGCCGCCGGAGCAATTCCGCGTGCCGATGATGGTATGGACCTCCGACAAGTTCCTGGAAGATCCGCAGCATCGCAGCGCGTTTGAGCAATTGCAGGCGCAGCAGCGCATCGGCAAGACCCACCGTCACGTCGAGCTGTTTGATACCATTCTCGGCTGCCTGGGTTACACATCGCCGGATGGCGGCATCGTAGATAAAAACAACTGGTGCAACATCCCGCAGGAAAAAGCGGCGGCGACCCCGCTGTAATTTTCTTCCCGCCGGGCGCGGCCGCGCCCGGCGTTAATATCCCCGTCATACTTGAAGCTGCATCTGTGTTGGCTGTACCCGTGATGCAACTCCAATTATTTTGTGGATGTATTCTCTTCAATACATTTCCTTCATCAATTCATCCGGCTCAGGCTGCGGTATACTTGCGCACTTTCCCCTCGGACCGGAGATTTCCATGACCTTGCGCGTGGCGTTTATTGACGATCATGACATTGTGCGATCGGGCTTTGTACAACTGCTGTCGCTGGAGGCGGATATTCAGGTGGTCGGAGAGTTCAGCAGCGCGGCTCAGGCGCGCGCCGGATTGCCGGGCCTGGAGGCGGAAATCTGCATCTGCGATATTTCGATGCCGGACGGCAGCGGGCTGGATTTGCTGGCGGACATTCCATCAGGGATCCGGGTTGTGATGCTGTCGATGCATGACAATCCGGCGCTGGTGGAGCTGGCATTGGAGCGCGGCGCCTGCGGCTTTTTGTCCAAGCGCTGCAAGCCGGAAGATTTGATCACCGCGGTGCGCACCGTCGCCAGCGGTGGTGTGTACCTGATGCCTGAAATCGCCCAACAGCTGGCGCGGGTGAAGGTCGATCCGCTCACCCGCCGCGAACGCGAAATCGCGCTGCTGCTGGCGCAGGGACAAGAAGTGCGGGAGATCGCCGTCGCACTGGGGCTGTCGCCGAAAACGGTGCATGTGCATCGCGCTAATTTGTTCGCCAAGCTGGGTATCAATAACAACGTCGAACTGGCCAAGCGGATGCTGAATCTGTGATGCAACGCCTGATCACCCAGTTGGCGCTGTTCTTTATCTACGCCACCAGCGCTTTTTGCCTGTGGGGCATAGGAACTGCGCTGATCGACCCGCCGTGGCAGGCGCTGTTGCTGTTCCCGTTTGGCCTGCGCATGGGCATTTTGCTGCAAAGCCCTTACCGTTTCTGGCCTGGGATTTTGCTGGCCGATCTGCTGCTGATGGTGCTGTTGGCGGATCAGTTCGGCTATGGTCCGGCGCTGTGGGCTTCGGTGGTGGTACTGGCGCTGACGGTGCTGCTCAGCCTGCTGGCCTCCCCCTGGCTGTTGCGCCATCAGCAAAGCGACAGTGAATGGCAATGGCCACTGCTGCAGGGCGCGGTGGTGGCGGTGGCTGCACTGTTGCAGGCCATGGTGTGGCAACTGGTGAACGGTGAGGGTGCGCGCGTGCTGCTGCTAGGCCTGGCTGGCGGTTTCACCATTGCGCCGACCTGCCTGCTGCTGTGGCATTATCTGGCGCGGCAAATCTGGGTGCCGCTCGAACCGGGCCTGATCCATAAACCGGTGACGTTGCGTTTGCACCATCTGGCCAGCTATCTGCTGCTGTTCGCGCTCAGCATCTGGCTCCAGCAACAGGTGAACGCCGCCGAGCTGCGCCGCTTCGCACCGTTCTGCCTGGCTATTCCGATTGTCTTTATGTCCTATCGCTATGGCTGGCAGGGCGCGCTGTTGGCGACGCTGCTCAACGGCGTGGTGCTGGTGGCCAACGAGCCGCCGCAGCCGGAATCACATCGCGATCTGCTGTTGTCGCTGCTGGCCCAGAGCCTGACCGGCCTGTTGCTCGGCGCGGGCATCCAGCGCCAGCGCGAACTGAACCAGCAACTGCGGTTGCGGCTGACGGAGAACCGCCAACTGGCGCGTGCGTTGGTCACCGCAGAGGAACAGACCCGGCGTGAGGTGGCACGGGAACTGCACGATGAGGTCGGGCAGACCATCACCGTCATCCGTACCCAGGCCAGTATCATTAAACGCCTGGCACCGCATCCGCAGGTGGTGGGTTGCGCCGAAGCCATAGATACGCTGGCGCTGCGGGTCTATGACGGCGTACATGACGTGCTGACCCAACTGTGGCCGGCGGCGTTGAATAACCTGCCGCTGTCGGCGGCGGTGGCGGCGATGCTGCGTGAATCACTGCCGCAAGATGCCTCGCTGGTGAGCGTGATGCAGTGGCAGGTGCCGGATGAGCTGCTGGACGAAACGCTGAAGATTACGCTGTATCGGGTGTGCCAGGAGGCGGTGACCAATGTCTGTCGTCATGCTGCCGCCAGCCGGATTGAGCTGGATGCGCGTCTTGGCCGCCGCAAAGGGCAGCTGCCGCAAATCCTGCTGACCATTCGCGATAACGGCGTGGGTATCGATCTGGCCAGCCACGAGCCGGGTTATGGCCTGCGCGGCATGCAGGAGCGTATCAGCGCGCTGGGCGGCCGGCTGCGGTTGACGTCAGAACAGGGCACCTGTTTGAATGTGATCTTACCCACAGTTTCACTGACAGAGGGGCAAAACTAGGAAATACTCCTAGTCGCGTCGGGAATCCGGCGTAAGCCATTCGCGCGCGCGCGCAGCATGATAGCGGCACTTTTCCCACTCTTTCTGAGGTTTCACATGTGGTCTTTCCTTAAAAGCCGCCAGGATGTGCCGCAGGTCACCGATCAAAAACAGATCGATGCCAGCTATAAATACTGGCGTATCCAGCTGATGTGGACGATGTATATCGGCTATGCCGCGTTTTACTTCACGCGTAAAAGCTTCAACTTCATCATGCCGGCAATGCTGAGCGATCTTGGCCTGACGATGTCCGATGTCGGCATCCTCGGCACGCTGTTTTACATCACCTACGGCTGTTCGAAGTTTATCTCGGGCATGATCAGCGATCGCTCCAACCCGCGTTATTTCATGGGGCTGGGCCTGATCATGACCGGCATACTCAACATCTTCTTCGGCCTCAGCTCGTCGCTGCTGATGCTGGGCACGCTGTGGATCCTCAACGCCTTCTTCCAGGGTTGGGGCTGGCCGCCATGCTCCAAAATCCTCACCAGTTGGTACTCCCGCTCCGAGCGCGGCGGCTGGTGGGCTATTTGGAACACCTCGCACAACTTTGGCGGCGCGCTGATCCCGCTGCTGGTCGGCTTTATCTCGCTGCACTTCAGCTGGCGCTACGGCATGATCATTCCGGGCATCATCGGCGTGGTGCTGGGCCTGTTGATGTGCTGGCGCCTGCGTGACAAGCCGTCCACCATGGGCCTGCCCAGCGTCGGCAAATGGCGCAACGACGCCATGGAACTGGTGCAGGAATCGGAAGGCCAGGGGCTGACCAACCGGGAAATCATCAAGCGCTATGTGCTGACCAACAAGTACATCTGGCTGCTGGCGGTGTCTTACGTGCTGGTGTACATCGTACGTACCGCGATCAACGACTGGGGCAACCTGTATCTGACGCAGGAGAAAGGCTATTCGCTGATGACCGCCAACTCGGCGATCTCCCTGTTCGAAGTGGGCGGATTTATCGGCTCGCTGGTGGCCGGCTGGGGTTCTGACAAGCTGTTCCGCGGCAACCGTGGGCCAATGAACCTGATCTTCGCCATCGGTATCTTCCTGTCGGTTGCGGCGCTGTGGATCATGCCGGGCGTCACCTTCCTGTTGCAGGCCGCCTGCTTCTTTGCCATCGGTTTCTTCATCTTTGGCCCGCAGATGCTGATCGGCATGGCGGCGGCGGAATGTTCGCACAAGGATGCTGCCGGCGCGGCGACCGGTTTTGTCGGCCTGTTCGCTTACCTTGGTGCGGCGCTGTCCGGCTACCCGATCGCGCGGGTGATGGAAATCTGGCACTGGAACGGTTTCTTTGTGGTGATCTCCATCGCCGCCTGCCTGTCCGCGCTGTTCCTGTTGCCGTTCCTGCGCGCTCAGTCGCCGGCGCTGAATACCGCCAAGGCATAATGAAAAAGCGCTGCGCAGGCTCTGGTGCAGCGCTTTATGCCGCTTTTATCGCCACTTGACGGGCGCGATTGAAAAAGTCATTGACGCCTATGATGGCCGGCAGTAACATGCGCCCCCATCGGCGAGTAGCGCAGCTTGGTAGCGCAACTGGTTTGGGACCAGTGGGTCGGAGGTTCGAATCCTCTCTCGCCGACCACATTTAAGAAACCTGCTTTTTAAGCAGGTTTTTTTTCGCCTGTTGTTCAAGAGGATGAGCACCTCCGAAGGAGGTTTGAGCCGAGCGCAGCGAGACCACGTTGCTTTAGCAACGGCCCGCAGGGCAAGCATCAAAGATGCGCGTAATCCTCTCTCGCCGACCACATTTAAGAAACCTGCTTTTTAAGCAGGTTTTTTTTCGCCTGGCGTTCAAGAGGATGAGCACCTCCGAAGGAGGTTTGAGCCGAGCGTAGCGAGACCACGTTGCTTTAGCAACGGCCCGCAGGGCAAGCATCAAAGATGCGCGTAATCCTCTCTCGCCGACCACATTTAAGAAACCTGCTTTTTAAGCAGGTTTTTTTTCGCCTGGCGTTTGTGTTTTGCACCCAGCGTCCAGAATTCACGCACTCCCATGAAAAACATTCATCCTTCCTCACTAATTAATTTACTCTCCTTATTCCTGGCTGCTCCCTTTATTCATATTTAAATAAATTCACCGTTGGCCAATAAAACCCGGTTGATAGCGCTATTGTTTTACCGGCGGTTTTATCTATAGTCTGAGTACATACAGCGGAATTAATTAATTCCCGTTGTGTGGCAAGATATTTGATATTTTTTACTTTAATTGGCCAATATTATTGCGGAGTTTATTTTCTCCGAACATAGGCGGCCGTCATTCACTTTTTTACGTTTATCCTCTCGGAATAAAGGAATCAGTTATGCGCAAATTTAATAAACCGCTGTTGGCGTTGCTGATCGGCAGCACGCTGTGTTCTGCGGCGCAGGCCGCTACACCGGGCAAGCCAACGCTGGCCTGGGGTAATACCAAGTTCGCCATTGTCGAGGTTGATCAGGCGGCGACGGCTTATAATAATCTGGTGAAAGTAAAAACTGCCGCGGATGTTTCCGTTTCATGGAATTTATGGAATGGCGATACCGGTACCACGGCTAAAGTGCTATTAAACGGCAAAGAAGTCTGGAGCGGCGCGTCAACCGGCGCTTCGGGCACGGCAAACTTCAAGGTTAATAAAGGCGGCCGTTATCAAATGCAGGTGGCATTATGCAATGCTGAAGGTTGCACCGCCAGCGACGCGACTGAAATTGTGGTGGCGGATACCGACGGCAGCCATTTGGCGCCGTTAAAAGAACCGCTGCTGGAAAAGAATAAACCTTATAAACAAGATTCCGGAAAAGTCGTAGGTTCCTATTTTGTTGAATGGGGCGTTTACGGCCGTAATTTCACCGTCGACAAAATCCCGGCGCAGAACCTGACGCATTTGCTGTACGGGTTTATCCCGGTCTGCGGCGGCGACGGCATTAACGACAGCCTGAAAGAGATCGAAGGCAGCTTCCAGGCGCTGCAACGCTCCTGCCAGGGCCGCGAGGACTTTAAGGTGTCAATCCACGATCCGTTCGCCGCGCTGCAGAAAGGGCAGAAGGGCGTTACTGCCTGGGATGACCCCTACAAAGGTAACTTCGGCCAGCTGATGGCGCTCAAACAGGCGCGTCCTGATCTGAAAATCCTGCCGTCTATTGGCGGCTGGACGCTCTCCGACCCGTTCTTCTTTATGGGAGATAAGGTGAAGCGCGATCGCTTCGTCGGTTCGGTGAAAGAGTTCCTGCAGACCTGGAAGTTCTTTGACGGTGTGGATATCGACTGGGAATTCCCGGGTGGGGAGGGTGCTAATCCAAAACTGGGCAGCGCGCAGGACGGAGCGACCTACGTGCAGTTGATGAAAGATTTGCGGGCCATGCTGGATCAGCTTTCGGCGGAAACCGGCCGCAAGTATGAGCTGACCTCCGCCATCAGCGCCGGTAAGGACAAGATCGACAAAGTGGATTACAACACCGCGCAGAACTCGATGGATCACATCTTCCTGATGAGCTACGACTTCTATGGCGCTTTTGATCTGAAAAATCTGGGCCACCAGACCGCGCTGAAAGCGCCGGCCTGGAAACCGGACACGGCTTATACCACGGTTAACGGCGTCAATGCGTTGCTGGCGCAGGGCGTGAAGCCGGGCAAAATTGTGGTGGGTGCGGCCAAGTACGGCCGTGGCTGGACCGGCGTGAGCGGTTACCAGAACAACAATCCGTTTACCGGCACCGCCACCGGGCCGGTGAAAGGCACCTGGGAAAATGGCATCGTGGATTACCGCCAAATCGCCAACGAGTTTATGAGCGGCGAATGGCAGTACAACTATGACGCCACCGCAGAAGCGCCTTATGTGTTCAAGCCGTCTACCGGCGACCTGATCACCTTTGACGATCCGCGCTCGGTGCAGGCGAAAGGCAAGTATGTGCTGGATAAGCAGTTGGGGGGATTGTTCTCCTGGGAAATTGACGCCGACAACGGGGATATTCTGAACAATATGAATACCAGTCTGGGCAATAGCGCCGGCGCGCAATAATTCGGTTGTAGCACGTTGCCGGGGGATATCCTTTCGCCCCCGGCTTTTTGACAGCCGAAAGTTTTTTCACGTCGCACAGATTGTGACGTCACAGGGCTCAAAAAAGACAACCCTGCCTCACCCTTTCGAGTAAGTAATCAGCATTTCATCCTGTTTTTAACCTAGATAACGAAAATAACCGTTCAGATATTCATCATTCAACAACAAACTTTTTTAGTTTTTTCTCGGAGTTAAATACCAATAACTTTCTGCAGAGCAGCCTATCGAGCTAAAAATGACCGCATAGCATAATTTTTAATGCTGTAACTGTTAAAAAAAGGTTTTTTTTATGTTTGTTTGCTGTTTCTCACAGTCTGTGTAAATCCCTACTGGTTATATTGACGACACCCCAAACAGTTGGCAATTTGGTAGCCTCAGGGGTAAGAGCGAGAGTTGTTTGAGTGAATTCCACGCGCTCAGACGCCCCGTCGGGATGCGTTCTACCCGGCTCTCTCGCGCGTTTATCCCTTCTGCCTTCGGGCACCGACTGCACAGGCCGCGCAAAAAAAAATATAGGGTCTGGCAGTAATACACACATCACATCACATAACGGAGCACAGCGATGACAAGTTCCTTGGGAAAAACAGGGATTCTGAAATTCGGGATTGGGCTGATTGCGTTGACCGTAGCGGCCAGCGTGCAGGCAAAAACGTTGGTTTACTGTTCTGAAGGGTCCCCGGAAGGGTTCAACCCGCAGCTGTTCACCTCGGGTACCACTTATGACGCCAGCTCGGTGCCCATCTATAACCGTTTGGTCGAATTCAAAATCGGCACCACCGAGTTGGAGCCGGGCCTGGCCGAAAAATGGGACGTCAGCGAAGACGGCAAAACCTACACTTTCCACCTGCGTAAAGGCGTGAAGTGGCAGAGCAACAAAGACTTCAAACCGACCCGCGATTTTAACGCCGACGACGTGGTGTTCTCGTTCGAACGTCAGCTGGACGCGAACAATGCCTATCATAAAGTCTCCGGCGGCAGCTATGAGTACTTTGAAGGCATGGACATGCCGAAGCTGATCGCCAAAATCGAAAAAGTGGACGATAACACCGTGCGCTTCGTGCTGAACCGTCCGGAGTCACCGTTCCTGGCCGATCTGGGCATGGACTTCGCGTCCATCCTGTCAGCCGAATACGCCGACAACATGATGAAAGCCGGCACGCCGGAAAAAGTAGACCTGAACCCGGTCGGTACCGGCCCGTTCCAGCTGCTGCAATACCAGAAAGACTCCAAAATCCTGTACAAGGCATTTGACGGTTACTGGGGCACCAAGCCGAAGATCGACCGTTTAGTCTTCTCCATTACGCCTGACGCTTCCGTGCGTTATGCCAAGCTGCAGAAAAACGAGTGCCAGGTGATGCCTTTCCCGAACCCGGCTGATATCGCTCGTATGAAGCAGGACAAAACCATCAACCTGATGGAAAAACCGGGGCTGAACGTGGGTTATCTGTCGTTCAACGTCGAGAAAAAACCGCTGGATAACCTGAAAGTGCGTCAGGCGCTGACCCTGGCGGTCAACAAGCAGGCGATCATCGACGCGGTGTATCAGGGTGCGGGCCAGGCGGCCAAGAACCTGATCCCACCGACCATGTGGGGCTATAACGACGCGGTGAAGGATTACACTTACGATCCGGTCAAGGCCAAAGAACTGCTGAAAGAAGCCGGTATGGCTGACGGTTTCGCCATCGATCTGTGGGCGATGCCGGTACAGCGTCCGTATAACCCGAATGCGCGTCGCATGGCGGAAATGATCCAGAACGACTGGGCGAAAATCGGCGTGAAAGCCAAAATCGTGACCTATGAGTGGGGTGAATACCTCAAGCGCGCCAAGGCGGGCGAACATCAGACGGTGATGATGGGCTGGACCGGCGACAACGGGGATCCGGATAACTTCTTCGCCACGCTGTTCAGCTGCGCCGCAGCGAAAGACGGCTCCAACTACTCCCGCTGGTGCTACAAGCCGTTTGAAGATCTGATTCAACCGGCACGCGCCGAATCGAACCACGACAAACGCGTAGAACTGTACAAACAGGCTCAGGTAGTGATGCACGATCAGGCTCCGGCGCTGATTGTCGCTCACTCCACCGTGTATGAGCCCGTGCGTAAAGAAGTGAAAGGCTACGTCGTGGATCCGCTTGGTAAGCATCACTTTGAGAACGTCTCTCTAGATTGATTCTGGCCCTTCGGCCGGGGATGCACAAAAGGACTTGGCAGGGGCGCAACAGGTTGCGCCCCTGCTGAGTAGTCCCCGTCGTATGGCATCAGGGTTGTTCAAAGTGTGTGAGCTTTAATAAGCCTGGCGGACGATGAGCTGCCGGGCATTTTATACAGAGAGTTCGGGATATGTTGCAGTTCATACTCCGACGTTTGGGGTTAGTTATCCCAACGTTTATCGGCATAACTTTGCTGACTTTTGCATTCGTCCATATGATCCCGGGTGACCCGGTGACCATCATGGCCGGGGAACGCGGGATCTCCGCAGAACGCCATGCGCAGTTGATGGCGGAAATGGGGCTGGACAAGCCGCTTTATCAACAATACTTCACTTACGTATCCAACGTGCTGCATGGCGATTTGGGTACTTCCCTCAAGAGCCGCATCTCGGTGTGGGAAGAGTTTGTTCCACGCTTTAAAGCCACGCTGGAGCTCGGTTTCTGCGCGATGATCTTCGCCGTGCTGGTGGGCATTCCGGTTGGCGTGCTGGCGGCGGTCCGGCGGGGGTCGATATTCGATCACACCGCTGTGGGCATTTCGTTGACCGGCTATTCGATGCCGATTTTCTGGTGGGGCATGATGCTGATCATGCTGGTATCGGTGCAGCTGAACCTGACGCCGGTATCGGGGCGCGTCAGCGATACGGTATTCCTCGATGATAGCCTGCCGCTGACCGGCTTTATGCTGATCGACACCCTGATCTGGGGCGAACCGGGCGACTTCAAGGATGCGGTAATGCACATGATCCTGCCGGCCATCGTGCTCGGCACCATCCCGCTGGCGGTTATCGTGCGCATGACGCGCTCCTCGATGCTGGAAGTGCTTGGCGAAGATTACATCCGTACCGCACGCGCCAAGGGTGTGAGCCGTATGCGGGTGATTGTGGTGCATGCGTTGCGCAATGCCCTGTTGCCGGTAGTGACGGTCATCGGCCTGCAGGTCGGCACCATGCTGGCCGGCGCCATTCTGACCGAAACCATCTTCTCCTGGCCGGGCCTGGGGCGTTGGCTGATGGACGCGCTGCAACGTCGCGACTACCCGGTCGTTCAGGGCGGCGTGTTGCTGGTCGCCTGTATGATTATTCTGGTTAACCTGCTGGTAGACGTGCTCTACGGCGTGGTCAACCCGCGTATTCGCCACAAGAAATAAGGGGCGCTCTAATGTCTCAAGTCACTGAGCCTGTTGTTAAAGGTGCGCCGAAGCCCATGAGCCCGTTCCAGGAGTTCTGGCACTATTTCAAGCGCAACAAAGGGGCCGTTGTCGGCCTGGTTTATATCGTTTTGATGTTTGTGATTGCCATTGGTGCCGGCGTATTGGCGCCGCATGCCCCGGCGGATCAGTTCCGCGACGCGCTGCTCAGGCCACCGGCCTGGCAGGAAGGAGGCAGCTGGCAGTATTTCCTCGGTACCGACGATGTGGGTCGCGATGTGCTGTCGCGCCTGATGTACGGCGCGCGGTTGTCGCTGCTGGTCGGTTGTCTGGTGGTGGTGCTGTCGCTGATCATGGGCGTAGTGCTGGGCCTGTTGGCCGGTTACTTCGGCGGTGTGGTGGATGCGGTCATCATGCGCATCGTCGACATCATGCTGGCGTTGCCAAGCCTGCTGTTGGCGCTGGTGCTGGTGGCGATCTTCGGCCCCTCCATCGTTAACGCCTCGCTGGCGCTGACCTTCGTCGCCTTGCCGCATTATGTGCGTCTGACCCGTGCGGCGGTGCTGGTGGAAGTGAACCGCGACTACGTCACTGCCTCACGCGTGGCGGGTGCCGGTGCGCTGCGCCAAATGTTTATCAACATCTTGCCAAACTGCCTGGCGCCGCTGATCGTCCAGGCCTCTCTTGGCTTCTCGAATGCCATTCTGGATATGGCCGCTCTCGGCTTTCTGGGCATGGGGGCGCAACCGCCAACGCCGGAGTGGGGCACCATGCTCTCCGACGTGCTGCAGTTCGCCCAAAGCGCCTGGTGGGTCGTGACCTTCCCCGGTGTGGCGATTCTGCTGACGGTGCTTGCATTCAACCTGATGGGGGACGGCTTGCGTGACGCTCTCGACCCCAAACTCAAGCAGTAACAGAGGACGAGAGAGATGGCGTTATTAAATGTAGACAAGCTTTCGGTGCACTTCGGTGACGAAGGCACCCCCTTCCGTGCGGTAGACCGTATCAGTTACAGCATTGAGCAGGGCCAGGTGGTCGGCATCGTCGGCGAATCCGGCTCCGGGAAGTCCGTCAGTTCGCTGGCGATCATGGGATTGATCGATTTCCCCGGTAAGGTGATGGCCGAAAAACTGGAGTTTAACGGCCAGGATCTGCGCAAGATTTCCGAAAAAGAGCGCCGCCAACTGGTGGGCTCGGAAGTGGCGATGATCTTCCAGGACCCGATGACCAGCCTGAACCCATGCTACACCGTCGGTTTCCAGATCATGGAAGCGTTGAAGGTGCATCAGGGCGGCAATCGCAGTACCCGCCGCCAGCGGGCTATCGATCTGCTGATCCAGGTGGGTATCCCCGATCCGGCCTCGCGGCTGGACGTGTACCCGCATCAGCTTTCCGGCGGGATGAGCCAGCGCGTGATGATCGCGATGGCAATCGCCTGTCGGCCGAAGTTGCTGATTGCCGATGAACCGACCACGGCGCTCGACGTGACCATCCAGGCGCAAATTATCGAACTGCTGCTGGAGTTGCAGCAGCGCGAGAATATGGCGCTATTGCTGATCACCCACGATCTGGCGCTGGTAGCCGAAGCGGCGCACCACATCATCGTGATGTACGCCGGCCAGGTGGTGGAGTCCGGCAAGGCCTCAGAGATCTTCCGCGCGCCGCGCCACCCTTACACTCAGGCGCTACTGCGTGCGCTGCCGGAATTCGCCGCCGACAAGGCGCGCCTGGCTTCGCTGCCGGGCGTGGTACCGGGCAAATACGACCGCCCGAACGGGTGTTTGCTCAACCCGCGCTGCCCGTACGCCAATGAACGTTGCCGTGTTGAGGAGCCGGAATTGCGCAGCATTCCCGGCCGTCAGGTTAAATGTCACACACCGCTGGATGATGCGGGGAGGCCGACCGTATGAGCCAGAATCAACCCTTATTGCAGGCGATTGACCTGAAGAAACATTATGCGGTCAAGAAGGGGATGTTTGCCCCGGAACGGCTGGTCAAAGCGCTGGATGGCGTTTCCTTCACCCTCGAGCGTGGTAAAACGTTGGCGGTGGTGGGTGAATCAGGCTGTGGCAAATCAACCCTGGGCCGCCTGCTGACGATGATCGAAGTGCCGACGGCCGGCGAGCTGTACTATCAGGGGCAGGATCTGCTGAAGCCGGACGTCACCGCCGAGAAGCTGCGGCGCCAGAAGATCCAGATTGTGTTCCAGAATCCTTACGGATCGCTCAACCCACGCAAAAAGGTTGGGCAGATCCTCGAGGAACCGTTGCAGATCAACACATCGCTGAACAGTGCGGAGCGCCGTGAAAAGGCGCTGGCGATGATGGCGAAGGTCGGACTGAAAACCGAACATTACGATCGCTACCCGCACATGTTTTCCGGCGGCCAGCGGCAGCGTATCGCCATCGCGCGTGGGCTGATGCTAAACCCGGACGTGGTGATTGCCGATGAGCCGGTATCTGCACTCGATGTGTCGGTACGTGCGCAGGTGCTGAACCTGATGATGGACCTGCAGCAGGATTTGGGGCTGTCCTATGTGTTCATTTCTCATGATTTGTCGGTGGTGGAGCACATTGCCGACGAGGTGATGGTGATGTATCTCGGTCGTTGTGTAGAGAAGGGCAGTAAAGACGCCATTTTCAATAACCCACGCCATCCGTATACCCAGGCGCTGTTGTCTGCCACGCCGCGCCTGAATCCGGATATGCGCCGCGAGCGCATCAAGCTGACCGGCGAACTGCCAAGCCCGATGAATCCGCCGCCGGGCTGTGCATTCAATGCCCGCTGCCGTCGCGCCTTCGGGCCATGCACCCAGCTGCAACCGCAGCTTAAGCAATACGGCGAACAGATGGTGGCCTGCTTTGCGGTCGATCAGGATGAAAATCCCGGCGTATAAGTCTGTTATTACTGATAATTAATGTTAACGCCGGCATTTGCGCCGGCGTTTTTTTTGGCGAATGCCCGGCGTTATTTATTTTATTTATTGAATAATTATTCCGGGTATATCCATAAATATCTAATTTATTACCGAAACTCCTCAAAAAAATTCTTTATATTCGGAATATCCTTAAAAACGTCATACCTGTCATCCTCCCGCTTAATTAGCCCGATATTTAATGACTGGCGGTTCAGCGCTGTAGCTACCCTTATTCTCCAAGCCATAAAAAAGCACGCCCGAAGGCGTGCCTGAGAATTAACTGCGGGATTGGCTGTGGCGCTTACTGTGGATAAGGCACCCAATCGCCACCGTTAAGGCGTATGTACGGCTTACCCTGGTATTGCATCACAATGGCGTTGTCATTCTCCGAGATAACCGGCGTTTGCGGCAGATTCTGAGTCAGCGCCTGCCAGTCTACGCTTGGTGCGGTGAAGGCTTTACCGTCTACCAGGCGGGATACCAGATCAGAGAGCGCCAGATAACTGCTTGGCGTTTTAATCTGCAACGGGCCGCCCTGATGCGGCGCTGTCATGCCCACCAGTTTGATGCCGACCGGCGTATGGGTAATGTTCGGGCTTGGGATATCACGCAGGCCGGACATCTGCATTTTGTCGCCCACCAGCGCTGCGCCATGTTCCGGCACAATCACTACCATCACTTTACGCCCGGACTTCTCCAGTTGTTCCAGGAAGGTATTCAACTGGTCAAACAGCTTTTGCGCACGCGGCTGATAATCCGCGCTCTTGTTCGAGCCGACGAAACGGTTGCCGTCATGCAACGGAATGACGTTAAAGAAGGTCGCACTGCGGGTATCGCCGGCCTTCTGCTGCTGATCCAGCCAGCGGGTGAGCAGCTCCAGATCGTTGTAAATCGGCTCGCCGTCGAAAGAGGCCAGCTCATTGCCGATACCGGCTTGCGACATCAGCGGTGCCTGCAGATCGCCCTGCTCGCGCAGCTCTTTGAGGAAATTGCCGAACACGCCCGAGTGGTCCAGCATCAGCTGTTCTTTAAAGCCAAGCTTTGCAAGGTTATCAAACAGATAGCACTGCTGATTCACCGGTTGATACAAATCGTGATGCGAAGGTTGGCCGCAACTGGCGCGCAGCAGGCGGATCGCCGCCGGGCCGCTGTAGGCCGTCGCCGAGTTGAAGTTGTCGAACATGATGTCCATCTTCGACCACAGCGGGTGATTCTGCAGTTTCACCGCATCCATATCGGCCCAGGCCAGCGAACAGATATTGATTACCAGCAGATCAAACGGCTGAGCATCGGCCGGCAGAGTGGCCGGGAAGGCGGTAGCGCGGGCTTTTTCCTTATCGTAAAACTGATTCAGGTAGGCCGTCAGGTTGGCGTTGGTCGGCGGCGCGCTGTCGGTCGGGGCGTTATCGTTGCCTGCTGCGGCCGGCGCCGTCGTTGCCGGCGTGGTGGTGGCTGCGGTGGTGTTGGCGGGCAACAGCGACACGGCCGGGCCGGCGATGGTCAGGACATTCAGCCACACCAGCGCCCCTACGGTGAAGACCGTGACGCGCACCCACTGGGCCAGGAACAGATAGGCAATCAGCATCACGAAGGCGGCGCCGATCATCTGCCAGTTGATAAAGCGGTTCACCAGCTCCAGCAGGTATTGGGCGCTGAAGCCGGTCAACTGCGAGCCCTGGCTGAGAATGCTGTTAATGCCCGGCAGCCAGGTATCGTAATAGAACAGGGCGATGCCGACGGGAATGGCGACATAGTGCCGCCAGCGGTGCAGACGCAGCGCCGGTATCGGCATCAGCAGGAACGCCATGAACACCAGGTTCGGCAGCGGGTGGAAATTCAGGTAGCCGAACCACAGCAGGCCGAATTTGGCCAGGAAGTAGTAGTTCCAGCCGCCGAGCCCGCGCCAGTAGCGCCACAGGGAGTTATCGGGTTGGGTGTTGTTTTTTGGCTTCATGGCTGTTTCTTATGCTTAATCTGAGATGAAGAACCTTCGCGCACCCATAACCCGGAGGATTTTAAATAGCGCGGTGATAAAAAAAGGTTTTGCCAATGTTGACGCCAGCGCGGGAAACGGCGGTGAAAGAAATAGCCCAGCGGAATAAAAATGATCGCGCACAGCAGGATCAGCTGCACGATATCGTTAAGGTTCAGCATGTTTGTTCTCCTGTGCGCCGGTAGTCAGCGTGAAGGCCACCGGTTGGCGGCGCTCTTGCGGGCTGTCAGCCACGACGGCGCTCTGGCGCGGCGCGGACGGCGTAATGGTCTGCGGCGCTAACGGAATATTGGCGTTTTGCGCCAGCCGTTTGATTTCTGAAGTAATATCCACGTCCTGGTGCCACACCACCCGGTTGCTGAACGCTTCGTTTACCGGCAGGCGGAAGATGAATTTCAGCGCGGTGTCCAGATCGTTAATCCGGCACGTGGAGAGAAACAGCACCAGCCGGCCTTGCACTACGGTCATTACGTCACCGAAGCGCCGCAGATGACACAGGGTCATCGCCTGTTCGGCTCGCAGCCCCGGCGCAGGGCGCAGCGCCACCATCACGCCTTTGCCGTCTTCCGGCAGCAGCGTGTTGTCCATCAGCGAAATGACGGCCTGGCTGAAGTCATCCGGACGCATATAGCCTTTCAATTGCAGCGGTCGCAAGCCATGCAGCAGGGCGTCGATATCCGCGGGAACATGGCGCGAGAAGCGTTGCCCCTGGATGCCCTCCAGCATGGTCAGAAAACGTGATAGCGGCGCAACGTGCGGCACAATCAGGTTGGCGCCGCAGGCCAGCAGCAGGCGTTCATCGCTGTAGCGCAGGCTGGCGCTCATTTCGCGCACCGCAATTTTCAGCCCGTTGCCGCGATGGCGGCGCAGGCTGTGAATTTGATGGGCCAGCGCATCGATCTCATCGCTTTGGTACAGCGCAAATATCAGCGTTGCCGAGAGCGTCAGCATGCCGTGCTGAGCCAGTTGCGTATTACTTTCCAACAGTTGCCAGTTGGTCGACAGCGGCGGGGCACCCTCAAGAATGCTTTGCTGGGCCAGATAGAGGCCTTCGTCGCTGCGTATCGAGGTTGGCGAGGGCTGGTCGTTGTCATCGTCACCCTGCCAGCCGTTTTCACCGACATACAACGTCAGTAACTGGTTGGCATTAATGCCATTTTCCGTACTCCACCAGTTAACCAGATATTGTGCGCTGTCTTGCTGCCACTGCAGGCTTGCCAGGCCGCTAAGAATGCGGTGCTGGGTGCTGAGCTGCCCTTTGAGTTTGTTCACGCCGCCGCCATGACTGAGGATCAGCAGGGTGCACCCTTGACGACGCAGCCAGTTGCCGGTGCTGCCTGCCCAGTCGCGCAACTCCTCGGTCGTGAAGGTTTGCCACAGGCTGGCGTGGGCCAGCAGGATTAATAAGCGGTTTTGCGGTTTTAAGGCGCGCATCAGGTCATCGCAGAAATGCGTCAGCGCCGCTTTTTTTTCCGGCAACTGGTACAGCGGAATTTTTTTCAGCGCGGGGGAGGCGAGTTCAGACAGCAGTTTGTCGGGTTTATCTCCGCTGCAAATCAACGCGACCTGGCTGGTTGCGGCCTGGGCGGCTAGGGTTTGTTGGCAGAGCAGGTTGGCGTCGGTTTGACGGTCGACATTCACCCAATAAAGGCCCGGGGACTGCATCACTGACAGTTCTTCCCAAATCTGCCGAATACCTAATGAGAAAGATTGCGCCATAGGTTATTTTTCTACTTTCGTTGAAAGTGCGGTCACGGCCAACTGAGTATTGTTAGTCAGTCATCGTATCATTGGGAACAATAATAACAAATCTGACAATCTGTGTAATAATATCTGTTAAGAATCATCTTATTGGTTATCTCTTTTTAAGTTGCTCTTTTTTTTACATTGCTATAGTTAATTAACATTAGCCTATTTTTAAAAGGCGGCAGAATGAATAATCAATTAACGCGGTTTCACGCAGTGGTATCGCCGGAAACTCAGGACGATCTGCAGGCCCTTAGCGAGGCATTTGCTCTGCCAACATTAAGTTATGTCGATATTTCGCGTCAGGAACGATTAACGCAGATGATGACGCGCTGGCCACTGCTGGCCGAGTTGGCGCAAACAACAGGGAGCCGCTAGTTTATGCCGGTAATTGCGCTGCAAGGGCTGCGAGGCGGGATGGGGGCGACGTCAGTCACGGCGGCGCTCGCCTGGGCATTACAACAGTTGGGCGAGTCGGTGCTGGCGATTGATTTCGCGCCGGATAATCTGTTACGCCTGCATTTCAATACACCGTTTGAGCTGGCACGCGGCTGGGCCCGTGCAGAGCAGGACGGCGGCGACTGGCAGCAGGGTGCCATGCGCTACTGCGAAAAACTCGATTTTCTTCCTTTTGGCCGGCTAACGGCTACGGAACGACTGAATCTGCAATCCCCGGCTCGCTGGCAAGATAATCTGGCGCAGTTGGCCGCCGGCGGTCAATACAACTGGATCCTGCTGGATGTGCCGGCGGATGATGGCGTGCTGGCGCGTCAGGCGTTGGCATTGGCAGACAGCGTTTTCATGCTGATCGCCCCGGACGCCAACTGCCAGATCCGCCTGCATCAACAGGCATTGCCGGAAGGCTGCCGCTTCCTGATTAACCATTATTTTGCCGCCAGTCAGTTGCAGCAGGATCTGCATCAGCTGTGGCTGCAAACGCTGGGTGGTCTGTTGCCGGTGGTTATCCACCGCGATGAGGCGATGGCCGAGGCGCTGGCGGCAAAGCAGCCGCTGGGTGAGTACCGCCCCGAGAGCCTGGCTGCCGATGAGGTGCTGACGCTGGCCAACTGGTGCCTGATCAATCTCAAGGATGCGGCGCCATGAGCCGGGTGATGAGCCTGCTGCTGGTGCCGCCGGTCTATCAGGCCGTGCAGACGCGCTACCGAACCTACCGCCGTAACGGATCCTCGGCCTTTAGCGCTTTCTTCGCCACGTTGCTGGTGGCGTTGGGCTGGATTTTCCTGCGTTTTGAATCTCCGGGCTGGCAGCGGGTGCGTGCCGGCCGCGCCTATTGGTTCCCACATCTGTCCTTCATCCGCCCGCGCCCTGCAGATGGGCTGCGCTATCTGTTGCAGGGGCTGTGGCTGCTGCTGTTTCGCACCGGCCGCGCACCGATGGGCCGCCATTATTTCGCCGGTTGGCATCGCCTGCAATTGCGCTATGCCAACTGGCTGCAAAGGCTCCCGCACCGGTTGCAAAGCGCCGGGGTGGAGCAGCGTTCGGTGGAGCGCCTGAGCCAGATGAGCCGGCGTATGCGCCGCGTGCTGTTTATTATTGTCGGCGTGCTGGCGGCGATCCTCGCCATGCTGTGCATTTCGCAGCCCTTCGATTTGCCGGCGCAGTTCGTGTTTGTGCTGCTGTTGTGGTGCATTGCGATGGTGGTGCGCCGGGTGCCGGGCCGCCTGCCGGGGCTGATGCTGATTGTGTTGTCGCTGACCGTTTCCTGCCGCTACCTTTGGTGGCGCTACACCGCCACGCTGAACTGGGACGATCCGCTCAGCCTGATCTGCGGCCTGCTGCTGCTGGCGGCGGAAACCTATGCCTGGGTGGTGCTGGTGCTGGGGTATTTTCAGACCGTCTGGCCGCTTAACCGCCAGCCGGTGCCGCTGCCTGCCGACAGCACCACCTGGCCGACCATAGATCTGCTGGTGCCGACCTACAACGAAGATCTTGGGGTGGTGAAACCGACCATTTATGCCGCGCTGGGCATCGACTGGCCTAAAGAGAAGGTCAATATCTACCTCCTCGACGACGGCAACCGGCCCGAATTCAAAGCCTTCGCCGCAGAGGTGGGGGTGAAGTATATCGCCCGGCCGACCCATGAGCATGCCAAGGCAGGTAACATCAACAATGCGTTGAAGCAGGCCACCGGCGAGTTTGTGGCGATTTTCGACTGCGACCACGTACCGACTCGCTCCTTCCTGCAATTGACCATGGGCTGGTTCTTCAAAGACAAGAAGCTGGCGATGTTGCAGACCCCGCATCACTTCTTCTCGCCGGATCCGTTTGAGCGCAACCTCGGGCGCTTCCGCCAGACCCCGAACGAAGGCACGCTATTCTACGGCCTGGTGCAGGACGGCAACGATATGTGGGACGCGGCCTTTTTCTGCGGCTCTTGCGCCATCCTGCGCCGCAGCGCGCTGGATGAGATAGGCGGCATCGCGGTGGAAACCGTCACCGAAGATGCCCACACCTCGTTGCGTTTGCATCGTCGCGGGCACACTTCGGCCTATATCCGTATTCCACAGGCTGCCGGCTTGGCGACCGAAAGCCTGTCGGCGCACATTGGCCAGCGCATTCGTTGGGCGCGCGGCATGGTGCAGATTTTCCGGCTGGATAACCCGCTGTTCGGCAAGGGGCTGAAACTGGCGCAGCGGCTGTGTTATGCCAACGCCATGTTGCACTTCTTGTCCGGCATTCCGCGGCTGATTTTCCTTACCGCGCCCCTGGCGTTCCTGCTGCTGCACGCCTATATCATCTTTGCGCCGGCGCTGGCGATCGCGCTCTATGTGTTGCCGCACATGATCCACGCCAGCCTGACCAACTCGCGTATCCAGGGTAAATACCGTCACTCCTTCTGGAGCGAGATCTATGAAACGGTGCTGGCCTGGTATATCGCCCGGCCTACCACGGTGGCGCTGTTCAATCCGCACAAAGGCAAATTCAACGTGACCGCCAAAGGCGGTCTGGTGGAAGAGGAGCATGTCGATTGGGTGATTACCCGGCCTTATATGTTCCTGGTGGTGCTCAATCTGGCGGGATTGATCTTCGGCGTCTGGCGGTTGGGTTACGGCCCAGCGGACGAAGTCATGACGGTGATCATCAGCCTGGTGTGGGTGCTGTACAACATGACCATTCTCGGCGGCGCGGTGGCGGTGGCGGTGGAGGCCAAGCAGGTGCGCCAGGCGCACCGCGTGGAGATTGCCATGCCGGCCGCGATAGCCCGCGCCGATGGCCACTTGTTCCCTTGCACGCTGCGCGACTATTCCGATGGCGGGGTAGGGATTGAAATGCGCGTATCCGATGCGCTGAAAGAGGGCGACAAGGCATCACTGCTGTTAAAACGCGGTCAGCAGGAATACAGCTTCCCGTGCGTGGTCACGCGCGCCTTCGGCAGTAAGGTGGGGATCCGCATGGTCGATCTCAGCACCCGTGAACATATTGATTTTATTCAGTGCACCTTTGCCCGCGCCGATACCTGGGCGCTGTGGCAGGACGGGTTCCCTGAAGATAAACCGATCGAAAGCCTGCGCGACGTACTGGCGTTGGGCTTCCGGGGTTACCTGCGCATGGCGGACTATGCGCCGCCGATGGTGCGAAGCCTGCTGATCGGATTCACGACGCTGATTGCGTGGATAGCGTCGTTTATCCCGCGCGGCGTAGGCCGGAATCCGGCTTTCAGCCAAAAAGAGACAGTGGTATAGGCAAACCGCCCGCTCACTTGCCTGGTTCCCAGGCGCTAACATTGATGATGATACGATGACGAGAAAAATAACCTGGTTTACCGCCCTGGCCTTAGGCATCAGCACCCTGTCTCAGGCTGAAACCGCCACTGCGCCGACCGTCGTCGCGCCACCGGTGAGCGTACCGACCGATGCACCGGTCACTGCACCGATGGGAGCGGCTGCACCGCAGGATGCGAATGCGCCGGTCCGTGACGTGCAATTGCAGTTTGCCCAGATAGCGCCGCCGCCGGGAACCTTTACCCTGCGCGGCACCCGGCCGGATGGCCAGGTTGAATTCGGCGTACGCAGTGACGAAGTGGTGTCGCAGGCGACGCTCGATCTGGAGTTCACTCCGTCGCCGTCGCTGATCCCGGTGGAATCGCACGTCAAGGTGTACCTCAATGACGAACTGATGGGCGTGACCACCCTCACCAAAGAACAGCTCGGCAAACCGAACCGCATCCAGATGGCGATCGACCCGCGCTATATCACCGATTTTAACCGCGTGCGGTTGGTGTTCGTCGGCCATTATCAGAACATTTGCGAAAATCCGGCCAACAGTACGCTGTGGCTCGACGTCAGCAAGTCCAGCTCGCTGAATTTGCGTTTCCAAACGCTGCCATTGAAGAACGAACTGTCGCATTTCCCGGAACCCTTCCTGGACAGCCGCGACAACCGGCCGCTGACCTTGCCGATGGTATTCGCCGGCTCGCCGGACCTCGTTCAGCAGCGTGCGGCGGGCATGCTGGCCTCGTGGTTCGGCAGCAAGGCGCAGTGGCGCGGCCAGTCGTTCCCTACGCTGTATAACAAGCTGCCGGACCGGCACGCCATCGTCTTCGCCACCAATAAGCAGCGCCCGGATTTCCTGCGCGATTACCCGGTGGTCAACGGGCCAACGGTGGAAATGATCAGCCATCCGGATAATCCGTACGTCAAACTGCTGCTGGTGCAGGGGCGCGACGACAACGATTTGATCACCGCGGTAAAAGGCATTGCGCAAGGCAACATTCTGTTCCGCGGCCAGAACGTCACGGTGGACAAGGTTGAACAACTGGCGCCGCGCAAGCCGTACGATGCGCCTAACTGGGTGCGTACCGATCGGCCAATGACCTTTGCCGAGTTGCAGCAATATGCCGAACAACTGCAAACCAGCGGCATCGAACCAGGCCCGATCTCGCTGACCATGAACCTGCCGCCGGATCTGTTCCTGATCCGCAGTACCGGCATAGATATGCACCTGAAATATCGCTACACCGCGCCGCGCATTCAGGACGGTTCGCGCCTGAGCGTTAGCCTGAACAACCAGTTTGTGCAGGCCTATTCGCTGGTGCCGGAACACGAACAGGGCGCTCAATTGCTGCGTCTGCCGCTGACTCAGGGGCTGATCGATTCCGACAAGAGCGTCAATATTCCGGCGCTGCGGCTGGGTGCCAGCAACCAGATGCGTTTCGACTTTGATTACACCACGCTGCTGGCCAGTGGGGCGGAAGGGCGTTGCGAAACGTATTCCTTCACCCAAAACCACGCAGTAATCGACGGTTCATCGACCATTGATTTCTCCGGGTACCGTCACTTTATGGCGATGCCGGACCTGCGCGCCTTCGCCAATGCCGGTTTCCCGTTCAGCCGTATGGCCGACCTGTCGCAAACGCTGGTGCTGGTCAACAAGCAGCCGCAGCCGGCGCAGGTTAGCGCAATGCTGAACGCGCTGGGGATCATCGGTGCCCAAACCGGTTATCCGGCGCTGGCGATGACCTTGAGTGACGACTGGTCGCAGGCCAAAGACCGCGATGCCGATATCCTGATGATCGGCACCATTCCGCCGGAACTGCGGGACGACAAAAAAATCAGCCTGTTGGTGGATGCCACCCAGAGCTGGGTGAAGCAGCCAACGCGTCAGTTGCCGCTGCCGGCAATGGATATATTGCCGGAGGACACCAAACCGGACAGCCAGACCACCATCAGTTCCGAAGGTGCGATGTCGGCGATTATCGGCGTGCAGTCTCCGTTTAACGATCAGCGCAGCATTGTGGCGCTGCTGGCCGACAGCCCGCGCGGTTATGATTTGCTGAACACGGCGCTGTTGGACAGCGGTAAGCGTGCGGCGGTGTTTGGCTCGGTGGCGGTGATCCGCGAATCGGGGGTGAACAGCCTGCGTGTGGGCGACGTTTATTATGTCGGTCACCTGCCGTGGTGGGAGCGGATCTGGCACGCGTTGTCGACCCATCCGGTGTTGCTGGCGGCGATTGCGGTGATTGTGGTGGTGATTCTGGCGCTGATGTTGTGGCGTGGCCTGAAGGCTTTCAGCCGCCGTCGCCTGTCGCCTGAAGATCGGGATTAATCACCATGTCCGTAACGCTGAAACGCCTGACGTTAGGCATGCTGCTGTTGTGCGCATTCAGCGCGGCGGCGGCCTGCGAATGGCCGGCCTGGCAACAGTACAAACAGTTTTACGTCAGCGACGAAGGCCGGGTGATCGACCCGAGCAGCCCGAACCGCATCACCACTTCGGAAGGACAGAGCTACGGCCTGTTCTTCGCCCTGGTGGCGAACGATCGGCCAGCGTTCGACAAGTTGCTGGCGTGGACGGAAAACAACCTGGCGGCGGGCGATCTCAGCGCCCATTTGCCCGCCTGGCTGTGGGGTGAGGACGATAAAAAACGCTGGACGGTGCTGGACACGAATACGGCGTCCGATGCCGACCTGTGGATTGCCTACAATCTGCTGGAAGCCGGCCGTTTGTGGAAAAGCCGGCGTTATCAAACTCTGGGTACGCTGCTGTTGCAGCGTATCGGCCGCGAAGAAGTGGCGGATATCCCCGGGCTGGGGCTGATGTTGTTACCCGGCAAGGTCGGATTTGTGGCGGAAGACCGCTGGCGGCTCAATCCGAGCTACCTGCCGCCGCAGTTGCTGGCGCGTTTCGCCGCGCTGAACGGCCCATGGCGAGCGATGCAGCAAACCAATCAGCGGCTGTTGCTGGAAACCGCACCGCACGGCTTCTCGCCGGATTGGGCGGTGTGGCAGGTCGGTAAAGGCTGGCAACCGGACACCGCGAAACCGGATATCGGCAGCTACGACGCTATCCGGGTCTATCTGTGGGCCGGCATGCTGGCGGACGATGACGAGCATAAGGCGGCATTGGTCAAACAGCTGCTGCCGATGGCGCAATTGACCGCTCGACAGGGCGTTCCGCCGGAAAAAACCGACACCGCCAGCGGTAAAACTAGCGGTGACGGCCCGGTGGGTTTTTCCGCGGCCATGCTGCCGATGCTGGCCAATCAAACGGCTGCGCTGGACACCCAGCGTCAACGTATCAATCAACACCCGCCGGGCGACGATGCCTATTTCAGCGCCTCGCTGACGCTGTTCGGCCAGGGATGGGATCAACAACGTTATCGTTTTAATCGGCAGGGTGAACTTCAGCCCGCCTGGGGCGGCCAATGCGTAACTTCAGAATAAACTGGTTGGGCCTGGTGCCTTTAAGTTTGGCGATGCTGCCGCAGGCACAGGCGGCAGAAGCCGTCTCGCCGGAGCAGTGGCTGTTGGAGCAGGTGCGCGTCGGGGAGGCCAGAAACAAGGATGAACTGGTGCGCCAGTCGCTTTATCGGCTTGAACTGATGGATCCGAATAACCCGGACGTGATTTCAGCGCGCATGCGCCTGGCGTTGCGGCAGGGCAATCAGGCGCTGGCGCAGCAGCAACTGGATAAGCTTAAGCAGGTCGCGCCGCAGTCCAGCGCTTATCGCCAGGCGCAAATGAACATGCTGCTGACCCAGCCGGAAACCCGTCAGAAATTGCAACAGGCGCGGTTGATGGCGACCGCCGGCCGTTTGCCGGAGGCGAAAGCGCAATATGACGACCTGTTCCATGGCGATCCGCCGACGCTGGAACTGGCGGTGGAATACTGGCGTCTGGTTGCCCGTCTGCCGGGCCAGCAAGCCGCTGCGCTGAAACAGCTACAGGCGTTGGATAAAAACTATTCAGGTAACGTGCCGTTGCGCATGTCTCTGGTGCGGATGCTGTTCAGCCAGGATCGTGACGCGCAGGCCTATGATTTACTGCAAAAAATAGCCACCGATCCCGCCGGGCGCGGCGAGGCCGCCGATCTGTGGCTGGAAAAGGTCAAAGCCATGCCGGTCGGCCCGCAAAGCGTGGCGGCCCTCAATCGATTCCTCGGCGTATTTGAAACCGGCGATCAGGCGGTCAACGCCCGACAGGAACTGGCCCGACAGCAAGCGCTGTTGTCGGATCCCACCTATCTGGCGCGTGCGCGCGGGTTGGCGCAAGTGGATAAGGGCGGCAGCCGTGCGGCAATCCCCGAATTGAGAAAAGCGTTGGCGGCCTCGCCCAATGATGCCGACGTGCTGGGGGCGCTGGGCCAGGCCTATTCACGCGCCGGTAATCGTCCGCAGGCGTTGAATCTGTTCCGTCAGGCGTTGCAGGCCGATAAAGGCGGCAATAACCGCAGTAAATGGCAGAGCCTGATTAAGAGCAACGGTTATTGGTTGGCGATTGACGAAGGCGACAAGGCGTTGAAAGCCGGCAATCTGGCGTTGGCACAGCAGAAATACCAGCAGGCGAGCCAGATTGACGGCCGCGACAGCAGTGCGGCGCTCGGTCTGGGCGATGTTGCGGCGGCGCGTAAAGATGACGTTGCCGCCGAACGTTATTATCAGCAGGCGCTGAGGCTGGAACCGGGTAACGGCAGTGCGGTGCGCGGCCTGGTGAATATCTATCAGCGTCAGTCGCCGGAAAAGGCGCTGGCCTATCTCAATAGCCTGCCGCGCAGCCAGCAAAACAAGCTGCGCAGTACGCTCGACGGCCTGCAGCTTGACATGCTGAAACAGCAGGCTGACGATTTGGCCGGGCAGCAGCAATGGCATCAGGCGGCGGAAAAATACCGCCGTGCCCAATTGATGGATCCCGATGACGTCTGGCTGACCTATCGCTATGCGCAGACGCTGCGTCAGGCCGGGCAACCGCAGCAGGCGGACGCCTTGTTCAGCCGGTTGGCGCAGAAGCAGCGTGACAATCCGCAGCAGGCCTATGCTTATGCGTTATACCTCTCCGGCAGCGATCGCGACCGGCAGGCGCTGGCGCAGCTGAATACCTTGCCCGCTGCGCAGTGGAACGACAACATGCGCGAGCTGGCGCAACGGCTGAAAATGCAGGCGACGCTGGAACAGGCCGAACGGCTGCGTGCCGCAGGCGACGAACCTGGCGCGGTGGCCTTTTTGCGCCGGCAGCCGGCGGATACCCGTATCGATCTTCAGTTGGCCGATTGGGCGCTGGCCCGCGGTGAATATGACGCTGCGCTGGCCGATTATCAGCGGGTACGAGCCCGTGAGCCGAACAACCCGGATGCACGGTTGGGGGAGATTGAGGCCTATGTGGCGCAGGGCAAGCTCAGTGAGGCGCGCCAGCGCCTGCAAACCGAACCGCAGGAGCCGGAACCTTCCGGCAATAGCGGGCGGCGGGTGGCCAATGCCTGGTATGCCGTCGGGGAGCCGCAGAAAGCCAGCGATATCTTTACCCGTCTGAAAACGGCCGCGCAACAGGAACCGGCGGGGCAGGCGAAAGCGTTGATTTACCGCGATGCGGCCCGGATCGAACGTGAACAACGGCAGCCGGAATTGGCACAGCAGGACTATAAACAAGCGATGGTCGCCAGTGGCATCACGCCAAGCGTGCCGCAGGATAACGACAGCTATACCTATCTGACGCGCAATAACCCGGGTGACGACTGGCTCAAGCGCGGTATTCGATCGGACGCGGCGGATCTGTACCGCCAGCAAGATGTCAATGTTACGCTCGATCACGATTACTGGCGTTCCAGCGGCACCGGCGGCATCTCCGACTACAAAGCGCACGACACCATGTTGCAGGTGGACATGCCGCTGTACGATGGGCGGGCCTTCTTGCGGACCGATACCGTGCAACTGGATGCGGGCAGTTTCTCCTCCGACGGCAGCGGCAAGTATTACGAAACCTTCGGCACCTGCAATACCCAGGGCTGCAGCGGCGATGAACATCAGAAAACCACCGGCACCAGTGTGGCGGCCGGTTGGAAAAACGATCGCTGGGCGGGGGACATCGGTACCACGCCGATGGGCTTTGAGGTGGTCGATTGGGTGGGGGGGCTGGCCTACAGCAATGACTGGAACCACATTGGCTGGACGCTGGCGGCCTCGCGGCGGCCGATCTCCAGTTCGCTGCTGGCGTTTGGCGGGACCAAGGATCCGAATACCGGCACCACCTGGGGGGGCGTGCGCGCCACCGGGGTAAGCCTTAGCGCCAGCTACGATCGCGGCGAAGCGCACGGCGTCTGGGCTGACCTCAGCGCGCACCAGTTGACCGGCAAAAACGTCGAGGATAACCAGCGCGAGCGGTTTATGGCCGGTTATTACTACAAGCTGATCAACGAAGATAACCGCCGCGTCACCGTCGGGTTGAACACCATGCTGTGGCACTATCAAAAGGATTTGAGTGGTTACTCGCTCGGCCAGGGCGGCTATTACAGTCCGCAGCAATATATGTCGCTGGCGGTGCCGGTCAATTATCGCCAACGCACCGAAAACTGGTCCTGGGAACTGGGTGGTTCGGTGTCACTGTCCCATTCGAAAACCAACAGCCAGCGGCGTTATCCGCTGCAGGGGCTGATACCGGATTCGTTGCCGGACAAGTTCGCGGTGGAAGACGGCAGCTCCTCTTCCGGCGTCGGTTATACTTTGCGGGCGATCGTTGAGCGCCGTCTCAGCTCGCATTGGACGCTGGGCGCCGGTATCGATATTCAGCAGGCGAAGGATTATACGCCGAGCCACGCATTGATTTATCTCCGTTATTCGTTGGCGGGCTGGCAGGGCGATCTCGATTTACCGCCGCAACCGCTTACGCCTTACGCAGACTTCAAATAACCTGGTTCAGTCAGATTCGGAGTGTCGGACGCAGGGTAGTTTTGCTACCCTGTGTTAAGGCTGCACCCTGCCATTTTCCGCCGCCGGCGCTCAAGTATCAGGGCGAGACAGGACCTTTCGTTTAAGAAAAGACTGAAACCCGCGGTTTTCTTGGTTCTGCCATGGGTATGGCAAGATAAAAACAGCAGACAATCGAGTATACTCGGACCGGTCCGAAGGGGGGCAGGATACTTCTTAACCTCTTTTTTATTTCAGCCCGAATTAACGGAGAGCAGGTTTGCGGGTCAGGCGTTCATTAACGATTAAACAGATGGCAACGGTGTCCGGTGTGGCGCTGGTGACGATCTGCATATTTATCGTGATCCAGTTATTCCATTTTGTGCAGCAGCGCAGGGATGACTATGCCCAGCAACTGGAAAACATTGCTCATTCCGTGCGGCAACCGCTGGCGGAGGCCGTGCTGCGCATGGATGTGCCGGAAACCAAACGGGTGCTGAATACCTTGTTGCCGGTGGGCATTCTGACCCGTGCGGATATCGTGCTGCCGAATGAATTTCAGGCACTGCACGCCAACTTCCCGCCGGAACGTCCGGTACCTACGTTGATCGCCCGCCTCTTCGAGCTGCCGATCCAAATTTCCGTTCCGCTCTATTCGCTGGAGCGCGTGCCCGCCAACCCGCAGCCTCTGGCTTATCTGGTGCTGCAGGCCGATTCGTTCCGCATGTACCAATTCATTCTCAGCATGTTGTCGACCATGCTGTCGACTTATTTGCTGCTGGCGTTGATTCTGTCGGTCGCTATCAGCTGGTGTATGAACCGGTTGATGGTGCATCCGCTGCGAGCAATGGCGAAAGAGCTGGAAAATATTTCGCAAGATGAAGCGCCTTATCACCAACTGATGCTGCCGGCCCTGCACCAGGACGATGAGCTGGGGTTGCTGGTGCGCAACTACAACCGCAATCAGCAGCGGCTGGCTAAAGCCTATGCCGAGATGAGCCGGCTGAGCACGCGCCATCCGGTAACCGAGCTGCCTAACCAGGCGTTGTTTACCGCTCTGCTGGAACAGCATATCGCCTCCAGCCTGCGGCCCGAACGTTTCAATTTGCTGGTCATTGGCATTGAGACGCTGCATGAGGCATCGGGTGTGCTCAATCCGGCGATGCGCGAAGCGCTGTTGCTGACGTTGGCGAAGAAGCTGCGTGAGTGTATTGATGAAAACGGCGTACTGGCGCAACTGAGCAACACCGAGTTCGCTATTTTGGCCAAAGGCGTTGAGCGACCGTTCCACGCCATGCAGTTGGCGCGCCGCATCATGGCGCAAATCAATGCGCCGCTGAGCCTGCAGGAAATGCCGCTGCGGCCAAGCGCCAGCATCGGTATCGCCCACTATCTCAATGTGGGAGAGAGCGCGGAACAGCTGCTGCGCAGTGCCACTTCGGCGATGATGTCGGCGCATCGCGAAGGCAAAAATCAGATCCTGTTCTTCGAGCCGAGCCTGACGGAGCGTACCCAAAAGCGGCTGACGCAGGAAAGTGAAATTCTGCACGCCATTGATCAACGCCGTTTCACCCTGTTTTTACAACCGCAGATGGACATGAAGTCCAATGCGGTGATCGGCGCCGAGGCGCTGCTGCGTTGGCAGCAGTACGACGGCAGCTTTACTCTGCCGGCAGACGTCATTCCGTTGGCCGAGGAACTTGGCGTGATTGTGCCGCTCGGCAACTGGGTGCTGGAAGAGTCCTGCCGCATTCTGGCGGATTGGCAAACCAGAGGCATTACGCTGCCGCTGGCGGTCAACATTTCCGCCATCCAAATGCAGCATGAAGACTTTATCCCGCATCTGAAGAGCATGTTGGCGCAGCATCATATCGACCCGCGCAAGTTGCTGCTGGAAATTACCGAAACGGTGCGCATTGACGATCTCGATCGTGCGCTGGCGCTGTTGCGGGAATTGCACGATCTGGGGCTGTCGATTGCGCTGGACGATTTTGGCATGGGATATTCCAGCCTTAATTACCTTAACCGCCTGAAATGCCTGCCGATCGATTTGATTAAAATCGACAAGAGCTTTATTCAGGGGCTACCGGCGGATGACGCGATGGTACGCATCGTCAGTTCCATTTCTGAGGTGCTGCATCTGCCGGTAATGGCTGAAGGGGTCGAAAACGCCGGGCAGCGCGATTGGCTGTTGCAACACGGGATTCACAGCGGTCAGGGGTTCTTGTTTGCCCGCCCGTTGCCGCGTGCGGAGTTTGAATCGCAGTTCTGCCAACCCTTGGCTTAAGCCCTTCTATTTCTGTCTTTCGCTTCGGGCGACGTGTGCGTCGCCCGTTGACTATCCTGCCCGAAAAACGTTGGTTATCAGCTACCCCTTTTGCGTTAGTGCAAAGAAATAGTTACGCAATTCGCCGCCTTACATTCGAGCTGGCGCGTTTCAGCTCTTAAATTCGTATCAACATGTGTCTGTGGCTGCAACAAATTATTTCCATGTTGTTATGTGGGTGTTATTTTCCGCGCAAGCGATGAACAGGCGAGATAACTAGACTACCGCCTGGTGCGTGTCTTCCCCCCCAAAGGATGTTCATATGAAAATCACTATCTTTAAGAGCCTCTATTTTCAGGTGCTGACGGCGATTACGCTGGGCGTCCTGCTTGGCCATTTTTATCCTGATATTGGCGCACAGATGAAACCTCTGGGCGATGGATTCGTTAAGCTGATTAAAATGATCATCGCTCCGGTGATTTTCTGTACCGTGGTGACCGGCATTGCGGGTATGGAGAGCATGAAGGCCGTAGGCCGCACCGGTGCGATCGCGCTGCTCTATTTTGAAATTGTCAGCACCCTGGCGCTGCTGATTGGCCTGCTGATCGTCAACGTGGTGCAGCCGGGCGCGGGGATGAACATCGATCCGGGCACGCTGGATGCCAAAGCGGTGGCGGTATACGCCGAACAGGCTCAACAGCAGGGTATCATTCCATTCCTGCTGGACATCATTCCCGGCAGCGTCATTGGCGCTTTCGCCAGCGGCAACATTCTGCAGGTCTTGCTGTTTGCCGTGCTGTTCGGTTTCGCCCTGCACCGCCTGGGCGATAAAGGCCAATTGATCTTCAACGTAATCGACAGCTTCTCGCGCGTTATTTTCGGCATCATCAATATGATCATGCGCCTGGCACCGCTGGGTGCCTTCGGGGCGATGGCGTTCACCATCGGTAAGTATGGCGTGGGTACGCTGCTGCAACTCGGCCAGTTGATTGCCTGCTTCTATATTACCTGCGTGCTGTTTGTGGTGGTGGTGCTTGGCACCATTGCCCGCGCCAATGGTTTCAGCATTTTCAAATTTGTTCGCTATATCAAAGAAGAGTTGCTGATTGTGCTCGGGACCTCTTCTTCCGAGTCGGTGCTGCCGCGCATGCTCGACAAAATGGAAAAGCTGGGCTGTAAAAAATCGGTGGTGGGGCTGGTTATTCCGACAGGCTATTCCTTTAACCTGGACGGCACTTCGATCTACCTGACCATGGCGGCGGTATTTATCGCTCAGGCGACCAATACCCATATGGATATCATGCATCAGGTAACCCTGCTGGTGGTGCTGTTGCTGTCATCTAAAGGGGCTGCGGGGGTGACCGGTAGCGGCTTTATCGTGCTGGCCGCCACCATTTCCGCCGTGGGCCACCTGCCGTTGGCCGGCCTGGCGCTGATTCTGGGTATTGACCGCTTTATGTCCGAAGCCCGCGCGCTGACCAACCTGGTCGGTAACGGCGTGGCAACCGTGGTGGTGGCGAAATGGTGTAAACAGCTGGATGAAAAACAGCTGAAAGACACCTTGTCCAACAAGCACGGTAACGGTGCCGATAAAACACTGCCTTCCGCCTGATTTTAGCTTCAAATCACCGGCTGCGGCCGTAGCCGGTGATGCTTTATTCCTCCCGGTAAAGAATTCTTGCATTAAAAACCCGACTATCCATTATTTTTCACTTCAATGAGTGACATCCGCAAAGGCATGCGGTCTAACAGAGTGGTACACTTTCTGCTTTCCGCCCCACTGTGAAACTCAGGGCGTATTTGTAGGCTGTACGACACAGCCTAATATTCCGGTGAATGGAATATCCGCATTTGTATATAGAAATTGGATAGTAATTAAGTAGGGGTTCACATGCAGGGCACCAGAATTCATCTCATAGTGGGTGGGCTGTTGTTGGCTGTAGCCAACGGCAGCGTGCAGGCTGAAGCACTACAACCCGATCCTGCCTGGCAGCAGGGTAAGCTCGATAACGGGTTTTCATGGCAGATACTCGATACGCCGCAGCGACCGAGCGATCGCGTCGAGCTGCGGTTGATGGTCAATACCGGCTCGCTGGTGGAGTCTTCCCAGCAGATCGGTTTTGCCCACCTGCTGCCGCGCCTGTCGCTGGCACGCAGTGAAAGCTTTACGCCACCGCAGTTGCGTTCGCTGTGGCAGCAGAGTGTGGACAGCGAGCGGCCTTTGCCGCCTGCAATCAGCTCTTATGATTTCACCCTGTATAATCTCAGCCTGCCGAATAACCGCCCAGATTTGCTGAAAGAAGCGCTGGCGTGGCTTTCCGATACCACGGGCAAGCTGGCGATCGACGAACATACCGTGCATGCGGTGGTGAACTCGAGCGTCGACCCGGTCGGCACTTTCCCGCCGAACCCCAAAGAGGCTTGGTGGCGCTATCGCCTGAAAGGCTCGACGCTGCTGGCGCACGATCCGGCTCAGCCGGTGAAACGGCCGGTGAATGTCGATCAACTGAAGAAGTTCTATCAGCAATGGTACACGCCGGACGCGATGACTCTGTACGTGGTGGGTAAAGTGGACAGCCGCAGCCTGGGCGAGCAGATCAACAAAGCTTTCTCGCCGCTGAAAGGGAAACGTGAAACGCCGGCCACCATGCCGACGCTGACGCCGTTGCCGCCACAGCCGGTCAGCCTGATCAGCGAGCAGGTGAAGCAGGATACGTTGTCGATCATGTGGGACGCGCCGTGGCACCCGATCCGCGATTCGCAGAACCTTAGCCGTTACTGGCGCAGCGATATCGCCCGCGAGGCGCTGTTCTGGCACCTTCAGCAGGTGTTGGAAAAGAGCGATCAGAAAAACCTGCATTTGGGCTTTGATTGCCGTGTGCAGTACCAGCGTGCCCAGTGCGCGATTCACCTTGATACGCCGAACAACAATCTGAACAACAGCCTGGGCTTTATCGCCCGCGAATTGGTCAACGTGCGGAACAATGGGCTGTCGCAGGACGAGTTTAACGGCCTGTTGGCACAGAAGAACGATCAACTGAGCAAGCTGTTCGCCACCTATGCTCGCACCGACACTGACGTGCTGATGAGCCAGCGTCTGCGCTCGCAGCAAAGCGGTGTTGTGGACATCGCGCCGGAGCAATATCAAAAACTGCGTCAGGAGTTCCTGTCCGGATTAACGCTGGAAGCGCTGAACCAGGAGCTGAAGCTTCAGCTCTCGCAGGATGCGACGTTGGTGTTGATGCAGCCGAAGGGCGAACCGGAAATGAGCATGAAGCAGTTGCAGGAAACCTATAACGGCATTATGGCGCCGGCGCCGGCCGTGGTGACGGAAGAGATCAAACCGACCGACACCGCTCCGGCTCCGGAGACCAGCGCGCAGTAAAAGCAAAGGGGGCGGCTCGCCCCCTTAGTTGCGGTACAGTACCTTGATGATGTGGTAGCCGAACTGGGTTTTCACCGGGCCATAAGGCTTCAGCAGCGGGATGCTGAACACCGCTTTATCAAAGGCCGCCACCATGGTGCCCTTGTTGAATTCGCCCAGGGCACCGCCGTTGCGCTTTGACGGGCAACTGGAATATTTGCGCGCCAGCGTGTCGAAGCTGACGCCGCGCTTCAGCTTGGCCAGCAGATCGTTGGCCAGTTTTTCGTTATCTACCAAAATGTGCAGGGCGCACGCCGTCTTTGCCATGGTATTGCCTTATCGATACAGAAATTGCGCCGAGTATACCCGTTAAATCTCATCGGCGCTTTCTGCTACAATCCTCTTCCACGTGATAAAGCCGAGCAATAAAGCGCCATGCGATTAAATCCCAGCCAACAACAAGCCGTCGAATTCGTTACCGGGCCTTGCCTGGTGCTGGCCGGTGCAGGTTCCGGCAAGACGCGCGTCATCACCAATAAAATCGCTCACCTGATCCACAACTGTGGTTATCAGGCGCGGCATATCGCCGCCGTGACCTTTACCAACAAGGCGGCGCGCGAGATGAAAGAGCGTGTGGCGCAAACCATGGGGCGCAAAGAAGCGCGCGGGCTGATGATTTCCACTTTTCATACGCTGGGTCTGGAAATCATCAAGCGTGAATACGCCGCGCTGGAGATGAAGTCCAACTTCTCGCTGTTTGACGATCAGGATCAGCTGGCGTTGTTGAAAGAGCTGACTGAAAAATGGCTGGAGAATGACAAAACGCTGGTGGCGCAGCTGATTTCGACTATCTCCAACTGGAAAAATGACCTGGTCGACCCCAAAAAGGCGATGGAGCTGGCACGTTCCGAACGTGACAAGCTGTTCGCTCATTGCTACGGCCTGTATCACGCCCATATGAGGGCGTGTAACGTGCTGGATTTCGACGATTTGATCCTGTTGCCGACCTTACTGCTGCAGCGTAATGAAGAAGTGCGCGAGCGTTGGCAGAATCGTATTCGTTATCTGTTGGTGGATGAGTATCAGGACACCAATACCAGCCAGTATGAACTGGTAAAACTGCTGGTGGGTAATCGTGCGCGCTTTACCGTGGTAGGGGATGATGACCAGTCGATCTACTCTTGGCGCGGCGCGCGGCCGCAAAATTTGGTGTTGCTGAAGGAAGATTTCCCGGCGCTGCAGGTGATCAAGCTGGAGCAAAACTACCGTTCCAGCGAACGCATTCTGAAAGCGGCGAATATTCTGATCGCCAATAATCCGCACGTATTTGAAAAACGGCTATTTTCCGAGCTGGGCTACGGTGAAGAGCTGAAAGTGGTGACTGCGAATAATGAGGATCACGAGGCCGAGCGGGTGGTAGGGGAACTGATTGCCCACCACTTCGTGAAGAAAACCAATTACGGCGATTATGCGATTCTCTATCGCGGTAACCACCAGTCGCGGCTGTTCGAAAAAATGCTGATGCAGAACCGCATTCCTTACAAGATTTCCGGCGGTACCTCGTTTTTCTCGCGGCCGGAAATCAAGGATTTGCTGGCCTATTTGCGCGTACTGACCAACCAGGATGACGACAGCGCTTTCCTACGTATCGTCAATACGCCAAAGCGTGAGATTGGTCCTGCGACGCTGCAAAAGTTGGGTGAGTGGGCTAATCAGCGTAACAAAAGCCTGTTTCGCGCCAGTTTCGATCTGGGCCTGAGCCAGCATCTGACCGGCCGCGGGCTGGAGTCGCTGCAACGCTTCACCCATTGGCTGGACGGTATCGCCCAACTGGCGGAGCGCGAACCTGTGGCCGCGGTGCGCGACCTGATCCACGGCGTGGATTATGAAAGCTGGCTGTTTGAAACGTCACCCAGCCCGAAAGCCGCCGAAATGCGCATGAAAAACGTCAACACCTTGTTTGGTTGGATGACGGAAATGCTCGAAGGTAGCGAGCTGGATGAGCCGATGACGCTGACCCAGGTGGTGACGCGCTTTACCCTGCGGGACATGATGGAACGCGGCGAAAGCGATGAGGAACTGGATCAGGTTCAATTAATGACGCTGCACGCTTCCAAAGGGCTGGAGTTTCCTTATGTGTTCCTGGTGGGAATGGAGGAGGGATTATTACCGCATCAGAGCAGCATCGACGAGGATAACGTCGATGAAGAGCGGCGTTTGGCCTATGTGGGGATCACTCGTGCCCAAAAAGAGCTGATTTTCACGCTGTGCCGCGAGCGCCGCCAATATGGCGAGCTGGTGCGGCCGGAACCGAGCCGTTTCTTGCTGGAGCTGCCGCAGGATGATCTGGCGTGGGAAAGCGAACGTAAGGTGGTCAGCCCGCAGGAGCGGATGCAAAAAGGGCAGAGCCATTTGGCCAATATTCGCGCGCAGCTGGCCAAGGCCAAGGGTGAAGGCTAAAAAGAAAGGGCGCTTGGCGCCCTTGTCATATTAACGTTGTTCTTCCAGCATCAGCGGCCAGTGCACATAGCTTTGCCAGTGGCTTTCCTGATCCAGCGCCTCTGCACGTAGCGGGTGCTGTTCCAGCCAGCCCGACGGCAGGATCACCGTCAGCTCGTCATCGTTATTGGCGCGCAGGCGCACCGCAGGCAGCGTGTCGTCGCGGCGTCGGCTGGCAAAGATGATGGCCAGCCGCAAAATGCGGCATAAACGTTGCGCCATACGCGGCGGCAGGGCGTTTTGCTGGCTCAGCAGCGGCAGATCGATAGGGTTGCTCTGGTTTTGCAACAGCGTAGCCAACAGCTTTTTTTGCGCCGGCGTGAAACCGGGTAAATCCAGATGGCGGATCAGGTAGGCGGCGTGTTGTGGCGCCTGCTTGAAATCAACGCTAAGGCCGATTTCGTGGATCAGGCAGGCGCTGTGCAATAACTCGCGACATCGTGCGTCCAACTGCCACTCATTGCTCACCTGCTGCGAGAAGTTGGCAGCCAGTTGGCTGACGCGCTCGGCCTGTTCGGTATCCAGCAGGTAGCGCCGTTGCAGATTGCGAATGGTGCGGCTGCGGATATCCTGTTCAACCGGCAGATGCAGCATGCCGTAGACCAGTCCTTCGCGCAGCGCGCCGCCGGCCAGCATCATGCTTTCAATGCCCAGCTCCTGGAAAATCGCCAGCAGGATCGACAGCCCGCTTGGAAACACCAGTGCGCGTTCCAGCGTCAAGCCTTCGATTTCCAACTCTTCCAGCTTGCCGCATTGAATGGCGCGCTGTTTCAATTGACGCAGCTTAGGCAGGGTGATGCGCTCATCCATACCTTGCGCCACCATGATTTCCTGCAGTGCCTGTACGGTGCCTGAAGCGCCGACGCAGATTTGCCAGCCGTGCTGACGCAGATGCGGTGCGATAGGGCGCACCATTTCGCGCGCGGCTTGCTCGGCGCGTTCGAAATTATCCTGCCCCAGATTACGATCGCTAAAGAAACGCTCCAGCCAGGTGACACAGCCCATAGACAGGCTATATAGCTGGGCGGCCTGAGCGCCGGTACCGGTCACCAACTCGGTGCTGCCACCGCCGATATCGACCACCAAACGCTGGTCCGGCCCGCCAGTGGTGTGGGCAACGCCATGATAAATCAAACGCGCTTCTTCTTCGCCGCTGATCACCTGGATCGGACAACCGAGAATTTGCTCGGCGGTCTGCAGGAATTCATCGGCATTTGACGCCAGACGCAGCGTGGCCGTAGCGACCACACGGATCTGGGCGCGGGGGATGTCCTGCAAGCGTTCGGAGAACAGCTTCAGGCATTGCCAACCGCGCTGCATGGCGTCATGCGACAGGTGATTGTTCTGATCCAGCCCGGCCGCCAGACGCACTTTACGCTTGATGCGCGCCAGGGTCTGAATGCTGCCGGCCACTTCCCGCACCACCAGCATGTGGAAGCTGTTGGAACCGAGATCGATAGCGGCATAGAGCGTGCTGGAACTGAGCATGGTTATCAGCCTGGACGTTTACGGTTATTGCGTGGTGCACCGCCGCCACGACGCGGCGCGGAATTACGGCGTGGGCCGTTGCCACCGCGTGGACGCGCAAGGCGTTTCGGCGCAGGCAGGTCAGTCAGCAACGCGTCGCTGTTGTACTTGCTCACCGGAATGCTGTGGCCGGTATAGGTTTCGATCGCCGGCAGGTTGAGCGCGTACTCTTCGCAGGCCAGGCTGATGGAATGGCCGCTTTCGCCTGCACGGCCGGTACGACCGATACGGTGAACATAGTCTTCGCAGTCGTCAGGCAAATCGTAGTTGAACACATGCGTGACCAACGGGATGTGCAGGCCGCGGGCGGCGACGTCGGTGGCGACCAGAATATCGAGGTTGCCTTTGGTGAAGTCTTCCAGAATACGCAGGCGTTTTTTCTGCGCCACATCGCCGGTCAGCAGGCCTACGCGGTGGCCGTCGGCCGCCAAATGCCCCCAGACGTCTTCACAGCGATGCTTGGTGTTGGCGAAGATGATGCAGCGGTCCGGCCACTCTTCTTCGATCAGCGTCTGCAACAGGCGCATCTTTTCTTCGTTGGACGGGTAGAACAGTTCTTCCTGAATGCGATGGCCGGTTTTCTGTTCCGGTTCCACTTCAACATATTCAGCGTTGTTCATCTGCTCGAAAGCCAGTTCGCGTACGCGATAGGACAGGGTGGCGGAGAACAGCATGTTCAGGCGTTGATCGACCGCAGGCATGCGGCGGAACAGCCAGCGAATGTCTTTGATAAAGCCCAGATCGTACATGCGATCGGCTTCATCCAGCACCACAACCTGGATCGCGCCCAGATCGATGTAGTTCTGTTTGGCGTAATCGATTAAACGGCCGGTAGTGCCCACCAGAATATCTACGCCGCTTTCCAGCACTTTCAGCTGTTTGTCGTAGCCGTCGCCGCCGTACGCCAGACCAAGTTTCAGGCCGGTGGATTGGGAGAGGGCTTCCGCATCGGAGTGGATCTGCACCGCCAGTTCACGCGTTGGCGCCATGATCAAGGCGCGCGGCTGGTTGGTCTGGCGACCCTGTTTCGCCGGGTTAGAAAGCAAATAGTGAAAAGTAGACGCTAAAAATGCCAGCGTCTTTCCGGTACCGGTTTGCGCCTGACCTGCAACGTCACGCCCGGAGAGCGTGAGCGGCAATGCTAACGCCTGGATAGGCGTGCAATGGTGAAACCCTTTTTTTTCAAGGGCTTCAAGGACTAACGGGTGCAGGGCGAAGTCGGAAAACTTCTGTTCGGTCAAGTGTGTTTTGCTCATAGTGTGGTAGAATATCAGCTAACTATTGCTTTACGAAAGCACATCCGTTGAAATAAACGCGGTGAAATAAAATCACCTTAGGTTGGTTAATGCTACACCAACAAGGTAGACATAATCCTGTGGAGTAGAACATGAGCGATAAAATTATTCACCTGACTGACAGCAGCTTCGACACCGACGTGCTAAAAGCTGAAGGGCCAATCCTGGTCGATTTCTGGGCTGAATGGTGTGGACCGTGCAAGATGATTGCTCCGATCCTGGATGAAATTGCCGTTGAGTTCGAAGGCAAGTTGACCATCACCAAGCTGAATATCGATCAAAACCCGGCAACCGCACCTAAGTACGGTATCCGCGGTATCCCGACGCTGTTGCTGTTCAAAAACGGTGAAGTGGCTGCGACCAAGGTGGGTGCGTTGTCCAAAGGTCAGCTCAAAGACTTCCTGAACGCGAATCTGTAATCGGCTGTAACGCCCTATATCCTATGGGATCAAAGCCGTAGCCAATAAGGTTGTAGCTTCAGCGGCAATGGGGATATTCAGGCGTCTGGCGGGGATTTAAATTCACCGCTAGACGCCTGCCAATAAGCGTGTTAAGTTTAGCCACACTGCATATAGAACTTGCCCGAAGTTTTAAATCTAAAGAGTTTGAATCTAAAGCTATACTCTGTGCTGAACCGCTGGTGTTGACAGTAAAATGAACTCAACCCGTGTTTTAGCAGTCAAACGGTTTTGCAAAATCAATTTTAAGGTACCTTCGATCTTAAACCGTCAATGCGCGCGTCTCTTGTAAGCCATTTCTTACCGTGACAGCTCAGCGCCCGGTGGTCGAACGTCCAGTAAACAGGCACGTATCACGCTGCCATACCATTCACGATAGCAGTTCGAGACACACCCCGAGTTTAAGAACCCACCACTATGAATCTTACCGAATTAAAGAATACGCCGGTTTCTGAGCTGATTACTCTCGGCGAAAATATGGGGCTGGAAAACCTTGCCCGTATGCGCAAGCAGGACATTATCTTCTCCATCCTTAAGCAGCATGCGAAAAGTGGAGAAGATATCTTCGGCGATGGCGTGTTGGAGATATTGCAGGATGGATTTGGTTTCCTCCGCTCTGGAGACAGTTCCTACCTTGCAGGCCCCGACGACATCTACGTATCCCCTAGCCAAATCCGCCGTTTCAACCTCCGTACAGGTGACTCCGTTTCAGGTAAGATTCGTCCGCCAAAAGAAGGCGAGCGCTATTTTGCCCTGTTGAAGGTTAATGAAGTCAACTACGACAAACCGGAAAACGCCCGCAGCAAGATCCTGTTCGAGAACTTAACCCCGCTGCATGCCAACTCCCGTCTGCGGATGGAACGTGGCAACGGTTCAACCGAAGACCTGACAGCGCGCGTACTGGATCTGGCTTCTCCGATTGGCCGTGGTCAGCGTGGCCTGATTGTTGCTCCACCGAAAGCCGGTAAAACCATGCTGCTGCAGAACATTGCGCAGAGCATCGCTTACAACCATCCCGACTGCGTGCTGATGGTGCTGCTGATCGACGAGCGTCCGGAAGAAGTTACCGAGATGCAGCGTCTGGTGAAGGGTGAAGTCATCGCCTCTACCTTCGACGAGCCGGCTTCCCGTCACGTCCAGGTTGCGGAAATGGTGATCGAGAAGGCCAAGCGTCTGGTTGAGCACAAGAAAGACGTTATCATCCTTCTTGACTCCATCACCCGTTTGGCACGTGCCTACAACACCGTTGTGCCTGCTTCCGGTAAAGTACTGACCGGTGGTGTGGACGCCAATGCCCTGCATCGTCCCAAGCGTTTCTTCGGTGCGGCACGTAACGTTGAGGAGGGCGGTAGCCTGACCATCATCGCTACTGCGCTGGTAGATACCGGTTCCAAAATGGACGAGGTTATCTACGAAGAGTTTAAAGGTACCGGCAACATGGAATTGCATCTGGCGCGCAAAATCGCCGAGAAGCGAGTATTCCCTGCGATCGACTACAATCGCTCCGGTACCCGTAAAGAAGAGTTACTCACCACGTCTGAAGAACTGCAAAAAATGTGGATCCTGCGTAAAATCATTCACCCAATGGGTGAGATTGATGCGATGGAGTTCCTCATTAACAAGTTGGCCATGACCAAGACCAACGATGAGTTCTTCGATATGATGAAGCGCTCATAATGACGACGCGCTCATAATTGAGTAAAAAATTCAGAGAACGCCACGCCTAGTCGTGGCGTTTTTTGCATTTGGCGGATACGATAAGTAACAGAAATGGAAATGTAAGTTTTGTGTGACTTACTGAGAATTCATCTTATTTGCGGTCGGCGCTTTGCCGCTCGCGCTTTGTTGCTGTCTAAACGGCGGGCACACACATTGGCGTAAGAATGAATGGCTGTTGTCATAGGAAATGACTGAAAGGTAGCGGGATTCAATGGCGCAACCTGTCGCCCGTGTTAAGCTGCCTTATCTTCTACAGAGATCTGTTAACTGTGAACTTACTCACTATGAGTACTGAAATTCTATTTGTTTTCCTGTTTTCTTTGGCGTTTCTCTTTGTTGCCCGTAAAGCAGCAAAACGTATTGGTCTGGTTGATAAACCTAATTACCGTAAGCGTCATCAGGGGTTAATTCCTCTTGTCGGCGGTATTTCCGTTTATGCCGGGCTGTGCTTTGCCTTTCTTATCTCTGACCAAACGATTGCGCACGGCAAACTTTACCTGACTTGTGCGGGTATATTGGTGTTCGTTGGTGCTCTCGACGATCGTTTCGATATCAGCGTGAAAATTCGTGCTCTTGTTCAGGCGTTGGTTGGCATCGCGATGATGGTTTTCGCCGGTCTCTATCTGCGCAGTTTCGGCCATGTGCTGGGTGACTGGGAAATGCAGCTGGGGCCTTTCGGCTATCTGGTCACGCTGTTTGCCGTTTGGGCCGCCATCAACGCCTTTAACATGGTGGACGGCATTGACGGTCTGTTGGGTGGGCTTTCATGCGTTTCTTTCGGTGCGCTGGGTGTTCTGCTGTATCTGAGCGGCCATTCTGATTTGGCTTTCTGGTGCTTCGCGATGATCGCCACCATCGTTCCCTATATCCTGCTTAACCTCGGCATTCTTGGCCGGCGGTATAAGGTATTCATGGGGGATGCAGGCAGTACGCTGATCGGCTTCACCGCTATCTGGCTATTGCTGCAAAGCTCGCAGGGTAAAGTTCACTCCATCAATCCGGTTACTGCCCTGTGGATTATCGCTATTCCGCTGATGGACATGATTGCGATCATGTACCGTCGCTTACGCAAGGGGATGAGCCCCTTCTCCCCCGATCGTCAACACATTCACCATCTGATTATGCGCGCAGGCTTTACGCCGCGGCAGGCTTTCGTGCTGATTACCCTGGCGGCAGCGCTGCTGGCGGCGATTGGCGTGCTTGGCGAGCGTCTTACTTTTGTCCCTGAATGGGTAATGTTGGCATTATTCTTGCTTGCTTTCTTCTTGTACGGTTATTGCATCAAACGCGCCTGGCGTGTTGCACGTTACATTAAGCGTATCAAGCGCCGCTTACGGCGTTCGACCGACAATAAGCAAGTATCTTAACCAGAGGCTTTTGGGCAGTGATGAATCCAGAAACAACGTCTGACAAGAATATCTCGGCAGTGGATAACGAACTCGATATCCGCGGCTTGTGTCGTACCCTGTGGCGCGGCAAGCAATGGATCATCGGCATGGCGGCATTGTTCGCGGTGGTTGCGCTGGTCGTATCCTACCTGGTGAAACAGGAATGGAGTGCGGCGGCAATTACCGATCGGCCAACCGTGAATGCACTGGGGGGCTATTATTCCCAGCAGCAATTCCTGCGAAATCTGGATGTACGTACTCTGCCGGCGGTCTCGGCTGAGCAACCGGGCATTGCTGACGAAGCCTATAATGAATTCATTATGCAGTTGGCGGCATACGATACGCGTCGCGATTTCTGGCTGCAGAGCGATTATTACAAACAGCGTCAGGAAGGTGATGCACGTGCCGATGCGGCATTGCTTGATGAACTGATTAACAACGTTCAGTTTACGCCGCGCGATGACAAAAAAGTGCCGAACGACGGCGTGAAGCTGACGGCGGAAACTGCGGCGGACGCCAATCACCTGCTGCGCCAGTACGTGGCTTTTGCCAGCCATCGTGCAGCCCAGCATCTGAATGAAGAAATCCAGGGCGCATGGGCTGCCCGCACCACCTCGATGAAAGCGCAGGTGAAGCGTCAGGAGGCGGTGGCGGACGCGGTTTACAAGCGCGAGCTGAACACTATTGAGCAGGCGCTGAAAATTGCCGAGACGCAGGGCATCAGCCGGACTCAAACCGACACGCCGGCCGAACAATTGCCAGATTCCGATCTGTTCCTGCTGGGGAAACCTATGCTGCAGGCGCGTCTGGAAGGGCTGCAGGCTTCAGGGCCAACCTACGATCTGGATTACGATCAAAATCGTGCGATGTTGTCGACATTGAATGTTGGTCCGACTCTGGACGAGAAATTTCAGACTTACCGCTATTTGCGGACCCCGGAAGAACCGGTAAAACGTGACAGCCCGCGGCGGGTATTCTGGTTGATCATGTGGGGCGCGATGGGCGCTTTGGTTGGCGCAGGTATTGCCCTGGTGCGCCGCCCGCGTAATTAAAAATAATATAATAATTCGCTTATGGGCGTGTGAGCGCCCAATTCGCAGGTATGCCTGCGATTAACCGACCAAAAGAGATTCGCTGTGAAAGTGTTGACTGTTTTCGGCACCAGACCTGAAGCCATCAAAATGGCACCGCTGGTACATGCCCTGGCTCAGGATGAAGCCTTTGAATCAAGAGTCTGCGTAACGGCACAGCATCGTGAGATGTTGGATCAAGTATTGCGGTTATTTGAAATCGTGCCTGATTACGATCTGAACATCATGAAGCCCGGCCAGGGACTGAGTGAGATCACCTGCCGCATTTTGGAAGGCCTGAAAGGCGTTCTGGAAGAATTCAAGCCGGATGTGGTGTTGGTCCACGGTGATACAACCACCACACTGGCGACCAGCCTGGCGGCTTTTTATCAGCGCATCCCGGTTGGACATGTGGAGGCGGGCTTGCGCACCGGCGATCTGTACTCGCCGTGGCCGGAAGAGGCCAACCGCAAGCTGACCGGTCATCTGGCGATGTATCATTTTGCACCGACGGAAAATTCACGCCAGAACCTGTTGCGCGAACTGTTGCCCGACGATCACATTTTCGTTACCGGCAATACGGTTATCGATGCGCTGTTCTGGGTGCGCGACCGGGTAATGGGTGATGCCGCCGTGCATGACGGTCTGGCACAGCGCTACCCGTTCCTGGATGCCAGCAAGAAATTGATCCTGGTGACGGGCCACCGTCGCGAAAGCTTCGGCGGCGGGTTTGAGCGGATTTGCAGCGCACTGGCAGAAATCGCGCGTACTCATCCTGACGTGCAGGTGGTGTACCCGGTGCATCTCAACCCGAACGTCAGCGAGCCGGTCAACCGCATTCTGAAAGGGATTGATAACATTATCCTGATCGATCCGCAGGATTACTTGCCCTTTGTGTATCTGATGGCTAACGCTTATATGATCCTGACCGACTCTGGTGGTATCCAGGAAGAAGCGCCGTCGTTGGGTAAACCTGTGCTGGTCATGCGTGACACTACCGAACGGCCGGAAGCGGTGGATGCGGGTACGGTCCGTCTGGTCGGTACTGACGTGGCTAAAATTGTTGATGCGGTGACCCGGCTGTTGACGGATGAAAAGGAATATCACGCCATGAGTCGGGCGCATAACCCTTACGGTGACGGGCATGCCTGCCAGCGTATTCTCGCAGCTTTGAAGAATCATCAGGTGACACTATGAGTTTTAACACTATTTCGGTTATCGGCCTGGGGTATATCGGTCTGCCAACGGCGGCGGCGTTTGCCTCCCGCAAGAAAAAAGTGGTCGGCGTAGATGTTAACCAGCATGCGGTAGATACCATTAACCGCGGCGCGATTCATATCGTTGAACCCGATCTGGATAAAGTGGTTAAAGAGGCCGTCGACGGTGGTTATCTGCAGGCGGTGACCAAACCCTTGGCCGCGGATGCTTTTCTGATCGCGGTACCGACGCCGTTTAAAGGCGATCATGAGCCTGATCTGGCCTATGTCGAGGCTGCCGCCAAATCACTGGCGCCGGTACTGAAAAAGGGTGACCTGGTTATCCTGGAGTCCACCTCCCCGGTGGGGGCTACCGAACAGATGGCGCAGTGGCTGGCCGAGGCGCGCAGCGATCTCAGCTTCCCACAGCAGGCGGGTGAAGCTGCCGATGTGAATATCGCTTACTGTCCGGAGCGTGTGCTGCCGGGGCAGGTGATGGTTGAGCTGATTCAGAACGATCGCGTTATTGGTGGCATGACGCCAAAATGCTCGGATCGCGCCAGCGAGCTGTACAAGATCTTCCTTGAAGGCGAATGTGTGGTGACCAATTCACGCACCGCCGAGATGTGCAAACTGACCGAAAACAGTTTCCGCGACGTGAATATCGCCTTTGCGAATGAGCTGTCGCTGATTTGCGCCGAGCAGGGCATCAACGTCTGGGAACTTATCCGTCTGGCGAATCGTCATCCGCGGGTGAATATCCTGCAGCCAGGTCCTGGCGTCGGCGGCCACTGTATAGCGGTCGATCCGTGGTTTATCGTGTCGCAAAATCCGCAGCAGGCGCGCCTGATCCATACCGCGCGTCTGGTGAATGACGGAAAACCGCTGTGGGTGGTTGACCGTGTGAAAGCCGCGGTTGCCGACTGTCTGGCGGCCACCGACAAGCGCGCTTCAGAAGTGAAAATTGCCTGTTTCGGTCTGGCTTTCAAGCCGAATATCGACGATTTGCGCGAAAGCCCGGCGGTGGAAGTGGCGCATCTGATTGCTGATTGGCACGTCGGCGACACGTGGGTGGTAGAGCCCAATGTTGAACAGTTGCCGAAATCTCTGGCCGGTCACGTGACGTTGAAAGCCTTGGCCGATGCCTTGCAGCAGGCGGATGTGATCGTAATGCTGGTCGACCATAAACAATTCAAAGCGATCAAGCCGGAAGAGATTACACAATCCTGGGTAGTGGATACCAAAGGGGTATGGCGTTGAAACGTATTTTAGTCACTGGAGGCGCCGGCTTTATTGGCTCCGCAGTCGTGAGGCATATCATTGACGCCACGCAGGACAGCGTCATGGTGGTAGATAAGCTCACTTACGCGGGCAATCTGGAGTCGCTTGCGGTGATTGCCGACAACGAACGCTATTCGTTTGAACAGGTGGATATCTGCGATCGCGCAGCCTTGGATCGGGTATTTGCCCAGTATCAGCCGGATGTAATCATGCACCTGGCGGCGGAAAGCCATGTTGACCGTTCGATCGACGGCCCGGCGACATTTATTGAAACCAACGTGGTGGGGACCTACACCATGCTGGAAGCGGCCCGTCAGTATTGGCAGTCGCTGGACGCGGAGAAGAAGCAGAATTTCCGCTTTCACCACATTTCCACCGACGAAGTGTATGGCGATCTGCACGGCACCGACGATCTGTTCACTGAAACCACGCCTTACTCGCCAAGCAGCCCGTATTCGGCCTCTAAAGCTTCCAGTGACCATCTGGTGCGCGCCTGGCTACGAACCTACGGTCTGCCGACCATCGTCACTAACTGCTCCAATAACTACGGCCCGTATCACTTCCCGGAGAAACTGATCCCGCTGGTGATCCTGAATGCCATTGCCGGAAAGCCATTGCCGGTATATGGCGACGGCGCGCAAGTACGCGATTGGCTGTATGTTGAAGACCATGCGCGCGCGTTGTACCAGGTTGTTACCGAAGGTGTGGTTGGTGAAACCTACAACATCGGCGGCCACAACGAGCGCAAGAATATCGAAGTGGTACACAGCATCTGCGATCTGTTGGAAGAACTGGCCCCGAACAAGCCGCAGGGCGTGGAGAAATACCGCGACCTGATTACTTACGTCAAGGATCGTCCGGGCCACGATATGCGCTATGCGATCGATGCCGGGAAAATCGACCGAGAGTTGGGCTGGCGCCCGCAGGAAACCTTTGAAAGCGGCATTCGCAAAACGGTTTCCTGGTATCTGAACAACGAAACCTGGTGGCGACGCGTTCAGGACGGTTCCTATGCGGGTGAACGTTTAGGTTTATCCGACTAAATTTAGCGAGGCCGCTGCCGTTTGGCGGCCCTGTGGAGTCTGGAGTGAGTATGAAAGGTATTATTCTGGCGGGCGGCTCCGGCACACGCCTGCACCCGATTACCCGTGGCGTATCCAAGCAACTGCTGCCTATATACGACAAGCCGATGATTTACTACCCGCTGTCGGTGCTGATGTTGGCGGGGATCCGCGACATTCTGATCATCTCCACCCCGGAAGATTTACCCTCATTCAGACGCTTGCTGGGCACCGGAGAAGAGTTCGGCATTACTCTCAGCTATGCCGAACAACCTAGCCCAGATGGCTTGGCACAGGCATTTTTAATTGGTGAAGAATTCCTGGCCGGCGAGCCGAGCTGCCTGGTGCTGGGTGATAATATCTACTTTGGCCAAGGCTTTAGCCCGAAACTGAAAACTGTCTCTGCCCGTATGCAAGGCGCTACCGTGTTCGGCTATCAGGTGATGGATCCTGAGCGCTTCGGCGTCGTGGAATTTGACGATAATTTCCGCGCACTGTCGATCGAGGAAAAACCGCAACAACCTAAATCCAATTGGGCGGTGACCGGCCTGTATTTCTACGACAATCAGGTGGTGGAGTTTGCCAAACAGGTGAAACCTTCCGAGCGCGGCGAGCTGGAAATCACCAGCATTAACCAGATGTACCTGGAGCGTGGTGAGCTGACCGTCGAGCTGCTGGGCCGTGGTTTCGCCTGGCTGGATACCGGTACCCACGACAGCCTGCTGGAAGCCAGCAGCTTTGTGCAGACGGTGGAAAAACGCCAGGGCTTCAAAATTGCCTGCCTGGAAGAGATCGCCTGGCGCAATGGTTGGCTGGACGATGACGGTGTGAAACGCGCCGCGCAATCGTTGCTTAAAACCGGTTACGGTAAGTATCTGCTGGATTTATTGCATGCACGTCCGCGCCAGTATTGAGCCCTTAGCCTGGGAAACCGAGTTTTTTGCCCTTAACAGCGCAAAACTCAACTTTGCCACGGCAGCCCCCATACTCGCTGAAACCGATTTGAACGCCTACGCATTGGTGCAGGCCAAAATTCCTGCGCATCAAACGGCCTTGGCGGATGGATTGGCCAGGTTGGGTTTCCAACTGGTTGAAGGTGAAATCGATCTGGTACTGAATATCGGTACGGAATGTGCATCATCCCAGAGCGTGCCGCCACGGGCCATTCGCCCGGCAGTGCCGGGCGATATCCCGGCGTTGCGTGCGGCAGCGGCCAATGTGTTCACCGCCAGCCGTTTTCGTGCGCCCTGGTATGACGTTCATGACAGTGGCCGCTTCTATGCTATGTGGATAGAAAAAGCGGTATTGGGGACATTTGACCACCAGTGTCTGTTGGCGCTGGACGAAACCGGGCAACCTGAAGGGTTTGTCAGCCTGCGTGATGTCGGTGGCCAGGAGGCGCGTATAGGTTTGCTGGCGGCATTCCCCGGCGCGTCCGGCAAAGGGATTGGTTCCCGATTGATGGCGGCCGCTATCGCAGAGTGCCGGTCGCTGCAGCGCCTGCGGGTCGCCACTCAGATAGGTAATATCGCCGCGTTACGGCTCTATCAACGACAGGGTGCCGCTATCGAAAGCACCTCGTATTGGTTATACAGAGGAAAACATGATCCCATTTAACGCACCACCGGTTGTTGGCACCGAACTTGAGTATATGCAGGCTGCAATGAGCAGTGGCAAACTGTGTGGCGATGGAGGTTTTACCCGTCGTTGCCAACAGTGGATGGAGCAGCGTTTTGGCAGCCAGAAAGTGCTGTTGACGCCGTCCTGTACCGCTTCGCTGGAGATGGCGGCGATCCTGCTGGATATTCAGCCGGGTGATGAAGTGATCATGCCGAGCTTCACCTTTGTTTCAACCGCCAACGCCTTTGTGCTGCGCGGCGCTAAAGTGGTGTTTGTCGACCTGCGTCCGGACACCATGAACATCGATGAGAGCAAAATCGAAGCGGCGATCACCGATAAGACCCGCGCCATTGTGCCGGTTCATTACGCCGGCGTGGCCTGCGAGATGGACACCATCATGGCGTTGGCGAAAAAATATAATTTGTACGTGGTGGAAGATGCCGCCCAGGGCGTGATGTCGACCTATAAAGGTAAAGCGCTCGGCACCATCGGCCATATTGGTTGTTTCAGCTTCCACGAAACCAAAAACTACACCGCAGGCGGTGAGGGCGGTGCCACGCTGATTAACGATCCGGCGCTGATCGACCGGGCGGAAGTCATTCGCGAGAAAGGCACCAACCGCAGCCAGTTCTTCCGTGGTCAGGTCGACAAGTACACCTGGCGCGATATCGGCTCCAGCTATCTGATGTCAGATCTGCAGGCCGCTTATCTGTGGGGCCAGCTAGAGGCGGCCGATCGCATTAACCAGCGCCGTCTGGCGCTATGGCAGAACTATTACGATAGCTTCCTGCCGCTGGCCGAGGCCGGTCGCATCGTATTGCCGACCATTCCGGCGGACTGCGTGCAAAATGCGCATATGTTCTATATCAAGCTGCGTGATATTGAAGACCGCACGGCGTTTATCGATTATCTGAAAGAAGCCGAAATCATGGCTGTGTTCCATTACATTCCGCTGCACGACTGCCCGGCGGGCGATCGTTTCGGCCGTTTTGCCGGCGAAGACCGCTTCACCAGCCAGGAAAGCGCGCGCCTGGTGCGCCTGCCGCTGTTCTACAATATGTCTGATGCTAATCAGCGTACGGTGATCAATACCATTCTTAGTTTCTTCGCCTGATATGTCGTTGGCAAAAGCATCGATTTGGACCGCCGGCTCCACGCTGATCAAAATTGGCGTGGGGTTACTGGTGGTGAAGTTGCTGGCGGTGGCGTTTGGCCCCAGCGGCGTTGGGCAGGCAGGTAACTTCCGCCAACTGATCACCGTGCTGGGCGTATTGTCCGGGGCCGGGATTTTTAACGGCATCACTAAATACGTTGCCGAATATCATCAGGATCCACAGCGGTTGCGGCTGGCGGTCGGCACGGCGTCGACTATCGTGCTGGGCTTCTCGACGCTGTTGGCGTTGGTGTTTTTATTCGCAGCAGTTCCCATCAGCATTGGGCTGTTCGGCCACGCCGAGTATGTGAACGTGGTGCGCGCGGTGGCCTTTATTCAGATGGGCATCGCCTACGCCAACCTGTTTATGGCGGTGCTGAAAGGCTACCGCGATGCGATGGGCAACGCGTTGGCGGTGATCGGCGGCAGCCTGATTGGCGTGGTGGCGTATTACCTGTGCTTTAAGCTGGGCGGTTATGAAGGCGCGCTCGCGGGGTTGGCGCTGGTGCCGGCATTGGTGGTATTGCCCGCCGGCTTCATGCTGTGGCGGCGCAAGACCTTGCCACTGCGCTATCTGGCGCTGGCTTGGGACAAGGCGCTGGCCAGTCATCTCGGCAAGTTCACCATTATGGCGCTGATTACCTCAGTGACGCTGCCGGTGGCCTATGTGATGATGCGTAACCTGCTGGCCAGCCATTACAGTTGGGATGAGGTGGGGATTTGGCAGGGCGTCAGCAGCATTTCCGACGCTTACCTGCAGTTTATCACCGCTTCGTTTACCGTCTATCTGCTGCCGACGCTGTCGCGCCTGAAGGACAAAAGCGCCATCTCGCAGGAGATAGTGCGTTCCCTGAAGTTTGTGCTGCCCGCCGTGGCGGCGGCAAGTTTCACCGTCTGGCTGCTGCGTGACGTCGCCATCTGGTTGCTGTTCACGGACAAGTTCGTCGCCATGCGCGATTTGTTCGCCTGGCAACTGGTGGGGGATGTACTTAAGGTGGGCGCTTATGTCTTTGGCTACCTGGTTATCGCCAAGGCGTCCCTGCGCTTTTACATCCTGACGGAAGTCAGCCAGTTTGTGCTGCTGACGCTGTTTTCGCATTGGCTGATACCGCTGCACGGCGCATTGGGTGCGGCGCAGGCCTACATGGCAACCTACATCGTGTATTTCGCGCTCTGTAGCTGCGTATTTCTTCTTTATCGTAGACGAGTATGACCATACTGATTCACGTATTGGGTTCTGATATCCCGCATCACAATCAGACGGTGCTGCGTTTCTTCAACGACGTGTTGGCGAAGCGCCTGCCGTCCGAACAGACGCGCCATTTTATGGTGACAGCCAGAGACGTAGCGGCGCTGGGCGATTTTCCCGAACTGAACATCGAGGCTTTCCCGGATAAAAAAAGCCTGGCGGCGGCGGTCATCTCCCGCGCTCAGGCCGATCGTAATCAGCGCTTCTTCCTGCATGGGCAGTTTAATCCCACGCTGTGGCTGGCGCTGCTGAGCGGTAAAATCAAAGCTCGCCAGGTGAGCTGGCATATCTGGGGCGCGGATCTGTACGAGGACGCCACCAGTTGGAAATTCCGCCTGTTCTATTTACTGCGCCGCATCGCGCAGGGGCGGGTGGAGCATGTATTTGCGACCCGTGGCGACGTGATCCATTACCAGCAGCGCCATGCACGCGTGCCGGCCTCGCTGTTGTATTTTCCAACGCGAATGGATCCGGCTCTGACCGGCATTAACGTAGAGAAAAGCCTGGCCGGGCCAATGACCATTCTGGTAGGGAACTCCGGCGATCGCACCAACCGCCACGTTGAAGCGCTGAAGGCGATCCACCAGCAGTTCGGTGCGGACGTGCGCGTGATCCTGCCGATGGGTTATCCGACCAACAACGACGCCTACATTGAGCAGGTGCGTACCGCCGGGTTGCAATTGTTCGGCGACAAGAACCTGCAGTTGCTGACGCAGCAGGTGGCGTTCGACGATTACCTGAACATTTTGCGTGAGTGCGATCTCGGCTACTTTATTTTTAACCGCCAGCAGGGTATCGGTACCCTGTGTTTGCTGATTCAGTTCGGCGTGCCGTTCGTGCTCAGCCGGCAGAACCCCTTCTGGCAGGATTTGGCGGAGCAGCACCTGCCGGTGTTGTTCTACGGCGATTCGCTGGATGAAGCGGTGGTGCGCGAGGCGCAGCGCCAACTGGCATCGGTAGATAAACAGGCGATCGCTTTCTTTAATCCAAACTACATTGATGGCTGGCAACAGGCATTGGCGCTGGCTGCGGGGGAAGGCTCATGACGTTGGCGCAATTTGGCGGATTGTTTGTCGTCTATCTGGTCAGCGTGCTGTTTATCCTCACTCTGACCTATCAGGAGTTTCGGCGTATCCGCTTTAACTTCAACGTTTTCTTTTCCTTGCTGTATTTGCTGACGTTTTACTTCGGCTTTCCGCTGACGTGTCTGTTGGTGTTTCAGTTCGACGTTGAGGTGGTGCCGGTCGAGTTCCTGCTGTACGCCATTCTCTCCGCTACCGCGTTTTACGCGATTTATTACGTCAGTTATAAAACCCGGCTGCGCAAGCCCAGCGTACGGCCGCGTAGGCCGGTATTTACCATGAACCGAGTGGAAACCAATCTGACCTGGATACTGCTGGCGCTGGTGGCAATCGGCACCGTTGGCATTTTCTTCATGCAAAACGGTTTTCTGTTGTTCAAGCTCAACTCTTATAGCCAGATTTTCTCCAGCGACGTATCCGGCGTAGCGCTCAAGCGGTTCTTCTATTTCTTTATTCCGGCAATGCTGGTGGTGTATTTCCTGAAACAGGATCTGCGCGCCTGGTTCTTCTTCCTGGCGGCTACGGTGGCCTTCGGTATCCTGACCTACGTGATTGTCGGCGGCACCCGCGCCAATATCATCATCGCTTTCTCGCTGTTTTTGTTTATCGGCATCGTGCGCGGCTGGATTTCGCTGTGGATGCTGGTGGCCGCCGGCGTGTTCGGCATCGTCGGCATGTTCTGGTTGGCGTTAAAGCGTTACAGCCTGGACGTCAGCGGTTCTGAAGCGTTTTACACCTTCCTTTACCTGACGCGAGACACTTTCTCGCCATGGGAAAACCTGGCGTTGCTGCTGCAAAACTACGACAAAATCGACTTCCAGGGGTTGGCACCGATAGTGCGTGACTTCTACGTGTTCATTCCGGCTTGGCTGTGGCCGGGCCGTCCGGATACGGTGCTGAATACCGCCAACTATTTCACCTGGGAAGTCTTGGATAACCATTCTGGCCTGGCGATCTCGCCGACGCTGATCGGGTCGCTGGTGGTGATGGGCGGCGCGTTGTTCATCCCTGTTGGCGCAGTGCTGGTTGGCATGATCATCAAATGGTTCGACTGGTTGTACGAAATGGGCAAAAGCGAGCCTAACCGCTATAAGGCGGCCATATTGCAGAGTTTCTGTTTTGGCGCGGTGTTCAACATTATCGTCTTGGCGAGGGAAGGCGTGGATTCGTTTGTCTCGCGGGTGGTGTTCTTCTGCCTCATTTTTGGCGCCTGTTTGCTGATGGCGAAATTGCTGTACTGGCTGTTCGACGCTGCCGGTTTGATTAAGGCACGGGTGTTGCGTTCACGCAGGCTGGCATCGCCGGTATCCTCCCCACGCGCCGACGGCCTTCTGTAAGGATAAGAATAACGATGGAAGCAACGATTAGGGTTCCCAAATACGAGCTGCGCGGTTTCAGCCTTTGGGGATTTCGCGATATGGCGCAATGCATGGATTTTCTGTTTGACGGTGGTCAGGTAAAACAGGGCACGCTGGTAGCCATGAACGCAGAAAAGATACTGAAGGCGGAGGAAGATACCGCGCTGCATGCACTGCTGGACGAAGCGGAATACAAATATGCCGACGGCATCAGCATGGTGCGATCAATCCGCCGCAAATATCCGGGCGCTGAAGTGTCGCGCGTAGCGGGAGCCGATCTGTGGGAAGCGCTGATGCAGCGTGCCGGCCGGGAAGGGACGCCGGTGTTCCTGATTGGTGGTAAACCTTCGGTACTGGCGGAAACCGAGCAGAAGTTGCGCCGCCAGTGGAATGTGAACCTGGTCGGTAGCCAGGATGGTTACTTCAAGCCTGAACAGCGCGATGCGCTGTTTGAACGCATCCGTGCCAGCGGCGCCGCTATAGTGACGGTTGCCATGGGATCGCCGAAACAGGAAATCCTGATGCGGGACTGCCGCAAGGTGTACCCGCAAGCATTGTATATGGGCGTAGGCGGGACCTACGACGTGTTCACCGGTCACGTGAAGCGGGCACCAAAGGTATGGCAGAATCTTGGCCTGGAGTGGCTGTACCGGCTGCTAAGCCAACCCAGCCGGATTGGCCGCCAGTTGAAATTGCTGAAGTTTGTCGGTTACTACTACCTCGGCAAGATGTGATAAATACGTCGGGGTGTATTGTGCTGCCCTGACGTATTCACTTGTTCAAATAATCTGCTTTATGACGCATTAGGCAGCACCTCTATAACCTCAGCCCCTAAGCCCACCCTCATTTATTCCATAAAGTTTTAAGCTGCGGTTTGCTTATAGCGGCAAAATGCGAAACGATACCGTCCGGAAATTATCCCTAGCCGCTGGCACCCGGAGTGGCAGCGCTGAGCGACGTTTTTCTCGCCGTAAGATCGCCCCGATCACAAATCGATGTCAGCCAAAACGGCGGGGGATGATTTACTCTATTTTAATTAAAAACAATAACGACCGGCAGCGGCCGGCATGCAAACACAATCAAAAAAACATCATTGAGGATTTATGGCACACATTGAAAAACCGCAAGGACTGCACCGGGGGCTAGAGGCCCGGCATATTGAGCTGATTGCTCTGGGCGGCACCATTGGCGTCGGCCTGTTTATGGGGTCGGCCAGCACGCTGAAATGGGCGGGGCCGTCGGTATTGCTGGCCTATATCATCGCCGGGTTGTTCGTGTTCTTTATTATGCGTTCGATGGGCGAGATGCTGTTCCTGGAGCCGGTAGCGGGTTCTTTTGCCGTTTATGCGCATAAATACATGGGGCCGTATTTCGGTTATCTCACCGCCTGGGGCTATTGGTTTATGTGGATTGCCGTTGGCATCTCCGAAATCACCGCCATTGGGGTCTACGTTCAGTTCTGGTTCCCGGAAATCCCGCAGTGGGTGCCGGCACTGATCGCCGTGGCGATGGTCGCTTTGGCCAACATGGCGGCGGTGCGTCTTTACGGTGAACTGGAGTTCTGGTTTGCCATGATTAAAGTGACCACCATCATCGTAATGATTCTGGTGGGACTGGGGGTGATCTTCTTTGGCTTTGGCAACGGCGGTGAGCCGATCGGTTTCGCCAATCTTACGCAACACGGCGGCTTCTTTGCCGGTGGTTGGAAGGGCTTCCTGTTCGCGCTGTGTATCGTTGTAGCGTCCTATCAGGGGGTTGAGCTGGTCGGCATTACCGCCGGTGAGGCCAAGAACCCACAGGTCACGCTGAAACGCGCGATTAACAATATCCTGTGGCGCATTCTGATCTTCTATGTCGGTGCCATCTTTGTCATCGTCACTATTTTCCCGTGGAACGGTATTGGTACCAGCGGCAGCCCGTTCGTGCTGACCTTCGCCAAAATCGGTATTGTCGCCGCCGCTGGCATCATTAACTTCGTGGTGCTGACCGCGGCACTCTCCGGCTGCAACAGCGGTATGTACAGCGGTGGCCGCATGCTGTACGCCCTGGCCAAGAACCGCCAACTGCCCGCTTGGTTGACCAAGCTGTCCGCCAGCGGCGTGCCGGTGAACTGCATTGCCGTGACCATCGTCTGCCTGCTGATCGGCTCCGGGCTGAACTACCTCATTCCGAATCCGCAGCAGGTGTTTGTCTATGTCTACAGCGCCAGCGTGCTGCCCGGTATGGTGCCGTGGTTTGTGGTGCTGATTAGCCAGCTGTATTTCCGCCGTGCCCATAAAGAAGCGATCAAAACTCACAGCTTCAAGTCAGTGATGTTCCCGTATGTGAACTATCTGACCATCGCTTTCCTGGTCTGTGTACTGATTGGCATGGGAATTAACCCCGATACGCGTATTTCTCTGCTGGTGGGGGCGATTTTCCTGGCGGGTGTCAGCCTGTGCTACTTTGCTTTCGGTATGCACAAGAAACATCATCCGGCTGAAAAACGGGCAGAAACGCAGCAATAACCGGTGAAAAGGGGCTACGGATAGCGCTTTTCAGCGTGGGAGTGAGCAAAGCGTAATCAAACGCAACATTTCTTCGAAAAAGCACTAGACAGGATTGGGTTAAATCCGTAGTATCCCCTCCCGCAACGGCGCTACGCGCCCGTAGCTCAGCTGGATAGAGCGCTGCCCTCCGGAGGCAGAGGTCTCAGGTTCGAATCCTGTCGGGCGCACCATTAAGTTTGTGTGCAAGAGCTGCGGTGGTAGTATTACCGCGTGAAGTTAAGAAGTAATGGTGGCTATAGCTCAGTTGGTAGAGCCCTGGATTGTGATTCCAGTTGTCGTGGGTTCGAGTCCCATTAGCCACCCCACTTCCTAAGAGAAGTGAAGAATTGTAAGCTGTTTTGTGACTGTGCGAAGGTGGCGGAATTGGTAGACGCGCTAGCTTCAGGTGTTAGTGTTCTTACGGACGTGAGGGTTCAAGTCCCTCTCTTCGCACCACACAAAATGTCTAATAAATAGTAATATTTACATAGACATAAGCGATAAAATTCAGTAGTATCTGCAACAAGAAATCGGCGAGTAGCGCAGCTTGGTAGCGCAACTGGTTTGGGACCAGTGGGTCGGAGGTTCGAATCCTCTCTCGCCGACCACATTCAAAGAAACCGACGAAAGTCGGTTTTTTTACATCTGTAGTTTATGAGGATGAGAACCTCCGAAGGAGGTTTGAGCCGAGCGCAGCGAGACCACGTTGCTTTAGCAACGGCCCGCAGGGCAAGCATCGCAGATGCGCGTAATCCTCTCTCGCCGACCACATTCAAAGAAACCGACGAAAGTCGGTTTTTTTACGTCTGTAGTTTATGAGGATGAGAACCTCCGAAGGAGGTTTGAGCCGAGCGCAGCGAGACCACGTTGCTTTAGCAACGGCCCGCAGGGCAAGCATCGCAGATGCGCGTAATCCTCTCGCGCGACCACTTTCAGAAAAGCCCGTTCAGCAATGAACGGGCTTTTCGCTTTCTGCAATCCGCGCTTTATATTTCCCTCAGGCTTTCTCGTTGTCCTTACCATCCTTCTTGCTTGTCGTTGGGTTTCAGCGACATGGACACCGCGTATTGTCGTCAGGTTGAGACATATAACATGATGATTTTGTTTGATAAAAATAACTTTGGCTTAAGTCGTCGTTTTAAGGCGACATAGTTAGCTGCGACAGACCAAGAGAATGGCGCAGGAGAACGAACTGCGCTATCGGCATGAAAATAATTAAATGTTTTGTAATTCAATAGAGTAGTGGCTTTTATGCAAAATTCGGCGAGCGTCTGCCCGAAGTTGGCACGCCACGTGCAATATCTATTCTGTAGATGCTCATTCCACCTCTTATGTTCGCCTTAGGCTTCATAAACCCTGGGAATGATGCAGAGCCGATTTAGGGTGCCTATTGTCCACCAGAACGATGACAGCGTTGTTTGCAACTGCTGACATCACACTCCGGGCATAACGTTGAGTGAGGCACCGCCCCTGTTGTCCTAGACCTGATTGCTTTTTTATACACTTGCCACCGCGGCAAGTGTTTTTTTTTGCCTATCCACTTCATACTTGAAGCTGTATCTGTGTTGGCTGCGTTTGTGCACCCCAGTCACTTACCTGAGTAAGCTCCTGGGGATTTACAAACTTGCCGCCTTGATTCAGCTCCAATTATTTTGGGTATATATAATTGCCATACTTGAAGCTGTATCTGTGTTGGCTGCGTTTGTATGCCCTGGCCAGAGAATAAAGCGGATAAAAAAAGGCGCGCCCAGGGGGCGCGCCTTGAAGACCATGCCTTGCCGCGTTACTCGCCGTTATGCTTCAGCGTCAGCATCAGCCCTTCACGTCGCATTTGAGCGGCTTCGTCCGAGCGGTGCAACTTATCCAGCACATCAGCCAGCCAGGCGTAGTCGTAGGCATCCGGACGCTGTTTCAGCGCTTCCCGGAATGCGTCGACGGCTTGCTGCCATTCACCGTGTTTCATCAACAGCTGACCGAGCGTACTGTTCAGCAGCGACGTGGCGCCATGCTGTTTGACCTGCTGACGCAGCGCTTTTTCCAGTTGTTCCGGATTGCCGGACTTCAGACGCGGGATCAACAACACCAGACGTTCGTCATACTGACGCTTCAGGCTGTCGAGCACGATTTCCTGCGCCATTTCGTGGTCATTGCATTCGATCAGATGCTCTACCATCGCAATTTGCAGCGGGACTTCATGGCGGGTTTTACGGCTCTGATCTTTCCACCAGCGCTTCAGGCCATCGCTGCCCTCGTCTGCCATCGCCTGGTTCATCAGACCGATATAAGCCTGCTGTTGCAGCGCTTGCAGTTCATCTTCGGTGTGCAAATTGATTTTGCCCATCGACGGCAGAATTTCCAGCAGCGAGGCAAAGGCGCCGGTGCGCAGATAAGCCTGCTCTGCCAGACGCAAGACTTCGGGATGACGCGGCGCCTGGTTCAGCAGGCGATCGACGCCGTGACGCGCGGCATGGTTTTCCCCCTGTGCCAGTTGAATGCGCACGCGCGTGATATCTACCGGTAACTGATCGGTATCGGCGGCCTCGGCTGCGCGCTCCAGGTACTGATTGGTGCGGAAAGCATCACCGCGTTGCTGTGCGGCTTCGGCAGCCAGCAAATAGTTCACTACCGGCTGTTCGGCGTGGTCGGCATTGCGCGTCAACAGCTTTTCAACCTGCTTGTAATCCCCTTCAGCCAGTTTGATCAGCGCGGCTTTGGTTTGTTTACGCGCCCGGCTGCGTTTGCGGCCAAGGAACCAGCCGCGAGTGCGGGCGCCAGTGCGGAAGAGGCGGCGCAGGATCCATTCGATCACCAGCAGCACCACAAAGAACAGGACTGCCATGATCACCAGGCCGGTGACGCTGGTTTCGACATTGTAGTTGTCGGTCTGGATCAGCACATAGCCCTGATGGCCGGCCAGCATCGGCCCGACCACCACGCTTGCGATCAGTACCAGGAACAGAAATAGCACGCGTAACATGGCTTATCCCTCCTGGTGAGCGGCAGGGGACTGGGTCAGCAGATTGCGTACCCGGGTCTGCATCAGTTTTTCCAGCAACGGCTGGCTTTTCAGCTGATCCGGCACGTCCATGGAGATCGACTGCTGGCTCAGACTATCCAACTCCTCCAAAAAAGCTTTGGTGGCCGGATCGGTGGTATCAAAGTAGGCGCGTACCCAGGTGGAAATGGTTTCCAGCGACTGTTTGTACGTCTCATTCTGATGACGCGGGATCGCCTGCGCCGCCACCAGCAGGCGCGAACGGATATTTTCTCGCAGGTAGATGTCCTGATTCGGTGCCAGCAGCGGTTCTGCGCTGGCATCACGGCGGCGAACGGTAATAAAGTCTGCCATAAAGTTGTGCCAGCTTTTGCTCAGGTTCTGCCGCCATTCGCCAATCGAGCTGGAAAGCTCGCTGCTGTCCTGATCCATTGGCGCTTCATCGCTGTCGTTATCCGCCAGGCGCAGGTTGTCGACCTGGTTAGACAGCTGATTGGTTTTGAGAATGATACCGTCGAAATCGACCTGGGTCAGGGTGGACAGGGTGCTGATGTCTTCGGTGATGGCGCGACGTACCTCGAGCAGGCTCGGGTCGTTCATGTCCGCCAGGCTGGCGTCGGCGCTTTTCAGCAGCGTGGCTGCACTGGTCACGTCCTGATCGCTCCACAGCTTGCGCCCGGCCATTTTCACCAGGAAGTCGGCTTGCGCCAGCAGCCAGGTTTTGGCATCGCTGCCGGAGATGGTCGCGACCTTTTCCTGCAGTTCGTTAAGCTGCCGGGCCAGAGTGGCTTGCTCGCGGTCGGCGGCGTCCAGCGTTTTACCCTGTTGCTGCAACAGACCTTCCAGCGCGTTTCTTTCTTGCTGCTGGCTCTGTTTCAGCCCGTCAAGCTGCTGCTGCAAAGCGTGATTGGCGGCGATAAGCTGTTGTGCCTGCTGATGTGTGTGGTAATAACCGCCCGCGCCCAGAGCGATAACCAGCACGATGGCGATCGCGCCGAGCACCGGACCGGTATTTTTCCCTTTGCGGCGGTCAGCCTCTGGCTGCTGGGAGATCTCAACCGCTGGGGTTGGTTCTTCAACCGGGGCGGATGGGGTATTTTGTTCCGTCATAGTGGCACATCCCATAGTCAGGTTTATTGTAGCGCGCGGATTAGCGCGTCATTATCGGCTTTATCAGCTACCCGAATCGTGCTCCAGCCCAATTCCTGGGCAAGGGTAGCCAGACGTTCGCTCACTACTATCAGGCGGCAACGCAACAGCCACGAAGAACGATAGTAATCAGGAACTAAAGTATAGAGCTGTTGTAACATTTCACCGCTGGTAACGACCAGCGTATCAACACCGGCGCGCTGCCAGTGGGCGCTTTGCTCACTGCCGTCATAGTGCACCGGGCTGCGTTGATAACATTCATAATAGCTGACGTTGGCACCACGCTCGCTCAACTGGTTGCCAAGTAACTCGCGCCCGCCGTTGCCGCGCAGTATCAGCGCTTGCTTGCCGTCCAGCTTCTGTAATGCCGGCAGCAGCAGCAGCGTTTCACTGATCTCCTGCTCGCGCGGGTATTCCACCGGCAGGCTGCTGATGCGGTGCATCGCCAGCCCGGTTGCACGGCCAATAGCATAATAGGACAACCGTGCCGGCCATGTCAGCCCGGCGCGGCCAATGACCGAATTGGCGTAATTCACCGAATGCTGCGATACGACAAACACCAGATCGCCATCATTAAGTCGCTGCAATGCCTGCGGCAGTTTAGGCAGATCGCTGCCGGGGGCGAAATCGATCAACGGGGCATGATAGGCAACCCGGCCGAGTGCGCGCAGGCGGCTCACCAGTTGTTCTCCAAAAGGAGAGGGGCGGGTTACCAGAATCGTCATGCCGGGGGATTTCCCTGATAAACGTCGTGCAGAATATCACGCGCGCCGCGTGCCAGCAGTTCTTCCGCCAGCTCAACGCCCATTTGTTCGGCCAGGGCCGCCGGGCCGCGGCGTTCGCCGCGTACCATCTGGCTGCCGTCCGGTGAGCCGACCAAGGCTCTCAGCCACAGGCTATCGCCTTCCAGTTCGGCATAGCTGCCGATCGGTACCTGACAACCGCCTTCCAGCCGCGTATTCATCGCCCGTTCAGCGCGTACGCGGATATCGGTTGCGGTGTGGTTGAGTGGCGCGAGCAGCGCGCGGGTAGCGTCATCGTCGAGTCGACATTCGATGCCCACCGCGCCCTGACCGACTGCCGGCAGGCACTCTTCGGGGCTCAATGGACTGCGGATTCGCTGCTCCAGCCCAAGGCGCTTCAACCCGGCGACCGCCAGAATAATGGCGTCGTAATCGCCGTTATCCAGCTTGGCCAAGCGAGTACCGACATTGCCGCGCAAATCGCGCACGATCAAATCCGGGCGGCGTTCGCGCAACTGGCACTGACGGCGCAGGCTTGAGGTGCCAACCACGCTGCCCTGCGGCAACTGATCGAACGAGGCGAAACGATTGGAAACAAATGCGTCGCGCGGATCGTCACGCTCACATATGGTCACCAGGCCCAGGCCGGCGGGGAAATCTATCGGGACGTCTTTCATCGAATGGACGGCGATATCGGCGCGGCCTTCCAGCAGCGCCAACTCAAGTTCTTTAACAAACAGGCCTTTACCGCCGACCTTTGCCAGCGGCGTATCCAGAATAATGTCGCCCTTTGTGACCATTGGCACCAGTTCAACCTGCAGGCCGGGGTGGCTGGCCATCAGACGCTGTTGCACATAATGTGCTTGCCAGAGAGCGAGTGGGCTTTGTCGGGTGGCAATTCGAATAATTTTGTCTAACATGCTTGTTACCGTTTTTATAATTCGCCATCCATCCTACCACTGAGTGTGAAAACTGTCAGTGCAAGAAGCCACAGGCGAAGAAAGGACAACGGAATCAACGGGACGTGTGATGTGTTTTGGGGCAGTTAACACTGCGGGTAAATCGTTTAGAGAAGCGCTACAATAATAGTGGAGCGTTACCTCCTTTACGGTCAATCAGCAAGGTGTTAAATTGATCACGTTTCCGACAATAAGTTGCCAAATATTCTTCCAATACAAACGGCGCTTATGGAATACGGGTTTTTTCTAAACACCGGGATAATCAGGCGAGACGTCTTGTACCTCTACATCGAGACACTGAAGCAGAGACTGGATGCGATCAACCAATTACGAGTCGATCGCGCCCTAGCGGCCATGAAGCCCGCGTTTCAACGGGTATACAGTCTGCTGCCTACCTTACTGCACCACCATCACCCACTGATGCCGGGCTATCTGAACGGTAACGTTCCCCACGGCGTTTGCCTTTATACGCCCGATGAAACCCAGCAAGATTACCTTAACGATTTAGAAGACAAATGGGGCAGCCCGTTTGACAAGCTGGCCAGCGGTGAGCTGCCGATTACCGGCGTATACTCGATGGGCAGCACGTCGTCGATCGGCCAAAGCTGCAGCTCGGATCTCGATATCTGGGTATGCCATCAGTCCTGGCTGGATAACGAAGAGCGCAGCCGTCTGCAGGAAAAATGCAGCCTGCTGGAAAAATGGTCGGCATCGATGGGTGTAGAAGTCAGCTTCTTCCTGATCGACGAAAACCGCTTCCGCCATAACGAGAGCGGTAGCCTGGGTGGCGAGAACTGCGGATCCACCCAACATATCCTGTTGCTGGATGAGTTTTACCGCACCGCAGTGCGCCTGGCCGGCAAACGTATTTTGTGGAACATGGTGCCGGGCGAAGAAGAAGCGCATTACGATGAATATGTGCTGTCGCTGTATTCGCAAGGCGCGTTGACGCCGAACGAATGGCTGGATCTCGGCGGCCTGAGCACACTGTCGGCGGAGGAGTATTTTGGCGCCAGCCTGTGGCAGTTGTACAAGAGCATCGATTCGCCTTACAAAGCCGTGCTGAAGACCTTGCTGCTGGAAGCCTATTCCTGGGAATACCCGAATACCCAACTGCTGGCGATGGACATTAAACACCGCCTGCATGAAGGCGAGATCGTCTGTTTCGGTCTCGACTCCTACTGCATGATGCTCGAACGCGTCACGCATTATCTGAACCAAATCAACGACACCACCCGCCTCGATCTCGTCCGCCGCTGTTTCTATCTGAAAGTCTGTGAAAAACTGTCGCGCGCTAACGCTTGCGTCGGTTGGCGGCGCGAAATCCTGAGCCAACTGGTCAGCGAATGGGGCTGGGACGAAGGGCGCTTGGCTATCCTGGATAACCGCGCCAACTGGAAGATCGAGCGGGTACGTGAAGCGCACAACGAACTGCTGGATGCGATGATGCAGAGTTATCGCAACCTGATCCGCTTCGCGCGCCGCAACAACCTCAGCGTCAGCGCCAGCCCGCAGGATATCGGTGTGCTCACCCGCAAGCTGTATGCGGCGTTTGAAGCCCTGCCCGGCAAGGTAACGCTGGTCAACCCGCAGATTTCACCGGACCTGTCGGAGAACGACTTAACCTTTATTCATGTGCCGATTGGCCGCGCCAACCGCACCGGTTGGTATCTGTACAATCAGGCGCCGGCGATGGATTCCATCGTCAGCCATCAACCGCTGGAATATAACCGCTACCTGAACAAGCTGGTAGCCTGGGCCTATTTCAACGGCCTGCTGACACCGCAGACCCGTCTGCACATCAAGAGCGGCAACCTGTGCGATACGGCCAAACTGCAGGAACTGGTGGCGGATGTGTCGCACCATTTCCCGCTGCGCCTGGCGGCACCGACGCCAAAAGCCTTGTACAGCCCGTGTGAAATCCGCCATCTGGCGATTATCGTCAATCTGGAAAACGATCCAACCGCCGCCTTCCGCAATCAGGTGGTGCATTTTGATTTCCGCAAGCTCGACGTGTTCAGTTTTGGTCAGCAGCAGCAATGCCTGGTGGGCAGTATCGATCTGCTGTACCGCAACTCATGGAACGAAGTGCGTACCCTGCATTTCAGCGGTGAGCAATCGGTGCTGGAAGCGCTGAAGACCATTCTCGGTAAAATGCATCAGGACGCCGCGCCACCGGAATCGGTGGAAGTGTTCTGCTACAGCCAGCATTTGCGCGGTCTTATCCGCACACGCATTCAGCAACTGGTATCGGAATGCATAGAGCTGCGCCTGTCCAGTACCCGCCTGGAGCCGGGCCGTTTCAAAGCGGTGCGCGTTGCCGGCCAGACCTGGGGTCTGTTCTTTGAGCGTCTGAGCGTTTCTGTGCAAAAGCTGGAGAACGCGGTGGAATTCTACGGCGCCATTTCCAACAACAAATTGCACGGTCTGTCGATCAAAGTGGAAACCGATCAGGTGCACTTGCCGCCGGTAGTGGATGGTTTCGCCAGTGAGGGGATCATTCAGTTCTTCTTTGAAGACACGTCGGACGATAAAGGCTTTAATATCTATATTCTGGATGAATCTAACCGGGTTGAGGTTTATCACCATTGTGAAGGCAGTAAAGAGGAACTGGTGCGCGACGTCAGCCGTTTCTACTCCTCTTCGCACGATCGCTTCACTTACGGTTCCAGTTTTATCAACTTCAACCTGCCGCAGTTTTACCAGATAGTGCAGCTGGATGGCCGCACTCAGGTGATCCCGTTCCGCAGCAATGTCCTGTCGAGCCTGTGCGTTACTTTGGCCGATGGCGCCGCTCAGCCGCTGAAGCAACAATTTCAGTTGCATTGATTCCGTAGGGCAAGCCCTACGGAATCAGCCGCTTATCAGGAAAAATGTACGTCTTCGCCGGCCTGTGCGCTGGCCGCTTCGCTGAGCAACGGGTAGAACCCGCGATCGCTGCGATCGCAGAGCCAGGCGCCGTCTCGGTAGTTAAAGTGATAGCCGCCGGTTTTGGTTGCCAGCCACACCTGATGCAGCGGCTCCTGGCGGTTGATCACGATTTTGGTGCCATTTTCGAAGCTTAGCGTCATTACGCCGCCGTTAGTTTCGTAATCGATGTCCGCATCGCCGTCAAAATCGTCCAGTGTCTCTTCGATATTAAGCATCAGTTGGTCAGCCAACTGGTGAAACTCACTGTCGTTCATAATCAATTCCTATTGCTTTTCATGATCCACCTGCGATTATAGAGATCTTGGACGCATGAATTACAGGCATTAATGCAAATGAAAAAACAACTACGCTATGCGCTGATGGCAGTGACGCTGGTCGGGCTTTCCGGCTGCGGTCTGAAAGGCCCGCTGTATTTCCCTCCGGCCGAACCTGGCAGCCAGAAATCGGCCACTCCGCCGGTGCAAACGGGCGATCAGGTACAGAAAAATCAGCAGGAAACCTCTGTCTCTCAGCAAAAACCGTCGATGAGCGACCAGTAACACCTGATTTGCGGTGGCGGGGTGTCGCCGCAAACCCAAGACGGATAGCGCGTCCAGATAGCGGAGTATGATATGCAGTTCTCCAAAATGCACGGTCTGGGCAACGACTTTATGGTGGTCGATGCCGTTACACAGAATGTCTATTTTTCACCTGAACTGATCCGCCGATTGGCCGATCGGCACTTGGGCGTTGGCTTTGACCAGATGCTGGTGGTAGAACCGCCTTACGATCCGGAACTTGATTTCCACTACCGCATTTTCAACGCCGACGGCAGTGAAGTGGCGCAGTGCGGTAATGGCGCCCGCTGTTTCGCCCGTTTTGTGCGGCTGAAAGGGCTGACCAACAAACGCGACATTCGCGTCAGTACCCAAACCGGGCGCATGGTGCTCAGCGTCACCGACGACGATCTGGTGTGCGTGAATATGGGCGAACCGAATTTTGATCCTCAGGCGGTGCCGTTTCGCGCCACCAAAGAGGAAAGGACATACATCATGCGTGCGGCGGAACATACCGTGCTGTGCGGCGTGGTGTCGATGGGCAATCCACATTGTGTTTTACAGGTGGATGATGTAAAAACCGCCAAGGTAGAGCTGCTTGGACCGGTGCTGGAAGGGCATGAGCGCTTCCCGGAACGGGCCAATATCGGTTTTATGCAAATCGTCAGTCGCGAACACATCAAGCTGCGGGTCTATGAGCGCGGTGCCGGTGAAACGCAGGCCTGCGGCAGCGGAGCCTGTGCGGCAGTGGCCGTGGGGATTCAACAGGAATTGCTGTCAGAAGAGGTGCACGTAGAACTGCCGGGTGGCAGCCTGCATATTCGCTGGAAAGGGCCAGGCAATCCGCTGTTTATGACCGGTCCGGCAACCCATGTATATGACGGATTTATTCATCTATGAAGAGTGTTGAGGACCAGGCTGTCGCAGGCATTGAGCTTGACGACGACGCCGTAATGCAGTTTTTGCTGCAAAACCCGGATTTCTTTATCCGCAATGCGCGCTTGGTTGAACAGATGCGCGTCCCCCATCCCGTCCGCGGAACCGTATCGCTGGTCGAGTGGCATCTGGCCCGCCAGCGCAACCATATTGGCCGGCTCGAAGAAGAGATCACCCTGTTGATGGAGCAGGCCAGCGCCAACGAAACGCTGTTTGCCAGCTTGCTGCATCTGCAGGCCAATCTGGCCACTGCCGGCAGCCTGCAGGATATGCTCAATCGCTTGCAGCGTTGGGCGCGTGGCTTCGGTTTGGCCGGCGCCAATATCCGCCTGTTTTCCGAAAGCTGGAAAATCGGCGCACCTTCCGACTTCACCCATCTTGCCCTGACGCGTTCGTCGTTTGAACCGCTACGCATTCAGCGTCTGGGTGACCAACAGCATTTTCTCGGCAGCCTGAATGGTCCCGAGCTGCTGCTGCTGTTGCCGCAGGCCAAGCTGGTCGGCTCGGTCGCACTGTCGATGTTGGGCGAAGACGGCGAACTGGGCATGGTGATTTTCAGCAGCCGCGATACGCAACACTATCAGCAGGGCATGGGTACCGTGATGCTCAATCAGTTGGCGCGCATGCTGCCTGAACTGCTGGAACGCTGGATAGAACGAGCATGACCCCGGTAGCGGCCAGCCTGCAACAGCCGGTGGACGCTTTCCTGCGTTATCTGAAGGTTGAGCGCCAGCTCAGCCCGCTCACTCAGCTCAGCTATTCACGCCAACTGCAGGCGCTGATGGCGCTGGCACAGGAGATGGGCGTGACCGAATGGCCGGCGCTGGACGCCGCCAAAGTCCGCATGCTGGCGGCGCGCAGCAAACGCGCGGGCCTGCAATCTTCCAGCCTTGCGCTGCGCTTGTCGGCGCTGCGCAGCTTTCTCGACTGGCAGGTCAGCCAGGGTGCGTTGATCGCCAATCCTGCCAAAGGCATTCGAACGCCACGCAGCGGTCGTCATCTGCCGAAAAATATCGATGTCGATGAGATAAACCAGCTGTTGAATATCGATCTTAACGATCCGCTGGCGGTGCGCGATCGCGCCATGCTGGAGGTAATGTATGGCGCTGGGCTGCGCCTTTCGGAGCTGGTGGGGCTGGACTGCCGCCATGCCGACCTGGCCGCCGGCGAAATTTGGGTGTTGGGCAAGGGCAGCAAAGAACGCAAGCTGCCGGTGGGCCGCACCGCCGTTACCTGGCTGGAGCACTGGTTGGCGATGCGTGACCTGTTTGGCCCGACAGACGACGCGATGTTCCTGTCCAATCAGGGAAAACGCATCTCGACCCGCAACGTGCAAAAGCGTTTTGCCGAGTGGGGCGTCAAGCAGGGCGTTAACAGCCATATTCATCCGCACAAGCTGCGCCACTCGTTTGCGACCCATATGCTGGAGTCGAGCGGCGATCTGCGTGCAGTGCAGGAACTGCTCGGCCACGCCAACCTCACCACCACCCAAATCTATACCCACCTCGACTTTCAACATCTGGCGAACGTGTACGATGCTGCGCATCCGCGCGCCAAACGGGGGAAATCCTGATGCATTTTTATCGTCCGCTACGCCCGCTGGCGGCGCTGACCTTCGATCTGGACGACACGCTGTACGACAACCGCCCGGTGATCAGGCAGACCGAGCTGCAGTCGGTAGCCTTTCTGCAGAATTATCATCCTGGGCTGAATCACTTTCAGTCGGCGGATTTTCACCGCCTGCGCCAGGAGCTGCGCGAGCAGGATCCGGAGATTTATCACGACGTTACCCAGTGGCGCTGGCGTGCCATTCATCTGGCGCTGAGCCGCCAGGGGTTGCGGGATACCGAGGCCGCCCTCGGCGCCGACGCGGCAATGCAGAACTTTGCGCTGTGGCGTAGCCGCATCGAGGTGCCGGAGGCCACTCACGCCACGTTGAAAGCGCTGGGAGAGCGTTTCCCGCTGGTGGCGATCACCAACGGGAATGCCGATCCGGCGCTGTGCGGGTTGGACGGTTACTTCCAGTTTGTGCTGCGTTCCGGGCCGGATGGCCGCGCCAAACCCTATCAGGACATGTACCGGTTGGCCGCGGAACGGTTAGGCGTTCCCGCCGAGCGCATTCTGCACGTCGGCGATGATTTGACCACCGACGTCGCCGGGGCGCTGCGCTCAGGCCTGCAGGCCTGCTGGATTAACGACCGCCAGCGTAACCTGATGCAGGTTGCGGACAGCCGCCTGCTGCCACATATTGAGATTTCGCAGTTGGCATCGCTGACAGCATTGTTATAATCCCTGCCAGAACTCTGTATAAATTCCCAGTGGAAAACGCGTCCCAGGCGCGTTTCCCCTTACCAATTAATGGTGCCTATGGACGTTTCCGATCTGCTCGACAGCCTGAATGAAAAACAACGCGAAGCCGTGGCGGCGCCACGCTGCAACCTGTTGGTATTGGCCGGCGCGGGCAGCGGTAAAACCCGGGTGCTGGTACATCGCATCGCCTGGCTGCTGTCGGTAGAGAACTGCTCGCCGTATTCGATTATGGCGGTGACGTTCACCAATAAAGCGGCGGCGGAGATGCGCCACCGTATCGAACACCTGATTGGCACCAGCCAGGGCGGCATGTGGATCGGCACCTTCCACGGCCTGGCTCACCGGCTGCTGCGCGCCCACCATATGGACGCCAATCTGCCGCAGGATTTCCAGATCCTCGACAGCGACGACCAGTTTCGTTTGCTGAAGCGTATCGTTAAAGCACTGAATATCGACGAAAAACAATGGCCGCCGCGGCAGGCGATGTGGTACATCAACGGCAAAAAAGACGAGGGACTGCGCCCGCAGCACGTTGAAACCTATAACAACCCGGTGGAGGCGACCTGGTTGCGTATCTATCAGGCCTATCAGGAAGCTTGCGACCGTGCCGGGCTGGTGGACTTTGCCGAACTGCTGCTGCGCGCCCATGAGCTGTGGCTGAACAAGCCGCATATCCTCAATCACTACCGCGAGCGTTTCACCAACGTATTGGTGGATGAGTTCCAGGATACCAACAGCATCCAGTACGCCTGGATCCGCCTGCTGTCCGGCAATAACAGCAACGTGATGATCGTGGGCGACGATGACCAGTCAATCTACGGTTGGCGCGGTGCGCAGGTGGAAAACATCCAGCGTTTCCTGAAGGATTTCCCCGGCGCGCAAACCGTCCGCCTGGAACAGAACTACCGTTCGACCAGCAATATCCTGAAGGCCGCCAATACCCTGATCGCCAACAACGGCGGGCGTATGGGTAAAAACCTGTGGACCGAGGGGGCCGAAGGCGAACCCATATCGATCTACTGTGCGTTCAATGAACTCGACGAGTCGCGCTTTGTCGTCGGCCGCATCAAAACCTGGCAGGAAAACGGCGGTGCGCTGAATGATTGCGCGATACTCTACCGCAGTAACGCCCAGTCGCGCGTGCTGGAAGAAGCGCTGCTGCAAACCGCTATGCCGTACCGTATTTATGGCGGGCAGCGCTTCTTCGAACGTCAGGAAATCAAGGATGCGCTGGCCTATTTGCGGTTGATCGCCAACCGTAACGACGACGCGGCGTTCGAGCGCGTCGTCAATACCCCGACGCGCGGCATTGGCGACCGAACGCTGGATGAAGTGCGCCGTACGGCGCGCGATCGCCAACTGACGCTATGGCAGGCCACCCGCGCGCTGTTGCAGGACAAAGTGCTGGCCGGGCGTGCGGCGTCCGCGCTGCAACGTTTTACCGAATTGGTGGATTCCCTGGCGCACGAAACCGCAGATATGCCGCTGCATGTGCAGACCGACCGGGTGATCCGCGACTCGGGGCTGTTCATCATGTATGAGCAGGAAAAGGGTGAAAAGGGCCAGGCGCGTATCGAAAACCTTGAGGAATTGGTGACGGCGACGCGGCAGTACAGCTATCAGGACGAAGATCAGGATCTGATGCCGCTGCAGGCGTTTTTGTCACATGCCGCGCTGGAGGCGGGAGAGGGGCAGGCAGATGCTTATCAGGATGCGGTGCAACTGATGACCCTGCACTCCGCCAAGGGGCTGGAGTTTCCTCTGGTGTTTATCGTCGGTATGGAAGAGGGAATGTTCCCGAGCCAGATGTCGCTGGACGAAGGCGGACGATTGGAGGAAGAGCGCAGGCTGGCTTACGTTGGCCTGACGCGTGCCATGCAGAAACTGACGCTGACCTATGCCGAAACGCGTCGTTTGTACGGCAAAGAGGTTTACCACCGGCCTTCGCGTTTTATCGGCGAACTGCCGGAAGACTGTGTGGAAGAAGTGCGGCTGCGCGCCAGCGTATCGCGGCCGGTCAATCATCGCCGCATGGGCACGCCAATCAGCGAAAACGACACCGGCTACAAGCTTGGCCAGCGGGTGCGCCATCCCAAGTTTGGCGAAGGCACCATCGTCAATCTGGAAGGCAGTGGCGAACACAGCCGGCTGCAAATTGCGTTTCCGGGCGAAGGCATCAAGTGGCTGGTGGCGGCCTACGCCCGGTTGGAAACGGTATAAGGCAGGCGAGTTGCAGGGGAAATTCCCCTGCAATCAACCAAATCAGTGAGCGTAACTGTCGCCGATTTGTGCGGTCGCATACCAGCGCATCACCGCTTCGGTGCCCTCACCGCCTTCCGCCGGCGCCCATGACATGCAGTCTTCTTCCGCCAGCGGCTGATATGGCCCCTGCTTCACCTCGAATATCACTCCGCCCACATCGACTGACAGCACCGCATGCCAGGTAAATGCCGGCATCTCCAGCACTTTGGTTTCTTCGCCGAGTAGCGTGCGTTGGATGACGACGCCATCCTGGTCAAATTGCAGCACCACGAAGCGGCCACGCAGCGGTGTCAACAGCTCCCAGGTTTGCGGATGGCGGTGCGGACGGATATAGGTGCCCGGTTCCATGGCAATCGCCAGGCGCTGTACGGGATCGCTTAACTCTTCGTGTAATGTACGGTGCGCGCGCAGGCGCGCCACTTTGGCAGCCTGTTCGCTCATCGCGGTCAGGTCGTGGGCGGTAATCTGTTTCATCGGCTAAATCCGCAGGCTTATAGTGGCCTAATCTTAGCAACTTTCCCGGATGCGGTGAGAGATCGCCGCAGACTTTTTCTGCACGCTTTACTTCGGGTTAAGCGCGCTTTTGGTCATTTGTCATGGTGATGAGTTGTTGCGCAATTATCCTGTCTAACGTGTTGACAGGCTTTTTCTTCTCGGCGTAACATGCGCGCACGATTATCAATGGGGACATACGCCTTGGACACACCCAGTAGATACTGGCTCACTGACCTGGACAACAACAGGTACAACTTCTAAGGCTATCCCATTGAGCTGATAGCCTTCGTGGTTGTCGGCGACCCCGCAAAGCGTCGCTACGAGTCAGATCCTTCATGGTCTGAAACAAGCTGGTGATGCAACACCCCCTCTGTTTCTGTGCTTCCACGCGTTGTCTGCACCCGTCACCAATAGGGAGTTTTGGCACATGCTAAGCGCGTTTAAATTAGATAACAGTCGCCTGTCCCGTCTGGAGTTGGATGACTCGGATGATCTCACTTCGTCACTGTGGGTTGACCTGGTTGAACCGGAAGAGGGCGAACGTGAGCGCGTGCAAAATGAGCTGGGCCAGAGCCTGGCTACGCGCCCGGAGCTGGACGACATCGAAGCTTCCGCGCGTTTTTTCGAAGATGAAGATGGCTTGCATATTCACTCCTTCTTCTATTTTGAAGATGCGGAAGATCACGCCGGCAACTCGACCGTGGCCTTCACCATTCGCGACGGCCGGTTGTATACCCTGCGTGAGCGCGAACTGCCGGCGTTTCGTCTGTACCGCATGCGCGCCCGCAATCTGACGATGGTTGACGGCAATGCCTATGAGCTGTTGCTGGATCTGTTCGAAACCAAGATTGAGCAGTTGGCGGACGAGATCGAAAACATCTATAGCGATCTGGAAAAGCTCAGCCGGGTGATCATGGAAGGCCATCAGGGCGACGAATACGACGCAGCGCTGTCAACCTTGGCGGAACTGGAAGATATCGGCTGGAAAGTGCGCCTGTGTCTGATGGATACCCAACGCGCGCTTAACTTCCTGGTACGCAAGGCGCGCCTGCCGACCGGCCAGTTGGAACAGGCGCGTGAAGTGCTGCGCGACATCGAATCCCTGTTGCCGCATAACGAGTCGCTGTTCCAGAAGGTGAACTTCCTGATGCAGGCGGCGATGGGTTTTATCAATATCGAACAGAACCGCATCATCAAGATTTTCTCGGTGGTGTCGGTGGTGTTCCTGCCGCCCACGCTGGTGGCTTCCAGTTACGGGATGAACTTTGAGTTTATGCCGGAACTGAAATGGTCGTTCGGTTATCCGGGCGCCATCAGCCTGATGATCCTCGCGGGGCTGGCCCCTTACCTGTATTTCAAGCGCAAGAACTGGCTTTAAACGAAACTCGCTTTGCCAACTTGAGTCTGGGCAGTGCTCGGCCTCCTTACATACTGCGTGTATGTCCAGGGCCTGCGCGCTGTCCGCACTCAATGTGACTGTGCGCGCTACGTTTAAAGAATCAGGGTTCATTATCCCTTAGCTTGCTAAATAGGGGTACAATGACGCCTCGTCTCATCTGCCCGTAAGGCGTGAGTTTTGATGGAGAAGTTGCCCCGCTGGTCTCAATGGCTGCTCCTGCTGCTGGCTTCGCTGGCGTTGGGGTTTGGCCTGCAAACATTTCATATTCCCGCTGCACTGTTGCTGGGGCCGATGATCGTCGGTGTGGCGATGGGGCTTTCGGGTGCCACGGTGCGTATTCCCACTCGTCTGTTTATCGTCGCGCAGGCGGTGCTCGGCTGCATGATCGCGCAAAGTCTCTCTCCCGCTATCCTCACGCCGTTACTCGACGACTGGCCACTGGTGCTGCTGGTACTGATTGCTACGCTTGCGGCCAGCGGCGTTTCTGGTTGGTGTCTGGTGCGTTTCAGCGGGTTGCCGGGGCCGACCGGGGCCTGGGGTTCATCGCCCGGCGGCGCTTCGGCGATGGTGGCGATGGCGGGGGATTTCGGTGCAGATGTCCGGTTAGTGGCGTTCATGCAATATCTGCGGGTGCTGTTTGTCGCCACGGCGGCAGCAATGGTGGCGCGGATTGGATTGGGCGATGAGGCAGGACACGGCAGCGGCGCCCTGGAATGGTTTCCGCCGCTGGATTGGCGTTTTCTCGCGACGCTGGGTATCGCCGTTGCCGGTGCCTGGCTGGGCCCCCGGCTGCGCATTCCTTCCGGCGCGTTGCTTTTACCGATGATCATCGGCGCAACGCTTCACTCCAGCGGCGCGATGGCGTTGCAGGTGCCGGAATGGTTGCTGGCGCTGGCTTATACCCTGATTGGCTGGAGCGTCGGGCTACGTTTCACCCGGCCGATATTTTTGCTGGCGTTGCGCACTTTGCCGCAGATGGTGGCGTCGATAGTGGCGCTGATGCTGTTTTGCGGGCTACTGGCGTGGATGCTGACTCGCTTCCTGCCGGTGGATCTGATGACCGCTTATCTGGCGACCAGCCCGGGCGGGCTGGACACCGTGGCGATCATTGCGGCGGGCAGCCGGGTAGATATGTCCTTCGTGATGGCGATGCAAACGTTGCGGCTGTTCACCATCCTGCTGACCGGCCCGGCGATGGCCCGCTTCATTTCCAATCGAGCCTCGCCTGCGTCAACGTAATTTGCGCTGGGTGTAGAGTGCGTCGAGGATAAACAACAGCAGTGCCGCCCAGATAAAACCGAAGGTCACCAGTTTGTCCTGACCGATGGTCTCCCCATAGAAAGTGACGGCCAGCAGGAACATCAGCGTCGGGCCTAGGTACTGGAAAAAACCGAGTGTCGACAGGCGCAGGCGGGTCGCCGCCGCGGTGAAGAACAGCAGCGGTATGGTGGTGACGATGCCGGCCGCGACCAGCAGCAGGTTCAGCGACCACGGGTTAGCGCCCAGATGGCTGGTTGGGCTTTCGGCGAACAGGAACAGGTAGGCCGCCGCTACCGGCAGTAACCACAGGGTTTCAATCAGCATGCCGGTCTGCGCGTCAATGGCGATTTTCTTGCGCAGCAGGCCGTAGAAAGCAAAGCTGAACGCCAGCCCCAGGCCGATAATCGGCAGCGACCCGAATTGCCATAGCTGAATCAACACGCCGGCAAACGCCAGCGCGACCGCCAACCACTGCATGCGGCGGAAACGCTCGCCCAGGAACAGCATTCCCAATAACACGTTAACCAGTGGGTTAATGAAATAGCCCAGGCTGGCTTCCAGCATGTGGTGGTTATTTACCGCCCAGATAAACAACAGCCAGTTGCCGCCGATCAACACTGCGGTCACCGCCAGCAACAGCAGCCGTTTGCGGTTGCTGCAGGCGGCACGAACCTGTGGCCAGTTGCGGCCCAGCGTGATCAGCGCCAGCATAAAGAAGAAGGACCAAATGACCCGATGAGTGAGGATCTCATCGGCGGGCACCTGTTGAATCAGTTTGAAATAGGCCGGGGCGATACCCCAAATAAAATAGGCGGCCAGAGCAAAGAAGATGCCCTGCCGCGTTTGCTGTGCGTCCATGACGATACTCGGATGGGTAAAACGGAGATGCGGTGAGTGTACTTAAGACGCTCACCGCGCACAATCACCCGACCAGGTAGGTGGCGGTAGCGCTGGCGATATGCAGGCCATCGTGGTTATGCAGTTCGACGCGTGCGACCGCCACTTTGTTGCCGCTGCGCAAGACGCTGGCGGAGGCGACGAAATGCTCGCCGCGGCCGGGGCGCAGGTAGTCGACGCGCAGATCTATGGTTCCCATGCGCGACAGGCGCGAGGCCACTTCCTCTTCGATCAGCGGATCCATACGCATCAGCACGCTCCCGGCGCAGGCCAACCCGGCGGCAACGTCCAGCACTGAAGCGATCACGCCGCCATGCAGGATCTTCTGGGTGGTGTTGCCCACCAGTTTGGGCTGATTGGTGAAGCTCAGTTCAACGTAGTCATCTTCAAAGCGGCGCAGCTCAAGGCCCAGCTCGCGGTTAAACGGCATGTGATAAACAAAGATTTCGCCGATTTTCTGGCGTGCAGCATCGAGAGTTAGTGGTGTAGTGGGCATAAATACCTGTTCTTTATTCAATAGAGTGGGGAGGTTGTTAACTGGTCGGTCCAGGTTAATCGTTTGTTGATTTTATGCCTATATTTTGTTGCTTACCAGACTAATCCAATAAATGCACGCCGCACTGCTGCAAAACCGCCTTTGTGTGTAAAATGGCCTGTTTTTATTTCAGAGTTTGTCATTTTTGTTGGAGTGAGGAACGTTATGCGCATTTTGTCAGGGATCGTTTTGGCCATGTTGGCGGCACCTTTGCTGGTGCAGGCGGAAGAGGCCAAAGAGCAGCAAATTCATGATAAACCTGCAGTGCGCGGCAGCATTATCGCCAACATGCTGCAGGATCACGACAACCCCTTCACGCTATATCCGTACGACACCAACTATGTGCTGTACACCGATACCAGCAATATCAACAAAGAGGCCATCAAGACCTACAACTGGGCCGAGAAGGCGCGCAAGGATGAAGTGAAATACCAGCTCAGCCTGGCCTTCCCGCTGTGGCGTGGCATTCTGGGCGACAACTCGGTGCTGGGCGCCTCTTATACTCAGCGTTCCTGGTGGCAGCTTTCCAACCACGGCGAATCGTCACCGTTTCGCGAAACCAACTACGAGCCGCAGGTATTCCTCGGCTGGGCGACGGATTACCGCTTTGCCGGCTGGACGTTGCGTGACGTTGAAGTGGGTCTCAACCATCAGTCCAACGGGCGTTCTGATCCAACCTCCCGCAGCTGGAACCGCGGCTATGCGCGTTTTATGGCGCAGAACGGTAATTGGCAGGTGGATCTGAAACCCTGGTTCCGCTTCTCGGAAAGCGACAGCAGCGATGACAACCCGGATATCACCAAATACATGGGGTATTACCGTCTGAAAGTCGGTTACGCCTGGGGCGACAGCGTGTTCAGCGTCGACAGCCATTACAACTGGAACAGCGGTTACGGCGGTGCGGAACTGGGTTGGAGCTACCCAATCTCCAAACACGTGCGTTTCTACACTCAGGTGTTCAGCGGCTACGGCGAATCGTTGATTGATTACAACTTCCGGCAGACACGGGTTGGCGTTGGTGTCATGCTTAACGATATTATGTAATACGGCCGTCATGATGGCGGCGCTATGCAGCAAAAAGTGGGGAAGTGTGTGTCAACCGCAGCAGTGATAAACAAAGAGTTGCTGGCAGAGCAGGTATTGCGCGATACCTTTGGCTACCAGCAATTCCGACCGGGTCAACAAACGATTATCAACGCGGCGATCGGCGGGCTGGATTGTCTGGTGGTCATGCCGACCGGCGGCGGTAAATCGTTGTGCTACCAAATCCCGGCGCTGGTGATGGATGGCCTGACGCTAGTGGTTTCCCCGCTGATCTCGCTGATGAAAGATCAGGTCGATCAACTGCTGGCCTACGGCGTTTCCGCCGCCTGCTATAACTCGACGCAGACGCGCGAGCAGCAGCTGGAGGTTATGGCGGGTTGCCGCAGCGGGCAGATCAAAATGCTGTACATCGCCCCCGAACGGCTGATGATGGACAGTTTCCTCGACTTGCTCGACCACTGTCCGCCGGCGCTATTGGCGGTGGACGAAGCGCACTGCATTTCGCAGTGGGGCCATGATTTCCGTCCTGAGTACCGCGCGTTGGGTCAGTTGAAGCAGCGCTTCCCGACGATGCCGGTGATTGCCCTGACCGCTACCGCCGATGAGTCTACCCGTGGCGACATCGTACGCCTGTTGGCGCTGCATGATCCGCTGGTGCAGGTCAGCAGCTTCGACCGCCCAAACATTCGCTATACGCTGGTGGAGAAATTCAAGCCGCTCGATCAATTGTGGCGCTTCGTGCAGGACCAACGCGGCAAGAGCGGTATCATTTACTGCAACAGCCGCGCCAAGGTGGAAGACACCACGGCGCGTTTGCAGAGCCGCGGGTTGAGCGTGGGCGCCTATCATGCCGGGCTGGACAACGATCGCCGCGCGCAGGTGCAGGAAGCGTTCCAGCGTGACGATTTGCAGGTGGTGGTAGCCACCGTCGCCTTTGGCATGGGCATCAACAAACCCAACGTGCGTTTCGTGGTGCACTTTGATATTCCGCGCAATATCGAGTCCTACTATCAGGAAACCGGCCGCGCCGGGCGAGATGGCCTGCCGGCCGAAGCGATCCTGTTGTATGATCCGGCCGACATGGCCTGGCTGCGCCGCTGTCTGGAAGAGAAACCGGCCGGGCAGCAGTTGGATATCGAACGGCACAAACTGAACGCCATGGGGGCTTTCGCCGAAGCGCAAACCTGCCGTCGTTTGGTGTTGCTCAATTACTTTGGCGAGGGCAAGCAGCAAAATTGCGGTAACTGCGATATCTGCCTCGATCCCCCCAAGCGCTATGACGGACTGGAAGACGCGCGCAAGGCGCTGTCCTGCGTGTATCGCGTCGGCCAGCGGTTTGGCCTGGGCTATATTGTCGAAGTGCTGCGCGGTTCCAATAACCAGCGCATCCGCGAATACGGGCACGACAAGTTACCGGTGTACGGCATCGGCCGCGAGCAAACGACCGAGCACTGGACCAGCGTGCTGCGTCAGTTGATCCACCTGGGGTTTATTACCCAGAACATCGCCATGCACTCGGCGCTGCAATTGACCGAGGCCGCGCGCCCGGTGCTGCGTGGTGAGCTGGAGCTGCAACTGGCGGTGCCGCGCATCCAAAGCCTGAAGTCGCGTGGCAGCGCCAATCAGAAATCCTACGGCGGCAATTACGATCGCAAGCTGTTTGCCAAACTGCGCAAGCTGCGTAAATCGATTGCCGACGAAGAAAATATCCCGCCTTACGTGGTGTTTAACGATGCCACGCTGTTGGAAATGGCGGAGCAAATGCCGATCAAGGCCGGCGACTTGCTTAGCGTTAACGGCGTTGGCCAGCGCAAACTGGAGCGTTTCGGTGCCCCGTTTATGGCGATGATCCGCGATCACCTCGATAATGACGAAGAATAAGGGCAATAAATCATGCTGATGCTGTTTCTGACCGTGGCGCTGGTGCACTTGATCGCGCTGATGAGCCCCGGGCCGGACTTCTTTTTTGTTTCGCAAACCGCCGCCAGCCGTTCGCGCCGTGAGGCGATGATGGGCGTAGTGGGTATTTCACTGGGTATCGTGGTGTGGGCGGGGGTTGCGCTGATGGGCCTGCACCTGATCTTGCAGAAAATGGCCTGGCTGCACCAGATCATCATGGTCGGCGGTGGGATTTACTTATGCTGGATGGGCTGGCAACTGCTGCGTTCCGCACGCTCTCAGAACGCCCAATCGGTGCCGACGGAAGACGTGAAAGTGGCGTTGCCAAAGGCCGGGCGCAGCTTTATTCGCGGTTTCCTGACCAACCTTTCAAACCCGAAAGCGGTTATCTATTTCGGCAGCGTGTTCTCGCTGTTTGTGGGTGACGACGTGGGGGCCGGCGCGCGCTGGGGCTTGTTCCTGCTGATTATCGCCGAGACCTTTGTCTGGTTCAGCCTGGTGGCGGTCGTGTTTGCGTTGCCGGCAATGCGCCGCGGCTACCAGCGTTTGGCGAAATGGATCGACGGGCTGGCGGGTGTATTGTTCACCGGTTTCGGGTTGCATCTGATCTTTACCCGTTAATCGCAGGATGCTATCGCGAGGGCCGAACAGTGATGTTCGGCCCTTTTGCATTATGCCTTTCTGGCCGTAGCCAATAATCCGGCCACCAGAATAAACAGCGAACCGAAGATACGGTTCAGCAACTGCATTTGGCGCGGCGTCTTCAGCCAGCCGGCAATGCGGGTCGCCAGTGTGGCATAGCCAATCATCACCACAATATCCACCGCCACGGTGGTCACGCCGAGTACCAGATACTGCTCGGCCTGCGGCTGGTGGGGTAAAATAAACTGCGGGAACAGGGCGGCCAGGAACACGATGCTCTTCGGGTTGGTCAAATTGACCAGCACTGCGCGGCGGAACAAACGGCGGCGCGGCATGCTGCCCGCCAGGGTATGCAAATCCAGCGAGCCGGCGGCGCGCCATTGTTGGATACCTAGCCATACCAGGTAAGCGGCACCCAGCCATTTCAGCATTTCAAACGCCAGCAGCGACTGAGAGACCAGCGCACCGAGGCCGATGCCCACCAGCACGATATGCAGACTCAACCCGACCTGTAGCCCAGCGATGGATGCCGCCGCGCCGCGATACCCGTGGCTGATACCGGTGCTCATGGTGTTGATTGCGCCAGAGCCGGGTGACAGGCTCAGGATAAGGGTTGTCAGCAGATAGGTTAACCACCAGTCCAAGGTCATCGTAAAGCTCCCTGAAAGTACCAACTTGTGCCAAAATGGCTATACCCGTCGTCTTTCAAGCTGCAGCGTTGTTACCTGCACGCGTTCACCCAAGTCACTTACCGGAGTAAGCTCCTGGGGATGAACGAGCTGGGCGCCTAGCTGCAACTTGAAATCCATAGGGTATAGTAATATTTATCACATTTTTATAGGCACTTCCCCCGCTAAAAGGCATGTAATGACGTCGTTCACCCACAGCACCGATGACTGGTTAATGCGTGAAACGCAGTTCGCTGCTTTCGCTACCGGCCCGCTGCTGGCCTTTTGGCGGCTGCGTGAAGAAGGTGAGTTCATCGGCGTGGGTGGCGTGCCGATCCGCTTCGTGCGTTTTAGCTCTGCACGTCACCAGCGGGTGGTAGTGATCAGCCCCGGCCGTATCGAAAGTTACGTTAAATATCCAGAAGTTGCCTACGATCTGTTCCACTGCGGTTTTGATGTGATGATCCTCGACCATCGCGGACAAGGCCGTTCCGGCCGCTTGCTGGCTGATACGCATCGCGGTCATGTGGTAAACTTTGCCGATTATATTGACGATTTCGCCCAGTTTTATCAGCAGCAAGTGGTGCCGCACGGTTACCGGCAGCACTTTGCGCTGTCGCATTCGATGGGTGGCGCGATACTGGCGCAGTTTTTGGCGCGTCAGCCGCAGGCGTTTGATGCCGCCGCGTTTTGCGCGCCGATGTTCGGCATTCATCTGCCGATGCCGGGCTGGATGGCGAATCGCATCCTTAACTGGGTGGAGAAACACCCGACGGTGCACGATTACTATGCGATAGGCACTGGCCAGTGGCGGCCGCTGCCCTATGTGGTCAACGTTTTGACTCATAGCCGCGAGCGCTATCGCCGTTGTTTGCGTTATTACGCCGATTACCCCGAGTTGCAGGTGGGCGGTCCTACCTACCACTGGGTACGAGAAAGCATTCAGGCCGGGCGGCAGATTGTCGCGCAGGCGGCTAAAATCACCACACCGCTGTTATTATTGCAGGCCGGTGAGGAACGGGTAGTCGACAACCGTTCCCAACAGGCTTTTTGTCAGGCACTGTCAGACGCGGGGCACCCTTGTGAAGGGGGGAAACCGCGGGTTATCAAAGGCGCACGCCATGAGATCCTGTTCGAGCGGGACGCGATGCGCGCCGAAGCATTGAACGCAATCCTGCGTTTCTTTGCTAAACACTTAGGTGGCTCCCCTGCCGCCGACCACTCCATCAGAGGTTAGAACATACCCTTATGTATCACGTCGTCGCTTCCGATTTAGATGGCACGCTGCTATCACCTGACCACACCTTGTCGCCTTATGCCAAAGAGACGTTGAAGCTGCTGACCCAGCGTGACGTGCACTTTGTGTTTGCCACTGGCCGGCATCACATCGACGTTTCGCAGATCCGCGATAACCTCGAGATCAGCGCCTTTATGATCACCTCCAACGGTGCCCGCGTGCATAACACCGCCGGCGAGCTGATTTTCAGCCACAACCTGGCGGAAGACATTGCCCGCGATCTCTACGGCATGTTGCATGATGATCCGGACATCACCACCAATGTCTATCGCAACGACGACTGGTTCATCAACCGGGAAAGCCCGGAGCAGAAAGAGTTCTTCCGGGAATCGATCTTCCAGTATCAGCTGTTTGAACCGGGCCTGCTGGAAACCGACGGCGTGTGCAAGGTGTACTTCACCTGTGACGACCATGAAAAGCTGCTGCCGCTGGAAGATGCCATCAATGCGCGCTGGGGCGATCGGGTTAACGTCAGTTTCTCGTTCCCGACCTGTCTGGAAGTGATGGCGGGCGGCGTATCCAAAGGTCATGCGCTGGAAGAAGTGGCCAAAATCATCGGCTATTCGCTGAAAGAGTGCATCGCCTTCGGTGACGGCATGAATGACCTGGAAATGCTGGCGATGGCCGGCAAGGGCTGCATTATGCGCGATGCGCACCAGCGCCTGAAAGACAAGTTGCCGGAGCTGGAAGTGATTGGCTCCAACGTCGACGACGCGGTGCCGCATTACCTGCGCAAGATGTTCCTGGCCTGAGGCAAGAAGGGCGCCTTGCGGCGCCCTTGTCCGGGTTACTTGTGCTGGCCCTGCTTTTGCAGGAACTGCACGCCCTTGTCAGGGAAGTCGGTGAACACGCCGTCAACGCCTGCCTGATTGTAAATCACGTCATACAGCTGATTCACGTCGGTCACATAGTTTGGCAGCGCATCGGCGCGGATGGTGAACGGATGCACCGCCAGCTTGTTGGCATGGGCTTCCTTCACCATATCGGTCAGCACCACGTGGCCCGGTTTGGATTTCTCCGCTTCCACCAGCATGTGGTAGTCTGGCCCGATACCGTCGGCGTACTGGGCAATCTGCTTCATCGCGCCCGGCTTGAACATCCAGTCATAGTCGTATTCCACCCATTTGCCGTCGGCTTTCTGCTCATAGGTTTCCTGCCACTTGTTGTAGGCGATCAGTTGGATCAGCTTCAGATCCATGCCCATCTTCGGTTCCAGCTCGGTTTTAATCCGTTTCAGTTCGTTGGCGTCGAAGCATTGCAGATAAACATTGTCACCCTTGCCGGTGTAACCATACTGCTTCAGTACCGCCAGCACTTTGCTGGAGATATCCTTGCCTTCCTGCTTGTGGAACCACGGCGCCTTGATTTCCGGGTAAATACCGATGTTTTTGCCGGTCGAATGGTTCAGCCCCTGAACAAACTCGATCTCTTCCTGGAAGGTATGGACGCGGAAGTCCGATTTGCCCATCGGGAAGCGGCCAGGGTAGCCCTGCACCTTTTTACCGTTTTCGATCTCAAAGCCTTCCGTGAACTTCAGCGACTTGATTTCCGCCAGGGTAAAGTCGATGGCGTAATAGCGGCCGTCTTTGCGTGCCCGATCCGGGAAGCGTTCGGCCACGTCGGTAACGCGATCGAGGTAATGGTCATGCAGTACCACCAGCTCGTTGTCCTTGGTCATTACCAGATCCTGCTCGAGGAAGTCCGCACCCTGCGCGTAGGCCATCGCCTTCGCCGGCAGCGTGTGTTCCGGCAGATAGCCGCTGGCGCCACGGTGGGCAATTACCACCTTGTCCGCCGCCTGTACGGCGCTGACCATTGAGGTGGCCAGGATAATCCCCGTCAGCAGGGCTTTGACTTGAGTCCGCATTCCGTAATTCTCCATGTTGTAGGTGCAGGGTAATAAAGTAGTAAAAAGGCCGCAGCGCGGCCTTTAAATAATGCGAAATTTGTATGACGCTTAGCCGCGTTTGTTGGCTGCGATTTCCGCGTGGTGCTTTTTCTCGCTCAGCATGGTCAGCAACAGCAGCACTACCGCGCCGATACTGCCGCCAATCATCACCATAAAGCCGCCGTCCCAACCGAAGTAGTCCACGGTGTAACCGACGATGGCGCTGGCCGCAACGGAGCCGCCCAGGTAACCGAACAGACCGGTGAAGCCCGCTGCGGTGCCGGCCGCTTTCTTCGGTGCCAGTTCCAGCGCGTGCAGACCAATCAACATCACCGGGCCGTAAATCAGGAAGCCGATGGTGATCATACAGGCCATGTCGATGCCAGGATTACCGACCGGGTTGAGCCAGTAAACGACGGTAGCGATGGTCACCAGCGTCATAAAGAACACGCCGGTGGCGCCGCGATTGCCTTTGAACACTTTGTCCGACATCCAGCCGCACAGCAGGGTGCCCGGGATACCGGCATATTCGTACAGGAAATAGGCCCAGGAGGACTTATCCAGCGCGAAGTGTTTCACTTCTTTCAGGTAGGTCGGTGACCAGTCCAGAATGCCGTAACGCAGCAGGTAAACGAACACGTTGGCTACGGCGATGTACCACAGCAATTTGTTCGGCAGAATGTACTGCATGAAGATCTGCTTGGCGGTCAGCTCTTCTTCCGCTTTCTCGCTGTAGTCGTCCGGGTAATCGTTTTTGTATTCTTCGATTGGCGGCAGGCCACAGGATTGCGGCGTATCGCGCATCAGCGCAAAGGCGATCAGAGCCACCAGAATGGCGCCGAAGGCCGGCATATACAGCGCCGCGTGCCAGTCGTTGAACCAGGCCATGCCCAGCAGGAACAGCAGCGGCGGCAGGCCGCCGCCCACGTTATGGGCGCAGTTCCAGACCGAAACGATACCGCCGCGTTCCTTCTGCGACCACCAGTGCACCATGGTACGGCCACAAGGCGGCCAGCCCATGCCCTGGAACCAACCGCACAGGAACAGCAGCACGAACATGACCGCGATGCTCGATGTCGCCCAGGGCACGAAGCCCATGAACAACATCACTGCGGCAGCCAGAATCAAGCCGGCGGGCAGGAACACGCGTGGGTTGGAGCGGTCAGAAACCGACCCCATGATGAATTTGGAAAACCCGTAGGCGATGGAAATACCCGACAGCGCGAAACCGAGGTCGCCGCGGCTGAAACCCTGGTCGATCAGATAAGGCATGGCCAGGGTGAAATTCTTACGCACCAGATAGTAGGCGGCGTAACCGAAGAAAATCCCCATAAAAATTTGCCAGCGCAATTTACGGTAGAGCGGGTCGACTTTGTCGACCGGCACACGGGAAATGTGTGCTGCCGGCTTAAAGATACTCAACATGAGCGCCTCCGATGGCTTTTAGTTATCACATCAATATGATCGTCTACGTTCATTTGATGATTGAGCGGATAGATAATGTGGTGTTTTTTTGTTCCATAACGAGCGCCATCCTAGTCAAAACAGCCTGGTGTCGCTGTGATGAATGGCGCAAATGTTACACTTTTATGAAACTACGGCGGATTTTGAGCGATTAGTTAACGATATGAAATAGAAAAACGGCCAAAAATCGTGATTCTGATCACATTCATGGCTTTTTGTGGACATTTTGTTTTCGTTTTAAGTTCGTTATTGTTCCTTATCAAACAAAGACCCCAGTAACCGTGGCCCAATAGGGTAATAACCACGGATCCTGAGGAAGCGTAATGAGCAGCCATTCACCGGACAGCGAAACGGATGTGATAGTCATTGGTGGCGGTGCGACCGGGGCGGGTATTGCCCGTGACTGCGCGCGCCGTGGCCTGCGTTGCATACTGCTGGAGCGCCATGATATCGCCACCGGCGCCACCGGCCGTAATCACGGCTTGTTGCACAGCGGAGCGCGTTATGCGGTGACCGACGGCGAGTCGGCGCGTGAGTGTATAGAAGAAAACCTCATCCTCAAGCGCATCGCGCATCACTGCATCGAGCGTACCGACGGGTTATTCATTACCCTGCCGCAGGATTCGCTGGCCTACCAACAACAGTTTATTGCTTCCTGCCACAGTGCCGGTATCAACGCCGAAGCCATTGATCCGCAATTGGCGTTGCGCCTGGAGCCGGCGGTTAACCCGGCGCTGATCGGCGCCGTGCGGGTGCCGGATGGCACCGTCGACCCGTTCCGTCTGACCGCCGCCAATATGCTCGATGCCCGCGAGCACGGTGCGCAGATCCTTACCTATCACCAGGTGGTCGGTTTGTTACGCGTGGGCGATCGCGTGACCGGCGTGCGCGTTTTCGACCATCAGGCTGCACGCCGCTACGATATCCACGCCGAGGTGGTGGTCAACGCTGCCGGCATCTGGGGCCAGCAGATTGCGGAATACGCCGATCTGCGCATCCGCATGTTCCCGGCCAAAGGCGCCTTGCTGATCCTCGGCCACCGCATCAACAACATGGTAATCAACCGTTGCCGCAAACCGGCAGACGCCGACATTCTGGTGCCGGGCGACACCATCTCGCTGATTGGCACCACCTCCACCCACATCGACTACGACCAGATCGACAACATGGTGGTGACGCCGCAGGAAGTGGACATTCTGATCCGCGAAGGTGCGCTGCTGGCGCCGGAACTGGCGCAAACCCGCATTTTGCGCGCCTATGCCGGGGTGCGGCCGCTGGTGGCCAGTGACGACGATCCCAGCGGCCGCAACGTCAGCCGTGGCATCGTGCTGCTCGATCACGCCAGTCGCGATGGGCTGGAAGGATTTATCACCATCACCGGCGGCAAGTTGATGACCTATCGCCTGATGGCGCAGTGGGCGACCGATAAAGTGTGTGAAAAGCTTGGGCTGGATAGCCCATGCACTACCGCGGTGGAACCGCTGCCCGGCTCCCGGCAGACGGCGGAGGAAACGGTACGCAGCGTGGTGGCGTTGCCGGCCAGTATCCGCGGCTCGGCGGTGTATCGCCATGGCGATCGCGCCAGCCTGGTACCGACCGGCGATCGGCTGGACAACAGCCTGGTCTGCGAATGCGAGGCGGTCACCGCCGGCGAGGTACGCTATGCGGTAGACTCCCTCACCGTCAATAATCTGGTGGATCTGCGCCGCCGCACTCGTGTTGGCATGGGCACCTGCCAGGGTGAGCTGTGCGCCTGCCGTGCGGCCGGGCTATTGACGCGCTTTAACGTCGCCACCCCGCAGCAGTCGATCGATCAGTTGTCGCATTTCCTCAACGAACGCTGGAAGGGCGTACGCCCGATCGCCTGGGGTGACGCGCTGCGCGAAAGTGAGTTCACCCGTTGGGTATACCAGGGATTGTGCGGGCTGGATGCCCGGGAAAAACAGGAGGCGGATGATGCGATTTGACGTGGTGGTGATTGGCGGCGGTTTGGCGGGCATGGCCTGCGCCATCGCGCTGGCGGAACAGGGCAAGCGCTGCGCCGTGGTCAGCGCCGGCCAGAGCGCGTTGTATTTTTCATCCGGCTCGCTCGATTTGCTGGCGCAACTGCCCGATGGCACGCAGGTCGACGCACCGCTTATGGCGTTGCCTGAACTGGCGCGGCAGGCACCGCAGCATCCTTATTCCTTGATGGGTGCAGACCGGGTGGCGCAGTTGTCTGATGAAGCGACCCGGTTATTGAGGCGCTGCGGCCTGGATCTGCAAGGCAGCAATGCAAGGAATCATCTGCGCGTTACGCCGCTCGGTACGCGTCGGGCCACCTGGCTTAGCCCGGAGGCCATTCCGGTAACGCCGCTGTCCGGTACGCTGTCGTGGGAAAGCGTTGCGGTGATTGGCATTGAGGGATTTTTGGATTTTCAGCCGCAGTTGGCCGCCGATTCACTCATGCAGGCGCTGGGAGTGCGTACCGGGGTCGGCTGGTTGCATTTACCTGCGCTGGACCGGTTGCGCAACAATCCCAGTGAATTCCGGGCGGTGAATATCGCCAGAGTGCTGGATTTGCCGGAAAACCGGATGCCGATGGCGGACGAGCTGCGCCGGCTGGTCGGTGATGCCGAGGCGATTTTTCTGCCGGCTTGCCTGGGGCTGGAGGACGATGCCCCACTGGTGGCGTTGCAGGCGGCGGTGGGCAAACCGGTGCGTCTGTTGCCGACGCTACCGCCTTCGGTGCTGGGCATGCGCTTGCACCAGGCATTGCGCCAGCGTCTGCAACAGCTGGGGGGCATCTTTATGCCGGGGGACAGCGTGCTGCGGGCGGATATCGACGCCGGGCGTGTTACCGGCCTTTATACCCGCAACCACGGCGATATTCCGTTGCAGGCGCAGCAGGTGGTGCTGGCCAGCGGCAGCTTTTTCAGTAATGGGCTGGTGGCGGATTTTGACGGCGTGCGCGAGCCGGTGTTTGGGCTGGATGTAGAAAGCCGTGCGGATCGCGCCGACTGGAGCTGCAGCGATCTGTTTGCTCCGCAACCTTATTTGCAGTTCGGCGTACGCACCGATAGCCGGCTGCGTGCGTTAAGGCGCGGCGAGGCGCTGACCAACCTGTATGCCATCGGGGCGGTCACCGGCGGGTACGATCCGCTACAGCAGGGCTGCGGTGCCGGCGTTTCGTTGATCGGGGCGTTGCACGTCGCGCAACAGATTGCCTCAGAGGAGGAGCGACCATGAGTCTGCAGAAAGACACCAGCTTTGAAAACTGTCTCAAGTGCACCGTTTGCACCACCTATTGCCCGGTCGCCAAAGTCAACCCGCTCTACCCGGGGCCAAAACAGGCGGGGCCAGACGGCGAACGCCTGCGGCTGAAAGATCCGGCGCTGTACGATGAAGCGCTGAAGTATTGCACCAACTGCAAGCGCTGTGAAGTAGCCTGCCCGTCCGACGTCAACATCGGCGATATCATTCAGCGCGCCCGTGCCGATTACGCTCAGAGCAAACCGACGCTGCGCGACGCCATCCTCAGCCACACCGACCTCATGGGGTCGCTGTCGACGCCTTTTGCGCCGATAATCAACGCCGCCACCGGCTTGAAACCGGTGCGTGCGCTGTTGGACAAAGCGCTGAAAATTGACCATCGCCGCGAGTTGCCAAAATACTCGTTCGGCACCTTCCGCCGCTGGTATCGCCGGCAGGCGCAGGCCCAGCAGCGTTATGCCGAACAGGTGGCGTTTTTTCACGGCTGCTTCGTCAATTACAACCATCCGCAGCTGGGCAAGGATCTGATCAAGGTCTTTAACGCGATGGATATCGGCGTGCAGCTGCTGAAGCGCGAGAAATGTTGCGGCGTGCCTTTGATTGCCAACGGTTTTATCGCCCAGGCCAAAAAGCAGGCCAAAGTGAATGCCGAATCGTTGCATGAGTCGGTACTGGAGCGCGGTATTTCTGTGGTAGCCACCTCGTCGAGCTGTACCTTTACCCTGCGCGATGAATATCCGCACCTGCTGGGGGTGGATACCTCGGCGGTGCGCGAGCGGGTAGAGTTGGCGACGCGTTATTTGTATCGTCTGATCAACCAGGGCCGCACTCTGCCGCTGAAACGCACGCGGTTGCGGGTGGCCTATCATACGCCCTGTCATATGGAGAAAATGGGCTGGACCGCCTATACGCTGGAGCTGTTGCGGCAAATTCCGGGGCTGGAGCTGGTCGTGCTGGATTCGCAGTGTTGCGGCATCGCCGGCACCTACGGATTTAAATCGGAGAACTATGCGACTTCGCAGGGGATCGGTGCGTCGTTGTTTCGCCAGATAGAGGACAGCGGTGTGGATCTGGTGGTGACCGACTGCGAAACCTGCAAGTGGCAAATCGAGATGTCGACCAGCAAGCGCTGCGAACATCCGATCACCCTGCTGGCACAGGCATTGGCGTAATCGGTAATGGGGGCGCTAAACGGGGCCGGCGTGCCGGCCCCTTGGGATTACGGCTTCAGTTTCAACGTGTTGATGATGCCTTCGGCTTCACTTTGCGCCTGCTGCTGGTTATCCGCCGGCAGCGTGACCTGAATGGTCAGCATATTGTTATCCAGTGTGCCGATCAGGATCGAAGAATAGGCTTTTTCGCCGCCGCTGGTGATGATGCTGTCCAGCTGACGCAGAGGGACGCCGTTAATCTCGATGGCTTTGTTGGTAATTACCTGCAGATTGGCGTCACGCGAGCGCTGGGTGTCTTCCAGACGTTTGGCCAGGGTTTCCAGGTTGTCGGCGGTCTTGTCGCCGAGGATCACGATCACCGCGCGCTGGCCGGTGCTGTCGGCGTAAACGTGCATGTTGTTCGCCTGGTTGCCCAGCTTACCGCTCTGGTCCGCCATGCCGACCGGCAGAGTGAACGCCAGTTTACCGTCCAGTAAACTCACCTGTTGCCCGGCCGGTGCGCTGGCCGCAGTACCGTCCGTCGGTGCCTTGGTGTCTTTGGTGTCGCCGTCACAGGCCGCCAGGCCAAGCACTAACAGGCTGATACCCATCAATTTTGCTACTTTACGCATTGGGCTTCCTTCTTCCTTTCAGGTAGGTTTTTACTGCCGTATCGCAACCTATTCCACGTTGAAATGCAAGGCAGATGTTGTCACAAGGTTTTTTCAAGTAATAGCCGATAATCAGCCACTTCGCCTTTCTTTTCCAGCTGAACAATCCGATAGTGATTGCCGATGAGCATCATTAGCATCGGCTGGAACCGATTACGTGTTTTTACCCTCACCTGGCGATAGCCCTGAGCCTGTGCCCAGCGTTCCTGTTCAGCCAATAAGGCCTGCGCCACGCCGTGGCGGCGAAAGGCCGGCAGCACGCCGCCCAGCCAGCTGTAAAATACCTTTTCTTGCGTCTGATAGCCCAGCTTGAAACCGGCGGGTTGGCCGTCAATCTCGGCGAGCAGCAGGTGGCAGGCGGACGGCCCGATGCGTCGCTGTAAATCGGCCAGGCTATGCAGGCCACCGAATTCGGGGATTTGCTGGTACAGGGTGTGGATTTCTTTGAGGGTGGCGTGGCGGGTCATTACTGTCATTGGCGGCCTCCGTAGGGTGCAGGCCACCAATGATAACACGGGTCAGTTCGCTTGCAGGCCGCCGTCATTGCGGCGGACGGCAATGCGCTTAAGGAGCATGTTCAGCAGTACGCCGTACATCGGCAGGAAGAACAGCAGGCAGATCAGAACCTTGAAGCTGTAATCCACCAGGGCGATCTCCACCCAGTTATTGGCCATAAACGCATCGCTGCTCTTATAAAACGCAATAAAGAAGAACGACAGGGTATCGCTGATATTGCCGAGGAACATTGCCGCGGCAGGAGCAACCCACCAGGCGCTGCGTTGGCGCAGGCGGTTGAAAACGTGTACATCGAGGATCTGACCGAGCACGTAAGCCATAAAGCTGGCGATGGCGATACGTGCCACAAACAGGTTAAAGCTGCCCAACGCGGCAAAGCCCTGCCATTCGCCCTGATAGGTTACGGTAGAAATCACGTACGAGATAAACAGCGCCGGGACCATTACCGAAAGAATGATACGCCGTGCCAGCGGGGCACCGAAAATACGCACCGTCAGATCGGTTGCCAGGAAGATGAACGGAAAGGTAAACGCGCCCCAGGTGGTATGGAAGCCGAAAACGGTAATCGGCAACTGCACCAGGTAGTTACTGGAGGTAATGATGACAATATGGAACAGCGATAGCCAGACCAACGCGGTGAGGCGCTGCTGAGCGGTAAACGAATACATGTTGTAGCCTTTTTAGTCGTGGGGTGAGGGAACCCAGAGTTTCTTGTCGCAACAGCAAAATGCGCTGCGCGGCGGCATGATACGCGTTTGCGCAACCAATGCAATGGTTAAATTTAACGCAAACGTTAACGCATCTTGCGCAGAAAAACTACCGGCGTAAACTAGGCGCCAATGAGATGCGGCGGGCGTTCGCCGATCGCTTTTGATCGAGAAAAATTGCATGACTGACTTATTTGCCCAGGCAGACCAGACGCTCGATGCGCTGGGGCTGCGCTGTCCGGAACCGGTGATGATGGTGCGCAAGACCGTACGCCATATGGATGACGGTCAAACCCTGCTGATTATTGCCGATGATCCGGCCACCACCCGCGACATTCCGGGCTTCTGCCGCTTTATGGAGCACACGCTGGTGGCGCAGGAAACCGACAAGGCGCCGTACCGCTACCTGTTACGCAAGGGCGTATAGTTTTTGACCGCTTTGTGCGGTAGGCTGCTTGAAAGGGGCTACAGGAAAAAGGGGTAAGCAATGATTATCTTACGCTCGCCTGTTGTCTCAGAATATGAGACACAAGAGCAGACGGAAATCTACGATCGCTGGTTTCGGGAAAAGGTTCGGGAAGCCATGGATGATCCCCTGCCTGGCATTTCCCATGACGAGGTAATGGCCGAGATGGATGCTCTTATCGCTGTAGCGGAAGCAAGGAAGAAAACCAAGCAGGTATAAATGCTCGTCATCGAATGGAGTCGATCTGCTCGCCAGGACTTGGCGGATATACTGCTTTTCATTGCCAATGACAATCCTCGGGCAGCCAGAAAAATGAAGGTGTTAATTTCAGAAGCAATGCTTCCTGCCGCTGAACATCCTCATATTTTTCGCCGTGGCAGGGTTGATGGCACGCACGAAATCATTGTTCATCCCAATTATCTTCTGTTCTACCAAGTGGTTGCCGATCGTATCCGGGTGATGCGAGTCCTGCATGCACGCTGACGCTATCCCTGAAGGCACTGTCGCTGATGAAAGTAGCGCCGGAGCCCAGGGATGGGCTCCGGCGCAGAGCATCACTGACGTTTCTTCAGCAAGCGCAGTGCGTTGGCGGTGACCAGCGCGGTAGCGCCCGAGTCCGCCAGCACCGCCAGCCACAACCCGGTCATCCCCAGCAGCGTGGTGATCAGGAATACCCCTTTCAGACCCAGCGCAATGGTGATGTTTTGCCGAATATTGGCATGTGTGGCGCGCGAGATGCGGATCATCTCCGCCACACCGATCAGCCGGTTATGGGTCAGTGCCGCGTCTGCGGTTTCCAACGCCACGTCGGTGCCGCTGCCCATGGCGATACCGATGCTTGAGGCTTTCATCGCCGGTGCATCGTTGATGCCGTCACCGATCATCGCCGTCGGGCGCAGTTCGCTCAGTTCGGTTACCGCTTTCACTTTATCTTCCGGCAGCAGCCCGGCTCGGTAATCGATCCCCAGTTCCGCGGCAATCGCCGCTGCCGCACGCGGGTTATCGCCGGTCAACATCACCCCGTGGATCCCCAGCGCGTTCAGTTCGGCAATGGCCTGTTTGGCGTCGCTACGCAACGTATCACGCAGTGCCAGCAGGCCGATCGCTACGCCGCTTTCCAACACCACCACCGCCGTTTTGCCGGCGTTTTCCAGTTTTTCTACCTGGCTTTGCAACAAGGCGTCGAGCTGACCTGCCGCCAGTTTACCCGGCGCGCTGATCAACAGAGTTTTGCCGTCAACCACGCCTTCCACCCCAACCCCCGCCAGAGCGCGACGCGCCTGTGCCGGTGGCAGAGGTGCACCATATTGCTCGGCCCGTTTGACAATCGCCTGCGCCAGCGGATGATGAGAGCCGGTTTCTACCGCGGCAGCCAGGGTCAGCAACTGCTGTTCGCTGATACCGTTGATCGGCAGTACATCCGTGACCCTGGGTTTGCCTTCCGTCAGCGTACCGGTTTTATCGAAGGCGATGGTTTGCACCTGGCCCAGCTGTTCCAGCGCCGCACCGCCTTTAATCAGGGCGCCGCGCCGAGTGGCCGCCGCCAGCCCGGAGGTAATCGCCGCCGGGGTGGATATGACCAGCGCACAAGGACAGCCGATAAGCAGCAGGGTCAGGCCGCGGTAAATCCAGATATCCCAGGGCTGTGACAGCAGCAGCGGCGGCACCAGGATCACCGCAACGGCCAGCAGCATAATCGCTGGCGTGTAATAACTGCTGAACCGGTCAAGGAAACGTTCGATAGGTGCACGGCGTTCTTCGGCCTCTTCGATCAACTGCAGAATGCGGTCGATGGCGTTTTTGCCCGGCTCGGAAATCACCTTCATCTGCGCGGCCTGATCGACCGACAGGCTGCCCGCCGCGACTTTCTGGCCCTGCTGACGTTCGACCGGCACCGATTCGCCGGTCAGGGCGCTTTCGTCGAAACTGGCGAACGGGTTGAGCAGTTCGGCATCAGCCGGAAGGCGGCCGCCGGGGGCAATCTCAATCACATCGCCGGGGCGCAGGCTGGCGACCGGCACGCGTTTACGCTCCGAGCCTTGCAGCAGCAGCGCATCTTCCGGCACCAGCTCCATCAGTGCCGTCACGCCACGGCGGGCGCGGTTGGCGGCGTAGGATTCCAACAGCTCACCAACCATAAACAGCAGCAGCACCATGGCCGCCTCGGCGGTGGCACCGATAAACAGCGCGCCTATTGCCGCCACGCTCATCAGCGTTTCAATGGCAAACGGCGTACCGGAGCGGATCAGCCGCAGCGCTTTGGTAGCGACCGGCGCCAGACCGACCAGCGTGGTGGCGATAAACGCAATGCGGCCCAGTTCGGGATTGACCATATCGAGCACCCAACTGACCACCATCAGCGTGGTGAGCAACAGCAGCGGGCCGAATTCCTTCAGGCGCGATGCCTGGGGTGACTCGGCTTTGGTTGCCTGGGTGCCGAGCAGGGTAAAGCCGGCCTGTTGCACTGCGTCCTGGATGCGCAGGCTGACATCGGATTGGGCATCGACCACCAGTTTTTCAGTGGCGAACAGCACGCGAGCGTTGTCTACGCCGGGAATGCCCGTCACGGCGTTCTCTATTTTTTTTGCGCAGCTTGGGCAGTCCATGCCGGTGACTTTCCAACTGTAACGTCGGCTGCCGGAAGGAGGGGCGTCAGCCAGCCTGTCGCTTTCCTCATCCGGATCCTCATGATTGTCCGTGCTGCAACAGCTGGCGCCATGATCGTGCGAGTGAGCATGATCGGCTTCGGTGGCTGGGTTTTTTTGCTCGCTGCTGCAACCGTGCTGGGTTTTACCGTGGCTGTGATTGCAGCCGCAGGCACCTTCTGCAGGGTTATGTTCCTGATGATTATGGTTTTGATGGGTATGCATAACGTCCCCCTCCGGGCAGTTAATGATATTCATTGCGCCGACTCTACACCCTAGAGTCAACTCCAGAGTCAAGCGCCGGGATGAGAATTATTGCTAACTGTGAGGTGGGCATCATCGCGGGTGGCGCAAGGCCGTTAGAGCAAATAGGAAAATGTTATTTCTATACAAACTAAAAAGTCTCGCCTGCTAATAATAAAGAGTTATTAACCTATAACTCTTTAACTAAATTTACCTTTTTGGCACCTAAATGCCAGCACGATCCGCTTGCATCTGCAGGCCGCATTTTTGTTGAAGTTTGTTGCTGACTTGTGATTATTAAGTTTAATTTACATTGTAAGGATCGCCAAAAACCAGCACAAGTCTCCTTCGTTACATGAATATATAGCTGATTATTTCATGTTCAGTTTTTGAGTGTCTGCCTATAATTGGAATCGATTACCATTTATGGAGGTAATCTTATCTATTGATATATATGCATTAATTCTATCTAACACACTGCCGGAAACGGCGCATAAGCCCCTTCCTGTTAGCTGGCGGATCGTTATCCATGGCTGACTGGCAGGTTATGTCTATCTGTCTGATTGATAACAATCAGCTAATGAGTGGAATCGAACCAATGCAATCTACCAAAAAGGCAATTGAAGTTACTGAATCCAGCCTCGCAGCAGCAGGATCCGGCTACAATGCTGTAGACGATCTGTTGCATTACCACGAGCGTGGCAACGGGATTCAGGTTAATGGCAAGGACTCATTTTCTACCGAACAAGCTGGGTTGTTTATTACCCGTGAGAACCAAACCTGGAACGGTTATAAGGTTTTTGGTCAACCGGCCAAATTAACGTTCTCTTTCCCCGATTATAAATTCTCTTCTACCAACGTTGCCGGCGATACCGGGCTGAGCAAGTTCAGCGCCGAACAGCAGCAGCAGGCTAAACTGTCGCTGCAATCCTGGTCCGACGTGGCGAATATTACCTTCACCGAAGTTGCCGCCAACCAGAAGGCCAATATTACCTTCGGCAATTACAGCCAGGATCGCCCCGGCCATTACGACTACGATACTCAGGCTTACGCTTTCCTGCCGAACACGATTTATCAGGGGCAGAATCTGGGCGGCCAGACCTGGTACAACGTCAATCAATCCAATGTTCAACATCCGGCCAGCGAAGATTACGGTCGTCAGACGTTCACTCATGAAATTGGCCACGCGTTGGGCCTGAGCCACCCGGGCGATTACAACGCCGGGGAAGGCAACCCAACCTACAACGATGCCAGCTATGCCGAAGACACTCGCGAGTTCAGCCTGATGAGCTACTGGAGCGAAACCAATACCGGCGGAGACAACGGCGGCCACTATGCCGCGGCACCGCTGCTGGATGACATTTCCGCCATTCAACATCTTTATGGCGCTAACCTGTCTACCCGCACCGGCGATACCGTGTATGGCTTCAACTCCAATACCGGCCGCGATTTCCTCAGCACCGCCGGCAACGCGCAGAAAGTGATCTTTGCGGCCTGGGATGCGGGCGGCAATGATACCTTCGACTTCTCCGGTTACACCGCCAATCAGCGTATCAACCTGAACGAGAAGTCCTTCTCTGACGTGGGTGGGCTGAAAGGCAATGTGTCTATCGCGGCGGGCGTCACCATTGAGAACGCCCTTGGCGGTTCGGGTAATGACGTTATCGTCGGCAACGCGGCCAACAACGTGCTGAAGGGCGGCGCGGGCAGCGATATCCTGTTCGGCGGCGCAGGTGCTGATGAGCTGTGGGGCGGCGTTGGCAAAGATACTTTTGTTTTCGCCGCCGTCAGCGATTCCAAGCCGGGCGCTTCTGACTGGATCCGCGATTTCCAGAAAGGTACCGATAAAATTGACCTGTCGTTCTTTAATCAAGGGGCGCAGAGTGGTGATCAGATCCACTTCGTCGATCACTTCAGCGGTGCAGCGGGCGAAGCCTTGCTGTCTTACAATGCGTCAAACAACGTCAGCGATTTGGCACTGAATATCGGCGGCCAGCAGGCGCCGGACTTCCTGGTGAAGATCGTGGGGCAGGTAGACGTCGCCACTGATTTTATCGTGTAACAGTGAGGGTAACGCCCGGTGCTGCCTGGCCGGGCGTTATGCAGGAGCCGAGATGAAAGGCAGCTTAGCGCGTGCCGCCGTCATGGCGGGGAACATCATGGTTACGGGGGCAGTTATGGCCGGCAGTTTGGTTCTTCCTTCCGCAAAGTCACTGGCGGGGCAATGGTCGATCGCCGACGCCGAACAACAGTGTCAGATTGAATTTTTGGCTGTCGAACAAAGCGAAACCAATGGCTATCGGCTGGTGGATCCTCAGCACTGTCTGAAAAAGGTGTTTACGGCAGAGGTCGTTGGTTGGCGTCCGGCACCGGATGGCATCGCTTTGTTGCGGGCCGATGGCAGTACGCTGGCGTTCTTTTCGCGTGACGGCGAGAGTTACCGCAATCAACTCGGGGCGGATGATGGCCTGACTCTGAAGGCGCTGACATAATAAAACGGGTTCGGTAGCCCGAACCCGCCTTGGACATTTACAGGTACAACGAGCGTACGATCAGGAAATGGCCGGAGAAATAACAAAACGCCACCACCGCATCCGCCGCCCTGAAGCTAAAGCGGTAGCGGTTAAGCAGCCATACCACGTTGGCTAACAGCAGCAGCGAGGTGCCCGCCAACAGCGAGAAACCAAAATCGGTGCTGCGCATAAAGTAATGCTCACCCGCCAGCCACACCATCAGTAACGTCATCGCTACGTAGGTGGCGATTGGCCAGCGCATTTCCTCCAGCCGCGTCCAGATCGTCGCCAACAGCAACACACCGATAATCAGCAGCGCCAACGGCAGCGGCCAAAACAGGCTGAAAGTCATCTGGCTGGCGAAGCTCAGAGTATAAAGCAGGTGCGAAAGGAAAAATGCGCCGATGGCGTACAATACACGCTCACGCGGCAGCAGCAGCAAGGCGTCGGCGATCAGCGTTGCCACCAGCCCGAGGACGATCAGATAGCCTGCGGCCCCCAGCACCGGCGCTTGCCAGGCCAGCAGCAACAGCAGCAGCAGAGTAAGCGGTTTGAATACCCAACGCTGCCAGCGTGGCCCGCGATAGGAGGCGTCTACGAACAGCCAACCGGAAAAGAATACGGCAAGGAACGGCCAACTCATTGTGTCTTCCTTATTCATTATGGGAGCCGCAGAGCCCGGCTCCAAATTGTCACCAGTGTCACTTCCTATGTGCAGTGTAGGCAGCGCGCCTGCAATCGACAATGCTTTCTTGAGAATGCTATGTTTACGCTGATTTAGCCGCGAAAGGAATGGGAATAAGGATGAGTAAGCCGCCGCTGTTTTTTGTCGCCGTGATTGCGCTGATCGCCGTGCTGGCGACACACCGTTACTTCAACCAGCGCCGTGCCGAGGCGGAAAATGACCGCGCGCCGGTGCGCAGTCTGCAGGTCAAGGTCAGCGACAAGCGCGAATTTCCCGTGGCGACCACCCGTTCGCGCCAGCGCGAACAGGGGGTCAATGAGCCGATGCATTATGAGGTGGTGTTCAGCCCGCTGTCCGGCGGCGAGGACATCCGGCTGCGGCTGAAACAATGGCAGTACAACCCGATCGAAAAGGGCGCACAGGGTACGTTGAGCATGCAGGGCACAAGATACGTCTCATTTACCGCGCAATAACCTATTTTCTTTTAATGGGCGGCTGTTTTTTCTGCCAGGCCAGCAGTTCGAATACGCCAAAGATGAAGATCTTGGCTTCCTGCCAGTAGCTTATCGGCTGATCTTTCGGCTGGGTGGACTTCAGTAACACCAGTTGCAGCCCGTGCATCACCACCATAAAGAACAGCGCCACGTCGATGAAATACTTCAGCGGCTTGGGAAAAGGGTGGAACAGATTGGAGAGCAGAAAGCCCCATACGCACAGCATCAGCAGGCGGCCCAGATTAATCAGCATTGTTGGTTTTCTCTTGCGAACGAATATAAAGCCGGTAAGCGACCTGACCGGCGACTTTTTCCCGGTGTAATTGCCAGTTGGCCGGCACGTCAGCCGCAGCGCTTTCCGCCTCGGCCTCTACGTAAATCCAGGCCTCATCGGCCAACCAGCCCTGCTGTTCCAGCAGGGTGACGGTTTCTGCCAGCAGCCCTTTGCGGAACGGCGGATCGAGAAACACCACGTCAAACGGCTGGCCGTTGCCCGCCAGCCAGTGCAGCGTGTTGGTGTTGACCACCGTGCCTTTACCCTGCAGCAGTGCCAGGTTTTTCTCCAGTTGCTGTGCCACTGGGCGTTCAAATTCCAGTAGCGTGGCGCTGCCGGCATAGCGTGACAGCGCTTCCAACCCCAGTGCACCGCTGCCGGCAAAACAGTCCAGGCAGCGTGCGCCCTGAATGACCGGTGCCAGCCAGTTGAACAAGGTTTCGCGGACGCGATCGGTGGTCGGACGCAGCCCCGGGCTGTTAGGCACCGGCAGTTTACGCCCGCGCCATTGGCCTCCGATAATGCGGATCTGCCCGGCTGCGGCCTGGGGCGGTTTTTTTGCCGACGCCCGTGGCGTGAGTCTTGTCATAGGTTTGCTTTATTTCTTTCTCTGGCCGCGAGGCCGCACGAGTTAACGAAAGGTTGCCTCTATTCTACCGGTGAGACGCGCCGGGGGGAACGGTAAAACTTTGTTGCCTGATTTCACAGTGGAAAGCATACCGGATGCGTGTTGCTGCGCGAGGGAAAGTGTTAGACTCGGCGGATTATTGTCAGCATATACCCAAAATAATTGGAGTTGCATCAAGGCGGCAAGAGCGGAAGTCCTCAGGAGCTTACTTAAGTAAGTGACTGGGGCGAGCGCGCATAGCCAACGCTGATTGCGGCTTCAAGTATGAAGGGCAAGCAAGCCTTCGGTACGGAGTAGAGTCATAACATGGCAAAAGATAAGAAACGTGGGTTTTTCTCCTGGCTGGGCTTCGGCCAGAAGGAAGAAGAGCAACCGCAACCTGAAGCGTCGGTAGAGCAGACGGACAATCAGGCCGTGGAGACGCCGGCCGAACCGGTTGCCGCCCCGCTGGACGACAAGCTCCCCGCTCAGGAATCTGAACCTGCCGCCTCCGTTGATACCCCAGGAGAATGGGACGGCAGCCTGACCGGCGAACACATCGCCGAAAGCGTACCTGCCGTCGCTGAGCATTCCACCCCGGCGCAAGCGTTGGCGGAAGAGGTTGTCACCCTCACCGAACAGGTGGCGGCACAACAGCAACCCAGGGTTGAAGAGATCGTTGAGCCGGTGGTGGTCATTGCACCGGAGCCTGAACCTGAACTCATCGCGCCTGTGCCTGCTGTCGAGCCTGAGCCGATGGTTGAACCTGAGCCGGAAATGATTGAGGCGTTGGTTGAGCCAGAGCCAGAGCCAGAGCCAGAACCAGAAGCAGAGCCTCTGCCGGCCAGTGTTGCGCTGGAGCCGATTATCATTGCCCCAGCCATTGTTGAAACAGAAGAACAAGAGCCCGAATCGGCGGAAGGCGATCTGCCGGCCCCGGCGGTAACTCAAGAGCAGGAGCGTCCGACCAAAGAAGGCTTCTTTGCCCGCCTGAAGCGCAGCCTGGTGAAAACCAAGCAGAACCTGGGTTCCGGTTTTATCGGCCTGTTCCGTGGCAAGAAAATCGACGACGATCTGTTTGAAGAGCTGGAAGAACAGTTGCTGATTGCCGACGTCGGCGTGGAAACCACCAGTAAAATCATTACCTCCCTTACCCAGCACGCCAGCCGTAAGCAGTTGAAAGACGCCGAGGCGCTGTATGGCAAGCTGAAGGAGGAAATGTCTGAAATTCTGACTAAAGTAGAACAGCCGCTGGATGTTGGCGGTAAAAACCCCTATGTCATTTTGATGGTGGGGGTGAACGGCGTGGGTAAAACCACCACCATCGGCAAGCTGGCCCGTCAGTTCCAGGCGGAAGGCAAATCGGTGATGCTGGCGGCGGGGGATACTTTCCGTGCGGCGGCGGTGGAGCAATTGCAGGTGTGGGGCGAGCGCAACCGTATTCCGGTGGTGGCGCAGCATACCGGCGCAGACTCCGCTTCGGTGATCTACGACGCGGTGCAGGCTGCCAAGGCGCGTGGCATTGACGTGCTGCTCGCGGATACCGCCGGTCGCTTGCAGAACAAGGCGCACCTGATGGAAGAACTGAAGAAGATCGTCCGCGTCATGAAAAAACTGGACGACCAGGCCCCCCATGAGGTTATGCTGACTCTTGATGCCAGCACCGGACAGAATGCTGTCAGCCAGGCGAAATTATTTAATGAAGCCGTGGGCTTAACCGGCATCACGCTGACTAAACTGGACGGTACCGCCAAGGGCGGGGTGATCTTCGCCATTGCCGATCAGTTCGAAATCCCGATTCGCTACATTGGCGTTGGGGAAGGTATCGAAGATTTGCGGCCATTTAAGGCTGACGATTTTATTGAGGCACTTTTTGCCCGAGAGGATTAATACGGATGATTCGCTTTGAACAGGTCAGTAAAGCTTATCTGGGCGGACGGCAAGCGCTGCAGGGGGTAGATTTCCATCTGCGCCCGGCGGAGATGGCGTTTCTGACCGGCCATTCCGGCGCGGGGAAGAGTACCCTGCTGAAACTGATTTGTGGTATCGAACGACCAAGCGCCGGCCATATCTGGTTTGGTGGCCACGACATCAGCCGGTTGAAAAACAGCGAGGTGCCGTTTCTGCGTCGTCAGATCGGCATGATTTTCCAGGATCACCACCTGCTGCTGGATCGCACTGTCTATGACAACGTGGCTATGCCGCTGATCATCGCCGGTGCCAGCACCGAAGACATCCGCCGCCGCGTTTCCGCCGCGCTGGACAAGGTCGGGCTGCTGGATAAAGCGAAAAACTTCCCGATTCAGCTGTCCGGCGGTGAACAGCAGCGCGTGGGCATCGCCCGTGCGGTGGTGAACAAACCGGCGGTGCTGCTGGCGGATGAACCCACCGGTAACCTGGATGATGCGTTGTCGGAAGGCATTCTGCGCCTGTTTGAAGAATTTAACCGGGTTGGCGTTACCGTACTGATGGCCACTCACGATACCGGGCTTATCGCCCGTCGCAATTACCGCATTCTGAGCCTGAGCCAGGGCCGTATGGCTGGAGGAGCGCATCATGGCGAATAACGTAAAAACCGCCAAGAGCAAGGCGCTGCGCGGCGGCTGGCGCGAACAATGGCGCTATGCCTGGATGAACGCCATCAAGGATATGCTGCGTCAACCGTTGGCGACTCTGCTGACGGTGATGGTGATCGCCATCTCCCTGACGCTGCCGAGCGTGTGTTATATCGTCTGGAAAAACGTCAGCACTGCAGCCACCCAGTGGTATCCGACGCCGCAGCTGACGGTGTATCTGGATAAATCTCTCGATGATGACGCCGCGGTGAAAGTGCTCGACGCCATCAAGGCGGAAGCTGGCGTAGAGAAGGTGAATTACCTGTCGCGCGAAGAGGCGCGGGGCGAATTCCGCAACTGGTCCGGCTTCGGCGGTGCGCTGGATATGCTGGAAGAAAACCCGCTGCCGGCCGTGGCTATCATCACGCCGAAGATGAGCTTCCAGAGCTCGGATACCCTCAATACCCTGCGCGATCGCGTGACGGCGGTTCAGGGGGTGGACGAGGTACGGATGGATGACAGTTGGTTTGCTCGCTTGGCGGCGCTGACCGGGCTGGTGGGGCAGGTGGCGGCGATGATCGGCATTCTGATGATTGTGGCGGTCTTCCTGGTGATCGGTAACAGCGTGCGTCTGAGCATCTTCAGCCGCCGAGACACCATCAATGTGATGAAGTTGATTGGCGCGACCGACGGCTTCATTCTGCGGCCGTTCCTGAATGGCGGGGCGATGCTCGGCTTTTTCGGCGCGCTGCTGTCGCTGTTGCTGTCCGGGGCGCTGGTGTGGAAACTGGGGTCGGTGGTTACCGACGTGGCAAAAGTGTTTGGGACTACCTTTACCCTGCATGGGTTGGGGTGGGATGAGGCGCTGTTGCTGCTGATTATCTCCGCGATGATTGGCTGGATCGCCGCCTGGCTGGCGACGGTGCAACATTTACGCCGATTTACACCACAATAAAGTTTTTTTGGTATACTCTTCTCCTGCTGCTCCGAACGTGTTGCGGGAGAAGAGTTACCGGCAGTAAAGCAAGCACCACTCAGTCTCTTCTTAGCGCACAAATTCCCTATCGGTCTCCACCTTCGTCACGTATTGTCATCTGCAATGCGATCGAAAAACAGTGAACTTATAGGGCGGAACACGGTCAAAATTTGCAGCAAAATGTTAGGGTGCCCGGCGTGTGGACCGCTTTTGCAACAGCAACTGCCGTAAAATCAATCTTTTCCCCGCCGTGAGTCATCACCTGCATGACCTGTTTTCTCAAGAGAGGGTTTGAATGACCAAAGAAATGCAAACTTTAGCTTTAGTGCCCCAGGGCAGTTTGGAAGCCTATATCCGGGCCGCCAACACCTATCCGATGCTGACGGCAGAGGAAGAGCGGGAGCTGGCTGAACGGCTGCATTATCAGGGCGATCTGGAGGCCGCTAAGCAGCTGATCCTGTCTCACCTGCGCTTTGTCGCTCATATTGCCCGTAATTACTCTGGTTACGGCCTGCCGCAGGCAGACCTGATTCAGGAAGGTAATATTGGCCTGATGAAAGCTGTACGCCGCTTCAATCCGGAAGTTGGGGTGCGCCTGGTGTCCTTTGCTGTGCATTGGATCAAGGCAGAAATTCACGAATACGTGCTGCGCAACTGGCGTATCGTCAAGGTCGCTACCACCAAAGCGCAGCGCAAGCTGTTCTTTAACCTGCGTAAAACCAAGCAGCGTTTGGGCTGGTTCAATCAGGACGAGGTGGAACTGGTGGCTCGCGAGTTGGGCGTGACCAGCAAAGACGTGCGTGAGATGGAGTCTCGCATGGCGGCGCAGGATATGACCTTCGATCCCACGCCGGACGACGATGCGCGCGACGGTCAGTCGATGGCACCGGTTCTCTACCTGCAGGACAAAAGCTCGGACTTCGCCGAAGGCATCGAGGAAGATAACTGGGAAAGTAACGCCGCAGACAAACTGGCCTACGCGCTGGAAGGTCTGGACGAGCGCAGCCAGCATATCATCCGCGCCCGCTGGTTGGATGACGACAACAAATCCACCTTGCAGGAACTGGCCGATCAGTACGGCGTTTCCGCCGAGCGTGTGCGCCAGTTGGAAAAGAACGCCATGAAGAAACTGAAAATGGCGATCGAAGCCTGATCCCGCTTAAGCGTTAAAAAACCCGTTCAGCAATGAACGGGTTTTTTTGTGCCTGAAATTCGGTGTTACTGGCCTGCCGCGGCAAAATCCGGCACCGGGCAGTCGTAGCCAAACTTGCTGGCCCAGGGATAACGGGTGCCGGTGTTGATATAGCGCTGATACAGCGCCTGGCCGGTTTTCGCGTCGCGTTTAATAACCCAGCCGGCGGCATTGCACAGCACGGCAGCATACGCCTGGCTTTTGGGCGGCAACAAATCGGCGGCCTGCTGGGCAAGGTCGACCGCCTGCCAGCGATAATGCAGGAAGCGATTGTCTTGTGGCGGCAGCGCCGCTTTGGCCCGCGCCGCCTCGGCGCTGCTGATCCAACTCTTGTGTTTCAGCTCGCGGGTATCAAAGGCATCCCCCAGATACGAATAACCTGCGTCATAAATGGCGTAATCCGGCGTCATCTCGTAGCCGGTGAAGGTTAGCCCCTGCGTGCGCAGCAGCGTCGCCGCCTGATAATAGGCTTTGGCCCGCACCAGTTTGTCGGCGGTTTTGTCCTGCGCAGTTTTCAGCGTATCGGCATACCCTTGCGCCACCTGACGGTAGTTCGGAATATCAAAGTAGTCCATCGCCTCCTGGGCCCGCCCTGCGCGCATCAGCCGCCGCGCCAGCAATTCCCGCAGTTGGATATCCGGCGTGATTTGCTGGCCGTTGTACTCATCGGGATTGACGGGTTTCAGCGGCGTTGCCGGTGCCGGCACATGTTTATCAACGAAGTCTTTCAGTTCGTCGATCGTCAGCACCCGCTCGGCCACGTCGGCGACATCCGCCCAATAAATCTCTTTGCCGCGATACAGAAAATCCATCGCCTGCAGGTAGTCGCCGCGATCCAAGGCAAGGATCGCCTGCTCCCCGGCCACCCGGCATTCGGGCACGATGGTTTCCGGCGTAAAGTCCGCATTGCGCTGCTCGCCCCAGCTTTCACTGGAGGGGAAGGCAGCGGCCGCTTTGGCATAAGCGGCGGTAGCGGCCTTAACATCCCCATCGCGTAGCGCCATCTTGGCGCGTAGCCACCACGCCAGCCCACTGTCACCGGCATGTTTTAACAGGCTGGCCGCCATGGGATATTGCCCGGCGCGATAAGCCAGCGCCGCTAGCCGGTCGCTGCCGCTGAAGCCACTTTTCACCGAGTCGTTCAGCAGCGTCAGAATTTGGCTGACTATCTGTTTCGAACGGGTACCGGCGGCATCGGTATCCGACATTTGCAAATTGCTGCCGCGCGCAAAGAGTTCGACGGTCACCAACTGTTGGATCAAGGGATCGCTAATGGCTTGTTTCAGCGCTTCTAAGTGGTCAGGATTGACCAGATAGCTGGAGACGTACTGTAACGACAGCCCACCGTTTTGATCGCCCTGTGCCGCCTGCTGGGCGTACAGTTGTGCTGCCGGAGCGATGTTGCCCAGCCACAGTTGGATGCGCGCTTGCTGCCCCAGGCTGCTCAGCGCCAGTTGATCAGGATCGGTCGCGCCGGCTTTCACCCGGTCAATTACCTGTTGGAAAGCCGCCAGCGCCTGCTCTAGCTGCGATTTCGCCGGGCGTTTAATCGCCGGGGCCGGTGCGCCGGATTCATTTTCCGGCGTGCCGTGGTCATCCATCAGAAGCCGTCCGAGTGAATACTGCGCCCGCAGTCCCCAGTCGCCCTGCTGTGCTGCGGGCAGCGCCAGGACCTGCTGGAAATACTCTGCGGCGCGCGGATCAGCACCGGCAAAGGCTACGGCACCCAGTTGATAAAGGCGTGCGGCGTCCGACAAGCCCTGAGAATTGACCGCATCGGCCTCCTCGACGGTCTTGGCGGCGCGCATTTTACCGATAATGATTGTCTCCGGTGAAAGCGGCATCGGTTTCGGCGGCGTTGCCGGTGGAGGCGCTTTCCACAGCGGCAGTTGGTTATCGACCGCGACCAGGCGACTGGCCTCAAAGGCAAAATTGCCTTCCGGCATATACAGCAGGGTACCGTTACGATCGGTCAGCAAGCGGTTGGGAAAGTCCGGCCCGCAGGCGAAACCGTTAATGGGCATCGCCAGCGCTGAGCCGATCAGGGCAGCGAGTGGGAGATACCGACCGTGGCGGTTGCGTACCGCGTGTGCATCAGGGTATGACAAGAGTGCCTCCTGGCGTCAATTGTTGGCAGCGCAGCCAGCCCAGCGGCCGGGATTGGCCGGCGCGCAGTTGATCGTCGCTGATAAGGACAAAGCGCTGGCGCTGAGGCCCGCTTTCCAACCGGTAGTTGCCCGCCGCATCCGCCGCCAGACAGTCCGTGGCGGCGACGGTTATTTCACGAGGCAGCGGGGCATCAACCGGTCCGTTATTATGAATTATCAGATCATACAGCCCATTTTGCTGTGGCTGAGGGCTAAATTTTACCTGCCAGCTGACGTTAAGCGGCTGCCGCTCTATCACCGCCCGCAGCGTATTGAGCGACCAGGCACGGCGATCGTCCGCCAGCGGCAGCCGGAACCAGATAATACCGCGCAGATGCGGTACCGCCTGTGTATCCAGTTGCTGCAGAAAATCGGCCACCTGTTGCGGCGCTACCGTCAGTTCGCGGGGATTGCCCGCCACGCGCAGTGAGGCTTCGCTCTCGACCCGTGCGCCCTGTGCATCAACGCCCAGCAGGCCCATACCGTAGGCCGGCAATGCCACCCTGAAAGGTTTGGACGTAATTTTTGCATACTGTTTTACCCAGCGCAGCGCCAACGGGGCGGCGAACAGCCCCTGCTGCGGCGAGAGCACCGCATGCACCTGCAACACCGAGCTGTCTGCCTGTTGCAAGACGCCGGGCAGCGCCGGTGAGCCGATCCAGGCCGGTAACGCGGTAATTCCGAGTTGCAAGGAGGAAGGCAGTTGTCGGCGCAGTTGTTGCAAGAAATAGTGATAGTCAGGCAGGCGAGCGGTGGCGGCGTCATGATCTATTTCGATGCCGATCACCTGCAACCCTGCGGCCTGCCATTGCAAAACCTGTTTTACCAGGCGTTGACGAATAGTCGATTCATCGAGCTGCGCCAATTGGCCATCCAAACGGGCTACCAGCCACAGCGGGCGGCCGTCCTGTTGCAGCTGCGGCAGATTGACCGGGATTTCGCGCCAGCCTTCGCGCGGATGCACCTGCGCACCCAACACGCGCAGGGTGGAGAACAGGTCACGGCTTTGCGCCAGCGCAGTGGCGTGTTGCGGTGTCCAGACCCGTTGCCAGATATAAACCTGGCTGTCCCGGGGCTGTAGTAGCTGCAGCGCCTGGTGACGGCCGCCGAACCAGGCCGTTAACGCCAGCGCCAACAACAGCAACGCCATCAGCCCGCGTTTCATTTTTGCCAGAGATCGCCTTGCTGAGTGAAACCGCAGGCGCGCATAAAGTTATCCACTTCACCGCGTTCGCGCGGTGTCAGGCCGGCGGTAGAAAGCTGCCAATGCGCTACCTGGGGCAGTTGGCGCTGTGCATCCTGCACCAGATACAGCCCGACGCCGCGACGGCGCGTCACTTCGCGCACCAGCAAATCCTGCAGTTGAGCGTTATCGCCATCCAGCGCAATTTTCACCGCGCCCAGCAGCCGTTCGTTAAAACGGGCGGCGAACAGGGCTTTATCGCCGTCCAGCCAGCTCTGCCACTGTTGCGGCTGTTGTTGCGGCCAAATTTTACCGAGGTCGATAAGATCTTGCGGGGACAGTGTGGTTAATCGCTCAATAGTCAGTTTCATGCAGAATTTCCGAACGGCTAATCGATGCCGACAGTGTAATAGATCTCGCACAGAGCGTTGTGTAAGTTTTTCTGTACGATTACTGCGCAAAATGTTTTTTGCATGACGCATTTTCCGAGTAAATAGATTGTTAATGGATCGATAACCAGCATAACGCGCTGCGCCTGATGCAAAACAGCGCAGATTTAATCCGGATTTTATCCTGTTTACACCGCTTGTTTCTGATTGTGCAAGTTGATTTGCAGCAGAAAATTCCTGTTTAATGGCATGAAAAATAAAGTCTTATTAGAAAATATTGCCACGAAAACACCTAAATCATTATTACTTATGAATAAAAGCAGTAAATAAGGGTCAGGTGCAGGCAAACACAACAGGTACGTTCACAACGACAGATGGGGATTTGCGGATGAAATTAACAAAAGGTAAGGCGCTGTTGGCGGGTTGTATCGCGATGGCGATCGGCCATTCTGCAATGGCGAAAGATATCAAGGTGGCGATCGTGGGCGCAATGTCCGGCCCGGTCGCGCAGTATGGCGATATGGAGTTTACCGGTGCCCGCCAGGCGATTGCCGATATCAACGCCAAAGGCGGCATCAAGGGCGATAAACTGGTTGGCGTGGAATATGACGACGCCTGTGACCCGAAACAGGCGGTTGCGGTTGCCAACAAGGTGATTAACGACGGCATTCGCTATGTGATCGGCCACCTGTGCTCGTCCTCCACTCAACCGGCTTCCGATATTTATGAAGACGAAGGCGTGATCATGATTACCCCGGCGGCCACCAACGCCGATCTGACCACCCGTGGTTACAAGATGATCATGCGCACCACCGGGCTGGATTCCGATCAGGGCCCGACCGCGGCGAAATACATCCTCAGCGAGATCAAACCCAAACGCATTGCCGTGGTTCACGACAAGCAGCAGTATGGCGAAGGTCTGGCGCGCTCGGTACGCGACAGCCTGAAAAAGCAGGGTACCGACGTGGTGATGTTTGAAGGTATCACCGCCGGTGATAAAGATTTCTCCACACTGGTGGCGCGCCTGAAGAAAGAAAACGTCGATTTCGTTTACTTCGGCGGCTACTACCCGGAAATGGGGCAGATCCTGCGTCAGGCAAAACAGGCTGGCCTGACAACCCGCTTTATGGGGCCAGAGGGCGTGGGCAACTCCTCGCTGTCCAACATTGCCGGTGCCGCCTCAGAAGGTATGCTTGTGACCCTGCCTAAACGCTACGATCAGGTGCCTGCCAACAAACCTGTTGTGGATGCACTGAAAGCCAAGAAGCTGGATCCGACCGGGCCGTTCGTCTGGACCACTTACGCAGCGCTGCAATCTCTGACTACCGGGATGGAGCGCAGCGGTAGCCAGGAGCCGGCCGATATCGTCAAGGATCTGAAAACCGGCAAGCCGGTTGACACCGTGATGGGGCCGCTGAGCTGGGATGATAAGGGCGATCTGAAAGGTTTCGAATTCGGCGTGTTTGAGTGGCATGCGGACGGCACATCAACACCGATTAAATAATATACCCGTCATACTTGAAGCTGCCTCTGTGTTGGCTGCGCCCGCGCACCCCAGTCACTTAGTTTACTAAGCTCCTGGGGATTTACGGCCTTGCCGCCTTGATGCAACTCCAATTATTTAGGGTATACCCTTGTCTTTCACGTTGTCTCGTTGTTGGTTGCAGCGTGAAATTCATTGGGTATAAGCATCTTTAATGGTTTTCATTCCAGGTTGCGATAAACATGCAGCCAAGGGTTCGAGTATGTCAGAGCAGGTTCTCTATTTTCTGCAGCAGATGTTCAACGGCGTTACGTTGGGCAGCACCTATGCATTGATTGCCATCGGTTACACCATGGTCTACGGCATTATCGGCATGATCAACTTCGCCCACGGCGAGGTGTATATGATCGGCAGCTATGTTTCCTTTATTGTTATCGCCGCCCTGATGATGCTTGGCATCGACGTCGGCTGGCTGCTGATTGGCGCCGCGTTTTTGGTGTCGATCGTGATCGCCAGTGCCTACGGCTGGAGCATCGAGCGGGTGGCCTACAAGCCGGTGCGCAACTCCAAGCGCCTGATCGCGCTGATTTCCGCCATCGGCATGTCGATATTCCTGCAAAACTACGTCAGCCTGACGCAGGGCTCGCGCGATCTGGCATTGCCAAGCCTGGTCACCGGCCAGTGGGTGCTGGGTGAAAGCAATGGCTTCGCCGCCACCATCAGCACCATGCAGCTGATTATCTGGGTCGTCACCTTCCTGGCGATGCTGGCGTTGACGCTGTTTATCCGTTATTCCCGTATGGGCCGCGCCTGCCGCGCCTGCGCGGAAGATTTGAAGATGGCCAGCCTGCTGGGCATCAATACCGACCGGGTGATTTCACTGACCTTCGTGATCGGCGCCGTGATGGCGGCAGTGGCCGGCGTGCTGCTAGGTCAGTTCTACGGCGTAATCAATCCGTACATCGGCTTTATGGCCGGCATGAAAGCCTTTACTGCGGCAGTACTGGGCGGCATCGGCAGTATTCCCGGCGCGATGATCGGCGGCCTGGTGCTGGGAGTGGCAGAAGCGCTGACCTCGGCCTACCTGAGCACCGAATATAAAGACGTGGTGTCGTTCGCGTTGCTGATCGTGGTGTTGCTGATCATGCCAACCGGCATCCTTGGGCGGCCGGAGGTTGAGAAGGTATGAAACTCAATCTGCTTAATGCGCTGATAGCTTCGGTGGTGTTGTTTGTCATGGCGTCGTTCCTGATGGGCATGCAACTGAGCCTGGACGGGACCAAGCTGGTGGTCCACGGCGCGGCGGAAGTACGCTGGATGTGGATCGGCATCGGCTGCGTCATCGTCTTCTTCTTCCAACTGTTGCGTCCGCTGATGCAGCAGGGGCTGAAAAAACTGTCCGGCCCCGCTTTTGTCTTACCGAGCTTTGATGGCACCACTCCACGTCAGAAGCTGTTGGCGGCGGCGATTATTGTCGCTGCGATCGCCTGGCCATTTCTGGTGTCGCGCGGCTCGGTGGATATCGCCACCCTGACGTTGATCTACGTGATGCTCGGCCTGGGCCTGAACGTGGTGGTAGGGCTGTCCGGCCTGCTGGTACTGGGTTACGGCGGCTTCTACGCCATCGGTGCCTATACCTACGCGCTGCTGAATCACTATTACGGCCTTGGCTTCTGGGAAAGCCTGCCGCTGGCGGGTATCGTCACCGCCATCTTCGGTTTCCTGCTCGGTTTCCCGGTGCTGCGTTTGCGCGGTGACTACCTGGCGATTGTGACGCTGGGCTTTGGTGAGATCGTACGTATCCTGTTGCTGAACAACACCGAGATCACCGGCGGGCCGAACGGCATCAGCCAGATCCCGAAACCGACCTTTTTCGGCCTGGAATTCAACCGCAGCGCGCGTGACGGCGGTTGGGATACCTTCCATAATTTCTTCGGCCTGAAATACGATCCGAGCGATCGCATCGTGTTCTTGTATCTGGTGGCGCTGCTGCTGGTGGTGGTGACGCTGTTTGTGATCAATCGCTTGCTGCGCATGCCATTGGGTCGTGCCTGGGAAGCGCTGCGTGAAGATGAAATCGCCTGCCGCTCGCTGGGCCTGAGCCCGACAAAAATCAAACTGACCGCTTTTACCATCAGCGCCGCCTTCGCCGGTTTTGCCGGTACGCTGTTCGCCGCACGCCAGGGCTTCGTGAGCCCGGAGTCATTCACCTTCGTCGAGTCGGCCTTCGTGCTGGCGATTGTGGTGTTGGGCGGCATGGGGTCGCAGTTCGCGGTGATCCTGGCGGCTATCCTGCTGGTGGTATCGCGCGAGATGATGCGTGATCTGAACGAATACAGCATGCTGTTGTTGGGCGCGTTGATGGTGTTGATGATGATTTGGCGGCCGCAAGGGCTGCTGCCGATGAAGCGCCCGCAGTTGAAATTGAAAACGGCCGGCAAGGGGGAACAGGCATGAGTATGCAACCTCTGCTGAAAGTAGAAGGGCTTTCGATGCGTTTCGGCGGCCTGCTGGCGGTAAATAATGTGGCGCTCGAGTTGAACGAAGGCGAAATTGTTTCGCTGATCGGCCCGAACGGCGCGGGAAAAACCACGGTGTTTAACTGCCTGACCGGCTTTTACCGCCCCACTGGCGGCACCATCAAACTGCGCGATCGCCATTTGGAAGGGTTGCCTGGCCAGACGATTGCCCGCATGGGCGTGGTACGCACTTTCCAGCATGTGCGGCTGTTCCGTGAAATGACGGTGATTGAGAACCTGCTGGTCGCCCAGCATCAGCACCTGAAAAGCGGCGTATTCGCCGGGCTGCTGAAAACCCCTGCCTTCCGCCGTGCCGAAGCCGACGCGTTGGAACGTGCTTCCGTGTGGCTGCAACGCGTTGGCCTGCTTGAGATGGCTAACCGTTCGGCGGGCAATCTGGCCTACGGCCAGCAGCGGCGGCTGGAGATTGCGCGCTGCATGGTGACCCGCCCCGAGCTGCTGATGCTGGACGAGCCCGCGGCCGGCCTGAACCCGAAGGAAACCGACGAGCTGGATCACTTGATCGTCGAGCTACGCAACCAGCATAAAGTGTCGGTGTTGCTGATCGAGCACGACATGAAGCTGGTGATGGGCATTTCCGATCGTATCTACGTGGTGAATCAGGGCACGCCGTTGGCGCAGGGCACCCCGGCGGAAATTCGTAACAACCCGGACGTTATCCGGGCCTATCTGGGCGAATAATACTATGTTGTCATTTAATCAGGTTTCCGCCCATTACGGCAAAATCCAGGCGCTGCATCAGGTCAGCCTGAACATCAAGCAGGGTGAGATAGTCACCCTGATCGGCGCCAACGGTGCCGGTAAAACCACGCTGCTCGGCACGCTGTGCGGTGAGCCGCGCGCCACCGAAGGCAGCGTTACCTTCCTCGATCAGGATATTACCCAGTGGCAGACCTCGCGCATTATGCGTGAAGCAGTGGCGATAGTGCCGGAAGGGCGCCGGGTATTTTCGCGCATGACGGTGGAAGAGAATCTGGCGATGGGCGGCTTTTTTGCCGATCGTCACCAGTACCAACAGCGTATCGAACGGGTGTTCGGCCTGTTCCCGCGCCTGCTGGAACGTCGCAACCAGCGCTCCGGCACCATGTCCGGCGGTGAACAGCAGATGCTGGCGATCGGCCGCGCGCTGATGAGCCAGCCGAAGCTGTTGTTGCTCGACGAGCCGTCCCTCGGGTTGGCGCCGATCATCATCCAGCAGATTTTCGACATTATTCAGCAACTGCGCGAAGAGGGTATGACCATCTTCCTGGTGGAGCAAAACGCCAATCAGGCGCTGAAATTGGCGGATCGCGGTTATGTACTGGAAAACGGGCGCGTGGTGTTGGAAGATACGGGAGCCGCATTGTTAGCAAACGAAGCAGTAAGGTCGGCGTATCTGGGCGGCTAAATACCCGTCGTCTTTCAGGCTACAGCGTTGTTGGCTGAAATCACTTTCCTGTAGGGACGAATAGAGTCTTCCCGACTAGCCTGGTCGCCGTGTACCGCGCCCCTACAAAATTTATAACGATTACGAGAATAAGAAATGAAGACAGAAGGGTTACTCGCGCAGCGCATCGTCAACGTAAAAAGCTCGGCAATCCGTGAATTGCTCAAGCACAGTAAGATGGAAAACGTCATTTCGCTGGCGGGCGGCATCCCCTCTGATGCCCTGTTTGATTTTGAAGGGCTGAGCATTGCCACCCATCAGGCGATCACCGAACAACCAAAAAGCGCCTTCCAGTACGGTCTGACCGAAGGCAGCCCGTTGCTGCGTGAACGCATTTGCGAGCTGTGCGCCGAGCGCGGCGTGTCCGCCACGGCCGAAGAAGTGATGGTGACCGCCGGTTCCCAGCAGGCGCTGGATCTGGTGATGCGCGCTATCGTCAACCCAGGTGACGTGTTTGTGGTGGAGCGCCCGACCTATCTGGCGGCGCTGCAGACGCTGGAACTGGCGGAAGCCAACATCATGTCGGTGTCATCCGACAGCGACGGCATGGTGGTTGAAGAGCTTGCCGAACTGCTGAAAACTCAGCGCATCAAGGGCGTGTACGTAGTGCCGAACTTTGGCAACCCAAGCGGCCTCACGCTGAGCGCCCCGCGCCGCGAACTGCTGGTGAAACTGGCGGCCGAGTACAACTTCCTGATTATCGAAGACGATCCGTACGGCGAGCTGCGCTTTACCGAAGAGCGCAATGCCACGCTGCATCAGGTTTCACAGCAGGTGCTGGGCCATACCGATAACATTATCTACACCTCGACCTTCTCCAAGATCCTGGCGCCGGGCTTGCGCCTGGGCTGGGCTATTTTGCCTGAGTTTCTGCTGCATAAAGTGGCGATCATCAAACAGGCGGCGGATCTGCACGCCAGCGCGTTGTCGCAGAGCATCGTCGAATGCTACCTGGGTCTGGATCGTCTGCCGGCGCAGATCGAAAAGATCCGCGCCGCCTACAAGCAAAAGGGCGAGATCCTGGCCGGGCTGGTGGAGAAAGAGTTGGGCGACCATATCACCTTCGATATGCCGAAGGGCGGCATGTTCCTGTGGGCGCGTTTCCGTCAGCCGTTCAACGCCACCGAATGGCTGAAAACCACCCTGCAGCAGGGCGTGGTATTCGTGCCGGGGGAATATTTCTTCTCCGATAACCCGGATCGTTCGACCTTCCGCCTGTCGTTCGCCACCGCCACTGAACAACAGATGCAGGAAGCGGTCGCCCGCCTGCGTCGTTCACTGTAATCCCCGCGGCGGCGGGGAGATTTTCCTCGTCGCCGACATCAAACCGCAATCTGCACTTCACCTCGCTGTCACCTTGCTGTCATTTTTTAGTTATTTTTCTGTCATCCGAGCATGGCATGTTAGCTTCCGAACAAAAAACTGATTCTTTTCGCTCACGCGCTTATTACACCAGCTTTTTCAGGAGTTAGGCATGCTCACCTACGCTATTCGCAAAACTACGCTGTGCGTCGCGTTGACCCTGGCGGTCAGCACTCAGGCACTGGCGGCGACCGAGATCCCGTTCTGGCATTCGATGGAAGGTGAACTGGGTAAAGAAGTGGATTCTCTGGCGGACCGCTTTAACCAGTCGCACAGCGACGTCAAAATCGTTCCGGTTTATAAAGGCAACTACGAACAGAACCTGGCGGCGGGCATTGCGGCTTACCGTTCCGGCAAGGCGCCGGCGATTTTGCAAGTTTATGAAGTGGGCACCGCCACCATGATGGCGAGCAAAGCGATCAAACCGGTGTATCAGGTGTTCAAAGATGCCGGGATAAACTTTGACGAATCGGTGTTCGTGCCGACGGTGGCCGGTTACTACACCGACAACAAGAGCGGCCATCTGCTGTCCCAGCCGTTCAACAGCTCCACCCCGGTACTGTATTACAATAAAGACGCGTTCAAAAAAGCCGGCCTGAACCCGGACCAGCCGCCAAAAACCTGGCAAGAGCTGGCGGCGGACACCGCCAAACTGCGCGCAGCAGGCATGAAGTGCGGCTACGCCAGCGGCTGGCAGGGCTGGATCCAACTTGAGAACTTCAGCGCCTGGCACGGTGTGCCGTTCGCTACCGAAAACAACGGCTTCGGTGGTGCCAGCGCCAAGCTGGAGTTCAACAAACCCTTGCAGGTCAAACATATCCAGCTGTTGGCGGACATGAACAAGAAGGGTGATTTCACCTACTTCGGCCGTAAAGACGAATCGACCGAGAAGTTCTACAGCGGCGACTGCGCCATCACTACCGCCTCTTCCGGTTCGCTGGCGGATATCAAGCACTATGCCAAATTCAACTATGGCGTGGGCATGATGCCTTACGATGCCGACGCCAAGAATGCGCCTCAGAACGCCATCATCGGCGGCGCCAGCCTGTGGGTGATGAACGGCAAAGATGCCGCCACCTACAAGGGTGTAGCCGAGTTCCTGCAGTATTTGGCGCAACCGGAAATTGCCGCCGAATGGCACCAGAAAACCGGCTACCTGCCCATTACCACTGCCGCGTACGATCTGACCAAGCAACAGGGCTTCTATGACAAGAACCCGGGCGCCGACGTTGCGACGCGCCAAATGCTGAACAAGCCGCCATTGCCGTTCACCAAGGGCCTGCGTCTGGGCAATATGCCGCAGATCCGCAGCGTGGTGGATGAAGAACTGGAAGGCGTGTGGACCGGCAAAAAAACGCCACAGCAGGCGCTGGACGCTGCCGTACAACGCGGTGATGTACTGCTGCGCCGCTTCGAATCTTCGACGCAATAATCCCATTTGACTACTGCGCTTGCCGTCTTGGGATTGGGCAGTGCTCGGACTCCTCACGTACTACGTGTACGCTCCGGGTCCTGTGCGCTGTCCGCACCCAATCTGGCGGCGCTCGCTACGTCAACTGGAATTATTGAAGTCATGATTTTTGGCAACCGCACTTCGCCTCGTTTCGAATTGCCCGTCTTTTGCCTTACATGAGTCCCTGATTATGAGCTCACATCGTCCCGGTTTCGGCTGCAGCTGGCTGCCCTATGTGTTGGTGCTGCCGCAGTTGCTGATAACCGCAATATTCTTCCTGTGGCCCGCCGGCGAGGCGCTGTGGTATTCGGTGCAGAGCCTCGACCCCTTTGGCCTGTCCAGCCAGTTCGTCGGGTTGGATAACTTTAGCCAACTGTTCCAGGATCCGTACTACCTCGATTCTTTTTACACCACGCTGATTTTCAGCTTCCTGGTGGCGGGTATCGGGCTGGTGGTGTCGCTGTTTTTCGCCGCGTTGGTGGATTACGTGCTGCGCGGCAGCCGGATTTACCAGACGCTGATGATCTTGCCCTACGCCGTGGCCCCCGCGGTGGCGGCGGTATTGTGGATCTTCTTGTTTAACCCCGGCCTGGGGCTGATCACCCATTTCCTTGGCGGACTGGGTTACAACTGGAACCATGCGCAAAACAGCGGGCAGGCGATGTTCCTGGTGGTGCTGGCCTCGGTGTGGCAGCAAATCAGCTATAACTTCCTGTTTTTCCTGGCGGCGTTGCAATCGATCCCGCGTTCGCTGGTGGAAGCGGCGGCTATCGACGGCGCCGGCCCGGTGCGGCGTTTCTTCAACCTGGTGTTGCCGTTGATCACCCCGGTGAGCTTCTTCCTGCTGGTGGTGAATCTGGTGTACGCCTTCTTCGATACCTTCCCGGTGATTGATGCCGCCACCGGCGGTGGCCCGGTACAATCCACCACCACGCTGATCTACAAGATCTACCGCGAAGGCTTTGCCGGTCTGGATCTGTCCAGCTCAGCGGCGCAGTCGGTGATCCTGATGCTGTTGGTGATTGGCCTGACGGTGATCCAGTTCCGTTTTGTCGAACGTAAGGTGCGCTACCAATGATTGAGAACCGACGCGGGCTGGATATCTTCAGCCACGTAATGCTGATTATCGGCGTGCTGGTGGTGCTGTTCCCGCTGTACGTGGCCTTTGTCGCCGCTACGCTGGACGACAAGCAGGTGTTTCAGGTGCCAATGACCCTGATCCCGGGCGGCCATCTGTGGGAAAACATCCGCAATATCTGGCAGGGCGGCGTGGGCAACCTCAAGGTGCCGTTCTCGCTGTTGCTGCTGAACAGCGTGATCATGGCGCTGGCGATTACCTTCGGCAAAATCCTGGTGTCGGTGCTGTCGGCCTACGCCATCGTGTATTTCCGTTTCCCGCTGCGCAGCCTGTTTTTCTGGCTGATTTTCCTCACCCTGATGCTGCCGGTAGAAGTGCGTATTTTCCCGACGGTAGAGGTGATCTCCACCCTGAACCTGCTGGACAGCTACACCGGCCTGACGCTGCCGCTGATGGCCTCGGCGACAGCCACCTTCCTGCTGCGCCAGTTCTTCATGACGCTGCCGGATGAGCTGCTGGAAGCGGCGCGCATCGATGGTGCCGGCCCGATGCGCTTTTTCTGGGACATCGTGTTGCCGTTGTCGAAAACCAATCTGGCGGCGCTGTTTGTCATTACCTTTATCTACGGCTGGAACCAGTATCTGTGGCCGATCCTGATCACCAGCGACGCCTCGATGGGCACCGCGGTGGCGGGCATCAAGAGCATGATCTCCACCTCCGGCGCGCCGACCCAGTGGAATCAGGTAATGGCGGCGATGATTCTGACCTTAATTCCACCGCTGACGGTGGTTCTTCTGATGCAGCGCTGGTTTGTGCGCGGTCTCGTCGACAGCGAGAAGTAACGAGAGAAATGTTCACATGGCAGGTTTAAAACTACAGGCAGTTACCAAATCCTACGACGGTAAAACGCCGGTGATTAAGCAAATCGATCTCGACGTGGCGGACGGCGAGTTTATCGTGATGGTCGGCCCTTCAGGCTGCGGAAAATCGACGCTGCTGCGCATGGTGGCCGGGCTGGAACGCACCACCAGCGGCGATATCTATATCGACAGCCAGCGCGTGACCGATATGGAGCCGAAAGATCGCGGCATCGCGATGGTGTTTCAGAACTACGCACTGTATCCGCACATGAGCGTGTATGACAACATGGCCTACGGCCTGAAGATTCGCGGTTTCGGCAAACAGCATATCCAGCAGCGGGTGGAAGAAGCCGCGCGCATTCTGGAGCTGGAGCCGTTGTTGCAGCGCAAGCCGCGCGAGCTTTCCGGCGGGCAACGCCAGCGGGTGGCGATGGGGCGCGCCATCGTGCGTGAACCGGCGGTATTCCTGTTCGATGAACCTTTGTCCAACCTGGATGCCAAGCTGCGCGTGCAAATGCGTCTGGAATTGCAGCAACTGCATCGTCGGCTGAAAACCACCAGCCTGTACGTCACGCACGATCAGGTAGAGGCGATGACGCTGGCGCAGCGGGTGATTGTGATGAACAAGGGCGTAGCGGAACAGATTGGTACCCCGAGCGAGGTTTATCAGCGCCCGGCGTCGCTGTTTGTCGCCAGCTTTATCGGCTCTCCGGCGATGAACCTGCTGCCCGGCACGTTGAGCGCCGACGGCAGCCAACTGTTGCTGGCCGGCGGGATGACGCTGAATTTACCTCAGGCCAAAACACAGTGGGGCGGTCGCTCGTTGACGCTCGGCATCCGTCCGGAGCATATTCGGCTGACCACCCTTGAACAAGGCGGCGTGCCGCTGGAACTGCAAACGCTGGAGCTGCTGGGCGCAGATAATCTGGCGCACGGGCAATGGGGTGGCCACGGCGTGATTGCGCGGTTGTCGCATGAAACTATGCCGACGGCGGGCAGCACGCTATATTTGCAACTGCCTGCACAGGCGCTGCACTTTTTTGATTCGAACAGCGGATTACGGATGGAACAATGACCACAGCCTGGCCTTATCCTCATATCGTCGCCCACCGCGGCGGCGGTTCCCTGGCACCGGAAAATACCCTGGCGGCGATCGACGTTGGTGCGCGACACGGCCACAAAATGATTGAGTTCGACGCCAAGCTGGCGCAGGACGGGCAGATCTTTTTGTTGCATGACGATACCCTCGATCGCACCAGCGACGGTTGGGGCGTGGCGGGCGAGCTGCCCTGGGACAAGCTGGTGCAGCTGGATGCCGGCAACTGGTACAACGCCGCCTACAAGGGCGAGCGTCTGCCGTTGCTGTTGGAGGTCGCAGAGCGCTGCCGGCAGCACGGCATGATGGCGAATATCGAAATCAAACCCACCACCGGCACTGACGATGAAACCGGCCGCGTGGTGGCGCTGGCAGCACGGCTGTTGTGGCAAGGCCAGACCGATCCGCTGCTTTCTTCGTTCTCGGTTGAGGCGCTTGAGGCGGCACAGCGTACGGTGCCGGACCTGCCGCGCGGCTTGTTGCTGGATGAATGGGATGACAACTGGCAGGCGCTGACGGAGCGGCTGGGCTGCGTGTCGCTGCATATCAACCACAAAGAGCTGACCGCTGAGCGGGTCGCGGCGCTGAAGGCGGCCGGCCTGCGCATTCTGGTGTATACCGTTAATCAGCCGGCGCGTGCGCGCCTGTTGTTGAACTGGGGCGTTGACTGCATTTGTACCGACCGGATAGATTTAATCGGCCCGGATTTCCCCAACGAATAAACCTCCGTTGCTACGGGCGCAGTCTGCTGCGCCCGTGAATTCGCCGGCGCCTGTTGATTCTTGCGACGTCAGCCCCTTGCCGCCGCGCTAACGGAAGGGATGTGATGTCTGTCTTTATTGTTTCTCTGTGGCACCAGATAGCGCTGTCTTTACCGCTATTTGTTCTTATCGTGCTGGGATATGGCCTTGTCCGTTGGGGTAAGTGGCCGGCCACCATCACCGACGGTTTGACCCGTTTCGTCTTCTCCCTGGCGTTGCCCGCCATGTTATTTCGCATGATGTGCGATTTCTCGCAACGCCCGGCGGTGGATGCCCGTTTGCTGATCGCTTTTTTCGGCAGTTGTCTGATCGTGTTCGTGATGGGCCGCATCACCGCGCGCCGGCTGTTTAAACTGGATGGGGTATCCGGTTCGGTGTTCGCGCTGGGGGGGATTTTCTCCAATAACGTGATGCTGGGCCTGCCGATCGCCAGCGTGATGTTGGGTGAGGCCGCGATCCCTTCGGTTGCCCTGGTGCTGGTATTCAACGGGCTGATCCTCTGGACGCTGGTAACCATCTCGATCGAATGGGCGCGCAACGGCTCGCCTACCCTGCACGGCTTTATCAAAACCGCGCGCAGCGTGCTCACCAATCCCCTGATTATCGGCATTCTCTCCGGCACGCTGTTCAGCCTGACCGGGCTGCCGTTGCCGACGTTTGTCGATCAGCCGGTCAGTATGCTTGGCCAGGTGGCGGCGCCCCTGTCGCTGGTGGTGCTGGGAATGGGGTTGGCGGAATATCGCATCAGCGAGGGGTGGCAGCTGAGCAGCGCCATTTGTTTCTTCAAGCTGATTGTCCAGCCGCTGATCATCTGGCTGCTGGCCTGGATGATGGACCTGCCGCCAATGGAAACCCGTGTGGTGGTGCTACTGGGTTCAATGGCGGTCGGGGTCAATGTTTACCTGATGTCACGCCAGTTCAATGTACTCACCGGCCCGGCCGCCACCAGTCTGGTGATGTCCACCGCGCTGGCGGCAATCACTACGCCGCTGATCCTCACCATTATGGGTGTGCGGGTGTAGCCGGCATCTGGGTTTGCGGCACCATCGGTGACGTGCGGTTAAACGGATTGCGCGGTTGGTTGCCGTTTGGCAGCAATTGCCTGTCGTTTGGCGCATTTCGCAGCAATTTTTGCTGATTTTGGTCGAATTGCCGCTGTTGTTGCAGGCGACGTTGATCCAACTGCTGGTTATTCAGCATGCGTTGTTGCTGCATCTGCTGATTGCGCTGGTTAAGGAACTGCTGTTGCGAACTGAGCTCGGTTACGCCATTGGCCGCCGTTGCCAGCCCGGACAGCAACAGCAGGCCGTACAGAATGCGATAACTCTTCATGATATTTATCCTCGCTTTTAATTAAGCCTAACCCACCGGCGAAAAATTGCCGAAAAGTTTATATTTTGCACAGCTGTAAACCGCCTTTTCATCACGCAGCATTTCGCCTTCCGTTACAATCGCCTTTTCTGATTGTTTAGGGTGAACCCGACGTGCTGCTTCTGGTGATTACTACCGTCTTATGGGCGTTCTCTTTCAGCCTGATTGGCGAATATCTGGCGGGCCAGGTCGACAGCTGGTTCTCGGTGCTGATGCGTATCGGGCTGGCGGCGTTGGTATTCCTGCCTTTCCTGCGCTGGCGCAATATCAAACCGAAAGTGATCCTGATGTACATGCTGGTGGGTGCCTGCCAACTGGGCATCATGTACCTGTTCAGCTTCCGTGCCTACATGTACCTGACGGTACCGGAATTCCTGCTGTTTACCGTGCTTACGCCGCTGTACGTCACGCTGATTTACGACCTGATCAGCGGTCAACGCCTGCGTTGGGCCTATGTGTTCAGCGCGTTGCTGGCGGTACTGGGCGCGGCGATCATCCGTTACCATCAATTGAGCGAGCATTTCTGGTGGGGGCTGTTGCTGGTGCAGGCGGCGAATATCAGCTTCGCTATCGGCATGGTCGGTTACAAGCGTCTGATGGAGGTGCACCCGTTGCCGCAACACACGGCGTTTTCCTGGTTCTACCTGGGGGCGCTGGTGGTCGCGGTGGTCGCCTGGTGCCTGTGGGGTAACCCGCAAAAGTTGCCGACGACCCACCTGCAATGGGGCATTCTGGTGTGGCTGGGCGTGGTGGCTTCCGGGCTGGGCTATTTCATGTGGAACTACGGTGCAACTCAGGTGGATGCCGGGACGCTGGGTATCATGAACAACATGCACGTGCCCGCCGGGTTGCTGGTGAATTTGGCTATCTGGCAGCAGCAACCGCACTGGCCGAGTTTTATTATCGGCGGGGCGGTGATTGTCGCTTCGCTGTGGGTGCACCGCCGCTGGGTGGCAGCAAAGCCGGCTAATTGAGACTACGGGCTACCCAAGCGCAGGCAGCCCGCAGCATTAGGCTTGTGAAGCCAGCGGTTTGATGCTGGCGGCAAGGGTGCCCGGGCGCGCAGCGTCGCGTACGAACGGCAGGTGATTGCAGGCGTGTTGGCGCGCCGAGCGGATAAACGCTTCCGTCACTGCCTGGCGCTGCTCTCCGTCGCGTACCGCGGCGTACAGGCGGCTCCACAGGCCATCGCCCAGAGTTTTTGTCACCACCAGCCCCTGGCGTTCAAAACTTTCGACTACCCAATGCGGCAGCGCCGCAATCCCCATCCGTGCCGACACCATCTGGATCAGCAGCAAGGTGTTATCGACGTTTTTCAGCGCCGGGCTGATGCCGGCCGGTTGCAGGAAATGACGCCATATATCCAGCCGCTGGCGCTGCACCGGATAAATCATCAGCGTCTCATCGCTCAAATCTTCCGGCTCAATATGCAGTTTTCCGGCCAGTGGGTGATCCGGCGCCAGCACCAGACGTACCTCGAAATCAAACATCGGCGAATAGTGCAGGCCGCTACGCGGCAGGATGTCTGAGGTCAGCACCAGATCCAACTCCCCCTGCTGCAGCGCCGGTTGCGGATCAAAAGTGACGCCGGACTTAAAGTCCATCACTACCTGCGGGAAGCTCTGGCGGAAGTTGTCCAACGCAGGCGTCAGCCACTGAATGCAGCTGTGGCATTCGATGGCGATGCGCAGCGTGGTTTGATGCGGTTCGTGGCACGCCTGCAACGCCTGCTGGATTTGCGGCAGTACCTGTTCTGCCAGCTGTAACAGGATTTCTCCCTGCACGGTAAAGCGCAGCGGTTGGCTTTTTCGAACGAACAGTTTGAAGCCCAGACGCTGCTCCAGATCGCTGAACTGATGCGACAGGGCCGATTGCGTCTGATGGAGTTGGGCCGCGGCAGCCGCCAGAGAGCCGGTGTTGCGCAGAGCCTGCAGCGTCCGTAAGTGTTTCAGTTCGATCATGAGAGTCCTTCACAGTGACAGTGAATAAATTGCGCTTGTGGTTGATACAGTACCTGCGGATTATGGATGTGTAAACATCTGGACGGCTAAATGAGGAATATGACGATGGCAATTCTAAATCACACTCTGGGTTTTCCACGCGTTGGGCTGCGACGTGAACTGAAAAAAGCTCAGGAAAGTTACTGGGCAGGCAACTCAACGCAGGAAGAACTGCTGGCGGTTGGCCGCGAGCTGCGCGCTCGCCATTGGCAACAGCAACAGCAGGCCGGGGTGGATTTGGTGCCGGTCGGCGATTTCGCCTGGTACGATCATGTATTGACTACCAGCTTGCTGCTGGGCAACGTTCCTGCACGTCATCAAAATGCGGATGGCTCAATCGATCTGGACCAGCTGTTCCGTCTGGGCCGTGGCCGCGCACCGACCGGTGAACCGGCGGCGGCGGCAGAAATGACCAAGTGGTTTAACACCAACTACCACTACATGGTGCCTGAATTCCAGAAGGGCCAGCAGTTCAAACTGGGCTGGACTCAATTGCTGGATGAAGTTGACGAAGCGCTGGCGCTGGGCCACAAAATCAAGCCTGTGCTGCTGGGGCCGGTCACTTACCTGTGGCTGGGCAAAGTGAAGGGCGAGCAGTTTGATCGACTGTCGTTGCTGAAGGACATTCTGCCGGTTTACCGGCAGGTTCTGGCCGAACTGGCGAAGCGCGGCGTAGAGTGGGTGCAGATCGACGAACCTGCACTGGTGCTGGAGCTGCCGCAGGAATGGCTCGACGCCTTCAAACCGGCTTACGACGCGTTGCAGGGCCAGGTAAAACTGCTGTTGACCACCTATTTCGACAGCGTCGGTCACAACCTCGACACTATCCGCGCATTGCCAGTACAGGGCCTGCATGTCGATCTGGTTGCCGGTCACGACGATATCGCCGTATTGAACAAGGCATTGCCAAAAGAGTGGCTGCTGTCGCTGGGCGTCATCAATGGCCGTAACGTCTGGCGTGCCGACCTGAGCAGCTGGTTCGACCGCCTGCAACCGCTGGTTAACAGCCGTCCGTTGTGGATTGGCACCTCTTGTTCTCTGTTGCACAGCCCCATCGATCTGAGCGTGGAAACCCGCCTGGATGAAGAAGTGAAGAGCTGGTTCGCCTTCGCTCTGCAAAAATGCGCCGAAGTGGCTTTGCTAAGCGCGGCGCTGAACGCGCCGGGTGCAGAAAAGCAGGCAGAACTGGACGCGTACAGTGCGCCAATCCGCGCTCGTCGTCAGTCCAGCCGCGTACATAATGCGCAGGTAGGCCAGCGTCTGGCCGCCATTACCGCGCAAGACAGCGAGCGCCAGAGCCCTTACGCTCAGCGCGCTCAGGCGCAGCGCGATCGCTTCAATCTGCCGGCCTGGCCGACCACCACTATCGGTTCATTCCCGCAGACCACCGAGATCCGCGGCCTGCGCCTGGACTTCAAACAGGGACGTCTGGACGGCAATAATTACCGCACCAGCATTAGCGAGCACATCAAACAGGCGATCGTTGAACAAGAACGTCTGGGCCTGGACGTGCTGGTGCACGGCGAAGCCGAGCGTAATGACATGGTGGAATATTTCGGCGAGAACCTCGACGGCTTCGTCTTCACTCAAAATGGCTGGGTACAGAGCTACGGTTCACGCTGCGTAAAACCGCCGGTGATCATTGGCGACATCAGCCGTCCTGAAGCCATTACCGTTGAGTGGGCGAAGTATGCGCAATCGCTGACCGACAAACCGGTAAAAGGCATGTTGACCGGCCCGGTGACCATCCTTTGCTGGTCGTTCCCGCGTGAAGACGTGACCCGTGAAGTGATCGCCAGGCAGATCGCCCTGGCGCTGCGCGACGAAGTGGAAGATCTGGAAAAAGCCGGTATCGGCATCATCCAGATTGACGAACCGGCACTGCGTGAAGGGTTACCGTTGCGTCAATCCGACTGGGCCGCTTACCTGGACTGGGCAGTGGATGCCTTCAAACTGAACGCCGCCGTAGCGCAGGATGACACGCAGATCCACACCCACATGTGTTACTGCGAATTCAACGACATCATGGATTCCATCGCGGCGCTGGATGCCGATGTGATCACCATCGAAACCTCGCGTTCCGATATGGATCTGCTGGAAGCCTTCAAAGAGTTCGAGTATCCAAACGAAATTGGCCCAGGCGTGTACGATATCCATTCGCCAAACGTGCCAAGCGTGGAATGGATCGAAGCGCTGCTGCGTAAAGCGGCGCAGAACATCCCGGCGGAACGCCTGTGGGTTAACCCGGATTGCGGCCTGAAAACCCGCGGCTGGCCGGAAACCCGTCAGTCGCTGGCCAACATGGTGTTGGCGGCACAGCACCTGCGCGAGCAGCAAGCCTGACCGGAGTGCGCGCGGCCATCGAGGCTGGCGCGCAATCAATAATATTGGTGTGATTATTTTGGGGCGCTTCGGCGCCCTTTTTCGTGGCTCAACCGCAATCGTTCATTTTTTGCCCTGCCGCAGATTTTTCCCTTGGTCGATTGGTTATCATCTGGCGTTATCTTTTCCGGGTTGGAGGATCATCGCTGATGAAACATCCGCTGCTGACGGTGTTGGCGCCGTTACTGGATGACGCGCAGGGGATCAGGCAGGTTTATTTTGCCGATAACCGGCACCCTGCGCCGGACCTTTCTTCTTTGGTCAATTATCCGCGTATTGAGTTGGTGCTGGCCGGGGAGCAAAACGTGGCCTGGATGGGCCATCAGGGGGAGCGCCAGCGACAGCTGTTACTGCCCGGGGATGCATTGTTTGTCCCGGCGCAGGGGTGGCACTGCCCGCACTGGCAGCGGCCGGTCACCACGCTCAGCCTGCGGTTCAACAAGCAGCAACTCGGCTACAGCCTGCTGAAATGGGATGGCCGCGATCCTATCCCTCAAGGGAAGGATAGCGTGGCACGACGTGGATCGCGCGTGGGGGCTTTTACGCTGCAGGCCCTGAGCGAACTGGCGGCGCATCACAACGATCAGTCAACGGCACGCTTTCTGGTGAAGGGCCTGCTGAGCCATGCTCTCGATCTGTTCGGCTCGTCGGCACCGGTGGCATCACGCAGTCAGACGTTGTTTGTGGCGGTGCGGGATTATCTTGAAGCGCATTTCCGTGAGCCTTTAACCCGCGAGTCGGTTGCGCAGTTTTTTTGCATTTCCCCCAATTACCTTTCGCATTTGTTCCAAAAGTCGGGCGGCAGGGGTTTTAACGAGTCACTGAACCATGTCCGGCTGGAACAGGCCAAACGGCTGCTCAGGGACGAAAATATGAAGGTAAAGGATGTAGCGCAGGCTTGCGGCTTCGTTGACAGCAATTATTTTTGCCGCCTGTTTCGCAAGAATAACCGATGTTCGCCTTCGGTGTACCGCAGCCGGCAACGCAGTGAGGCGGCGGTGGACGAATAGACCGGGCGCAGTTGGCAGCGCGCCCGTGGGAGAATTATTTGACGCCGGCCACACCGTGCTGGGCGAACCATGCCAGCATGCGTTGCCAGCCGTCCGTCGCCGCTTCGGCATCATAGCTTGGGCGATAATCGGCGTTAAAGGCATGACCCGCTTCGGGGTACACCACGATCTCGGCATTGGCGTTAGCTGCGCGAATCGCCTGGCGCATGGTCTCCACCGTTTCCAGCGGGATGCCGGTGTCCTGGCCGCCGTATAATCCCAGCACCGGCGCAGAGAGCTGCGTTGCGACGTCGACCGGGTGTTTGGGGGAATTCAGCGTTTTTTCGCCCACTAATTTGCCGTACCAGGCCACCGCTGCCTTCAACTGCGGGTTATGTGCCGCATACAGCCAGGTAATACGGCCGCCCCAGCAGAAACCGGTAATCGCCAGCTTGCCGGCGTCGCCGCCATGACGGGTGGCCCAATGGGCTGCGTGGTCGAGATCGGCCAGCACCTGACTGTCCGGCACCTTGCTCACCAGTTTCTGGAACAATTCGCCTATGTCGGTGTAATCCCTGGCATCCCCCTGGCGGAAGTAAAGCTCGGGCGCTATCGCCAGGTAGCCCTGTTTCGCCAGGCGGCGGCACAGATCCTGAATATGCTCGTGAACGCCAAAAATCTCTTGTACCACCAGCACCACCGGGAAGGGGCCGTCGTGGTTCGCCGGCTTGGCAATATAGGCCGGCAGGTTGTCACCCTGTGAGGGTATGGTGGTTTCCCCGGCATGAATACCCTGCTCGTCGGTATGAAGAGTGGAAGCGGCCAACGGTATTACGGCCGGGGCGAATCCCCCCTGAGCCTGTTTTAATGTCATCACATGGTCGGTTTTCATTGCGGTCTCCGTGCAATAGAAAAAAGCGCTGAGAATAACTATAGGTAAGATTACCCGTTATTGGCACCCGGTTGAGCATTTTCGGTCAAGTCTGTAAAAAACGATTAATTATCTGGCTTTAGCGCGTTTTTCTTATCTTTTTATCAGGGTATTGCGCATTTTGGCCTGCTTTAGCGCCATAAGGTGTGTTAGCCACATTTTTTGTTGCTAAGTCCCCGATAAAATAAGGCTATTTTTCGGTGGTGCCGTAAGTGGCCTCATAGCGGGAAAAGGGGCTTTGCGCCAAGGGAGAGGCGGTAAACGGCGGGCTGTGTTGTCGGCTAGACTTGTGGCAGGTGCGGCATTCATAGAAGCCCTTTGGCTAATTTTGTGACTTAAATCACAAAAATTATGTAGATTGCTATCTGTTTCTTTATTCATGGTGATGGTCGTCACGAAATTGGGTGGCGATTTTCAGTAGAGTACTTTTTTGTTCCTCCCAATAAACATGATCTATGAGGAGTCTCGTATGTCTCAATCTGACGTTTTTCATCTCGGCCTCACTAAAAACGATTTACAAGGGGCCCAGCTTGCCATCGTTCCGGGCGATCCGCAGCGCGTAGAGAAAATTGCCAAGCTGATGGAAAATCCGGTGCACCTGGCTTCCCATCGTGAATTTACTACCTGGCGTGCAGAGCTGGACGGCAAGGCAGTGATCGTCTGCTCCACCGGCATCGGCGGCCCGTCTACCTCGATCGCCGTTGAAGAACTGGCGCAACTGGGGATCCGTACCTTCTTGCGTATCGGCACTACCGGGGCGATTCAGTCGAACATCAACGTCGGCGACGTGCTGGTCACTACCGCGGCTGTTCGCCTCGACGGTGCCAGCCTGCACTTTGCGCCGATGGAATTCCCGGCAGTGGCCGACTTCGCCTGCACCACCGCACTGGTCGAGGCGGCCAAGGCCAGCGGTGCCAACACGCACATTGGCGTGACCGCGTCTTCTGACACTTTCTATCCTGGCCAGGAACGTTACGATACCTATTCCGGCCGCGTCGTCAGCCGCTTTAAGGGCTCGATGGAAGAATGGCAGGCGATGGGCGTGATGAACTATGAAATGGAATCCGCCACTCTGCTGACCATGTGCGCCAGCCAGGGCCTGCGTGCCGGTATGGTTGCAGGCGTGATCGTCAATCGCACCCAGCAGGAAATTCCAAACGCAGAAACCATGAAAAACACCGAAAGCAAAGCGGTACAGATTGTGGTTGAAGCGGCACGCCGCCTGCTGTAATTGCTTCTCCCTTCAACGGGCCGCCAACGCGGCCCGTTTTTCCATTCAGCCTTAATCTGTTACGGTTATACCCACGCCTTGCAAATTGCGGCTGGCCGCAACGTAAAAGCCAGGGTGTATATAGCCATCAGCGCCATCCTTTCGGCCGCCTCTTTATCCGTTGATTTCGGTTTTGCCGTTCAGGTTGCGCCTTTTAGACAATAACTACGAGGACGTCTATGACCGCCCAGATTCTGCTTCATCCTTCACTTGCTCCGCTTGATGGTGGCATTAACTTCCGCGATCTAGGCGGCAACAGCGTCGCGGATGGTCGCCGTATCAAACGCGGTCTGCTGTTCCGTTCCGGCTCGCTGGATCGCCTGACGGAAAACGACTGCGCCTTCCTGGCAGGCGTACCGGTGCGCTCGGTGCTGGACTACCGCGATGCCGATGAAGTGCAGGGCAAGCCTGATATTCTGTGGCGTGGCGCCGATTATCATCATGTTCCGGCCAACCCATTGAGCAGTGATGTTAACGCTAACCTGGAAAAGCTGACCAGCCAGACGCTGGCCGGTTTCGACGCGCAGGCGTTTATGCTGGAGCTGTATCGCCGGCTGCCGTTCGGCAATCCTGCGTATAAACGGCTGACCCAACTGCTGAATGCCCCCGATAGCGGCGCTATCGTCCAGCATTGCGCGGTGGGCAAGGATCGCACCGGGGTGGGGGCGGCGCTGGTGTTGTTTGCCCTGGGGGCTGACGAGACGACGGTGGTTGAAGATTACCTGCTGACCGAAACCACGCTGGCGACCTTTCGTGAGCACATGCTGGATCAACTGTCGATTCGCCTGAACGCCTCGGCGTTGGGCCAGTTCACCTACGTGCTAAGCGTTCGCGAAGAGTTCCTTATGACCGCCCTGAGTTGTATTCGCGCTCAATACGGTTCCACCGATCGCTGGCTGGAGGCAGAATATGGCCTGGGCCCCAGTCAGCGTGAAACGCTGCAGGCGTTCTACCTCGAGTAAACCGCTACACGTTTAGCCGGGGTTTAACCTGCCCCGGCCGGCATTGCGTATCCTTGGCACAGAAAACCCCGCATCAGGAGCCTGCATTGAGCCTCAACGACATTATCAACTGGGTCAGCGACGCCGTGCGTCAGCACGAAGGCTGGGCCATCCCCATTATTTTCTTCCTGGCATTCGGTGAATCGCTGGCGTTCTTGTCCCTGTTGTTGCCGGCCACGGTGATCCTGTTGGCGTTGGGCGCGTTGATTGGCGAGAGCGGCATCGCTTTTTGGCCTATCTGGGCCGCCGCCGCCATAGGGGCATTTTTCGGCGACTGGCTTTCTTATTGGATCGGTTACCACTATCAAGACCGCGTGGCGCACATGTGGCCGCTATCGCGTAATCCGCAGTTGTTGGACCGCGGACATAGGTTTTTTGAACGCTGGGGCGTGTTGGGGATTTTTATCGGCCGTTTCTTCGGCCCGCTGCGCGCGGTGGTGCCGCTGGTCGGCGGTATTTGCGGCATGCCCCAACGTTACTTCCAACTGGCGAATATCACTTCAGCGATGATCTGGGCGTTCGGTATTCTTGCGCCGGGGGCGTTTGGCATCAAGTGGCTAAGCCAATGGTTTGGTTAGTTCTGGCCTGACTTGCGCGACATTTCGCAATATTGCGTTACCGGTGCAAAATCAGACTGGACATCCATACAGCCTCCCCTTAACGTGACGGGCAACAGGCGCATTAAACGCAGGAACGGCAAGGTGTAACAGGAGGCAGGGTGGATACCAGTTTGGTTTACGGTGTGGGCGGGGTAGCGATCGGCATACTGCTGGGGTGGTTGATCGCCAGCCTGCGTGTGCAGCAAGCCCATGCGCAGCATGAAACCGAGCTGCGGCTGCTGGAACAGTCGTTGCAGCAGGCACAGCAGGAAACGGCGGCCCGGCAGGAAATTCTACAGAGAAATGAGCAGCAAACGCGGCAAACCGATTTGGAACTGCGCAATTTGCACAGCCAATTGGCGGCCGGGCACGAAAAATTGCAGCAGCTCAATCACTGGCGTAACGAATGTGAACTGCTTAATCAGGAGCTGCGCGCCCAGCGTGAGGTCAACAGCGCTCAGGAAGCCGAACTGCGTGAAGTGACCATCCGCCTGGAAGAGACCCGCATGGCGGCGGAAGAGAAGCAGCGTCTGTTGATCAACAGCGAACAGCGGCTCACCACCCAGTTTGAAAACCTGGCCAACCGTATCTTCGAACACAGCGGGCGCAAGGTGAATGAGCAGAACCAGCAAAGCCTGGATCGGTTGCTGCTGCCGTTGCGCGAGCAACTGGACGGTTTTCGCCGTCAGGTGCAGGACAGCTTTGGCCAGGAGGCTCGCGAGCGCCATACCCTGACCCATGAAATACGTAACCTGCAGCAACTCAACGCACAGATGGCGCGTGAGGCGATTAACCTTACCAAGGCGCTGAAAGGCGATAATAAAACCCAGGGCAACTGGGGTGAGGTGGTGCTCAGCCGGGTGCTGGAAGCCTCGGGTTTGCGCGAGGGGCACGAGTATGAAACTCAGGTTAATGTGCGGCTGGATCATCAGAGCCGTATGCAGCCTGACGTTATTGTGCGTCTGCCGCAGGGCAAGGACGTCGTGATTGATGCGAAAATGTCGCTGGTCGCCTACGAACGTTATTTCAACAGTGAAGATGAATCGGAACGCGAGGCGGCGCTGAGCGAGCATATCGCCTCGCTGCGCGGCCACATTCGCTTGCTGGGGCGTAAAGATTATCAACAGTTGCCCGGCCTGCGTTCACTGGACTATGTGCTGATGTTTATTCCGGTGGAGCCGGCTTTCCTGCTGGCCATCGACCGGGAGCCGGAATTGATAAGCGAAGCGCTTAAACACAATATTATGCTGGTTAGCCCGACCACGCTGTTGGTAGCGCTGCGCACCATCACCAACCTGTGGCGCTATGAGCACCAGAGCCAGAACGCACAGCGCATTGCCGACCGGGCGGCGCGGTTGTATGACAAGATGCGGCTGTTTGTTGACGACATGTCGGCGTTGGGGCAGAGCCTGGACAAGGCCCAGGGGAGTTATCGCCAGGCGATGAACAAACTGAGCGAAGGCCGTGGTAATCTTATCGGCCAAACCGAAGGGTTCCGCGCGCTGGGGGTTGAGGTGAAACGGCCGATCAATCCATTGCTGGCACAGCAGGCCGGCGCGCAGCATGATGAAAACGATGAGGCGGCGGATGACGATGACGTCAACGCGCTGCCGCAGGCGGAAGACGACGATTCCGCCGAAGAACCACGCTCCGCTTCACAGGCATGACAGACGCCGCGATGTGGGGTATTCCGTGGGGTTCTGGTACACTCGACCACACAAAATTGACTGAATAGCAGGCAGGACAATGGCAGATCAATCGCAGGAAACCACAGATTTCGGTTTTCGCACCGTAGCTAGAGACGAGAAACAGGCCATGGTGGCAGACGTTTTTCATTCGGTAGCGGCAAAGTATGACGTGATGAACGACTTGATGTCGTTTGGCATCCACCGTATCTGGAAGCGGTTTACCATTGATTGCAGCGGCGTGCGTCGTGGGCAGCGCGTACTGGATCTGGCCGGCGGCACCGGCGATCTGGCCGCCAAGTTCTCCCGCATGGTCGGTGAGCAAGGGCAGGTAGTGCTGGCGGACATTAACGACTCCATGCTGAAGATGGGGCGCGAGAAGCTGCGCGATCGCGGCATTATCGGCAACATCAGTTATGTGCAGGCTAATGCTGAAGCGCTGCCGTTCCCGGATAACTATTTTGACTGCATCACCATTTCCTTCGGCCTGCGCAACGTCACCGACAAAGACAAAGCGCTGCGTTCGATGTTCCGCGTGCTGAAACCAGGTGGCCGCCTGCTGGTGCTGGAGTTCTCCAAACCGCTGCTGGCCCCACTGAGCAAAGCCTATGATGCCTATTCGTTCCACGTGCTGCCGAAAATCGGCGAGTTGGTGGTGAAGGATCCGGAAAGTTACCGTTATCTGGCCGAGTCAATCCGTATGCATCCCGATCAGGAAACGCTGAAGGGCATGATGGGAGCCGCCGGTTTTGACAACGTGACCTATTTCAATCTGACCGGCGGTATTGTGGCCCTGCATCGTGGCTTCAAGTTCTGATATGGACATGCCGATGCTGTTAACCCCCTTGTTGACCGGCGCGTTGGAGACATCGCTCAATAGCCTGCTGTTCCGCGATCGCAGTATGAAGGCCGCCCGTCTGCGGTTGGCCGGGAAAATACTGCGTATTGAGTTGCAGGAGCTTGCTTCGCCGTTGGTGTTGATATTCAGCGAACAGCGGGTGGATGTGCTTGGTCAGTCTGAAGATGACGCCGATTGCACGGTACGCAGCCGGATATCGGTGTTGTTGAAGCTGCGCGATCGTCAACAGCTTTCGCCATTGATGCGCAGCGGCGAGTTGATCGTCGAGGGCGACATTCAGGTGGTGCAACAACTGGTGGGGCTGCTTGATCTGGCGGAGTGGGATCCGGCGGAATGGCTGGCGCCCTATATCGGTGATATTGCCGCGCAGAGTATCACCCAGGTTCTCGGTAAAGGCGCAAGCCTGTTGAGATCGGGGTTGCAGCGTCAGCAGCATTACGTGGCGGAAACCCTGACGGAAGAGTGGCGCGTGGCGCCGGGGCCGCTGGAGGTGGTGTGGTTCAACGAGGAAGTTGACGCCACCGTCCGCAGCGCCGAAGCGCTGATTGCCCGTATGGACAAGTTGGAGGGTAAACGATGACCCTTGGCGAACTGCGCCGCCTGTATTTGATTGTCCGCGTTTTTCTCAGCTATGGCCTGGATGAACTGATCCCCAAGATGCGCCTGACGCTGCCGCTGCGTTTTGGCCGCCGCCTGCTGTTTTGGATGCCCAATCGCCACGCAGACAAACCTCTGGGCGAGCGTTTGCGTCTGGCTCTGCAAGAGCTGGGACCGGTATGGATCAAATTCGGCCAGATGATGTCCACTCGCCGCGACCTGTTCCCGCCACAGATTGCCGATCAACTGACCTTGTTGCAGGATCGGGTTGCGCCATTCGACGGCGCATTGGCGCGCAAGCACATTGAATTGGCGATGGGTGGCCCGCTGGAAACCTGGTTTGATGATTTTGACCAGCAGGCGCTGGCATCTGCATCGATAGCACAGGTACATACTGCGCGGCTGAAAACCACCGGGCAGGAAATTGTATTGAAGGTCATTCGACCGGATATCGGGCCAATCATCAAGGCCGATGTTCGCCTGATGTATCGTCTGGCGGCCTGGGTGCCAAAACTGATGCCGGATGGCCGTCGCTTGCGACCGCGTGAAGTGGTGCGAGAGTACGAAAAGACTCTGCTGGACGAGTTGAATCTGTTGCGTGAAGCGGCAAACGCCATCCAGCTGCGCCGCAATTTTGATGGCAGCCCGATGCTGTACGTGCCGGAGGTCTACTCCGACTATTGCCGTGAAAGTGTGCTGGTGATGGAACGCATTTACGGTATACCGGTTTCGGATATCGCCACGCTGGAAAAGCAGGGCACCAACATGAAGTTGTTGGCCGAGCGTGGGGTACAGGTGTTCTTTACCCAGGTATTCCGCGACAGTTTCTTTCATGCGGACATGCATCCCGGAAATATTTTTGTCAGCTACGAGCACCCTGAAGATCCCTGCTATATCGGCATTGACTGCGGCATCGTCGGCTCGTTGAACAAGGACGACAAACGCTATTTGGCGGAAAATTTTATCGCCTTCTTCAACCGTGATTACCGCAAAGTGGCAGAGCTGCACGTTGATTCAGGCTGGGTACCGCGTGATACCAATGTGGAAGACTTCGAGTTCGCCATCCGCACCGTGTGCGAGCCGATCTTCGAGAAGCCGCTCGAGGAGATTTCGTTCGGCAACGTGTTGTTGAATCTGTTCAATACCGCGCGCCGTTTCAATATGGAAGTACAGCCGCAACTGGTGTTATTGCAGAAGACCTTGCTGTATGTTGAAGGCTTGGGGCGGCAGCTCTATCCGAAGCTGGATTTATGGACTACCGCCAAGCCATTCCTTGAGAGTTGGATGCACGATCAGGTCGGCATACCGGCGGTGATTCGTGCCTTGAAGGAAAAGGCGCCGTTTTGGGCGGAGAAACTGCCTGAATTGCCTGAATTATTTTACGATAGCCTGCAACAGCATAAACGGTTGCAACAAAGCGTTGATAAGCTGACCAATCAGATGCAGGCCCAACGCGTTCGTCAGGGGCAATCGCGTTATTTGCTCGGCGTTGGCGCTACACTGTTAGTAAGCGGTACGATTTTGCTGTTAGGGAAGGTCGAGGTTTTCCCTGCGTGGCTGATTGCTGCCGGCATCGTATCCTGGGTGATCGGCTGGAAGCGCACCACCTGAATTGATTCAAAACTCTGGTAAAAACTGCTGTATGATGCGGCAGATTTTGAAAAACCCTGTAAAAATAGAGGTAATTGCAATGGGCGGTATTAGTATTACGCAATTGTTGATCATCGCGGTGATCGTGGTGCTGCTGTTCGGTACCAAAAAACTCCGTACGCTGGGCTCCGATCTCGGTGCGTCAATCAAGGGTTTTAAAAAGGCGATCGGTGACGACAATCCACCACCGACCAACACGGCTGAGAAAAGCAGCCTGGATGATGCTGACTTCGCGGCAAAGCCTATTACCGATAAGCAGCCGGAAGTGAAAGCGGAAGAGTCGAAGAACAAAGAGCAGGTATAAACCGTGTTTGACATAGGGTTTAGTGAACTGCTGCTGGTTCTGGTCATTGGCCTGGTGGTACTCGGGCCAGAACGGTTGCCGGTAGCGGTTAGAACAGTTTCGGGTTGGATCCGTGCCCTGCGTTCGTTGGCGGCTTCGGTGCAGAATGAACTTTCTCAGGAACTGAAGCTGCAGGAACTGCAAGACAGCCTGAAAAAGGTTGAGAAGGCGGGCCTGCAGAATTTGTCGCCGGAACTGAAGGCGTCAATGGATGAGCTGAAAGACGCGGCGGAATCGTTGAAGCGTTCCTATCATGGCGAAGACAAAGACGAACCGGCGCACACGATCCATAACCCTCTGGTCACCGACCCGGAAGCCATTCATGACGGCGTGACCCCGGCAGAGGCTGCGACCACCGCCGCCTCACCGGCGGCTGTACCGAAACCGGTAGCGCCGGAACCTGTCGTTGCGGCAACGCCGCAGGCAGTGCAACCGTCAGCAGCACAGCCGGTTAAACAGCCTGCTGCGACGACCGTGGAGGCAATCCCAGAACCTGTTGCGGATAAAACCCCAGCGTCTCACCAACCTAGTGGCGATCGTTAAAACATGGCTGTTGAAGATACCCAACCCCTTATCAGTCATCTGATAGAACTGCGTAAGCGGTTGTTAAACTCGATTATCAGCGTGCTGGTGATCTTCCTGGTGCTGGTTTATTTCGCCAACGACATTTATCAACTGGTGTCTGCGCCGCTGATCAAACAGTTGCCTGCCGGGGCGAGCATGATAGCCACAGACGTGGCCTCACCGTTCTTTACCCCCATCAAGCTGACCATGATCGTCTCGGTGTTTGTTTCTGCGCCGGTGATTCTGTATCAGGTCTGGGCCTTTATTGCCCCGGCGTTGTACAAGCATGAACGTCGTTTGATGATGCCTTTGCTGGTCTCCAGCAGCCTGCTGTTTTATCTCGGCATGGCGTTTGCCTATTTTATCGTGTTCCCGCTGGCGTTCGGCTTTTTTGCCAAGACCGCGCCGGCCGGGGTAATGATTGCAACCGACATCAATAACTACCTCGATTTCGTCATGGCGCTGTTTATGGCATTTGGCGTGGCGTTTGAGGTACCGGTTGCCATTATTCTGCTGTGTTGGAGTGGTGTCACTTCGCCGGAAGACCTGAAAAAGAAACGTCCTTACGTCCTGGTCGGGGCTTTTGTGGTTGGCATGCTGTTAACGCCGCCGGATGTTTTCTCGCAGACCTTGCTGGCGATCCCGATGTATCTACTGTTTGAAGTGGGTGTGTTCTTTGCTCGCTTTTACACCGGTAAACGCCGCCCGCAGCCGGAAGAAGAAGACGAGGGTGACGAACCCCCGGCAGCTTAATTTGCATTTTGTTTCTAGAGCCGCCCGATGGGCGGCTTTTGCTTTGGAAAAAAACCATGTTTGATATCGGCGTTAATCTCACCAGTTCACAGTTTGCCAAAGACCGCCCGGCAGTGGTAGGGCGCGCACGCGCCGCTGGCGTGAAGGGGCTGTTGATTACCGGTACCGACCTGCAAGAAAGCCAGGCAGCCCTTGACCTGGCGCAGCAGCATGCCGGTTACTGTTGGGCCACCGCAGGTGTGCACCCGCACCATGCCAGCAGTTGGAACGAGGATGCCGCAGCCTGCATCCACCAGTTGGCTATCAGTCCCGAAGTGGTGGCGATAGGGGAATGCGGGCTGGATTTCAACCGCAATTTCTCCACCCCGGAACAGCAAGAAGAGGCTTTCAATGCCCAGTTGGCACTGGCCGCAGAGCTGGGGATGCCGGTTTTTCTTCATTGCCGCGACGCGCACGCACGTTTTGCCGCGCTGTTGGCGCCCTGGTTGGATAAACTGCCCGCGGCCGTGGTGCACTGCTTTACCGGCACCGCCGAGGAATTAGACCACTGTCTGTCGCTGGGGTTGTCGATCGGTATTACCGGCTGGGTCTGCGATGAGCGACGTGGTCTGGAATTGCGCGCACTGTTGCCGCGGATCCCGGCGGACCGTTTATTGCTGGAAACCGACGCACCTTATCTGTTGCCCCGGGATTTACGCCCTAAACCTGCATCTCGCCGCAACGAACCCTGTTTTTTGCCCCATATCGTCCGACAGGTGGCTACCTGGCGGCAAGAAGATCCTGAATGGTTGGGGCTGAAAACCGTTGAGAACGCCCGCCGGCTGTTCCGGCTGGTATGAGTTAGGAGAAAACTATGAGCTATGCATTTCCGGGCGCTTTTCCAGGCCGCCGCATGCGCCGTGTGCGCCGTCATGATTTCAGTCGCCGTCTGGTGGCGGAAAATCAACTGACGGTTAACGACCTGATTTATCCGGTATTTGTCATGGAAGGCAATAACCGTCAGGAAGCGGTAGCATCCATGCCAGGCGTATCGCGCATGAGCATCGATCTGCTGATTAAGGAAGCGGAAGCCATCGCCAAACTTGGCGTGCCGGTGATCTCCCTGTTCCCGGTGATTGAACCGGGTCTGAAGTCATTGCATGCGGAAGAAGCTTATAACCCGGACGGATTGGTGCAGCGTACGGTACGTGCGTTGAAAGATGCGGTACCGGAACTGGGCATTCTGACTGACGTGGCGCTGGATCCTTACACTACCCACGGTCAGGACGGCGTGATTGACGAGCACGGCTACGTCATTAACGATATCTCCAAAGACATTTTGGTGCGTCAGGCGTTATCCCATGCGGAAGCTGGAGCGGAAATCGTGGCGCCAAGCGATATGATGGACGGCCGTATCGGTGCGATCCGCGATCGTCTGGAGCATCAGGGGCTGATTAATACCCAGATCATGGCGTACTCCGCCAAATATGCCTCCTGCTATTATGGTCCGTTCCGAGATGCGCTAGGTTCGAGCGGTAATCTGAAAGGCGGCAATAAGAAAACCTATCAGATGGACCCTGCCAACAGTGACGAAGCCCTGCAGGAAATTGCGCAAGACCTGCAGGAAGGCGCGGATATGGTGATGGTGAAACCCGGTATGCCTTATCTGGATGTGGTGCGTCGGGTGAAAGACACCTTTGGTGTGCCGACCTTTGCCTATCAGGTTTCCGGGGAATATGCGATGCACATGGCCGCGATTCAAAACGGTTGGCTACAGGAGCAACCGGCGGTGATGGAGTCGCTGATGTGCTTCAAGCGCGCTGGGGCTGATGGTGTGTTGACCTACTTCGCGAAGCGGGTAGCTCAGTGGATGCATGATGAAGCGATGCAGCGCTAAGGCGTTTGTACCCCATAACCAAGGCGCCATTCGGCGCCTTTTCGCTTTATAGCTTTTGGAACTGCCGATTATCCACGCTTTGGCTGACCTGCTTGTTAATCAGGTTCAGCAACAGCATTGAACGAGCTTCTCCGTCAGGCTCGGTGTAAATCGCCTTCAGCCCTTCGAACATGCCATCAACGATCAGTACGGTATCGCCTGGCTGAGGGGTTTCCGGATCGAAGTAGGTTTCACTGGCATGAGTCTGCAGCTCTTCGATAACCTTCTGCGGGATGGTCGTCGGTAGCGAGCCAAAGCGTACGAAATGGCTGACACCACGCGTTGCGCTGATGGTTGTGGTGTGAATGCGTTCCGGATCGAACTCCACAAACAGGTAGTTGGGGAACAGGGGTTCGCTGACCGCGATGCGTTTACCGCGCACGACTTTTTCCAGCGTAATGATCGGGCTCAGGCAGTTCACTTCCTGTCGCTCCAGATGTTCCTGCGCCCGTAAAAGTTGGCCGCGTTTGCAATACAGTAAGTACCAAGATTCCATAATTTCACATGCCTTTCTGTCAGCCGGTAAGCATATCAAAAGCCAGTACGGATACATAGTGATGCAGGTTTCAGCTTGTAACAGCCGCTATCTGCATGAATCGTTGGCAATTAGCGAGGGGTCACACACTTATTCGCACCGCTTGGGTATAACAGAGGGCTAAAAATTGTTACCGTCGCAAGTATGCCTTGGCCTGATGTGGCCGGATGTGACGCTATTCATCATTTTTGATTGAGAGGAAGACATGGAGTTATTTCTGTTGAGCAACGGCAAGCTGTCCGGCGAGGATGAATTGTTGGGTTATGCCAAGAGCCGGCTGCTGGCAATGATCGCGCGTCATGGGATTACGTCCGCCGTATTCGTCCCTTATGCCCTGATCCGCAGTGATTACGATCAACGTGCGCAGGAACTGGCGCAGACCCTGGGCATCCAGGTGACCAGCATTCATCACGCCGAATCTCCGGCGGCGGCGATTGATCAGGCACAATGCATTTTGGTCAGCGGCGGCAATACCTGGATGTTGAACCAGATGCTGCATGAAAAGGGCCTCATCGTCCCGATCCAGCGGGCGGTTCGTGAACGCGGTGTACCCTATGTCGGTTGGAGCGCCGGTTGCAACGTCGCTACGCCAAGTATTCGGACCACTAATGATATGCCGGTGCGCAACAGTGTAGTGCTGCCGGCATTGGGTTTGTTCCCGGTGCAGATTAACCCGCATTATATCGATGCTCATATCAGCGGCCACATGGGTGAAACCCGCGATGAACGCTTGGCGGAGTTCTGTGCAGTCAATCCGAGCGAATCGGTTGTGGCGCTGCGCGAGGGCAGCCTGCTGCACGTTGAGGGCAATGATTTGCGCTACTTCAGTGCCAGAGATCAAGGCTTCAAGGTATTCCGCCACGGTGTGGAGACCCGGGAGTATGACAATACGCAGGCGTTACGCCCGCTGGTGCCATTCACGTGCCACTGAGAACCGGCGATACCTTTACCGGTGTTTAACAAAAGTGCAGCAACAACCGTGAAGAGGGCTTATAATGCCCTTCTCACTGGCCGTTATAATGATCAGCATGAAATACCGTGACTTACGCGATTTCCTCTCGTTGCTGGAAAAGAGAGGGGAACTAAAACGCATCAGCCAGCCGATTGATCCCTATCTGGAAATGACAGAAATAGCCGATCGTACTTTACGTGCGGGCGGCCCGGCATTGCTGTTCGAAAACCCGAAAGGGTATGACATGCCGGTGTTGTGCAATCTGTTTGGCACGGCCAATCGCGTAGCGATGGGCATGGGCCAGGAGGATGTCAGCTCATTGCGTGAGGTCGGCAAACTGCTGGCGTTCCTCAAAGAGCCGGAGCCGCCGAAGGGTTTCCGCGATCTGTTCGACAAGCTGCCGAAGTTCAAGCAAGTGCTGAATATGCCGACCAAAGTACTGGGCTCCGCGCCTTGCCAGGAGCAGGTATGGCAGGGCGATGACGTCGATCTCGGCCGTATTCCGGTGATGCATTGCTGGCCCGAAGACGCCGCACCGCTCATCACCTGGGGGCTGACCATCACCCGCGGGCCGCAAAAAGAGCGACAGAATTTGGGCATTTACCGCCAGCAGGTGCTTGGCAAGAATAAAGTGATCATGCGGTGGCTGTCGCACCGTGGCGGCGCGTTGGATTACCAGGAATGGTGCCAGGCGCATCCCGGTGAGCGTTTCCCGGTTGCCGTTGCACTGGGTGCGGATCCCGCCACTATCCTCGGTGCTGTCACGCCGGTGCCGGACAACCTGTCTGAGTATGCCTTTGCCGGGCTGTTGCGCGGCAATAAAACCGAAGTGGTCAAGTGCATCTCCTGCGATCTGGAAGTGCCCGCCAGTGCGGAAATCGTATTGGAAGGCTACATTGAACCGGGTGAAATGGCGCCAGAAGGCCCGTATGGCGATCACACCGGTTACTACAACGAGATCGACAGCTTCCCGGTATTTACCGTCACCCACATCACCCAGCGTCGCGATGCCATTTATCACTCGACCTACACCGGCCGTCCGCCGGATGAGCCGGCGGTATTGGGTGTGGCGCTGAACGAAGTGTTTGTGCCTATCCTGCAAAAGCAGTTCCCGGAAATCGTAGATTTCTACCTGCCGCCGGAAGGTTGCTCTTACCGCCTGGCGGTGGTGACTATCAAAAAACAGTATGCCGGTCATGCCAAGCGCGTGATGATGGGCGTCTGGTCGTTCCTGCGTCAGTTTATGTACACCAAGTTTGTTATCGTCTGTGATGATGACATTAATGCGCGTGACTGGAATGATGTGATTTGGGCGATAACCACCAGAATGGATCCGGCAAGGGACACCGTGATGGTAGAAAACACGCCGATCGATTATCTGGACTTCGCCTCTCCGGTTTCCGGATTGGGATCGAAGATGGGGCTGGATGCCACCAATAAATGGCCGGGTGAAACCCAGCGTGAATGGGGCCGTCCAATTCAGATGGATGAAAAGGTGCGCGCGCGCGTCGATGAAATCTGGGATGAGCTCGCAATTTTCAGTGACAGAGAACCGACGTTGTAGCGTCAGGCTCCGTTCTCAGTTTTGCATTGATGACCCGACAGAGGGAACGCATGACAATATTGAGCTGTAAAGTGACCTCCGTAGAGGCCATTACCGATACGGTTTATCGGGTACGTTTGGTGCCAGAGGCACCGTTTTCTTTCAAGGCAGGACAGTATCTGATGGTGGTGATGGATGAGCGCGACAAGCGTCCTTTCTCGCTGGCATCGACGCCTTCACAGCAAGAATATATCGAGCTGCATATCGGCGCTTCGGATCTGAATCTGTACGCTATGGCGGTGATGGATCGCATTCTGAAAGAGCAGGCGATTACCGTCGATATCCCGCACGGCGATGCCTGGCTACGCGAAGAAGGCAGCCGTCCGTTGGTGCTGATCGCCGGCGGTACCGGCTTCTCTTATGCGCGCTCAATTCTGCTCACCGCGCTGGAGCAGCAGCCTGACCGCGATATCTCTATCTATTGGGGCGGGCGTGAGCTGAAGCACCTGTATGATTTGAGTGAGCTGGAAGCACTGTCGTTGCAGCACCCTAACCTGAAGGTGATTCCGGTGGTCGAACAGCCGGAAGAGGAGTGGCGTGGCCGCAGCGGCACGGTGCTCAGTGCGGTATTGCAGGATTACGGCACGTTGGCGGAGCACGATATTTATATTGCCGGCCGGTTCGAGATGGCAAAAATCGCCCGCGAACGTTTCTGCGTTGAACGCGGTGCACAGGAAGCGCATATGTTTGGCGACGCCTTCTCGTTCATCTGAGGCGTAAGGTTGGCATAAAGTGGGGTGGCCGGTGGCTGCCCTTTTTTATTGGAGCGGCTGTAGATTTCAGGCATAAAAAAACCCGCCCCTGACAGGCGGGAAGTACGGCAACTAAACTTGTCGGGATGCTGCGGTTTGAATGAGTTACGCAGTCACCCCAAGATAGACACAGCTAAACGCGTTCAAATACGGTGGCAATCCCCTGGCCCAGACCGATACACATGGTCGCCAGACCAAATTGCACGTCGCGGCGTTCCATGTTGTTCAACAGCGTGGTGGAGATACGTGAACCCGAGCAGCCCAGTGGGTGGCCCAAGGCAATGGCGCCGCCGTTCAGGTTAATCTTGTCGTCGATGCTGTCCAACAGCCCCAGATCCTTGATGCAGGGCAGCGACTGGGCGGCAAAGGCTTCGTTCAATTCAAACAGATCGATGTCCTGCACGCTCAGGCCGGCGCGTTTCAGCGCCAGTTTGCTGGCCGGTACCGGGCCATAACCCATAATGGACGGATCGCAACCGACTACCGCCATAGAACGGATCCTGGCGCGAGCTTTCAGACCGAGCGCTTTGGCGCGTGACTCGCTCATCAGCAGCATGGCGGATGCGCCGTCGGATAAGGCCGAAGAAGTGCCGGCGGTTACAGTGCCATTGACCGGATCGAACGCCGGACGCAGCGCCGCCAGGCTGGCAACGGTGGTTTCCGGGCGAATGACTTCGTCGTAGTCATAACGGGTCAGCACGCCATCGGCGTCATGGCCGGTGGTGGGGATGATTTCGTTCTTGAAGTAACCGGCCAGAGTGGCTGCATGCGCACGTTGGTGCGAGCGTGCCGCGAATTCATCCTGCATCTGGCGGCTGATATTGTGCATCTTGGCCAGCATTTCGGCGGTCAGACCCATCATGCCGGCGGCTTTCGCTACGCTGCGGCTCAGGCCAGGGTGAAAATCCACGCCGTGATTCATCGGCACGTGGCCCATATGCTCAACGCCGCCAATCAAGCTGACCTGCGCATCGCCGACCATAATGGCGCGTGCTGCGTCATGCAGTGCCTGCATGGATGAGCCGCATAGGCGGTTGACGGTAACGGCAGGCACGCTATGCGGGATCTCGGCCAGCAGCGAGGCGTTGCGGGCGATGTTAAAACCCTGCTCCAGCGTTTGTTGCACGCAACCCCAGTAAATGTCGTCAATTTCGGCCGCGTCCAGAACCGGGTTACGGCTCAGCACGGCACGCATCAGGTGAGCGGAAAGATCTTCAGCGCGTACCTGGCGGAAGGCGCCGCCTTTGGAGCGGCCCATTGGCGTGCGTACGGCGTCAACAATAACTACGTTTTCCATCTTTATGACCTCATGCCGGTTGGCCAGTAGCGATATCGGACAACGGCGTCGCCACCGGGTAGTAGCTTTCATTACGTTCAGCTTTGGCGCGCAGGCCGGCAGGCACTTGATACAGAGCACCAAGATGCGCGTAACGCTGGGCCAGTTCGACATAGTTGGCGGTGCCAAGGGTATCCAGGTAACGGAATGCTCCACCGTGGAACGGAGGGAACCCAATGCCGTAAACCAAAGCCATATCCGCTTCTGCCGGGCTGGCAATGATGTTCTCTTCCAGGCAGCGCACCACTTCGTTGATCATCGGGATCATCATTCGGGCGATAATTTCTTCGTCGCTGATGGTTTGGCGCGGCTGGGATACTGCGGCCAACAGCGCATCGGTCTGCTCATCGTTGTCTTTACGCGGCTTGCCTTTGTTGTCCTGGCTGTAACGGTAGAAGCCCAACTGGTTTTTCTGACCAAAGCGCTGGTTGTCGAACATCACGTCGATGGCGTCTCGATAATCTTTGCCCATACGCTCCGGGAAACCGGCAGCCATCACCGCCTGGGCATGGTGCGCGGTATCGATCCCCACCACGTCGAGCAGGTAAGCCGGGCCCATTGGCCAACCAAACTGTTTTTCCATCACCTTATCGATTTGGCGGAAATCCGCTCCATCGCGCAACAGCATGCTAAAGCCGGCAAAATAGGGGAACAGCACGCGGTTGACGAAGAACCCCGGGCAATCATTAACCACGATCGGCGTTTTGCCCATGCGGGTGGCGTAGGCCACCACGGCGGCGATGGTGCTGTCGCTGGTCTGCTCGCCGCGGATGATTTCAACCAGTGGCATGCGGTGCACCGGGTTAAAGAAGTGCATGCCGCAGAAGTTTTGCGGGCGTTTCAGCGACTTCGCCAGGTGATTGATTGGAATGGTCGAGGTATTGGATGCCAGGACGGTATCTTCACCGATCAGGCCTTCCACCTCGGACAACACCGCCGCTTTAATCTTCGGATTCTCGACCACGGCTTCAACGATCACTTGCGCGCGTTCGATACCGGCATAATCCAGCGTCGGTTGAATGGTCGACAGTACCTGTGCCATTTTCAGGCCATCCAGCTTGCCGCGCTCCAGCTGTTTGTTCAGCAGCTTGGCGGCTTCATTCATGCCAAGCGCCAGGGATTTGTCGCTGATGTCTTTCATTATCACCGGCACGCCTTTCAGCGCGGATTGGTAAGCGATACCGCCTCCCATGATACCGGCGCCCAGAACCGCGGCCTGCTTCGGTGCTTCCACGTTTTTGGCCAGCTTTTTCGCCTGGCTTTTCACAAACTGATCGTTGAGGAAGATACCGACCAGTGCGCGCGCCTCTTTGGAACGGGCCAAAGGCACAAAGCTGGCGGTTTCCAGTTTCAACGCTTCATCGCGGCCCAATTTGGCGGCGGCTTCGATTGTTTTCACCGCGGTCATCGGCGCTGGATAATGCTTGCCTGCGGTTTGCAGCACCATGCCTTTGGCGGTGGTGAAGCTCATGGCCGCTTCGATTGGGCTGAGTTTCAACGGATCGAGTTTCGGTTGACGGTAAGCGCGCCAGTCCAACTGGCCATCAATAGCCTGTTGCAGCATTTTCAGCGCGGCTTCTACCAGTTTTTCCGGTGCAACCACGGCATCCACCAAACCGACCTTCAGCGCGTCTTTGGCACTGACGTCTTTACCGGCGGCGATGATCTCCAGTGCGCTGTCGTTACCCAACAGGCGTGGCAAGCGAACGGAACCGCCGAAGCCCGGCATAATGCCCAGCTTGGTTTCCGGCAGGCCAATGCGCGCATCAGGCGAAGCGACCCTGAAGTCGGTTGCCAGAATACATTCGCAGCCGCCACCGAGCGCATAGCCGTTAATAGCCGAAATGGTCGGTACAGGCAGATCTTCCAGCCGGTTAAAGGTCGCGTTGGCGAAGGCCAGCCATTGGTGCAGTTTTTCAGCCGGAGCAGCGAACAGCGAAAGGAACTCGGTGATATCGGCACCGACAATAAATGCGGCCTTGCTGGAACGCACCAGCAGCCCTTTCAATTCGGTCTGTTTTTCCAGTACGTCGAGCGCTTCGCCCAGGCTGGCAACGGTGCGGGTATCCAGCTTGTTTATCGAACCTGGGGCATTGAACACCAGCTCGGCGATGCCGTTATCGAGCCAGTGCAGTTGTAATGTTTCGCCTTGGTAGAGCATGTCTATCTCCTGAATCAGCGTTTGATCTGGTATGACCAGATGATGAGGAGTGTGGTTTTTATGTTAACAATATGCAAATCAGAGATTGCATTTTTGCAAGGCGGATCACATGAGTATGAAATAACATGTTGATTTAATATAAAAATTATATTTTAGATATTCTTGTCATTTGCCGGGGACCAAAAGGCCAAATACACTTGCCCGAGATAGATCGCTATCCACGCAGAGGTGCAGGATGAGTAAAGCGGTATGTGTAAAACAGAGTGGTTTATGGAGTGTTCCTGCCAGAACCATGACGCTGGCCTGTCTGTTGGTCTTTATGGCGCAGATGGCGACAACGGTGTATTTGCCCTCTTTGCCGACGGTGATGCAGGAACTGACGATGACGCGGCGCGCCACCGAGCTTTCCATATCCCTGTTCGTGATTGGCGCTGCATTGCCAGTACTGTTCTGGGGGGCCGCGGCCGATCGTTTTGGCCGCCGTCTGCCGCTGACGCTTTCCCTGGTGTTGTTTATCGGTTGCAGCGCGCTGTTGGCATTTTGTCACAATGGCATCCAACTGTTGGTGTTGCGCGCCTTGCAGGGCGTTGCTGCCGGCGGCGCGGCGATCATCGCGCGCATCATTGTGCGCGACAACTGGAGCGGGGATGAGCTGGCGCGGCGTCTCTCGGTGCTGTCGATAGCCTTCATCACTGCACTGGGCGGCGGGCAGTTTATTGGCGGGCTGCTCAGCCAGTATTCGCACTGGCAAATGGGTTTTGTGTTGATGGGGCTGACCGGGCTGGCGATCTTGCTGTTAATGGCGACGTTACCGTTGGAGGCGGGCCGTGCGGTGGGCCAACGCCCTGTAATGGCGGCGACCTATTGGCGTATCCTGCTTCGTCCGGGCTTTTTCTGGCCAGCCTGCGTCGGCGGGGTGGGGTTTGCTACTACGGTAACCTTGCAGGAGGTTAGCCCGTTCGTGATGCAGCAGGGTTTTGGCCTCAACGTTACCGCCTTTGGTGCTCTGGGGCTGGTGATCGGCGTGGCTTACTTTACCGGCGCTATGGCGGTGAATCGCACGGTGGCGCGCTTGGGCGGCAAACGGTTGATGCAGGTGGGGACGAGCATAGTCGCATTGGCGACCGCCGCGATTATGCTGTTGTGGTGGAGCGGCATGCTGGTGGGAGTTTCCGGCATGACGTTATTCATCGCCTTGTATTGTCTGACGATTTTTGGCCAGGCGATACTGTTCCCGAATAGTATGGCGATGGCCGTCAGCGATGCCAAAGAACAGGGTGCTTATGCTATGGCGTTATGCGGTTTTCTGCAGCAATGCCTGGCGGGCGCCGCCGCTGCCGGGGCTGTCTTGCTGGAGCATCATGGTCTGTGGACGGCGGCAATTGCGCTGCTTGGATTTTTGGGGTGGCTGATTGTTCAGCGGCGGATGTAACGACGTTTATGTTGATTTGCGAACTGCCCCGCATGCCAGAAGTGATAGGCTTGGTGCGCCGGAGCGGTGTGCTAAGATGGCATATTCCGTTTTAAGGGTATAAGGGTATTGTGATGGAAACGCTGGCTTCATTGTATAACGACCACCTGGCAGAGCTGCAAAAACGGGCGCGCGAAGTATTGGCGCGCAACCAACTGGATGCTCTGTTGATTCACTCCGGGGAACTGCAACGGGTTTTTCTGGACGACCATAGCTACCCGTTCAAAGTGAATGCGCACTTCAAGGCTTGGGTGCCCGTCACATCGGTACCGAACTGCTGGTTGTGGGTGGATGGCGTTAACAAACCGAAGCTGTGGTTCTATTCGCCGGTTGATTACTGGCACAGCGTTGAGCCGCTGCCGGATAGCTTCTGGACCAAGTCCATCGATCTGTTGCCGCTGGCCAATGCGGATGATATCGCCCAACAGCTTCCTGCTCAGCGTGAGCGCGTGGGCTATATCGGTTACGGGCAGCAACGCGCCCGCGATCTTGGCATCCCAACGGAAAACGTGAATCCGAAAGCGGTGCTGAACTACCTGGATTTCCATCGCTCAATCAAAACCGGTTACGAGCAGGCCTGCATGCGTGAAGCGCAAAAGACTGCCGTTATGGGGCACCGTGCGGCCCATGAGGCTTTCCTGTCCGGCATGAGCGAGTTTGATATCAATATGGCCTACCTTACCGCTACAGGTCACCGCGATACCGATGTGCCTTATGACAACATTGTTGCGCTGAATGAACATGCGGCGGTGCTGCATTACACCAAGCTTGACCACCAGCCGCCAGCCGAAGCGCTGAGCTTCCTGCTTGACGCCGGTGCGGAATACAACGGCTATGCCGCCGATTTAACGCGCACCTACGCAGGCCAGAGCGGCAGTGATTTCGCGCAGTTGGTGAAGGATCTCAACGCCGAGATGTTGGCGCTGGTGGGCACCCTCAAGACGGGTGTGCGTTACACCGACTACCATGTGCAGATGCACCAACGTATTGCAAAATTGCTCAAAAACCACAAACTGGTGAGCGGTATCAGCGAAGAAGCCATGGTTGAACAGGGGATCACCACCCCATTCCTGCCGCACGGCCTTGGTCATCCTCTGGGCTTACAGGTGCACGACGCAGCCGGTTTTATGCAGGACGAACAGGGTACGCATCTGGCTGCGCCGTCAAAATATCCATTCCTGCGTTGTACCCGGGTGTTACAGCCTGGCATGGTGCTGACTATCGAACCTGGTCTGTATTTTATTGAGTCATTGTTGGCGCCATGGCGTAACGGTGAGTTCAGCAAGCACTTTGCCTGGGATCGCATTGATGCGCTGAAACCTTATGGTGGTATGCGTATTGAAGACAATATCGTGATCCACGAGAAGCGTATTGAGAACATGACGCGCGATCTGAACCTGGCCTGATGCAGCCTTATCCGATCCCTGCAGGTTCTGTCAGCGTCAGCGAGGAGATAAAGAAGAGCCGTTTTATCACTCTGTTGGCGCCGACTTGCGGGGCCGATGCGGCAAAGGCGTTTATTCAACAGGTTCGTGATGAACATCCGGCGGCAAGGCATCATTGTTGGGCCTTTGTCGCCGGGCCGCCGAATGATTCACAGCAGTTGGGTTTCTCCGACGACGGTGAACCTTCCGGTACTGCGGGTAAACCGATCCTCGCGCAGCTGATGGGCAGCGGTATAGGGGAAATCACCGCCGTAGTGGTACGTTACTACGGTGGTATCAAGTTGGGTACCGGCGGTCTGGTAAAAGCTTATGGCAGCGGCGTACAGCAGGCGCTAAAGCAGCTAATTGTTGGCTACAAGGTTCCGCAGGCCGAATATACTTTGCAATGTGACTATGCGCAGTTGGCACTGGTCGAGAACCTGTTACAGCAAACTGAAGGGCGGATTGTTCAGGGGGAATATGGTGCCTGCGTCATGTTGCACCTGGCCCTACCGGTAACCTGCGTCGAGATATTTGGGAATAAATTACGTGATCTCAGTCGCGGTAATTTGCAATTAACCCCCATTTCGCAATAATTCCCCCAACTGAATTGCTAAGGATCGTGCTGAAATGCATTTTCGCGCCATAACCCGTATCGTAGGTTTACTGGTCATCTTATTCTCCGGGACGATGTTTATTCCTGGTTTGGTGGCATTGATATATCGCGATGGGGCGGGCAGGGCTTTCAGCCAGACCTTCTTTGTGGCGGTGACGATTGGCCTGATGTTGTGGTGGCCTAACCGTAAACAAAAGCATGAGCTGAAGCCGCGGGAAGGTTTCCTTATTGTGGTGCTGTTTTGGACGGTGCTGGGCAGTGTGGGGGCCCTCCCATTTTTATTCTCTGAACGTCCTAATCTGTCACTTACCGACGCTTTCTTCGAGTCGTTCTCCGGCTTGACCACCACTGGCGCGACTACGTTGGTCGGGTTGGATTCCTTACCCAAGGCCATTTTATTCTACCGACAGATGCTTCAGTGGATGGGGGGGATGGGGATCATCGTGTTGGCGGTAGCGATACTGCCGATTCTGGGCGTCGGCGGCATGCAGCTCTACCGCGCGGAAATGCCCGGTCCGTTGAAAGATAACAAAATGCGGCCGCGTATTGCCGAAACGGCCAAAACCTTGTGGCTGATCTATGTTCTGTTGACGATTGCCTGTGCGCTAGCATTGTGGGGCGCGGGGATGTCAGTCTTTGACGCTATCGGCCATAGCTTCTCAACCATCGCCATCGGCGGTTTCTCTACCCACGATGCCAGTATCGGTTATTACGCTAGCCCGACTATTAACACTATTATTGCTATTTTCCTGCTGATCTCCGGCTGTAACTACGGCTTGCACTTCGCCTTGCTGAGTGGTCGTAACCTGAAAGTGTACTGGCGCGATCCTGAGTTTCGCATGTTCATTGCTGTGCAATTTACGCTGGTAGTGGTGTGTACTGCGGTGCTGTGGGGACATGGGGTCTATAAAAGCGGCATGGAGACGCTTAATCAGGCGTTCTTCCAGGTGGTGTCGATGGCGACGACGGCGGGTTTTACCACTGACAGTATTTCCAAGTGGCCGCTATTTTTGCCCATGTTGCTGTTGTGTTCTGCCTTTATTGGCGGTTGTGCAGGCTCGACCGGTGGTGGTCTGAAGGTTATCCGTATTCTGCTGCTTTATCTGCAGGGTTCGCGTGAGTTGAAAAGGCTGGTGCATCCTAATGCGGTTTATACCATTAAGCTGGGTAACCGGGCGTTGCCTGAAAGGATCCTGGAGGCAGTGTGGGGATTCTTCTCAGCTTATGCCCTGGTATTTATCGTAAGCATGTTAGCGATTATCGCCACTGGCGTTGATGATTTCTCCGCCTTTGCCGCTGTGACGGCAACGCTGAACAATCTCGGGCCGGGGCTGGGTGTAGTAGCGGATAACTTTACTACTATGCCTGCACCAGCTAAGTGGATTCTGGTATTGACCATGCTGTTCGGGCGACTGGAAGTCTTTACATTGCTGGTCCTGTTTACGCCGACATTCTGGCGTGAATGATCCTGATAGAAGGAGTAACGCCGTGAAGGCACTGATTCTTTATTCGAGCCGTGATGGGCAAACGCGGTCTATCGCTTCTTATATAGCAAGTAAATTGCAGGATACATTGCATTGTGACGTGATTGACTTGCTGCAGGCGGACAGTGTCGATCTCAGTGAGTATCAACAGGTGTTGATCGGTGCTTCGGTGCGTTACGGCCATTTCCATCCGGTGCTGGATAAATTCGTTAAGCGCCATGCCGAACAATTGAACCGGATGCCGAGTGCGTTTTTTGCCGTCAACCTGACAGCCCGCAAACCAGACAAACGTTCACCGCAGACCAATGCTTATACCCGCAAGTTCCTGCTTTCCTCCCCGTGGCAGCCAAAACAGTGCGTGGTATTTGCCGGCGCGCTGCGCTATCCACGTTATCGTTGGTTCGATCGCGTCATGATTCAATTTATTATGCGTATGACGGGAGGGGAAACCGATACCAGTAAAGAAGTGGAGTACACCGATTGGCAGCAGGTGGACCGCTTTGCCCAGGATTTTGGTCAAATTCAGTATGAAAAGTGACGAAATCGCTGGCTTGTACAGCGTTTTGCCGAAAAAAT
>NZ_JAUJXB010000006.1:0-219992 GCF_031931805.1 Serratia sp. root2
AACGTTAACGTGCGGTTTGGAACGTTCAAATTTTTCTTTAGACACGGCTATATTCCTTACTCTTATGCTCTCTCCTCATGGAGAGAGCACTGATCAATGTGTTAAACCCGAAAGCTTATTTACCACGGGCTTCGATAACGGCCTGAGCGACGTTGTTCGGCGCATCATCGTACTTCAAGAACTCCATGGAGTAAGAAGCACGGCCTTTGGTCAGAGAACGCAGTTGAGTTGCGTATCCGAACATCTCGGACAACGGAACTTCAGCGTGAATCTGAACGCCAGTAGCGTTGGATTCCTGACCTTTCAGTTGACCACGACGACGGCTAAGGTCACCGATGACGTCACCAGTGTTCTCTTCCGGCGTTTCAACTTCAACCTTCATAATCGGCTCAAGCAAAACAGGTTTCGCTTTCTTAAAGCCATCTTTAAAGGCGATAGACGCAGCCAGTTTAAACGCCAATTCGGAGGAGTCAACATCGTGGAAAGAACCGAAATGCAGACGCACACCGAGATCAACAACCGGATAACCGGCCAGCGGACCAGACTTAAGCTGTTCCTGGAGGCCTTTATCAATGGCAGGGATGTATTCCGTTGGGATCACACCACCTTTAATGTCATTGATGAACTCGTAGCCTTTCGGATTTGAGCCCGGCTCCAGCGGGTACATGTCGATAACGACATGACCATACTGACCACGACCACCAGACTGCTTGGCGTGTTTACCTTCGATATCGGTAACTTTCGCACGAATCGCTTCACGGTAAGCAACCTGTGGTTTACCCACGTTCGCTTCAACGTTAAATTCACGACGCATACGGTCAACCAGGATATCCAGGTGAAGTTCACCCATACCTGCGATGATAGTCTGACCAGATTCTTCGTCAGTCCATACGCGGAATGATGGATCTTCCTTCGCCAGACGGCCCAGAGCCAGACCCATTTTTTCTTGGTCAGCTTTGGTTTTTGGTTCAACTGCAACGGAGATTACCGGCTCAGGGAACTCCATACGCTCCAGAATGATCACGTGGTTTGGATCACACAGAGTGTCACCGGTAGTCACGTCTTTCAGACCGATCGCTGCAGCGATGTCGCCCGCACGAACTTCTTTGATCTCTTCACGCTTGTTAGCGTGCATCTGAACGATACGGCCCAGACGCTCACGAGCAGCCTTCACTGAGTTCAATACGGTGTCACCGGAGTTAACGATACCGGAGTACACGCGGAAGAACGTCAGGTTACCCACGAATGGGTCGGTAGCAATTTTGAACGCCAGTGCAGCAAATGGCTCGTCATCGTTAGCATGACGCTCAGCCGGCGTATCTTTACCGTCGTCCAGGATACCGTTGATTGCAGGTACGTCAGTTGGTGCCGGCAGATATTCGATAACCGCATCCAACATTGCCTGCACGCCTTTGTTTTTAAAGGCAGAACCACAGGTAACCAGGATAATCTCGTTGTTCAGCACGCGCTGACGCAGAGCTGTCTTGATTTCTTCCTCGGTCAGCTCTTCGCCGCCCAGGTATTTTTCCATCAGCTCGTCTGAAGCTTCAGCAGCAGATTCAACCAGGTTCTGGTGCCATTCTTCGGCCAGCTCTTGCATGTCCGCAGGGATCTCTTCGTATTCGAAGGTCACGCCCTGGTCAGCATCGTTCCAGTTGACTGCTTTCATTTTCACCAGGTCAACGATACCGGTGAATTTCTCTTCTGCGCCGATAGCCAGCTGCAATGGCACTGGATTCGCGCCCAGACGAGATTTGATCTGACCAACAACTTTCAGGAAGTTAGCACCCATACGGTCCATTTTGTTAACGAACGCGATGCGTGGAACTTTGTATTTGTTAGCCTGACGCCATACGGTTTCAGACTGCGGCTGAACGCCACCAACAGCACAGTAAACCATTACAGCGCCATCAAGAACACGCATGGAACGTTCTACTTCGATGGTGAAGTCAACGTGCCCTGGGGTGTCGATGATGTTTACGCGGTGCGGCTCAAACTGCTTGGCCATACCAGACCAGAAAGCGGTAGTCGCTGCAGAAGTGATGGTAATACCACGCTCCTGCTCCTGCTCCATCCAGTCCATGGTGGCAGCGCCGTCATGAACTTCACCGATTTTGTGGTTTACACCGGTGTAGAACAGAATACGTTCGGTAGTGGTCGTCTTACCGGCGTCGATGTGAGCGCTGATACCGATGTTACGATAGCGCTCAATGGGTGTTGTACGAGCCATTTGATTCCTCTATTGCCTTAGGCGTTCAAGTTCGGTTAACCCAAGCGGGTTGGCTTCTTGAAGCGCCCGCTTGGTTAGCATAACTACTGCGTGGCAATTACCAGCGGTAGTGGGCGAACGCCTTGTTGGCTTCTGCCATACGGTGAACGTCTTCACGTTTCTTAACAGCAGAACCTTTGTTCTCAACTGCATCAGAAAGTTCGTTCGCCAAGCGCAGAGCCATGGATTTATCACCGCGTTTACGAGCAGCATCAACGATCCAGCGCATTGCCAAAGCATTACGACGGACCGGGCGGACTTCAACTGGTACCTGATAAGTAGAACCACCAACGCGGCGCGACTTAACTTCTACAGTCGGGCGAACGTTGTCGAGAGCTACTTCGAAAGCTTCCAGGTGATTTTTACCAGAACGCTGAGCCAGGGTCTCCAGCGCGGTATACACGATAGCTTCTGCAGTAGATTTTTTACCGTCTACCATCAGGATATTTACAAATTTGGCCAACAGCTCGGATCCGAACTTAGGATCTGGCAGGATTTTACGTTGGCCTATTACGCGACGACGTGGCATGGAAATACTCCGTTGTTAATTCAGGATTGTCCAAAACTCTACGAGTTTATTTTGACATTAAAGTGAAAATGTTTGGCCTTACTTAACGGAGAACCATTAAGCCTTTGGCTTCTTCACGCCGTACTTGGAACGAGCTTGCTTACGGTCTTTAACACCGGAGCAGTCAAGTGCACCACGGACGGTGTGGTAACGCACACCTGGCAAGTCTTTAACACGACCGCCACGGATCAGGATCACGGAGTGTTCCTGCAGGTTGTGACCTTCACCACCGATGTAGGAAGTCACTTCGAAACCGTTAGTCAAACGCACACGGCATACTTTACGCAGCGCGGAGTTTGGTTTTTTCGGGGTGGTGGTATATACGCGGGTACATACACCACGTTTCTGCGGGCAGGCTTCCAGCGCTGGAACGTTGCTTTTAGCAGCCTTCACAGAGCGTGGTTTGCGAACCAGCTGATTAATTGTTGCCATTAAAAAAGCTCCTGGTTTTGCTTCGTTTGTTGCTTCGTAAACATGTGATAAATCCCCTCGTATGCACTACTGGCAAAGTACGAGGCCGCAGAATTTTATGGCTGAGTGGTAGAGGTGTCAAGAAATATACAACATCACTCTCATCACCAAGCCATTTGGCTGTGGTGTTTTTCGGTTAATTCAACGAAGTGATTATAGCCGACGACCGTGATTTTGTGTGAAAAATGACCAACAAGACCTCTGGCTTCCAGGTCGTCCTTCAGCGCATAAAGTGATATGGGGGCATTGAGCAGCAATTCAAGGTGTGCGCTACCGGCCAACCCGGCCAGTACGCCATCCTGCAGCAGCAGCAGATCGTCGCCTTGTGTAGTCAAGCGCAGCAGCGCAGGCAAATCGCATTGAGTGGGAGAGTGGCTAAGGGTATACAGCATCCGAATGTCCTAAAAAGTCATTACCGCGTCATAGCCGGCCAACCGTTGGCGCAATGCATCCGGGGCCAGCACCTCGGCCTCCAGCATCCAGTCAGTAACCTGACTCAGACCGCGCTCCTGCAAAGATGCCTGGCACAGATAACACTGCTCGACGTCATACAGCGGCAGCACGCCGAAGGTGGCGATATAATTGCGCGCCAGGATTTTTTCCGGTTGCTGCCCCGGCAATAGCTGCAATACGCCATCGCCGATAAAAAAAACGCCCAGATCTTCACTCAGCGCCGAAGTCGCCAACAACGCATCCAACCCTTCCCTGCCGCCTGCGCTACCGTGCGGGCCTTGGGTAAAAACAAAAGCGACTCGTTTCATAAATTCTCTCAGAACTGCACCAGACGATCGCAACTCAGCGCCGCCTCTGCCAACGAACCCAACCCGCTAAGGGTAAAACCAGGTTGCAGATTAGCGGTTTCCAGCCCCTGCTGCGCAGCTTCCTGTTCATCGGTCACGCCGCGACGCAGCGCAGCGGCCACACAAACATTGAGCGCAATACCGTGCTGACGCGCCAGTTGTACCCAGCCGCGCACCAGATCGAACTCATCGCTGGCAGGCGATGTCAGTTGGTTGGCGTTCAGTACCCCTTCACGGTAGAAAAACACGCTGGAGAGCCGATGCCCTTTCGCCAGCAGGGCTAGTGCGAACTGATAGGCGCTGCTGGCCTGTTGAGTGCCGTACGCCGGGCCGGTGACCAAAAGGCAATAATCCAGCATCAGCGTTCGGTTCCCAGCAGGTCACCGCTTTTGAACTGGCGGATATACAGATACACGGTGTGCTTGGAAATATTCAGGCGATCCGCCACCTGATTAATCGCATCTTTGATATCAAAAATGCCTTTTTCATAGAGATTCAGTACCACCTGCCGATTTTTGGCATTGTTGGCGACATTACGATCGGCATTAACTTCCTCAATGGTGAACTCCAGCGTCTGTGCCACCAGATCGTCCACGGAAGAGGCAAAATTGACCGAGGGGGCCACGTCCTGGGTTTCCGGCGGCATGAAAGTCTGCATCACCTGGGAAAACGGCACATCGAGGTTCATGTTGATGCACAACAGGCCGATCACCCGCTGCTCGCGATTGCGGATGGCGATAGTGACCGATTTCATCAGCACGCCGCTTTTGGCGCGGGTGAAGTAGGCCTTCGAAACGCTGCTGTCATCACCTGCCATATCATGCAGCATGCGCAGCGCCAGGTCGGTGATCGGCGAACCGATCTGCCGCCCGGTATGCTCGCCGTTGGCAATGCGCACCGCCGAGCATTTCAAATCTTCCAGCGCGTGCAGCACGATCTCGCAGTGACCGCCGATCAGCATAGCAAGCCCATCGACCACGGCTTCATAAGACTTCAGGATTTCATGATCCGTCTGGCTAAACGGACGTTCATTCAGCAAATCAAGTTCGCTGGCTTCGCTGGATAAAAGCGAATTAGACATCGAAAATACCACCCTCAAAGATCGCCTGTGCCAGGGGGCGCAGCTAAAACGGCTCGTGCAGGCTCCCTTTTCACAGGCGGCATACCCTTGGGGATCCACAGGGCAGGCAGGCTGGTATCAGCATGAAACAGCACGACGGGCGTCCGCAGGCCAACACGGCCGGGAACAGTTTTAGGTACACGCCCTAAGGGGCAGACGGATGACTCATAAGTCCGGATTATTAGTCTAGCAAAACTACCAGAGTAAAGTCCTTGCGTTTGCGCGTGGTATTGACGTTAAGCCCGATGCCCGGCAGGCGTCAAGCAAACAGTGGGAGAGGGAAGTAAAAGTTACGCGTAATGGGGCATTCATCAGAGAGGCTGAAATGAGCACCGCCGCGAAAAAACTCGCGGCGGTGAGGGTAATCAGACAGGCTTATTGCGCTTTGGCGTCAGCCGCTGCGTCAGCCGGTTTTTCAGCCTTGGCGTCTGCTTTCGGTGCAGCTTTCACATCCAGCAGCTCAACATCGAATACCAGGGTAGAGTTAGCCGGAATGCCCGGAACGCCTGTTTTACCGTAGGCCAGCGCCGGTGGGATTACCAGCTTTATTTTGCCGCCCTTCTTGAGATGTTTCAGGCCTTCGGTCCAACCTGGAATCACGCCGTCCAGGCGGAATGACAGTGGTTCACCGCGGGTGTAGGAATTGTCAAACTCGGTGCCGTCGGTCAGAGTACCCTTGTAGTTCACTACCACGGTGTCGCTGTCTTTAGGCGCGTCACCCGCACCCGGTTTCTCTACCTTGTACAGCAAACCGGATTCAGTTTTCTTCACGCCTTTTTCTTTGGCGAAGGTCTCACGGTACTTGGCGCCTTTCGCTTCGTTGTCTTTGGCGTCTTGTTCCATTTTCGCCTGAGCAGAAGCCTTCACGCGCGCTTCAAAGCCCTGCAGCGTTTTTTCGATGTCCGCATCGTTCAGCTTGCTCTTGTTGGCGAAAGCGTCCTGAACGCCTGAGATCAACTGGTCTTTATCCAGTTTGATACCCAGTTTTTCTTGTTCTTTCAGAGAGTTGTCCATGTAACGCCCCAGGGATGCGCCCAGTGCGTAGGCCGCTTGCTCGTCATCGTTCTTGAACTTGCCGGTGCTTGGCGCTGCAGCTGCAGCGTCCGCTGGCTTGGCGGCTTCGGCCGGTTTAGCCGCATCAGCGGCCATAACCTGAGTCGCATTCAGAGCAAAAGCCATGGTGGTTGCCAGAAGCGTGACTTTAAACAAAGATTTCATCCATTTCTCCAGTGTCTGAAGCGGTGCCCCAAACAATCATTAAGTAAGATAACCGGGCTACTATAGCTGTCTGAAAGAAAACAAAACAGTCACACAGGTAACCAATCGAGTCAAAGTGTGACTCCGGGTTTAAGGAGAAGTTTCCTTAAATGTGCTACCCGCATGATAAATCAGATTTTTCTTGCACTCACACCATCGACGGTAACAAAATCAGCCAAGATAAGCGCTCTATTTTTCAGCACTTTACACAGTGTCCCGGCGCTTGAGATTATCCCCCGTTTCGAGAGGGGTGAAATAGCGCAGCGCAAAGCCGGCGGCAGCTGTTAACATAGCGCCAGATTCAGGATTAACCCGCTTCAGAGGTAGCATCATGCACAACGCCGATACCCAAAACCTGTTACTGCGGCTGGAAGAACTGGAGAGCCGCCAGGCTTTCCAGGAAGTCACCATTGAGGAACTCAACCAGACCGTGGTGCAGCACCAGCTTGAAATGCTGAAATTGCAGGAACACCTGCGCGTGCTGACCGATAAACTGCGCTCGACCCAAACGTCGATGATCGCCTCGCAGTCGGAAGAGACTCCACCGCCACATTATTGATAAACAATAAAAAAGGGCAGCCAATGGCCGCCCTTTTTTGCAATTGCCGCGCCGCGATTAGTGGCAGCCGCAACCACCGTTACCGCAACCGCCTTTCTTAGCCTGAGCCTGGTCATGCGCATGGTCATGATCGTGATCGTGGCCATGACCGCCGCAGCAACCGTCGCCGTGCTCGTGGTGGTGATCGTGCTCGCCGTGTACGTGACCGTGTGCCAGTTCTTCAGCGGTAGCTTCGCGGATCGCGACAACTTCCACGTTGAAGTTCAGGTTCTGACCCGCCAGCATGTGGTTACCGTCAACCACTACGTGATCGCCGTCCACCTCGGTGATTTCGACCGGAACCGGGCCCTGATCGGTGTCAGCCAGGAAACGCATGCCGACTTCCAACTCGTCAACGCCCATAAAGACGTCTTTCGGCACGCGCTGCACCAGGTTTTCGTCGTAGTTGCCGTACGCATCGTTAGCGCCAACATTCACGTCAAAACGATCGCCTGCTTCGTGGCCTTCGAGTGCTTTTTCCAGACCTGCGATCAGAGAACCATGCCCGTGCAGATAGTCCAGCGGCGCGCTCACCGGAGACTCATCAACCAAAACACCGTCTTCTGTACGTACTTGGTAAGCCAGGCTGACCACCAAGTCTTTTGCTACTTTCATGATATCTCCTACCGTTGGACACTTGGACGCAGCCCATCATCGGGTGCTGCGCCTTTACCGGACAGATTGTATCGGAAATCTGCCCCGCTGTACCCTTCAGCATAAAAAAACGCACCCGATAACGCTACTCCGGGTGGAAAATACCGATCACCTGCTCCTGCGGCCGGACGTGTTTTTCTACCTGCTGTTCGGTCTGTCGCTGGTGATGACCGCACTTGACGCACTCCACCACTTCGACCTGGTCTTCGCGCCAAACTGCCAGCGTATCCATAGCCTTACAGCTCGGGCAGACTGCCCCGGCGATAAATCTTTTACGTGTTGCGGACATCTTCTGTGCTCCAAATTATTCGTATTCATCCCAGCCGTCGAACTGGCGACTCTCTTTTTGCATTTCACGATGGAAAAGTTCCTCCAGCTCGCGCCGCGCCTCTTTCACGCGGGAAATCTGCGCCACATCGCCATGATGCGGCGGCATCAGCTCACGCAGCATACGCATGTCCAACCGGCGGAAGTGCTGCTGCGCGCGATAGGCCTGATGAGGATGCATACCCAGCTCCATCAGCGCCTTGCGCCCCAGTTCCAGTGCGCTGGAGAAGGTTTCGCGGCTGAACTGTTTGACCCCGGCCTGCAACAGTTCGTGCGCCTCCACGCGTCCGCGCGCGCGAGCCAGAATGCTCAACTCCGGAAAGTGCTGCTGGCACAAGCGCACGATCTCCATGGTATCTTCCGGCTCATTGCAGGTGATGACAATCGACTTGGCCTTCGCCGCGCCGGCCGCACGCAACAGCTCAAGTTCGGTGGCGTCGCCGTAATACACCTTGTAGCCGTAGCGGCGCAGCACGCCAACCGCGCTGACATCGCGCTCCAGCACGGTAATGCGCATCTTGTTGGCCATCAACAACCGGCCGATCACCTGACCAAACCGCCCGAAACCGACAATGATCACCTGCGGATCATCGTCCTCCACATACGGCGTTTCTTCGTCTTCATCCCTGGCGTTATACCGGCGTACCAGGATGCGATCGATAATCTGCATCAGCAGGGGTGTCGTCATCATCGACAAGGTCACCACCACCAACAGCAAGGCGAGTTGGTCAGACTGCAACACCTTCTGCGCGCCTGCGGCGGAAAACAGCACAAAGGCAAACTCTCCGCCCTGGCTGAGCACGCCGGCGAACTGCAAACGCACCGAACTGCGCAAGCCAAAGATGCGCGACAGCGAGTACAGCACCCCCGACTTGATCGCCACCAGCAGCACCACGCCGAGCAGCACTTCGACCAAATGGGTATAGAGTACGCCGATATTCAGCGCCATCCCCACCGAGATAAAGAACAGGCCCAACAGCAGCCCCTTGAACGGCTCGATGGCGATCTCCAGCTCATGGCGATATTCACTCTCCGCCAACAGCACGCCGGCGATAAAGGTGCCAAGCGCCATCGACAGGCCGAGCGTATCCATAAACAACGCCGCCCCCAATACCACCAACAGTGCGGCGGCGGTGAAAATTTCACGCACCCCGGAAGAGGCGATATAGCGGAACAACGGCCGCAGCAGAAAACGCCCGCCGATCAGCATGCCGCCGAACGCGGCTACCTTGATCGCGATTTCCGCCCAGTCGTCGCTGGTGCCACCGGCACCGGCCAGGATAGGGATCAGCGCCAGCGCCGGGATAACCGCCATATCCTGGAACAGCAGTACCGAGAACCCTAACTGGCCGCCTTCATTGCGGTTCATGCCCTTCTCGCGCATCAGCTGCAACGCCATCGCCGTTGATGACATCGCCAGCCCGATACCGCCGATAACGGCGGCCTGCCAAGCGAAATGGGTCAGATAAAGCAACGCCCCCAACACCGCGGCGGTGATCAATACCTGCCCGGCACCAACGCCGAATATCGAACGCCGCAGTTCCCACAGCTTGGTCGGGTTCAGCTCCAACCCGATGATAAACATCAGGAACACCACGCCCAGCTCGGAAAAGTGCAAGATCTCATCCACGTCGCGGATAAAGCCTAACCCCCAGGGACCGATGGCAATGCCGGCGATCAGATAGCCCAATACCGCGCCAATCCCCAGCCGACGGGCGATCGGCACCGTGACCACGGCGGCGAACAGGAACAGCAAAATTGCGGTCAGTAACGTCGAGCCTTCCATGATCATCTTCCTCCCTGCGGCAGCGGGTTACGCAGCCAGTCGCCATAGGCCGTGGCGTGACTTTCCAGCACCTCCGGCTTCTGCCGGCGCGCCCAATACACCAGCATCGGCGTCAGCCAGTGCATATGGCACATGGCGGCGGTCAGTTCGAACGGGCGCAGGATATCTTCCATCGGGTAACGGTTATAACCGCCGGTGCGGTAGGCGCCTTCAGGTTCTCCGGTGGTGATCACCGAACGCCAGTATTTGCCCGCCAGCGCATTGCCCCCCATGCCGCTGGCAAAACCGCGCGACAGCACGCGATCCAGCCATTCTTTCAGCAATGCCGGGCAGCTGTAGGTATAAAGAGGATGTTGAAAAACAATGACCTGATGTTCACGCAGCAATTGTTGTTCGTGGTGAATATCAATAAAAAAGTCAGGATAGTGCGCGTATAAATCGTGCACTGTGACATGTTCCAACTGCTGCGCCGGTCGAAGCAAAACCCGATTCGCGACCGAGTCATGGGATTCCGGATGGGCATACAGCAGCAAGACCTTGGGCGGCTGCGACATCATTCCCCTCCAAAGCGTCGTCAGGGTAACGGTTTTCCGTTACCATGCTACGCAAAGACTAATAATAGGACAGCCTGTGTCCTGTTAACTTAGAATCCTCTCAATTTAACATACTCTGAACATACGGCGCTTTATGATTGTATTCTCCTCGCTACAAATCCGACGCGGTACCCGCGTCCTGTTGGACAACGCCACGGCGACGGTTAATCCAGGTCAGAAAGTCGGCCTGGTGGGCAAAAACGGCTGCGGCAAATCCACGCTGCTGGCGTTGCTGAAAGGCGAAATCGCCGCGGACGGTGGTACTCACACCTTCCCCACTAACTGGGCGCTGGCCTGGGTCAACCAGGAAACGCCGGCGCTGGACGTGCCGGCCATTGAGTATGTTATCGACGGCGATCGCGAATTCCGTCAGCTTGAAGCCGAATTGCAATTAGCCAACGAGAAAAACGACGGCCACGCCATCGCCACGCTGCACGGCAAGCTGGATGCCATCGACGCCTGGACCATCCGCTCCCGCGCCGCCAGCCTGTTGCACGGCCTGGGCTTCTCCAACGAACAGCTGCAGAGCCCGGTGCGCGCTTTCTCGGGCGGCTGGCGCATGCGTTTGAACCTGGCGCAGGCGCTGGTCTGCCGCTCAGATCTGCTGCTGCTCGACGAACCGACCAACCACCTGGATCTGGATGCGGTCATTTGGCTGGAACGTTGGCTGAAGGGCTATCCGGGCACGCTGGTGCTGATTTCTCACGACCGCGACTTCCTCGATCCGATCGTCGATAAAATTCTGCATATCGAACAAGAGACCATCAACGAATACACCGGCAACTACTCCTCGTTCGAGCGCCAGCGCTCGACCAAACTGGCGCAGCAGCAGTCGCTGTATCAGCATCAACAGGAGAAAGTGGCGCACCTGCAAAGTTATATCGATCGCTTCCGCGCGCAGGCTACCAAAGCCAAACAGGCGCAGAGCCGCATTAAAATGCTCGAGCGCATGGAGCTGATCGCGCCGGCTCACGTCGATAACCCGTTCAGTTTCAGCTTCCGCCAGCCGGAAAGCTTGCCGAACCCGTTGCTGCGCATGGAGAAGGTCAGCGCCGGCTACGGCGAAAAAGTGATCCTGAAATCGATCAAGCTCAACCTGGTGCCCGGTTCGCGCATTGGCCTTCTGGGCCGTAATGGCGCCGGTAAATCTACCTTGATCAAAATGCTGGCCGGCTCGCTGGAGCCGCTGAGCGGTGAGATTGGCCTGGCGAAGGGCATCAAACTGGGCTACTTCGCTCAGCATCAGTTGGAGTTCTTGCGCGCCGACGAATCGCCGTTGCAACACCTGAGCCGTATCGCTCCCCGGGTGCTGGAACAGCAACTGCGCGACTACCTGGGCGGCTTCGGCTTCCAGGGCGACAAGGTCACCGAGGCCACCGAGCGTTTCTCCGGCGGCGAAAAGGCGCGGCTGGTGCTGGCCCTGATCGTCTGGCAGCGCCCTAACCTGCTGCTGCTCGACGAACCGACCAACCACCTGGATCTGGACATGCGCCAGGCCTTGACCGAAGCGCTGATCGATTTCGAAGGCGCGTTGGTGGTGGTTTCGCACGACCGTCACCTGCTGCGCTCCACCACTGACGATCTCTATCTGGTGCACGATGGTCAGGTCGAAGTTTTCGAAGGCGATCTGGACGACTACCAGCAATGGCTAAGCGACCTGCAGCGGCAGGAAAACCAGCAGGATGCGCCAGAGAAAGAAAACAACGGTAACAGCGCACAGGCGCGCAAAGATCAGAAACGACGCGAAGCCGAATTCCGCACCCAGACTCAGCCGCTGCGCAAGCAAATCGCCAAGCTGGAGCAGCAGATGGAAAAACTGGGCGCCGAGCTGGCGGCGGCAGAAGAGAAGCTGGCGGACTCTGCGCTGTATGACATCAGCCGCAAAGCCGATCTGACTGAGTGTCTGCAAAAACAAAGCCAGGCCAAATCCGCACTGGAAGAGACGGAAATGACCTGGCTGGATGCGCAAGAACGGTTGGAACAGCTGACAAACGAGTTTGAATTGTAGGAGCGCAGCGCGCTGCGCCCACGGCTTCACGCCTTGTAAAAAGGTTTATCCCCTAAAATGGTCGCACGGTGCATAATGCGCCGCTGCGGCAGATAATCCGCGTTGGCGTAATGCTGCGTCACGCGGTTATCCCAGATCGCGATGTCATTCTCCTGCCAGCGCCAGCGCACCTGGAACTCCGGCTTGGTGATATGAGCAAACAGGAAGTTCAGCAATGCCTCGCTCTCCTTCGGCGCCAGATCGACAATCCGCGTAGTGAACCCTTCATTGACGAATAACGCCTGCCGCCCGCTTACCGGATGGGTACGCACCACCGGGTGCAGCAACGGCGGGTTTTTCTGCTTCGCCACCTGCCAGCGCTGATGCTCCTCTTCGCTCGACAAATGCTTATGCTCAGGGAATGACTTGGTGAAATCATGTTCCGCCTTCAACCCGGCCAGCAGTTGCCTGAAGGGTTCAGACAACGCCTCATAGGCCGCGATGCCGCTGGCCCACAGAGTATCGCCGCCGAAAGACGGCAGCGTCTTCGCCGCCAGTATCGCCCCCTGCGGCGGGTTTTCGATAAAGGTGACGTCGGTATGCCAGTTATCGTTGTCCGGCGGATTATCGTCATGGGTATCCAGCACGATGATCTCTTCCACGTCGGTGGCGTGCGGGTAAACGGGATGGATGTGCAGATCGCCGAAGCGGCCGGCCAAATCACGCTGCTGCAACGGTGTGATCGGCTGATTGCGGAAGAACAGCACCTGATGTTTGAGCAACGCATGGTAAAGCTGCTCAAACTGACCGTCGCCCAGCGGCCTTGCCAGCGCGACGTTGTCCACCAGCGCGCCGATGTAGGGCCCCAGCGGGGTAATCTTCAGACGTTCGTTCATTGCTGTACTCCATGCCACGGGGTCAATCGGCGCTGCAAGGCGCGCAGCCCCAGCTCCAGCCCAAATGCAATAATCGCAATCACGCCGATCCCGGCCAACACCACGTCGGTGGCCAGAAACTCACCGGCGGATTGCACCATAAATCCCAGGCCACGCGTAGCGGCGATCAGTTCGGCTGCCACCAGCGTCGACCAACCGACGCCCAGCCCAATGCGGATGCCGGTCAAAATCTCCGGCAATGCGCTCGGCAACACCACAAAACGCAGCACCTGCCAGCGGTTGGCGCCCAAAGCGCGAGCGGCATGCACCCGCACCTGCGCCACACTGCGCACGCCGGCTACGGCAGATAACGCAACCGGGGCGAAGATCGCCAGGTAAATAAGCAGAATTTTCGAGGTTTCGCCGATGCCGAACCAAATCACCATCAACGGCAGATAGGCCAGCGGCGGCACCGGGCGGTAAATCTCAATCAGCGGGTCGAGAATGCCGCGCACCGTGTCGTTCAACCCCATGGCGATACCCACAGGAACGCCGATAATCACCGCCGCCAGCAGCGCCACCAAAATGCGTCCCAGGCTGGCCGCCAGATGCTGCCACAGCGTGGCGTCCATAAAGCCCTGCGGGCTGGCGATGACCAACAATTGGTGCAAGACCTGCTGCGGCGCCGGTAAAAATAACGGGCTGATCAGGTTCAGTGCGGTCACGCCCCACCAGACAGCCAAGACCACCAGCAAAGTAGCACCGCTCAACAAGACGTTGCGCGGTATGCGAAAACGACGCGACGCCGCAACCTGCGGTTGGGCAACCTCTTTGAGTGCGGAATGCAGGCTCATAGCAATGCCTCGCGCTGTTGGAAAACTTTGCCCAGCACGTATTCGCGCTGCGCGATAAATTCAGGATCGGACTTGATCGACCGGCAGGCCTCACCGTCGGCGTAGCGCTGGCCGAAGTTCAGCGACAGCCGTTCCACCACCTGCCCCGGCCCCGGCGAAAGCAGCAACAGCTCGCTGGCGAGGAACACCGCCTCTTCAATATCGTGGGTGATCAGCAATACCTGCTTGCCGGTATCACGCCAAATGGTCAGCAGCAGTTCCTGCATCTGCTCGCGGGTGAAAGCATCCAGCGCGCCGAACGGCTCGTCCAGTAGCAGCAAGCGCGGATCGGCGGCCAGCGCGCGGGCAATGCCGACCCGCTGGCGCATGCCGCCGGAAAGTTGCCAGATAAAGTGCTGCTCGTAACCCGCCAACCCCACGCGTTGCAACATCTGCTGTGCCACCTCGCGGCGCTCCTGCTTGCCGATACCGGCCAACTGCAGGCCAAACTCGACGTTATCCACCACATTGCGCCAGGGGAGTAAACCCTCATGCTGGAACACCACGCCCCGCTCGGCTCCTGGGCCGTTAACGGACGCTCCATCAAGCGTGATGCTGCCAGCTGAAGGCTCGATAAACCCGGCGATCAAATTCAGCAGCGTGGTTTTGCCGCAGCCCGACGGGCCGAGCACCACCACCAGTTGCCCGCCGGCAATCTGGAACGAGACGTCGCGCAGCGCGGGGCGCCCCTGATAGTCTGCTGAAAGATGGTTAACGTTTAGCATGCGGCTCCCCTACGACTGCGGCGCAGCCTGCACTTGTTTCACGAATCGGTCGGTCACATAGGCGCTGTAATCGCTGTCGACCTGCGGAATTTTGCCCTGCTGTTTGAGGAATTCGGCGGTATCGCGAATCGCCTTGTCCACCGGCTGACCAAGCTGGGTAATCTGCTCAGCCACCGGCAGATAGGTGTTGCCCTTCACCAGCACCGGCACCTGCTCCTCCGGCACGCCACTCAGGCGGGACAGCGTACCGAGATTGCTTTTGTCCTTCAGCCATTGCTCCGGTTGTGCCAGATAGGCTTTCTGGGCCTTCAACGCGCTGGCGGCAAAGGCCGTCACCACCTCCGGGTATTTTTCGGCAAAGTCCTTGCGCACCACCCAGACGTCGAGCGTCGGCGCCCCCCACTCCCCAACCTGTGCGGAATCGGTCAGTACCTTACCCTGTTTGGCCAGCTCGTTGACCACCGGCGCCCAAACGTAGGCTCCGTCGATATCACCGCGCTGCCAGGCGGCGGCGATGGCCGGCGGCTGCAGGTTGAGGATTTTGACCTGTTCAGGCTTGATGCCCCAATGCTTGAGAGAAGCCAGCAGGCTGTAGTGGGTGGTGGAGATAAACGGCACCGCAATGCGTTTACCGATCAGATCCTGCGGGCCTTTAATGTCCTTCTTCACCACCAGCGCTTCGGAACTGCCGAGCTGTGAGGCGATCAGGAATACTTCGATAGGGAGTTTCTGGCTGGCGGCCACCGCCAGTGGGCTGGAACCGATATTGCCGATTTGTACATCGCCGGAAGCCAGCGCGCGCAACACGCTGGAGCCGCTGTCGAATTTGCGCCAGTCAACGCTGGCGCCGGACTGTTTGGCAAAGCTGTTTTCTGCCTGCGCTACCTTGGCCGGTTCCGCCGAGGTTTGATACGCCACGGTGACGTCGACCGCCTGTGCACTGGCCGCACCGAGCGATAACACCAGCAGCGTTACGCCGCGTAATGAAAAGAGTTTGCTCGCCATGATCCGCTCCGTTGATAAAAATCTGTTCAGTTGCTGACAGTTTTATCCGAGCGGCGACGAGCGATAAAAGAATAAAAAAATATTCTTTATTACCTATTGAAATATTAACCCCGTCAATTCGACCCACTGTCCGCCGGCTGCACTGCTGCGCTGAGCGGCATCGATAAACGCCATCCCTTGCACGCCAGTTTCAATCCCTGGCAATAAGGGTGCAGCCTGTGGCCCTTCCCGCAGTCGAAGGGCAGCCTCGCGGTAAATCTGGCCAAACCCTTCCAGATAGCCTTCAGGGTGGCCCGCCGGCACCCGTGCCAACAAACGGTTTTCCACATACTGAAATGACGCCGCGCGGGTGATGCAATACGCCGGGGCATCTCGTGGGCGGATCCATAGCTGGTTAGGCTGTTCCTGACAAAACGACAGGCTGCCCTCGCTGCCGTATATCCGCAGCCGCAAGCCATTCTCATGCCCACAAGCGACCTGGCTGGCCCACAGTCGCCCTTTTGCGCCATTGGCGTAACGCATCTGAACTCGTACGTCGTCGTCCAGCCTGCGCCCCGGAATAAACGAGCTCAGTTCAGCGCTGATCGCCTGCGGCAGCAAACCGCTGACAAACTGCGCCAATTGCCAGGCATGAGTGCCCACGTCGCCAATGCAACCCGCGCCGGCCTTCTCCGGCTGCGCGCGCCAACCCGCCTGCTTGTTGTCGGTCAGTTCCAGCGGCTGCGCCAGCCATTCCTGCAGATACTCCACCTCGATAAACCGGACTTCTCCCAGTTCACCGGCCAGCACCCGGCTGCGCGCCTCGCGCACCAGCGGATAAGCACTGTAGTTATGAGTCAATATCAACTGCCTGCCGCTGCGCCGTACCGTTTCGGCCAGTTGCAACGCCTCGGCGTAGCTGTTGCACAGCGGTTTGTCGCAAATCACATCAATACCGGCATTGAGAAAAGCGGTCGCTACCGGCGCATGCAAATAATTAGGGGTAACAATCGCCACCGCGTCGATACCGTCGGCCCGCGCCGCCTCGGCCCGCGCCATCGCGTTAAAATCACGATAGCAGCGCGCCTCGTCCAGGTGCAGTAATGCGCCGGTGCGGCGGCAGTTTTCCCAGTCGGATGAAAATGCTCCGGCCACCAGCTCAAACTCATCGTCCATCCTCGCCGCCAACCGGTGTACGGCACCGATAAACGCGCCTTCGCCACCACCGACCATGCCCAGCCGTAACCTCATGATTTATCCCCTATACCCAGCATTTTCCTGACCTGTTGGCGATCGCCGCCGCCGGCGGCAAAATCATCAAAAGCCCGATCGGCGATCGGAATAATATGGCGGGCGATAAATGCGGCCCCCTCACGCGCCCCTGCCTCCGGCGATTTCAGACAACACTCCCATTCCAGCGTTGCCCAGCCGGCGTAGCCGTACTGCGTCAGCTTGCTGAAGATCGCCGGGAAATCGATCTGCCCATCACCGAGCGAGCGAAAACGCCCCGGCCGTTCCAGCCACGGCTGATAACCACCGTATACCCCGCTGCGAGCGCTGGGTCGATACTCGGCGTCTTTGACATGAAACGCCCGAATATGCGCGTGATAAACGTCGATAAAACCGAGGTAATCCATTTGCTGCAAATGCAGATGGCTGGGGTCATACAGAATGCGGCAGCGCGGATGATTGCCGACCTGTCGCAGAAAGCGTTCGAAGGTGACGCCGTCGTGCAAATCCTCCCCCGGATGCAGCTCATAGCAAACGTCCACGCCCGCATCATCGAAAGCATCCAGGATCGGCCGCCAGCGCTGCGCCAACTGGCTGAACGCCTCATCCAGCAGCAAAGCGTTGTGCGGCGGCCAAGGGTAAAAATAGGGCCAGGCCAGCGCACCGGAGAAGGTTGCATGCGCCGTCAACCCGAGTCTTTGCGACGCCTGCGCCGCCATCAGCAACTGTTCCGTCGCCCAGGCCTGCCGCGCCTGCGGTTTGCCGCGCACCTGGGAAGGGGCAAAACCGTCGAAGGCCAGATCGTAGGCGGGATGCACTGCCACCAATTGCCCCTGCAAATGGGTGGACAATTCGCTAATTGCCAGGCCGTGCCGTGCCAGGCGCCCGAGCACCTCGTCGCAATACTCCTGGCTGTGTGCCGCCAGCTCAAGATTAAAAATCTGCGGCTGACCGGTGGGGATTTGCAGGCTTTTAAACCCCAGCCCCGCCGCCCACCCGGCCAATCCATCCAGTGAATCAAAAGGTGCCTGCGCGCCGATAAACTGCGCCAGAAACAGCCCCGGCCCCTGAATCGTTTTCATGTTACCTCCGTAGCATTACCGTTCTTTGGCTGCGTACCGCTTCGTCCGCCGCCAGCACCACACGCAGGCTGTTTAACGCATCCTGCCAATGTCGGCCGAGATCCAGCCCGCCCTCTATTGCCTGAAGAAAATAGCGCTGCTCGCTCAGGCACAATGCCAGATGGTCCGGCTCGTCCTGACAATCAATCCAGCGATCCGGCCGCACAAACTGATTGTTTTCATCCAATGCCGCATGATGAATGCGCAGCGATTCCGTACGAGTATGGGCGTCGACGTTATCGGACTCCCCCGCCGCCGTGTGGCGTGCAACGATCGAAACCGCGCCTTTCGGCCCAATCACGTCTTTCACAAAGAAGGCCGTTTCGCTGATCATTGGCCCCCAGCCGGCCTCATACCAACCCACAGAACCGTCGGCGAAGCGCACCTGCAACTGGCCGTAGTTGTACATCCCCGCTGGCAACTCTTCGCTAAGCCGCGCACCAATGGCACTGACGCTGAGCGGTTCCGCCTGCGTCATCTGGCACATCACGTCGAGGTAATGCACCCCGCAATCGACAATCGGTGACAGCGACTGCATCAGGTTGCGATGCACGTCCCACATCTGGCCGTGGCTCTGCTGATTGAGGTTCATGCGCATCACCAGCGGTTTACCCAGCCCGCGCGCCAGTTCGACGAATTGCTGCCATGACGGGTGATGGCGCAGGATATAGCCCACCACCAACTGCCGTCCGGCCGCACGTGCCGCCGCGATCACCCGCTCGGCACCGGCCACGGTAGTGGCGAGCGGTTTTTCAATGAACAGGTGGCAGCCTGCAGCCAGAGCGGCCAGCGCATAAGCCTCATGGGTATCGGGCCAGGTCGTCAGACAGACAGCATCCGGCCGCGATGCCGCCAGCGCCTCGGTGAAATCACCGTACTCCGGGTAACCGCCGCCCAACTGAGCGTTGAGCCGACGACGCGAATCACCGCGCGCCACCAATCCGCAAATGTCGACCCCCTCCAGGGAGTGATAGGCTGCGGCGTGCGACGCTCCCATATTGCCGCAGCCCACCACCAGCACGCGTAAATCAGCCATCACGTTTCTCCCCTGCCGGGGTTTCCCGGTAGTTGAAAGTGAAGAAGAACAACGCCGCGATCACCAGAGCGCCGATGGCCGGATACCACCAGAAGTTTTGCCACTGCGGCAGCGCCGCCGCCCCTTCCGCAGTCACCATGCGATTGAACAGCGCACCGCTGATCTGCGAACCGATCAGCATGCCAAGGCCGTAAGTAAACAGCACCAACAGGCTCTGCGCCTGACCTTTCACCTTGTCGCCGGCCACCTTGTCGGTGTAGATAAACCCGATCACAAAGAAGAAGTCGTAACACATGCCATGCAGGATGATGCCGAGGTAGATCATCCAGCGCAGTTCTTCGGTGATACCCAGCGCGAACATCACGTAGCGCAGGAACCACGACAACATGCCAATCAGCAGCATCACCTTGATGCCCAATCGGGCAAACAGGAACGGGATCAACAGCATAAAGAACAGTTCGGACATTTGACCGAGCGACATCACGCCACCGACATTGGTGAATCCGGTTGCCGCCACGAAGGGTGCGGCATAAGCGTAGTAAGCCGCCAGCGGGATCGAGATCAGCGTGGCGCAAATGATAAACACCAGGAAATGGCGCTGTTTGAGCATGGCGAAAGCATCGGCGCACAGCAGGTCGCGCATTTTCACCGGTTTGCCGCGTTCCGGCGCCGGGGTGTGCGGCAGGGTAAAGCTGTAAATGCCCAATGCCAGCGAGGCCACCGCCGCCAGCGTGAAGATGCCGGTGCTGTCCGACAGGCCGCTGGCGCCGACAATCAGCCCGGCGACAATCCAGCCCAGGGTGCCGAACGCTCGTACCACCGGGAAGGCTTTATCGCTGTTGCTCAGGCTGTAAAACGCTACGTTGTTGCTCAGGGCGATGGTCGGCATATAGCACAGCATATAGCCGAAGATAATCCACAGCAGGCCACTCTGACCGGAGGAAAAGAAGCCGGGCATCAGCCACAGCAACCCCGCGCCGATCAGATGCAAGATGCCCAGTACCTTCTGCGAAGCGAAAAAGCGATCCACCACCATGCCAAGCACGAAGGGTGACAGGATCGAAGCAATCGGCCCCGTGGAATAGGCATCGCCTATGATTGCCGCCAGCCCGTATTTGCCCATCACCACGCCAAGCGTGACGTACCAGGCGCCCCAGACAAAAAACTGCAGAAACATCATCAGCGCCAACCGCGGCACTGCCCATTTGAATGCGACACTTCCGGCCCCCAGGACCACGCTGTCAGTTTGCATAACTCCCCCATCGGTATTGTTGTGATGTTGTCTAACCGCTTTCCGGCAGGAAGGACGGCATAACCACACCGCCGGGTTGTTGCGCTCGGCCTTTCACCTGCGCCAAATGTAATTCGCGAATCCGCCCGCCCCACTGCAACAGCACCTGGCTGAGGGCGGAACGTCGCGCCGGTACCAACACCACCGGCACGCTGCCGCGATGATGACGATCCAGCATCCAGCCCAGCAGTTCGAGGGCAATCTCTTCGCTGTGGCAACAGCCCGGCCCGAGCAAACGGGAGGCTGGATGCGCCACCGAAGCCAGATAGCCGCCAATGCCGCCGTCAAGCTCCCACACCGCCACTCGCCATAGCCCGCTCGCGTCATTAAGGAAATAGTCGATATCATTTCGGCGTTCGATACCCAGCAGCTCACGTTCCAGCAGCAGGATGCCGGGCAAATCTTCCGGCCGTGCGGCGCGCACCCGACCGCGCGTCAGCCGGGGAAATGAAAAACCCTGCGCCGGTACCGCTATCGCCATGTCCTGATAAACGGCATAGGGCGCAAAACCCGCGCGGTGATACAACGCATAGGAATCCATATTCAGCGCACTGGACAGCAGCCGCACCGGCAGATCGCCCGCCAATTCGTCGGCCTTGGCCAGCAACTGCGCGGCGATACCGCAACCAAAATAATCCGGATGCACATTCATGATGCCCAGCCCGAGATGAGTGTCGCGCGGGTGAAAGAAACAGGAACCGCAAAGCACGTCTCGCTCATCGCGGGCAATCCAGTGATGCCCGCGGTCCAGTCGATGGTAAACATCAACAAACAATTCGCAGCTTTCCGGCCCGGCGGGGAAAATAGCTTCCCGGCCATGGCGCTGGTACCAGGCATTGGTCGAAAGATGAATCAGCCGGGCAATCTCATTGCGATCGCCACTTTCCGCCAACTTCAGTTGCACTCGCATTCGCCACCTCTTTGCGGTTCTGAACTGAGTGAAATGATGCGAAATCGCAAAATGTAATCGATTTCATTTTCACCATGAGCAAAATGTAATCGATTTCTTTTTTTCATCAACCTGATTAATGTAGGGAGATGCATTCATTATTTGAATTTGTAAGCAACGTCACAAACCGGAGGTCGGGGTCGTACTTTATCCCGAGCTTCGGCATATTGTGCGAGGCAAATGGGCAGAAGGAAGAGCAAACCATGTCGATCGAAAAAGTGGCGAAAATGGCCGGGGTTTCCGCAGCCACGGTATCGCGGGTATTGAACGGCCAGCAGATCGTCAAACCGGTCACCCGGGAAAAGGTGCTGGCGGCAATTCGCGAATGTGATTATCAGCCCAATCTGCTGGCACGCCAGTTGCGCACCTCCCGCAGCCGTATGCTGCTGGTGCTGGTATCCAGCATCACCAATCCCTTCTGTTCGCTGGTGGTACGCGGCATCGAGGAAGAGGCCGAGCGTCACGGTTACCACATTCTGTTGTGTAACTCCGAATCCAATCCAACACGGGAATCCGCTTACCTCAGCCTGCTAAGCGGCAAGGTGGTCGACGGCGTGATCACCATGGATGCCGTCAGTTGCCTGCCTGGCCTGACCGCCATGATCGGTGACTTCCCCTGGGTGCAATGCGGCGAAGGCGATCCTGACTTCCGCGCGTCCTCCGTGACCATCGATAACCATCAAGCCGCCGTCGCCGGCGTACGTCATCTGGCAGGTCGGGGCCACCGACGTATCGCACTGATTAACAGTGATATGCGCTACCTCTATTCGCAACAGCGGGAACAGGGCTACCGTCAGGCGCTGGCCGATTTGGGGCTGGAATATTGTCAGGTGGAGTACGTAGAGGGGCTGGAGTATGCCGCCGGCGCACAAGCGATGGCGCGCCTGTTGAGCGCCGAACAACGACCCGACGCGGTTTTCGCCATCTCGGACGTGATTGCCGGCGGTGCGATAAGCACCTTGCACCAGCAAGGATTGCGCATTCCCGAAGACGTCGCGGTGATGGGTTTCGACGGCGTGCCGTTCGGCGCGATCACTACCCCGCCGTTGACCACCATCGAACAACCTATGCATCAGTTTGGCATTCGCAGCGTGCAGCTATTGCTGGAGAAAATTAAAAACCCCCAGTTACCGCCGAGCAATGAAGTGCTGACATGGCGCCTGGTAGAACGAGGTTCAGGCTGAACATCCGACGCCGAGGCAACCTCGGCGGCAAGCGTTCCCCGCTCCGCGGCCCCAGCGGTGCCGTGAATGATTAAGGCGTGATATCTCCACGTAAAAACGTCCGCGCATAGCCGCCAATCAGCGTGCGATCGCCTTTCCATTCGCAAAACAGCTCACCGCCACGAGCGGAAATCTGCCGGGCATGCAGCTTATGGCGCCCCAGGCGTGCAGCCCAATAAGGTGCCAGCGTGCAGTGCGCGGAGCCGGTCACCGGGTCTTCGCCGCCGTCGAGGGTAAAATAACGCGAGACAAAATCTACCTTTTCACCCGGGGCGCTGACGATGACCGCGCGGCCGGCCAGCGCGATTAACGCCGGGATGTCCGGCTGCAACGCCCGCACCTGGGCTTCGCTGTCCAGTAGCACCAACAACGCGGTGGCCTGCCACACGTCCTGCGGTTTCACGCCGAGCAGCGCCGCCAACCCGGCCGGCTCTGCCACCTTTTGCGGCAATCGCGAAGGGAAATCCAGGATCAACCGCTCGCCGTCGCCGGCATCACGCTTAACGTACAGCTCACCGCCGACCGAGCGGAAGCGGATATCCTGCAACGCCGGATTCACCGCGCTGAACATCACATGCGCCGCCGCCAGCGTGCCGTGGCCACAGAGATCCACCTCACGCTGCGGGGTGAACCAGCGAATCGCGGACATATCGCCATCGTCCCAAACAAAACTGGTTTCCGGCAGGCACAGCTCATTGGCAATGGCCTGCATCTCGGCAGTCGATAACGGTTGTTTCAGCAGGCATACACCCGCCGGATTGCCACGTAAGCCTTCGCCGGTAAACGCCACTACGTGGAAGTAATTTTCCGTCATCCGCAATTCCTTAATGCCAGATAAGTAACACACAGGCCGCGGTTAGCAGCCCCATGGAAAGGTTAAAAATGATCCAGGCCTTTTTGCTGCGCAGCAAGCGGCCAATCACCGTGCCGAACCCCAGCCAAATCACCCCGGCGACGACATTCACCACGAGAATACCCAGCGCAATCGCCAGAATAGAAGCGTTATATTTCTCGCCCGCCAGACTGAAGCTCGCCACCGCGCCCAACGCCATCAGCCAGGCCTTGGGGTTGAGGAACTGCAACAACCAGCCCTGATACAACCGTATAGGCTGCGGCGGTGCCACGTCGGTTTCCAGTTTCTCATAGGCAGCGGTAGCGACTTTCCACGCCAGCCATAACAGGTACAGGCTGCCGAGGACTTTCAGGATCAGGTGCAGCGCAGGATAAACCAAAATCAGGCTACCGACGCCAAATGCCACCAACAGCAAAATGCTTTGCATGCCGAGCATAATACCCATCATCAACAGCAGTGAGCGCATAAAGCCAAAGTTGGCGCCGGAGGTGGTCAGTAACATATTGTTGGGGCCAGGCGTGATCGCGGCAACCCACAGGAAGCCTAACATCGAAAGAAATAAACTCGGTTCCATGAAGCGGGTGCTCCTCACCCGGGGCGTTTTTTGCAGTATTATTGTTAACTCATGGTATTGAAGCTAACAGTGCGCTATTGATCAGACAATAGCCGCCAATAAGATTTTAACTCAGGTTATGCATGAATCCTTTCGCCCTTTGACCGGGGCCAGTAACCCACATTTGCAAACGCTGCTGCCACGGCTGGTGCGCCGCCGCGTGCGGTTGAAACCGCACTGGCAGCGGCTGGAATTGCCCGACGGCGATTTTGTCGATCTCGCCTGGAGCGAAGATCCGGCGCAGGCGGCCGGCAAGCCGCGCGTGGTGCTGTTCCATGGGTTGGAAGGCAACTTCTACAGCCCCTATGCCCATGGCCTGCTCAACGCCTGGCGTGAAAAAGGTTGGCTCGGGGTAGTTATGCATTTTCGCGGTTGCAGCGGCGTACCGAACCGCAAACAGCGCATCTATCACTCCGGGGAAACGGAGGATGCACGCTTTTTTCTGCGGTGGCTGCACGCCACCCACGGCGAAGTGCCGACGGCGGCGGTTGGCGTCTCGCTCGGCGGCAACATGCTGGCCTGCTACCTGGCGCAGCAGGGGGCAGACAGTCTGTTGCAGGCGGCGGTGATCGTGTCTGCACCCTTGATGCTGGAGCCCTGCTCATTGCGGATGGATCAAGGGTTTTCGCGCGTTTATCAACACTATCTGCTCGGGCAGTTGAAACAAAACGCCACCCGCAAGCTGCTGCACTATCCCGACACCCTGCCGCTCAAACTGTCGCAACTCCAGGCGCTGCGCCGTATCCGCGATTTTGACGATGTCATAACCTCGCGCGTCCACGGCTTTAGCGACGCCACCGATTACTACCGCCGTTGCAGCGCGCTGCCGCTGTTACCGGCAATTCAAACGCCGCTGCTGATCATCCATGCCAAAGACGATCCCTTCATGACCGACGCGGTGATCCCCGACATCGCCAGACTGCCGCGCAACATTGAATACCAGTTGACCGAGTTTGGCGGCCACGTCGGCTTTGTCGGCGGCAGTTTGAACAAACCCCACATGTGGCTGGAATACCGCATTCCATCCTGGCTTTCCCCTTATCTGGAACCCGCAACGTGATTATCCCCTGGAAAGAACTGGAAACCGAGACCCTGAACAGCCTGATCGAATCCTTTGTGCTGCGCGAGGGCACCGACTATGGCGAACACGAACGTTCGCTGGAGCAGAAAGTGGAAGACGTTCGCCGCCAGTTGCAAAACGGCGAGGTACTGCTGGTGTGGTCAGAACTGCATGAAACCATCAACATCATGCCGCGCGGGCAGTTTCGCGCCGGGCAGGAAGAAATTTAGTGCCTGCCGGTTCTATGACTGACGGAAAAAATCAGGTAACAATGAACCATTGCAAACCCGCGCGCGGAATTTTGCCCTTGGCGAAAGGGCGTCAAACAGACCAATAACCTACTCTGACGCCGGCGCATTTAACACGGAGTGACAACCACCATGTCCGCCAAACATCCCGTTATCGCAGTGACCGGCTCCAGCGGCGCCGGTACCACCACCACCAGCGTGGCGTTCCGTAAGATATTCCAGCAGTTGAACATCCAGGCGGCTGAGCTGGAAGGCGACAGCTTCCACCGCTATACCCGGCCGGAAATGGACGCGGCGATCCGCAAAGCGCGCGATCTGGGTCGTCATATCAGTTATTTCGGACCTGAGGCCAACGACTTCGGCCTTCTGCAACAAAGCTTTATCGAGTACGGCAAGAACGGCACCGGCCGGTCGCGCAAGTATCTTCATACCTACGACGAAGCGGTGCCCTATAACCAGGTACCCGGTACCTTTACGCCGTGGGAAGCGCTGCCGGCACCGACCGACGTGCTGTTCTATGAAGGGTTGCATGGCGGCGTGGTTACCGAACATACCGACGTGGCCAAACATGTCGATCTGCTGGTCGGCGTGGTACCGATCGTTAACCTGGAGTGGATCCAAAAACTGATCCGCGATACCGGCGAGCGCGGCCATTCCCGTGAAGCGGTGATGGATTCTGTGGTGCGTTCGATGGAGGACTATATCAACTACATCACGCCGCAGTTCTCGCGCACCCACATCAACTTCCAGCGCGTGCCGACGGTCGATACCTCCAACCCGTTCGCCGCCAAAGCCATTCCTTCACTGGATGAAAGCTTCGTGGTGATTCATTTCCGCGGGCTGGATCAGATCGATTTCCCTTATCTGCTGGCGATGCTGCAAGGCTCTTTTATCTCGCACATCAATACGCTGGTCGTGCCGGGCGGCAAGATGGGGCTGGCGATGGAGCTGATCATGGCGCCGCTGGTACAGCAACTGCTGGAAGGCAAAAAAATCGGGTAATGGCCAGAGCGCGGCGGCAGGCCGCGCCCCTGTATTCTTGCGCTTTACGCCACGTCGCGGATTTCAAAGCTGTGGGTCACGCTGGCGGCCTTGCTCAGCATCAGCGATACCGAGCAGTATTTTTCGGCTGAGAGGTTCACCGCACGTTCAACGACATTGTCGGTCAGATCTTTACCGGTCACGATAAAATGCAGGTTGATATGGGTAAATACGCGCGGCGCTTCTTCACGCCGTTCGGAGGTCAGTTTCACCTCGCAGTCACGCACGTCATTCCGCCCTTTTTTCAGGATCGACACCACGTCGATAGCGCTGCATCCACCCACCGACATCAGCACCATTTCCATTGGGCTGGGCGCTTTATCGCCGGCGTTGCCATCCATCAATACCTGATGGCCGGACGCGGACTCACCCAGAAACGTCAACCCTTCTACCCACTTAACTCTTGCCTGCATGCTGGTCACTCCGGTTAATTTCTTAAAATCAGGGTACGCTTTCGCATAGAAACTGGCAACGGAACCTGATGCTAATCATGCGCGAGCAAGACAACACGAGACACCCGCCTCACTCTGTGCTACAAACAGAGCCGCAATAAATCTTTCCGGGACACTGATTTCAGGGAAACTCCCAGAGAAAGGCTCCTTTACCGGTATGTTAATAGAATGTAGCTTGCAGCTCTCCCGGCAAGTTAATATGCTAGAGCGACAGCGTATATTTATGACACGCCTCAAAACCTGCTGCCAGCCACCCTTAAAACAACGGCGACAGCACGTTTTACAGGGAACTCTGACCCCTGTGACACAAGGCAGCGATAACAACAGAGGATAACAGCGAATGGTTCTCGGCAAACCGCAAACAGACCCTACACTCGAATGGTTCCTGTCTCATTGCCATATCCACAAATATCCATCCAAAAGTACGCTGATTCACCAAGGTGAAAAAGCCGAAACGCTTTACTACATCGTCAAAGGCTCCGTCGCGGTGCTGATTAAAGATGAGGAAGGTAAAGAGATGATCCTGTCCTACCTTAACCAGGGGGATTTCATCGGCGAGCTTGGATTATTTGAAGAAGGCCAGGAGCGTAGCGCCTGGGTCAGGGCGAAGACCGCCTGTGAAGTGGCTGAGATTTCTTACAAGAAATTCCGCCAGCTGATTCAGGTCAACCCGGACATCCTGATGCGCCTGTCAGCGCAGATGGCAAGCCGCCTGCAAGTGACCTCAGAGAAAGTGGGTAACCTCGCCTTCCTGGACGTTACCGGCCGCATCGCGCAAACGTTGCTGAACCTGGCGAAGCAGCCCGATGCCATGACCCACCCAGACGGCATGCAGATCAAAATCACCCGCCAGGAAATTGGCCAGATCGTCGGTTGCTCACGTGAAACCGTCGGCCGCATTCTGAAAATGCTGGAAGATCAAAACCTGATTTCCGCCCACGGCAAAACCATTGTCGTTTACGGCACGCGTTAATCACTGAAAAAACGGCGCGATGATTCGCGCCGTTTTTTTATGCCCCGACCAATCATGTGGCGTCGACTGATTTACCACCCGGAAGTCAACTACGCACTGCGGCAAACGCTGGTGCTGTGTCTGCCGGTGCTCTTTGGCCTGCTGATCGGCCACCTGCAACTCGGCCTGCTGTTTTCCCTGGTTCCCGCCTGCTGTAACATCGCCGGGCTGGACACGCCCCACAAACGTTTTTTCAAACGCCTGATCGTCGGCGGCTCACTGTTTGCACTCAGCAGCCTGTTGCTGCAGCAGGCGTTGCTGTGGCAACTGCCGCTCCCGGCGTTGATGCTCGGCCTGGCGCTGCTGCTCGGCGTCAGCGGCGAAATCAGCCCATTGCATGCCCGCCTGCTCCCCGCCGCGTTGATCGCCGCCATATTTTCTCTCAGCATGGCCGGCACGGTGCCGCTGTGGTACGCCCCCTTGCTGTATGGGGTGGGTACTGCCTGGTACGGTCTGTTCACCTGGTTCTGGTTCAAACTGTGGAAAGAACAGCCGATGCGCGAATCGCTGAGCCAGCTTTATCTGGAACTGGCGGACTACTTCGAAGCCAAGTATTCCCTGTTAACCCAACATACCGATCCGCAAACTGCGTTACCCCCACTGCTGGTGCGCCAGCAAAAAGTGATGGACCTGATCAGCCTGCTGTATCAGCAGCTTAACTTTTTGCCGCACGCCAATAATCTCGAGCAAAAACGCCTGCAGCGGACCTTTCAGGTCGCGCTGGATTTGCAAGAGCACATTACCGTCAGCCTGCACCTGCCGGAAGAAGTGCAAAAGCTGGTGGAGCAGAGTCAGGCCGAGGCGATTATCCGCCGCAATGCGCAGGTGATTGCCGGCCGGCTGCGCACGGTGGCGCACGATATTCTCTATCATCAATACTCTCAGCGCTTCAGTATGGTCAACGAGCTGGCGGCACTGGAGAAAGTGGCCGCACAGCACCCCGACAATCCGGTGGGTCAGTTCTGTTACTACCACTTCAACCGCATCGCTCGCCTGCTGCGCACCCAGCATCCGTTATACCGTCGCGACCTGATGGCCAATCAAAACCGCTTGCCGTTCTGGCCGGCGTTGTTCAGCTACCTGTCGTTTAAATCCAACGCCCTGCGCAATGCGGCCCGGCTGGGGGTAATGCTGGCGGCGGGCAGCAGCCTGGGAATGGTTTTCAACCTGCCAAAACCTTACTGGATCCTGCTGACCATCATGCTGGTGAGCCAGAACGGCTATAACGCGACCCGGGTTCGCATCCAGCACCGTGCGCTCGGCACATTGGCTGGGCTGGTGATAGCCGCCGGATTGCTGCAGTTGCAAATGCCCGAGGGCGCTACCCTGAGCGTAATGTTGGTCATTACGCTGGCGGCCTATCTGGTTTCGCGTAAAAACTACGGGCTGGCGGTGATAGGCTTTACGGTGACGGCGGTCTATACCCTGCAACTGCTGGCGTTGAACGGCACGCATTTCCTGATCCCTCGCCTGATCGATACCCTGATCGGCTGCGTGTTGGTGTTCGGCGGTACCATCTGGCTGTGGCCACAGTGGCAAAGCGGCCTGCTGCGCAAGAACGCTCATCAGGCGCTGGAGAAAGATCAACAGGCGCTTCGCCTGTTGCTGGAAGAGCAGGAACCCGATCCCAGCGCGCTGGCTTACGCGCGCATGCAGGTGAACCAGGCGCACAACGCGCTGTTCACCTCGCTCAACCAGGCGATGCAGGAGCCGGGGTTTGAATCCAGCTATCTGGCGGATATGCGCCTGTGGGTAACGCACAGTCAGTTTATTGTCGAACACCTGAACGCGATGACCATTCTGGCGCGCGAGCACTATATGCTGACGCCAAAGCTGGCGCAGGAGTATCTGCAAACCTGCGAGATCGCACTGCAAAGCTGCCAACAGCGGCTGGAATACGATGGGCCGAGCGGCGGCAACAGCATCATGCAGCCACCGGATTTACACCCGGAAATGCCGGTCACCGAGATGGAGCGCCACCTGCGCCGCATCCTGTCCCACCTGAGCGTCATGCATACCATTTCATCGCTGGCCTGGCGCCAGCGCCCGCATCACGGCATCTGGCTGAAACGCAAACTGCGCGATCAATAAGGGCGCCCTGCGGCGCCCCATGTCATCCCGAGATGGGGTTAAGCGTTAATCACGTCCTGCACCGCCAGTTCAAACAGCGCCATGCCATCGTCGATGTCTTTCAGTTCCACGACCAGTGAAGGGGCAAAGCGAATCACATTAGGGCCGGCGTTGAGGATCATCAGCCCACGCGCGGCGGCGGCGGTGAGGAAATCGCGTGCCTTGCCGTGATACGGTGGAGTCAGTTCGGCGCCAATCAGCAGCCCCATGCCGCGAATGTCGCTGAAAATACCGTATTTCTCGCCAATTTTCTGCAATGCCTGTACGTACAGAAGATGGCGTTGTTCGATGCCGCTCAGCACTTCCGGGGTATTGATCACGTCCAGCGCCGCTTCCGCCACCGCACAGGCCAGCGGATTACCGCCGTAAGTGGTGCCATGGGTACCCACCTGCATCACCGAGGCAATCTCTTCGGTGGTCAACATGGCGCTGACCGGGAAACCGCCGCCAAGCGCTTTGGCGGTGGTGAGAATATCCGGCGTCACGCCATAATGCATATAGGCGAACAGTTTGCCGCTGCGCCCCATGCCGCTTTGCACTTCGTCGAACACCAGCAGCGCCTGGTGTTTATCGCACAGTTCGCGCACACCTTTGAGGAATTCGGCGTCCACCGGGGTTATCCCGCCTTCGCCCTGGATCGGCTCCATCACCACTGCACAGGTATGGTCGTCCATCACCGCTTTTACCGCCGCCAGATCGTTGAACGGCACGTGCACGATATCCGCCGGTTTTGGGCCAAAACCATCAGAATACTTGGCCTGCCCACCCACCGAAACGGTGAACAGCGTACGTCCGTGAAAGGCGTTATAAAACGCGATGATTTTGGTTTTATACGGACTGTGGCGGCTAATGGCGTAGTGACGCGCCAGCTTGAAGGCCGCTTCATTGGCTTCCGCGCCTGAGTTGGCGAAAAACACCCGATCGGCAAAAGTGGCGTCAATCAGTTTACCGGCCAGCCGCAGTGCCGGCTCATTGGTGAAGACATTGCTGGTATGCCACAGGGTTTCGCCCTGCTGCTTCAGCGCCTCAACCAAGGCGGGGTGGCAATGCCCTAGCGCCGTGACCGCAATGCCGCCGGAGAAATCGATGTACTCGTTCCCCTGCTGGTCCCACACGCGGCTGCCTTTGCCCTTCACCGGGACAAACTGGGCAGGTGCATAAACAGGCAAGATAACCTGATCAAAAGTGCTGCGGCTTACTGGGTATTTTTCGGTCATTATGGGGTCCACCCTAAAATTGATTCGGTATCTTCACTGCCATTAAGTGAAAATATAATCACAAAATATGCATAAAAAACCAATAAAGGGCAAACGCAAATCGTCTTCGTCGGTAAAAAAAAGATAACCGATTAACTTTTAAGGAAATTATCCAGCAGTTGGTGACCCTGCTCGCTCAGGATGCTCTCAGGATGGAACTGTACCCCTTCCAGCGCCAGCTGACGGTGGCGGATGCCCATGATTTCATCGCGAACGCCGTCGCGCTCGCTCCAGGCAGTGACGTCGAAGCAGGCAGGCAGCGTGGCGGCTTCCAGCACCAGCGAGTGATAGCGGGTAACGGTCAACGGGTTGTTCAGCCCGCGAAATACGCCGCTGTCGAGGTGGCGGATCGCTGAGGTTTTACCGTGCATCACCTCGCGAGCGCGCACCACATTTGCTCCAAACGCCTGACCCAACGCCTGATGCCCCAGGCAAACGCCGAGGATCGGCAGCTTGCCGGCAAAATGACGGATCGCGGCCAACGAGATGCCGGCTTCGTTCGGGGTGCAGGGGCCAGGGGAGATCACCAGACGCTGCGGCGCCAGCCGTTCGATATCGGCCAGTTGCAGCTCGTCGTTACGCTTCACCAGCACCTCGGCGCCTAATTCGCAGAAGTACTGGTAAAGGTTATAGGTAAAAGAGTCGTAGTTATCGATCAACAGCAGCATAGTGTTTCCAACGGACATCATCGTAGGGGGCAAATATCTCGCCCCGATTTACACGGGCGCAGTATACAACGCCCCTACGATACTGCCGCTACCGATAATTTCCGCTTACTTTTTACGGCCGCCCATGATCGAGCCAAGCACACCGCGCAGGATCTGGCGGCCGAGATCGCGCGCCATGCTCTTGGCGGCGGTCTGGACAATGCCGTCGCGCTTGCCACCACGCGGGCCTGTGGACCCGAACAGAATTTCGTTCAGGCCCCCCATCAAGCCCCCGCCCGCCTGCTGCTGCGCCTGCGGTTGTTGCGCCGGTTGGCCCGGTTGCGGGCTGCCGACGGTGGCGAACCCTTCCGACGACAGTTTCTCATAAGCCGATTCGCGATCGACCATATCCTCGTAGCGGCCATACAGCGGTGACTTGTTAATTGCACTGTTTAGCCCTTCAGCCCCCAGCATGCCCATTTTGGACTCCGGCGCGATCACCATCGCACGCTCCACCACGTTAGGCCGCCCTTTCTCGTCGAGGAATGACACCAGCGCCTCGCCCACGCCCAGTTCGGTGATCGCCGTTTCCGCGTCGAAATCCGGGTTGGCGCGTAGGGTTTGCGCTGCGGCTTTCACCGCCTTCTGATCACGAGGAGTAAAGGCGCGCAGGGCATGTTGCACGCGGTTGCCCAACTGCCCAAGCACGCTGTCCGGGATATCCAACGGGTTTTGGGTGACAAAATAGATGCCGACGCCTTTGGAGCGGATCAGGCGCACCACCTGCTCGATTTTGGTCAGCAGCGCTGCCGGCGCGTCGTTGAACAGCAGGTGCGCTTCGTCGAAGAAGAACACCAGTTTCGGCTGTTCCGGGTCACCCACTTCCGGCAGGTGTTCGAACAATTCGGCCAGCAGCCACAGCAGGAACACCGAATACAGCTTCGGCTGATTGATCAGCTTGTCCGCCGCCAGCAGGTTAATGATGCCGTGGCCGTTGGCGTCGGTTTTCATCAGGTCATTGATGTCCAGCATCGGCTCGCCGAAGAACTGATTAGCCCCCTGCTCTTCCAGCGTCAGCAGGCCGCGCTGGATAGCGCCGACCGAGGCGGAAGAAATATTGCCGTACTGGGTCTGGAACTGTTTGGCGTTGTCGCCCACGTATTGCACCATGGCGCGCAGGTCTTTCATGTCCAGCAACAGCAGCCCATTGTCGTCGGCGATTTTGAATACCAGCTGCAGCACGCCGCTTTGCACGTCGTTCAGATCCAGCAAGCGTCCTAACAGCAGCGGCCCCAAATCGGAAACGGTAGCGCGGATCGGGTGGCCCTTCTCGCCGTAGATGTCCCAGGGAATGAGGGTGCAGGCCTGCGGCTGCCAGTCGCTAACCCCAATCGCCGACAGGCGCGCTTGCAGCTTCTCGGAGGGCACGCCTTCCGCGCCAATCCCCGACAGATCGCCTTTCACGTCAGACAAGAACACCGGTACGCCGATGCGCGAAAACTGCTCGGCCATTCTTTGCAGCGTCACGGTTTTACCGGTCCCGGTCGCGCCGGTAATCAGGCCATGGCGGTTCGCCAAAGCGGGCAGGATCGCCAGATCCTGTACCGGTTTCCCGTCTTTCATCGCTTTGGCGATAATCCGTGCTTCACTCATTTTCTTTTCCTTTGACGCTGGCCCGGCGCGAAAAGCGCCTGTTGATGTCAATAAAGCTATAAGCGCGGCGTAACCCCGTCAAGGACAAACAAAAAGGGCGTCATCAAGACGCCCGCAAAGCCAATAATTTCAGAATCGCCCTAACCCCGCAGTCCCAGCTCTTCCTTCAGAGCTTTCAGGTAGCGGCGGCTGACCGGCACCGGTTCTCCGGCCGGCATGATCATCTCCGCCGCACCGCTGTCCTCGAAGCGAATTTCGCGTACCTGCTCCATGTTGACCAGATACTGGCGGTGGCAGCGTACCAGCGGCGTACGGAGTTCCAGCGTCCGCAGCGTCAGTTCGGTGAAACACTCCATGCCGTCATTGCGCACCACGAACACCCCGCTCAACCGCGAACGGACAGCCACCACCTCGTCAAAACGCAGCAGGTAGATGCGACTGTGGCCAGTGCAGGGAATGTATTTCAGATAGCCGGCACTCTCATCCAGTGCGGCGACATTCTGCTGCCCGCGGTGCTGCTGCAGGCGCTGCAGCGTTTTGCTCAACCGCTTCGGCTCCGCCGGTTTCAGCAGATAGTCAAACGCGTGTTCTTCAAAAGCCTGCACCGCATACTCGTCATAGGCGGTCAGGAATACGATATGCGGCATGCGGTTGGGATCGAGCATGCCCACCATCTCCAGCCCGGTAATGCGCGGCATCTGAATATCCAGGAACACCACGTCCGGCTGCAGGCGGTGGATCCCGCTGATGGCTTCTATCGCGTTGGCGCATTCGCCGACAATGCAGATACCCTCTTCCGCCTCCAGTAGATGCCGCAGGTTATCGCGTGCGGAAGGTTCGTCATCGACAATCAGTACGTTTAACATCAGGCAGCCCTCGCCAGCGGCACGTTGAGCGTAATGCGGGTAAATGTTTGCGGCTCGCAGGCCACCTGAACGCCGTAACCGTCGCCGTAGCGTACGCGAATGCGCTTATCCACCAGGTTCATCCCCAGCCCGCTGTTGTTCGGCTGCGGCTGGAACAAACCGGCGTTATCGGTCACTTGCAGCAGCAGGCATTCCCCCTCGCGCCGCGCGCCGATATCGATCCGCCCCACGCCCAACAGTTGCGATGTGCCGTGCTTGATGGCGTTCTCGACGATCGGTTGCAGCGAAAAGGCCGGCAACCGCACCGCCAACAGTTCTGCCGGCAGCGAAACTGCGATCTCCAGCCGATCGGCAAAACGCGCCTGCTCAATTTGCAGGTAGGCGTTCACGTGTTCAAGCTCGTCCGCCAGGCTGACCTCGTCATCCGAACGTTTCAGGTTTTTGCGGAAAAAGGTGGAAAGATACTGCACCAATTCACAGGCCCGGTCGCTATCACGCCGGATCACCGCCACCAGCGTATTCAGGGCGTTAAACAGGAAATGCGGGTTAACCTGCGCATGCAGCAGTTTGATTTCGGACTGCGCCAGCAGCTGTTTATGGCGCTCATACTGCCCGGCCATAATCTGCGCAGACAACAGGCTGGCGATACCCTCGCCCAGCGTGCGATTGATGGTGCTGAACAACCGGCTTTTGGGTTCGTACAGCTTGATGGTACCGATCACCCGCTGATTCTCGCCGCGCAGCGGGATCACCAGAGTCGAACCCAGCTTGCAGTTGGGGTTGATCGAACAGCAGTAGGAAAGCTCGTTACCGTCGGCGTACACCACTTCGTTGTTGTCGATAGCGCGGTGGGAATGCCCCGATGAGATCGGCGTGCCCGGCAGATGGTGGTCATCGCCAATGCCGATAAACGCCAGCAGCTTCTCGCGATCGGTTATCGCCACCGCGCCAATGCCCAGCTCTTGGTAGATCACTCGCGCCACCTTCATACTGTTTTCCTGATCGAATCCCTGCCGCAAAATACCTTCGGTTCGTTCGGCAATCTTCAGCGCCTTGGCGGAAAACGCGCTGGTGTATTTCTCGAACATCGCCCGCCGGTCCAGCAGAATTTGCATGAACATCGCCGCCCCCAGGGTATTGGCGATCAACATCGGCAAGGCAATGTGCTCCACCAGCCGCAGCGCCTCGTCGAAAGGCCGCGCAATCGCCAGAATAATCGCCATCTGCAACACCTCGGTGACCAACGCCACACCAGCGACAAACAACGGATTAAACAGCAGGTCGATACGCCTGTGGCGCATGGCGATGCTGTGTACCAGCCCGCCGACCAGCCCTTCCGCTACCGTGGATACCGCGCAGGCGACATCGGTCATGCCGCCCAGGGTATAACGGTGCAGGCCACCGGTCAGCCCCACCAGAAAACCGACCGAAGGCCCACCCAGCAGCCCCCCCAGCACAGCGCCGATGGCACGGGTATTGGCTATCGAACCTTCGACGTGCAGACCGAAATAGGTGCCCATGATGCAGAACACCGAGAAGATGAGGTAGCACAACAATTTATGCGGCAGCCGGATGGTCACCTGCGTCAGAGGAATAAATAGCGGGGTTTTGCTCAGTAAATAAGCAATGACAAGATAAACGCACATCTGCTGCAACAACAGCAGAACCTGGGTAAATTCAAACATGGCAGCCGCTCATTCCGAGAGAAAACAAAGGCAAAATGCCAGGTTTCCGGTCTGATTATAAGCGGGCTATTAAAACATGCGGCGGGGAAGAAAACAGTGATGCAGGCAAAGCTTCGGAAGGAAGGAATAGCCGACCCCAGCGGGATCGGCGCAAAAAATTTATGGCAGCACTTTGGCTGACAAAATGACGATAGGCTTGCTCGGCACATTCTGGTACGGGCCCACATTGCCGGTCGGGGCCTGGGAAATTTTGTCCACCACGTCCATGCCCTTAACCACTTTGCCGAATACCGCGTAACCGAAGTCGCGCTGGCCGTGATCCAGGAAGGCGTTATCCGCCACGTTCAGGAAGAACTGGCTGGTGGCGCTGTCTTTATCGGCAGTACGCGCCATCGAGATGGTGCCGCGCAGATTGCGCAGGCCGTTATCGGCTTCGTTCTTGATTGGCGCGTTAGTGGTTTTTTGCTGCATATCCGCAGTAAAACCGCCGCCCTGAACCATAAAGCCTGGGATCACGCGGTGGAAAACGGTGTTGTTGTAATAGCCGCTGTTCACGTAGTCGACGAAGTTCTTGGTGGAAACCGGAGCCTTCTGACTGTCGAGCGCCAATTCGATATTCCCTGCCGAGGTGGTCAGCATGACATGAGTTTCACCGGCGGCGAGAGCTGCGGGTGTCATTGCTGTCAGGGAACACAGCGCAACGAAGGTCACTAAAGTACGTTTGAACATTAACGGGTCCTTTCTCTGAGAGACAAACAACGGAAAAGCGCTTTGATTCTAAAGAGCTGTACCTGCGAGTGCCAGCCATTTACCTATATTTACGCAATTGGGGAGGCATATCTTGGCCAGCCGCAGTTTTTACTGCCAAAAGTATGATCGCCGATACCCTTTTTGCCAACTGCATCACGCATTTTTTGCCCTTTTCACACCTTCGTCGCTTTTTGCGACACAACTCCCGGTTTAGTTCTCGATTCCCGTTACTCTAGACAAATGAGAGCGCTCTCATTTTAGAGAGACCGACATTAACACATGTCCGCCGGCACCGCTGCCGCGCGATAACAGGAGAAATAACGTGAGTGAATTGATGACTGAAATCAGCCCCGATTTTGAAAGCACCATCATGGAACTGCTGGTGTTCTCCGGTGGCGCACGCAGCAGTGCGCTGATGGCGCTGCAGCAAGCGCGCGCCGGGGACTTTACCGCGTCAGCCAAACACATGGCCGAATCGAAACAGTCGGTGAAAAAGGCGCACCTTATCCAGACCCAGTTGATCGGCCTGGATGAAGGCTGCGGCAAACTGGCCATCAACCTGATTACCGTTCATGCTCAGGACCACCTGATGAACGCCATGGTGATCCAGGATCTGGCAGACGACATGATTGAACTTTACCGCCGTCAGGCACTGTTGGAGACTCGCGCATGAATTCGTTGAAAATCGCCGTTATCGGCGGCGGCAGCAGCTATACGCCAGAGTTGGTCGATGGGTTGATCCAACGCATCGAAGAACTGCCGGTGACCGAATTGGCGCTGGTAGACGTTGAACCGGGCCGCGAAAAGGTAGAGATCATCGCCGCGCTGACCCGGCGCATGCTGGCGCGCAATGGGCTGGAACAGGTGAAGGTCAGCGTGCATTTCGAGCTGGATGACGCCATTCGCGGCGCCCATTTCGTCCTGACCCAGTTCCGCGTCGGCCAATTGCCGGCACGCGCCGCCGACGAACGTCTCGGCCTGAAATACGATTTGATCGGCCAGGAAACGACCGGCGTGGGCGGCTTCGCCAAAGCGCTGCGCACCATCCCGGTCATGCTGGATATTGCGCGCAGAGTGGAAAAGCTGGCGCCGGACGCCTGGATCATTAACTTCACCAACCCGGCCGGCATCGTCACCGAAGCGGTCTCTCGCTACACCAAAGCGAAAATCATCGGCCTGTGCAACGTGCCGATCAGCATGCACCACATGATCGCCACCATGTTAAAAAGCCCCTATCAAGACGTGCAGTTGCAGTTCGCCGGGCTGAACCACATGGTATGGGTGCATCAGGTGCTGCAAAACGGCCATGACGTGACCGACAAGGTGATCGACATGCTGTGCGACGGTGCAGCGCTGACCATGAACAACATCAAGGAAGAGCCGTGGCAGCCGGACTTCCTGCGCGCCGTAGGGGCCATCCCCTGCCCGTATCATCGTTATTTCTACCAGACCAAAGAGATGCTGGCCGAAGAAGTGGCCGCGGCGGCCGAGCGCGGTACCCGTGCCGAGCAGGTGATGAAGGTAGAGAAAGAGCTGTTTGAGCTGTATGCCGATCCTCAGCTCGACAGCAAGCCTGAACAGCTGAGTTTTCGCGGTGGATCATACTATTCAGAAGTGGCGCTGGAGCTAATTCGTGCGATCCATAATAATCTCGGTACGCAATTAGTCGTCAATACCGCAAACCGGGGCGCCATTCGCGGCTTACCGGACGATGCCGTGATAGAAACCAACTGTATCGTCGATGCGCAAGGTGCCCACCCGCTGACCTTCGGTACGCTGCCGGACGCCATGCATGCACTGACCCAGCAGGTGAAGGCCTATGAGCGCCTGACCATCGAAGCCGCGGTACATGGCGATCGCCGCAGCGGGCTGCTGGCGCTGGTCACCAATCCGCTGGTGGCCAATGCCAACGTGGCGCAACCGCTGCTGGAAGACGTGTTGGCGGTGAATGCGCCTTATCTGCCGCAGTTTAAATAACCGTCTGACGGGACGCGGTTACTGATACATTGCTATACCTATATGCAGGGGTTCGGTGCGCCGAACCCGGTTTAAGCCGTAATCAGGAGTCGGATGATGGTGACACTGGAAGATGTCGCAGCTTTGGCGGGTGTGTCCCGCGCCACCGTGTCACGCGTAGTGAATGGCGATACCAACGTTAAAGCGCCGACCCGCGAGAAGGTTGAACGGGCGGTAGCCCAACTCGGCTATACCCCCAATCCTGCCGCCCGCGCACTGGCTTCCAGCCACAGCAATACGCTGGGCCTGGTCACCACCTCGTATCGCGGTGGTTTCTTCGGCGCGCTGATGGACTTTGTGCAAACCGAAGCCGAATCCCACGGTAAACAACTGCTGGTGACCCAGGGCCGCAGTAGCGCGGAAAACGAATGGCGGGCGATCCAGCGGCTGTTCAGCCTGCGCTGTGACGGGGTGATCCTGCATGTGCGTTTCCTCAGCGACGATCAACTGCGCCAGTTGGCGTCGGAGCAACGCTGCTTTGTGCTGCTCGATCGCCTGGTGCCCGGTCTGGAAGACCGCTGTGTCACCTTTGATCACCCGCTCGCCAGCCGCATGGCGACGCAACAGCTGATCGACGCCGGCCACCGGCGCATTGCCTGCATCGGCGGCCCAAGCGAACGGGCTTCCAGCCGGCTGCGGCTGCAAGGTTTCGAACAGGCGATGCAGGCCGCGCATATCAAGCCGCTGGCCTGCGTGGAAGGCGTTTACGACCTGGAGAGCGGCTACCGCTGCGCCGACCGACTGCTGCAACTGCAAACCTTGCCTACCGCCATTTACTGCTGTAACGAAGAGATGGCCATCGGCGCGTTGTTGGCGCTCAACGAGCACCGTCTGCGTGTGCCGCAAGATATCTCGCTGATCTGTTACGACAGCGGCGAACGCGCGCCCTTCGTACGACCGGCGCTGAGCAGCGTACATTTTCCGATTACCGAAATGGCACAATACGCCACGCGGCTGCTGATTGATCCGGCCACCCCGCACATCAGCTTCGCGCCGACGATCGTCAACCGCGACTCGATTGTGACGATGAGCAAATAGATCACAAAAAAATCTCACAACCTTTCATTGATTGCATCAAAAAATCGACAGCCATCACAAAAACTCCCGTTGTCTGTGCTAGGATCCGCTCCCTGGTGGCCTGATCGGGACTTTTCTGCTTTTACCAGGAAAAGCCAGCGGCCTTAATCCAGCGTTATACCCTATGAATTTCAAATTGCAGCCAGGCGCCCAGCTCACTCATCCCTGGAGCTTACTTAGGTAAGTGACGGGCAGTTAGCGCAGGTAACAACGCGGCGGTTTGAAAGGCGACGGGTCTAATCCTAACAGACATAATCAGGCCTATATAATGAATGACAGCAACCGTCTACGGCTTACCTGGATCAGCTATTTTTCTTACGCGCTGACCGGCGCTTTAGTTATCGTCACAGGGATGGTGATGGGGAACATTGCAGAGTACTTTAATCTGCCGGTTTCCAGCATGAGCAACACCTTTACTTTCCTTAATGCCGGCATCTTGATTTCGATCTTCCTCAATGCCTGGTTGATGGAAATCATCCCGCTGAAGCGTCAACTGATGTTTGGCTTTATCCTGATGGTACTGGCTGTCGCCGGGCTGATGGTGACCAAGAGCCTGACGATGTTCTCCTTGTGCATGTTTATCCTTGGCGTGGTCAGCGGTATCACCATGTCGATAGGCACCTTCCTGATCACCCATATGTACGCCGGCCGCCAGCGCGGTTCGCGCCTGCTGTTCACTGACTCCTTCTTCAGCATGGCCGGGATGATCTTCCCGATTGTCGCCGCGATGCTGCTGGCGCGTCAGATCGGCTGGTACTGGGTGTATGCCTGTATCGGCCTGCTGTACGTAGGTATCTTTGTGCTGACCCTGTTCTCCGAGTTCCCGGTACTGGGCAACAAGGGCGCCAATGCCGGCCAGCCGGTAGCAAAAGAGAAATGGGGTATCGGCGTGCTGTTCCTGTCGATCGCCGCACTGTGCTATATCCTCGGCCAGCTGGGCTTTATCCAATGGGTGCCGGAATACGCCACCAAATCCTTCGGGATGGACCTTGGCCAGGCCGGTAAGCTGGTGAGCGATTTCTGGACTTCGTACATGGTTGGCATGTGGGTGTTCAGCTTTATTCTGCGCTTCTTTGACTTGCAGCGCATCGTCACTGTTCTGGCCGCTCTGGCGACCGGCGCGATGTACCTGTTCGTCAGCACCGACAATCCGGAACACCTGGGTTACTACATCATGGCTTTGGGCTTCGTTTCCAGCGCGATCTACACCACGCTGATCACCCTCGGCTCGCTGCAAACCAAGGTGTCTTCACCGAAGCTGGTTAACTTCATCCTGACCTGCGGCACCATCGGCACCATGCTGACCTTCGTGGTCACCGGCCCGATCGTGGCCAAAGGCGGCGCACACGCTGCGCTGACCACCGCCAACGGCCTGTACCTGGCGGTGTTCGTCATGTGTCTGCTGCTCGGGTTCGTTACCAAGCACCGCAGCCACGGTCACGTGACGCACTAATCTGCCGTCGGTGACATCAAAAAGGCGCCTGAGGCGCCTTTTTTTATGGTCGTGGTCCAAGCTTTAGCGCCGGAAATCCACCTTCTCATCCTGCGTCAGATATAGCGTGGTTTCCGCCGGCCGGGTCTCGGCAATCACCGCCCCCTGACGAATCGAATAGCGCACGGGGGTCTGGCGGCGTACCGCATCAAAACCGCTTTCCGCCGGCAGGATCACCAGGTTGGCGCTGTTGCCCGCCGCCAAGCCGTAATCGGTCAGGTGCAGAGTGCGTGCACTGTGGCTGGTGATCAGTTTCAGCCCGTCGTCAATTTGCCCATATCCCATCAGTTGGCAGACATGCAGCCCCATGTGCAGTACCTGCAGCATATTGGCGGTCCCCAGCGGATACCAGGGATCGAAGACGTCGTCGTGGCCGAAGCAGACGTTAATCTCCGCCTCCAGCATTTCTTTCACCCGCGTGATGCCGCGCCGTTTCGGGTAACTGTCGAAGCGCCCCTGCAGGTGAATATTGACCAGCGGATTAGCGACAAAGTTGATGCCGGACATTTTCAACAAACGGAACAGCCGCGAAGTGTAAGCGCCGTTGTAAGAGTGCATCGCCGTGGTATGACTGGCGGTGACCTTGGCGCCCATATCCAGCTTCAGCGCCAGTGCCGCCACGGTTTCGACAAAACGCGACTGCTCATCGTCAATCTCATCGCAGTGCACATCCACCAGCCGATCGTACTTTTGCGCCAGCGCAAAAGCCTTGTGCAATGATTCTACGCCGTATTCGCGCGTGAACTCGAAGTGCGGAATGGCTCCCACCACGTCAGCCCCCAGCCGCAACGCCTCTTCCAGCAATGCCTCACCGTTGGGATAGGACATAATGCCTTCCTGCGGGAAAGCGACGATTTGCAGCGTCACCCAGGGCGCGACCTCCTGCTTCACCTCCAGCATGGCGCGCAACGCGGTCAGGGTCGGATCGGAGACGTCAACATGGGTACGCACGTACTGCACGCCGTTGGCGATCTGCCATTTCAGCGTCTGCCAGGCGCGTTGTTTGACGTCCTCATGAGTCAACATCGCTTTGCGTTCGGCCCAGCGTTCTATGCCTTCAAATAGCGTGCCGGACTGGTTCCAGGCCGGCTGCCCGGCGGTCTGGGTGGTGTCCAAATGGATATGCGGCTCGACAAACGCCGGCAGCGCCAGCCCGCCCTGCGCATCAAGCACGTCGCTGCGCCATTCCTGCCCTTCAGGTTGCGGTACCAAATGAGCAATGCGCCCCTGCTCAATGGCCAGTTGCCACAGCCCTTCATGCCCGCTCAAACGCAGGTTGTCGATAAACTTCAATGGACTCTTGGCCACCCTTCACCTCTGCTGTTGCGGCTCGTTTTACTCATCATACTGGCAGCGGATCCGGCTGACAAAGCCGCAGAAGGTTTATTACTCCCTCATCTACTCCCTCAGAGGTAAGGTTCGCAATAACTGGCTCGTTTCAGCTAAAGATGAATAAAAACCGCAACTTATAAAATATTGAGAAAAATCATCTATATACCACATTAGAGGTATATGAAGGTGTAATTGATTTGCATCAATAAATTGCCCGTGGGGAGGCATAAGGTAAGCCTAGGAAATCAGAATTTTGAGGCAATAATGAGCAGAGTCAAACTTGCTGTCATCGGGAACGGCATGGTCGGCCACCGGTTTATCGAAGATCTGCTGGAAAAAGCGGACAAAGACCAGTTTGAGATCACCGTATTTTGTGAAGAACCGCGCATCGCCTATGACCGCGTGCACCTGTCGTCTTATTTTGCCCACCACACCGCCGAAGAACTTTCGCTGGTGCGCGAAGGCTTTTACGAAAAACAGGGCGTAAAGGTGTTGGTCGGCGAACGCGCCATTACCATCAACCGCAGTGAGAAGGTCATTCACTCCAATACCGGGCGTACCCTTTACTACGACAAGTTGATCATGGCCACCGGTTCTTACCCGTGGATCCCGCCGATTAAAGGCTCGGAAAGCCAGGATTGCTTCGTCTACCGCACCATTGAAGATCTGAACGCCATCGAAGCCTGCGCACGCCGCAGCAAACGCGGCGCCGTAGTGGGCGGCGGCCTGCTGGGGCTTGAAGCCGCCGGCGCGCTGAAAAGCCTGGGCGTCGAAACCCACGTCATTGAATTCGCGCCAATGCTGATGGCCGAACAGCTCGATCCGATGGGCGGCGATCAACTGCGCCGCAAGATCGAACGCATGGGCGTCAAAGTGCACACCGGTAAAAACACGAAAGAGATCGTCAACGGCGGGGAACAGGCACGCAAAACCATGCAGTTCGCCGACGGCACCGAGCTGGAAGTGGACTTTATCGTGTTTTCCACCGGCATCCGCGCTCAGGACAAGCTGGCTCACCAGTGTGGCCTGGCTACCGCCCGCCGTGGCGGCATCGTGATTAACGACAGTTGTCAAACCTCCGATCCGGACGTTTACGCCATCGGCGAATGTGCCTCCTGGCATGAGCGCACCTTCGGCCTGGTGGCGCCGGGCTATAAAATGGCTCAGGTCACGGCCGACCATCTGCTGGGTCGCGAAAATGCCTTCCAGGGCGCCGACATGAGCGCCAAGCTGAAACTGCTGGGCGTGGACGTTGGCGGCATTGGCGATGCCCACGGTCGCACTGAAGGCGCACGCAGCTACGTTTATCTGGATGAAAGCAAAGAAGTCTATAAGCGCATCATCGTCAGCGCCGACAATAAAACCCTGCTCGGCGCAGTGTTGGTGGGCGATACCAGCGACTACGGCAACCTGTTGCAACTGGCGCTGAACGCCATTGAACTGCCGGAAAATCCGGACGGCCTGATCCTGCCGGCGCATGCGGGCAGCAAACCGGCCATCGGCGTGGATTCATTGCCGGAAACCGCGCAAATCTGTTCCTGCTTCGACGTCACCAAGGGCGACATCGTCAAGGCGGTCGGGATGGGTTGCCACACCGTCGCGGCGATAAAATCAGAAACCAAGGCCGGTACCGGCTGCGGCGGCTGTATTCCGCTGATCACCCAGGTGCTGAACGCCGAGCTGAGCAAACAGGGCATCGAGGTTAACCATCACCTGTGCGAACACTTCGCCTATTCACGTCAGGAGTTGTACCACCTGATCCGCGTTGAAGGCATCAAGTCCTTCGACGCACTGCTGGCCAAATACGGCAAAGGTTACGGTTGTGAAGTCTGTAAACCGACTGTCGGCTCGCTGCTGGCTTCCTGCTGGAATGAGTTCGTGCTCAAACCGCAACACACGCCGCTGCAGGACACCAACGACAACTTCCTCGGCAATATCCAGAAAGACGGCACTTATTCGGTGATCCCACGCTCCGCCGGCGGTGAAATTACGCCTGACGGACTGATGGCGGTCGGCCAGATTGCCAAGGAATACAACCTGTATACCAAGATGACCGGTTCTCAGCGCATCGGCATGTTCGGCGCGCAGAAAGACGACCTGCCGGCTATCTGGAGCAAGCTGATTGCCGCCGGTTTTGAAACCGGCCATGCCTACGCCAAGGCGTTGCGCATGTCGAAAACCTGTGTCGGCAGCACCTGGTGTCGCTTTGGCGTGGGTGACAGCGTCGGGTTTGGCGTCAAACTGGAACACCGCTACAAAGGCATCCGTACGCCACACAAAATGAAGTTCGGCGTTTCCGGCTGTACCCGCGAATGTGCTGAAGCGCAGGGCAAGGACGTCGGCATTATCGCCACCGAGAACGGCTGGAACCTGTACGTATGCGGTAACGGCGGTATGAAGCCCCGCCACGCCGACCTGCTGGCGGCGGATCTCGACAGCGCTACGCTGGAACGCTATCTGGACCGTTTCATGATGTTCTACATTCGTACCGCCGATAAGCTGCAACGCACCTCTGTGTGGCTGGAAAGCCTGGAAGGCGGCATCGATTATCTGCGCAAAGTGATCATTGACGACAAACTGGGCATCAACGATCAGTTGGAAGCCGAAATCGCCCGCTTGCGTGAGGCGGTGATCTGCGAGTGGAAAGAGGCCGTCGAAGATCCGCAGGCCCAGGTCCGCTTCGCCCACTTTATCAATAGCAGCCTGCGCGATCCGAACGTACAGATCGTCGCCGAGCGCGAACAGCATCGGCCGGCGCGTCCGGATGAACGCATTCCCGTCACCCTGCTGGACGCTGAGGAGAACAACGTATGAGCCAGTGGATCACCCTTTGCCCCGTTACTGATATCTTGCCAGGCACCGGCGTGTGCGCCCTGATCGGCGCACAGCAGGTGGCGATATTCCGCCCCCATGCCGATGAACAGGTGTTTGCCATCAGCAATGTCGATCCCTTCGCCCAGGCCAGCGTGCTGTCACGCGGCCTGATCGCCGAACATCAGGGTGAACTGTGGGTCGCCAGCCCGCTGAAAAAACAGCATTTCCGCCTGCACGACGGCTACTGCCTGGAAGATGGCAGCCGCTCCGTCGCGCATTTCACCAGCCGGGTAGTCGATGGCATGGTGCAGGTCGCGGCCTGACATTTTCACTTTAACCTCAGGGGAAGCAGCATGTTCACCGATACCATCAACAAATGCGCCGCCAACGCGGCGCGCATCGTCAGGCTGTCGAAAGACAGCCCGCTGGGCTTCTGGATCAGCTCGGCGATGGCCGGGGCTTACGTCGGCCTCGGCATCATTTTAATCTTCACCCTTGGCAATCTGGTCGATCCGGCCCTTCGGCCATTAGTGATGGGCGCCACCTTCGGCATCGCGCTGACGCTGGTGATCATCGCCGGTTCCGAGCTGTTTACCGGCCACACCATGTTCCTGACGCTGGGCGTCAAAGCCGGTACCATTCGCCAGAGCCAGATGTGGGCGGTACTGCCGCAAACCTGGTTGGGCAACTTGCTGGGGTCGGTGCTGGTGGCGCTGATGTATTACTACGGCGGCGGTAGCCTGCTGCCGGTGGACACCAGTCTGATACATACTGCGGCACTGGCGAAAACCACCGCCCCGGCCGAAGTGCTGTTCTTCAAGGGCGTGCTGTGCAACTGGCTGGTTTGCCTGGCAATTTGGATGGCGATTCGCGTCGAGGGTGCCGCCAAATTCATCGCCATCTGGTGGTGCCTGCTGGCCTTTATCGCTTCCGGCTATGAACACTCCGTCGCCAACATGACGCTGTTCGCCCTGTCCTGGTTCGGTCATCACAGCGAAGCCTACACGCTGAGCGGGATCGGCCATAACCTGCTGTGGGTGACGCTGGGCAATATCCTGTCCGGTTCGGTCCTGATGGGCCTGGGTTATTGGTACGCCACCCCGCGCGCCGAACGTCCACTGGCCGAGAAAACCGCAGCGCGCCAGGCTGCATAATATTCCGGGGGCGACTGCGCCCCCGTTGCCGATTGCTCCGAGGATTGCCAATGGATTACCTGCCGATTTTCTGCCAACTGCAACACAAAGCCTGCCTGCTGGTCGGCGGCGGTGAGATCGCCGAACGCAAGGCGCGTCTGCTGCTGGACGCCGGCGCTTTGCTGACCGTCAACGCCTGCGCATTCAGCCCGCAGTTCCACGAGTGGGCAGCCCTTGGCCGGGTTACGCTGGTGGAAGGGGAATTCAGTGCAGCGTTGCTGGCGGAAAAATGGCTGGTCATCGCCGCAACCGATCGGATCGAGGTCAACGCACTGGTGTATCAGTGCGCCAACCAGCAACGGGTATTCTGCAACGTTGTCGACGACCCCAAGCGCGCCAGTTTTATCATGCCGTCGATTATCGATCGCTCGCCGATCATGGTCGCGGTGTCCTCCGGCGGCAAAGCGCCGGTGCTGGCGCGGCTGCTGCGTGAAAAGCTGGAAGCCGCGTTGCCGCAGCATCTTGGCAAGCTGGCACAGCTGGGCGGTTCATTGCGCCAGCGGGTGAAACGGCACTTTACCGGCACGGGCGCCCGCCGTCGTTTTTGGGAAAAGCTGTTCGCCCATGACCGGCTGGCGCAATCGCTGGCCAATGATGACCTGGCGCTGGCGGAACGGCAGATAGAACAGCTGTTCAACTGCCCTGCGGAGGAGTCCGGCGAAGTGGTGCTGGTGGGTGCCGGACCGGGGGACGCCGGTTTGCTGACACTCAAGGGTTTGCAACAGATCCAGCAGGCCGACGTAGTGGTATACGATCGGCTGGTGTCCGATGACGTCATGACGCTGGTACGCCGCGATGCCGAACGTATCTTCGTCGGTAAACGCGCCGGCCATCATTGCGTACCGCAGGAGCAGATCAACCGCATCCTGCTGGAGCAAGCGCAACAGGGTAAACGCGTAGTCAGGCTGAAAGGCGGTGACCCGTTTATTTTTGGCCGTGGCGGCGAAGAGCTGGAAACCCTGGCCGATGCCAACATCCCGTTCTCGGTGGTACCGGGCATTACCGCCGCCTCCGGCTGTTCGGCCTACAGCGGCATTCCCCTCACCCATCGTGACCATGCGCAGAGCGTGCGACTGGTGACCGGCCACGCCAAGAGCGACGGCGGCTTGGACTGGACGACGCTGGCCGCCGGGCAGCAAACGCTGGTGTTTTACATGGGCCTGACGCAGGCGGCGGACATCCAACGCCAGTTGATTGCTCATGGCATGCCCGCAACCACGCCGGTGGCGCTGGTGGAAAACGGCACTTCATGCCGTCAGCGAGTGATCGAAGGCGAGCTGAAACAACTGGGAACGCTGGCCCAACAGGCCGCCAGCCCGAGCCTGATTATCGTCGGCAGCGTGGTGAGCCTGCGCAGCAAGCTGAACTGGTTCTCCAGCCAGGAAACGCCGCAAAAACTGGCTCAACTGGCCTGATACCGACGAAAAAAAAGCGGCCCATGGCCGCTTTTCTCTCTGCGCAAAAATTAAGGCTGTGATACGAAGCCTACTGCCTGATAAACCTTCGCCAGCGTTTCCTGAGCGCGTGCACGCGCCTTGGCCGCACCGTCACGCATGACCTGCTGCAGCAAGGCCTCGTCATTGCGGAACTTGTGATAACGCTCCTGCAACTCACCCAGCATACCGGATACTGCGTCGGCAACCGCGCCTTTCAGGTGGCCGTACATCTGGCCTTCAAATTCGGCTTCCAGCTGAGCGATGCTTTTGCCGGTCACGCCCGAGAGAATATCCAGCAGGTTGGATACGCCCGGTTTGTTCGCCACATCGTAACGAATCACCGGCGGTTCTTCGGAGTCGGTCATCGCACGCTTGATTTTCTTGGCTACCGCTTTCGGATCTTCCAGCAGGCCGATCACGTTATTGCGGTTATCGTCCGACTTGGACATCTTCTTGGTCGGATCCTGCAACGACATCACGCGCGCACCGGACTTGGGAATAAACGGCTCAGGCACCTTGAACACATCGCCGTACAGCGCGTTGAAACGCTGGCCGATGTCACGGCTCAATTCCAGATGCTGTTTCTGGTCTTCGCCGACCGGCACCTGGTTGGTCTGATACAGCAGGATGTCCGCCGCCATCAGCACCGGGTAGCTGAACAGACCGGCATTGATGTTTTCCGCATAGCGTGCGGATTTGTCTTTGAACTGGGTCATGCGGCTCAGTTCGCCGAAATAGGTGTAGCAGTTCAGCACCCAGCTCAGTTGAGTGTGTTCCGGCACGTGCGACTGCACAAAGATGGTGCTCTTTTGCGGATCGATGCCGCAGGCCAGATACAGCGCCAGCGTATCCAGCGTAGCCTTGCGCAGTTTTTCCGCGTCCTGGCGTACGGTGATGGCGTGCAGATCGACGATGCAGTAGATGCAGTCGTAATCGTCCTGCAGCTTAACCCACTGACGCAGCGCACCCATGTAGTTGCCAATGCTCAGTTCACCGGACGGCTGCGCGCCGCTAAATACGATGGGCTTACTCATGTTTAAATTTCCTGATTCTCTAAAGATGACAGCCCAAGAGCGGGCAACAAATCGGCAAAGCGCTCCAACACGCGGTCGGGATGGCTCAGGGCTATCGCCTCACCGTAGTTATAACCGTAGGTCAGCGCGGCGCTTGGGCAACCCGCCCCCTGTGCCGCCTGAATATCGTTGCGCGAATCGCCCACGAACAGCAGTTCATGCGCGCGCAGGCCTAGTTTGCCAAGCACCAGATACAGTGGCGCCGGGTGAGGTTTCTTTTCCACCACGTCGTCACCGCCGATAATCAGCGAGAAATAATCGACAATGCCCAGCGCGGCCAGTAACGGCGCAACAAACGGCGTCGGTTTGTTGGTCACCAGCGCCATCGGGTAACCTTGTTCAGCCAGACGGGCCAGCGTTTCCTTTACCTGTGGAAACAGGCGGCTGCCGCTGTCGACGGTTTGCGCGTAGAAGTGATCGAAGCGTTCACGCAACTGACGATTGTGTTCCGGCGTGGCTTCCACTTCAGCCCAACGCAGCGCACGTTGCACCAGCACGTCGGCACCGTTGCCAATCCAGGTACCCACGCGGGCTTCGCCGGCCTGTGGCAGGCCCATTTCCGCCAGCGCCAGATCGATGGCTGCCGCCAGCCCCGGCGCGCTGTCTACCAGCGTACCGTCGAGATCGAAGGCCAGAGCGCGGATCGCGCTGAAGTCAGCCATGAGTCACTTTCGCCAGTTCGCTGCGCATTTCGTCGATCACTTTGCGGTAATCCGGCTTGCCGAAGATCGCTGAACCGGCGACAAACATGTCCGCGCCCGCTGCAGCAATCTCGGCGATATTGTCTACCTTCACACCGCCATCGACTTCCAGACGGATATCACGGCCGCTTTCGTCAATCAGCTTGCGCACCTGACGCAGCTTATCCAGGGTGCCGTGGATAAACGACTGGCCGCCAAAGCCGGGGTTGACCGACATCAGCAGGATCACGTCGACTTTGTCCATGACGTAATCCAGGTAGCTCAACGGCGTCGCCGGGTTGAATACCAGACCGGCCTTGCAACCGTGTTCTTTAATCAGCTGAATGGTACGATCGACGTGTTCGGAAGCTTCCGGATGGAAAGAGATGTAGTTGGCACCCGCTGCGGCGAAATCCGGGACAATGCGATCAACCGGTTTCACCATCAGGTGCACATCAATAGGCGCGGTGATGCCATAGTCGCGCAGCGCCTGGCAAACCATCGGCCCGATGGTCAGATTGGGTACGTAGTGGTTATCCATTACGTCGAAGTGCACCACGTCGCCGCCAGCGGCCAGCACGTTAGCGGTATCTTCACCTAACCGGGCAAAATCTGCCGACAGAATGGACGGGGCAATCAAAAACTTTTTCATCCGCAATCTCCAAACGTAGGGTTCGAATTGTTATCCCCTTCGCGTTTCAAGCCGCAGCATTGCAGGCTGAGCTCGAAATGCACCGGGTATATACGCCGGGGCGTACCCCGGTTTAACGATACAGCGCCAAAAGCTCGTTCACTTTACTGCGGCCAAGAATATTGCGGCTGATGGTGCGGCGCGCTTTCACCACATACAGCGCAGCATGCTGGTACCAATCACGCGTCAGTTCGGTGTCATGGTTGGAAATCAATACCGGCACCTGGCTTTCCACAGAAAGCTGATGCGCCATTAACGCCAGGCTCTGTTGATCGGCAATGCTGAAGCTGTTGGTGTGATAAGCGGTAAAATTCGCCGTCGCCGATAATGGCGCATACGGCGGATCGCAATATATCACCGTCCCGCGCTCGGCTTTTGCCATGGTATCGCGGTAATGCTCACAGACAAACGTGGCGTTGCGGGATTTTTCAGCGAACCAGTAGAGCTCTTCTTCCGGGAAGTACGGTTTCTTGTAACGCCCAAACGGGACGTTGAACTCACCACGCAGATTATACCGGCACAGACCGTTATAACAGTGGCGGTTCAGATAGAGAAACAGCAGCGCGCGGCGATAGGCATCGGCGCTCGTATTAAACTCTTCGCGCAGCAGGTAAAACTGATCCGAGTTATTGAATTCATCGGTGAAAAGAAGGCGAGCATCGCGCACGAAATCATCCGTACGCAGCTTAACGATGTTATACAGGTTGATAAGATCGCTGTTGATGTCGGCGAGAATATAGGCGTCGTACTCCGTGTTCAGGAAGACTGAACCCGCACCCACGAAGGGCTCGATTAAGCAGTCGCCCGCCGGCAGATGACGACGGATCTCGTCAACCAGCGGGTATTTTCCACCAGCCCATTTTAAAAAAGCGCGGTTTTTCTTCATGCCGTCAGTTAGCTACTTATACAATTCAGAGCGGCGGATTGTACTCTGTTTCAGACAGCACATCAGCGCACAAATTTAAATGATTAATACCCTTCATCTTTCAAGCTCAAGCAATGTTGGCTGCGTGCAGTTATTCGCCCTGTCCATGGGACCACCCCTCTCGGGACCACCGCAGGGGGTGTGCAAATCTGCTCACGGCAAACTTGCCCCCACACCGTAGGGGGCAAAAACCTTCGCCCCGCTTACACGGCCGCAGCATGTCCATCCCTGCCATGCATGAAATTCATGCCCTGGCTGCAGCTTGAAATCTATTGGGTTACTTTTTCAGGTCCTGCTGCACCTGACGTACCGGCTTGGCCCAGGGTTTTTTCGCCTGAACATCCGCCGGCAGCGACGCGATTGCGCGCTTGGCTTCAGCTGCAGAGGCGTAATTGCCGCTCACCAACACGTACCATGCCTTGCCGTCACGCTGGGTTGCGTACACCTGATAATTCTGCAGTTTCTGCTGCTTGGCGTAGGCGTTCAACGTATCGGAACGCGAAGCGCTGCTCAACTGCAGGGTATAGTGGCTGGCCGGTGCAGACTGCAGCGAACTGCCGCTGCCGCTAACAACGCCCGTCTTGGCACTCGTCGTTCCCGTTTTACTGCTTGCCGCTCCCGGTTTGGCGGAAGGTGCTGGGGTATACACCGTGGTTGGCGCTTTATGCTGCTGCGTCGTCGCCGGTTTACTGACGGTTTTTGCCGGGGTCTTATGTTGCTGTGGCGCAGTGCCTTGAATCGGGCGCGTTGGTTCTTTCGCTGCGGTCGCAGCGGCGCCGTTCATCAGGGTAGCGGGAGCCGTAGGCAGCGTTGAAGCCGGGCCACTCATGCCCTGCGTCGCCGTATCAACCTGGCCCTGCTGGGCGGATAACGCATCCGACATATTGCCCGGCAGATCGACACGCTGCTGCGCACCCTCTTGCACCGGCTGCGGTTGCGCTTCCGTCGGAGTACTGGAAATCGGCGGAACGCTGACGTTTTGCGGCTGTTGCGCGGAAGTGCTGCTCACGCCGTTGTTGTCATTAGTATCGGTCGTGCCGCCCGGAACACCGGTGTTACCGGCGGTCAGCGACGAAGAACCGGACAGGTTGATGTCTTTGGCCGCGCCGTTTTGCGCGCCTTCCTGTGCCGCCTCGTGCTTGGTTGGCGCCTTCAGCGCCGAACCGATGCCGATAATCAGCAGCAGTAGCACCAGAATACCGATACCAATCATTAAGTGTTGACGTGAAACGGCAAAGCGTGGTCCCGGAGCCGGTTTACGCGAACGTGCAGGACGACGATCGCTGCTATCAGGTCTGAGATCGTCTTCCGGTTTAAACTCATCCATCTGAAACCCTCCAACTAGAGGCAAAAGCCCACCACCGTAGACCTACCGTGGCACGGGCAGATTAACCCGATGATGACAAAGCGACATCAGTCATGCTTTGCACATTATTAATATAGATGTAAACGGCGGCTAAGCCACTGTTACTTCGTCCGATTTACTCAGGCATGCCGTTCAGGAAGACAAGCTGCGATAGAAGCAAGCACCAAATCATGCCCGACGCCACTACGAACTTCCGCCTGACCGATGGCCGTCGGCAGTACCAGACGCAGTTCGCCGGCCAATACTTTCTTGTCGCGCATCATGTGCGGCAAATAAGATTCCGGCGCCATTTCCTGCGGCCCGCACACCGGTAAACCAGCGCGTAACAACAGTTTTTTAATGCGTTCAATATCGTGGGTGGAGAACTGACCGAGACGATGCGCGGTTTCCGCCGCCATCATCATGCCGGCTGCCACCGCTTCGCCGTGCAGCCATACACCATAGCCCATTTCCGCTTCGATCGCATGGCCGTAAGTATGGCCCAGATTCAGCAGCGCGCGCAGGCCGCTTTCGCGTTCATCAGCGGCAACCACCTCGGCCTTCAGCTCGCAGCAACGGCGGATACAATAGCCCAGGGCATTCATATCCAGCGCAACCAATGCATCGATATTGTTTTCCAGCCAGACGAAGAAATCACGATCGAGAATAATCCCGTACTTGATCACTTCAGCCAGACCGGAGGAGAGCTCACGCGCCGGTAAGGTTTTCAGGCAATCCAGATCAACCACCACCGAAGCAGGTTGATAGAATGCGCCGATCATGTTTTTACCGAGCGGATGATTGACGGCGGTTTTACCGCCAACGGAAGAGTCCACCTGCGAAAGCAATGTGGTAGGAACCTGAATAAAGCGGACACCGCGCTGATAGCAAGCCGCGGCAAAACCGGTAAGATCTCCCACCACGCCGCCGCCGAGCGCGATCAATGTGGTATCGCGACCGTGGGGTTTTTGCAGCAGCGCCGAGAACACCTGCTCAAGCACGGCAAGGGATTTATACTGTTCGCCATCAGGCAGAATCACCTGATCCACCATTACACCAGCCTCTTCCAGCACCTTCCGGACACGGTCCAAATAGAGCGGCGCCAGGGTTTGGTTGGTGACCAGCATGACCTGTTCACCCGCCTTTAGCGGCATAAAAGAAGCCGGATCGTTAAACAATCCGGCGGCTATGGTAATCGGGTAGCTGCGCTCCCCAAGCGTTACGGTAATTCTCTCCATGTCGCGCTCAGTTCTCAATGTGTGGTTTATCCCCGCTGCTGCGGGGAACACAATCAGTCTTTCCGCATTTGCCGTGGCGAACACGGAAACCGCAATCAGTTGCTTTCCAGCATATTGATAATCTGGTTGGCAACCACTTTAGCGCTTTGATCGTCGGTGCGGATGGTGACATCTGCAATTTCTTCATATAACGGATTGCGCTCTTTCGCCAGCGCTTCCAGCACTTCACGCGGAGGAGAATCAACCTGCAGCAACGGACGCTTTTTGTCGCGTTGGGTACGGGCCAACTGCTTCTCGATGGTGGTTTCCAAATAAACCACGACACCACGCGCCGACAGACGGTTACGCGTTTCACGCGATTTAACCGAACCACCGCCGGTAGCCAGCACAATCCCTTGCTTTTCCGTCAGTTCATTAATGACTTTTTCTTCACGATCGCGGAAACCTTCTTCACCTTCCACGTCGAATACCCAGCCCACGTCAGCTCCGGTACGTCGCTCAATTTCTTGATCGGAGTCGAAGAACTCCATATTGAGTTGCTGAGCTAACTGACGGCCAATAGTGCTTTTGCCGGCACCCATAGGCCCAACCAGAAAGATATTGCGTTTCTCTGCCATGTTTTTGGTATTACTAAGACTATTCGTTAATGTTAACCCGCCCCGCCAATCAAATCAGCGGCGGGACCTAAACTGAAACCTCATGAGCGATAGTGCGAGATCAGACGGAAAATTATCTCAACACTCTTGGTAGTTTGGCAACCGAATAAATCGCAATCCACGCCGCAGGAGGGAAACCATACGTTTTTAACGGCGTCTTGGCGTTAACAAAAAACCTCGGTGCTCAATTCGGTAACCCTTGTAAGCTAAATCGGCCGCAGCGTCAAACGCAGATGCCCCCAAGGTGAGAAAAAAGTGCATCTGCTCATCAACTTTAGGCGATTTTCACCGAACCTGACAGCTTGCTGCTCATGCCTTAATCAATGTCGGAGTAATGAATATCACCAGCTCGCGTCGTTTATGCTGTTTGGTACTCTGTTTGAACAAGGAACCCAGCAGTGGAACATCACCGAGGCCCGGTACCTTGTCCGCTCCCTGGGCGCCCTGACGCTGAAATACGCCGCCCAATACAATGGTTTCACCGTCTTTCACCGTCACCTGGGTTTTGATCTCCTGCTTATCGATCGCCAGTGCCTCACCGGCCGCCCGAGTGATGGAACGCCCGGGCATGTTCTGGCTGATTTGCAGCGTCAGAGTAATGCGGCCGTTCGGCAAAATTTTCGGCGTCACCTCCATGCCCAGCACCGCCTCCTTAAACTCCATCGATGTCGCCCCGCTGTTGCCGCTACTCACCTCATAGGGAATTTCCGTGCCCTGTTTAATGCTGGCGGTTTGCTGATGCGCGGTCAGCAAGCGCGGGCTGGCGATGATTTCTACCCGGTTCTCCTGCTCCAGCGCCATTAACTCCAGATCCAGCAGCCGTCCGCCGATGCGCGCCAGATGGAAACCGGCGCTGATCGCACTGCGATCCAGCGGCAGCCCGACGTTAAATCCGCCCATTCGCCATGACTTTACTGCGCCTTCATCCGGGGCCAAACCCCAGCGCACGCCGAGTTCGCGCAAACTTTCACTGTTAATGGTGACGATATGCGCCGCCAGCTGTACCTGCGCCAACGGTGCGTCCATTTCCGCGATGCGTTTGGTTAATAACGCCACGATGGGGGCCGTATCGCGGATCAGCAACGCGTTAGTGCGTTTATCCGCCACCACGCTGCCGCGCTCGCTCAGCAAAATACCGCCCTGGGCATTCAGATTTTCGGCAATCTCAACCGCATCGGCATGGTTTAACGTCAGAGTTACGCTTTCCAGCGGTTGCTTTTGCGCCAAAGCCAACTGTTGCCGCTGTTTCTCCTGTTCATCCGGCTCGGGGAACACCATCATGACGTTGCCTTCCAGCGTCATCGACAGTTTCCCCATACGCAAGATCACCGCCAGCGCTTGCTGCCAGGGCACATTATCCAGCCGCAATGTCAGATTGCCGCCCACACCTGTAGCGGTAACCACATTAAGCTGCTGATAATCCGCCAGCGCCTGTAATACCAGGGTTACCGGGGCATCCTGAAACGTCAGCGATATCGGTTCCTTGTCCTGTGCTGCAATACCGGCGGCGGCCATCCCCCATAACACCGCACCCAGCCAAGTGCATCCTTTCATGTTTTTTCTTCCTTATGGTTTCCCAATGTCAGCACCACCGCATTGTCAGCCTCCGGGCAAGCCGGATCTTCCGGGCCCGCTTTCAATACCAAGCGCCCCTCAAGCACCTGTTCCACCTGCCAGCGCCCGCCCAGCAGAGTTTGCCGAGACTCTAAACGCAACCACTGCCCTGCGGGCGTGACTACCCAGGCATGGCGTGACGTTGCCTGCCCGACGGTACCCTTCAAAAGCCAGTTTGCCGGCGATTCCCTCTGCGGCGGGCAATCGGTCACGGTTGGCGGCATAAAGGGGTTGCGCGGTTGCGCCATCAATGTGCACGGCAGCAACAGCCACCAAACCCCGTAACCTTTATTCATCCGCATTTACCGGAGTGGCGCCTGCAGGCGCGTCGTATAAAACGAAGTGCGCCATCAGATCTTCGGCCTGTGCTTCAAGGGTTATTTGATCGATGCGCAATGCGGAAGGCAACGCCTCCAGCAGCCGCAATAAACCGCCGTAATGAATATTCAGGCTCAGGGTTTGACGCTGCGGTTTCTCCTGCTGCTGCCAGCGCTGCAATGCGGCGCCCGCCCGTTGCAGCACTTGCGTCAAATCATCATGAACGGCGGGCCTGGACGCGTTCTGCTGCAGGCGAAGATTAATCTCGCCCAACGTCGGCATCTGGGTCAGTTGCTGTTTTAACGGCTCAATCTGTTGAATCAGACGCTGTTGCTCCGCCAGCGTCCGCTCCCGCTGCTGCCATTCACCGTGCAACAGCGGCATACCGAACAGCAAAGCCAGGCAGCCCAACACCAACCACTGCGCGGCCAACACCTTCCAACCCGACAAATCCAACCAGCGCCTTGTCCAGAGTGGCAACGGCTTATCCATTCAGCCCCCATTGCGCCATCAGCGTGAATGAAAATAGGCCATCTTTGCGCTGTACCACCTCAGCCAGCCGACATTGCTGCAATAGCGGCAAGGCCGCCAACTGCTGCTCAAACCGGATGATCGCCCCATAACGGCGGCTGAGGCCCCGCAGCGTGATTTTTTGTGCATCGCTTTCCAGTACGGTAAGCCACAGCGGCGCGGGAAGAATGGCTGAGAACTGTTGCAACAGCTGCAGATAACGTCGGTTATGCGCCTGGTTCTTCTCCTGCCTGTCCACCAGCTCGGTCAAACGCACCAAACGCGCCATCGCCTGCCGGGTTTGTTGGTAGCGCTCTGCCAACCCTGCCTGCTGACGGGATAGCGTCATCAGAGCCTCATGCCGTTGCGTCTGCTGGTGACTCATCAGGCCAAAAACAGCCGCCATCGCTGCCAACATCAACGCCAGTTGCAACACGAAAAGGCGTAACCAGAAAGCGCAGCGGCGACGCTGGGCCAGCCTACGCCAGGGCAGAAGGTTAACCTGATACATCAGTTGTCCCCACTGCGCAGCGCCAGCCCACCGGCCAACACAAATGCCCCCGGCAACCGGGGTAACGGGGGCCGCAGTTGGTTGAATGCGCTGAATGGCGACCATGGCAAACACCCCGGCGGAGGCAACTCATCCACCGCGCTGCTGTAATAAACCGGATGTTCACCGATTGAGGGGCAGGCTGCATGCATCGCCACCAGCGCCTGGCTTGCCCCGCCCACCTCACCCTCCGGCAAAATGCCATAGGCAAAGGCTCCGCGGCGTGGGGCTGCCCACAACCACTCCCGTTCAAGGCGGTGCAGCAACCCCGCGTCGGCCGGTACGCCTGCGGCAAACGCCATCATGTGCAAGGCACAGGGAGTGATGTCGACCACCTGCGGCCGCAAATTGGCCTGGCGTAAACAATGCAGCCACTGCTGCAACTCTTGCTGGCGTGCAGCGGTGAGCAACAAAGCGGCGGAGTCAGGCGGAGATTGGCGGTAGTCCAGCGCCAGTGTCTGGCTGTCCAGCGGGAACTGCTTCAGGCCTTGGCTGGTGATATAATCGCCGCGCGCCGGCTCTTTCAGCCGGGCATCCGGCATCGGCATCAGATGCTGCAAAACCCGCTGGGCAGGCAAAGCAATGCGTAAGCAAATATGTCTTGGCAACTGGACCCGCCATTGCCGCAACGCGCGAACCAGCACCTCGGGCTGCTCGATACACCCTTCGCGCAGTACCGCTTGCGGCAGCCTTTGCTGCCACCAATGACGCAGTTGCCAACCGTTGCGCCGGCGCTGTGCCGCCAGGGCGCAGATGCGGTTACTTTGTATATCCAGCCCCACCTGCCATGCTTGAGAGAACATATTTCGCCCGACCTCCATATCGTCAGATGATAAAAGAACATATCCATGTTGCAGGCTTGCCTTTATACTACCGCGCGGTTGTTTATAAACTGCCCAAATGACATGAAAATGGGAAATCTCAGGTGAAGTTCGTAAAGTATTTACTAATCCTTGCAGTGTGTTGCATCGTGTTGGGGGCGGCCTCGATTTTTGGCTTGTACAAATATGTCGAGCCACAGCTGCCTGACGTTGCAACGCTGAAAGACGTACGGCTGCAGATACCGATGCAGGTTTACAGCGCCGATGGCGAACTGATCGCCCAATACGGTGAAAAACGTCGTATTCCGCTGAAGCTGAACCAAATTCCGCCGGTCATGGTGCATGCGTTTATCGCCACCGAAGACAGCCGTTTCTATGAACATCACGGCGTCGATCCGGTCGGCATCTTCCGTGCCGCCTCTATTGCACTGGTCTCCGGCCATGCGTCACAGGGGGCGAGTACCATTACCCAACAGCTGGCGAGAAACTTCTTTTTAAGCCCGGAACGCACCCTGATGCGCAAGATCAAGGAAGCCTTCCTGGCGGTACGCATCGAACAGATGCTGACCAAAGACGAAATCCTCGAGCTGTATCTGAACAAAATCTACCTGGGTTACCGCGCCTACGGCGTGGGTGCTGCAGCGCAGGTGTATTTCGGCAAAGACGTCAGCCAACTGACCTTGAGCGAAATGGCGACCATCGCCGGCTTGCCTAAAGCGCCGTCAACCTTCAACCCGCTTTATTCGCACGATCGCGCCGTGGCTCGCCGCAATGTGGTGCTGTCGCGCATGCTGGACGAGCATTACATCACTCAGGCCCAGTACGATCAGGCCCGTGGCGAAGATCTGGTGGCTAACTACCATGCGCCGGAGATTAACTTCTCTGCCCCCTATCTCTCCGAGATGGTGCGTCAGGAGATGATCAAGCGTTACGGTGAAAATGCCTATACCGACGGTTACAAGGTCTATACCACCGTCACCAAAAAGTTGCAGTTGGCGGCTCAGGAGTCGGTGCGCAACAACGTGTTGGCGTATGACATGCGTCACGGCTACCGCGGCCCGTCCAACGTGCTGTGGAAAGTGGGTGAGGCGGCCTGGGATCAAAAACAGATCGTCGACTCACTGAAAAACTTGCCGAATTATGGCCCGCTGGCGCCTGCGGTGATCACCCGGGCGACTGCCGAGGAAGCGACGGCCATGTTGTCCGATGGCAGCAATGTTGCCCTGCCAATGGCCACCATGCGCTGGGCGCGGCCGTACAAATCCGACACGCAACAGGGCCCAACGCCAAAACGCGTGACCGACGTGGTGCAGGCCGGCCAGCAGGTGTGGGTACGCAAGGTGAATGAAAACTGGTGGCTGTCACAGGTGCCGGACGTCAACTCGGCGTTGGTGTCGATCAACCCGAACGATGGTGCCGTTAAAGCGCTGGTCGGTGGGTTCGACTTCAACCAGAGCAAGTTCAACCGCGTTACCCAGGCGCTGCGCCAGGTCGGCTCCAATATCAAGCCGTTCCTGTACACCGCAGCGATGGATAAAGGCCTGACTCTGGCCACTATCCTGAACGATCTGCCGGTCACACGCTGGGATGCCGGTGCCGGTACTGACTGGCGGCCGAAGAACTCGCCGCCAACCTACGACGGTCCTATTCGCCTGCGTCAGGGGCTGGGACAATCTAAAAACGTCGTGATGGTACGTGCCATGCGTGCAATGGGCGTCGACTACGCGGCGGAATATCTGCAGCGTTTCGGTTTCCCGGCGCAAAACATCGTGCACACCGAATCCCTGGCGCTGGGCTCGGCTTCGTTCACCCCGATGCAACTGGTGCGCGGTTATGCGGTGCTGGCAAACGGCGGTTATCTGGTCGACCCGTATTTCATCACCAAAATCGAAGATGAAACCGGCAATACGGTGTTTGAAACCAAACCCAAAGTCGTCTGCGACAGCTGCAATCTGCCGGTAATTTATGGCGATACCCACCGTTCTGCCGTGCTTTCCGACGACAACGTCGAAAACGTCGCGACGTCGCAGGAAGGCGGTAACGGTAACGTGCCGATGCCGCAACTGGAACAGGTCACGCCGGCTCAGGTACAGCAGGATGGCGATCTGCAATATGCGCCGCATGTGATCAGTACCCAGTTGGCATTCCTGATGCACGATGCGTTGAACAGCAACATCTTTGGCGAACCGGGTTGGATGGGCACCGCATGGCGCGCCGGGCGCGATTTGAAACGGCATGATATCGGCGGCAAAACCGGTACCACCAACAGTTCGAAAGACGCCTGGTTCTCCGGCTATGGCCCGGATACCGTCACTTCGGTATGGATTGGCTTCGATGATCATCGCCGCGATCTCGGCCGCGCAACGGCTTCCGGCGCCATCGAAGATCAGATCTCCGGCGGTGAAGGCGGTGCGAAGAGCGCGCAACCGGCATGGGATGATTTTATGAAGGTCGCACTGGAAGGCATTCCTGAGCAGAAAGTCACCCCACCGCCGGGTATTATCAGCGTTACCATCGACAAAAGCAGCGGCAAGCTTTCTGGCGGCGGCGGCGGTAGTCGTTCTGAATACTTTATCGAAGGTACTCAGCCGACAAGCTACCCGACGCGAGATACCGGCACGACCTTGACGGACCCCGGCGGCGAAAGCCACGAGCTGTTCTAATAAAAAAGGGCCAGAGAAATCTGGCCCTTTTTTTATCTACGGAAATTGGGGATGTTTGTCTAACGCGAGCCGCGCAGAAACGCCTCGGTGAGAAACAGCGCGCTGACATTGCGCGCCTCGCGGAAATCCGGCTCCGCCAGCAATGCCATCATATCGGCTATCGGCCAACGCACCTGCGGCAAGGGTTCAGGCTCGTCGCCTTCCAGACTCTGCGGATAGAGCTCGTGCGCCAGCACGATATTCATTTTGCTGGAAAAATAGGACGGAGCCATGGTCAGCTTGCTGAGAAAATCGAAACGTTTGGCGCCAAAACCCACCTCTTCCATCAGTTCGCGGTTAGCCGCCTCCAGCACGCCTTCACCGGGATCGATCAATCCTTTGGGGAAACCCAGCTCGTAAGATTCGGTGCCCACCGCATATTCGCGGATCAGCAGCAGGTCGTCGCCAATCACCGGGACAATCATCACCGCCTCTCTGTCTGACGGCCGCATCCGCTCATACACCCGCCGTACACCGTTACTGAACTCCAGATCGACCGACTCAACGTTAAATAAACGCGAACGAGCGACCGTTTCCACTTTCAGAATTTTAGGTTTTTGCAGGTGTTTGTCCATGATTGCCTCAAATGAGTTATCCGGCGGTGCGCCACAGCATCAGGGGTGATGACGCGGATAACCAGAATAATGATTGGCGTGGCGTATGCGCTCAAACGCTGACCAAATTCGATCTTGATCACATTGTGCGTTAATGAGAACCTTTGTCGCAACGAGCACAAGCAGTAATTTACTTTTTTTTAACAAGCGTAGCCAGCACCCGCCGATTTTCTGTACCCATTCAGCAAAAAGAGAGCATTAAAATAGGATAATGCCGATATCGACCCCCCTGCGCGGTTGCTATCATCGCGTAGAGAAGGCACGGCAACTGAGCAGACATATTTCATAGATAAATGAGGCCGCGACGGAAAATCTGTTCCCTCCCTCATTGTTCTGAGTGCCTGTTAGCCGTTTACTCCGTATAATATTCAACGTTTCATCGGGTTGGTGAGGTTCACGGGTGCAAGATGGGGATAGCATGAGCACAATAGTGTTGATATTGGCCTTAGTGCTTGCCTGCCTGATTGCCGCCGGCCTGTATCTTTGGTTTAAAGCCCGCAATCAGCCGATGCTGACGCGAGCCCTGCCCTTTATCAAACCTACGCATCGCAAACTGTCCGGCGAAGAACGCGCGGCCGTTGAACACTACCTCAACCTGCAAAATAAGCTAAGCAACAAATTGCTGCCTGGCAGCAGTACATCGCTGCCTACCGCCAAGCTGGCGCTGACCCCGCAGAGCGACAACGTTTATCCCGTCACCCACGCCATTACCCGCTACGGGCTGGCCAGCGATGAACCCAATAAATGGCGCTACTATCTGGATGCCGAAGAAGTGCACCTGCCGCCGTTTTGGGAACAATACATCAGCGCCGATAACCACGTTGAAGTGATAAAGACCCAGACGCTGCCTCTGGTCATTTCACTCAATGGGCATTCGCTGAAAGATCATATCCACGATCGGCCGCAACCGCCGGTAGTGACGGCAACACCAACCAAAAATGCCTCTATCCGCAAGGAAGAGAGCGAGCACGTCGAGTTGGTAAACATCCGCAAGGAAACCCCCGAAGAACATGCGCTGAACCGCCCGAACGGCATCAAGGACGCCGGCATCATTTCTGCCGCCCTGCTGTTGCTGTTTTTCAGCCTGATAAGCCCGGTACTGGTCATCCCCTGGATGATTTTCGTCGCCGTGCTGACCATAGCCTGGGGCTGCTGGAACCTGTTCCGCCGGCCGGCTACGCGTGAGCTGAAGGAAGTGCACTGCCTGCGGGGCACCCCAAAACGCTGGGGACTGTTTGGCGAATCCAATCAGGGGCAGATAAGCAACATCTCGCTCGGCATCATCGATCTGATTTACCCGCCGCACTGGCAACCTTACATCACCCAGGATCTGGGGAAAACCACCGACGTGGATATCTATCTTAACCGTCAGGTGGTGCGTCAGGGACGGTTCCTTTCGTTGCACGATGAGGTGAAAAACTTCCCGCTGCAGCAATGGGGCAAAAACGCGGTGCTGATGGCTAGTTCGTTGCTGGTGTTGGTGCTATTGCTGACCTATATCCCGCTGAGCCTGCCGCTGAAGCTAAGCATGGCCTGGCTGCAAGGTGCGCAAAAAATCGAGGTGACCAATGTGCAGGCGCTGGAAGGCGCGACCTTGCGCATTGGGGACCAGTTGAAAGCCCGGGGTAGCGGTATGTGTTATGTTCCGCCGCAGGCCAACGGGACCAACGCCTCCAACTTTGTGCCTTTCGACTGCTCGGGGATTTACTGGAACAACGCCGCGCCGCTGCCACAGCCGGAGTCGGAAGTCATCGATAAGGCCTCGGCGTTGCTGGCGACGGTAAATACCCAGTTGCACCCTGAAGGCACAGAACAAAAGCTCAACCCGCAACTGGCCAGCGCGATTGAAAAATCCGGCATGATACTGCTGGATGATTTTTCCGATATCGTGCTGAAAACGCGGGATTTGTGCCAGGCGGAAAATGACTGCGTCCGGCTCAAGAACGCGCTGGTGAATCTGGGTAACGCCAAAAACTGGAACACCCTGGTGAAACGCGCCAGATCAGGATCGCTGCAAGGGATAAACGTATTGCTGCGTCCGGTGAGCGCCGAATCGCTGGAAAGCCTGACCAAAGTTGCCGCCTCCTCGTTCGTGTACAACGAAACCCGGCAGGCCGCAGCGGCGCTTAACAGCCCGCCTCCGGGCGGCTTCCTGATCAGCAGCGATGAAGGCAAACAGTTGGTGAATCACCCGCAGCCGGCAGTGCCGTTAAACGAATACAATGCGCTCGAGCAATGGAATGAACTGCAGCGCCTTGCCGGCATGTTGCTGCATACGCCGTTCGAAGCACAGGGAGTCATCACCAGTATCAGCGTCGACGCCAACGGTACCCGCCACATCGCGCTGCATAGCGAGCCGGATATGATCACCCTGTGGCGTTATCTGGGCACCAGCCTGCTGTTGCTGGCGGTCACTGTCATTCTGGGTTACAACGCCTGGCGGTTGGTGCAGCGCCATCGCCTCAACCAGCGCCGCATCGCCGATATCCAACGCTACTACGAAAGCTGCTTTAACCCGCAGCTCACCCCGATGTCATTGCGGCCGATGGCCTGAGTCATTCGCCGATTTCGGCCCTGTCATCTGCTTATGCTACGCTAACGCTATTATCCTTATCCTGCGGACCGCCGACGGTTCGCCTATGGAGTTTTCATGGTTCCCGAGTTTGACTGGCATGAGATCGACACCGTGCTGCTGGATATGGACGGCACCTTGCTCGATCTGGAGTTCGACAGCCACTTTTGGCTGCGTCTGGTGCCGCAGGCAGTGAGCGAGCAGCGCGCGATCCCGTTCGATGAAGCGCGCCAGATTATTCATCAGGAATATTTGGCGGTGCAGCACACCATGAACTGGTACTGCTTCGATTACTGGAGCGAGCGGCTCGATCTGGACATTTATCGCATGACCAGCGAAGTGGGCAACCGCGCCCGTCTGCGCGAGGATACCGAGCCCTTTTTACAAGCCTTGCGCGCGGCCGGCCATCAGACTATTTTGCTGACCAACGCCCATCCGCACAGCCTGGCGGTAAAAATCGAGCATACCGGTTTGGATAAGCACCTTGATTTATTGCTTTCCACCCACACATTTGGTTATCCGAAAGAAGATCAGCGTTTGTGGCAGGCCGTTCAGCAGCACACCGGTTTTGATCCGCAGCGCACGCTGTTTATCGATGACGGCGAGCCTATTTTGGACGCCGCCCGCAGTTTTGGCATTCGCTACTGTCTGGGCGTGCAGAACCCGGACTCCAGCATGGCGGAGAAAACCTTCCGGCACTATCCGTCGATGCGCGACTATCGCCTGTTGATACCGGCACTGGAAAAGGGCGAACGATGAAAGAAAAAACAACGCGGGACGACGCGGTCCGGCTGGACAAATGGCTGTGGGCAGCTCGTTTCTACAAGACCCGCGCGCTGGCGCGGGACATGATCGACGGCGGCAAGGTGCACTACAACGGACAGCGCGGCAAGCCGAGCAAAATTGTCGAGATCAATGCCGAGATCAAACTGCGTCAGGGCAATGAAGAACGCACGGTGATCGTGCTGGCCCTCACCGGCCAACGGCGCGGCGCCGACGAGGCGCAGCAAATGTATCAGGAAACCGAGGCCAGTATCGTCAACCGAGAGAAAATGGCGATCGCGCGCAAGATGAATGCGCTGACCATGCCGCACCCGGACCGCCGTCCGGACAAGAAAGAGCGGCGCGACCTGATTAAATTTAAATTTGGTGAGCAGGAATAAGCCCTCACCGCAATGAGAGAAAACTATGTCTAACCATGACCAATTGCACCGTTACCTGTTTGAAAACTACGCGGTGCGCGGTGAGCTGGTTACCGTCAGCGAAACCTATCAGCAGGTTCTGAACAATCACGACTACCCGGCACCGGTACAAAAGCTGCTGGGTGAACTGCTGGTCGCCACCAGCCTGCTGACGGCAACCCTGAAGTTCGACGGCGACATCACCGTGCAAGTGCAGGGCGACGGTCCGCTGAAGCTGGCGGTGATTAACGGCAACAACCGTCAGGAAATGCGGGGCGTGGCGCGCGTACAGAGCGACATTGCTGAAGACAGCACGCTGCATCAGATGATTGGCAACGGCGTCATGGTGATCACCATCGCGCCTACCGAAGGCGAACGCTATCAGGGCGTGGTCGCTCTGGAAGGCGAAACCCTGGCCGAGTGCCTTGAAGCCTACTTCCGTCAGTCCGAACAGTTGCCAACCCGCCTGTTCATCCGCACCGGCGAATCAGAAGGCAAACCGGCGGCGGGCGGCATGCTGTTGCAGGTACTGCCGGCGCAAGACGGCAATGCCGATGATTTCGATCATCTGGTGCAACTGACCAACACGGTGAAAAGCGAAGAACTGTTCGGCCTGCCGGCCAATGAGGTGCTGTATCGCCTGTACCATCAAGAAGAAGTCACCCTCTACGAACCGCAGGACGTGATCTTCCGTTGCACCTGTTCACGCCAGCGCTGCGCTGACGCCCTGATCACGCTGCCGGCCGAAGAAGTGGCGCAAATGCTGGAGCAGGACGGCAATATCGATATGCACTGTGACTACTGTGGCAACCACTATGTCTTTGACGCCGTGGATGTTGCAGCGCTGTACACCGGTAACACCGGCGAAAGCGAACAGTTGCACTAAGTAACACCCCGCATCGGCGGGTGCACCCTGCACCTGCCGGTTTTCCCCGTTTGCACGCTTGCTTTTTTCCGTGGACTATCTCTCAGATCGTAACGAAAAACCGCCTAAAACGTTAATTATTTGATACCTATCGCGGTTACGCACTGCTGAATCCCTACAATTGGCGCCAGAAATTCTGTGACCAAGGAGTAGTGACATGCGTGTTAAAGGTATAACCCCTCAGGAGCTGGCCGCTTATGGCATTCATAACGTCGGCGAAATCGTTTACAACCCGAGTTATGAACTGCTGTTCAAGGAAGAAACAGACCCGTCTCTGGAAGGTTTTGAACGTGGGGTCGTGACCAAGTTGGGCGCCGTATCCGTCGACACCGGTATTTTTACCGGCCGTTCCCCGAAAGATAAATACATCGTCCGTGACGACATCACCCGCGACACCGTCTGGTGGGCCGATCAAGGTAAAGGCAAAAACGACAACAAACCCCTCAGCCCTGAAATCTGGGCAGACCTGAAACAACTGGTCACCACGCAGCTCTCCGGCAAACGTCTGTTTGTTGTAGATACTTTCTGCGGCGCCAACGCCGACTCCCGTCTGAAAGTACGCTTTATCACTGAAGTAGCCTGGCAGGCGCACTTCGTGAAAAACATGTTCATTCGCCCGTCTGACGAAGAGTTGCAGGATTTCGAGCCGGACTTCGTGGTGATGAACGGCGCCAAATGCACCAACCCGAACTGGCAGCAACAGGGCCTGAACTCGGAAAACTTCGTCGCTTTCAACCTGACTGAACGTATGCAGCTGATTGGCGGCACCTGGTACGGCGGCGAAATGAAAAAAGGTATGTTCTCCATAATGAACTACCTGCTGCCGCTGAAAGGCATCGCTTCAATGCACTGCTCGGCCAACGTGGGCGAGAAAGGCGACGTGGCCGTATTCTTCGGCCTGTCCGGCACCGGCAAAACCACCCTGTCCACCGATCCAAAACGCCAGTTGATTGGCGATGACGAACACGGCTGGGATGACGACGGCGTATTTAACTTCGAAGGTGGTTGCTATGCCAAAACCATCAAGCTGTCTGAAGAAGCCGAACCGGAAATCTATCACGCCATCAAGCGCGATGCGTTGCTGGAAAACGTTGCCGTGCTGGCAGACGGCACCATAGACTTCAACGACGGTTCAAAAACCGAGAACACCCGCGTTTCCTACCCTATCTACCACATCCAAAACATCGTCAAGCCGGTTTCCAAAGCGGGTCATGCCACCAAGGTGATCTTCCTGACCGCGGACGCCTTCGGCGTGTTGCCGCCGGTCTCTCGCCTGACCGCGAACCAGACTCAGTACCACTTCCTGTCCGGTTTCACCGCCAAGCTGGCCGGTACCGAGCGCGGCGTGACCGAGCCAACCCCGACCTTCTCCTCCTGCTTCGGCGCAGCCTTCCTGACGCTGCACCCAACGCAGTACGCTGAAGTGCTGGTAAAACGCATGCTGGCCGCCGGCGCGCAAGCCTACCTGGTGAACACCGGCTGGAACGGCACCGGCAAACGCATCTCCATCAAGGATACCCGCGGCATTATTGACGCGATCCTCAACGGGGAAATCGATAAGGCGGAAACCACCACCCTGCCAATTTTCGATCTGGCAATGCCGACCTCACTGCCGGGCGTCAACCCGGATATCCTGGATCCACGCGCTACCTACGCCAACCCTGAGCAGTGGCAGGAAAAAGCGCGGGATCTGGCCGAGCGTTTTATCACCAACTTCGACAAATATACCGATACGCCTGCGGGCGCAGCGCTGGTCAGCGCCGGTCCAAAACTGTAACTTTCTCTTTTTACAGCTTCAGCTAAGGCGTGGAATCCACGCCTTTTTTATTTTTAACGGTTGTTTTTTAGCCAGACAAGCGAGATGATAATGCAGTGCAATCATTGACAGCAAAGGAGATTCCAATGGCTACCATAACCGTCAGAAATCTGGACGATGACATAAAGGAATTGCTGCGTATTTCGGCAGCGAAAAACGGCCACTCCATGGAGGAGGAAGCACGCATGATTTTGAAACAGGCTCTGGTGAAAAAACCGCCGCGCTATGGTTTGGGCACATGGATGCACCAACATTTCGCCGAATTCGGCGGCGTTGAGCTGGAGATCCCACCGCGCGATAAAACACCGGCGCGCATTGTCACCTTTGACGATGATGATGACCAACCATGATCATTCTCGACACTAACGTGATTTCGGAGACACTGCGTCCCGGTCCACATTACAACGTGATCAAATGGCTGAATGAAAAAGACAACGACGAGCTTTATCTGAGTGCAATTGTCGTTGCCGAGCTGTTCAGCGGCGTTGCCTGTATGCCGGAAGGGAGACGGCAGCTTGAGTTAACACATAAACTGACCGAAGCAATGCAGATAAGATTTGACGAGCAAATTCTGCCATTTGATGCGCTTTGCGCCATGCAATATGCAGACTTGATGGGAAAAAACCAACGGCTGGGAAGAGCAATGAGCACGTCTGATACGCAAATAGCCGCCACCTGCCTGCATTACGGCGCTACCCTTGCTACGCGTAATACCAAGGACTTCATCCATTGCGGAATTGAATTGATTGATCCCTGGCAGGCCAGCGCTGGCCGTCGCCTGCACGAAGAAGCGGCGGAATACTATGTGATGAGCAGAAAACCCTGACGGGGCCGCAGCGAGGCGGCCCTCTGTCAGCAAGTATCATAGGCTCTCTTTCGCCGCCTGATGCCCATTGGCCGGCTCTTTTTTCTCCATCGGCAACGGAATATAGGCCCTGATCAACAGCCCGCCACGTTCGCTGGTGCCGATATCCAACGCGCCATGATGGCCGTCGATAATACGCTGTACGATAGCCAGGCCAAGCCCGGTTCCGCTGGTGCTGCGCGCACTGTCGCCACGGACAAACGGCTGCAGCAAATGTTTCAGTTCTTCAGGTTTTATGCCCGGGCCGTCGTCTTCCACCTGGAACCAGCCGCGTTGCAGTTCACGCCCGCTGCTGACCTTGATCCAGCCGTTACCGTAACGCGCCGCATTCACCACCATGTTCACCGCCGCACGCTTAATCGATAGCGGATGCACATTCATCATCAGCTCACCCGGCGCCATGGCGGTTTCGATAACGCGCTCATAGCCGCTCTCGGCCGCCACGACTTCGCCCAGAATCGAGTTCAGATCGCTGAGCTCGGTTTGCATCTCCTGGCCGGTGCGCAAATAGTCAATAAACTGCTCGATAATGGCGTTGCACTCTTCGATATCTTTATTGATCGACTCCGCCAGATAACCATCTTCGGTGCTCATCATCTCGGTCGCCAGACGGATGCGCGTCAGCGGTGTGCGAAGATCGTGGCTAACCCCGGCCATCAGCAGCGTGCGATCGTCCGCCAGTTGCTTGACGCCCGATGCCATCTGATTGAAGGCCCGCGTCACCGAACGCACTTCCGAAGCGCCGTATTCACGCAACGGCGGCGGGATAATGCCTTTGCCGACCTGCAAAGCCGCGTGCTCCAGCTCCACCAGCGGGCGGTTCTGGATGCGGATAAACAGCCAGGCGCCGCCGATAGCCAGCAGCATAATCGCCAGGGTATAGCGGAACAGCGGCGAGAAATCGCCTTGGTGAATTTCAGTCAGCGGAACCCGCACCCAGATATCCGGTTGCAGCCAGGTTTTCAGCCACACCACCGGGGAGTTCTTGTTCACTTCCACCCGTACGTCGGTCGGCCCGCCGAGCTGCTGCGCCATCTGTTGGCTGAGGAATTGATAGTGCTGCGCCCAGCGCAGCCCGCTCTCCTCCGCCGCCGAGTTGGTGTACAGGGAAATCCCCAACTCACGGTAAATTTCACGGCGAAACGCCGGCGGCACTTCCAGCAACGTGCCATCTTCCAGCTGCAACCGATCGGTCATCAGCATACGCACTTCGTAGGCCAATACCTTGTTGAACTGCTGCAAACTGGGCAGGATGGCGAAGTTCAGCACCACCAGATAGGTCGTCACCAGGCTGACGAACAGCAAGGTGACGATCAACAGCAGGGTTCGGGCAAACGAGCTACGCGGTGAAAAGCGCAATCGTCTCATGCCTTGCTGCCGTCCGGGACGAAGACATAGCCAAGACCCCAAACGGTCTGGATATAGCGTGGATGTGCCGGATCTTCTTCAACCATGCGGCGAAGACGGGAAATTTGCACGTCGATGGAGCGTTCCATCGCGCTGTATTCACGGCCACGCGCCAGGTTCATCAGCTTGTCGCGCGAAAGCGGTTCACGCGGATGGCTCACCAGCGCCTTCAGTACCGCAAACTCACCGCTGGTCAATGGCATAGGCTCATCTTCGCGGAACATTTCACGGGTGCCCAGATTCAGTTTGAATTTGCCGAAGGCAATGACCGCCTCTTCCTGCGAAGGCGCACCTGGCAGTTCGTTGGCCTGACGGCGCAATACCGCCCGGATGCGGGCCAGCAGTTCACGCGGGTTGAAAGGTTTTGGGATGTAATCATCGGCACCGATCTCCAGCCCAACGATACGGTCGACTTCTTCGCCTTTGGCAGTCACCATGATGATCGGCATCGGGTTGCTCTGGCTACGCAGACGACGGCAGATGGACAGCCCATCTTCACCCGGCAACATCAGGTCCAGCACCATCAGGTGGAAAGATTCACGAGTCAGCAAGCGGTCCATTTGCTCAGCGTTGGCGACGCTGCGAACCTGAAAACCCTGTTCGGTTAAATAACGCTCTAAAAGCGCACGCAGGCGCATGTCATCATCGACGACCAGAATCTTATGATTCTCTTGCATTGTATTACTCCCAAAGGCTTTATTGCCTGACGTGAATATTGTTAAAAAACCCTGTCATTTCGGACAGCGTTTAATGGTATATATTCTAGACGAAATTGTTACAAAGCTTATTCTTTTGCCCATTTATCAACAATTTTCATCAAAATTCCGGTGACGGTTCGTCAAAATCCCGATATTTTCAGATTAAATTTGGGATAACTCCGCTATTCGACCAAGGGCGATGCCCCATGAATTTCGAGTTGCGGCCGGGCGGCCGGTTCGGCAGTGTAACTCAGGCGAGGCGATAAAAAACGTCAGCGATCGGCAATTTTGCGAGCCGACGCTTTATTGAGCGCTTATTGCATTCAGCAACGCCAAGCCAAAGCACCGTCATGCAACCTTTGATATCCCCATAAAGGCAGAAAACAATGAGAACGCAGCTGATAACCCGCGAGGGTTACGACAAGCTCAAACAGGAGCTGGACTTTCTCTGGCGTGAAGAACGACCGGAAGTCACCAAAAAAGTGACCTGGGCCGCCAGCCTCGGCGACAGAAGTGAAAATGCCGATTACCAGTACAACAAAAAACGGCTGCGGGAAATCGATCGCCGCGTCCGCTACCTGACCAAATGTCTCGAGCAGTTGAAGATTGTCGACTATTCGCCGCAACAGGAAGGCAAGGTGTTCTTCGGCGCCTGGGTGGAAGTGGAAAATGAGAATGGCGAGAGTAAACGCTTCCGCATTGTGGGCTACGACGAAATTTTTGGCCGCCGGGACTACATCTCCATCGATTCGCCGATGGCCCGCGCCCTGCTTAAAAAAGAGGTGGGGGATGCCGCCACCGTCAACACCCCGGTGGGTGATGCGCTGTGGTATGTGAATGAGATCGAGTACGTGAAGTAAGATTCGGTTTTTTCCGAGCGGCCGCGCAGGGGGCCGCTGTCCCGCGGAGCTTGCGGCAGCGGCCCCCCGCGCAACCTCGACGTATCGGGCAAAGACGGGCAGCGCCACTGGCATTTTTGCCGATCAATCCGTATAACTGTCCCCCTGTTTCCTAACCGTTCTCAACAGATACCAGACTTATGAATGACCCACTGAGCCGCATTATTGCAACAGAACTGCAGGCCCGGCCGGAGCAAGTTGACTCCGCTATCCGTCTGCTGGATGAAGGTAATACCGTGCCTTTTATCGCACGCTATCGTAAGGAAGTCACCGGGGGCCTGGACGACACCCAACTGCGCCAGCTGGAAACCCGCCTGGGTTATCTGCGTGAACTGGAAGACCGCCGTCAGACCATCCTCAAATCGATCGACGAGCAGGGCAAACTGACCGAACAGCTGGCGGGGGCGATCAACGCCACGCAAAGCAAAACCGAACTCGAAGACCTCTACCTGCCGTACAAACCCAAACGTCGTACCCGTGGCCAAATCGCTATCGAAGCCGGTCTGGAGCCGCTGGCCGACACCCTATGGCAGGATCCGCAGCAACAGCCGGAGCAACTGGCCGAACGCTACGTTGACGCCGACAAGGGCGTGGCGGATGTCAAAGCCGCCCTCGACGGCGCGCGTTACATCCTGATGGAGCGCTTCGCCGAAGACGCCGCGCTGTTGGCCAAGGTACGTAACTACCTGTGGAAGCATGCCCACCTGGTGTCCAAAGTGGTGGAGGGAAAAGAAGAAGACGGCGCCAAGTTCCGCGACTACTTTGATCACCATGAACCTATTGCCCAGGTGCCTTCACACCGTGCATTGGCGATGTTCCGTGGCCGCAACGAAGGCGTGCTGCAGTTGGCGCTGAACGCCGATCCGCAGTTTGAAGAAGCCCCGCGCGAAAGCCAGGCGGAGCAAATCATCATCAGCCACCTCGACCTGCGCCTGAATAACGCTCCGGCCGACGCCTGGCGCAAAGCGGTGGTCAACTGGACCTGGCGCATCAAGGTGTTGTTGCATCTGGAAACCGAATTAATGGGTACGGTGCGCGAACGCGCGGAAGACGAAGCCATCAACGTTTTCGCCCGTAACATGCACGATCTGCTGATGGCCGCACCGGCCGGCATGCGCGCCACCATGGGCCTGGACCCCGGTCTGCGCACCGGGGTAAAAGTGGCGGTGGTGGATGCAACCGGCAAGCTGGTTGCCACCGATACCGTCTACCCTCACACCGGCCAGGCCGCGAAAGCCGCTGCTGTCGTCGCCGCGCTGTGCATCAAACATAAAGTGGAACTGGTCGCTATCGGCAACGGCACAGCTTCACGTGAGACTGAGCGTTTTTATCTTGAATTGCAGCAGCAGTTCAGCGAAGTCAAAGCGCAAAAGGTGATCGTCAGCGAAGCGGGTGCCTCGGTGTATTCCGCCTCCGAACTGGCGGCGCTGGAATTCCCTAACCTCGACGTTTCGCTGCGTGGCGCCGTCTCCATCGCTCGCCGTTTGCAGGATCCGTTGGCAGAACTGGTAAAAATCGACCCGAAATCCATCGGCGTCGGCCAGTACCAGCACGACGTCAGCCAAAGCCAACTGGCGAAGAAGCTGGACTCGGTAGTGGAAGACTGCGTAAACGCCGTCGGTGTCGATCTGAACACCGCCTCAGTGCCGTTGCTGACCCGCGTGGCCGGCCTGACGCGCATGATGGCGCAGAACATCGTTACCTGGCGTGATGAGAACGGCCGCTTCAGCAACCGCGAGCAACTGCTGAAAGTCAGCCGTCTGGGGCCAAAGGCCTTTGAACAGTGCGCCGGCTTCCTGCGCATCAACCACGGTGACAACCCGCTGGATGCCTCTACCGTTCACCCGGAAACCTACCCGGTGGTAGAACGTATTCTGGCCGCCACCCGGCAGGCGTTGCAGGATTTGATGGGCAACCCGGCGGCGGTGCGCAGCCTGAAGGCCAGCGATTTCACCGACGACAAATTCGGTGTACCTACGGTCACCGACATCCTGAAAGAGCTGGAGAAACCGGGCCGCGATCCGCGCCCGGAATTCAAAACCGCCACCTTTGCCGAGGGCGTGGAAACCCTCAACGATCTGCAGCCGGGCATGATTTTGGAAGGTTCGGTCACTAACGTCACCAACTTCGGCGCCTTTGTGGATATCGGCGTACATCAGGACGGCCTGGTACATATCTCCTCGCTGGCGGACAAGTTCGTCGAAGATCCGCACACCGTGGTGAAAGCCGGCGACATCGTCAAAGTGAAGGTGATGGAAGTGGATCTGCAGCGCAAGCGCATCGCGCTGAGCATGCGTCTGGACGAACAACCGGGTGAAGGTTCGCCACGTCGCGGCGGCGGCAACAGCGCCCCGGCGAAGGACAGCCCTTCCCGCGCGCCGGCCAATAAGGCCAAACCGCGCAGCAGTTCGCCGGCCGGTAACAGCGCCATGGGTGACGCGCTGGCTGCGGCATTCGGCAAGAAATCGTAGGGGCAGTGCTGCCTACCTGAAAGACCAAAGGTACACAGGGCGGAGCCGGCTCCGCCCTTTCTCAAAAAAAGCGTCGCTATTTTTTGACCCGCCTCAATAAACCCGCTTATTTTTCCTGAAAGACAAACGCCCGGTTTTTCAGCCTGAAAATACCGCCGAATCCCTGTTCGTTAACACCGTTTTTAACACCAGGTTTTCATTTCGCTCTTTTCCGCTGGAACACAAATGGTTACCGCTCGTATTCCGCTGGCAACATGTTATCGAATAAACGCCGGCATGCTGCCATACCCTCTAAAAACCTCTCAATCTGTCACTAATCTTTGCAAATCGGAAAAAATCGCTGCAATTACGTAACTGATTTAACTCGCCATTCGCATTTGCTCCCTCGCTGACCCGGTGATAAAAATAGGGGCATCAGGCAATCCGATCGTTAAATGCCGATACCATAACCTTTGGTGACCAATACCCCTACTTTTTGTATTGAATACGATAACTATTCTCACTATTATTGCGTTGCGTGTTCACTGCATTACCTCATGGATTGAAAACGTCGGCTGCCTGCGATCCTCCTCGCGGCGCTTTGTCCGGAGCGTTCTTTTATCGTCATAGGCCCAATAGCAGGGGCTCTGAGAAGGTTATATGCATCTTCAACCTAAAAGCTCTTATAAGATTGCCGGTTTTTCCAGTGACATCGGCCCGGCCTATCGCCAGAAACTGTTATCGCTCGGCATGCTGCCCGGCTCTTCGTTTGAAGTGGTGCGCGTCGCGCCGCTGGGTGATCCGATAGAAATAAAAACCCGCCGCGTCAGTCTGGTGCTGCGCAGAAAAGACCTGGCCCTGATCCTGCTCGACGGCCAATCCTGACTCTGCGCCGTCTCGCTCTGGCCGCGCCCACCGCCCGGCTCAATGTCCATTGACTGATATCACGCGAAATGATGAAAAAACTCACTATTGGCTTAATAGGCAACCCCAATTCCGGTAAAACTACACTGTTCAACCAGTTGACCGGGGCGCGCCAGCGGGTCGGCAACTGGGCAGGCGTGACGGTAGAACGTAAAGAAGGCCAATTCACCACGCCGCAATCCCTGGTCAACCTGGTCGATCTGCCCGGCACCTATTCGCTGACCACCATCTCGGAACAAACCTCGCTCGACGAACAGATCGCCTGCCATTACATCCTGAGCGGCGATGCCGATCTGCTGATCAACGTCGTCGACGCCTCCAACCTTGAACGCAACCTGTACCTGACGCTGCAACTGCTGGAGCTGGGCATCCCCTGCATCGTTGCGCTGAACATGCTGGATATCGCCAGAAGCCAGCAAATCGAGATTGATCTCGCTGCGCTGTCGGCGCGTCTCGGCTGCCCGGTGGTGCCTTTGGTCTCCACCAAGGCCGACGGCATCGGCGCGTTGAAGCAGATGATCGACAACCACCGGTTCAACGAACTGAAAGCGCTGGTGAACTATCCGCCAGTGCTGCTGAAGGAAATGGCCACCCTGAGCGACGCCATGCCGGAGACCCTGCCAACGGAGCAACGCCGCTGGCTGGCGCTGCAAATGCTGGAAGGCGATATCTACAGCCATCAACTGGCCGGCAACGCCACCGCTTTACTGTCTGCGGCCAGGCTGGCGCTGCAACAGCAGCAACAGGAAGATCCTGCGTTGGTGATTGCCGATGCACGCTATCAGTCGATAGCCACCCTGTGTGACGCGGTCAGCAACTCGCAGCAAGCGATGCCGAACCGTCTGACCGAAACGCTGGACAAGGTGATCCTCAACCGCTGGCTGGGGGTGCCGATCTTCCTGCTGGTGATGTACCTGATGTTTTTGCTGGCGATTAACCTCGGCGGCGCGCTGCAACCGATCTTTGATATCGGTTCGGCGGCAATCTTTATCCAGGGCATTCAATGGCTGGGCTACAGCCTGCACTTCCCTGAATGGCTGACGATATTCCTGGCGCAGGGCGTCGGCGGCGGCATCAACACCGTGCTGCCGCTGGTGCCGCAAATCGGCATGATGTACCTGTTTCTGTCCTTTCTCGAAGACTCCGGCTACATGGCGCGTGCCGCGTTTGTCATGGACCGCCTGATGCAGGCGCTCGGGCTGCCCGGTAAATCCTTCGTGCCGTTGATTGTCGGTTTCGGTTGCAACGTGCCGTCTATCATGGGTGCCCGCACGCTGGATGCCCCGCGTGAACGCTTGATTACCATCATGATGGCGCCGTTCATGTCCTGCGGTGCCCGGCTGGCGATCTTTGCGGTGTTTGCCGCCGCCTTCTTCGGCCAGGACGGTGCGGGCGTGGTGTTCTCGCTGTATATGCTCGGCATCGTGGTGGCGATCCTCACCGGGCTGGTGCTGAAGTACACCATCATGCGCGGCGAAGCTTCACCGTTCGTCATGGAGTTGCCGGTTTATCATGTACCGCACCTGAAGAGCCTGCTGCTGCAAACCTGGCAACGGCTGAAAGGCTTTGTGCTGCGCGCCGGGAAAGTGATAGTGATCGCCAGCATCTTCATCGGCGGCCTGAACAGCTTTACGTTCAGCGGCAAGCCGGTCGATAACATTAACGATTCCGCGCTGGCGTCGGTGTCCAAGGTCCTGACGCCGCTGCTGCAGCCGATGGGCGTGCACAGCGACAACTGGCAAGCCACCGTCGGGTTGGTGACCGGGGCTATGGCGAAAGAAGTGGTGGTCGGCACGCTGAACACCCTTTACACCGCCGAGCACATCAATAACACCGAGTTTGATGCCGCCAATTTTAACCTTTTGCACGAACTGAGCGGCGCGGTGGGGACCACCTGGCAGGGGCTGAAAGACACCTTCAGCCTGAGCGTGCTGTCCAACCCCATCGAGGCCAGCAAGGGCGACGGCGAAATGGGCGTCAGCTCAATGGGCATGATGAGCAGCAAATTCGGCTCCGGCATCTCCGCCTACAGCTATCTGATCTTTGTGTTGCTGTACGTGCCCTGCGTGTCGGTGATGGGCGCTATCGCCCGTGAATCCAACCGCGGCTGGATGACCTTTTCCATTCTCTGGGGCCTGAACCTCGCCTACTCGTTGGCTACGCTGTTTTATCAGGTTGCTACCTTCGGCCAGCATCCGAGGTACAGCCTGACGGCCATCGCGATCGTGGTACTGGTCAATCTGTTGATTTTGTTCGGCCTGCGCCGGGCGCGCAGCCGGGTAACGGTGCGTCTGGGCAAGGCGACGCCTGCCGCCTGTTGCCAGGGTGCTCAGGGTAACTGCCACTGATGGCCGGCCTGCTGCAGCTCCGCGATGCGTTGGCGCTGCATGGCAGCGCTCAGGCGCAACAACTCAGCCGCCAGTTGGCGACCCCGCTGCCGCTGGTACTGGCGATGCTGGAACGTTTAACGGCGATGGGAAAAGTGGAGCGAGTTGAGCAGGATAACAGCGCCTGCCTGAGCGGCAGTTGCAAAAGCTGCCCGGAGGGCAAGGGATGCGGTACGGTGATATACCGGTTGAAATAATCGGAGCAGGGGCGCACATTATGCGCCCCTTGTTAATCAAGAATGATTACTTGTCTTTATACACTTCGGCTGTCGCGCTGAACTTACCGTGTTCGCGGCCGGAGATAATCACATAATACTGACCACCTTTTTCATCGGCCTTCTTCGACAGTTCTTCTTTCGCATCCATCGGTGAAGTGGTTTGCGCGGTGGTGGTGACCGTACCGATCTTCTCGTACTTACCCGGATTCTTGTCCAGATCTTCTTTGGTCAGCAAGGTTGCCGCCAGGGAGCTGAAAGACAGGGAACCGACGACCAACGCTGCAATAATCATTTTCAAAGATTTCATTACCATACCTCTCAAGAGAACATTTATTTGTTATGAAAGCCGTCCAGGGGTACATGCGCAATAACACCGGCTGCCGTGACATCTTCAGACCTCGTTGCTTTCCCTGACGAGAATCCTTTTCCCAGAGACGAAACGTCAAAGTGAAAAATCCGCGAACGGTTTTTCAGTTTTCAGCCAACGCATCTACCCCACTAAGTATCGAACAGGTTTCTTTTTTATCCACTGAGCGGCCATTTCTTTAGCGCTTTATTGTGCGTTTTCACTCGGAATGCCACCTTCGGTCACAAAGGCGTGGATAATCTCGGCAAATTCATCAGGGTGAGAAATGAAGGGTGCATGAGCCGCTTTCGCCATGACGATCGACGATGAATGCGGCCAACTGACATCGAGCAACCCGGCGACCTTGCGCGGCACCACCCCGTCCAGATAACCGTATATACGCAGCAACGGCAGGGCCAATTCCGCCATCGGCAGGCGTAAATCAGTGGTGCGCAGCATCTCCAGGCCGCCGTTCAGCACCTCGACGCTCGGCATCGGCTGATTCAGCACCACTGATTTCAGCAGGCGTGCGTCTTGCCGTGCGCTTGCCGTACCCAAGGTTTGCAATGCCAGAAAACGTTCTACCGTGCGCTGGAAATCCTGGCTCAGCTGTTGCTGAAAACCGCTCAGCACCTCTGGACGGATCCCCGGCCAATCGTCCTGTGCGGCAAAGCACGGCGAGGAAGCCACGGTGATCAGCCCGCGTACCCGCTGAGGCTGCGTCAGCGCAATCTGGCCGGCCACCAGCCCGCCGAGCGACCAGCCCAGCCACCAGGCCTGCGGCGGTGCGGCGGCCAGCACGATCGCCGCCATCTGCGCGAGCGACATGCCGCCAAACCCCTGACTGCGGCCATAGCCCGGCAGATCGACCAGATGCAGGCGAAAATGCGGCGTCAGCCGCTCAAGCATGCAACCCCACACCTCCGCATTCAGTCCCCATCCGTGCAGCAGCACAAGATCGCGTTCGCCTTCACCTATTGTTTGCCAATACAGCGTGGTCATCAGTTATTGTCCTTTCATTCTCATCCGTCAGGGAGGACGGCTATGCTATCAATCCACAGCCGCTGTTGGCTATGCCGGCAGCCATTATGCCTTAGCCGCCACGGCATCTGTAGCTACTGCCTGCGCCATCTGCCGGCCAAACCGCTGTGCTGCCCCTGCTGCGGTCTGCCCGCCGGCGACGCTGCACACCCCTGCGGTCGCTGCCTGCAACGGCCACCTCCCTGGCAGGCGCTGGTGTTCGTCGGCGACTACGTCGCGCCGCTTCGCCAACTGATCAAAAAATTCAAGTTTCAGCACGCACCGGAACTGGCGCCTCTGCTGGCGCGTCTGATATTGCTAAACTGGCAACGAGCGCATAGAGAGCAGTATCTGAACAGACCCGATGTGATTTTAGCGGTACCCTTGCAGGCTAAACGCTGCTGGCGACGTGGCTATAACCAGAGCGATCTGCTGGCGCGGCCGCTGGCGCACTGGCTGGGTTGCGATTACCGCCCCGCCGCCCTGAGACGAGTACGAAAAACGTCCCCGCAGCAACGGCTGCCCGCCCACATGCGCAGGCGCAATCTACGCGGTGCCTTTCGCTGCAATGAGCCGCTGGCAGGCCGACACGTTGCCCTGTTGGATGATGTGGTGACGACCGGCAGTACGGTGGCGGAAATCGCCAGGCTCTTGCTGCGGCAGGGTGCCGCATCGATACAAATCTGGTGTGTTTGCCGCACATTGTAGTGCTACGGCAATGGGCGTATTATAACCGACAATAGAAGTCAACTACTGAGCTAATGCTATGATTCGTATAACAGATACCGCACAGGAACACTTTGCCAAACTGCTGGCAAATCAAGAGGAAGGCACCCAAATCCGCGTATTCGTGATCAACCCGGGTACGCCTACGGCCGAATGCGGTGTCTCTTATTGCCCGCCGGACGCCGTGGAAGCGACAGACACCGAGCTGAAGTTCGAAAAGCTGTCCGCCTATATCGACGAAATCAGCAAACCCTATCTGGAAGACGCCGAAATCGACTTCGTCACCGACCAGTTGGGTTCGCAGCTGACGCTGAAAGCGCCAAATGCCAAAATGCGCAAGGTGGACGACAACGCCCCGCTGATGGAACGCGTTGAATACGTACTGCAATCGCAGATCAACCCACAGCTGGCAGGCCACGGCGGTCGCGTAACCCTGATGGAAATCACCGAAGACAGTTTGGCGATCCTGCAGTTCGGCGGCGGCTGTAACGGCTGTTCAATGGTCGACGTAACGCTGAAAGAAGGGATCGAGAAAGAGCTGCTGCAGAAGTTCCCTGAACTGAAAGGCGTGCGCGATCTGACCGAGCATCAGCGCGGCGAGCACTCTTACTACTGATACCCTTCTTACTTGAAGTTGCAGCGTTGTTGGCTGCATGCGTGCCCCCCAGTCACTTACCTGAGTAAGCTCCTGGGGATGCACGCACTTGCCGCCTAGCTGCAACTCCAATTAATTTGGGTCTCTATCATAAGAATGAAAGCCAATGTTCTTATTTCTCGTCTTTAATACAAGAATTCTTCTCTGTCACCCTACCGACACCTTGCGCCGACGCTTGTCCAAATCCTTCAGCAGCCGGTTGACTTGCTGATCGGCAAACATCTCTTCCAGCGTTTTATTCAGCTTCCGTCGCCAGTTTGGGTACTGATCGCTGGTACCGGGAATATTGACCGGTTCGGCCATGTCCAGCCAGTCTTCCGGCTGCAGGCCCAGCAGTGCGCTGGCGCTGTCGGCGACATAACGCTGTAAGCCACGGTTCAGCAACGGGCTCATGTTCAGCAAAGCCGCCTTCTTGCCCACCTTCTGCGGCACACAGCCATAATGATGCAATCCGTCCAGCAACCCCTGCTTGGCGCGCTCACGATCGGCAAACAATTCTTTCAGGATCTCCGCATCCGGATACAACCCCAGCTTGTTGCCAAGGTGCAGATCGCCGCTCTGCCAATAACCGCGCAACGTCGGCAGATCATGCGTGGTGATGGTCGCCATCGCCTGCACCGGGTAAGCCTGCGGCGCGCGGAAGTGGTTCTCGCCGTCGCGTTCGAAATACAGCACCTTATAAGAATAGACGCCGCTGTCGCGCAGCTTGGCGACAATCTCGACCGGCACGGTGCCAAGGTCTTCGCCGATCACCATACAACGGTGGCGCTGGCTCTCCAGCGCCAACACCGCCAGCAAATCATCCACCGGGTATTTCACATAAGCGCCATGATCGGCGGTTTCTCCGTAGGGGATCCACCACAGGCGCAGCAACGCCATGACGTGGTCAATGCGCAGCGCACCGCAACTGGTCATATTGGCGCGCAACAGGTCGATAAACGGCTGGTAGCCCCGCGCCGCCATCACGTGCGGATCGATCGGCGGCAGCCCCCAGTTTTGCCCCAGCGGGCCCAAAATGTCCGGCGGCGCGCCAACCGACGCTTTCAGGCAATAAAGATCCGGCTCGCACCAGGTTTCCGAACCGCCCTCCGCCACGCCCACCGCCAAATCGCGGTACAGGCCAATCGGCATTTGCTGTTGCTGGCTCTGGCGGAAACAGTCGGCGAACTGGCTGGCGGCCAACCACTGCAACCACAGATAGAAGGTCACCGAATCCTGCTGCTGCCGGCAAAACTGCTTCACTGCGACGCTGTTGCCCTGCCGATATTGCTCCGGCCAGGCCGGCCAACCCCACAGGCTGCCGTCAGCGGCGGCAAGATGAGCATGCAATGCGTCAAACGCCGCTTGTTGATACAGGCTGTCGCCACCGTCGGCAACAAACTGCTCGAACGCCTGACGCTGCTCGTCACCGGCTTTACGCTCCTGGAACAACGGAAACGCCAGCTTCAGCGCCGCCAGCTTGAGCTGCGTCACCGTGCCGTAATCTACCTGCTCGCTGCTGCGCGCTTTGGTCAGCTGTTTTTGCGTTGCCGGCTTCAGCCACCATTTCTGCGCCGCATCGCTAAGCTGGAACTCTTCCACCGCGTTCACATCGATATACACCACGTTCAGCCAACGACGCGACGACGGGCTGTACGGGCTGGCGCTTTCCGGGTTCGCCGGATACAGCGCGTGGATCGGGTTCAGCCCGACAAAAGCGCCGCCGCGTTCACCGACCTGCTCGACCATCTGCCGCAGATCGCCAAAATCGCCGATACCCCAGTTGCGATCGGACCGCAAAGTGTAAAGCTGGACGCAAGCGCCCCACAGCTTTTGCCCGGTCAGCAGCGCGTCCGGCTCAAAGCAGCGTTTCGGCGCAACAATCAACCGGCACTGCCACTGCTGTTCACCCTGGGTCAGCGTCAGTTGGTGATAACCCGGCGGTAACTCGCCCGGCAGGGTAAAGGTTTTGCGCGCGCTGGCGCGCCCCTGTTGCCGGCCACCGTCTTCACGCAGCAGCGTCCAAAGATACTCGCCGCTGCCCGCAAGCGGCAACGCCACCGGCGCCCCCTGATAAAACACCTTGACCGCCGGCAACGGCGTCACCTCAGCCTCCAGCGGTGCGGCAGTCCGTCCCATGGCATCCAGCAGCTTGCGCTTGGTGTCCTGCGCGATCGCCTGCTGTTTTCCATGAGCGTTAATATAATCAGCGGCAATACCCGCCTGAGCGGCCGCCTGGTCGATGCGCTTGCGATCCATTCGCTCTCCTTAACGCTTGGCTTGCCAGATACGCTGCTGGTAGTCGCGGATCGAACGATCCGAACTGAACATACCGACCCGCGCGGTGTTAAGAATAGTGCGGCGCGTCCACTCGTCCCGGTCGCGATACAGCTGGTCTACCTGCCGTTGAGCCTGGCAGTAAGAAGCGAAGTCGGCCAGTACCAGATAAGGGTCACCGCCTTCCAGCAGGCTGTGCAGCATCATGTCGAAGGCATGCTTGTCGCCATGGCTGAATGCGCCGCTCGCCAACTCGTCGAGGATCGCCTTCAGGTGTTTGTCCTTCTTGCGGTAGCTGAGCGGGTCGTAGCCTTTCGCCAGCAGCGCCTTCACCTGATCGACGGTATTGCCGAAGATAAAGATATTGTCTTCGCCCACCTGCTCGGCGATCTCCACATTGGCCCCGTCCAGCGTACCGACGGTCAGCGCGCCGTTCAGCGCCAGCTTCATATTGCCGGTGCCGGACGCCTCTTTGCCCGCGGTGGAGATCTGCTCGGAGATATCCGCCGCCGGGATCATCAGTTCGGCAACGGAAACGCGGTAGTCAGGAATAAACGCCACTTTCAACCGATCCTTCACCAGCGGATCGTTATTGATCATCGAAGCCGCCTGATTGATCGCATAAATGATGTTCTTCGCCAGATAGTAGCCCGGTGCCGCTTTGGCCCCGAACAGGAACACCCGAGGCACGATGTCCAGATTCGGGTTGTCGCGCAGTTGGCGATACAGCGACAGAATGTGCAACAGGTTCAGATGCTGGCGTTTGTATTCGTGCAGGCGCTTGATCTGTACGTCGAAAATGGCGTCCGGGTTCAACGTCAGCCCCATCACGCCGTGCACGTAGTTTGCCAATGCGACTTTGTTATCGCGCTTGATTTGCTGATAACGCTGGCGGAAGGCCGCGTCATCGGCGTATTTTTCCAGCCCTTTCAGCGCGTCGAGATCGTTGGCCCACTCGACTTTCAGCGTCTCGTCAATCAGCCCCGACAACGCCGGGTTACACTGTTTCAGCCAGCGACGCGGCGTGATGCCGTTGGTGACGTTGTGGAATTTGTTCGGCCACAGCTGGTGATATTCCGGGAACAGGTCTTTCACCACCAGATCGGAGTGCAGCTGCGCTACGCCGTTGACCGCAAAACCGCTGACCACGCACAGGTTAGCCATGCGCACCTGTTTGTCGTGGTGCACCGCCAGCTTGGCCCACACCGCCTTGTCGCCCGGCCAGTGTTTATCCACCAGCTTTTTGAAGTTGGCGTTGATCTGCTTGATGATGGAGAAATGACGCGGCAGCAGGCTGCGCACCAGCTTCTCGTCCCAGCACTCCAGCGCCTCGGGCATCAGGGTGTGGTTGGTGTAGGCAAAGGTGTTGCTGGTGATCGCCCAGGCCGCATCCCATTCCAGCTGATGCTCATCCAGCAGAATGCGCAGCATTTCCGGGATAGCGATGGTGGGGTGAGTGTCGTTAAGTTGAATCACTTCATACTTCGGCAGGTCTTCAATCTTGCGGCCGGCCTGGTGATGTTTGCGCAGGATATCCGCCACCGAACAGGCGCACTGGAAATATTGCTGCATCAGGCGCAGGCGCTTGCCCGCCTGATGGTTGTCGTTCGGGTACAGTACCTTGGTCAGCTTGGCGGCTTCTACTCCCTGCTTCTCCGCCTGCAGGAATTTGCCGTCGTTGAAATCCCCCAGATCGAACGGATGCTGATGGGTCGCCTGCCACAGGCGCAGCGGTTGGGTCACGCCATTACGGAAGCCCAGCACCGGCAAATCCCAGGCTTCGCCGCGCAGGGTAAACTCCGGGCGCCACAGTTCGCGGCCATCGGCCAGTTTTTCCAGTTTCCCGCCGATACCGACATCCACCGACAGCGCGGCATTGTGCTGGAACCAGGGGTAGCTTTCGCGCTGCCAGTTATCCGGCGCCTCTTGCTGCTGGCCGCCGCTGAAAGACTGGCGGAACAGCCCGTATTGGTAATTGAGCCCATAACCGGTGGCCGGTTGCTCCACCGTCGCCATCGAATCCAGGAAACAGGCTGCCAGACGCCCCAGCCCGCCGTTGCCCAACGCCGGATCGGTTTCCTGCTCCAGCAGATCCGCCAGCTTGATATCCTGCTCCGCCAACGCCTGTTCGACGGTGTCGTACCAGCCCAGGTTAATCAGGTTGTTCGCCGTCAGGCGGCCAATCAGAAACTCCATCGAAATGTAGTTCACGTGGCGCAGCGGCTTGGTGCTTTTACGCGGTGCCGGTTGTGCGGCCAGTTGCTCGGCCAGCGCTCGGCTTACCGCCTCCCACCATTGGTGTTGGGTCATCTGTTGTGCAGAACTGAGGCCAAACCGTTGCCACTGACGGGTCAGTGCCGCCAGAAAAGCATCCTTTTTAAGCATAGGCTGTGACATAAGGGAAACTCTCTATCCAGTAAGTGGGTCAAATTACCGTTATCGTGCCGGGGAGAAAGGTTGAAGGCATCATCCCGCCTGGGGATTAGCTGGGGAGGAGGATTGGGGCGTAGCTAAAATTGTGATCTCAGGCACTTTTTGACTCCCTTGCATGATGCAAAAAAGCCCGCCGACGAACGCGGCGAGCACTGAGAATAAGCAGAAAATCCCCGCCATGAAATTAGCATAGTTGATGCAGCTGATGAAGTTTTGTACATGCATCGAAATGCTTTCCCTCAACCGCGTTACCCAACCGCCCCACAACGCCGCAATTGCGCAATGATTTGCCTGCAAACGTAAAAAAGTGTGATCAATAGCAATTTAACTCCAAGCCAAAGATGAACCTTGTTGCAATACGTTTAACGTTGTCAGAAGTTAGGAGGGTGATTAATTACGAGCCATAAAATAATTAGTTTTACTCCGATCCCGGCAGGAGTCGCGATGCAATGAACCCCTTCGGGCAGGCCAACGGCTACGGGAGCCGCGATTTTCACTCTGGAATACTATGCTGATCCCATCAAAACTGAGCCGTCCGGTACGGCTGCAAAATACCGTGATCCGCGATCGCCTGCTGGCCAAATTAGCCGGCACGGCAAACTATCGCCTGACATTGGTTAATTGCCCTGCGGGATACGGAAAAACTACGCTGGTCGCACAATGGGCAGCCGGCAAATCAGATTTGGGCTGGTACTCGCTGGATGAAAGCGACAACCAACCCGAGCGCTTTGCCAGCTACCTGATCGCCGCCTTGCAACATGCCAGCGGCGGTCACTGCGTGAAAAGCGAAGCCTTGAGCCAAAAGCATCAGTACGCCAGCCTGTCGGCGCTGTTCGCCCAGCTGTTCATTGAACTTTCCGACTGGCATCAACCGCTGTACCTGGTGATTGACGACTACCACCTGATCACCAATGACGTCATCCATGAGGCCATGCGCTTCTTCCTGCGCCACCAACCGGAAAACCTGACGCTGATCCTGCTGTCCCGCACCCTGCCGCCATTGGGCATCGCCAACCTGCGCGTGCGCGATCAACTGCTGGAGATGGGCACGCAGCAGCTGGCGTTTACCCATCAGGAAGCCAAACAATTCTTCGACTGCCGCCTGGCCGCACCGATGGAGCAGCATGACAGCAGCCGCCTGTGCGACGAAGTCGAAGGGTGGGCCACCGCGTTGCAGCTGATTGCGCTGTCTGCCCGGCAATCCACCTCTTCTGCACAGCAATCCGCCAAACGCCTGGCCGGTCTGAACGCCAGTCACCTGTCCGATTATCTGGTGGACGAAGTGCTGGATCACGTCGATGCCGGGGCGCGCGCCTTCCTGCTGCGCTGCTCGGTGCTGCGCTCAATGAACGATGCGCTGATCGTACGCCTGACCGGCGAAGATAACGGCCAACAGCGGCTGGAAGAGCTGGAGCGCCAGGGGCTGTTTATCCACCGCATGGACGACACCGGCGAATGGTTCTGCTTCCATCCTCTGTTCGCCACCTTCCTGCGCCAACGCTGCCAATGGGAGCTGGCGCTGGAGCTGCCGGGGCTGCACCGCGCCGCCGCCGAAGGTTGGCTGGCATTGGGCTACCCGGCGGAGGCGATCCACCACGCGCTGGCGGCCAGCGACGTCAGCATGCTGCGCGATATCCTGCTGCAACACGCCTGGTCGCTGTTCCATCACAGCGAGCTGGCCCTGCTGGAAGAGTGCCTGAACGCATTGCCGTATGAACGACTGATCCAAAGTCCCAAGCTGGCGCTGTTGCAGGCCTGGCTGGCGCAGAGCCAACACCGCTACATCGAAGTGAACACCCAGCTGGAACGCGCCGAACAGGCGATGCGCGATCAAAAAATCGACGTCGATCAGACCCTGCATGCCGAATTCGACGCCCTGCGCGCCCAGGTGGCGATCAACGCCGGCAAGCCGGAAGAGGCCGAACGCCTGGCCACCGAAGCGCTGAAGTTTCTGCCGCTTTCCAGTTATTACAGCCGTATCGTCGCCACCTCGGTGACTGGCGAAGTCCATCATTGCAAGGGCGAACTGGCCCGCGCGTTGCCGATGATGCAGCAAACCGAGCAGATGGCGCGACGCCATCAGGCTTATCACTACGCGCTGTGGGCGCTGTTGCAGCAGAGCGAGATCCTGATTGCCCAGGGTTTCCTGCAGGCCGCCTATGAGACGCAGGACAAGGCTTTTGAACTGGTGCGCGAACAGCATCTGGAACAGTTGCCGATGCATGAGTTCCTGCTGCGTATCCGTTCGCAGATCCTGTGGTCCTGGTCGCGGCTGGACGAAGCGGAAGACGCGGCGCGTCAGGGCCTGAAAATTCTGGCCAACTACCAGCCTCAGCAGCAGCTGCAGTGCATCGCCATGCTGGCCAAATGCTCGCTGGCGCGTGGCGATCTGGATAACGCCAATGCGCACCTGCAGCGTTGCGAAGCGCTGCTGCACGGCACTCAGTACCATCGCGACTGGCTGACCAACGCCGACAAACCGCGGGTGATCCACTGGCAGATGACCGGCGACACCGCCGCTGCGGCCCAATGGCTGCGCCAGACCGAAAAACCCGGCATGGCGGATAACCACTTTATGCAGGGCCAATGGCGCAATATCGCCCGGGTGCAAATCATGCTCGGCCAGTACGAAGAAGCCGAAGTGGTGCTGGATGAACTGAACGAAAACGCCCGCCGCCTGCGGCTGGTGAGCGATCTGAACCGCAACCTGCTGCTCAGCAACCAGCTTTATTGGCAGATGGAGCGTAAAAGCGATGCGCAAAGGGTGCTGATGGAGGCGCTGTCACTGGCCAGCCGCACCGGATTTATCAGCCACTTTGTCATCGAGGGCGAAGCGATGGCGCAGCAGCTGCGTCAACTGATTCAGCTCAATACGCTGCCGGAGCTGGAGCACCATCGCGCTCAGCGCATTCTGCGCGACATCAACCAGCATCATCGGCATAAATTCGCGCATTTTGACGAAAACTTCGTCGATAAGCTGCTAACCCACCCGCAGGTGCCGGAACTGATCCGCACCAGCCCGCTGACGCAGCGCGAATGGCAGGTGCTGGGGCTGATTTATTCCGGTTACAGCAACGACCAGATCGCCGGCGAACTGGACGTGGCGGCCACCACCATCAAAACCCATATCCGCAACCTGTATCAGAAGCTGGGCGTGGCCCATCGCCAGGAAGCGGTGCAGCAGGCACAGCAACTGTTGAAGATGATGGGCTACGGTGCCTAAAAACCACAGCGTTGCTCTGGTCTTAATTGCCGCAGAGTTGGTTACAATGGCGGCATATTCTCATTACAAGGCAGTCGGAAGTCATGGAACAGTTTGAAGCGATCAACGTTGAGCAGGCCTATGCGCGCTGGAAAGAAGACAGCGCCGCCCTTGTCGATATCCGCGATCCGCAGAGTTTTGAAGCCGGGCACACGCCGGGCGCATTTCACCTCACCAACGCCAGCCTGCAAGCATTTATGCAGCACAACGATTTTGACCGGCCGGTGATGGTGATGTGTTACCACGGCAACAGCAGCCGCAGCGCGGCGCAATACCTGCTGAATCAGGGGTTTGATGCGGTGTACAGCATTGATGGCGGCTTTGAAGCCTGGGCACGTCAGTACCCGCAGGACGTTGAAACGTCGGCGTAAAAAATCAGGGCGCGTCATGCGCCCTCTTCCTTTGCTACTCCGCCGCCATCGGCCGTTTGACAAACAAGCCGTAGCTAAACGCCCCCAGCATCAGCAAACCCGCCCCCAGCAAGAACACATTGGTGAACTGCCCGGTCAGATCGAGGATCACCCCGGTGACAATCGGCGCCATCGCCGCGCCGAGGAAACCGCCAAAGTTCTGGATCGCCCCCAGCGAAGCCACCTGATGTTTCGGTGCGATATCCGTCGCCAGCGTCCAGATCACGCCGGAAGGCAGCTGCGAAAAGAAATACCCCAACGACAGCAATAAAATGCACAGCGGCGTACTGTCGACAAAGGCGATCGGCGCTACGCAGCAGGCCGCCAGTGCAGCGCCGCAGACGATCGGGATCTTGCGCGCCGTGATCGCTTTCACCCCACGACGGATCAAACGATCGGAAATCGCGCCGCCGCACAACACCCCCAAAATGCCGGCAAAAAACGGGATCGACGCGATCCAACCGGTCTGCTTCAGGCTAAAGCCCAGCGAATTCTCCAGGTAACTCGGCAGCCAGGTGAGGTAGACCCAAATGGTGAACATGATGGAAAAGTTGCCCAAAATCATGAACCAGGTGGTTTTATGACGGAACAACGACCCCCAGCTCCCGCTTTGCTCCTGGCTGACCGCTTTTGCCGCCGCGCGTTTTTCGGCGTGGATCACCGCCTCTTCCCGCGCCGACGGGTCACGGTAAAACTTCAGCCAGGCCAGCATCAGCGGAATCCCCGCCAGACCAATGGCGATAAACATGCCGCGCCAGCCGAGAGTCAGCAGCAGCACGGTGAGGATCGGCGGAGCGATGGCGTTGGCGATCTGCGAACCGGTGTTGATGATCGAAGTCGGCAGGCCACGCTCTTTCTCCGAGAACCAGCGATGGGTGATCTTGATCCCTGAAGTGAAAAACGGGGATTCCGATACGCCCAGCAGCATCCGCAGGCCATAGAACATCGAGTAGCTGTTGACGAACGCCGCCATCACGGTAAATGCCGACCACAGTCCCAGCGCCCAGGAGAACATTTTCTTCGGCCCCAGTTTGTCCACCAGCCAGCCGGCGGGCAGGTTGGCAAGCGCGTAAGGCCACAAAAACGCCGACAGCAGCAGGCCCATTTCGGTAGAGGAAAAGCCAAACTCCCGGGCGATAGTGGTATTGGCGATGCTCAGGTTGGCGCGATCGAGATAGTTCACCACCGCGGCAATCAACAAGATCAGAATAATGCCCCAGCGCAAACGGGAGATCGGCGCCGCCGGTGCGGCAGCCGATGCATGCAACGCAGAAGTCGCCTCTTTCATGATTGCGGCTCCGTAAACAGGCTGAGGTGAATTTTAATCACGGCTTTGCGAATAAAGGACTCACCGTGGGTTTGGCAGCAAGGGCGATGCAGATCGTGCGGGAAAAATACCGCAAAGGTGCCGGGCAACAGCGGGACCGCGATTTCATTTTGCACCTGTTGATAAAACACGATGTCGTGATGGCGCCGCTCTTCCGCCACGGGTTCATCGCCCCGGCGGCGCGCCACGCCGATGGTTTCTTCCCCCTGGAGCAGATACTGCACGTCAACGTGGTCAAAGTGCGACTCGGGGCGCATTTGCTGCGCCGGCACGGTGCTCATTTCCTGCAACAGACAAAACATCTTGCCGGGAATAATGTCGATTTTACCGGGTTGCAGCCCGGCAAAGTCGGTGCGTTCGATAAACGCGATAGCCTGGTGGATAATCGGATGAAACGCGTGTTTTTCCCGCGCCCAATCCTGCAGATCGCAAATCATCATGATGGTGTTCCCCGTGTAGTGATAGTTTTAGCGGGTGTAGTAGGTACAGCGGTGTTGTTGAACCGCGGGAGGATGTCGCCATCTTCCCGCACAGCCTTAACCGGCAATTTTTTGCCGGTAGAACCCGGTGCCACTGCGGATTTGATCCAGCAGCACGCCCAGCCCCCAGAACTTCTCCAGCACGTCGTCCTGATTTACCCGGCACAGCTCGCTGTCGAAAGTGCCCAAACGTTGGTGATAGATTTTGGCGTTTTTCGGGTAACCCAACGTCTCCGTGACCGCCGCCAGCGACAGGAAGGTCGCCAGTTCCTGCGCCAGCTCAGGCCGCTGCGCGCCGTGGTGATACAGCCAGTGGTACAGCTCCGGGTGGAAATTGGTGAATACCCCGCTGAACCCTTTGGATCCGGCCTGCATCGCCGGCCAGGCGATAGCGGCGTTGGCATTGATGATGTTCAGCGGCGTCCCTGCGGTTAATGCCACCCGACGCGTCACGGTCGGCAGATCGCAACTGACGTCCTTCAGTACGACAAAACGGCCACTGTTGGCGCAATAGCTCAACTCTTCATCGCTCAGCAAGCGGCGGTAAGGCGCCGGGCATTCGTACAGTCCAAGCGGCATGCTAGCCGGCAACGCCGCCAGCAGGCTGTCCAGTGTGGCGAAAAATGCCGCACTGCCCTGGCGTTGCGGGTCAAGATGGTTGGTCACCAGCACCAGCGCGTCGATGCCGGTTTGCGCCATCGCCTGCAGCTCTTCAATTTGCTGCTCCAGCGCGTCGCTGATATGACCGGAAGCGATAACCGGCACCCGGCCGTCTACCCGTTGCACCACAAAACGCGCCAACTCAACCCGTTCCGCCAGGCTGAGAAACTGCATCTCGCTGGACTGACAGACGGCGAACAAGGCATCGACGCCGCGCTGCAAATACCAGTCGATCAGGCGTGCCAAGCCAGGATAGTCAATCTCGTTGCGAGCGGTAAACGGCGTTAGCATTACCGGCACAATGCCCTCGATGTTCTTCATTTTTGCTCCTCACACCGCGCTGACGCGGCAGACAATGGTGTTGTTTGATTAGGGATCAGCGCTGGCTCAGACGAGCCACCACCTGTTGATGTTGCGGCATGTTGGACGCCCCTTCTCTTTCCACCGCCAGCGACGCAAAGGCGGCGGCATAGGTTGCCGCCTGGGCAATCGTTTGCCCGGTGGCGATAGCCGCGGCGAAGGCACCGTTGAACGCATCCCCCGCGCCGGTGGTATCGACGCTCAACGCCGGGAAAGCGGGAATGTGCTGGAACTGCGAACCTTCGAGGATCATCGCTCCGCGTGCGCCCATGGTGATGATGACCCGTCGGGCGCCCAGCCCGGCGATACGCTGCGCCGCCTCTCTGGCGCTGTTCAAATCCGTGACCTCCACGCCGGACAGCAGCGAGGCCTCGGTTTCATTCGGGGTAATCACATCGACATATTCCAGGCATTGCAGCGCATCGGCGGAGTAAGGCGCAGGATTGAGGATCACCCGAATCCCCAACGCATTGGCCAGTTTCATGGCGTTCAGGGTGGCGTTAAAGTTATTCTCCAGCTGTACCAGCAGAACCTCTGCGCCGGCCAGTTCCGGTGCGATTGCCGCCACTTCTTCGTCGGTGATGGTTTTATTGGCGCCGGAATAAATGGCGATCATGTTCTCGCCGTCCTGCTGCGAAACATAAATGATGGCGTTGCCGGTCGGCTCGGTTTCCGACTGGTATAAGGTGAACGAGTGAATTTCCGACGAAGACAGATGGTCGAAAGCGAACTGACTGAACTGATCTTTGCCCACTTTGGACACGAAATGCACCTGAGCGCCGGCCCGGCTGGCGGCCATCGCCTGATTGGCCCCCTTGCCGCCGGGGCCAAGCGTACTGCCGAGCGCCAGCAGCGATTCCCCGCCTTTGGGAAAGCGCGCCACCCTGGCGACGATATCGACATTGAATGACCCCAGAATACAGACCTTGCCTCGCATGTTTTTTCCTCTCTCCGGCACCTTTCTTTTCTGGCTTTCCAGGCGCCTTAACAGCACTTCGAACGTGCCGTCGGTTTCGGTAATTAATTTGGCCTGCAGGCTGCGGCGGATGACGATCGCGCCGCCATGGCAGCGCTGCACTAACCCCAGTTGCGCCAGCACGTTTAAATCGCTGCGGATGGTTTCTTTGGTCACCGCAAAAGACGTGGCCAGGTACGCCACGCTAACGCGTTCATATTTATCCAGATAATCCAGGATGTTATTGCGTCGTTCTTCGAGAAACATAGTCACCTCAGCACCTGTTTTTGAGAGTAAGGGACCCCCGGTGGTTAAAAAGTGACTGTGATCATATGTTGCGGGGCTAAACGGAAGTAAACAAAAATCGCTGCAATATTCGCCGGCCCATGGCGGGGAAACCGCAGGATTTATTGACCGCCACGGGGTCGTTAGTGGGTGTTTTTACTGGTTTTTTGCAGATCCCTTGCCTGCGTTCAAGATTTCAACGGTATAATCAGCCGTCAACGCCGTCGGCGGCAAACCGACGGTCCAACTTATCTTTACCCTATGAATTTCAAGCTGCGGCCAGGCGGCAAGGGTGTAAATCCCCCGGAGCTTACTCAGGTAAGCGACTGGGGTGAGCAGCCAACAACGCCGAGGCTTGAAAGGCGACGGGTATATGAAACGGAATATCTATGGTTCGAGTAATCGCCGTATCCAACCCCCGCCTGGCTCAGGCCTTTGTCGACTACATGGCGACACAGGGCATCGAGCTTAGCGTGCACAATACCGGCGAGGCGGCGGAAATCTGGCTGGCTGACGACAGCCATCTGGAGCAGGTGCAGCACGAGTTGCAGCAGTTCCTGGTCGATCCGCTCAACCGCCGCTATCAGGCCGCCAGCTGGGAAGCCGGCAACACCGGCGCCGATCTGCACTACCCAGGCTACTCCTATCTGCACACCCTGCGCAGCAAGGCCGGGCCGCTGACGCTGAGCGTGATGGTGCTGTGCATTGCGGTGTATATCCTGATGCAGGCGATGGGCGATGACACCGTGATGTACTGGCTCTCCTGGCCGCAGGACAGCAGCCAATACCCGCAGCTGTGGCGCTGGGTCAGCCACGCGTTTTTGCATTTTTCGCTGCTGCACATCACCTTTAACCTGCTGTGGTGGTGGTATCTCGGTGGCCCGCTGGAAAAACGCCTCGGTACCGGCAAGCTGTTCGTGCTGGCGGTGGTATCGGCCTTCTTCAGCGGGTGGGCGCAGTCGCTGTTCAGCGGCGCGTTGTTCGGCGGCCTGTCCGGCGTGGTCTATGCGCTGATGGGCTACTGCTGGCTCAGCGGCGAACGGGCGCCGGAACGCGGCCTGATGCTGCCGCGCGGCCTGATGGTATTTTCAGTGCTCTGGCTGGTGGCCGGGTACTTCGATATTTTAGGAATGTCGATCGCTAACGCGGCACACGTGGCCGGTTTAGTGTTAGGGTTATTGATGGCATTTTGGGACACGCGTCATCGCGCGCACAACGAACAATAACAGCCAGGTACAAGCCGGGCGTTTTAGGGGATTATCGTGAAGCAAACACAGCGTCATGACGCAATTATCGAGCTGGTGCGCCTGCAGGGGTATGTCAGCACGGAAGAACTGGTCGAACATTTTGACGTCAGCCCGCAAACGATTCGCCGTGATTTGAATGACCTGGCCGATCAGAACAAAATTCAACGCCACCACGGCGGTGCTGCGTTGCCTTCCAGCTCGGTCAACGCCGCCTATAACGATCGCAAAGTGATGTGGTCGGAAGAGAAAGCGCGTATCGCTCAGCGCGTCGCCAGCCAGATCCCCGACGGCGCCACGCTGTTTATCGACATCGGCACCACGCCGGAAGCCGTCGCTCACGCGCTGATGAACCACAAAAACCTGCGCGTGGTGACCAATAACCTGAACGTCGCCACCCTGCTGACCGCCAAGGAAGATTTCCGCCTGATCCTGGCCGGCGGCGAAGTGCGCACCCGCGACGGCGGCATCATGGGCGAGGCCACGCTGGACTTTATCTCCCAGTTCCGGCTCGATTACGGCATTCTCGGCATCAGCGGCATCGACATGGACGGCTCGCTGCTCGAATTCGACTACCATGAAGTGCGCACCAAACGCGCAATTATCGAAAACTCGCGCTGCGTGATGCTGGTGACCGACCATTCCAAATTCGGCCGCAATGCGATGGTCAACCTCGGCAATATGAACCTGATCGACTACCTGTTTACCGACCAGTTACCGCCGCCGAGCGTGATGAAAATCATCGAACAGTACGACGTGCAGCTGGAGCTGTGCTGATCTCCGCCCTTCTCGTCTAACCCAAGGGGCGCAGCCTGCCGCGCCGTCATTCCTGCCGTTTTTACCCGGGTTCAGCCTGCTGAGCCCGGCATTGCCTGCCGCAAATACCCCTTATCTTTGTATAACTACTATCGCCAAACTGTTACCTCTATCACGCCTAAATGTTTTTGTTTGGTTAAGTCTTGGCTTGTTTGTTGGTTTTTGATTACAATCATGAGCGAAAACGAACATGAAAGAGCTATTTCGAACATCTGGAGGAAGTTGACGTGGAAACCAAAGACTTGATCGTTATCGGTGGCGGCATCAACGGTGCCGGCATCGCGGCGGATGCTGCCGGGCGCGGGCTGTCCGTACTGCTACTGGAAGCGCAAGACTTGGCCTGCGCTACGTCTTCCGCCAGTTCCAAATTGATCCACGGCGGCCTGCGCTACCTGGAACACTACGAATTCCGCCTGGTGAGCGAAGCGCTGGCCGAGCGTGAAGTGTTGCTGAAGCTGGCGCCGCACATCGCGTTCCCTATGCGTTTCCGCCTGCCGCACCAGCCGCATCTGCGCCCGGCCTGGATGATTCGCATCGGTCTGTTCCTGTACGATCACCTGGGTAAACGCACCAGCCTGCCGGGCAGCAAGAGTTTGCGCTTTGGACCAGAATCGGTACTGAAGCCTGAACTGAAGCGCGGTTTCGAATATTCCGACTGCTGGGTGGACGATGCCCGTCTGGTGGTGCTGAACGCGCAGGAAGTGGAAAAACGCGGCGGCGAAGTGCGCACCCGCACCAAAGTGACCCGCGCATGGCGTGAAAACGGCCTGTGGATGGTGGAAGCGGTTGAGGTCGACAGCGGTAAAACCTTTACCTGGCGCGCCAAGGGCCTGGTCAACGCCACCGGCCCTTGGGTGAAACACTTCTTTGACGACGGCCTGAAGCTGAAATCACCGTACGGCATTCGCCTGATCAAAGGCAGCCACATCGTGGTGCCGCGCGCTCACAACCAGCCGCAGTCCTATATTCTGCAAAACGAAGACCACCGTATCGTCTTCGTGATCCCGTGGAATGACGAGTTCTCGATCATCGGCACCACCGACGTGGAATACCACGGCGATCCGAAAGACGTGAAAATCGACGACAATGAGATCGACTACCTGCTGAAAGTGTACAACGACCACTTCAAGAAGCAGTTGGGCCGTGACAACATCGTCTGGACATACTCCGGTGTGCGTCCGCTGTGCGATGACGAATCTGATTCGCCGCAGGCGGTGACCCGCGACTACACGCTGGACGTGCATGACGAGCAGGGCAAAGCGCCGCTGCTGTCGGTGTTCGGCGGTAAACTGACCACCTACCGCAAGCTGGCTGAGCATGCGATGGAAAAACTGGCGCACTACTACCCTGGCTGCGGCCCGGCGTGGACCAAAAACGGTTCTCTGCCCGGCGGCGACATCGGTGGCGATCGCGACAGCTACGCCGCCAAACTGCGCCGCGAGCACAGCTGGTTGCCGGAATCCCTGGCGCGCCGCTACGCCCGCACCTACGGCAGCCACAGCGAGTTGATCCTGGCTGATGCCAAGGGTCTGAGCGATCTGGGCGAAGAGTTTGGCCACGGTTTGTATGAAGCCGAATTGCGCTACCTGGTAGAGAAAGAGTGGGTGGTTGAGCTGGAAGACGCCATCTGGCGCCGTACCAAGTTGGGCATGTGGCTGGATGATGCGCAGCAGGCGCGGGTGAAAGCCTGGCTGGCGGAACACACGAAAACGAAAACGCTGTCGCTGGCTTCCTGAGCCAACGCATAACAGAAGGGCCGGATATCCGGCCCTTTTTTATTACAGCTTGATCGGCTTGATGTGCCAGATTTCGTCCGCGTATTCCTGAATGGTGCGGTCGGAAGAGAAGTAGCCCATATTGGCGATATTCAATATCGCCCGCCGCGTCCAGTCATCTTGATTGCGATATACCTCATCCACCTTGTCCTGCGTATCCACATAGCTGCGGTAATCGGCCAGCAGCTGGTAGTGATCGCCCAAATTCACCAGCGAATCAAACAGGTTGCTGTAGCGCTTTGGCTCCTCCGGGCTGAATACGCCGGTGGCGATCTGGGTCAGCGCCTGATGCAGTTCGGGATCCTGCTCATAGTACAGATGCGGGTTGTAGCCGTTGCGGCGCAGCTCCTCCACCTGCTCGGCGGTATTGCCGAAGATAAAGATGTTCTCTTCACCCACGTGCTCCAGCATCTCTACGTTGGCACCGTCCAGCGTGCCGATGGTCAGCGCGCCGTTAAGGGCAAATTTCATGTTGCTGGTGCCCGACGCCTCGGTGCCCGCCAGCGAGATCTGCTCGGAAAGATCCGCCGCCGGAATGATCATCTGCGCCAGACTGACGCCGTAGTTCGGGATAAATACCACCTTCAACTGGGTATGCACGCGCGGATCGTTGTTGATCACCTTCGCCACGTCGTTAATCAGGCGGATGATCTGCTTCGCCGCGTAGTAGGCCGAGGCCGCCTTGCCGGCGAAGATCACCACCCTCGGCACGCGTTCGGTTTCCGGATCCTGCAACAGGCGGTTATATAGCGTGATCACGTGCAGGACGTTAAGCAGTTGCCGTTTGTATTCATGAATGCGTTTGATCTGCACATCGAACAACGCATCCGGGTTGACCACCACATTCAGGGTTTTGGCGATGTACTTCGCCAACCGCTCCTTGTTTTGCCGTTTGGCAGCCTGAACCGCTTGCAGGAAGCTGGGGAAATCGATGTTGGCTTTGATCTCGCTCAGTTGGCTGAGATCGGTGCGCCAGGTCTGGCCGATGCTGTCGTCCAGCACGGCGGAAAGCGGCCGGTTGGCCAACCCCAGCCAGCGGCGCGGCGTGACCCCGTTGGTTTTGTTGCAGAAACGATCGGGGAAAATACGCGCGAAGTCGGCAAACAGCGACTGCACCATCAGCTCGGAATGCAGTGCGGAAACCCCGTTCACCTTGTGGCTGGCCACCACCGCCAGCCACGCCATGCGCACCCGACGACCGTTGGTCTCGTCAATGATCGACACCCGCGCCAGCAGCTCGTTGTCGCCCGGCACCACTTCCTGCACATGCTTGAGGAAGTGATCGTTGATCTCGAAGATCAACTGCAAGTGACGTGGCAGGATCCGGCCGATCATGTCCAGCGGCCAGGTTTCCAGCGCTTCGCTCATCAGCGTGTGGTTGGTGTAGGAGAATACCTGCTCCACCACGGCCCAGGCATCGAGCCAACTGAACTTGTGATCGTCGATCAACCGATGCATCAGTTCGGGGATAGACAGCACCGGGTGGGTGTCATTCAGGTGAATGGCAATCTTGTCCGCCAGATTGTCGAAGGTTTTATGCATCGTCCAGTGGCGGTTGAGGATATCCTGCACCGTGGCCGACACCAGGAAATACTCCTGCCGCAGGCGAAGTTCGCGCCCGGAATAGGTGGAGTCGTCCGGGTACAGCACGCGCGATACGTTCTCCGAGTGGTTTTTATCCTCAACCGCCGCGAAATAATCGCCCTGATTGAATTTACCGAGGTTGATTTCGTTACTGGCCTGGGCGCTCCACAGCCGCAGCGTGTTGGTGGCGTCGGTATCAAAACCGGGGATCACCTGATCGTAAGCGATGGCGATCACCTCTTCGGTTTCCAGCCAGCGCGCCTTGGCGCCTTCTTGCTGAATTCGCCCGCCAAAGCGCACCTTATAACGGGTGTTGTGGCGCGGGAACTCCCACGGGTTGCCGTATTCCAGCCAGTAGTCCGGGGACTCCATTTGCTGGCCGTTAACGATGTTCTGCTTGAACATGCCGTATTCGTAGCGGATGCCGTAGCCGCGCCCCGGCAGCGCCAGCGTCGCCAGCGAATCGAGGAAACAGGCCGCCAGCCGCCCCAGGCCGCCATTGCCCAACCCCGGATCGTTTTCTTCCTCCAGCAATTCACCGAGGCTCAGCCCCATTTCATTCAACGCGTCGTCGATATCCTGGTAAATCCCCATCGACAACAGCGCGTTGGAGAGCGTGCGCCCGAGCAAGAACTCCATCGACAGGTAATAGACCTGCCGCACGTCCTGGGAAAGCTGGGCGCGGTTGGAGCGCAGCCAGCGTTCCACCATGCGGTCACGCACCGCAAACAGCACGGCGTTAAGCCAGTCATGCTGGTTGGCGATAGCCGGATCCTTGCCGACAATAAACATCAGCTTATAGGCGATGGAATGTTTCAGCGCTTCAACACTGACCGTGGGTGAGGTGTAACTAATCGGTGTAGTCATAGCGATCCCAAGTGAGTTGTTACAATAAGCGTTGATATACCCAAAATAATTGGCGTTGCATCAAGGCGGCAACGGAACTTATCCCGATGGGCTTACTTCCGTAAGTGACTCGGGTAAGTGAGTGCAGCCAACACAGAGGCAACGTCAAATATGACGGGAATAAAGTGACAGATAAGCCTTTGCCGCTATCTGCCAGCCAAAATCCACGCTCATGGCGTGGCGCTGTACGTGACGCCAATGCTTTGGCCTGCTCCACAGCACCATGGCGCGCCGGATGGCGTTGCCCAGTGCGGCGGCATCACAATCATCAAATACAAATCCGCTGGCAGTGCCGTCGGCCAGATTCTCCAGCGCGCAATCCACCACCGTGTCCGCCAGCCCGCCGGTGCGGCGCACCAACGGCAACGTGCCGTATTTCAGGCCATAGAGCTGGGTCAGCCCGCAAGGTTCGAAACGGCTCGGCACCATGATCACATCGGCCCCGCCGATAATCCGGTGCGAGAATGCCTCGTGGTAGCCAATCTGTACGCCAACCTGTTCCGGGTAATCAGCGGCGGCGGCCAGAAACGCCTGCTGCAACACCGCATCGCCGGCCCCCAACAGCGCCAGTTGGCCCCCCTGCTCGAGCAAGGCCGGCAGCGCTTCCAATACCAAATCCAGCCCCTTCTGGCTGGTCAGGCGGCTCACCACCGCAAACACCGGCAGCGACTCGTCTACCTTCAGGCCCATCGCTTTTTGCAGGTGCAGCTTGTTCTTGGTCTTGTTCTTCAGATCCTCGGCATCGTAGCGGGCGGTCAATCGCGGATCATGGGACGGATCCCAAATCTTCTCATCCACGCCATTGAGAATGCCGCTCAGCCGCCCCTGCCGCTGGCGTTCCTGCAGCAACCCTTCCATGCCGTAGCCAAACTCCGGCCGGGTGATTTCCCGCGCGTAGGTCGGGCTGACGGCGGTGATATGGTCGGCGTAATACAGCCCGGCTTTCAGGAACGACATCTGGCCGTAAAACTCCAGGCCGTAAACGTTGTAAAACGAGGGCGGCAGCCACAATTCAGCCACGTGATGGGCGGAGAACAGCCCTTGATAGGCCAGGTTGTGCACGGTGAAAATCGAACGCGCCGGGTGGCCATTGGCCGCCAGATAGGCGCAGGCCAGGCCGGCATGCCAGTCATGGGCGTGCACCACCTGCGGCCGCCAGTAGCGGTCCAGCCCCTTGGCCAACTCGCAGGCAATCCAGCCCAACAGGGCAAAGCGCCGGTGGTTGTCGGAATAGGCATTCATCGACTGGTCGTGATAGGGGCTGCCCGGCCGGTCGTACAGCCAGGGGGCGTCAATCAGGTAGATGCCCACGCCATGATAGGTACCGTAGCGCAGGCCGACCCGGCCGGCGAACGAATCGATTTCCGCCACCAGCACGGAGTCCGGTATACCATTACGCACGTCAGGAAAAGCGGGCAATAGCACCCGAACGTCGCCGCCCTCGGCAATTTGAGCCGCCGGTAATGCGCCAACCACGTCTGCGAGCCCCCCGGTTTTCAGCAGGGGGAACATTTCAGAACATACGTGTAAAACCTGCATTATCACTCCTGAAGTCGGCAAAGAAGCAGGCTTGCCGCTGTTGTAAGTTCCGCGTTTTGCAAGCCATCAGTCCATTCACAAGGCGGCGGTATCATCGTTCCGCCGACAACCTTAACTCACAACTTTGACAGCATTTCGCGCGTCACCAGCACAATGCCGCCTTCCGAGCGATAAAAGCGCTTGCTGTCCTCATCGGCGTTTTCGCCAATCACCATGCCCTCGGGAATATGGCAGGCGCGGTCAATGATGCAGCGCCGCAGGCGGCAAGAGCGGCCGACGTTTACGTCCGGCAGCAATACGGTAGAGTCGATGGTGCAAAACGAGTTCACCCGCACCCGCGGGAACAGCACCGAATGCACCACCACCGAACCGGAGACGATGCAGCCGCCGGACACCAGCGAATTCATGGTCATGCCGTGGCTGCCGGAGCGGTCCTGCACGAACTTGGCCGGCGGCAACGGCTCCATATGGGTACGAATCGGCCAGGCACGGTCATACATGTCCAGCTCCGGCGTCACCGAGGCCAGATCGAGATTGGCGCGCCAGTAGGCTTCCAGCGTGCCCACATCGCGCCAGTACGGCGGCAGATCGGGGTTGGAGGTGACGCAAGAGAGCGTGAACGGGTGCGCCCACGCCGCTTTCTGAGCGGTGATTTTCGGGATCAGATCCTTGCCGAAATCATGGGTGGAGCCGGGGGTCGACATATCCTCTTCCAGCAGTTGGAACAGATAGTCGGCGTTAAAGATATAGATCCCCATGCTCGCCAGCGACATTTCCGGGTTACCCGGCATTGGCGGCGGATTGCTCGGTTTTTCCAGGAACTCGAGGATCAAATCGTTCTCATCCACTTCCATCACGCCGAACTCGCTGGCCTCATCGCGCGGCACCGGCAAGCAGGCCACCGTACATTGCGCGCCCTTTTCGACGTGGTCGATCAGCATGCGCGAGTAATCCATCTTGTAGATGTGATCGCCCGCCAGGATCACCACATACTCGGCATCGTAGCGGCGGATAATATCCAGGTTCTGGTATACCGCGTCCGCCGTGCCCTTGTACCAGTGCTCGGTACTGAGGCGTTGCTGGGCCGGCAGCAGATCGACAAATTCGTTCATCTCTTCATTGAGGAACGACCAGCCACGCTGAATATGTTGCACCAGGGTATGGGACTGATACTGGGTGATCACGCCGATGCGGCGGATGCCCGAGTTCAGGCAGTTCGACAGGGCAAAATCGATGATGCGGAACTTACCGCCAAAATGGACGGCAGGCTTGGCGCGGGTTGAGGTTAAATCTTTCAAGCGCGAACCGCGGCCGCCGGCCAGAATCAGAGCAACGGACTTAATCGGCAGTTGGCGCGCCAACATCAGGGGGTCTTTATTTTCAAACCTAACCATAGCTGACTCCTTTTATTATTTCTGTACCAGCACGCAAATCGAGTGCGCAGCCTGGTTCCAGGCGGGTAAAACCGCCCGCGGTCCTTCCTGAGTAAAGGGGGCGACAACCTGCCAATCGCCCGCAGGCAACGTCATCTCCGCCGCCTGCGGCGTGGCGTTAACCACCACCAGCCAGCGCTGCGACAGGCGGATCTGCAATTGCAAGCCTCCCTGCTCCCATTCCTGCGCGGCGGGCGGCTGCCCTTGCGCGTTCAGCCACTGCACGCTGCCGTCACCCTCCTGCCACCAACGGTCTTGCTGCAGGGCGGGGATCTGCCGACGCAGGTGAATCAGCGCTGCGGTATAAACGGTGAGCGAGTCATCCGCCTTGGCCCAGTCGAGCCAGGTGATGGCATTGTCCTGACAATAGGCATTGTTGTTCCCCTGCTGGCTGTGTCCATGCTCATCGCCGGCCAGCAGCATCGGCGTCCCCTGGGACAGCAACAACGTGGCAAGCAGCGCCTGCCGGCTGGCCCTGCGGCGTTGCACAATGGCGTCGTCGGCAATCGGCCCTTCAACACCGTGATTGTTGCTGAAATTATGGTCGCTGCCGTCACGGTTGCCTTCGCCGTTAAGCTGGTTGTGCTTACGGTTAAAACTGACCAGATCCTGCAGGGTAAACCCGTCATGAGCGGTCAGCATGTTGATGCTGGCGTACGGCGCACGCCCGCGTTGGTTGAACAAATCGCTGGAGCCGGCAAAGCGTTGGGCAAACTGACCCAGCGACACATCGCCCTGCAGCCAAAAGCGGCGCATATCATCCCGGTAATGATCATTCCACTCGGCGAAGCGCCCCGGAAAAGCGCCCACCTGATAACCGCCGGGGCCAATGTCCCACGGCTCGGCGATCAGCTTGCAGCGCGACAGCAGATCGTCCGCCAGCATCGCCTGGAACAGCGGCGCATCGCGATCGAACGCCGGGGTACGGCCCAGCACGCTGCCCAGATCGAAGCGAAAACCGTCGACATGGCATTCGCCCACCCAGAAGCGCAGGCAGTCCATCACCCAGGCCACGCCCTGCGGTTGATCCAACCGCAGCGTATTGCCGCAGCCGGTATCGTTAACGTATCCCCCGTCCGGGGTAAGCCAGTAATACCCCGGGTTATCGATGCCGCGCAGCGACAGCGTCGGCCCGTCCATGTCCAGCTCGGCGCTGTGGTTGAACACCACGTCGAGGATCACCTCGATACCGGCCTTATGCAGCGCCTTCACCGCATCGCGGAATTCGCGCAGCGGCGTCATGTCGGTGCGCAGGCTGCAATAACGGTTATCCGGCGCATAGGGCGCCAGCACGTTATATCCCCAGTAGTTAATCAGCCCGAGGCGCTGCAGACGCGGCTCGGAGCTATGCTGCTGCACCGGCAGCAGTTCCAGCGCCGTGATGCCGAGGCGCTTGAAATGGGCGATCATCACCGGATGACCGAGCGCGGCGAAACTGCCGCGCAGCACCGGCGGGATATCCGGGTGCAGTAGCGTCAGGCCGCGCACGTGCGCTTCGTAGATCACCGTTTGGCCCCACGGCGTGGCCGGCGGGCGATCCCCCTGCCAATCGTAGGCTTCGTCGATGACCACGCACTTCGGCATCACTTCCGCGCTGTCCTGCGGGTCCGGTCGGTCGTAGCCGCCATGCAACTCCAGATCGTCCGCCACCGGCCCCTCAACCGCACGGGCGGCGGGATCCAGCAGCAGCTTGTTAGGGTTAAACCGCAGCCCTTGCGCGGAATCAAACGGGCCGTGCACCCGGTAGCCGTAACGCTGGCCCGGTTTGCCGCCCGGCAGATAGCCGTGCCAGATATCGCCGCTGCGCGCCGGCAGCGGCAGACGCACCTCGCGCTGTTGCCCATCAAACAGGCACAGCTCCACGCCGGTGGCGTGGGCGGAAAACAGGGTAAAGTTGATGCCGCTACCGTCATAATGCGCCCCGAGAGGCGCGGCGATACCGGGCGTCAGCTCAGTCATTGCGCCTCCCGCAGCAGGTAGATCGTCGCCAGCGGCGGTACGGTCACGCTAATCGAATGCTCGCGACCGTGGTTGCCGACCGGTTCCGACACCACGCGGCCCTGGTTGCCGGTATTGCTGCCGTGATAATGGTGCGAGTCGGTATTAAGGATTTCCCGATACTCGCCGGGGCGGGAGATACCGATGCGGTAGTGATGGCGCGGCACCGGGGTAAAGTTGCTGACGGCGATCAACTCGTTGCCCTGCGAATCGTAACGGGCAAAGGCAAATACCGAGTTGTCGTGGTCATCCACCACCAGCCATTCAAAGCCGTCCGGGCGGTAGTCACGCTCATACAACGGCGCTTGCTGCTGATAGCAGTGGTTGAGATCGCGCACCAGCCGCTGCACGCCGTGATGCCAGCCGTCCAGGCCTTCCAGCAGATGCCAGTCGAGGCTGGTATCGAAATTCCATTCGCGCCCCTGGGCAAACTCACAGCCCATAAACAGCAGCTTTTTGCCCGGATGCGCCCACATAAAACCGTAATAAGCCCGCAGGTTGGCGAACTTCTGCCAGGCGTCGCCGGGCATGCGATCGAGAATCGATTTTTTGCCGTGCACCACTTCGTCATGAGAAATCGGCAGCACGAAGTTCTCGGTGTAGGCATACAGCATGCCGAAGGTCATCTGATTGTGATGGTATTTGCGGTGTACCGGATCGCACTGCATGTAGTTGAGCGTGTCGTGCATCCAGCCCAGGTTCCATTTGTAGTGGAACCCCAACCCATTGGCATCCGGCGGTAGCGTGACCCCCGGGTAATCGGTGGATTCCTCCGCCAGCGTCACCGCGCCGGGCCGCTCCTTGCCGACGGTCTGATTGGTGTAGCGCAGGAAGGCGATGGCCTCCAGGTTTTCGTTGCCGCCGTAATAATTCGGCACCCACTCGCCTTCGGCGCGGCTGTAATCACGGTAGATCATCGAAGCCACGGCATCGACGCGCAGAGCGTCGATACCGTAACGTTCCATCCAGTAAAGGGCATTGCCCGCCAGATAGTTGCGCACCTCATTGCGGCCATAGTTGTAAATCAGGGTATTCCAGTCCTGGTGGAAGCCCTCGCGCGGGTCGGCGTATTCATACAGCGCGGTGCCGTCGAAATTCGCCAAACCGTAGGCGTCGCTGGGGAAATGCCCCGGCACCCAATCCAGGATCACATTGATGCCGGCCCGGTGCGCCGCCGCCACAAAGGCTTTAAAATCGGCCGGGGTGCCGAAACGCCGGGTCGGGGCGTAGAGCCCCAAGGGCTGATAACCCCAACTGCCGTCGAAGGGGTGCTCGTTAATCGGCAGCAGTTCAATATGGGTGAACCCCATATCTTTGACGTAATTGATTAATTGCTCCGCCAGCTCGCCATAGCTGAGCCAGAAATTATCGTCGGTGTGGCGCCGCCACGAACCCAGATGCACTTCGTAGATAGAGATTGGCCGATCAAAATCGTTGGCGCGTTGGCGTGCCGGGGTATTTGCCACCACCTCCGGCAGCGGCGTCACCAGGGATGCCGTATCCGGGCGCATCTGCGCTTCGAAAGCGTAAGGGTCGGCCTTCAGCTGGGTATTGCCATAACAGTCGATGATTTCGTATTTGTACAGTTGCCCGGCTTTCACCCCTGGCAGGAACAGCTCCCAGATACCGTTTTCACGGCGCAGGCGCATTGGGTGGCGACGACCGTCCCAGAAGTTGAATTCTCCCACCACCGAAACGCGCTGGGCATTGGGCGCCCAGACGGCAAAGCTGACGCCTTCTACCTCGTCAAGCGTAGCGAGATGCGCCCCCAGCCGCTCATACGGCCGCAGATGGGTGCCCTCCGCCAACAGCCAGCCGTCGATATCCTGTAACAAGGTGCCAAAACGGTAGGGATCGTCGACGATCTGCTGGTGATTTTGCCAGCGGACCTCCAGTTGATACCGGAAGGGGGTTTTCCGACGCGGAACGGTAGCGCTGAAAAAGCCACGGGCATCGTCGCAGGCCAGCTGCACCACCCGTTTGCCGGTTTGCCGCTCCAGCAACCAGACTTCGCTGGCGTCAGGCAACAGCGCACGCACCTGCAGGCCATTATCGACCGCATGCATACCCAGCAGGGAGAAAGGATCGGCAAAATTGCCGGAGAAAAGCTGATCAATCACGTCACGATCGGGAAGTACAGGCATAGACTTCTTCCTTAGATTAAGAGCATGATTTATAAGAGGCTGCGTCTACCCATCACCGTCCAGACCGCCGCCTTGCAGGCCGCGAGTTGACATCCATTGGGTAAATGATTAATCCATAGCCGTTTTGGTTATCATGCAATTCATTCGGTATCTAAAGCGTGATTGCGGTCGGTTATTGATCAATTTTCAGCTTGCCGACCTGAATTTCCGCTCTTTATGCTTATTTTTAGTCGTCTTTTCAGCGTTGGTGAAAATTCAGTCGCCAACGCTTTAAGCATAGCCAATGTCTGTCAAAAGCAGTGCCGTATTAGCATGGAAAATCATTCATTAAGAAAACTGCCAGCCCGCAGCGCCGTTGCGCTACTGCTTGACGGAAGGAAGACCGGTTATCGGTGCGCGCCTTTCCCCTGGCAGCGACTTCGTCCATGCGCGCCAAAACGGGGTAAAAGCGGAAAATAAGGCTTTGGGGGGCTGAAAGAGGCCAGCCCCCGGGAAGTTCAGTTCAGGTTTACAGCAGGATGCGCAGCATACGGCGCAGCGGCTCTGCCGCGCCCCACAGCAGTTGGTCACCCACGGTGAACGCAGACAGGTATTCCGGCCCCATATTCAGCTTGCGCAAGCGACCGACCGGCGTGTTCAGCGTTCCGGTTACCGCAGCCGGCGTCAACTCACGCATGGTCAGCTCACGGTCGTTCGGGATCACCCGCACCCAGTCATTGTGGGTCGCCAGCATCTGTTCGATTTCCGGCAGTGAAACGTCTTTTTTCAGCTTCAGGGTGAACGCCTGGCTATGGCAGCGCAGCGCACCGACACGCACGCACAGACCGTCAACCGGGATCACGCTGGAGGTGTTCAGAATCTTGTTGGTTTCCGCCTGGCCTTTCCACTCTTCGCGGCTCTGGCCGTTATCGAGCTGTTTGTCGATCCACGGGATCAGGCTACCGGCCAGCGGCACGCCGAAGTTATCGGTCGGCAGTTTGCCGCTGCGGGTGGCCGCAGTCACTTTACGTTCGATATCCAAAATGGCCGAAGCCGGGTCCTGCAGCTCTTTCGCCACGTCGGCATGCAGCATGCCCATTTGGGTCAGCAGTTCGCGCATGTGGCGCGCGCCACCGCCGGAAGCTGCCTGATAGGTGGATACCGAAGCCCACTCAACCAGATCGTTGGCGAACAGGCCGCCGAGCGACATCAGCATCAGGCTGACGGTGCAGTTACCGCCAACAAAGGTCTTGATGCCTTTATCCAGGCCCTGCTGAATCACCGCGTGGTTGACCGGATCCAGGATGATAATCGCGTCATCCCCCATGCGCAGAGAAGATGCTGCGTCAATCCAGTACCCCTGCCAGCCGCTTTCACGCAGCTTAGGGTAGATTTCATTGGTATAATCGCCGCCCTGGCAGGTAATAATAATGTCGAGCGCGCTCAGTGCGTCAACATCGTAAGCATCTTGCAACGTGCCCTGCTGGCCGCCGAATGCCGGCGCCGCGGAACCGTGCTGCGAAGTGGAGAAAAAGACCGGGCGAATGGCGTCGAAGTCGCGCTCTTCCGTCATGCGTTGCATGAGGACGGAGCCGACCATTCCGCGCCAACCGATGAAACCAACGTTTTTCATAATAACTGTCCTGCCTTGGAGGATGACTACTTAGAGTTGTGTGCAATATCTCCCCACCTTACAAAATGTCGGCGCGGGCGCAAAGTGAATTTATTCGATGGGTGAGCGATTCTCAGCAATGCTTCTTATACACCCGTCGTCTTACAAGCCGCAGCCTTGTTACCTGCATTGGGTTACCGCCCGATTAATGCGGGCGCAGCATGCAACTGCCCCTACAATACCTGGGCATAAGCAAGCTGGATCACCCGGCTGCAACTTGAAAGCCATAGGGTATGGGTTATCACGCGGTCGGGTTGGCCGGCGCGTTTTTCAGATTTCGAGGTAATGATGACAGAGATGATTTCAGTCACGGTATTGCTGTTTTTAATCATGGATCCGCTGGGCAACCTGCCGATTTTCATGTCGGTGCTCAAGCACCTGGAACCGCGCCGCCGGCGGATGGTATTGATTCGCGAACTGCTGATCGCCCTGCTGCTGATGCTGATTTTCCTGTTTGCCGGCGAAAAAATCCTGGCGTTCCTCAACCTGCGTACCGAGACCGTGTCCATTTCTGGCGGGATTATCCTGTTCCTGATCGCCATCAAGATGATTTTCCCCTCGCAGGAGGGCAACAGCAGCGGGCTTTCCGCCGGTGAAGAACCTTTCCTGGTGCCGCTGGCGATCCCGTTGGTGGCAGGGCCTTCGATTTTGGCGGCACTGATGCTGCTCTCGCACCAGTACCCGAACCAGATTTCGCATCTGGTGGTAGCCCTGTTGATTGCCTGGGGCATTTCCGCCGCGATATTGCTGATGTCGAACCTGTTCCTGCGCCTGCTGGGCAGTAAAGGAGTCAGCGCGCTGGAAAGGCTGATGGGGTTGATTCTGGTGATGCTGTCGACCCAGATGTTCCTGGACGGCGTGCGGGCTTACATGAAGTTGTAGTGAACATACTGGCGCCTGGCGGCGCCGGTATCATGACGCAGCCGGTTATTGCGGGGCTGCCACACTGCGAATATAAGCCAAAGTATCGGCGACCACGCCATCCAACGGCTGATTGATGTCAATCGCCCACACGTCCTGCTCCTGAGCGTCCGGCTCTTCAAGCGTCGCGAACTGAGAAACCAGCATCTGCGGCTTGAAGAAATGCCCCTTACGCTGTTTCAAACGCTCTTCAATCACCGCCTTATCCCCTTTCAGATAGATAAAATGCAGGTTGCTGTTGCCCTCGCGCAGCCGATCGCGGTAGCTTTTTTTCAGCGCCGAACACACCAGCAGCGACACGTCATTGGTGCGCTGCATAGCGAAAATGGCGTCGTTCAATGCCGTCAGCCACGGAGCGCGATCGGTGTCGTCCAGCGCGTGCCCGGACGCCATTTTGTTGATATTGGCGCGCGGGTGCAGGTAGTCGCCATCCAGCATCGCGGCATGGGCCTGGTGGGCAACGTCGCTGGCGACGGCGGATTTACCGCTGCCTGAAACGCCCATCAAAATAAATACGTGGTGTTGCGGATTGCTCATAATCTCATGCCCTTATGGGGACTCACGCAGGTTTGTGCGGTGAATTGCACCGCCCAATGCGCCCCAAACTCAAAATGATGCCCGGTGCCGCGCAGAGCACCCGATAGCCTCAGGATATCCTATGAATTTCAAGCTGCAGCCAGGCGGCCGCAGCCTGAAAGATAACCGCTAAATTATACGACCGTCGCCAGCAGCAGACAGCCCACCAGCCCGCAGACCGAGATGATGGTTTCCAGCACCGACCAGGATTTGAGGGTTTCCATAATGCTCAGGTTGAAATACTCCTTGAACAGCCAGAACCCCGGATCGTTGACGTGAGAGAAAATCACGCTGCCCGAACCGACCGCGATCACCATCAGCTCCGGGCTGACGCCGGTGGTGGCAATCAGCGGGGCGACGATGCCGCCGGCGGTGATCGCCGCCACGGTGGCGGAACCCAACGCCAGACGCAGCGCCGCGGCGATGGACCACGCCATCAGAATTGGCGATACGTTGCTGCCTTCCATCAAACCGGCGATATATTTTTCTACGCCGCTATCGACCAGCACCTGCTTGAACGCGCCGCCACCGCCGATGATCAACAACATCATGGCGATAATTTTGATTGAATCGGTGATGGTGCCCATCACTTCATCCATGGTGCGGCCACGGTTAAGACCAAAGGTGAAGATAGCGATCAGCACCGCAATCAGCGTCGCCATCACCGGATCGCCGAAGAACTCGGCAAAGCGCAGCAGCGTATGCCCCTTCGGCAACACCATTTCGGCCACTGCGCGCAGTGCCATCAGGATCACCGGTACCAGAGAAGTGGCAACGCTGATACCAAAACTTGGCATTTCTTCTTCGGTGAAGATTTTCGGGTTATACAGGCCTTCCGGCACCGGCTTGTCGATGCCTTTCAGGAAGCGGGCGTAGACCGGGCCGGCCAGGATCACCGTCGGGATGGCCAGCAGCGTGCCATACAACAGGGTTTTCCCCATGTCGGCATGGAAGATGGTGGCGATCGCCGTTGGGCCAGGGTGCGGCGGCAGGAAACCGTGGGTCACCGACAGCGCAGCCGCCATCGGCACGCCAACGTACAACAACGGAACGCGCGCGGAGGCGGCGATGCTGAATACCAACGGCAGCAGCAGCACGAAGCCGACTTCATAGAACAGTGCGAAACCGACGGTAAAACCGGTCAGCACCACCGCCCATTGAATGTGTTTTTTACCGAACTTGTCGATCAGCGTAGTGGCGATGCGCTGAGCGCCGCCGCAGTCCGCCAGCAACTTGCCGAGCATGGCGCCAAAGCCCATGATCAATGCCAGGCTGCCCAGCGTGCCGCCAACGCCGGCCTTGATGGAGCCGATCACTTTATCCACCGGCATGCCCTGTGCGATACCCACCGCCAGTGCGACTAAAACCAGAGAGATAAAGCCGTTCAGCTTAAAGCGAATCATCAGCAGCAGCAGCAACGCTACGCCGCCTGCAACAATCACTAATGGCATAATTTTTCTCCAACCCTTTTATCGCGACTCTCTTTACCCTAGACCGTAAAGCGTGCGCTTGTTGTATTTTCAGGCTCTTCCCCGGTGTCAGAAGGCGAGCTGTAGGTGGTACTGAGTCAAAGGTTCTGTCCCTGCTTGTAGGGGGCGATTTACTCGCCCCGCTCCGTGCGGCCGCGGCATGCTGCGCCCCTGCACGGTCATTGACCTCGTTGTTACCGGTATCATGATACCGGTAACAACACGAAGACCGGAATCGGGTAAACGACTAAAATTCGCGTTCTGGGATAGAGATCAAACTTACGGCAGCAATAAGCGGCAAGCGAACAGGCGGGAGGTGAAACGCGCCAAACGGCGCGTGGTTCAAAATGGGATTAGTTGGAAACGATCAAATACTGCCGCCGGGGATTACGGTGAAACCCACGTCAACCATGCGCGGGCAGACGGTTTCACCCCGCAACCGCGCCAGCAGACGCTCGGCGCCGATTTGCCCCATCCTTTCACGCGGCGTCAGCACGCTCGCCAGTTTCGGCACCATCACCTGACCGATATCGTGGCCGTGGAAGCCGGCAATCGCCATCTGATCGGGGATCGACAACCCTTGACGCTGGCACTCAAAGGTGGCGCCAATCGCCAGGTCATCGTTGGTGCAGAAGATACTGTCAATCTGCGGATAGTCGCGCTGCGCCTGACGCAGCAGTTCGCCGCCGGCGGAATAGGACGACGAACGCGCGGTCATGACGCTGTACGGCTCCAGACCGGACTCGCGCATTGCCTGCTCATAGCCCTGCTGTTTGATAATGGTGCGCTCATCCTGGCGGGCGCCGAAATACACCACGTGACGGTGGCCACGAGCGATGATTTGCTGGGTCATCTGGCGCGCGGCTTCGAAGTTATTGAAGCCCACCGCCAGATCAATGCACGGCGACACGCAGTCCATCAGTTCCACTACCGGGATGCCCGCCACCTCAATCATCTTCAGGGTACGCGGGGTGTGGTGGCGTTCGGACAGGATCAAGCCGTCGATATTGTAAGACAGCAGCGAAGTCAGGCGCTGCTCTTCACGTTCCGGCAAATAGCCGTAGTGCGCGAGCATGGTCTGGTAGTTATGCGCGTCGGTCACGCTCTCGATACCGCGCAAGACTTCGGCAAACACCTGGTTGGTTAACGACGGCAGCAGTACGCCAATGGCGCGGCTGGTCGAGTTGGAAAGGATGTCCGGCGCACGGTTGGGAATGTAGCCCAGCTCATCAAGCGCGACGGCAATTTTTTGCTGCAAGGCGAAAGAAACCTGATCGGGATTACGCAGATAACGGCTCACCGTCATCTTGGTCACGCCAACCTTGTCTGCAACATCTTGAAGTACCGGCCGTTTTTTCTTCATTATCAATGAACTGGCTAACCGTGAAAGGGCGTTCATGTTAGCAAAAAAAAACCGGGGCCGATATTGTTGGTTGCCGGAGGGCGAAATGCAAAAAGGGCTCACCGCGTGAGCCCTTGATATTTACCGCTTAATCACAATTTACCGCTTAATCACACCGGCGGCAGATCGAACAGCAGGATTTCACTGTCTTCATCGGCCTGAATCGACAACTCGGCTTCATCCCACACCGCGAAAGCATCGCTGGTACCGGCCTGTTGGCCGTTGATCGCCACTTTACCGCGTACTACCTGGATCCAAACGCGGCGCTGCGCCTCAATCTGATACGCCGACTGCTCGCCTTTGTTCAGCGCCCAGCGTGACAAAGTCATATCCTGGAACACCTTCAGCGAACCCTCGCGCGCATCCGGCGACAGCACTAACTGGCGGCCCTGCGGCGCATCGAACATACGTTGCTCATAACGCGGCTCCAGCCCGACCTGATCAGGAATAATCCAAATCTGATACAGGTGCAGCGGACGATCCTTATTCCCGTTGTATTCAGAGTGGCGCACCCCGGTGCCCGCACTCATGATCTGGAACTCACCGGCCTGAATCTGCTCTTTGTTGCCCATGCTGTCCTGATGTTCTACCGTACCGCTCAGCACGTAGGTCAGGATTTCCATGTCTTTATGCGGGTGAGTGCCAAACCCCTGCCCTGCGTCGATCACGTCTTCGTTGATCACGCGCAGCGCCGAGAACCCCATAAACTCGGCATCGTAGTAGTTGGCAAATGAGAAAGTATGCCAGCTATCCAGCCAACCGTGATTGGCATGACCGCGATCTTCTGCTTTACGTAGATAAATCATATTCAACTCTCCTCAATGTTTTTTTACAGTCTAGTCCCGGCAGCAGAATAAGAAAGCGTAAAAAACTCACCCCTCTGTTCAAAAAATTAGATGGAGTCGAGAGGTCATTTTCAGCGGAGTTGTTGAAGAGGCCAAGGGGCAAAAAACTGGCAAAAAAAAAGCCAGCACCCGAGCTGGCTAAGTAACACTGGAAGCAATGTGAGCAATGTCGTGCCTTCGCAGGAAGAGTATCAAAGGGTGATGCTCTCCCCGGAACGCATCGCAATAATAATCATTATCATTCGCACCTGTAAAGCGTTATTTTGCCCCATCCGAAATAATATTGACTCGTCAGGATAAACGGATAAATTCAAAGGTTATTCAATCGGTAAGCAACAGGAGCAGCGTCATGAGTGAAATAGTGGTTCGTCACGTAGAAGCGGCAGATGCACAGGCCTTACATCAGCTTTACTCTCAACCACAACTTTACCGTGACACGCTACACCTTCCGCTAGCCTCAAAAGAACTGTGGCATCAACGCTTGGCCAACCTCGAGCCGGGCACCCACAACCTGGTGGCCTGTATCGACGGGCAGATCGTCGGCCAGCTTGCCGTGATGCTGAACCAGCGCCTTCGCCGCCGCCATGTGGCGACCTTCGGCATTGGCGTCGATGCGCGTTATCACGGTAAAGGCGTCGGCAGCAGCCTGATGAAGGCGATGATCGACCTCTGCGACAATTGGGCAGCCATCGAACGCATCGAACTGACGGTGTTTACCGACAATCAGGCCGCCATTGCGCTCTACCGCAAGTTCGGCTTTGAAATTGAAGGTACCAGCCGCGCTTATGCCATGCGCGATGGCGAGTTGGTAGATTCTCATCATATGGCGCGCTTTCGCAGCGAGCAGCGGGAAAAAGCGCATCATGAGTGATACGGAAAATGAATCAGGGCCGGTTAACCGGCCCTTAACCGTCAGCCGCCGCACTTTTGTGCAGACGCTGGCCTGTGTAACGGGTGCCATCGGCATCCTTTCTCCCACCACCTTCCTGGGGGCCGCCATGCCAACCTCTCCCGCCGTGCGGACCGGCGCCCGCAACCTGATTACCGACGTACCCGGCCTGCGGGTCGGCGTCGCCCAGAACAGCCAGGTACGTACCGGCACCACGGTTATCCTGCCGGATAGCCCGGCGATCGCCGCCGTCGACGTGCGCGGCGGCGGTCCGGCAACCCGAGAAACCGACGCGCTGGGGGAAGATAACCTGGTGCAAACCGTCGATGCGCTGGTACTGAGCGGCGGCTCGGTATACGGGCTGGCGGCGGCGGACGGCGTCGCTGCCTGGCTGGGGCAACAAGGCCGCGGCTACGCCCTGCGGCCGGCTCCCGGCGTGCCGGTTTCCCCCATCGTACCTACCGCCTGCCTGTACGATCTCAACAACGCGGGCGATAAAAACTGGCAGCTTGATCCGCCTTACCGCCAACTGGGGATAGAAGCGGCCGGCAAAGCGGGCCATGACTTCCCGCTCGGCACCGTGGGCGCAGGCTATGGTGCCATGACCGGCATGGGCAAGCTGAAAGGCGGCCTCGGCTCGGCTTCCATCGTGGCGGCTAACGGCGCTACCGTCGGTGCACTGGTGGCGGTCAATAGCCTGGGTTCGGTGGTCGCTCCCGGCACCCGAGCCTTCTGGGCCACACCTTATGAAATCAATGGCGAATTTGGCAACGGCGGCGCTACCGCACTGGCGCAGTTGCATGGCCAGGGCGAAGACTGGATGCCCACAGAGCCGACAGGCGGCAGGAAAAACACCACCCTGGCCTGCATCGCCACCGATCTGGCGCTGACCCGGGTGGAGTTGAAACGCGTGGCGATCATGGCGCAGGACGGCATGGCGCGCGCCATTCGCCCATTGCACAGCCCGTTCGACGGCGACGTCGTATTTGCCTTGTCCACCGGCAAGCGCGAGGTTCAGGGCAGCCGCGAGCTGGCGGTGCTGCAAATTGGCGCATTGGCGGCAGACACGCTGGCGCGGGCGATCGCCCGTGGCGTCTACGCAGCCACCCCATGGCCCGGCAGCCAGGTCATTACCTGGAAAACCCTCGGCTGATCCCGGCAAATAAAAAAGGTGCCTTGATAACTCAGGCACCTTTTTTATACCCAAAATAATTGGAGCTGCATCCAGGCGGCAAGGGTACTTATCCCGATGAGCTTACTCAAGTAAGTGATTCGGGTAAGTGCGCGTAGCCAACACAGAGGCAGCTTCAAGTATGACGGGTCTCTTTCACGGTCCGATTAAATGCCGGCGGTCTCCTTGATATAACGGCGCGCCTTCACCGCATATTCAAACGGGTTGGCCAGCGCCGGATCCTGTTCGGCCTCCACCACCATCCAGCCCTTGTAGCCCCGCTCATCCAGCAGTTTAAACACCGGACGGAAGTCGATCACACCATCACCCGGCACGGTGAAGGTACCCTTCTTCACGCCGTCGAGGAAACTCAGCTTATTGGCCTTCACTTCCGCCACCACCTCGTCACGCACGTCTTTCAAATGCACATGGTTAATGCGCGGCAGATACTTTTCCAGTATCGCCATCATCGCCTGCTGGCTGCCTTCCGAGTAGTAAGCGTGGCCGGTATCAAACAACAGATAGACGTCGTCGTTCACCATGCTCATGTAGCGGTCAATCTCTGCAGTAGTCTGGATGCCGGTGCCCATATGGTGGTGCAGGCAAACCTGCATCCCCTTGTCGGCGGCAATTTTCGCCAGCTCATTGTAGCCATCGGCCACCCGCTGCCACTCTTCGTCGCTGAAATACGGCTTCTCTTCGAACACCCCTTTGGTGGTGCCCTGGATGCTCTTGCTCTGCTCGGAACAGCCGATCACCCTGGCGCCCATCGCATGCAGGAAATTCATATGGTTGATAAATTCATCGATGGTTTTTTCTTTCTGGCCGTCGGCAAAAAAGGTGCTGAACCAGGCGTTGCAGATCTGGATGCCGCGGATATCCAGCATCGGCTTCAATACCGCCGGATCGCGCGGGTACTTGCTCCCGACTTCGCTGCCGGTGAAGCCGGCCAGCGCCATTTCACTGACGCACTGCTGGAAAGTGTTCTCTTTGCCCAATTCGGGCATATCGTCATTGGTCCAGCCGATCGGCGCGATGGCCAGTTTCACGTTGTCTTTGTTCATGTTCAGCCTCAATAATCGGATGACGCGCCGACGGCGTTAACGCCGACGCGCCGAAAGGGTTATTTGCCCAGCAGTTCTTTCTCGATGCGCTCTCTGGTCGCCACTGCCTGGCTTTTCATTTTTTCCGGGTAGCCAAACAGCGAAGTGCAGATGATCGATTCGCCACCGACCTTAAAGTTGCGGTTGGCGAACTCCATATCGCGCAGAGTCTGGAACAGGGCGTCGAAGTCCACCTCGCCTTCGCCAATACCCACGTGCTGATGCACGGCTGCGTCCACCCCCGGCGGATTGACGATATAGCGACAGTGTTTGGTGTGGTTCATGGTGTCGGCGATCAGCACGTGGGAAAGATCGTCTCCGGCATGCTTCAGCATGCCGGCCACGTCGCCCAGGCCTTTGTCGTAATAGAAGCTGTGCGGCACGCTGTAGAGGTACTTGACGTGGTCGCTGCGCAACGATTTCACCATGTCGGCGGTTTCGTTGCTCAGTTCGCAGAAATCCCACGGATGAGACTGGATCTCCATGCGAATGCCTTCGCGCTCAATGATCGGCAGCAACTCCTCCATTGAGCGATACCACAGCTCTTCGCAAATTTCCGGCTCATTAGGGTTGCCGGCCAGCTCGGTGTTGATCACCTGCACGCCCATTTCCACCGCAATCTCTATCATCCGGCGCCAGTTTTTGACTGCCGCCTGGCGGCGATCCTCGCCCGGGCCGGACCAGCGGTACACCACGATAAACGAGGAAATCTCCACACCGGTCGCTTTCAGCGCGTTCTTGTATTCCGCCATCACCTCACGGCCGGCTTTCGGATGCTTATAGAACGGATTGATCTGCGGGTGCGGCGACTGTTCTATATATCGATAGCCCCAGTCCGCTACCTGCTGAACCATTTTGGTGATGCCCAGGTCCCTGATGACATCAACATCAAAAGCGATCTTCATGGTCATTCCTCTTAAACGTGGGTACGACGGTCAGCCCATTATTTGTTGTATACCCTAAATAATTGGAGTTGCATCAAGGCGGCAAAAGAGCTTATCCCGATGAGCTTACTTCAGTAAGTGATTCGGGTAAGTGAGTGCAGCCAACACAGAGGCAGCTTCAAGTATGATGGGTATAGAACGCCGGGCGCGGCGGCAAGGTCACCGGCACAATCTCACCGCTGAGCTGAGCGGCCACGCAGGCGTCGGCGGCAACGGAGGCGGCGTAACCGTCCCAGGCGGAAGGCCCGGTCAGTTTCCCGGCCAGCACGTCGTTGATAAAGCCTTGCAGCTCAACGTCATAGGCATCAATAAAGCGGTCTTTCCAGTCGGTCAGGATCTCGGTGGACAGTTTGGCGCCGCTGCGCATCTGCACCGATGAAGGCTCCGGCAGTTTGGCGATGCCGGTTTCCCCTACCACTTCACACTGGATGTCATAGCCGTACTGGCAGTTAACGAAGATTTCGACGTCAATGCGCGTGCCCTTGGCCGTTTCAAACAGCACAATCTGCGGATCTTTCAGGTGCGGGAACGCCTTGGGGCTCTTACGCGGGAACACCACCTGTACCGAGACGTAGTCGTCATCCAGCAGCCAGCGCAGCACGTCGATCTCGTGAATCAAGGTGTCGGTGATCGCCATATCGGTAGTGTAGGCCTCACCGACGGTCGGGTTGCGGTGTGCGCAGTGCAGCATCAACGGTTCACCGATCTGGCCGCTGGTCAGCACCTGTTTCAAGGCGCGGTAGCCGCGATCGTAAGGGCGCATGAAGCCTACCTGCACCAGGCGTTTGCCGTGTTTCGCTTCGGCCTCGACGATGTTTTTACAGCCCTGTGCGGTGACCGCCAGCGGCTTCTCGCAGAACACCGGCTTGCCGGCGGCGATGGCCGCCAGCACAAACTCTTCGTGGCTCGGGCCCCAGGAGGTGACCAGCACCGCCTGCACGTCCGCCGCCTTGATCAGATCGTGGCCGTTGTCATACACCTTGGCATCCAGCTTCAAATCGCTCACTACCTTGGCGGCGTTGTCGCGATTGATGTCGTTGACCGCCACGATGCGGCTGCCCTGCAACACTTTGCTGCAGCGGCGAATATGATCCCGACCGATTGCGCCGGTGCCAATAACCCCAATGTTCAATGTCATCTTCGTTATCCTCTTCAAATAGTTGCGGCAGACGCAAGGTCTGGGTAATCGGGTAAGCACTCACATCAGTAGTCGCGGGCCTTATCGATGTTTTCCTGCAGCTTGCGGGCCACGGCGACAATTTTTTCGCTGTCGGCAACCTGGGCACCGCCCACGCGCCACCAGCTGAGATACTTGTGCACCATGGTTTTTGGCAGCACTTTGATGTCCAGCAGGGTCGAGACCGTCTGCAGGCGCGCATCGGCCAGCGCGTCAATCAGTTGCTGTTCGGTGGTGACGCTGTAGGTTTTACAGCCATAGGCCGCCGCCAGCATGGCGAAATTGACCGGCACAAAATTGCCGTCGAGTTTGCCGCCCTGCGGGTTGCGGAAGCGGAATTCGGTGGTGTAGCTGTCCATACCGTGTTCCATCTGCAGGTTGTTGATGCAACCGTTGGTCATGTTGTCGAACAGCACCACGTTGATTTTGCAGCCTTCCTGGATCGAGGTGACCAGTTCGGAATGCAGCATCATAAAGGCACCGTCGCCGACCATCGCATACACCTCGCGTTGCGGTTCGGCCAGCTTGACTCCCAGCGCCGCGTTAACCTCGTAGCCCATGCACGAATAGCCGTATTCCACGTGATAACCGTGCTCGCCGTGGTTGTGCCACACGCGCTGCAAATCACCCGGCAGGCTGCCGGCGGCGGCGACGATCACGCTGTCCTGCGGCAAATGCTGATTCAACACGCCCAGCACCCTGCTCTGGGTCAGCAGCGAGTCTGTCTGCTCGATAAATTCGGCGAAAACGCGGCCGCGATCGAGAGAGTCGTCAATTTCCGGCACAAAGCCTTCGCCGGTGTATTCCACCGCATAAACGCGGGCGGTTTCCTGCTGCTGAGCGCTGCGCGCTTCGGCAATGGCATCGCCCCAACCTGCGCGGTAATCGGATTGCGCCAGCAGGGCGCTCAAGGCGACCAGCGCCGCACGGGCATCGGCCAGTACCTGCACACCGTCGAGTTTGCCGGCGTCAAAGCCGCTGACGTTGATGTTGAGGAAATCCACATCCGGCTGTTGGAACAGCCATTTTGACGAGGTGGTGAAGTCGGTGTAACGGGTGCCTACGCCAATCACCAGGTCGGCCTGCTTGGCCAGCATATTGGCCGCCAGACAGCCGGTTTCGCCGACGCCGCCCAGGTTAAACGGATGGCTGGAAGGCACGGTGCCCTTGCCGGCCTGGGTTTCCACAAACGGAATGTGGAAACGTTCGGCAAACTCGCGCAGCGCCTGCCCGGCCTGCGAATACTTCACCCCGCCGCCGCACACCAGTAGCGGCTTGCGTTTGGCGGTCAACAGCGCCAGCGCATCCGCCAGCATGCCTTCGGTCGCCGGGCGGCGATCGAGCCGATGTACGCGCTTTTGGAAAAAGTAGTCCGGGTAGTCGTAGGCTTCGCCCTGCACGTCCTGCGGCAGGCACAGCGTGACCGCGCCGGTTTCCGCCGGATCGGTCAGCACGCGCATCGCGTTGATGCAGGCGCTCATCAGCTGTTCCGGCCGCACGATGCGATCCCAGTATTTGCTGACCGCGCGGAAAGCGTCATTGGTGCTGATGCTGAGATCGTAGGACTGTTCAATCTGCTGCAACACCGGGTCCGGCTGGCGCGACGCATAGACATCGCCCGGCAGCAGCAATAAAGGAATGCGGTTGGCGGTGGCGGTCGCAGCGGCGGTAATCATATTGGCGGCCCCGGGGCCGACGGAAGAGGTGCAGGCATAGATCTGCCGGCGCAGCTTCTGCTTGGCGAAGCCGGTCGCCGCGTGGGCCATGCCCTGCTCGTTACGCCCCTGATGCACCACCAGCTCGCCGCTGTCTTGCTCCAGCGCCTGCCCCAGGCCGAGGACGTTGCCGTGCCCGAAAATCGCAAAGATGCCCTTTACGAATTTGGTTTCCACGCCGTCGACCAGCAAATACTGGTTGTCGAGGAACCGGACGAGTGCCTGTGCCATGGTTAATCTGATCTTGCCCATTTCTCCACCCTCTACATTATGCCCTATGGCTTTCCAGCGGTGCCGCTCACTAAACCGACAACGTGAAACGTGAAGCGATTATAAACAAATATATTTTCCATAAAATGACATCACAGAAGAAACATTTCATTTTGCGATAAAGATCGCATAATGATGAAAATCCTGTTTCATCCATGCCTTTAGAATTCACTGACTTAGCCGCCCTTTCCTGCCTGCGCCCCCCCATTTCAACCGCGCCAAACCCGCCTTCGCACCCGATACCACCGGCCTGCGGCACATAAGCATCAACTGCGGTTACAACAGGTTTTTCTCTCAGGCGGGGCGCGGTTTTTACCCTCTGCAATCCCGGTTTCATCACGCTTTTAAATGCATCACATTTTTGGGGTGTAAATTTCATTCAATCTTGAAATTGAAATTTTTATTCCTCATACTCCAAAACATGCTTCGCAGTCGGGGTTTTGCTTAATACAGAAGGAAACGGGTATGGCTACACAAGAAAAACAGCTTGATGTCATTTGTCTCGGGCGTATCGCCGTCGATTTCTATGCACAACAGATCGGCGCACGCCTGGAAGATGCCAGCACATTCTCCAAGTATCTCGGCGGCTCTTCCGGCAACGTAGCCTACGGCACCGCCATTCAGGGGTTGAAGTCCGGCATGCTTGCCCGCGTCGGCGATGAACATATGGGCCGTTTCCTGCGCGAAGAGCTGCGGCGCGTCGGCGCCGACACCCGGAGCCTGATCGTCGACCCCCAGCGCCTGACCGGCCTGGTGATCCTCGGCATCAAGGATCAGGAAACCTTCCCGCTGATTTTCTACCGTGAAAACTGTGCCGACATGGCGCTGACGCCGGACGATATCGACGAATCCTATATTGCGTCGTCACGCGCGCTGGCTATCACCGGCACCCACTTGTCGCACCCGAACACCCGCGCTGCGGTGCTGAAGGCGCTGGAATACGCCCGCCGCCACGGCCTGCGCACCGCGCTGGATATCGACTATCGCCCGGTATTGTGGGGCCTTACCTCGTTGGGCGACGGCGAAACCCGCTTTGTGGAATCCGAGAAGGTGACCCGCGAACTGCAAGAGGTACTGCACCACTTTGATTTAATCGTCGGTACCGAAGAAGAGTTTCATATTGCCGGCGGCAGCACCGACACGCTGACCGCGCTGAGCAACGTACGCAAAGCCACCCGGGCCACGCTGGTCTGCAAACGCGGCGCGCAGGGGTGCTCGGTCTTCGAAGGCGAGATTGCCGCCGACTGGCAGCAGGTAAAACTGCATTCCGGCGTGCGGGTTGAGGTACTGAACGTGCTGGGAGCCGGCGACGCCTTTATGTCCGGCCTGCTGCGCGGTTATCTGAACGATGAAGGTTGGGATCAGGCCTGCCGTTACGCCAACGCCTGCGGCGCGTTGGTTGTTTCGCGCCACGGCTGCGCGCCGGCGATGCCCACCAAACTGGAGTTGGATGATTATTTGCAACGCGAACGGGAAGTGAAGCGCCCGGACCGCGACCCACGACTCAATCATCTGCATCGGGTGACTACCCGTAAAAAACAGTGGCCGGAACTGTGCGTATTCGCCTTCGATCACCGCAAGCAGTTAGCGGATATGGCGCGCGAAGCCAACGTCAGTGAAGAACGTATCCCCCAATTGAAAACCCTGCTATTGGCAGCGGCGCAACAGGCCGCAGAAGATGCCGGGCTGCAGGGCAACAGCGGCATTCTGGCCGACACCACTTACGGCCAGGCGGCGCTGAACGAAATCACCGGCCAGGGGTGGTGGATTGGCCGGCCGGTCGAGCTTCCGAGTTCGCGCCCGCTGCGGCTGGAGCATGGCAATATCGGCTCGCAACTGATCGACTGGCCGCAGGAACACGTAGTCAAATGCCTGGTATTTTACCACCCGCATGACGCCGCCGAACTGCGCCGCGAACAGGATGAACTGATTAACGACGTCTATCGCGGCTGCTGCAAATCCGGCCACGAGCTGCTGCTCGAGGTCATTTTGCCGGAAAGCAACGCCGATAAAGACGAGCGCTACTATCTGGACATGCTGCAACATTTCTATCGGTTGGGCGTAAAACCGGACTGGTGGAAACTGCCACCGCTGAGCGCCGAGAACTGGCGACGGGTCGGTGCGTTGATCGAGGCTAACGATCCCTTCTGCCGCGGCGTACTGATCCTGGGGCTGGATTCACCGGAGGAAACGCTGAAGGCCGGCTTCGCCGCCGCGGCGGATGCCCCTTGGGTGAAAGGCTTTGCCGTTGGCCGCACCATTTTCGGCCAGCCTTCACGCCGCTGGTTGCAGGGCGAACTGGATGACGCCGGCTTAATCGAACAGGTGAAACAAAAATACCTGACGCTGATCGGTTTCTGGCGCCAATACCGCCCCGGCCACGACGCAAGTTAATCGACAAAGACTCCCCTTACAGCGATTTTCGCCGCTTTAAGGGGATTTTTTTGCCTGTTTTCTGTGAAGTAACGCAACTTGCAATCGAATAAATCGCTTTTAGATGAAATGAAATTTCCGCTCCATCTGTTAGAATGGCCTGTCAACAACTCAGGCGTCAGGCCGATACGCCTTAGCCCCCACTGCGAGCCGAATGGATGAACAACCCAACTCAACTTTCGCTGTTACAGGACGAGATTCGCCACCGTTACGAAACGCTGAGCAAGCGTTTGAAACAGGTGGCGCGTTACATTTTGGATAACAGTAACAGCATTGCTTTCGATACCGTTGCCTCCATAGCCGCACAGGCCAGCGTCCCGCCTTCCACGCTGATCCGCTTCGCCAACGCGTTTGGCTTTAGCGGTTTCAATGAAATGAAACAGGTTTTTCGTCAGCACCTGATGGAAGAAACGGTCAACTACACCGAACGCGCGCGCCTGTTTCGTCAGACCTCGACCGACGACAACGTCGCGCCGGAAAAACCGGCGGAAATTCTTAATGTGTTCACCATGGTCAACGCTCAGGCGCTGCAACAGCTGGCTATGCAAACCAGTTCAGAGCAGCTGGACCGTGCCGTTGAACTGCTGAATAACGCCGAGAACATCTACGTGATTGGCCTGCGCCGTTCCTTCAGCGTCGCCTCCTACCTCACCTATGCGTTACGGCACCTTGAACGCCGGGCGTTCCTGATCGACGGGTTGGGCGGCATGTTTACCGAGCAATTGAGCATGGTGAAACCCAAGGACGTGGTGATTGCCATCAGCTACTCGCCGTATGCGCAAGAAGCGCTGGAGCTGGTGGAACTGGGTGCCAAACGCGGCGCGCAACAGATCGCCATCACCGACAGCCAGGTCAGCCCGCTGGCCGCCTTCAGCGACGTGTGTTTTGTGGTGCGCGAAGCGCAGGTGGACGGTTTCCGCTCGCAGGTCGCCTCAATGTGTCTGGCGCAAACCCTGGCGGTATCCTTGGCACTGAATAATGCAAAAGACGAATAGTTATGGTGATAAGAAAGGTGGCACACAGGAAACTGGGCCATTTTACCAATGAGAACGTACCCGGCGCAGCCGGGTGCTGAAAGCTATTGCAGTACCAGATAGCGGTACAATGCGCTTTCCAGATCCTGTTTCATGCTGACAAAAACCAGGATTTCGATGGTTTTGTCGTCACAGTCATAGATAACACGATACTCGCTGTCGGGATCCAGCCGCTCACGGAGCTGTACGCCGTAGCCTGACAACATCGCATTGAAACGATAACGCGTAGGGTCTTCAGCTATTGCCGATAGAGATGATAACAGCAGATTATCCACAAATTCACCGGCATTAGCCGGGCCAATGGTCCCGCTTTTAAACGACTCGATATCTTTAAGACTCCATTCTGCCGCCGGTGAAACAATAATATCCCTATATTTCGGCACTCAGCACCTCTCTATTATTTGCGAGCTTCCCGCAATCTTCTCAGCGTTTCCTCAGGTGACATTCCACGCTGATTTTTAATGTCTTGTTTAGCCAGCATAACCAGCTTTAGCAGGGCATTAGCCTGTCGTTCGAGATTGCGTTCTCTAATCTCTGCTTCTCTCTCAGCTGCTGTTTGGACAAACAGCTCAGCGACGCCATTTTTGGTTACGAAAACACCACCTTCAAATAGGTCGGGTGAACCCAACCCTTCTCGAGCGGCTTTTTGGGACATCGTAGTCGTCATAACGGATTTCTCTTTTACTCCTGTTGCGCAGACGAAAGCTTCTGCTCAAAGGGCGCCTCATTAGGCTTGCGAACGCATTACGGCAATTGCACTCCGCGGCTACCAGCTACTTTCGCTTTCACACGCATAGCCTGTCATCACACGCAGCGACTCATGTTCAAAAAGGTTATCATTTGAACAGCCGAGGAGCAAATTGAGACTAAATTTATACACGCGCCAATTGGCAGCTATGTGGCCGATAACGAGGAAAGCCCGTTTCACGGGCTTAATGTCATAACACAGACTGTGATCTAGCGTGCCGGGTAACCGTCGCTGTTAATCCAGGCGTGGTCTTTTTCCCAGGTGAATTTCCACAGCCGTACCGGCCCGGCCATCACGTTGAGATAGTAGCTGTCGTAACCGGCCAAGGTCGCCACCGGGTGGTAACCGCGCGGTACCTTGACCACGTCACGGTTATACACCGGCATGCACTCATCCAGTTCGCGATCGTCGGTATAGACTCGCTGCAGGCAAAAGCCCTGTTCAGGCTGTATGCGGTGATAGTAGGTTTCTTCCAGATAGGTTTCATCCGGCGAATCTTCCTGATCGTGCTTGTGGCTGGGGTATGAACTGGTATTGCCTTCATCGGTGTACACTTCCACCACCAGCAGGCTGTCGGCGGGTTCGCTGTCCGGCAGAATGTTGTGCACCAGACGCTGATTGCGCCCCTTGCCGCGCCGCTCGACGCCCACATCCGCCGGCGTAATCAGGCGCGACGGCAGATGCCCTTTGCCCGGCGCGCTGCACACCGCCAGCTCCAAATCGCTTTCCGCCCGCACGGTAATCTTGTCGTGATGCGGCACGTAGACCGCGTAAGGCGGCGTGCGCTCAAACGGGCTCATGCGTTTGCCGATATGCGGATATTCCGCCCGCAGGGTGGCGACGGAGGCAATGCCGGCGACCAGCACCAGGCACAGCTCTTTATCGCCGCTTTCCAATTGCAGCGTCTGGCCGGCTTCGAGGCGATAGACATCGAACCCGACAAAGCGCCAGCCGGCATTCTCTGGGGTGACGTGCTGGATGCGCCCCTCGGCGTTCGGTTGCTGACATTTGGCGAGCAATGAAGACATGATTATTCTCCTGTTAACCTATAGCGTTACAAATGCAGCGGCCGTCACTCCAATGAAGTAACGGCCCTGGTCTGTCGGTGCGGGGATTAGCCCAGCGTCGGCATACTGTATTCCGACACCGTCTGCTGCCCGGTCGGCCAGCGCGCTGTGGCGGTTTTCATGCGGGTGTAGAAACGCACGCCGTCGGTGCCGTGTACGTTCAGGGCGCCGAACACCGAGCGCTTCCAGCCGCCGAAACTGTGAAACGCCATCGGGACCGGCACCGGCACGTTGACCCCCACCATGCCGGCCTGCACTTCCTGCACGAACTGGCGCGCATAGTGGCCGTTACTGGTGAAGATGGCGCTGCCATTGCCAAACTCATGGCTGTTCACCGTGTCGATGGCGGTTTGGTAATCCGGTACGCGGACAATGCCCAGCACCGGCCCGAAGATCTCTTCACGGTAGATGCGCATGTCGGAAGTCACATGGTCAAACAGGGTGCCGCCAACGTAGTAACCCTCCGGGTAGCCCGCTACCTGATAGTTGCGGCCGTCGGCCACCAGCGTTGCGCCCTCTTCCACACCCAGATCGATATAACCCAAAACTTTCTTCTGGTGCGCCGAGGAAACCAGCGGCCCCATTTCGTTTTCTTCGCCGCCCTGCTGGATCCCCGGGCCCACGCGCAGTTGTGCAATGAGCGGTTTCAGCCTGGCGATCAACTTGTCGGCCGTGTCGTCACCCACCACCACCGCCACCGGCAGTGCCATGCAACGCTCGCCGGCAGAACCGAACGCGCCGCCCATCAGGGCATTTACGGTAGCGTCCAGATCGGCGTCCGGCATGATGATGGCCTGATTTTTCGCTGCGCCAAAGGCTTGTACTCGCTTGCCGTGGGCGCTGGCAGTGGTATAGATGTGCTCCGCTACCGCAGACGAACCGACAAAGCTCACTGCCTGAATGTGCGGATCGGTGCACAGCTGGGCGGCGTTTTCGTTAGAACAATGAACCACGTTGAATACGCCGTCCGGCAAGCCGGCTTCTTTCAGCAGCTCGGCCAACCGCACCGAGGCCGAAGGCACCAGCGCCGGCGGCTTGAGGACGAAGGTATTGCCGCAGGCCAGCGCGATGGGGAACATCCACATCGGCACCATCGCCGGGAAGTTGAACGGGGTGATGCCCGCCACGACGCCCAGCGGCTGCATCAGCGAGAAGCTGTCGACACCGCTGCCGACGTCCGCCGAATACTCGCCTTTGATCAAATGCGGAATGCCGCAGGCAAACTCGACCACTTCCAGGCCACGGGTCAATTCGCCCAGCGCATCGGAATAAACTTTGCCGTGCTCACTGACGATGAGCTGCGCCAGTTCTTCGCGATGCTGTTCCAGCAATGCCTTGAAATTGAACATGATGCGCGCGCGGCGCAGCGGCGTGGTGCGCGACCAGTCGGTAAACGCCTGATGGGCGACATCGATGGCCTGCTTTACCTCGGCGGCGGTGCTCTGCGTGACGCGACGTTCGACCTGGCCGGTAGCCGGGTTATGCACGTCGACGGTTTGATTGCTGCTGCTCAGGCACACCTGCCCGCCAATAAAATTACCCACGGTTTTCATGTCTCACCCTCTTTTAAGTCCGCTGTCGCCTGGCCGCATGCGGGGCTGCCGCACGCCGTGGCGTTTGAGTCACACTGCCAGCTCATGCCCGCAAGCAGGCTAAATCCTGACCGGATAAAGCAAACTCTATTTCATTGAAAAAAAAGTTTCAAATAAATTATTTTAGAAATTTTGTTTTTAGTGCGGGCGGTCGCAGTTTTGCCGTGTCGTCATGCAGGCTCATTGCATTGCGGTAAAAAAGCACGCCCTCCGCCAACCCGACACTGGGCGGCAGTTTACCCTGACTTTTATACAGAAAAAGAGCGGCGGCCGCTCAACGCAGCGGTGCCGGACGCACGCAAATCCTTCGGTAACGCCGGCTGCCGGTTTGCGCTTTTTTTTGAACTGGATCTAAAAATCAATATTTCATTATTCACTAATTATGAAATAAATGTTTTTGTTTAAGGAAGAACTGCACCAATATCACCGCCTTGATGACAGGCACGGTTCACTCTTCTGCTCCCTTTCCCCTACAACGCAACATGCGGGCAGAAGCCAGGATAAAAATCGGAGCAATAAATGTCATACCAGCGTAAGCGCAATACCGGCTACATCATGAAGATTTGCGGGGTCGCCGCTCTGGGCGGTCTGCTGTTCGGCTACGATACCGCCGTGATCTCCGGCGCGATCGAATCCCTGAAAACCTATTTCAACCTCAGCCCGGCCGAAACCGGCTGGGCGGTATCCAACGTGGTGATCGGCTGCGTGGTTGGCGCCTTCGCCGCCGGGCCGCTGGCGGGGCGTTATGGCCGCAAGAAGGCCCTGATGCTGGCGGCACTGTTGTTTACCGTCTCGGCCATTGGTTCCTCGTTGGCACCGACCTTCACCTGGTTTGTCATTTACCGCATTATCGGCGGGCTGGCGGTGGGCATCGCCGCCACCGTCTCGCCGATGTACATGTCTGAAGTGTCGCCGAAAGACATGCGCGGCCGCGCACTCAGCATGCAGCAGTTCGCCATCGTGTTCGGCCAGATCGTGATCTTTTACGTTAACTTCAAGATTGCCAGCATCGCCAGCGAAGCCTGGCTGGTGGAGATGGGCTGGCGCTGGATGTTCGCCTCCGGCGTGCTTCCCTGCATCCTGTTCTGCATTCTGGTGTTTATCATTCCGGAATCCCCGCGCTGGAGCGTGATGGTCGGCCGCGACGATCAGGCGCTGGCGATGCTGACCCGCGTCTCCAACGCCGAGCATGCCAAAAACGTCCTGCGGGAAATCAAGGACTCGATACGGCAGGATCAACAATCCAGCAAGCAAAAACTCAGCTACGCCGATAAGCGCGTGCGTTTCATCCTGTTTGTCGGCTGCATGATCGCCATGCTGCAACAGGTCACCGGCGTTAACGTCATGATGTATTACGCGCCGGTGGTGTTGAAAACCGTCACCGAGAATGCGCAGGAAGCGCTGTTCCAGACCATCTGGATTGGCGTAATGCAGCTGGTCGGCTCGGTGATTGGCGCCATGCTGATGGATCGCATGGGCCGTATCCCGCTGATGCGCTGGGGCACTCTGGGGGTCATCGCCGGGCTGCTGATCACCTCTTATGCGCTCTATACCGAGGCTACAGGTTACTTCGCGCTGTTCGGCATGCTGTTCTTCATGGTGTTTTACGCGTTGTCCTGGGGCGTCGGCGCCTGGGTGCTGGTGTCGGAGATTTTCCCCAACCGCATGCGTTCGCAGGGCATGAGCATCGCCGTCGGCTGCATGTGGCTGGCCAACTTTGTGGTCTCGCAAACCTTCCCGATGATCAACGACAATCCGTATCTGTTCTCCCAGTTCCACGGCGCCTTCCCGATGTGGATTTTCGCGGCGTGCTGCCTGTTCAGCTACTGGTTTGTCAGCCGTTACATCCCGGAAACCCGGGGCGTCTCCCTCGAGAAAATGGAAGACGTGGTGATGGCGAAACGCTATCGCCTGCCCTTGTCCGAAATACAGCCGGTGCCGTTGCAAGACGGCAAGCCCTAAGCTTTCTCAATCCCCTTCAGGAGTAATGCATCATGACCATTGCGCCAGAGCGTTTTTGCATCAACCGCAAGATCGCGCCGAATCTCGATTTGGAATCCTTTTTCCGCCTGGTGAAAACATGCGGGCTCAATAAAGTCGAGCTGCGCAACGATATGCCGAGCGGCAAGGTGACCGACAGTCTGAGCAACGAGCAACTCACTGCGTTGGCGGCAAAATACGGCATAGAGATCATCACTATCAACGCCCTCGGCAGGTTTAATCTGCTGGACGACGAAGCCAGGCTGCTGAAAAACGCCGAGGCGCTGCTGTCGCAAGCCCAGGCGATCCACAGCAAGGCGCTGGTGCTGTGCCCGCATTGCAGCGCGGACGACCGCCGCAGCGAAGCGCAAAAAAAGAACGATACACTGGCAGCCCTGAAACTGCTGGCGCCGCTGTTTAAACAATACGGCGTGCAGGGCTATGTTGAACCGTTAGGGTTCGGCATCAGTTCGCTGCGTTCGTCACTGTTGACGCAGTCGCTGATCGGGGATTCAGGCGCACCCTACAAAATCGTGCTCGATACCTTCCACCATTATTTAAGCGAGGTGACGCAACCCGAGTTCGATGCGCAGATTGACATCGATGGCATTGGCCTGGTGCACCTTTCCGGCGTGGAGGATCCGCTAAGCAAAAGCGCGTTAAGCGACGAAGAACGCATCATGCTGAGTGGCAAAGATCGGCTGGAAAGTAAAAAACAGGTGCAGAATCTGGAACGCCTCGGTTATACCGGCATTTACGCCTTCGAGCCGTTCTCTTCGCAACTGGATAACTGGTCAGAGACGGATATAGAACGTGAAATCCGCCAGAGCATCGCCCTGCTGCAAGAGTAGCGGATAGCATAACGGCCTCCCCGGAGCGCCCCTCGGTGCGCTAGGCCCGGGTATCTCGGGTTCAAAGACAACTTTGTCATCAAACTAACGGCCTCTTCGGAGGCCGTTTTTTTAGCGCTACTTCAGCTTACTGACCACCAATTGATGGCGGGCGTTATAGAACTTACGGTAAGCCAGATAGCAGGCAATAATGGTCGACAGGGCGGCGGTGGAAAGCAGCATAAAGGTCACCATGATCTGGTATTTGATCGCCTTGACCGGATCAATGCCGGCGAAGATCAAACCGGACATCATGCCCGGCAGGCTGACCAACCCGACGGTTTTGGCCGAGTCGACCGTCGGAATCAACGACGCGCGAATGCTGTCGCGGATCAGCGCCGTCGAGGCAAACTTCGGCGACGCGCCCAAACTGAGCATCTCCTGGATTTTCTGCTGATCGCCTTTAAAACGCTGCCCCAGATTGTTGTAACACAACCCAACCGCCACCATCGCATTGCCGGCGATCATGCCGGAAATCGGGATCACCTGCATCGGCGTAAACTCTATCGAACCGGTCAGCACCAGCACCACCAGCGTCAATACCGCGCCCGTGGTAATGGCGATAAATGAGGTAACAAACGCATGCTCAATATATTTACTGCGCTTTTGCGCGTTATAAGCGGCGTTAAAACAAATAAACAGCACCATCAACACCGTCAGAATGGCATTGTTCACGTCAAAAATGTATTTCAGCACGTAGCCGACAATAATCAGTTGCACTACCGCGCGGCAAATGCTCCAGATAATGTCTTTTTCCAGCGCCAGCTTTTCTTTATGGCTGATCAAAATAGCGATGACCACCAGTATCATCGACAACCCTAAGGATTCATTGGTGATATTATGCTGGTTCATCGGTTTTCTCCTGTGCCCGTGCGCCATGCGCGCTCAGAGTAATCACATCATCCGCATGTTTGATTTCGTCTTTATCGTGCGTGACCCATAGCGCCGCTACGCCATGTTGCGACACCAACTGATGAATAATCTCGTTGACGTTGCGCTTATTATCTTCATCCAGCGCGCTGGTAATTTCATCCAACAACAGCACCTTGGGCATAAATTGCAGGTTGCGGATCAAGGAAATGCGCTGCTTCTCCCCACCGGATAATTCGTTAATGCTTTTTTCCAGCTTATTTTCCGCCAACCCAAAGCGCGCCAGGTCGGCCTTCATTTTTTTCTCGTCCGGCTTTTGCTTGCGGATCAGATAAGGCAACGCAATATTGTCATACACCGTATCGCCAAACAGCGCCGGGGTCTGAAAACAGTAAGAGACCTGTTGGCGGTATTCTTCCGGCGGCATATCGGTGATGGGCTTACCGTCAAAGATAATTTTTCCGCGGGTCGGGTCGATCAAAGAGGAAACGATTTTCAGCAGGGTGCTTTTTCCGCAGCCGGACGGCCCGGTAATCAGTTTGAATTCACCCGCCTTTAGGCCGAAAGAGACGGAATCCAAAATAACCTGGTCGTCTATTTGATAATGAATATCATCCAATAAAAGTATTTCTTTGCTTTCCTTCATAATATACCCGCATCGCCATAAAACGCCTTTCAATCAGCCGGCAAGTATACCCTATGGATTTCAAGTTGCAGCAGGCGGCCGGCTCGCTCATCCCCCAGCGAGGGCAGTCGCCGGGTAACAAAACGACAGGGCTGGGGGCTCGCAACCCCCAGCCTTATTATGATCGGCTGTGAAAGGTAGTCCAAAATTTGAAACAGAAAAAGAATTACGCTTTTTGGGTCGACGTGCAGATATACCAGCGTAACGAATTATTGATGCTGCGGTGGGTACAACGCACTTTTCCCTCTTTTTCCAATGCTAATAACAGCGTGCGCGTGGTGTAAATATTTTCGCCGCATTTGTCTGCCAGCTCCCTTGTTTTAGGCCACTGTTCCGGCGGTGGCGGATGATGATCCCCGGCTCCCGTCGCACGTTCCGTACACAGTTTTCGTAACACGTTTAGCATATGCGATTTCCTGATTTCATAGGTTATCGGTGCCTTGGCCATCGCGTCCTCCTGGGGTTACTTTTGCCTGTCCTTATCCGGCGGTAGCACGTCGGCCACGCGCAGGGTGTAAATCATGGTGGCTCCTGGCGGGATGGCGGGTGGGCTGCCCTTATCGCCATACGCCAGCTCCGGCGGCACAGCCAGAGTAATGGACCCGTGTTTGTCGAGTTTGCCGATAGCTGCGCGAAACAGCGGCGGGTATTGCGCCAGCGGCAGCGAGATGGTCGTACCGGCCAGCTCCATGTCCTTAATCACCGTGCCGTCGGGCAGGCTTTCACGCACCACGATGCTGACGTTGTCGCCCGCGGCTATTTTTCCGCTACCGGCGTAATCCACGCGGTAATAGAACCCGAGCGCGTCCTGTTGCACCCCCGGCCTGACGGCGAAATCGGCGAGATAGGCTTTACCGTCCTGCTGTAAGGTCTGCTGCCGTTGCCGATGGGCCTGCTGCAAAGCGCGGTCTGCGGCTTGCAGGGCGCCGTCGATGGCGGCGTTGTCCAACCGGGGTTTGCCGTTCAGCGTATCGGCGATACCCGCCAGCAAACGCACCCGGTCGGCTTCAATGCCCAGCTGTCGGTTCTGTTCTTGCAGTTGCACAATGTCGCGCCCAAGCGAGACCCCGGCGGCGTAAGCCTGTTTATCCGCATCGCTGACCAGCGTCGGCGGCAGTTGCATCTGTGCCAACTGTCGGCTGAGCTGCTGTAGCCGTTGTTTTTGTTCTCCGGCTATCCGTTGTTGCCGCGCCAACGATGCCGCCATGGCGAGCAGATCCGGCGGCGGCGCAATAGCCCGTCGGATCCCCTTCAGCGCCGCCGCCAACGGCCGGATATCCACCGCCGCAGGCTCTGTGGGAGGCGGTACGGTGGCCTGAACCGCTAATAACCGCTCCAGCCGACGGACAGTGTCGGCCTGCTGCTGAATCACCTCGGCCTGTTGACGCAGGGTCTGATTCAGTGCCGACAGCCGGGCGGCATCCCCACGCGGTTCGATAACGGGCTTGGGTTTGGCGGCCACCGGCGGCGAAGCCGACGGCGCCTTTTCTGCCACCGAGGGTGCCGGAGCCACCACCTGCTGCTGCTCGGCAAATTTCAGCAGCGCGGGAATACCGTCATCGGCCGACGTTTTGCCCACCGCCGACACGCTGCCTGCCACCACTAACAAAAGAAAGGCTGCGGCTCCTTCCGCATACTTTTTCATGGTTACAGGCTCTCCACCCGGCTGGACAGATCGGACATCAGCTCATGCTCGACATCGGCACAGAACTTTTCAGTTTTATATTTATAAAGCGCGTCGATAGCCTTACGGGTACTGTCATCGACATGACTGCGAATACCGGCATATCCAGAGGCGTTGGACAGCAGCCCATTAAAATAAGCAATCCGTTTCTGGTAACTTTGCGGATTAATATTCTTAAGTGAATTCACCCGCTGCTGACAAAGTACGATGCGCTGCTCATCAGTCTTTTCGTTAGGATTATTCTGTGAGACTTTTTTCACGGCGACAGCGCCCGCGCCATTCTTCCCTGCACAGCCCGACAACATTAAACCGAACATTATCAATACGACCAAAGCAACGGCAGCGCGGCGAATTGAATCATTAATTATGGTAATCATTCCGTTTATCATCCCTTAATTATCACTTAGGTCATTATTATGTCGCGAAGCCCGGCAAAACCTCACCTTTTTGGATTAATCCGAACGAGTTAAATAACGAAAAAATGCGCAATATCGGCGGGTGCCGATAATAATTCGACACACATCGACATTGTTATTTTTTTGTTAACGCAACGAAAGAGAGCCACGCCGGCACTAAGTATAAAAGCCGCGTTTCAAGTTGACGATATCGCAACACTTTCCTTTTAAAACAATGAGTTAAATTTCACCTATCGATTAACAGCCGCAATTCATCATCTGCTGTCTGATAGCGATATTATCAAAACAATATTGTGAATTGTAGTGTCATCGGTATATCTGGCGATCTAAAATCTCGCACATCGCCATTTATATAGTCATTTATTCTGGATAATATTTGTATACGATCTATTGATTTTCAATTATATATATTTCTTTTTCCTTTTGGTTTTATATTCTGTATTTGACCTAACTTAATAAAAGCTATTTCCAACAACACCTATTATTTGCAAGAATATTCTCACCAAGACGCCAGGGTGATATTCATATTTTCATTTTAATGGAATGCGTTTTTACGCCTTCCAAAAACTTTCGTTATTGCTGAGCTAATAACGGAGGATGGCGTATTGCCCAGAGCAAAAGGATCTGGCTCCAACTTCGATGCCGGTGACATGACGTTACCGTCGTCGTGGGGGATTTAGATGTGCTTTTCTTTTTATTTAAATACTCTCTACAGGAACTTGAGAAATGAAACTGAATAAATTAATGTTGGCAACCATGATTGCTTTCGCTTCCGCATCTGTTGCTCACGCCGCATCTAACCAGGGCAGCGGTAAAGTGACTTTTACCGGTGAAATCATCGATGCGCCATGCAGCGTAGCGCCAGAGTCCGTTGACCAGACGGTACCGATGGGCCAAATCAGCAGCCGTATCCTGGCCAAAGAAGGGAAATCCAGCTCTCAGCCATTCAGCATTGAGTTGAAAGACTGCTCTCTGACGACCATGAAGAACGTCCAGGTGACCTTCACCGGCACCCCGGATTCTGATAACAGCAAGCTGTTGGCACTGAGCGGCACCGCGACCGGCGCCGGCATCATGATCTACGACAACCTGCACTCCAAAGACGTTGAACTGGGCACCGCGACTGACGGTCAGGGCCTGAACGAAGGCAACAACTCCCTGAAATTCGCCGCTTATCTGCAAGGCAGCAGCGCGTCTGGCGCCGTGGTCCCAGGCGAGTTCACCAGCGTAGCGAACTTCACTCTGGCTTACCTGTAATCCCCTTGGGGGGCGCCGTTTCGGCGCCCCCGCTTTTACCTGCACGGATATTAGGTAGCGAGACAGACGGCAACAGGGAGACGCCAGCATGACAACCCGGATTTGGGGCGCACTGCTTATCGCGCTCAGCGTTTGCAGCGTAGAGGCGACGGCGAAAAATCAGGGCCACGGCACGGTCAGCCTGGGCGGCGAGATCGTCGAGACCCCCTGTGGGATTGCCGGTGAAAGCCTCGACCAAACCATTGATTTCGGGCTGATCTCCATGACCGATGCGACATTGGGCGCACAACCGGTGTTGATCGGCAGCCGCCGCAATTTTGAGATCAAGCTGGTGAACTGTGAACTGGCAAGCGTAGTGAAGCCCGACTTTATTTATCGCGCGGCTACCGTCACCTTCGACGGCACCGCAGACAGCCGGGATCCCGAGCTATTGGGCGTTTACGGCGAAGCGCAAGGCGTGGCCATTGAACTGCTTACCGCAGCCGGTACCCCTATCCCGCTGGGCACCACCACGGCGGATTACCAGATCGTCGCCGGCGACAATACGCTGCGCTTCGGTGCCCGATTACGTATTCACCCTGATAAGGCCCGAGCCGGCGGATTCAGCTCGTTGGCGAAATTCACCCTGTCTTATCTGTAACGCCGCGTTAGGCGGGTACCGGCATCAGGTACCGAACGACATCACGTATTACGTATTCAGGTCGTACAGGATGACCTGCTATTGGGCGCGGATTTGCCATGAGTGATTATTCTATGACGTCATTACTGACACGGAAAAAAAGACCCCTTACCGTCATTCTATCTTTCCTCTGGGCGCATTCGGCTTTTTCCGCCACGGAATTCAATACTGACGTATTGGATATCGGCGATCGCAGCAAAGTGGATTTATCGCGTTTTTCCGACGCCGATTACGTCATGCCCGGGACCTATCTGCTGGATATCAAGATCAACCAGAAAACCCTGCCGCAGCGCCGCATCCAGTACTATCCGTCAGCGGATAAAAAGGACCGCTCGCGCGCCTGTCTACCGCCGGATCTGGTGGAAAAAATGGCGCTGAAAGAGGAAGCCGCCAAAAAAATCACCCTGTGGCACGACAACCGTTGCGCCGATATCAGCGGGATCAAAGGGGCGACTCTTTCCGATCGTATCGGCGGCGGCGTGTTGGCGATCACCATTCCGCAGGCATGGATGAAATATTCCGATCCGGACTGGACCCCACCTGAACAATGGGACGAGGGTATTCCGGGGCTGCTGCTGGACTACAACCTCAGCGGCCAGGTCGGCAAGCAAAGCCACAATAACAACACCTCAGAAAATCTCAGCAGCTACGGCACGCTGGGTGCCAATATGGGCGCCTGGCGCCTGCGTGCCGATTATCAGGCCAATTACAATCAGCAGGCCGGCCAGCGTGACAGCGGTTTTGACTGGAACCAGATCTACGCCTATCGCGCACTGCCAATGCAGGCCGCCAAGCTCACCCTCGGCGAAATCTTTCTCGACTCGGGGGTGTTCGATTCGTACCGCTTCACCGGCCTCAATCTGGCCAGTGACGAGCGCATGCTGCCGCCAAACCTGCAGGGCTATGCGCCGGAAGTCCGCGGCATCGCCAAGAGCAACGCCAAAATCACCGTTTCCCAGGAAGGCCGCACGCTGTACGAAACCACGGTGCCCGCCGGGCCGTTCGCCATTCAGGATCTCAACAGTTCGGTGCGTGGCCAGCTGGATGTGAAGGTAGAAGAACAGGACGGCAGCGTTTCCACCTTCCAGGTCGATACCGCCACCATCCCTTATCTGACCCGACCCGGCTATGTGCGCTACAACGTCGCACTGGGTAAGCCCTCGGCTTACGATCACCGCACGCAGGGGCCGCTGTTCTCCGCCAGCGATTTTTCCTGGGGGCTGACCAGCGCCTGGTCGCTGTACGGCGGCGCGTTGCTCGGCGGCGATTACAATGCCTGGGCGCTCGGCCTGGGTCGTGATCTGAACGTGTTTGGCGCCATGTCGCTGGACGTCACGCAGTCTATCGCGCATCTGCCCAACGAACCGACCGCCAGCGGCATGTCGTTCAAGGTCAACTACGCCAAACGCTTCGATGAACTGAACAGCCAGATCACCTTCGCCGGCTACCGCTTCTCGCAGCGCAAGTTCATGAACATGTCGCAGTATCTGCAAGAGCGTTACAACGACTACGACGAACACTACAACGGGCGCCAAAAAGAGCTGTACACCATCACCGCCAGCAAAACCTTTATGGCGGAAGACAGCGCCAAAGCGATCACCGCCTACCTGACCTATTCCCACCAGACCTATTGGGACGCCAAGGCACAGGATCGCTACGGGCTGTCTGCCAGCAAATTGTTCAACGTCGGTAACGTCAGCAACATTACCGCCTCGCTGTCGGCCTACCGCACTACCTATCACGGCCGTACGGATGACAGCGTGATGCTGAACTTCAGCGTGCCGATTGGCGATCGTCGCCGTATCGGTTACTCGCTGCAAAGCAGCAACAGCGACGTCACGCAGATGGCGTCCTACAACGACTACACCGATCCGAATAATACCTGGCAAGTAAGCGGCGGCTTTAACCAAGCCGGCAAATCGCTGGCTCGCGGTTACTACACCCGTAACGCCTCATTCGGCTCACTCAACGCCAGCGCCTCTTATCAACAAGACAGCTACTCCTCTATCGGCGGCACTTTCCGCAGCGGCATTACCGCCACTCGACACGGCGTGGCTGCGCACCAGAACTCCAGCAACGGCGGCAGCCGGATGATGCTGGATACCGACGGCATCGCCGGGGTGCCGATCAACAACGGCCGTACCTACAGCAACCACTTCGGCCTGGCGGTGATTTCCGATATCACCAGCTACTACAACACCGATACCCGAATTGACGTCAACCAACTTGCGGATGACGTCGAAGCGACCCGAGCGGTAGTGCAAGGCACGCTGACCGAAGGTGCCATCGGCTACCGCCACTTTGAGGTGGTGAAAGGCAGCAAGCTGCTGGCCACCATCAAGCTGGCCGACGGCAGCGAACCGCCGTTTGGCGCCACGGTGCTGAGCGAGCGAGGCCGCGAAGTGGCGGTGGTGAACGACGGCGGATCGGTCTACCTGACCGGTGTCCAGCCGCAAGAGCAACTGGATGTCGCCTGGGAAGGCCAACGCCAGTGCCGCATCGTGATACCGGGTGCCGCCAAGCCGCTGGACCAGCTGCTGCTGCCGTGCGCCAAACTGTAATCCGTAACATTTTAACGAGTCGATGAATATGAACAAAAACCTGACAGCAACAATCGGCCTGGCGCTGCTGACCGCCATTCCCGCCGCCCAAGCGGCGATCTCGCTGGATCGTACCCGCGCCGTCTACCTCAGCGACGCGAAATCCATCAGCCTGAATATCGTCAACGAAAATAAGGAGCTGCCTTTCCTTGCGCAATCCTGGCTGGAAAACGAACAGCACCAGAAAATCACCTCGCCGCTGGTGGTACTGCCGCCGTTGCAACGGGTAGAAGCCGGCGAACGCAGCGTAGTGCGCATCACCAAGACCCCGGATGCCGAGCGCCTGCCGCAGGATCGCGAATCGGTGTTCTATTTCAATCTGCGTGAAATCCCGCCGAAAAGCAGCAAAACCAATGTGATGCAGCTGGCGCTGCAGACCCAGATCAAGCTGTTTTACCGGCCGAAGGCCATCGTCGCGCCCAAAGGCGAGGTGTGGCAGGAGAAGCTGGTGTTCCGTAGAAGCGCCGGCGGGTTCAGCATCGAAAACCCCACGCCGTTTTATATCACTCTGACCGGCATGACCCGCCAGCCGCAGAAACAGGGCGGCGGCGCGCTCGGTGACTTCCAGCCGGTGATGCTGAAACCGAAATCCAGCGAAAGCGTGAAGCTGCGCGACAACGGTCTGAACAGCTTTGTCGTCACCTACATCAATGACTACGGCGGCCATCCCGAGCTTCGCTTCGCCTGCAGCGGCAGCGTCTGCCATGTCGTGCCCGATACCAAAAAATAAGGAGATACCGCATGGCTGAATTCACCGGCGGCCGCCTGCGGCCCTTGCTGTTCGGCGCATTGCTGTTTAGCGGCTGCGCGGTGGCGGCAACGCCGCTTGACGTGATTGAAGGCACTACCGGCACCGTCAGCTTTTTCGGCGGCCTGCTCAGTTCCCCTTGCAGCCTGACGCCGGACAGCCAGGATCAGGCCATCGATTTGGGCGAGGTTAACGCGCGTGACTTCCAGAATGCCGGCGATAGGAGCGTGCCGGTGCGCTTTCGTCTCTCCTTCCGCAACTGCCTGTTGGGGGCCAAAGCGCTGGCGGATAACCCCGCCGGCCAACGTAATGGCGATGCCGGGCAGCTCTATTTACAGGGTGAGCAGGCCGCTACGTTGGTGTTTCTTGGCGACAGCGACGTGAATAACCCGGACTTGCTGAAACTCAACGGCGGCGTGCAAGGCATCGGCCTGCGTTTGCAGGACCAACAGGGCCGCGCGCTATCGCTCAATCAGCAAAGCCGGCCCTACGTTCTGCAACCCGGCAGCAACACGCTGTGGTTCAGCGCCAGCGTGGAGTCAACGCAGCGGGCGGTGATGGCGGCCGGGTTTTCCGGCGTGGCGCATATTCAGGTGATTTACCTGTGAGGTTCACAAACGCGATGAAAAACCAATACGTTAACTGTTACCTGCCGCTGGCGTTCGCGCTGGCGGCGCCTACCGTCTGGGCAAATGGCTACGTGACGCCGGACGGCGGGGCGAAACAATTTTATATCGACCTGAATGAAACCAACATCACCAATCAGGTGGGCTTCACTAAAGAATTTACCTATTCATTAGGCGGGAAATATACCGGCAAGGCCTATTGCGATACTCGTATTCCGACCAGCCCGCACTTTTATAAGTCTGATTCGGCACTGCCCCCCTCCGAGTTCGGCAACGGTTATTTAAAACTTAATGATTACCTGGATTTAAAAGCCGAGGTTTGGATCGCCGGCAATAAAAAGGCCTACGTCACCGTGCCTTTTTACAATGTATCCAATGAATTGAGCCAACATTCATGCAACCCACCCTACGTGCAAATCAACAACTACGAAAGTGGCTCCCGGGGCAAAGTCACCTTTCGGGTGCGCAAAAAAATCATCAATGGCGTGCAGATTAACGACCGGCAAATCATCGAGATGTATGGTCGCCTGGGTTCAACCGATGCAGGTTTCGGCCCCAACCCTATGGCGCAGGTGTTTATTCAATCCGCCATTCTGTACGTGCCGGATAAATGCGTGGTGAATGAAGGCCAACTGATCAACGTCGAATTTGGGGAAATCAGCGGCAGCAACCTGAACGGCGCAAGCTATCCGCAAAGCATTCCGGTGCGCTTCCAGTGCGAAGGAGGCAGTTTTGAGGACGGTACCCTGAATATCAAACTGGCGGTATCCGGTACCCCGGCGCCCTTCACCAATAACGCGTTTAAAACCGATAAAACCGATCTCGGCATCGAGATCAAACATAACGGCCAACGGGTGATCCCGAATGAGTTTTACCCGGTGCAGAATATCGGTAACGGCGGCAGCTGGAACCTGGTTGCCGCGCCGTTGGCCAATGGCGGCAAGGACATCGCTGAAGGGGAATTTAACGCCTCGGCCACCATTGTGGCGGCCTTCGAGTAACCCAGGGAGAAACAGACCATGCGTTTACGCGCTTTAGCGATGCTCAGTTGCTCGCCCTTATTGTTTACGGCGTTGCCGGCTCTGGCGAATACCGAATTGATCGGTTCACCACTGCAGTTCCACGGTACCGTGGTGAGCCGGCCATGCAATATTGAACCGCAATCGGCCGATCAGGTGGTGGAGATGGATAGCGTGATCGTCAAAACCCTGTACCGCTATGGCCACAGTAATCCGGTGCCGTTCAACATCAAACTGACCGACTGCAAAACGGCGGTGTTCAAATCCGTCAACGTCACCTTCAGCGGTACCGAAGACAGCGAACTGCCGGGCAAACTGGCGATCAATAACGGCACCAACGGTGCCGCCATCGCGCTGTTTGACAGCAAGGGCGCCGACATTGATTTGAACCAGGCCACCAGCGCGGTGGCATTGCAGGACGGTGCCACCATGTTGAATTTCACCGCCTATGTGCAGGGCCACCCCAGCGCGATACAGAATAAAACCATTACCGAGGGTGAATTCAGCTCGGTGGCCAATTTTGTGCTGGCTTACCAATAATAAGGCCTGGTTTCAGGAAAGCGTGATGATATACAACAACAAAACGGCCGGGTTATTCGGACTGGCGGCGTGCTATTGCCTGATCGCCATGCATATTTACTGGCCCAATCGCGGCGGCAGCGGTTTTTATTTGCCGTGGAATCTGGTCGGCGGAATATTTATCGCCCTGTTTATTCTCGGCGCGATGCTATTGAGCCGGCCACCGTTGGCCGTGTCCGTTTTTTTTAATCGGCTGGCACCGGGCGCTCTGATTTTATTGTTGCCGCTGCTGTGGGCGAAAGATCCCTGGTTGAGTGAAGCTCTGCCGCGCCTGTTGGGGCTGACGCTGGGCGTCGCCGCCTACTTCGCGCTGTTGCAGATACCGCTCGATCGTCTGCGGCGGCGCAGGCTGCTGGTTTTACTGCTGGCGGCGACGCTACTCGAGGCGCTGTTGGGCCTGGTGCAGTACGGGCTGTTGGAGCCGGGTAACGCGATGGGCTACAACACCGTGAAAAACCGCCCTTACGGCATCTTCCAGCAGTGGAACCTGATGGCCAGCTTTATGGCCACCGGCTTGGCGCTGGCACTGTACCTGTTGAGTAACCGGCGTCCGCTGCACCGGGGCGTGCAATGGCTGACGGGCGGCATGCTGGTGCTGGCGCCGCTGTTGCTGATCGTGATCGCCTCACGCGTTGGCCTGCTGGCGGCCGTTCTGCTGTCGCCGCTGCAATTGTTTATGCTCTACCGGCTTAATCGCCGCCGCGCCGCCGCCGCCCTGCTGCTGTTGCTTGCCGGAATAGCCGCCGGCCTGCTGTTGGTCATGCTTAACGGCGCGACGCGGGCGCTCACCGTGGCGGAGCCGATTTTCTACCGGCTGGCCTACTGGCAGGAAGCGCTGCGCATGATCGCCGAACGACCCTGGCTCGGCTGGGGTTACGGCCACTTTCAACACGATTTCCTGCATCACTTCTACACCACTCACCGCAGCGGCATGGAAAGCGTCAGCATCAGCCATCCGCACAACGAGATCCTGCTGTGGGGCATCGAAGGCGGCCTGCTGAGCCTGAGCGGCATTGCCTTGATCGGCTGGGGATTATGGCGCCTGCTGCGACGTACCCGCGCCCTGCCGCTGCGGCCCGCGCCCTGGCTGGCGGCGCTGCCGATCCTGCTGCACATGATGGTGGAGTACCCGCTTTATCTTTCCACCGCGCACGCCGTGCTGCTGCTGGCGATTCTGCGCACCGCCGATGTGCGTTGCCGCCTACGCCTGTCACCGCGCCCGCAGCGCACACTGCGACTGCTCACCGCCGGTTTGGCCGCGCTGGCGTTGCCGTATCTGATCAACGGCCTGCACAGCGCCGTGATTATTACCGCCGTAGAAAAAACCGGCCTGCGGCAATTTGCCGCCATGAGCCGGGTGATGACGCCGACGCCCTGGCAGGTGCGTTACGACTACGACATCCAGTTGCAACGGCTGCTGCAATACCCGCGCACCCGCGATCCGGCCGCGCTGCTGAGCTACCAACGTTGGGCGGAAAATGAAATCCGCGTGCGGCCGGACGCCAATATCTACGTCAACCTGATGGCGACCAGCCGGTTGCTGCAACAGCCGCAGCGAGCGGAGGATCTGCAACGTCAGGCACGCCGACTGTTCCCGCACGATGCGCGTTTCAAGGAGTAACTATGCTTAATATCCGGTTCACCCTGCTGGGCAGCGATAACTTTTATCAACAGGGGTTACGGCAGCTGCTGGAAGAGTATCTGCATGACCTGAATCACAGCCGCCGCGGGCATCTGCACGAGCTGCGCAACCTGGAGCCTGTCGAGATCGTGTTCCGCACACTGGAAGACCAATGCGGCTGCGCCAGTTGCTACCAAAGCCCATACCAGACACCGCGCCATCGGCAAATGATCGTGCTGATCCTTGACGATCGCGACACCCGTTATCTGCACGCCCACCCGGCGTTGTTCAGCATTAACCGGCGCGACGACGCCGCTACCGTCCGCAACAAACTGCAGATGGCGCTGGAACGCTTTTGCCGGCAACCCTGGGTAGCGCTGCACGCCAGCGCCATCTGGAAATGCCGGCAGTGCCGCATCGCCGCCCTGAGCAGTTGCGAAAAGAAAGTGCTGAAGCTGATGAGCACCGGCATGTCCGCTTGCACTATCGCCGGGATGCTGCACCGCAGCCAGAAGACCATCAGTGCCCACAAGCGTTCGGCGATGCGTAAATTGAATGTGCGCAAAAATACCGAGCTGAACAAAATGCTGCTCAATCAGATGGGGCTGAACTGAAAGGGAGCGGGATCAGGCCAGCTCGCGTTTCTTTGGCAGAAAGATCTCCGCCAGCATGCAGCGTGCGCCACCGCCGCCGAGATCTTCGATAATGTCGAGCTTCCCCAGCGCCAGCCGGGCGTAGCCGCCAATCAGCGCCTGCTGCGGCGGCGTAAAACTGGCCCAGGCGCGGGTCGACATGGCGTAAACCGGGCTGCCGTCTTTGGCGCGCAGTTCCAGCACGTTGCAGGCGAACGCCTCCATCTGGGCGTAGCTGACGTCAATCAGGGTTTTGCCGCTCCCTTGCAGCCTGGCGATCAGCGCGCTCTTTTGTTCCGGATTGCGCAGGCTTTCCAGGCAGAGAACGGCGTAGCGCGCGCCGACGCTCATCATCACGTTGGTGTGATAAATCGGCTGATTATGGCGATCTACGGCGTCGAACCAGAGGATTTCGTAGCCGGAATGGCGCTCAAATTCGCGTCCCACCTCCGGCGAACTGCGTGACGACAGGCAGGCATAAGCCAACTTGTTGGAGTGATCCAGGATCAGCGAACCTGTGCCCTCCAGAAAGCGCCCGGCCCGTTCGTGGGCCGAAAGATCGATACGCCGTTCAATCACGAAATCATTGGCGAGCTGCGCGATAATATCCTGGCGGCGTTCTCGTCGCCGGTTTTCCGCCTCCATCGGGAAAGTGAACAGGCTGCCGTCGTCCAGCAGCGCAATCCAGTTATTCGGGAATAATGCGTCCGGCGTTTCCTGCCCGGCGATATCATCCATCACCGTCACGTCGACACCGGCCTGCTGCAAGGCGTCAACGTAGCCGTTAAAGGCGATTAATGCCCCGGCCGCGTGATGTTCATGATGCTGCATGGCCTTCTGAAAGAAATTGCTGTGCTGGGTCTGTATATTCGCGGCAAAGCCGGAAGGCCGGATCATCAAAACGGATTGGGTGGTTTGCATGATATTTCTCACAGGGATCGGGGGAATAACGCGACCCTATTATGGAAAATCAATGTGACACCAGGCAGTGTAAAAAATGACTAAATTGCTCTATATTTTTACAAATCGCCACCACCAGCCGACACTTTGCCACCATGAATGATACCGATCGCCACATCCTCGCGCTGCTGCGCGAAAACGCCCGCAGCTCGGTGACCGAGATAGCCCATAAGGTCCGGGTTTCGCGCGCTACGGTGCAAAAAAGAATTGAGGCGCTGGAAGCGCAAGGGATCATTACCGGCTACACCATCCGCGTGAAACCGGGCGTGGAACATAACCGCATTCGCGCCTGGATGTGCGTGGCGGTGGAAGGCACCAAGGCGCAAAGCGTGTTGCAACAGCTGCGCGGCGAACCGGCGGTGTTCACCCTGCACACCACCAACGGCAAGTGGGACATTCTGCTGGAGATCCGCACCGACAGCCTGGAGAGTTTCGATAAAATACTGGGGCGTATCCGGCGCATCGCCGGTATTTCCAACACCGAAACCAGCATCCAACTGTCGACGCACAAGGCATAACGCCGTCAGCGGGAGTGGAACATCCCCTCCAGCATTTCCACTATCAGCGCCGCGTACCGGCCGTCGGGATCGAGCTCGGGATCGAATACCGACAGCGTCATGCCGCAGCACAACGGGTTTTGCAGCAACCGCGCCACGATATTTTCCAGCCAGAGGCGATCGATACCGGGGCTACCGGGGGAATCCACCGCCGGCATGATGGTTTGGTCGAGCACGTCCACATCCAGATGCAGCCAAAAGCGCCATTCCGGCTCGGTGGCCAGCATCTGTTCGATCTGCCGCACAATCTCCGCTTTGCCCATCCGGTTGGCGGCGAAGACGTCAATGCGCGCAATTGCCGTTTGATTGATATCCGGCCAGGCAAAATCCGCGTCCCGGCACTCACGCTCGCCCAGCTGTAAAACCTGCCGTTCCGGCACCAGCGGCCCTGTTACGCCAGGCCATTCGGTCAGCAACGGTTCCCCGCGCCCGGTCGCCAACGCCAAATCCATCCCTGCCACCGCGCCCAACATTTGCTGCGGATCGTAGTTGCCGGGATGACGGAAATCGCTGTGTCCGTCGATGTGTACCAGCGAAAGCGGCCCCGCACGGCGCGAACCGGCCAGCGCCCCCAGCAGAATCGAGCAGTCGCCGCCGACCACCAGCGGGAACTCGCCACGCGCCTGCACCGCAGCAATCTCTGCGGCCAACGCGATATTGAAGGCGCGGATCGCATGACCATTTCGTATGCGGGTGCCGGGCTGCGCAGCCGGCGAATAAGTCGGCTGCGGCAACTCGGTGACGGCCCCCGCTCCCAACCTTTGCGCCAAACCCTGTGCCATCAACGCCTGCGGCGCTCGCCAGGTTCCGGGAACATGGCCCGGCCGCAAAGGGCTCAGCCCCAGATTGGTAGGTGCAAGAATAATATGCATGGTGAATACCCCGGATAAACCCTCTAAAAATCAGCTTAGTCTATCCGGCTGCACCGGGCCTGAGTTTTGCCTACGGCTGCCGCGTATCGACGTCAAAATGCAGGAACGCCAGCTGAACCACCCGGTCAATCGTATGTTCACTCTGATTATTGAGGTGCAGATAATGCTGTAAATGCAGTAAATCAGCGATAAACGCGGCAATGCCGAGCTCGGGTTCAACGATGCCGGCTTGTTGCATAAACGGCAGAAGTTGCTGTGCGGCTTTCGCCGCCCGAATAAGGTTATCGCCGCTGTTTGCCTGGAACGGTTGTTCGGCGAAGGTGGCGATCAGGGTATTCAATTCAGGAAGCGCAGTTTTCATGATTACGCCCTACGGAGGTGGATTATCAGCGTGATTCGCGCCGCCTGCAGCTCTGAGGCGGCGATGTAAATCAGGGTCAATGTCTTCGATAATCACCACGCTCGTAGCGATAAGCGCTATCTCTGTCGTATTGCGATGGGCCATATTGCGCTCCCTCGTAATGCGAGCGGTTATGATGGCTATGTTTCCCGAGGGAAATACAGCCGCTTAATAAAAACGCCGCGGCGATACAGCTCAGAACAAGCATTTTCTTCATTTTCTTTCCCCAGGTATCAACGGTAAAAGGTATTAAAAAGCGGTGGCCCCATCAGTGCCGGCCACCGGCTTATCCAAGACAATTCACTACCAACCTATGGACAGGCAGCCGCTCAGTAAAAACACTGAAGCGATACCGCAGCTCAGTAAAACCCACTTTTTCATAGTTTCTCCCATGACATCAGCTCAGGTGAACGTATCACCACATAACAGTACCGTACGGTTTAGTTTTGCATTGATTTTATCCAGCTGTCAAGACAATGTCTCTGTCGCCCTGATTCGCGAAGTTGTCCTGCGGTCAGGGTATGCAGCGACCCCGATCGTCCACCACCCAATGCCGCGCCGTGGCGGCAATCCGCCCTGCAAGATTGCCGATAACCTGCTGCTGCCCCAGCAACATCGCCGTGTAGCCCGGCTGGACGGCCTGCGTCAGGCGGCTGCGGCACACCAGCCTTCGCCCCGCTACGTTCAGGCTCCAACCGGCGTCTAACTCGACGGCTCGTCCCGGCCAGGCGTCAAAACGCCGTATCTCAAGCTGTATTCTCACCGTGGGGCTCTCCCCGGCTTTAGCCAGCCCGGCAACGTCTTGCGTGCCGAGACGCTGCACCAGCTCGGCGGAAAGCGCGGTACGGACCTCATCGCCAAGCGGGCTGAGCCAGCGCTCATTTTCCAGCACCAGCGCGCCACTCTGCCCCTGACGCACCACCAGTTGCGGCAGGTCAATCTGCGGCGGAATGCCGACCGGCAGTACGGCAATCAGAAAGGGCGCAGGCTGCACCGGCGGCGGATCCGCTGTCGGCGCCACCAGCGTGTGGTAATGCACCGACGGCGACGAGCAGGCGGTCAGCGAAACCATAAGCATCAAAAAACAGAGCCGCGACGGTGAAATCATTTTTTCGAACCTTGCTGGGAAAAGTCATGGCTGCCTGGATTGGGCAGAGGGGGATCGTCAGGGCGGCCTTGCAACAGCGACTCGGGGTGGCGGTCAAGCTGGTCAGCCAGGTTGCGCACCGCGCGCAGGGCGCGCAGCGCTTCCTGCAAGGACTGGCTAAACGTCAGCATCAGCGGCGAATCTTCCGCCAGCAGGTCCTGTGCGGTCTGCGCCGTTTGGCTCATTTGCCTGAGCAGTTGGTTCGCCGCCGGCAACGTCTGGCCATTGACCTGTTTAAGGCTGTTATCCACCCCGGCCAGCGTGGCGTTCAGGTTCTGCGCAATCGACACCAGCGGCATTTTATCCACCTTGCTGACGATACTGGCGACCTGCTCCTGCAACCGGTCGAAACCGCCGTTGATGGTTGGCAGCATCAGCGGGCGGGCATGAATATCAAACGGCACTCTGGCGGCATTGGATACAAAATCCAGCGAGATATAAAGCTGCCCGGTGAGCAGGTTGCTCGGCGTGGCCTGGGCGCGCAGGCCGTGCTCCACCAGATCGCGGGTAAAGGCCGCTGTCTCTTGCTCCAGCCCCTGGGTTTGCTTCGGCAGCTTGCTCAACACGTTGCCAAGCCGGTTCGGGTAAACCTCGATACCGACCACCGACGGAAAGCGATAACCCTGGGGGCTGTAATCCAGATCGACCGAGACTACCCGGCCAATCTTGATGCTGGAGAACTCGACCGCCGCGCCGACTTCCAGACCGTGCAATGAACGCTCAAAGCGCAACTTGAACCGTATCGGCGGGCCATCGGGAGCCGCCAGAGCGGATTCCTGATCTTTGGCCAGCACGTATTCGCCCTTCGGCCCGACGGGGGAAGCCCCTGAAGCGCTTTCCGGCGTGGCGAAGGCGATGCCGCCCACCATGATGGCGGCGACCGTTTGCGTTCTGAGCCGGAATCCGTTGGCCCCCACCGACACGTCCAGGCCGCTGGCGTTCCAGAAACGTGAGTTCGGCGTCACGAAGCGATCGTAAGGCGCATCGATAAAGATTTGCAGGCTGACGCTCTTGCTGTCGGCGTTAAGCTGATAGGACGCGATCCGCCCTACCGGCACCCGTCGGTAATAGACCGGCGAGCCGATATCCAGCGAGCCCAAGTCGTCTGTCTGCACCACAAAGCGCGAACCCGGCATGTTGTTGATGATGGCCGGCGGCGATTCAAGCCCGGTGAAGGCGCTGCGGGTGCGGGCCGAGCTTCCTTTGTCCACGCCGATGTACGCCCCCGACAGCAGGGTATCGATGCCGGTGACGCCACCAATACCGACGCGCGGGCGCACCACCCAAAACCGGGTGTCGGCACGGGCCAGATTCTCCGCGCTTTCGTTGAGGCTGACCGTCACCAGCACCTGCGAGTCGTCGCCACGCAGCTGGATGTCTTTGACGATGCCGACCGTCACGTCTTTATATTTCACCGCCGTTTTGCCCGGCTCCAGACCGGTGGCGGTCTGGAAGGCAATGGCGATCTCCGGGCCGGCCGCGAGCCAGGCATGCAGCAGCATCGAAGCGCCGATCAGCAGCGCAATGACCGGCACCAGCCAGATCGGCGATGGCCAGCGGCGACGGCTCACCCCAGGCTCACCGGGTTGTTGTGGAATCGGGTTCACTTATCGTCACCTTCCCAGATCAGGCGGGGGTCATAAGCCATGGCGGACAACATGGTCAGGATGACCACCAGGCCGAAAAACAGGATGCCGCTGCGGGGTTCCGCCGCGCTCAGCGTTTGGAACTGCACCAACGCCGACACGACGCCCACCACCACCACGTCCAGCATCGACCAATAACCTATCCCTTCGGTCAGCCGGTAGAGCCTTGCTCTTTCGCCCATCGCCCAGGTACTGCGGCGCCGGGAAGCGAGCAGCAGCAGGCCAAGGCTCAGAAATTTCATGCAGGGGATCACCACGCTGGCGACAAAGATCACCAGCGCGACACCATAAGAGCCGGCACGCCAGAAATCGATCACGCCGGCCAGGATGGTACTTTCACTGTCCTTGCCGAACAGACGAGTGGACATCACCGGCAGAAGGTTGGCGGGGATATACAAAATTACGGCGGCAATCAGCAACGCCCAGGGACGAGCCAGGCCACCGGGCCGCCGGCCATGCAACCGGGTACGACAACGCGGACAGCGGGAAAGACTGCGGCACGCCAGCCCGCAGAGCGGGCAGCCCACCACGTTAATTTGCCGGGCATAGAGTGGCCTATTCATGATCTGCCGCCCCCTCATCCGGTGCTACCGGCACCCGTTCCCACAATGGTTGAAGATCCTGGCTGCCGATGATGACAATCAGCAACATCAGGGCCGCCATCGCCCAACAGCCCGGGCCTGCTACCACCTGCAAAAAACCGGACAGTTTGATGGCCGCCACCAGAAAACCCACCATGCCAACCTCCACCCGGCTCCAGGGCCGCAGCCATTTCAACAGCCTGACCGCACTGATAAAACCCGGTGCGCAACGGCCCGCATGGGCAAACATCAGTACCCAACCGAAGAGCGCAATTTGCAGAAAAGGCGCCACAATCAATAAAAACACCATGCAAACCGCCAGCGGCAGCGTGACACCCTGAGCCAGCGCCACGGCGGCCTGCCAGACGGTGGCGACATTCTGTACCGCATGAAAGCTGACGCCGATCACCGGGAAAACGTTGGCCACGACAAAAACGATGATTGCGGTCAGCGCCAGCGCCAACATTCGTTCGGTGTTGATCTGCCCAGCGCGATAGAGCGTGGCGCGGCAACGCAGGCAGCGCGCTTCGTCGCCCGCCGTGAGTAGCCGGTAGCGATAGACGCTGTCGCAGTGCCGACACACCACCATATTGGGTAAGATTTTCATCAGGTTAATGGGAGCGATGTTCCTGGCAAGATGTTGAGAGCGGATAACCGGCGTGTGCCGGCTACCCACCTCATTTTTTATTATCAGGCGGTGTTTGCCCGCCTGTTTTCCCCTGGGTGTTGACTGACTTTTTCCACGCTTCACACTCTTTACTTCAGGATCCCGGCCAGTTCTTCGGCGGCCTTATCGATCCCCACCTCGGCGGCGCTCAACGAGCCGATGCTGGCGCCGACGTTCATGGCGTTCGGGTATTGCCTGGCGACGTAAGCGTTGAGCAGACGCTGGGTCGAGGCGTCATAGACCTCGACGGCGTAATTGACCGATCCGTTGAGCATCCCTTCTTTGCCGCGAAGGGATTGCACGATGTTGTATGGCCCGCCCGCCAGATCAAACTTGGTGAAGGTGCCGACAACCGGCGTGGTGGTCTCTGCCCCGGTCAGCGTCAGTTTCAGGCGAAGCGCATCGGGTGCCGGGCTGCTGACCTCACGAAAACGGGGGCGCAGCGCTTCGCTGAATTTGCTGTGCATATAGTCTGCCAGCGCCTTGCGATCTTCCTGCGAGACCTCGCCAAACTGGTTGTCCGCGCCCTGATAAATGACAACCGGCTCAATGATGATGTTGGTGTATTTTTTCCACTCCACCGGGGTGGAATAGCGGTAAGGAATACGGTCGGATTGATCGTCAGTGTTAGGCTTTAACTGTGACGATGAATCAATACTGGCGTAACGCACCGGCGGCGTTCCGGCGCAGCCGACCAGCGCGATGGCAAGTGCCAGCATTGCCGGACGAGAAACCTTGAGGTATGCGAACATTTAGGTGATCCTGTAAAAGAAAATGCCACCAATATCGGTCAGAACGTGCTGTTTCAGCGACGATATTTGCCCGCTGCGTACGCCCGAGTATGCGGCCTTGACGGCCCGTACAGCACTGTACCTGGCGGGGTAAACAGACATGAAAATGGATGAAAAACCGCCAAAACAAAACTGTACAGTTGAGTTTTGCATTGATATTCTTCGCTTGTCAAGAAGATGTCTTTTTTTGTGCGATTTCCCGGTTAGCTTGCAGGAGAGATGATGAAAGTACGGACCAACGCACGCCGCGATGCCATCGTTGAAGAGGCGGCACTGCTGTTCCAGGAGATGGGCTATGAGCGTGCATCGATGAATGAACTGGCGAAACGAGTCGGCGGCTCCAAAGCGACGCTGTACGGGTATTTTCCTTCCAAGGAGGAGTTGTTTACCGCCGTTGTTCGCCAGCACGCCACTCAGCATCTGTCCGAAGCCGCCACCGAGTTGATGAATGAAAAACGGGGCAAGGAGACGCTGGAGCAGACGCTGACGCGCTTCGGCGAACAGATGCTGCTGGTGCTGACCAACGACAACAGCGCAATGGCGGTTTACCGCATGGTGGTCGCCGAGGCCGGGCATTCTGATATCGGCACGCTGTTTTACGAGGCCGGCCCGCGCGAGAGCGTCGAAAAACTGTCGGTACTGATGTCCGCCGCCATGGATCGCCAGGAACTGCGGCTGGCCGATCCTTACCTCAAGGCAACCCAGTTCCTTTCACTGCTTACCGCCGAGATCGACATGCGGGTATTCCAGCGCGAATTGCAGCCGATCAGCCTGCCGCGCATTCGCGAGATGGTCAGCAACGCGGTGAGCATGTTCCTGGGCGGGGCGGCATTTAAAAAGGGCGTTTGACGGGCAGGTTAACTGGCTTTAGTGCCTCTGTGCGGCAAACGTCCGGGACGGTATCTTGCGTCACTGAAGAGTGATAAGTCGCCGGGAATTTGCTGCACTGGAATCATCCTCTGTTATTTATAAATCATGCACTTTTCGTTTGGCTGTCGTTTGGTTGCGTAACATTACATTGTTGTTTTCGGCAATAAATGTAAAAAAATACATGAAAAACGCTATTTTTGGTTGGGAACCGACAACGCCGGAAGCCTACAGGGAGGCCTATTTTCTCTTTGGGGGCAGTGTATGTACTCATCCTGACGTGATTGAATTCTTAAGTCAGCGGCTTGTTTTCCCTGAGTTTTACAGTTACAAAAGGAAAGGTTCGGTTATATCTGCAGCCTTTTCTCTAAAGGGTAACATTTCACTTAAGGTGAGTGGATATCCCTTTTTTTTCGATGACATTATCATTCCGATTAAAAAAGGCAGCGGTAAGATTGTTATGCCTTTTAAAACCAAACAGTTATCTTCTTATCATAAAGGCGATTTTTACAACTGCATTCATTGGGAAAGGTTAAAAAGAAAGACATGCCGGGTCAAAGATGATTTTTCCAAAAAAACGTATAAGAAAAGACTAGCGGAATTTAATAAATTCATCAGCAGCGGTGGGCAATGCTTGTCAATTGACCATTTTTCCGATAAGGATCTATCTGATATTTACATCTCGCTTTTCAAAAAAAGATGGGGGGATACATTAGAGTGTTATTCTGAGGAAGTCCTGTTGGATGTCTTTAGTAAATTACGCCACCTGCTATTTGGTTATGTATTGTTAATAAATGGCAAGCCTTGTGCTTACGACCTGGTATTTAAAGCAGAATGCAGGGAGTGGATTTTCTTTGATTGTCATAATGGCGGCGTTGACCAAACCTATGCAAGCCTCAGCGTAGGAAGTGTTCTGATGTATATGAACATCAAGTTGGCAAAAGAATTATGCAATCAAAAAGGCGTAAAGATGATTTACTCTTTAGGCATGGATAATCCGAGGTGGAATTATAAAAAGCAGTGGTGTGAAATAGTCGCTCTGGGTCGAACCTTGATGCTCTAAAATCATTCGCTGGCTAAAACCTTCTGATCCCCCGAGCCTGACAGCATCGTCCCGAATCCATGCGCCTGTCGCAAAACGCCGCGCCCGGCGATGCTATCGCGATCGAGCGGACCGATTGTCACCGTCTCGATGAGTGTGACCCCAGAAGTTCGTGTCAGCGATGACTTCACGGGGGTAATGGATGCTCCGCCCCCCTCATTCACGGCATGATGCCAATACCTTCCGGCTACGGAGCAACGATCTGCCTTACTGCCCCCGCGCCGCCAGCGCCTGAGCGCAAGCCCAGGCCGAGCTCCAGGCCCACTGGAAGTTGTAACCGCCCAGCCACCCTGTCACATCCACCACTTCGCCGATAAAGTACAGGCCGGGCACTTTGCCGGCTTCCATCGTTTTGGATGACAGCTCTTTGGTATCCACGCCCCCGAGCGTTACTTCCGCCGTGCGATAACCTTCGGTGCCGTTCGGCTGCACGCGCCAATTCTGCAAGGTTTCGACCAGCGCGGCCTGTTGCGTGGGGTTCAGTTGCTTTAGCGTGGCTTCCGGCAATTGCCCCAGCGTCTGCAGGCACTCCACCAGGCGTTTTGGCAGGTGCAGCGCCAGGGTGTTTTTCAGGCTTTGGTTGGGGTGCGCCTGGCGTTGCTCATTAAGGAAGCCCGCCAGATCGAGTGCAGGAAGTAAGTTAACGCTCACAAACTCACCAGGCTGCCAGTAGCTGGAAAGCTGCAATACCGCCGGGCCAGAAAGGCCACGGTGGGTGAAAAGCAGGCTTTCGCGGAAGCTGACGCCGTTTTCGGCGGTGATCACCGCCGGCACCGAGACGCCGGACAACGTTTGCAGGTGTTCCAGCAGCGGTTTATGCAGGGTAAACGGCACCAGCGCGGCGCGGGTCGGCAGCACCTTCAGGCCAAACTGTTCCGCCAGCTTGTAGCCGAACGGCGAAGCGCCCAGCCCCGGCATGGAAAGCCCACCGCTGGCCACCACAAGTGAGCGAGCGCTCACTTTCTCGCCATTAAGCGCCAGTTCGAAACCGGCTTCGGTTTTTTCCACGCCCAGCACTTCACTGCGCAGGCGCGTCGTCACCTGGCCCAACTCGCACTCTTTAACCAGCAGCTCGACCACCTGCTGCGCCGAGTCATCGCAAAACAGTTGCCCCAGCGTTTTCTCGTGATAGGCGATGCCGTAGCGGTTAATCAGATCGATAAAATCCCACTGGGTATAGCGCGCCAGCGCCGATTTACAGAAATGCGGGTTGTTCGACAGGTAGGCGGCCGGTTCGGTGTACATATTAGTAAAGTTACAGCGTCCGCCGCCGGACATCAGGATTTTGCGCCCCGGTTTTTTGCCGTTATCGAGCAGCAGCACCCGGCAACCGAGTTGCCCTGCCTGTGCGGCGCAAAACATGCCCGCTGCGCCCGCACCTATTACCACGACATCAAACTGTTCCACCTGCGCCTCTCTGAATAAAAACCACAATCGCGACAAAAGGCCGCCATATTACGCCGAATCGCTACCGGTAACCGACAACTTTACGGCGGCAGATTGTAAAGCCATGCCGCCGCCAGCGCCATAGTAAGAAAATATTACAGCGCGCTTATCAACATAAGGTTCTGATATTTCATACCTTTGTCATACCAATGACATCGTTTCGCCATGTTCAAATCAAAAAAACGTCATATTTTCCTTTTCCCCGGCCCCGGTTGTCACTGATAATGCGCGGCGTTCATGTCCACAAACTGGCGTAACGCTTATGCTGCATTTGTTCGCTGGCCTGGATTTCCATACCGGCCTGATGTTAATTCTCGCATTGTTGTTCGTGTTGTTTTATGAAGCCATCAACGGCTTTCATGATACGGCCAATGCGGTCGCTACAGTAATCTATACCCGTGCCATGCGCTCGCAACTTGCGGTCGTGATGGCGGGCTTGTTCAACTTTCTTGGCGTTATGCTCGGTGGTTTGAGTGTTGCTTACGCCATTGTTCACCTGTTGCCTACCGATCTGTTGTTGAACGTCAGTTCAGCGCACGGATTAGCCATGGTCTTCTCCATGCTGCTGGCGGCGATTATCTGGAACCTCGGCACCTGGTATTTCGGTCTGCCGGCCTCCAGCTCCCACACGCTGATTGGCGCAATTATCGGTGTTGGTTTAACCAATGCACTGATGACTCACACCTCGGTGGTGGATGCGCTTAACGTCCCGAAAATGATCGGTATTTTCCTGTCATTGCTCATCTCGCCGCTGGTCGGCATGATGGTCGCCGGGCTGATGGTGTTTGCCTTGCGCCGCTATTGGAGCGGCAACAAGAAACGCCAGCGTATCCACATGACCCCCGCGGAACGTGAAAAGGTCGACGGCAAACGCAAGCCGCCGTTCTGGACCCGTATCGCACTGATCCTGTCGGCTATCGGCGTCAGCTTCTCGCACGGCGCCAACGACGGCCAGAAAGGCATCGGCCTTATCATGCTGGTGCTGATCGGCGTTGCGCCGGCCGGCTTCGTGGTCAATATGAATGCAACCGGTTATGACATCACCCGTACGCGTGATGCCGTGACCCACCTGCAACAATATTACCAGCAGCACGGCGATGCCCTGTCACACGTGGTGTCTCTGACGCCGCTGGTGCCAAGCCCGGAAGACGAGGTTTCGCCGAATAAGCCGACCGAGTTCCATTGCGACAGTTCCCGCGCCATGCCGGCGATTGAGCTGACGCAGGGCCTGCTGAACAACCTGCAAAGTTACGATCAACTGACGGTAGAACAGCGCAGCCATCTGCGCCGCCTGCTGATGTGCGTAACGGATACCGCAGACAAGGTCGCCAAACTGCCGGAAACCTCCGCCGCGGACCAGCGTTTCCTGAAGAACCTGCGTCAGGATCTGCTGCAAACCGTTGAGTATGCACCGCTGTGGATCATCGTTGCGGTTGCTCTGGCGTTGTCACTCGGCACCATGGTTGGCTGGAAGCGCGTTGCCACCACTATCGGCGAGAAAATCGGTAAGAAGGGCATGACCTACGCTCAGGGCGTGTCGGCTCAGATGACCGCGGCCTTGTCGATCGGCGTGGCCAGCTACACCGGTATGCCGGTTTCCACCACCCACGTGCTCTCATCGGCGGTTGCCGGGACGATGATCGTGGATGGCGGCGGCGTGCAAAGTAAAACCGTGAAGAACATCCTGTTGGCCTGGTTACTGACCCTGCCGATTTCGATTCTGCTTTCCGGTTCACTGTACTGGCTGGCGCTTAAGGTTATCTAAGCAGCTTGTTCCATGAAAAAGGCGGCCCGATGTGGCCGCCTTTTTTTTGCCCGTAGCAAGGGAAACCGCCCGGTTTCAATACCAGATCATCAGCGCCAGCAGGCTGATGACCACCAGCCCGCACAGGGCGGAAGTCAGCATGAACTGCCCGCGCACCCGCTCACAACGGCGGATAAACTCCGGGTCGTGATGCTCGACGTAGCGCTGCGAGAAGATATAACGCACCAACCGCAGCTGTTTGCTCGGTTGACCGTGGGCAGTAAAGAAACCGCCGCCGTCGACGTATTGGTACAACAGCGGATCGCAGCCGCGCAACACCACCAGCAGCGCACGCAGAGAAGAGTAATACCGCACCATGTTTACCACACACACCACACACAAAGCCCAAAACAGCGCGACGGTACTGATCATGATTGCCCCCTCAAGGCGTTGTTATCCACGGCTCTCCGCCGGGTCCAACTGCCCTACCTCGATACCCATTACTGCGGGAGCCTACCGCTCCGATCCCCTTTTTACCGCTCGGGCCGCGCATACCCCACAGCCTCTGAAACAGGCCGTCGCCAGGCAAGGTACCTGCAGCGCGGTCTGACTCTGAGGAGAAAGGGTGAGGCCCATATTCATTATTGTAGGTGAATGAAACGCAAACTGGCCTGAGCAGTAGATAAAATTTACCGAAACCTGCCTATTTGTCATCCATCGATGGGTTATAAGTGATAACCGCCCTGCCCGCCATTCCCGGTATTTTCCACGGGCAGAGGGGCGTTTGGGACTATACTCTGTTTAAGAATGCTTATGTTTCAAGCGGTCAAACCGCCAATAACCCCAGTAATGATAGGATTTTCAACCCGGCGGGTGTAAAACTGACGGGGGTAGAGATGAAGAGATTTTTTGATGCAGCACACTGTGATCGCCCCAACATATCATTGTGTTATCTGAATGATAAAATGCAGGTAAACCTAAAGCGCCAGGCTGGTACGCTGAAATGCCTGCCAACCCATTAATCGGCATTATATGGAAAGGAGTATTCTCATGGCTTACAAACACATTCTGATTGCGGTAGACCTGTCCCCGGAAAGCAAAATTCTGGTGGAGAAAGCCGTATCTATGGCGCGGCCGTACAACGCCAAAGTTTCCCTGATCCACGTAGATGTTAACTATTCCGACCTGTATACCGGCCTGATCGACGTTAATCTCGGCGATATGCAAAAGCGTATCTCTGAGGAAACCCACCACGCACTGACCGAGCTTTCGCAAAATGCCGGTTACCCGATTACCGAAACCCTGAGCGGCAGCGGCGATTTGGCGCAGGTGCTGGTCGATGCCATCAAGAAATACGATATGGACCTGGTGCTGTGCGGTCACCACCAGGATTTCTGGAGCAAGCTGATGTCCTCTGCGCGCCAGCTGATCAACACCGTGCATATCGATATGCTGATCGTGCCGCTGCGTGACGAAGAAGACAGCGCCGAAGATTAAGTAAGCGCTCGCAAACGTAGCTCGCCAACGCCCGCCTCCTGCGGGCGTTTTTCGTTCTGCCGCCATCATTAATCGCTTGTTAATCAACCGCCCTCCAGTGATATAGTCGCTAAAGACACAACATCATCCCCCAGGCTTTATTCATACCAATATTTATAAAAATAATGGGGGAAATTAATAGTATTACCCTATGAATTTCGGGCTGTAGCCAGGCAGCCAGCTCGCGGCTCCCCAGGCGCTTACTTAGGTAAGTAACTGGGGAACCGCGAGCTCAGCTAACAAGGCTACAGCTTGAAAGGCGACGGGTATAAAGGAGCTATCCATGGAAAATGCTTTATCGGTAGAGTCGTTTTTGTCCTCGCTACAACGCCACAATCCCCACCAACCTGAATATTTGCAGGCGGTAAGAGAAGTGTTCACCTCACTGTGGCCGTTTATCGAACGCAACCCGCGCTATCGCGAACACGCGTTGCTGGAGCGGTTGGTGGAGCCGGAGCGTGCCATCCAGTTCCGCGTCAGTTGGGTGGACGATCGCGGCCAGGTGCAGGTTAACCGCGCCTGGCGCGTGCAGTTCAATTCCGCCATCGGGCCGTATAAAGGCGGCATGCGTTTTCATCCGTCGGTGAATTTATCGATTCTGAAATTCCTCGGCTTCGAGCAGACCTTCAAAAATGCGCTGACCACCTTACCCATGGGCGGCGGTAAAGGCGGATCGGACTTCGATCCTAAGGGCAAAAGCCAGGCGGAGATCATGCGTTTCTGCCAGTCGCTGATGACGGAACTGTACCGCCATCTTGGCCCGGATACCGATGTGCCCGCCGGGGATATCGGTGTTGGCGGCCGTGAAGTCGGCTTTATGACCGGCATGATGAAAAAACTGTCCAACAACACCGCCTGCGTATTTACCGGCAAAGGGCTGTCGTTCGGCGGCAGTCTGATCCGGCCCGAGGCCACCGGTTATGGGCTGGTCTATTTCACCGACGCCATGCTGCAACGCCACGGGCTGGGCTTTGAGGGGATGCGGGTCGCCGTTTCAGGTTCAGGCAATGTGGCGCAGTACGCCATCGAGAAGGCGTTGGAACTGGACGCGCGCGTGATCACCGCGTCCGACTCGGGCGGTACCGTGGTCGATGAGGCCGGTTTCACCACCGAGAAACTGGCCCATCTGGCGGAAATCAAGAATCAGCGTTATGGCCGGGTGGAAGACTACGCCCGTGAGCGCGGCCTGGTCTACCTGGCCGGCCAGCAGCCGTGGAGCGTGCCGGTGGATATCGCCCTGCCGTGCGCGACCCAAAACGAACTGGATCTGGAAGCCGCACAGTTGCTGATCCGCAACGGGGTCAAAGCCGTGGCTGAGGGCGCCAATATGCCCACCACCATTCAGGCTACCGATGCGTTCCTGGACGCCGGCGTACTGTTTGCCCCAGGCAAGGCCGCCAACGCCGGCGGCGTGGCCACTTCCGGGCTGGAGATGGCGCAGAATGCCGCGCGCATCAGCTGGCGGGCAGAAAAAGTGGATGTACGTTTGCAACATATCATGGCAGATATTCATCAAGCCTGCGTCGAATACGGCGGTGAAGGGAAACAAACTCACTATGTGCATGGCGCCAATATCGCCGGATTCGTCAAGGTTGCCGACGCCATGCTGGCACAGGGTGTGCTGTAACCCGTCCTTAAGGTGATCTTGCTCACACATCCGTTAAATGCTTCAATGCCGGCTCTCCTGCCGGCATTTTTACCCCCCAAAAACGGCGTTCCCATCTTTAATTGGTTACATTTATGTAAATCAATATGGTTTATTTTGTTAAATTAATGATGATTTTTCGTAGTAATATTACCACCGAAAGATTATTAAACATTTAATTAACATTAAAACCGTCATAATTTTACCTCAATGTGCGTGGATCACATTTCCCCAACTTCGGTTACGCCCCCTCTTCCATTCCTTTGTAATCTGCACTGGTGGAAAAACAGCCACCCCTACAGATAAAAAAGGTACAGCGAAATGAAATTTAACCTCGCATTATTAAATGCATGTGTGGTTTCTGCGTGCATGTTATCGACAACACCTGCTTTTGCCGCTGAAAAGTACGAGATCGCCGTGGTCGCCAAAGTGACCGGCATTCCCTGGTTCAACCGTATGGAAGTGGGCGTAAACGACGCAGCCAAGAAGCTCGACGTCAACGCTTACCAAACCGGGCCTTCCACGCCAGACCCGGCCGCACAGGTCAAAGTGATTGAAGACCTGATCGCCAAAAACGTTAACGCCATCATCGTGGTGCCTAACGACGCCAAGGTGCTGGAACCGGTGCTGAAAAAAGCGCGCGAGAAAGGCATCGTGGTACTGACCCATGAATCCCCGGATCAGCAGATCGGCCAGTGGGACATCGAAACCATCGACAGCGAGAAGTATGCGCAGGCCAACGTTGATGAGCTGGCGAAAGACATGGGCGGCAAAGGCGGCTACGCCATTTACGTCGGCTCGCTGACCGTGCCGCTGCACAACGCCTGGGCCGATTCCGCCATCAAGTACCAAAAAGCGAAATACCCGGATATGTTCGAAGTCACTTCACGCCTGCCGGTGGCGGAAAGTATCGATAAATCCTACGCCACCACGCTGGATTTGATGAAAACCTATCCGCAGATGAAAGGCATTATCGGTTTTGGTTCCCTTGGCCCGATCGGTGCCGGCCAGGCGGTCGCCAAGAAGCGCGCCAAGGACAAAATCGCCGTGGTGGGTATCGCCATGCCGGCGCAGGCTGCTCCTTACCTGATGCGCGGCGATATCAAGAAAGCGCTGCTGTGGGATCCGAAAGACGCCGGCTATGCGCTGGTGACGGTGGCCGACCAATTGTTGCAGGGCAAGGAAGTGACCAAAGATTTGTCGATCGAAGGGCTGGGTAAAGCCGACGTCGATATGGATAAAAAAGTGATTCGGTTTAATAAAATTCTTGAAGTCACCAAAGATAATGCCAAATCGCTAGGTTTTTAACCTTAATTAATATTCGCCACACCGGGAAAGTTATTCAATAACGTCGGCGCGCAACCCACCGCGCACCGAATTTCAGCCACTATTATTATATACCCTATAGCTTTCAACTTGCAGCTAGGCGGCCAGCTTGCTCATCCCCAGGCACTTACTAAAGTCAAGTAACTGGGGTGCGCAAGTACAGATAACAACGCTGCAACTTGAAAGATGACGGGTATAAAAACCTGCACGGGTTAACGCTATGGCAGCATCCACCGCATTTATTACCCTGGAGAATATCAGTAAACGATTCCCAGGCGTGCTGGCACTGGACCAGATCAACCTGACGCTAAATATTGGCGAAGTGCATTGTCTGGCCGGACAAAATGGCTGCGGCAAAAGCACCATTATCAAAATTATTTCCGGCGTTTATCAGCCGGAAAAAGGCGCCAATATTTCGCTGGAAGGCAAACTTTTTCATTCCCTGACGCCGCAGCTCTCCGGCTATTACGGTATTCAGGTGATTTATCAGGATCTGTCGTTATTCCCCAATCTGACGGTGGCGGAAAATATCGCCATTCATCGCTATCTGCCCGGCGGCCATTTCTGGGTGCGCAAGCAGGTGATGCGCCAGACGGCGCTGGACGCCATGGCGCGTGTCGGGGTGCATATCGATCCCGATAAAAAAGTCGAAAAACTGTCGATTGCCGATCGCCAACTGGTGGCAATTTGCCGCGCCATTGCCGCCGAAGCACGGCTGGTGATTATGGACGAGCCTACCGCATCGCTGACGCGTCAAGAGGTCAACGGCCTGCTGCGGGTGGTCAACGAGCTGAAAGCGGCGGGCATTTGCGTGGTGTTTGTCAGCCATCGCCTGGATGAGGTGATGGAAGTCGCCGACCGTATCAGCGTAATGCGCGACGGCAAGCTGGTCGGCACCTACCCGGCAAGCCAGCTCGACAGCCACGAACTGGCGTTCCTGATGACGGGCCAACGCTTCCACTACAGCCAGCTGCCGGCACGCCCGCCAGCCGATACCGCCCCGCTGCTCGAGGTCTGCCACCTCAGCCGGCGCGGCAAATACCAGGACATCAATCTTTCACTGCGCGGCGGCGAAATAGTCTCGATCGTCGGGCTGCTCGGCGCAGGCCGCACCGAGCTGTGCCTCAGCTTGTTCGGCATGACGCGCCCCGACAGCGGTGAAATCAAAATCGACGGCCAACCGGTGCAACTGCACAACAACCGCGACGCGGTGCGCCACGGCATCGGCTACGTATCGGAAGATCGTCTGACCCAGGGGTTGATCATGGAGCAGTCGATCTACGACAACACCATCGTCACGGTGTTTGATCAACTGCATACCCCGCTTGGGTTGCTGGATCACGCCAAGGCGACCGAGCTGGTCAACCGGCTGATCCGTGACCTGAACATCAAGGTGTCCGACAGCGCTTTACCGGTCAAAACCCTGTCCGGAGGCAACGCTCAGCGTATCGCCATCGCCAAGTGGGTCGCGACCCGGCCGAAGATCCTGATCCTCGACTCGCCCACCGTCGGGGTAGATATCGCCAACAAAGAGGGGATCTACCAGATCGCCAAAGATCTGGCCGAGCTCGGCATGGCGGTGTTGATGATCTGCGACGAGATCCCGGAAGCCTATTACAACAGCCATCGGGTGATGGTGATGCGCAAAGGCGAACTGATCGCCGAGTTTTCGCCGCACCACAGTACCGAACAACAGATCGCCGAGGTGGTGAATGGATAAATCATTATTGGCCCGCCTGGCCGGCCGGCACGAGTTTTACCTGGGCCTGCTGGTGTTGCTGCTGGCCATTGGCCTGAGCGCCGGCACCAGCGAATTCCTGACGCTCGGCAACCTGACCGACGTCGCCACCAGCTACGCCATTCTCGGCATTCTCGCCTGCGGCCTGTTCGTGGTGCTGATTGCCGGTGGCATCGACATTTCGTTCCCGGCGATCACCGCCATCGCCCAATACGTGATGGCTACCTGGGTTATCCAGCACGGCGGCGGCTTCCCTTTGGCATTCGTGCTGGCGATGGGCGTCGGCCTGTTGCTCGGGCTGGTAAACGGTTTTCTGGTGTACTGGCTGAAGGTGCCGGCCATTATCATCACCATCGCCACCCTGAACCTGTTCTACGGCCTGCTGGTGTACGCCACCAACGGCACCTGGCTGTACGGGTTCCCGGACTGGTTTATGGACGGCATCAACTGGTTCTCGTTCCAGGGCGCCGATGGCTACGACTACGGCCTGACGCTGCCGCTGCTGTGCCTGCTGGGGGTAGTGATCGTCACCGGCGTGCTGATGAACTTCACCCGCCTCGGCCGCCAGATCTTCGCCATGGGCGGCAACCGCGATGCGGCGTCGCGCCTGGGGTTGAACCTGCTGCGACTGCACTTCTACGTTTATGGCTACATGGGCATTCTGGCCGGTATCGCTGCGGTGGTTCAGGCGCAAATCACCCAGTCGGTAGCGCCCAACTCGCTGCTCGGCTTTGAGCTGACGGTGCTGGCGGCGGTGGTGCTCGGCGGCACCAGCATGACCGGCGGCCGCGGATCGCTGACCGGCACGCTGCTTGGCGTCGTATTGCTGGCATTCCTGCAAAACGGCCTGACGCTGCTCAGCGTATCGGCTTACTGGCACCAGGTGTTCAGCGGCGCGATCATTCTGATCAGCATCAGCAGCACCGCCTGGAATGAAAAACGCAAGCTGGCCAAGGAGCTATGACATGAATTCGTTAACCCGTCTGATCCCGAACGATCGGATCATCCGCCTGCAAAGTGCGATCATCATCGCCGTGGCGCTGCTGTTTGCCGGGCTGCTCGGATCGCGTTTCTTCAGCGTCGGCAACTTCCAGTCGATCGCCTCGCAGCTGCCGATCCTCGGCATGCTGGCGCTCGGAATGGGCATTACCATGCTGACCGGCGGCATTAATCTGTCGATTATCGCCGGTGCCAACGCCTGCTCGCTGGTGATGGCGGCAATTATCGTCAGCCATCCGGATCAACCGCTGTTTTTAGCGCTGGCACTGCTGGCCGGGCTGCTGGTCGCGGTCGCCATCGGCGCGCTTAACGGCGTGCTGATCGCCTGGATCGGCGTTTCGCCGATTCTGGCCTCGCTCGGCACCATGACGCTGATCACCGGCCTGAATATCCTGCTGTCCAACGGCGCGGTGATCTCCGGCTTTCCGGCAGTGATTCAGTACCTCGGCAACGGCAGCCTGCTCGGCATTCCGGTGGCGCTGCTGCTGTTCCTGCTGGTGGCCGTCGGCCTGTGGCTGCTGCTGGAGCACACTACGCTGGGCCGCAGTTTGTACCTGATCGGCTCCAACGAACAGGCCACCCGTTTTAGCGGGGTGAATACCGCCCGGGTGCAAATTGCGGTGTATATCCTGTCCGCCCTGCTCGGCTGGGGCGCAGCACTGTTGATGATGGCCAAGTTCAACTCGGCCAAGGCGGGTTACGGCGAATCCTACCTGCTGGTGACCATTCTGGCCTCGGTGCTGGGCGGCATTAATCCGGACGGCGGTTTTGGTCGGGTGCTTGGCCTGGTGCTGGCGCTGATCGTGCTGCAAATGCTGGAAAGCGGCCTCAACCTGCTGGGCGTCAGCAGCTATCTGACCATGGCCCTGTGGGGCGGTGTGCTGATCCTGTTTATCGCATTACAGAATCGAAAAGCCTGACTGGAGAAGAACAATGGCGAGTTATTTTATTGGCGTAGATGTAGGCACCGGAAGCGCACGCGCAGGGGTATTCGATCTCAACGGCCGCATGGTCGGGCAGGCCAGCCGGCCCATCGATTTGTACCGCCCGAAGGCGGACTTTGTCGAGCAGTCTTCGGACAATATCTGGCAAGCGGTGTGCAGCGCGGTGCGCGATGCGGTCAACCAGGCCGACATCAACCCGATTCAGGTCAAAGGGCTGGGGTTCGACGCCACCTGTTCGCTGGTGGTGCTGGATAAAGAAGGCCGGCCGCTGACCGTCAGCCCATCCGGCCGTACCGAGCAGAACATCATTGTGTGGATGGATCACCGGGCGATCGTTCAGGCCGAGCGCATCAACGCCACCAAACATCGGGTGCTGGACTTCGTCGGCGGGATCATCTCGCCGGAGATGCAGACCCCCAAAATGCTGTGGCTGAAACAGCATATGCCGACCACCTGGGCCAATGCCGGCTACCTGTTTGACCTGCCGGATTTCCTCACCTGGCGCGCCACCCAGGACGCCACCCGTTCGCTGTGTTCGACGGTGTGCAAATGGACTTACCTCGGCCATGAGCAGCGCTGGGACAAAAGCTATTTCAAACAGATTGGGCTGGAAGACGTGCTGGAACACGACGCCGCCAAGATCGGCAGCGACGTAAAAATGATGGGCGAACCGCTGGGCCACGGCCTGACGCAACGCGCCGCCGGCGAGATGGGCCTGATTGCCGGTACGGCGGTCAGCGTGTCGATCATCGACGCTCATGCCGGCACTCTCGGCACGCTGGGCGCCACCGGTGTTTCCGGTGAAGTGGCGGACTTTAACCGCCGCGTCGCGCTGATCGGCGGCACTTCTACCGGCCATATGGCGATGTCGCGCACCGCGCGCTTTATCGGCGGCGTGTGGGGGCCGTATTACTCGGCAATTCTGCCGGAATACTGGCTGAACGAAGGCGGCCAGTCCGCTACCGGCGCGCTGATTGACCATGTGATCCAGTCTCATCCGTGCTATCAGGATCTGCTGGCGCAGGCGAAAACCCAGGGGCAGACCATCTATGAGGTGTTGAACGCCCTGCTGCGCCGCATGGCCGGCGAACCGGAAGACATCGCCTTCCTGACCCAGGATATTCACATGCTGCCGTATTTCCACGGCAACCGTTCGCCGCGCGCCAACCCGACGCTGACCGGCACCCTGACCGGGCTGAAGCTGTCGCGTACCCCGGAGGACATGGCGCTGCATTATCTGGCGACCATCCAGGCGATCGCGCTCGGCACTCGCCATATTATCGAAACCATGAACCAAAGCGGCTACAGCATCGACACCATTATGGCCAGCGGGGGCGGCACCAAGAACCCGATCTTCGTGCAGGAGCACGCCAACGCCACCGGCTGCGCCATGCTGCTGCCGGAAGAAAGCGAAGCGATGCTGCTGGGCGGCGCGATGATGGGTACCGTGGCGGCGGGCGTGTTCGACACGCTGCCGGAAGCGATGAGCGCCATGAGCCGCATAGGTAAAACCGTCACGCCGCAGACCAACAAAATCAAAAGCTATTACGACCGCAAATACCGCGTGTTCCATGAGCTGTATAACGACCATATGAAATACCGCCGGCTGATGCAGGAGGAAGCCTGATGCAGCAGGAATGGCAGCGTGCGGCGGAGGCCTGGGCCGTCTATAGCCGCGAACTGGCGCAACTCAGCCAACGCATCGACGCCCCCACCTGGCAACGGCTGCTGACGCTGCTGGCGGCGTGCAAGGGCAAGATTGTGGTCACCGGCGTCGGCACCTCCGGCATCGCGGCGCGCAAGATTGCCCATATGCTGGCCTGCGTGGAACGGCCGGCCATCTACCTGAACGCCACCGACGCGGCGCACGGCGATTTGGGCTTTCTGCGCGGCGATGATCTGATGATTCTGATTTCGCGCGGCGGCAATTCCGATGAGCTGACCCGCCTGCTGCCGACGCTGCAGGCTAAAGGCGTGCCCTTGATTGGCGTGACGGAGAACCCGGATTCGGCGATCGCTCATGCGGCGCAGCTGGTGATCCGCACCGGGGTGGAAAACGAGATAGATCCGCTTAATATGCTGGCAACTACGTCTATCGTGCTGGTATTGGCGATTTTCGATGCCGCCTGTGCCTGCCTGATGGAACGCAGCGGCTACAGCAAAGAAACCCTGCTGGCGGTACATCCGGGCGGTGACGTGGGGAAAAGCCTGCGCGAGCAGGAATAACAGCGGGGCGAAGATGTTCGCCCCCTGGGAATAAGCTTACAGCGGCATATAGATATCGAAGCGGTGACTTTTGGTCAGGCTGGCCGCGTGCGCAGGCACGTTGGCCAACGGCGGAGCGTAATCCGGCCGCTTCACCACCACGCGTTTGGTCGCCAGGCGGCGCGCCGGCTCCAGCAGGCCGTCGGCATCGTCATCGCTGCCCACCAGCGACTGAAACACCCGCATCTCTTTCTTCACCAGCGCGCTTTTTTGCTTGTGCGGATACATCGGATCGAGATACACCACTTCAGGCCGTGGATTGAGGCCGGTCAGCGCGGTCAGGCTGGAGGCGTGCAGCAGCGTCAAACGCTCACGCAGCCACGGGCCGATTTCCGCATCCTGATAGCCGCGTTGCAGGCCGTCATCCAACAGCGCCGCCACCACCGGGTTGCGCTCCAGCATCCGCACCTTGCAGCCCAGCGAAGCCAGCACAAAGGCGTCACGCCCCAGCCCGGCCGTCGCATCCACCACCTCCGGCAGGTAATTGCCCTTGATGCCGACCGCTTTCGCCACCGCCTCACCGCGCCCGCCGCCGAAACGGCGCCGATGCGCCAGCGTGCCGGAAACGAAATCGACGTAAATCGCGCCCAGTTTGGGCTCGTCGCGTTTGCGCAGCTCCAGCCGCTCCGGCGTCAGCACCAACGCCATCGGCGCGTCGTCGTCCGACGTTAACTGCCAGCGTTCCGCCAGAATAGACAAGGCGCCGGGATCGGCGCCTTCTTCACACAATAAACACACGCTCACCGGTGGGTTATCCTTTAATACCGTAATGGCGCAGCATAGCATCCAGCTGCGGCTCACGGCCACGGAAGCGTTTGAACAGTTCCATCGGCTCTTCCGAACCGCCGCGCGACAGGATGTTGTCGAGGAAGGATTTGCCGGTTTCGGCATTGAAAATCCCCTCTTCTTCAAAGCGCGAGTAGGCATCGGCAGACAGCACTTCCGCCCACAGATAGCTGTAATACCCCGCCGCGTAACCGCCGGCAAAGATATGGCTGAAAGCATGCGGGAAGCGGCCCCAGCTCGGTGAAGGCACCACAGCCACCATTTTCTTCACTTCCGCCAGCGTCGGCAGGATTTGCGCACCTTTTTCCGGGCTGTACTCGGCGTGCATGCGGAAATCGAACAGGCCGAACTCCAGCTGACGCAGGATAAACAGCGCCGCCTGGTAGTTTTTGGCCGCCAGCAGCTTGTCGAGCATCTCTTTCGGCAGCGGCTCGCCGCTCTGATAATGGCCGGAGATAAAGGCCAGCGCTTCCGGCTCCCAGCACCAGTTTTCCATAAACTGGCTCGGCAGCTCGACCGCATCCCACGGCACGCCGCTGATGCCGGAGACGCCGGCGGTATCGATTTGGGTCAGCATATGGTGCAGACCGTGGCCGAACTCGTGGAACAGCGTGGTCACTTCGTTATGGGTGAACAGCGCCGGTTTGTCGCCCAATGGGCGGTTGAAGTTGCAGGTCAGGTAGGCGACCGGTTTTTGCAGCGAGCCGTCGGCCTTGCGCAGGCTGCCGACGCAGTCGTCCATCCAGGCGCCGCCGCGTTTGTTCTCACGCGCGTACAGATCAAGGTAGAAGCTGCCGCGCAGTTCGCCGTCGGCATCGAACAGGTCGAAGAAGCGCACTTCAGGATGCCAGGTATCCACATCCTTGCGTTCTTTGGCGGTGATGCCGTAAATGCGCTTCACCACTTCGAACAGCCCTTCTACCACGCGCTGTTCAGGGAAGTACGGGCGCAGCTGTTCGTCGCTGATGGAGAACAGGTGCTGTTTTTGTTTTTCGCCGTAATAGGTGATGTCCCAGGCTTCCAGCTCATCCACGCCGTAATGCTGTTTGGCGAAGGCGCGCAGCTGCGCCAGCTCTTTCTCGGCCTGCGGGCGGGCGCGCTTGGCCAGATCGCTCAGGAAACCGAGCACCTGCTCCGGGTTTTCCGCCATTTTGGTCGCCAGCGATTTGTCGGCATAGCTGGCGAAGCCCAGCAGTTCGGCCAGTTCGTGGCGCAGAGCCAGCGTTTCCGCCATCACTTCGCTGTTGTCCCATTTGCCGGCGTTCGGCCCCTGATCGGAAGCGCGGGTGGCGAAGGCGCGGTACATTTCTTCGCGCAGCGCGCGGTTGTCGCCGTAGGTCAGCACCGGCAGGTAACTCGGCATATCCAGCGTCAGCAGCCAGCCATCCTGCTCTTTGGCCTGCGCCATCGCCTGGGCCTGTGCCAGCGCGCTTTCCGGCAGGCCGCTCAGTTCGGCTTCGTCGGTAATCAGTTTGCTCCAGCCCATGGTCGCATCGAGCACATTGTTGCTGTAGGTGGAACCCAGCTCGGACAGGCGCGCGACGATCTCGCCGTAGCGCCGCTGTTTTTCCGGCGACAGGCCAATACCCGACAGTTCGAAATCACGCAGCGCGTTTTCCACCGACTTGCGCTGTGGCGCGGTCAGTCGGTCGAACGCTTCGCCCTCTTTCAGGCTGCGATAGGCCTGATACAGCCCCTCATGCTGGCCCACCCAGGTGCCGTATTCAGACAGCAGCGGCAGCGCCTGCTCGTAGGCGGCGCGCAGCTCCGGGCTGTTTTTGACCGAATTCAAATGCCCGACCGGCGACCAGATGCGCGACAGGCGATCGTCCGACTCCGCCAGCGGCTGACACAGGTTATCCCAGGTGAACGGCCCCGGCTGCGCAACCACGCGCTCTACCGCTGCGCGGCAATCGGCCAGGGCGGATTGCACCGCAGGCACGATATCTTCAGGGCGAATGGCGGAAAACGGCGGCAGGGAAAACGGTGTCAGCAACGGATTTGTCATAGGGCAGTCCTGATTAGCGTTGGGGCCCGCCGCAGCGGGCAGGCCTTAAAATGCGGATGAATATCTAACATGGAGCCAAGCAGCGGGAAAATCAATGGCCGGGCGTTGATAGATAGTGCCTTAAGCTGTGCTCTGGCGGATTTTCGCCGCCAGCGCGGCCAGATACCCATCGTCCGCGCGCACGGCATCGTGCGAGGAGAGATAACCTTCGTAACGATCGAAAAATTTGGTCGATTTGGACTCTATCGGCTGCCAGTGATCCAGCCCGGCGGTGCCGTGCATCGGGATCAGTTTGGCATGCACGTGATCGACGCCGAAACCTTCGAACACCATGCCGCAGCGGCCCACGTCGTCAAACGCCCGGTCGAGCAATTGCGCCACCCGCTTGGTCGCCAGCATCAGTTCGCTGAGCGCCGCGTCCGGCAGGGCGAAGGCGTAGCTGTCGAAGTGCGCCTTGGGGATCACCACGCTGAAACCTTCGGTATTCGGGTAAATGGACAGAAACGCCATGTGAGCGTCGTCCTCCCAGATTTTATGGCACGGCACTTTGCCCGCCACCATGTCGCAAAATATGCAGCTCATTTTCTCTCCTTGTGATTCACAGCGTTTCGACCAATTCAAACTCTTCAAACACCAGCCACATATCCGGTGCGAAGCTGCCTTCACGGCTGAAAAAAGCCTGATGCCCCTGCTGCCAGAACGCCAGGCTTTTATCCCCTTCCCCCTCTTTGGCCGCCATCTCGGCGGTGACGTGACAGTAGCGGATCAGCCGCAGGGAGAGCGTTCTGATCACGCAGGCGGGTTCCCCACGCCCATCAAGGATAACGCTATAGTCGCCCACCCTAGGCGACTTCTCTTGCCGGTAGCTGGCATAGGAGCCGCAGGTCGCCGTTTTATCCCCGCTCAGCACCAACTGCAGCAGTTCATTGGCCAATTCGGGCCCATCGCCGAATGCCCAACGCGCAGCGTCGGGGTAGCGGTCCAAAATCGCGTTTTCACTCATCGTTTTATCGCTCCCTTTGATTACCTGCGGCAACGCAGTTCAGTTTTTCCCTGCCAGACAGTTTATACTGTGCAGATTATAAGCCTTCATTATCTTCAGCACGCTCCGCAGGAGCACAAGGAATTACCACCAGCCATGTTAAGTTACCGCCACAGTTTTCACGCCGGCAACCACGCCGACGTGCTCAAGCACACCGTTCAGAGCCTGATCATTGAATCGCTGAAAGAAAAAGACAAACCTTTCCTGTACCTGGATACCCACTCCGGCGCAGGGCGCTATCAGCTGAGCGGTGAGCACGCCGAACGCACCGGGGAATACCTGGAAGGCATCGGTCTGCTGTGGCAACGTGACGATCTGCCGGAAGAGCTGGCGGCTTACATGAGCGTGATACACAACTTTAACCGCACCGACAGGCTGCGTTACTACCCTGGCTCCCCACTGATTGCCCGTCAGTTGCTGCGCCCGCAGGATAAAATCCACCTGACCGAGCTGCACCCGAGCGATTTCCCGCTGCTGCGCAGCGAATTCCAGAAAGATGAACGCGCCAAGGTGCAACGTGCCGACGGCTACCAGCAACTGAAATCCCAGTTGCCGCCACTGTCGCGCCGCGGGTTGATCCTGATGGACCCGCCGTACGAAATGAAAACCGATTATCAGGATGTGATCAAAGGCTTGCAGGAAGGCTATAAACGTTTTGCCACCGGCACTTACGCGCTGTGGTATCCGGTGGTGATGCGCCAGCAGATCAAACGCATGCTCAAAGAGCTGGAAGCCACCGGTATCCGCAATATTCTGCAGATCGAACTGGCGGTAAGACCGGACAGCGATCAGCGCGGCATGACCGCCTCCGGCATGATCGTGATTAACCCGCCGTGGAAGCTGGAACAGCAGATGAAAAACGTGCTGCCGTGGCTGCACAAGACGCTGGTGCCGTCGGGCAATGGCCACCATTTGGTGAACTGGGTGGTGCCGGAATAAGCCCCCCGGGCGCGGCACGCCGCGCCTTCACTCCACCTATCGCAGCCATCGACGCAATCTTTGCGACAAACCCGTATCAGGCGTTAAACTCTTACCCTCTTCGATTCACACAATTCATGGAAATCCCAGATGACCAAACATTACGATTATCTAGCAATTGGCGGCGGCAGCGGCGGCATCGCATCGATCAACCGGGCAGCCATGTATGGCCAGAAATGCGCGCTGATTGAAGCCAAGGAACTGGGCGGCACCTGCGTGAACGTGGGTTGTGTACCGAAAAAAGTCATGTGGCACGCGGCGCAGATCGCCGAAGCCATCCACCTGTATGGCCCCGATTACGGCTTCGATACCACCGTCAACGCCTTTGACTGGAAGAAACTGGTCGCCAACCGCACCGCTTATATCGACCGTATCCATAATTCCTACGACAACGTGTTGGGCAAAAACAAAGTCGACGTGATCAAAGGTTTCGCGCGCTTTATCGACGCCCACACGGTGGAAGTGAACGGCGAGAAGATCACCGCCGACCATATCCTGATCGCCACCGGCGGCCGCCCGAGCCACCCTGATATTCCCGGCGCCGAATACGGTATCGATTCAGACGGCTTCTTCGAGCTGGATGCGATGCCAAAACGCGTTGCGGTCGTCGGCGCGGGCTATATCGCGGTGGAGATCGCCGGCGTGATGAACGCGCTGGGGGCCGAAACCCACCTGTTCGTGCGTAAACACGCGCCGCTGCGTACCTTCGACCCGATGATTGTCGAGACCCTGGTGGAAGTGATGAACACCGAAGGGCCAAGCCTGCACACCGAATCGGTGCCAAAAGCCATCGTCAAGAACGCCGACGGCAGCCTGACGCTGCAATTGGAAAACGGCAAGGAATTCACCGTCGACAGCCTGGTGTGGGCGATTGGCCGCGAACCGGCGACCGATAACCTGAACCTGAGCGTTACCGGGGTGAAAACCAACGAAAATGGCTATATCGACGTCGATAAATACCAGAACACCAACGTAAAAGGCATTTACGCGGTGGGCGACAACACCGGCGCGGTCGAACTGACCCCGGTCGCGGTCGCCGCCGGCCGTCGCCTGTCCGAACGCCTGTTCAACAACAAGCCGGAAGAGCACCTGGATTACAGCAATATCGCCACCGTGGTGTTCAGCCACCCGCCGATCGGCACTATCGGGCTGACCGAGCCGGAAGCTATCGAGAAATTCGGCGCCGACAGCGTGAAAGTGTATAAGTCTTCCTTCACCGCCATGTACAGCGCCGTGACGCAGCACCGCCAACCGTGCCGCATGAAGCTGGTCTGCGTGGGTAAAGAAGAGAAGATTGTCGGCCTGCACGGCATCGGCTTCGGCATGGACGAGATCCTGCAGGGCTTCGCCGTCGCCATCAAGATGGGCGCCACCAAGAAGGACTTCGACAACACCGTGGCGATCCACCCGACCGCAGCGGAAGAGTTCGTTACCATGCGTTGATTTGCCTGCCCGGTGGTCAATACCGCTGGGTAAACGGCAATAAAAAGGTCAGGTGCCTCAGGGCCCTGACCTTTTTTATCGCGATGCCCCCGCTTAACGAGCCTGGTTGAAATGATCCCTGATAAACACCGGCAGGTCGTTTGACGGCGGCGTAAAGGGCACCTGGTACATCATGTCGCCGACAAAACCCCGGTGATAGGTGGCGTGATTCACCAGGTGCAGCACGATTTCCTCTCGCGTCATCACACCCTCGCCCCCACCGACAAATTCGAAATGTACGGCTTTCGCCAGATCCTCGTTTGACCAGCTATCCACCAGGTCGATATACCAACGGTCCATTTCCTGCACCGCCTGCCATAAATCCTCAAACGCCGGCGTATGCTCGGTATTGCGCGCGGTATAACCGTGCTTTTTCCCCTGCAGGTGGTGCCTGAAAATATCGTCCACCACGTAGGTATGGTTTAACGTATGCACCATATTGCCAAACCGCGTCGGGCGCTGTTTCAGGGCTTCGCCCTCCGGCAAGGATCTGACGTTGCTGAACGTCAATGCGTCCGCCCAGGCTTTGTACCGCACCAGCATTTTCAAGGTATTGAGGGCCGAGGCCATCGGTGCAGTCTGAACGGCAGTTTCACTGAGAAGCGAGTTATTCGTCACCACTGACATGCTGTGAACTCCTGATTTCAACATTTTACGTTTTTTAAAAAGCGTTGATTACCCTGCATCAGTCACCTGATTGTGCATTAAAAAAATCAGGTTGCATCAGCACCTGGCTCTTTTATTTTGTCACTGTAATTACATGCCATTTTTTACCGAGCTTGGGGGCACGCCATATTTGGCGGAAAATGCCCGCGAAAAAGCCTCCACGCTGCCAAACCCAACCTGATAGGCCACCTGCTTGACGCTTCGCCCCGACATCAGCGCCTTTCTGCCCAGCGTTAAACGCCATGCCGTGAGATAGGCGCCCGGCGTTTCTCCCACAACCGTGCCGAATCGCTCGATAAAATGGCTGCGCGACATGCCGGCGATCTGCGCCAGCCTTTCAACCGACCATTTGCAGGCCGGCTCGTCATGCATGGCGACCAAACTGCGGTGCAGGGCAGGATGGGCCAGCCCGGCCAACATGCCGGCCTTCACCGCACCGGCGGCAATAGCGCGTCTGATGACCAGCACAATGATGACTTCACATAACCGGTCTTGCACCGACACCGTGCCACAACGGGGGGATTGCGCTTCGCCAATAAACAAGTCGGCAACGCCCTGCAGCGCCGGCGTATCCGCCAGCAAGAAATCCATTCTGTCAGGCAAGGTACCGACCAGCGGGTTCAGCTCGCCGGAAAAGTCGACGCCGGCGCTGACGATGACCGCAAACTCACCTTCCGGCGGCGGCCCGCCGGCGACGTTAAAACGGATATGCGACGCCCCTTCCCCCACCTCACGCGCAGCGACGTAGAGGTTGGCAGAGTCTGTCGGGCCGGAAAGCACCCTGGCTTTCAGATCAAATGCCCTGAGAAAGGCGGCCAGCCGGTCATGCTTGTGCATATTTGTACTATTCATCATGAAATTTGGACATTATCCGTCAGAAAGTACGCTAGTTTGCAGGCAACCGTCAAAACCTCATGGAGCCCCGCACATGCGCATCGCGTTACTGCATACCTTTGAAACCAATATTGCGATATTTACTCAAACCGCGTCCCGGCTCGGCTTGCCTGCAGATTCACTGGCGCATGCCGTTCGCGCCGATCTGCGTGCCGCCGCGGAAGCGGGAGCGCCAGACCTGGAACAACAGGTCTGCGCCGCACTTGAAACACTCGGCCAAACTGCCGATGTGGTGGTGCTGACCTGCTCAACGCTCTCCAGCGCCGCCAGAGCGCTCGCCGCCACCTCGCCAGTCCCGATACTCAGAGCGGACTATGTGCTGGCGCAAAGGGCGCTGCAGGCAAGTGATTCGATTGTGGCCCTGTGCGCCACAGAAACCTCGGCGCTGTATACGCAACGGTTGTTTGAAGAAGCAGGCAAGCGCGCCGCCCAGAGAGTTGAAGCCCGGGTTGTGCCGGGCTGTGGCTTGCAGCTGCAACAGGGTGATACCCAAGCGGCCCTGCGGCTGACCGCATTGGCTGCCGAACAGGCCAGCCAACAAGGGGCAACCGACGTGGTGCTGATGCACCCGTGGATGGAAGGGGCGCTAGCCACGATCGCAATCGACCGGGTTCCCCTGTCCAGCGCCCCGGTTAGCCTGTCGGCCGCATTGAATATTCTCCGGGCCGCCTCAGCCGACTAAACCCGGCACCTATTCCCCTCTCAGACCGGGGTCATGCTCCGGCCTGATTAATTTCACTTCCCTTACTATTCCCTCCGGCACAACCCTGTATTTTCTGCCATGATTTTGCCTGTTAAATTAGCAGGCCTTATGCAGACTTCCGCTACTTCTGGAGAGCACCGATGCTGTTCACTTTTTTTAAAAACGCCGCGTGGGCATTTTTTGCGCTGGTCATCGTTCAATCCAGCGCGCTAAGTTTCACCCTGGAAGTAACGGGCAATATCGAAAATGCCACCGACCCGGCAAAAAAAAGCTATCTGTTTACCGATAAGCAACTGTTGGCAATGCCGGTGCACAGCATCACCACTTCAACCTCCTGGACGCCGCAAAGAAAGTTCGAAGGGGTGGCCGTGGCGGATATTCTGGCACGCGTGGGGGCCAAAGGCAGCACGCTGACGTTTTATGCGCTGAACGATTATTACATCGACGTGCCGCTGTCCGACGTCGAGAAATACAATATAATTTTGGCCTACAAGATGGACGGCGAAATGCTGAAGATCAGAAACTTCGGACCGCTGTTTTTGGTTTATCCAAGGGATGACGCAGGGCCTGAGCTAAATTCTCCGCTCTACAACTCGCGCTTTATCTGGCAAGTGGACAGGATTGTAATTAAATGAAGCTTAAAGGATTTAAAAGCGGCAGCAGGTTGGCGATCCCAGCGATTTTTGCCGCGCTTTTTTTGGTTGCCTCCACGGTAACGCTGTATTACTACAGCGCCACCCTGTCAAAAAAAGGGCTGTATGCCATTGCCGGCACTCAGGAAAATTACTCCTGGTCGATCGCCAAATTCGCCATCAAGCTGGCCGAATTTGAAACCCTGGTCGAACAACAGAAAAACGCGCCTCGGGTGGATAGCGAAGATCTCAGGCTTAAATTTGAAATCCTTTACTCACGCTTTTACGTGCTGGAAACGGTATCCGAATCCACGCAACCGCTGTATGCCGAGCCGGGTTACCCTGAAGTGGTCACCCAAATGCGCCGGCAAATGGATCGGATCGATACGTTGCTGAATAGCCCGGCGATTGACTTCACCCGCATTTCGCAGGCCATGAAGCAAATCAAGCCCTACTCGATTGAGATGGCCAACCTGACCGATCACGCCGAAGTGAAGCAGCGTACCGTCGCCTATGAAGACTATATCGAAAAGCGGCACATCATTTTTTATGGCCTGGTGATCGTCATGTTCTCGGTGATCGCGCTGATTGCCATCACCCTGATTGTGTTGCGCCAGCAGCGCCTGACCATCCGGCAGCAGGCCAAAGCGATTGAGGCGGAGAAAGCCACGCGCAGCAAAAATGCCTTTCTCGGCGCCATCGGCCACGAATTGCGTACCTCGCTGCAAAGCATCATGTCCGCCATTGACGTGTTGGTGAATACTAAAGTGTCGGCCGAACATGCAGACACCTTCCAGCGGCTGGAAACCGCCGCGCAGCAGGTTGAGAGCCAGATGAAGGACCTGACCGATTATGCCCATCTGGACAGCGGCATGATGGAACTGCGCATAGTGCCGTTCGACGCCCAACGGTTGATCGAGGAAACGGCGAATGAAATCACCACGCTGAGCCAAAAAGATCGGGTTACGCTACTGTGCGAGGTTGAGTGCGGCCACCAGCAAATACATTCCGATCCGCTGCGTATCAGGCAGATTATCGTCAACCTGCTGACCAACGCCTACAAATACACCGAAAACGGCACCATCACGCTGCACAGTTGCCTGCGGCGGCAACCTACCGGCAGTTCGCTGATTATCGAGGTCACCGACACCGGTATCGGCATCGAAAAAGAGATGCTCGATCAGATATTCAAGCCCTTTACCCAGCTTGATCAGTCGCACACCCGGCAGTATGGCGGCGTCGGCATGGGGTTGGCGATTGTGCACGGGCTGGTGACGCTGCTCAACGGCACCATTACCGTCTACAGCGAAATCAAAAAAGGCAGCACCTTTATCGTCAGCATCCCTGTCGAGATCGGCGATGAAGAGGAGTCGGGCGCAACACCGACGCAGCACCACGGCCTGGCGCAGAAACAGCAGCATATTCTGGTGGTGGATGACAATAAGTCGGTAAGCGACGCCTTTGCGGCGCTGTTGGACAAGCTGGGTTACCGGCACGAGCTGTGCAACTCGCCTGAACGGGCGCTGCAAAAACTGTTCCGGCGGCCTTACGACGCGCTGCTGCTGGATCTGCAAATGCCCGGCATCGATGGCGCCGCGCTGGCCAAACAGCTGCGCAGCCGCCGCGGCCCCAACCGCCAGGTGCCGATTATCGGCATCAGCGCCTACCCGCCGGAACAACTGTCTGCCGAACAGCGGGCGCTGTTCGATAACTATTTAATGAAGCCGGTGCGGTTGGACGCATTGTCCACCGCGTTGGCTTCGCTGTTCACCGCTAAAGATTAAAGCACCGCAACAAGGCGGCTTCGATGACGTGAAGCCGCACCGGTTTTTCATAGGGGCCGAGCACGTCATAGTCACGCATCGCTTTGGCGATTTCCGACTCGCGCTGATCGGTGCCCAACTGGCCGGTCAGCACCAGCACCGGTGCATCCGGGTTGTCGGAGCTGCGGATGGCTTCGATGCATTTATCCGCCGTTTCCTCGCCGATCAGCCAGTCGACCACATAACCGTCGAACAGGCTTTGTTGCAGCGCCTGGCAAAAACTGCCGACGTCGTAGAATGCCACCGCCGTGAAACCGCGGCCATCGAGGTATTTTGCCAGTTCATCCGCCGCCTGATGCGAATCATCCAGCACCGCAATGCTCAGACGCTCATCATCGGTATGGCTCGGGCGGATCTCGATCAATTCAACCCAAAAGCGTTTACCCAACGGCGCATCGTCCGCACGATAAATATGCCACTGCTGGTCCGGCTTCAGCGCCACGAACTCCGCCTGTCGCCCGGCCGGCAGTTCATCGCCGATATGACCGACGCAGGCAATTTCCGCACCCGCCATAAAAAAGATGGCATCCTGCGCCATAGTTTGCGCCGTCGCCTCTTGTTCGGCACCCATGTCCGCGATAGCCGCCGGCGTTTCGCCCAACGCAGCAGCTACGCTGTTGATCTGTTCCAGCGTCCAGGGGCTTTGCCCTTTCAGTTTTCGATGCGCATGTGAAAAACTCAGATCCAGAATACGGCTAAGCTCTTTTGCATGCTGCCGCTTACCAATGCCGTAATGCAAAAACAGTTCCCTGACCCGGTTTGCAATCGACAACGAATCGAATTTGTGGTGATTGTTATCCATTTTTCCCTTCGATTTTTCTGCTTATTTATCAATTATTTTAATTATTAATTATGAAGAAGTACCAACAAAACATTGCATGGTATGCAATCTTAATTTAAAAACGTTGCTTGACATACCATGTTCTATAGTCAAACATGGTATCAAAAGACACATACAGCAATACACTATAAAAAATAATACTAGACCCACTTTTAACAATAACCATAATAACACCAGGGAAAATTAGTTCCGATTGCCGCTGCTGAAGGATGCACACATTCATTCAGTTTGTAAGCAAACCGGGATTTGAGCCGTAGCGCTAATCTGTTTTACCCACTTTTGAACCGGGATCCGCAAGGGTCCCGGTTTTTTATTGCCGTTTTTTCGCCAAACCGGGCGAGGCATCATACGGACAGCTTCCCTTGTCGTCACTGTTACCCGGCCCCAATAAAAACGGGGCCAGCAAGCTGACCCCGTATCTTTCAGGCTAAGATCGTTAAAAACGCCAGGTAAAACCGGCGTTGACGCTGTTGTCCTGATGGTTTTGCGACAGCAGGCCGCCGTAACCCAGCGACAGCGTGGCGTTTTTGTTCACCGCCACTTCCGCGCTGGCCTTCAGCACCGCACCGTCACGCGATGCCGATACGCTGTTCACCACGAACGGCGAACTGCCGCCGTTGAACCGCAGCCCGGTGCCGCGATCCAGATCGCCGTACTGATGCTGCCAGCCCAGTTCGCTGCGCAGCGCGACAGCCGTCGTTTTGCTCGCCTGCCACTCGGTATCGGCCCGCAGCCCCAGCGTCGAGACGGTGGCGTCGGTGTGCTGCTTGTCGCCATGCAGCGCCGCCGCGCCGCCGTCTTCAGAGATGCCGTTGTTCTGGAAGTTGATGTACGCCAGGTTGGCGAACGGCTCCAGGTTCACCCAGCCGGCCTTCACGCTGTAACCCGCTTCGGCGAACACCTGCTCGGTGCGCGCGCTGTACTTCGCGGTTTCGCGATCCGACTGCGCGCCGTAATTGACCGAGCGCGAGGTATCGATACGGTGCCAGGTGTAGGCACCCCCGGCGCGCAGCGCCAGCTCACCGAACTGTTTGCCGCCGTACACCGCCAGGTGATAGTTGTCGCTGTCGGCGTTCGAACCGTAGCCACCGTCCAGCGAGGTGCGGGTATAGCCGGTCGCGACCCCTAAGCGCCATTCATCCGCCAGCGCCGAGTCCAGCCCCAGCAGCACCCCGTAGGTGGATGCCTGATACCCCGTGGCGTTGGCATCGCCCGATGCATGATCCCAGGCCCCCAGCAGCTGCGCCCAGGCACCGCCTTCGTCGGACTTGATGTCCGGTGAGGTCGCCAGCCCTTCCGCCTGCCGCAGGCGGCCGTTGAGCGCCTCACGCAGGTAGCGGCTGTCGTTGACCTGCGCCGACGCGATATCCGCGTGGATCTGCCCGGACAGCTGACGGAACGCCTGCCGCGCTTCCCCCGCCGAACCGGCGTTGAGGATGCTCTCGTACACCGGATTGCCCGCCACCAGCGCATCTGCCGCCGCCGCCACCGCACGCTCGTTTTGCGTTTTCGCCACGCTGGCGAAGGAGGTGTCATTACGGCCAACGTTCAGCGTTACCTGATTCGGCTGATAGGTCAGCCCGGTGCCCAGGAACAGATAATTCGGCACCACCGAGTCAAACTGCCCGCTGACGCCCTGATCCGCCGTCAGGATGTTGTACTGCTGGCCGAGCAGGCTGCGTACTTCGCTCTGCGATAACAGGTTAGGGCTGTTCTCCAGCGAGACCGCCACCTCGCCGCCGCCGATCGTCGCCGATCCGCCGCTGTGGATCCGATCGCTCTGGCCGTTTGCCGCCACTTCCACCGCATAGCGCGAACCCGGTTCGAAGCTGACGTTGTTGGCCACGTTGAGCGTGCCGATCGAGTTGCCCGGTGCCACGGTGCCGCCACGGCGGGCGGTCAGCGAACCGACGCTGCCGGAGCCGCCCAGAATACCGGCGTTCTGCACCGTCACCGCCGAGGTGACCGAACCGTTGATCGCCAGCAGACCTTCGTTAATCAGCGTCGGGCCGGCGTAGGTGTTGGCCCCGGTCAGCACCAGCGCGCCCGCTCCCTCTTTGGTCAGGCCGCCGTGGCCGGAAATGTTATTTGAGTACACTTCCCAACCACAGTGGAAGTCATCACAAATGCGCGCATGCAACGTGCCTTGATCGACCTCCGCTCCCAGGCCGGGAATATTGGCGACAAACTGCGACGAGCCGTAAGCCACGCCCGCCGGATCGGGAATACGGAACTCCTGCGGGATATCTTCAACGGTATAGAACATCCCAGGCCCATTAATCGCTTTGCCCAGGTTGATCATCCCCCAGCCGTACAGCGCATCGATACCCGGCGCGCCCATGTCCGTGGCGGTGGTTTTCAGCACGTCGGCAATTTGCGCCGACGTCATATACGGGAAACGCTGCAGCAATACGGCGACCGCGCCGGTCACGTGCGGCGTCGCCATTGAGGTGCCGTTTTTATTGCCGTAGTCCGAGACCAATTGATTCGGATCTGAACCGTTAGCCACGGTGCTGTAAATTTTACTGCCCGGCGACGAGACGCAGAAACTGGCGGTATAACCGCAGCGCGAAGAGAAACTGCTGAGGGTATAAGGCACGCTGTTGGTGGAAGCGGCATCTTGCGCGACGCTGGCAACCGACAGCCAGTTAGGCGCAATATCCGGCACAAAATAAGCCAGGCCGCTGATCACATCCGGTTGGTTGTAATTCCCGTCGTTACCGGCGGCAAACAGCACCAGAATGTTTTTACGGGCGGCGTCGATCGCCCCCTGATACCCCGCACCGGCCAGGCTGCCAAGCAGGGGTTTAACCTGATCAAACTGTTCTTGCGCGTCTTTTAACTCAAAATGCAGGGCATCGGGGTTTTTGCCATTGTCCGAGAGAAAATCGGGGATACTGACGCCCCAACTGTTGTTGATCACCCGTACGCCGTTGTTGATCATCGCCTGCCAACCTGCGTTGGTCACGCTGCCGTCCAGCCCGAGGAACTCGCCGTAAGCCGGGCCATCATTATCGTTGTCCACGCTGACGATCTGCGAATCAAAGGCAACGCCGTGCATGCCGGTACCGTCGCGATTGGCCGCGGTGATACCCGCCACATGGACACCGTGATTACTCAACATGCCTTGCGATCCGCTGTAAAAATGGAAGGTCCCGTCGAAGTAAAAACGATCACCGGCATTAATTCCCGGCCGATGCGGATCGGTATAGGCGCGATAGCCTTCGGTCACCACGTTGGTCAGCTTGCCGTCGCCGGCAAATTCAGGATGCTTGTTCACCGGGGTATCGAAGATCCCCACTTTTTGCCCTTTGCCGGTATAGCCCGCCGCATAGGCCTCATCGGCATGGATCGCGCCCAACCCCCAGTTGGCATTGAATTCATCGCTGCGCCAGCTGGCCGGCTCGCCTGGGTTGCCACCCACGTCATGCGGGGCCGCCTGCGCCCCTCCCGCCGCCAGCATTGCGCATAGCAAGGCGTTCAGTTTCCAGGCTGGCGCCAATGCCGGTTTATTGTTTCCTGTAGATTGCTTCATTCCCTTACCCTTTTTGTTTTGCGTAAAACCGCCCCAGGCGGGGCGGCTGTTCCGTTTGTTTTTTTAAGATCAGAAATGCCAGGTAAAACCGGCGTTGACGCTGTTGTCCTGATGGTTTTGCGACAACAGGCCGCCGTAACCCAGCGACAGCGTGGCGTTTTTGTTCACCGCCACTTCCGCGCTGGCCTTCAGCACCGCACCGTCACGCGATGCCGATACGCTGTTCACCACGAACGGCGAACTGCCGCCGTTGAACCGCAGCCCGGTGCCGCGATCCAGATCGCCGTACTGATGCTGCCAGCCCAGTTCGCTGCGCAGCGCGACAGCCGTCGTTTTGCTCGCCTGCCACTCGGTATCGGCCCGCAGCCCCAGCGTCGAGACGGTGGCGTCGGTGTGCTGCTTGTCGCCATGCAGCGCCGCCGCGCCGCCGTCTTCAGAGATGCCGTTGTTCTGGAAGTTGATGTACGCCAGGTTGGCGAACGGCTCCAGGTTCACCCAGCCGGCCTTCACGCTGTAACCCGCTTCGGCGAACACCTGCTCGGTGCGCGCGCTGTACTTCGCGGTTTCGCGATCCGACTGCGCGCCGTAATTGACCGAGCGCGAGGTATCGATACGGTGCCAGGTGTAGGCACCCCCGGCGCGCAGCGCCAGCTCACCGAACTGTTTGCCGCCGTACACCGCCAGGTGATAGTTGTCGCTGTCGGCGTTCGAACCGTAGCCACCGTCCAGCGAGGTGCGGGTATAGCCGGTCGCGACCCCTAAGCGCCATTCATCCGCCAGCGCCGAGTCCAGCCCCAGCAGCACCCCGTAGGTGGATGCCTGATACCCCGTGGCGTTGGCATCGCCCGATGCATGATCCCAGGCCCCCAGCAGCTGCGCCCAGGCACCGCCTTCGTCGGACTTGATGTCCGGTGAGGTCGCCAGCCCTTCCGCCTGCCGCAGGCGGCCGTTGAGCGCCTCACGCAGGTAGCGGCTGTCGTTGACCTGCGCCGACGCGATATCCGCGTGGATCTGCCCGGACAGCTGACGGAACGCCTGCCGCGCTTCCCCCGCCGAACCGGCGTTGAGGATGCTCTCGTACACCGGATTGCCCGCCACCAGCGCATCTGCCGCCGCCGCCACCGCACGCTCGTTTTGCGTTTTCGCCACGCTGGCGAAGGAGGTGTCATTACGGCCAACGTTCAGCGTTACCTGATTCGGCTGATAGGTCAGCCCGGTGCTCAGGAAGGGGGAGAAGCTTGACGTTGAAGAAAACTGCCCGCTGACGCCCTGATCCGCCGTCAGGATGTTGTACTGCTGGCCGAGCAGGCTGCGTACTTCGCTCTGCGATAACAGGTTAGGGTTGTTCTCCAGCGAGACCGCCACCTCGCCGCCGCCGATCGTCGCCGATCCGCCGCTGTGGATCCGATCGCTCTGGCCGTTTGCCGCCACTTCCACCGCATAACGCGAACCCGGTTCGAAGCTGACGTTGTTGGCCACGTTGAGCGTGCCGATCGAATTGCCCGGTGCCACGGTGCCGCCACGGCGGGCGGTCAGCGAACCGACGCTGCCGGAGCCGCCCAGAATACCAGCGTTCTGCACCGTCACCGCCGAGGTGACCGAACCGTTGATCGCCAGCAGACCTTCGTTAATCAGCGTCGGGCCGGCGTAGGTGTTGGCCCCGGTCAGTACCAATGTGCCAATACCCTGTTTGGTCAGGCCGCCGTGGCCGGAGATAGCATTGCTCCAGACGTCCAGCCCGCAGTGAATATCGTCACACACGCGTTCGGTCGGTTTGCCCTTGTCCAGTACCGCGCCGATGCCCGGCAAATTCACCACAAACTGCTCGGGACCATAGGCGCCACTGACGCGAAACTCCTCCGGAATATCCTGCTCGGTGACGAACATGCCCGGGCCGCGAATCGCTTTGCCCAGATCGATCATCCCCCAGCCAAACAGCGCATCGATACCCGGCGCCCCCATATCGACGGTGGTGGTCTTCAGTACCGAAGCGACCTGCGCGCCGGTCATGTACGGGAAGCGCTCCATCAGCACCGCAATGCTACCGGCCACGTGCGGCGCCGCCATCGAGGTGCCGCTGTATTTGGCGTAGCCCGTGGTCAGATTCTCCAGACTGTTGCCTTCGATGATCGAGCTGTAGACCTTGCTGCCCGGCGCGGCAACGCAGAAGCTGGCGGTGTAACCGCAGCGCGAGGAGAAGGTACTGATGCTGTAATCGCCGCTATTGTTCGGATCTTGCAGGCTGGCGACCGACAGCCAATTAGGGGCGATCTCCGGCACGAAATAGGCCAGACCGGCCATCGCATCGGGGTTATTCAGGTTGTAGTCATTACCGGCGGCAAAAATAGTGACGATGCCGCTGCGCGCCGCATCGATAGCGCCCTGATAGGCACCGCCGGCTTTGGTGCCCAGTATCTGTTTGATTTGATCGAACTGTTTCTGCGCGTCGGCGAGAGTGAAGTGGGGGTAAGCCGGATCCTTGCCGCCTTCATCGAACTTCTCGGTGATGCCGATACCCCAACTGTTATTGATGATGCGCGCACCGCTGGCGATCAGCGCATCCCAACCTGCTTGGTACACCGCGCCGTCGTTGCCGAGAATGATGCCGTCTTCCGGCCCCGGATCACCGTTTTCCGCACTGATGATTTGCGCATTGAACGCCACGCCGTGCATCTCGCCGCCATCGCGGTTACCGGCTGCGATACCGCCCACATGGGTGCCATGTGAGCCGAGCGTGCCGTCGGAATCCACGCTCGGCGTGCCGTCATAACGAAATGCATCGCCTTTCTTCACCGGGATGTAAGGATCGGTGTACTCGCGGATGCCGGTCGTGACCAGGTTGATTACCTTGCCCTGGCTGGCAAACTCCGGGTGTTGTGCATATACCGGCTGATCGAAAATACCGAGTTTAACGCCTTTTCCGGTATAACCGGCGGCGTAGGCCTGATCGGCATGGATCGCCCCCAGGCCCCATTCAGCGTTGAATTCATTACTGCGCCAACTGGCCGGATCGCCCTGCCTGCCGCTCTCGACATAAGGTGCAGCCTGCGCGCCGCCGATCGCCGCCAGACATAAAAGCACTGCGCTCCATTGTGCGCGATTCACGCCAATTTCAGGCCAGCCAAAGGTCGCCTGAGCAGGCTTGACTCCTCTACGTTTACTTTCCATCCCAGTTACCATCCATTGTTGTTTGCAAATGTTTTATTGGTTTTTTTGTGTAACAGTTTCGTAACACCAAATAAATAAAGCACAACAATCTCAAGCTCGCCTAATGGGTCAATAGCGCAATCACCTGACTGAGGTCGACAATCGTTCGATAGATGAGGGGGGATATATAAGGATTTCAAATGACCAAAAATGGTCGGAGAGCCTGTTTTAATTACGGCAGATAAAAATATAATTCAATGATAAATATGAATAATATAAAAACAAAAAGGCCAAGGGCTATTTTCCCTTAGGCCTATTTAAAAAGCTTGCTTGCCTCTTCTTATCACTTTAAATTATAAGAATTGCCAATATTTACTCAGTGAAATGTGCTGGTTTTGACAGAGAATAACGTTGAAAATTGGATTATCATGCTAACGGTTTTCTGCTGTTCATCGCATCTTCTTCGGCCTGCCGAATAATGGCCTTTGCCATCCACTGAGTCACATCCTGAATGCCGCCGAGATCCAACCCCCAAATATCTTTCAGTACCAGAAAAACTTCCGAACCGTAAATCAGTGAAAAAGAATGAATCACCCGCTGTAGCGCCTCTGGCGGCAGTTTATCCTGCAGCGGTTCTACCGCCAGTTTCAGCAGGCGTTTGCGGTTGCCGCGCACGAACTTTTCACCCGGCGTCGCGTTCGCCCACTGCTGCAACGACAGTTGTAGAGCAGCTCGCAGAGCGCCTTCATGCTGCTCCATCTGGGGATAAGCGAAGGTCAACAGTTGCTGAATACGTTTCAACGCATCGTTATCCTGCGGCCGCCATTCCAGGATCGGCCCCAGACTTTCAGCCACTACCGCAGCGATCAATGCGCTTTGGGTAGGAAAATAACGGTAGGCGGTAGCGCGTGATACCTGAGCATGCGCCGCAAGCTCAGTGATCGAAGGAAATACACCTTCGTCATACAGCGCCATGGCGCTGGCCAGCAGTAAGCTGTGGGTTTTGGCCCGAGCAGAAGTCAGGGAACTCTCTTGCTGTACGGGAAAAGCAGTTATTGGCACGTCAACCTCATACTTCTTCGCATTTTCCCAGCCGGGAAACGCGCATTCACTTTCAAACCGACCACATCCTGCTTCGCCGGCAACATTCAGCAGCCCAAAATGAGACTGGCATCTCACTTCAAACTGAAATGGTCTTGCATAAATGATACTGTCGTCTCATTATATAAATACATTAGCTATTTTAACTTAATTATCCAACACCAGGGTTCCAAATAATTAAATAACATTATAATTTTACTTATAAAAATAAAAAACCCCAGGAAATGACCATGAGTAACACTTCAAATTTTGTCTACATTGCTACCACAGCAGATACTAAAGGACAAGAGTTGGAGTATGTGCGCCAGCTAATCGCCGGGCACGATTTACCCACGATTACCGTCGATCTCTCCACCCGTGGCTCCCCTGAAAGCTCGCCAGCCAATATTTGCGCTGCTGAAGTCGCCAGCCACCATCCCGAGGGAGCCGAAGCGGTATTCTGCTCCTGCCGCGGTCAGGCTATCGCCGCCATGGCGGTCGCGTTTGAACATTTTATCCTGACGCGTCATGACATTGCCGCCCTGCTTGGCCTGGGGGGTTCCGGCGGCACCGCCATCATCACCCCGGCAATGCAGCAGCTGCCTATCGGCCTGCCAAAACTGATAGTATCGAGCATGGCAGCGGGGGATGTCTCCGCTTATGTCGGTGCCAGCGATATCGGTATGCTGTACTCCGTGACCGATATCGCCGGCTTAAATCGCCTGTCACGCCGGGTATTGAGTAATGCAGCACATCAGATTGTCGGGGCGGTGCGCTTCGCCACCCACGATGACGCTGATGACAAACCCGCGATCGGTCTGACCATGTTTGGCGTCACCACGCCCTGCATACAAGCGGTGATTGCCGCCCTTGAACCTCACTGGGACTGCCTGGTGTTCCATGCCACCGGTAGCGGCGGCAGAGCGCTGGAAAAACTGATCGACAGCCGTTTACTTAACGCCGCGCTGGATCTGACAACTACCGAAGTGGCTGATTATCTGTTCGGCGGCGTTTTGGCCTGCAGTGAGGATCGCTTCGGCGCCATCGCGCGCACCGGTATCCCTTGCGTACTCTCCTGTGGCGCATTGGATATGATCAATTTCGGCTCGCCAAAAACCGTGCCGGATCGCTATGCCGGGCGCCGGCGGCATCACCACAACCCGCAGGTCACTCTGGTACGCACCAGCGTACAGGAGAATGCCCTTATCGGACGCTGGATCGGGGAAAAAATGAATGCCTGTAAAGGTGAAGTGAGATTCGTGATCCCGGGAGGCGGCGTGTCAGCCCTGGATGCACCGGACCAGCCATTTTGGGACCCGCTCGCATTGGCCGCCTTTGTGCAAGCGCTGGAAAACACGCTGCGGCCAACAGACAGACGTCGGCTGATAAAAACGCCTTATCATATTAACGATCCGCGTTTTGCGCAGGTCATTGCCGAACAATTTCAGCATATTACTTTTACACCGGATGATTTTCATTCTCATTGACCAATGGGGTAAAACCTTTTTGGCCAGCAATAACGGACCAAAAGCAAAAGGGCCAGATGAATAATCCGGCCCTTTTTATTTACCCCATGACGTTATTACTGTTCGGTCGTCATTTTCGATTTCATTTTATTCATGTGGTCCATCATTTTCTGTTCGCGTTTCTGATAATTCTCATTGTATTGTTTTTTCTGCTCAGGGGTCAGCAGGTTATACATTTTATTTTCCGCTTTGGCGCGTTCCAGCATATGTTCGGACTGCGCTTTGCTGATGGCATCAATTTGGGATTTCGCTTTTGCTTCATCGAAGCTGTCGCTAGCCACCAGGTTATGCAACGCCTGACGTTCTTCTTTTACGCCCGCACCGCGATTCTGATGCGATTCTTTCATGATGTCGCGCATTTGCTGGCGCTGCTGTTCGGTCAGGTTCAGGCCGGCAAATGGCCCACCTTTGCCTTCACCTTTATGGTGCATCATTTTCATCGGTGCGGCATCAGCCGTAGCCGGTACTGCCGTGGTATCGGCGGCAAAGGCCATGGAAGCAGAACCCAGCGCCAGAGTAGAAGCTACAAATAAAGCGGTCAGTTTACGCATAATCATTTCCTTAAAATTATTCTTCATCAGGAGCTCTGTACGTGAACAGGCTCTTCTTTCGTTCGTCGGGGATAATAGTAGGCCGTTAAACATAGAGTAATGCGATGCTGTGTAAATTTTTTAAAACCCAAAACAGGTTTATTCGACAACTTTGAGTAAATTATGAAGAAAGTGTTCATTGTCCGGAAATTTTGATTGCCTGAGGAAATTAAAATTCCCCCCAATGGGGTTATTCCTGCCGTACGCCCCCTTTATTATAATTTACCCTCATCCACTGCAACCGCCCTTCAACAATATGGCGGCATCCATGCGCAGAAATCGTACGCATTTCCCGTGACTGAAGGTTTTTCTCTTACACTCAAAGCAACCGGCGGCAAAGGGGACTTTTACACAGCAAAACTAATTATTGCTTATATAATAGTTTCATCACCCATGCCCGCCCGTGAAAAACGTGTTATATGATGGAGATACGTGCACTGCGGCCGCTACCGAGCCGGAAAAACGCTGCTACGCTCATTGCGGAGACTTGGCTGTCGTGCCCTTTTGAGGAATCATCATGTTCGCAGACCAAGGTCCTATGCTTCTTAACGCCCACTTTGGCACCAACAGCCCCTACTGGCGGCTGGCGTTCGACAGCAATGCCCTGGAGCTGTCCGCTGTCAAAGGCAAAGCTCATATGGCCGTTGCGCTCAGCGCCATGCAGGCGGCAAAGATCCGGCGCCTGAGCGGCATAACAGCCAGCCTGGACATTTCAATTACGCTGGTCGGCGAACCGATCCATTTGCACCTGGTGGGCCGCCGGATCAACAAACTCGAATGGGCCGGCACCGCCTCCGCTTTCAGCGACACCAAGTCCGTCGCCCGCGATCTGGTGCATGGGCTTTCCTTTGCCGAGCAAGTGGTATCAGAAGCTAATTCGGTGATTGTGATTGTCGATCAGCATGGCCGCATCCAACGTTTCAACCGCCTGAGCGAAGAATATACCGGTCTGCACGAACATGATGTCATAGGCAAAAACGTCTTTCAGCTGTTTATGAGCCCGGAAGAAGCGGCGGCATCGCGGCGAAATATCGCCGGTTTTTTCCGCAATGGCTCATCCTACGAGGTGGAACGCTGGGTCAAAACGGTAAAAGGCGAGCGGCTGTTTTTGTTCCGCAACAAATTCGTCCACAGCGGTAGCGGAAAAAACGAGGTCTTCCTGATTTGCTCCGGCACCGACATCACTGAAGAACGCCGTGCCCAGGAGCGCCTGCGGGTGCTGGCCAATACCGATATCATCACCGGCTTGCCCAATCGCAACGCCATTCAGGACAAAATTATCCAGGCCATTGCGACGCGTGGTGACAGCAACGTTGGGCTGGTGTACCTCGATCTCGATAATTTCAAAAAAGTGAACGACGCCTACGGGCATATGTTCGGCGATCGCTTGCTGGTGGAAGTGTCGCTGGCGGTGCTCGGCTGTCTTGAACCCGATCAGGTTCTGGCCCGCCTTGGGGGCGACGAATTCCTGGTACTGGCCCAACAGGCCAAGCGCGAACAGTTGCAACAGCTGGCCCAGCGTATTATCGACCGGTTGAAAACGCCCTTCCGCATCGGCCTTATCGAAGTCTATACCGGCTGTTCGATTGGTATCGCGCTATGCCCTGAACACGGTAACGATCTCGACGGCTTGATTCGTAGCGCCGACACCGCCATGTACGTCGCCAAAGAGCACGGCAAGCGTACCTTTACCGTGTTCTCACCGGAAATGAACAAGCGAGTCGCGGAATATATGTGGCTGGACACCAACCTGCGCAAGGGTCTGGAACAGAATCAACTGGTGGTTTATTACCAACCGAAAATCGATGCGCTCAGCGGCACGGTGCGCAGCGTGGAAGCCCTGGTGCGTTGGAACTCGCCCGAACGCGGTTTGATCCCGCCGTTGCAATTCATCTCTTACGCTGAAGAGTCCGGGCTGATTGGCCCGCTCGGCCGATGGGTGTTGCAAACCGCGGCCAAACAGGCCGCCCAATGGCAACGCCAGGGGCTGGCGCTGCGGGTCGCCGTAAATCTTTCCGCACGTCAGTTGGTTGATGATTCCATCGTGGAGGATCTGATCAACGTGCTGCAGCACAACCAGTTAGCGCCATGCCTGCTGGACTTCGAACTGACGGAAAGCAGCCTGATCGAGGATGAGAAACGTGCGCGCGCGGTCATCACCCGGCTGCGTGAGTTGGGTGCGCAGGTTCATCTTGACGACTTCGGCACCGGTTACTCCTCACTGGCGCAGCTGGCGCGCATCCCGCTGGACGCCATTAAGCTGGACAAGAGCTTTGTGCGCGGCGTGAATTTCAATCCGGTTTCACAGTCGCTGGTACGCGCTATCGTTGCGGCGGCCGAAGCGCTGAAATTCAGGGTGATCGCCGAAGGCGTAGAGACCGAAAGCGAGAACAGGTTCCTGGATGAAGTGGGCGTGGACGAAAAACAGGGGTTCCTGTTTGCGCGGCCAATGCTCCCGGAACAGCTGGAACATTGGCTGCAGTCTTATTGCCCGTCACCGCCCTCAGCGTAATACGGGCAGGTTTACATTAGCCGGCACGGCGCAGGTTCAGCGTATGACGATCCTGCAGCATAACCAGACGTTCAATATAGGCGCGGTCTTTCTCCTCGATAGTGAAAGCCGAATGCACCCAATCTTCGGTGATGTCCATCAACTCGGAACGCGTAAGCTGCAATACCCGCTGGCGAGCGCGCAGCATGGCGCGCATGCCGTTCAGCTTGGGCCGGATGGTATCGATAAAGGTGCGGGTGGCTATATAGGCGTCGCCGGGCTGGAAAAGTTGATCGACCAGACCACGGCTTTCAAACCATTCGGCAGTGTGCGACTCGCCGCTCCAAATAAGCTCCTCCGCCAAACGCATGCCCGCCTTGCGAGCCACCAGCGAATAACCGCCCATACCGGGGAACAGATTGAAAGCAATTTCCGGGAAACCCATGCGCGCATTGTTCTGCGCCAGAACGAAATGGTGCGCCAGCGCCGCCTCAAACCCCCCGCCAAGTGCGCTGCCCTCCACCATCGCTATGCTGACCGCTCCGGTATCGAACCCGCGCGCCGCCGCATGCACACAATCAATACAGGCACGCGCGTAAGCCATCATCGCTTCACGTTTGCGGTTTTTAATCGCTTCGGCGAAGAACTGCAGATCGCCGCCGACGTTGAACATGTTTGGCACCAGCGAGCCGGTCACCCAAAAATCAAACTGCAGCGACGACTCTTTTGCCGCCTGCGCCAGCGTCATGATGTCTTCGATCAGCGCCTGATTGAAGCAAGGGCGCGGCTCGGCGCGCAGCAGCATCCACATGATGTGCCGCTCTTCCTCATAGTAGGCGGAAATCTGTGTCAAAGTGCCCGCTTCGGTAAACGGACGACAGGTGGGGTGATTAAGTAATTTCATATGACCTTCCATTTTCTCTATTGATAACAGTTGAAACCGTTCCAGCCCCTACGGCTGCAGCAACGCCGCGATGGGTAAACCGCAGCGCCACCCCATGAGTAAACGCTTTCTTGGTGATGAAATAGATAAAAATTGGCGGCCAGTGAATGAAAAAAACCGCGCAGGCAGGCGGCTGATATAAGAATTTTACCTATCGGCGAGCAATAAGATTTCACCCTGCAGGGCAACGCGATAAGCTCACAAATTGCCCGGTTGTCGCTCCCGACGGCCAATCGGCGGGCATTTTGGCTATAATCAAGGCTGAGACAGCCTATTTATCGTTAAGGAAATCGTGACGTAATGCCTACAGGATCAGATAAAGAACCCCGTCAGCCCCACAGTGAAACGCCGCAAAAGCCGCTGATCGCCATCAAAACCGGCAACGGGAAAATTGACCGGCGCATTTCCGGTTTTTCACGCCTGGTTGAGCGCATCAAAGCCTGGCCAAGCATCGCTCATCTGCTGCGTGCCACCGAACGCTTTAACGATCGTCTGGGCAGCCAGTTTGGCGCCGCCATCACCTATTTTTCGTTCCTCTCGCTGATCCCGATTCTGATGGTATCGTTCGCCGCCGTCGGCTTTGTGCTGGCGTCCAATCCTGACCTGCTGGCCGGGTTGATCAATAAAATTGTCGGCAGCATCAGCGATCCTACGCTGGCCAGCACACTGAAAAATACCGTTAATACCGCCATTCAGCAGCGCACCACCGTGGGGCTGACCGGCCTGGCGCTGGCGCTGTATTCTGGGATCAGTTGGATGGGCAACCTGCGTGAGGCGATCCGGGCGCAGTCGCGTGACGTGTGGGAACGTAATCCGCAGGACCAGGAAAAGCTCTATTTCAAATATACCCGCGACTTTATCTCGCTAACCGGCCTGGTGGTGGCGCTGATCATTACCCTGACGCTGACCTCCATCGCCGGTTCAGCGCAGGCGGCAATCGTCAGCGCGTTGGGCCTGGAAGGAATAGAATGGCTGCGGCCGGCAATGACGCTGATTGCACTGTCGATTTCCATTTTCGCCAACTACCTGCTGTTCTTGTGGATCTTCTGGATGCTGCCTCGCCACAAACCGAAGAAAAAGGCGCTGCTGCGCGGGACGCTGCTCGCCGCCATCGGTTTCGAGGTGATTAAGTTCGTGATGACCATGACGCTGCCGCAGGTGGCTAAATCCCCTTCCGGCGCTGCCTTTGGCTCAGTGATTGGGCTGATGGCGTTCTTCTATTTCTTCGCCCGCCTGACGCTGTTCTGCGCCGCCTGGATCGCCACCGCGCAGTATAAAGAGGATAAAACCCTGCCGGTGTCCGAGCAGCCAGCCCCCTGAAGCAATGCAATCATACCGGCCACCACTCGTTGGCCGGTTTTTTATGTTGCAATAAAGCCAACACCCCAGCATATACAACCAAAACAAAACCTTTCGCTCCAGCAAAACCAGCATAACAAACTACCGGCTAACTTTTCTTTCCGATTTTTACAGCGATTAAATCCGTATATTATTCATTTTGCAACGTTAAAACCTGCAGAGAAACTCAGCGTTGAAACATTAAGCTTTTTAACCGGTTAATGGCGGCATTGTACAAAGTTTCACCATTGAAAAGGCATTTTGCTATGACTAAGATGGATTTTTACAAATTCAAAAAATAAGAAACACTATGCAAGCATCCATCGCACCAACTCTGGACGCCGACGAGGCGTCAACACCGGTAAACTCACGCGGAAAAGTGATTGTCGCCTCGCTGGTCGGTACCGCCATCGAGTTTTTCGATTTCTATATTTACGCCACCGCTGCGGTGATCGTATTCCCACATATCTTCTTCCCACAGGGTGACCCGACCACTGCCACGCTGCAATCGCTGGCCACCTTCGCCGTCGCCTTTGTTGCGCGCCCGATTGGCTCGGCGCTGTTTGGCCACTTCGGCGATCGCGTGGGGCGCAAAGTGACGCTGGTCGCCTCGCTGCTCACCATGGGGATTTCTACCGTGCTGATCGGCCTGCTGCCGAGCTACGAAACCATTGGCATCTTTGCCCCCATCCTGCTGGCACTGGCACGTTTTGGCCAAGGGCTCGGTCTCGGCGGTGAATGGGGCGGCGCGGCCTTGCTGGCCACCGAGAATGCTCCTGCCAAAAAGCGCGCGCTGTACGGCTCGTTCCCACAGTTGGGTGCGCCTATCGGCTTCTTCTTCGCCAACGGCACTTTCCTGCTGCTCTCCTGGCTGCTCACCGACCAGCAGTTTATGCAATGGGGCTGGCGCGTACCCTTTATCCTGTCGGCCGCGCTGGTGCTGATCGGCCTGTACGTCCGCGTATCGCTGCATGAAACCCCGGTGTTCGCCAAGGTGGCGAAAGCCGGCAAACAGGTGAAAATCCCGCTCGGCACGCTGCTGAGCAAGCATTGGAAGGCAACCATCCTCGGTACCTTCATCATGCTGGCGACCTATACCCTGTTTTACCTGATGACGGTCTACTCAATGACCTACGGCACCACGGCTCAGCCGCTGGGGCTGGGCTACTCACGCAATACCTTCCTGTGGATGCTGATGGTGGCGGTGATCGGTTTTGGCGTGATGGTGCCGATTGCCGGCCTGTTGGCGGATGCCTTTGGCCGCCGCAAGACCATGATCGCCATTACCCTGATGATGATCGCTTTCGCCTTCCTGTTCCCGAGCCTGTTGGGCTCTGGTAACCAGGCGCTGGTGATGGGCTTCCTGCTGTGCGGTCTGAGCATCATGGGCCTGACCTTCGGCCCGATGGGCGCGCTGCTGCCGGAGCTGTTCCCGACAGAGGTGCGCTATACCGGTGCCTCGTTCTCCTACAACGTAGCGTCAATCCTCGGGGCTGCAGTGGCGCCTTATATCGCCACCTGGCTGGCAACCCATTACGGTCTGTTCTACGTCGGTCTGTATCTGGCCGCCATGGCCAGCCTCACGCTGATCGCCTTGCTGATGATGAAAGAGACCCGGGATCTGTCGCTGTAACCCTTCTTTTGCGGCCCCCTCAACGGGGCCGCACTCCCCGCGTTGTCTCCTGTCATAAAACCAGACTATGCTGTGCGTTCCTCCCGTTGAACGGAAATCGATGATGTCTCTGCGCCGCAGGCTGTATGGGTACCTTGTTCTCCTGGTGATTGTCGCCCTGTCGCTGGCTGCCTGGTACGGGCTGAAACCGTCCCACCCGGACGCGCTTTGGCGCATCGTCAGCCGACAGTGCTTACCCAACCAACAGGCGCACAATAACCCGGCGCCCTGCGCACAGGTCGACACGCAGGCCGGCTTTGTCGTGTTTAAGGATCGCAACGGGCCGCTGCAGTATTTACTGATGCCAAGCGCTAAAATTACCGGTATTGAAAGCCCGACGGTGCTGGAAGCCGCCACCCCGAACTTCTTTGCGCAAGCCTGGGCGGCGCGCCATTTTATGGCAGATAAATATGGCAAAGAGATTGATGACGCAGATATTTCACTGGCAATTAATTCAGAATATGGGCGCAGCCAGAATCAGTTGCACATTCATATTTCCTGTCTGCTGCCGGCGGTAAAAACGCAGTTGGCGCAGTTTGCGGCGGATTATAACGAACAGTGGCAACCGCTGCCTGGCGGCCTGCTGGGCCATGATTATCTGGTACGCCGGGTCGCGCCTGACGAATTGGCCAGCCTGGGTGCTTTCCGCCTGTTGGCCAAAGGCATCCCACGCGCCAATGGCCGCATGGGCAGTTTTGGCCTGGCGATGACCGCACTTCCGGGCGGCGACTTCCTGCTGCTGGCCACCGAACGCAGCCTGTTGCCCTTTACGCTGGCCTCGGCGGAAGAGATTCAGGATCACGACTGCCGGGTGCTGAATTAAAAATGGCCCGTTTGGCGGGCCATCGAGATCATTTTTTTTGCTTCATCTGTTGCAGGATTTGCCCGCATTGGTTTTCATCGTCGCCTTCGCTTGGAGAGACCAACGCCAGCAGGGCCGCAGCCGGTGCCAATACCACGCCCAGCGCCACCGCAGCCGCACCGCGCGCAATCAGCGGGCCGGCTTTAACGCCGGCATCCGGGTGCTTGAAGGTGCCTTTCACATACAGCGGTGAGCGCAGCGTCAGTACGCGCATCCCCTTGCTTTCCGGATCGATGGACAGATCCAGCCGCTCGGTGGCCAAATTGGTGTTGCCGCTGATATTGATAACGGCGTTCTCGGTGTCAAACACGAACAGCCGCGGTGCGGCGACGCCATCGCGAATACCGACATCCGCCGCTGCGCAGTTTATGCTCACTACGTCGTCACCAAACAGTTTCGCCACCAGATAGTTGCCCACATTCAGGCCGAGGAGCTCCATCAGGCCACGGCTGATCACGCCGTTGTTAACCACCATGCGCAGTTCGCCGCTGCTGGTTGCCAATAGATCGGCCACCGAATTGCCGCGTCCGGTCAGTTTAGCATCCCCGTTCATCTGCCCCAGGCTGCGTTTCATCGACGCCACGTTAGGCAGCAGTTGCTGAAGCTGGAATTTGCGCGCGTGCATATCGACCCGGCCCTGCATCGGGTTTTTACCGCCGTCCAGACGAAGGGTGGCGTTGAGGTTGCCGCCGGCCATGCCGAATCGCAGCGGGTCCATCAGGAGCACACCGTTATCCAGCTGTAAATGGGTAGAGAGATCGCTCAGCGGCAGCGAATTGCCGCGTTCAATGCGCTTCGCGGCAAATTTAACGTCCGCATCCATCAGGTTCCAGCTTTTGGTGTCAAATTTCTCAACCGGTAACACCTTGTCGGCCGGTTGGCGGCTCTTCTCCCCACGGCCGGCTTTTTCCGTATTGGAATCCGCACCAATCAACGGCGCCAGATCGGCCAAACGCAGCTGTTTCGACAGCACTTCACCGCTCAATTTAGGCCGTGGTTTACTGGCCACATATTTCAAATCGCCGTGGATATCGCTGTCGCCGATTTTGCCGTCGAACTTCTGGTACTGGAATACCGCGCCGCCTTTCTCGTGCAGCCGGGCGATCAGATGCCCATCGGTAGAGTACGGCGGGGTATTCGGCAGCAGCACGCCGGTCAGGGCGTACAGATTGCCCAAGCTATCGCCGGAGAATTTTACCCGCAGATCCAACCCGCCAAAGTTCATCGGATCGGACAGCGTGCCGGCCACCACCACCCGGGTTGCGCCAGAGCGTACGTCCGCTTGCAGCGGGAAAGGCACTTCCGCGTTCTGCAACGACAGCATGCCGCCCATCTTGCCGCTGCCCGACAGCGGCTCGCCGTTGTATTTCCCCTTCACCTTCCAACCAAAAACATAGTCGGGGGTAACCGCTTTGTCGGCGTCTTTTTTTCCTGTGACCTCGCTGAACGGCAGCGGCTTGCCAAGCGGATCGATCAGCGCACGGAAATCTGCCTTGAGCGTGGCGTCTTTAAAATCAATCTGACCACGATCGAAGACGATGTCATGAATATTCACCGACCAGTCGGACGTCGGTTGTTTGGGGTCACCGGCCAGGTTGAAGGTCCAGTTATTGTCACCGTTCGCCAGCCGCTGCAAGGTGGCGTTCGGCTGTTTCAGCCAAATGCGCGGAATCAATACCTCTTTGCCGAGCAGCGCCAGCGGTGCAATGCTGGCATCGGCGCGCTGCAGCTGGACCATGCTGTCGCCGGGAATATTTTTGGGATTGCCCAGCACGATATCTTCGGCATGAATATGCGGCCACGGCACCCAGCCACGCCAGCCGACCTCATCTTTCTCACGCGCCCAGTCCACACCCAGCTCGCCGCGGATCGCGAACGGTCGCTGCAATTCGGCAGACACCTTGTCATTTATGGTCGGTTTAAGGCGGTTCCAGTCGAAGGTCATCACAAAGATCACCAGCGCGGCAATCACCAGCAGCACAATGCCACCAACCCAGCTGAAAACTTTTCCTGTTCTTGTCATAACGGCTCCCTGAACACGCTAATCTGCCAGTAAAATTGATAAGCAGGCTTTATCAAGCCTAGCCGAGGATAGGCAAGAGTTCACGCTTTAGGCGAACAGTGCGTCAGCTAGCCGGCGCAGCGGGGCGATAAAACTTTAAGCGCCGGCAAAAGCCTTCTACATTGAAAGCGGTATCAATAACCAAGGAAAAAATATGCCCTACGTAAATATCAAAATTACTCGTGAAGGCGCGACGCCGGATCAAAAGAAACAGCTGATCGCCGGCGTGACGCAACTGTTGGTGGATACGCTGGGGAAAAACCCGGCGACCACCGTGGTGGTCATTGATGAAGTAGAAACCGACAATTGGGGTATCGGTGGCCATAGCGTCACCGACCTGCGTGCAGCCGCTAAATAGTGGCAGCCGGCTCGCTTCGCATCGGGAAACTTTTCGGTTTCCCGATCGCGATCATAAATTAATTAAAACATCGTTTTATTTTAATTGACTCCCCCCGCCCTTGCGTTGAGACTGGAGGCATTGCGCATTCCTTTGTTTTCTTCTTTCTTTCAGCCAGGGCCGTTGACTATGACCACCCAGAAACTTGCCGTGATCGGCGAATGCATGATTGAGCTGTCGCAGAAAGGCGCAGATCTCAGCCGCGGCTTTGGCGGCGATACCTTAAATACCGCCGTCTACATTGCCCGGCAGGTACCGGAAACCGCGCTGCAGGTGCATTACGTCACCGCCCTCGGCACCGACAGCTTCAGCCAGGAAATGCTGCAGGCCTGGCAACAGGAAAAGGTTAAAACCGATCTGATCCAACGGTTGGAAAACAAGCTTCCGGGGCTGTACGTGATCGAAACCGATGACACCGGTGAACGCACCTTTTATTACTGGCGCAACGACGCCGCCGCACGCTACTGGCTGGAAGGACCGCAGGCGGAGAGCCTGTGCGAACATCTGGCCCAATTCGATTATCTGTACCTGAGCGGTATCAGCGTGGCCATTCTCAATCCGGCCAGCCGCACCCGATTGCTGGCGTTGCTGCGCCAGTGTCGCGCCAACGGCGGTAAAGTGATTTTCGATAATAACTATCGGCCGCGTCTGTGGCAGAACCGCGAGGAAACTCAACAGGTTTATCGCGATGTGCTGGCCTGTACCGACATCGCCTTCCTGACGCTGGACGATGAAGACTTGCTGTGGGGCAAACAGCCGGTGGAACAGGTGGTCCGGCGCACACAGGCATTGGGCGTGACGGAGATTGTGGTAAAACGCGGCGCAGACGCCTGCCTGGTATTCAGCGCCGAAGGCACCGAGCTTGAGATCCCGGCGGTACGGTTGCCGAAAGAGAAGGTGGTAGATACCACCGCCGCAGGGGATTCCTTCAGTGCCGGTTACCTGGCGGTACGTTTAACCGGCGGCGATGCGGCACAGGCGGCACAGCGCGGCCATCTGACTGCCAGCACGGTGATTCAGTATCGCGGGGCGATTATTCCACTTGCAGCCATGCCGCAATAATTCCTGCTCCGTAGAAATGCGAAAGGCCAGCAACGATGCTGGCCTTTTTATTGGATTCGAAAACCAATCTTAATACCCTATGGATTTCAAGTTGTAGCCAGGCGCCAAGCTATCTCATCCCCAGGCGCTTACTTCAGTCAAGTGACTGGGGTGTGATAGTGCAGGTAACAAGGCTACGGCCTGGAAGACGACGGGTATTTAGCCTGCTACCGCGATACGTTTCATATCAGTCATATAACCACGCAGTTTACGGCCAACGGATTCGATTGGGTGATTGCGCACCGCTTCGTTCACGTCACGCAGTTGCGCGTTGTCTACCGAAGTTCCGGCTACGGATTTACCCAAATCACCGGCCTGCAGAGTTGTCATAAACTCTTTCAGCAACGGCACTGCGGCATTAGCGAACAGGTAGTTGCCGTATTCAGCGGTATCAGAGATAACCACGTTCATTTCATACAGACGCTTACGCGCGATGGTGTTGGCGATCAGCGGCAGCTCGTGCAGCGACTCGTAGTAAGCGGATTCTTCGATGATGCCTGCGTCAACCATGGTTTCGAACGCCAGCTCAACGCCAGCTTTTACCATAGCGACCATCAGCACGCCATTATCAAAGTATTCCTGCTCGCTGATTTTGCCTTCGAACTGCGGTGCATTCTCGAATGCCGATTTGCCGGTCTCTTCACGCCAGTTCAGCAGTTTTACGTCGTCTTCTGCCCAGTCGGCCATCATGCCGCTGGAGAAAGCGCCGGAGATGATGTCGTCCATGTGTTTCTGGAACAGCGGCGCCATGATCTCTTTCAGTTGCTCGGACAGCGCATAAGCGCGCAGCTTGGCCGGGTTGGACAGGCGATCCATCATCAGGGTGATGCCGCCTTGCTTCAGCGCTTCGGTGATGGTTTCCCAGCCGAACTGAATCAGTTTTTCTGCGTAAGCCGGCTCGGTACCTTCAGCAACCAGTTTGTCGAAGCACAGCAGCGATCCCGCCTGCAGCATGCCGCACAGAATGGTTTGCTCGCCCATCAGGTCGGATTTCACTTCGGCAACGAAGGAAGACTCCAGCACGCCGGCACGGTGGCCGCCAGTCGCTGCGGCCCAGGCCTTGGCGATCGCCATGCCTTCGCCTTTCGGGTCGTTTTCCGGGTGAACCGCAATCAGGGTCGGCACGCCGAAACCGCGTTTGTATTCTTCACGCACTTCGGTACCTGGGCATTTTGGCGCAACCATCACTACGGTGATGTCTTTACGTACCTGCTCGCCCACTTCAACGATGTTGAAGCCATGAGAGTAGCCCAGCGCCGCGCCGTCTTTCATCAGCGGCTGTACTGCACGAACCACTGCGGTGTGCTGTTTGTCCGGCGTCAGGTTAACCACCAGGTCCGCCTGCGGGATCAGATCTTCGTAGGTACCGACTTTGAAGCCGTTCTCGGTCGCTTTACGCCATGAAGGACGTTTCTCGTCGATGGCTTCTTTGCGCAGGGCATAGGCAACGTCCAGGCCCGAGTCACGCATGTTCAGCCCCTGGTTCAGGCCCTGTGCGCCACAGCCGACGATCACCACTTTTTTGCCTTTCAGGTAGCCGGCTTCATCCGCAAATTCGTCGCGTGCCATGAAACGACACTTACCCAATTGCGCCAACTGCTGACGCAGGTTCAATGTGTTGAAATAGTTAGCCATGGTGGTACTCCAGTTAGATGTTGTGTCTTGCTTGTTATTTTCATTCCCCGCCCTGTCTGTGCGGAGATTCGTTAAACTCAATGTATAACAGGAAACGCGTTGCTTAAATTGATATATTACGAACGTGATATTGCAATTTATGCAACACTCTTGCTGCGAGCGTACCGATATGGATTTACGTGATTTAAAGCTGTTCCTCCATCTTGCTGAAAGCCATCACTTTGGCCGCACCGCCAAGGCGATGCACGTCAGCCCGTCGACGCTTTCCCGTCAGATCCAACGGCTGGAAGAGATCCTCGGGCAGCCGCTGTTTTTACGCGACAACCGCACCGTGCAACTCACCGACGCAGGTGAACAGCTGAAGGATTTTGCCCAGCATACACTGCTGCAATACCAGCAGTTGAAACATTCGCTGGGTCAGCACGGCCCTTCGCTGAGCGGCGAATTGCGGCTGTTTTGCTCGGTTACCGCCGCCTACAGCCACCTGCCGCCGATCCTCGACAGGTTCCGGGCGCAGCATCCCTTGGTGGAAATCAAGCTGACCACCGGCGACGCCGCCGACGCGGTCGATAAGGTGCAGTCCAACGAAGCCGACCTCGGCATTGCCGGCCGGCCAGAAACCCTGCCCACCAGCGTGGCGTTCACTAAAATCGGCGAAATTCCGCTGGTGCTGATTGCGCCGGCTCTTCCCTGCGCGGTACGCAGCCAGGCGTTTGCCGAGAAACCCGACTGGGCCACTATTCCGTTTATCCTGCCGGAGCACGGCCCATCGCGAAAACGCATCGAACTCTGGTTCCGCCGCCAGCGCATCGCCAATCCACTGATTTACGCCACCGTCGGCGGTCACGAGGCCATTGTCTCGATGGTAGCGCTGGGCTGCGGCATTGCGCTGATCCCCGGCGTGGTGGTAGACAACAGCCCGGAACCGGTGCGTAACCGTATCTCGCAGCTTGAGAATATTTCGATGGTCGAACCCTTTGAACTGGGCGTTTGCGTGCAGAAAAAACGCCTCGGCGATCCGCTGATCGAGGCTTTTTGGCACCTGCTATAAACGATCGAAATCTTTAATACGAAACCACTGCATTCAGACATGAGCATTTGAAATTCCAAGATCAAAATACCCTATGGATTTCAAATTGCAGCTAGCGCAGCCAACAACGCTGCAGCTTGAAAGACGACGAGTATTTAGAGATCGGCCGGATCGATTTGCTTCATCGTCTCCACCTGCATCAGCCAGTGATACAGCGGCTCAAGCTGTTGGAAACCCTGCGTCAGCGTCTGAACCAGGCCGGCGCTGAACAGCTTTTCTACCTGGCTGTCGCTGGCCATCACCGCGAAAGATTTGCGGTTGTACCAGGTGGCAATTTCCGCCGCCTGTTCTTTCACCAGCGGGCGCTTGTAGCTTTCCCCCACCAGCTCGAACGGCGGCCGGCAACAGGCCGCTACCTCTAAAAACGGCTGCGGCCGGCGCAGCAGCGTATGGCGGAACAGATCCATCGTCGGCTTGTTGGCGCTGTAATAACCCAGCCCATAGCGCAGCATATCCGGACCCAGTTCGAAGAAATACACCGGTGCGTCCTTCCAGTCTTTGCTTGGTCGTTTGAACGTCAGCCACATGCGGCTTCGATAACGCGATTTGTCGTGAGAAAAACGCGTGTCGCGATGGATACGCGACAACGTTTTACCGATCGCCGGCCGGGTTTCAAACTGCGGATCGATCGCCAGCATGGCCGGGCCAAGCTCGGCCACCAGCGTACGGAACGGCGTCAGCAGCTCCCGCTCGTAAACGTTGCGATTGGCTTCAAACCAGTCTTTGTCGTTCTCGAGCCGCACCTGTTGGAGAAAATTCAGCCCCTGTTGGCTGAAACCGGTAAAACTGTCTGTCATACGCCGTCCTTGTCGATTCCCTTAGCCCTGCAAGAAAAAACGGAACGCCGGGTTATCGGTTTCATCGTGGCAATCGTAGCCCAACGCCTGCAAGTGTTGCTCAAACTCGGGTTCGGTCTGCGACAGCTCGAAGCCCGCCAGCACGCGGCCAAAATCGGTGCCGTGGCTGCGATAATGGAACAGCGAAATATTCCAATGGGTACCCAAGGTCTGCAGGAACTTCAGCAGCGCACCCGGCGACTCCGGGAATTCAAAGCTGTACAGACGTTCGCGCAGCGGCTTCGAAGGGCGCCCGCCCACCATGTAGCGCACGTGCAGCTTGGCCATTTCGTCATCGGACAGATCCACCACCTGATAACCGTCGGCGTTCAGTTCGTCGATGATTTCCAGCCGTTCAGCATGACCGCGCGTCAGGCGAACACCGACGAAAATGCAGGCATTATCCGCATCGGCATAGCGGTAGTTGAACTCGGTCACCGAGCGGCCGCCCAGCAGTTGGCAGAACTTCAGGAAGCTGCCCTTCTGCTCTGGAATGGTCACCGCCAGCAGCGCTTCACGCTGTTCGCCCAATTCGCAGCGTTCGGACACGTAACGCAATCCATGGAAGTTCAGGTTGGCACCGGACAAAACGTGCGCCAGGCGCTCGCCCTGAATATTGTGCTGCTGCACATACTTTTTCAGCCCGGCCAGCGCCAGCGCGCCGGAGGGCTCGGCAATGGCGCGCACGTCTTCGAACAAATCTTTGACCGCCGCGCAGATAGCGTCGCTGTCGACGGTGATCACGTCGTCCAGGTATTCCCGGCACAGGCGGAAGGTTTCGTCACCGATGCGTTTCACCGCCACGCCTTCGGCAAACAGCCCGACGCGCGCCAGATCCACCGGATGTCCGGCATCCAGCGCCGCCCGCAGGCAGGCGGAATCCTCCGCCTCCACGCCGATCACTTTGATTTGCGGCATCAGTTGCTTGATCAACACCGCCACGCCGGCCGCCAGACCGCCGCCGCCAACCGGCACGAACACCCGGTCAAGATGCGCGTCCTGCTGCAGCAATTCCATCGCCAACGTGCCCTGCCCGGCAATCACCGTTGGATGATCGAACGGCGGTACGAAGGTCATGCCCTGTTTCTGCGACAGCTCAATCGCCCGTGCCTTGGCTTCATCAAAGTTGGCGCCATGCAACAGCACTTCGCCACCGAAACCGCGCACCGCATCCACTTTGATGTCCGCGGTGGAAACCGGCATCACGATCAGCGTTTTGATCCCCAGCCGTTTACCGGAGTAGGCAACGCCCTGCGCATGGTTACCGGCGGAAGCCGTCACCACGCCGCGCGCCTTTTGTTCTTCGTTCAGGCTGGCGATCATCGCATAGGCCCCGCGCAGCTTGAAACTGTGCACCGGCTGACGATCTTCACGCTTCACCAGAATGGTATTACCCAGTCGCGAAGAGATTTTGCTCATGGTCTGCAACGGGGTGACCTGAGCCACCTCGTAAACCGGCGAGCGGAGCACCGCTCGCAAATACTCCGCGCCGCCGGGGGCGTCGGATAGGGGTTGTGATACCGCCATGATGCTTAGCCTCCCAGCTTGCTCTTGTCGCGCACTGCGCCTTTGTCGGCGCTGGTCGCCAGGGTGGCGTAGGCGCGCAGGGCGTAGGAAACCTGACGCTCGCGATTCTTCGGTGTCCAGGCGCGATCGCCGCGCGCCAGCTCAACCTCGCGGCGTGCCGCCAGTTCGCTGTCTGTAACGTCCAGCACCATGCTGCGTTTTGGAATGTCGATGTCGATCATGTCGCCATCTTCAATCAGGGCAATCAGGCCACCGCTGCCCGCTTCCGGAGAAACGTGGCCGATAGACAGGCCTGAGGTGCCGCCGGAGAAACGCCCATCGGTGATCAGCGCACAGGCTTTGCCCAGCCCCATGGATTTCAGGTAGGTCGTCGGATACAGCATTTCCTGCATGCCCGGCCCGCCTTTTGGCCCTTCGTAGCGGATGACCACCACGTCGCCGGCAACCACTTTACCGCCGAGGATCGCCTCCACCGCCGTATCCTGGCTTTCGTAGACTTTCGCCGGGCCACGGAAGGTCAGGTTATCGTTGTCGACGCCGGCAGTTTTAACGATGCTGCCGTCGAGTGCCATATTGCCGTACAGCACGGCCAAACCACCTTCCAGGCTGAACGCGTTTTCCAACGAGCGGATACAGCCCTCTGCGCGATCGTCGTCAAGCGTATCCCAGCGGCAATCCTGCGAGAACGCCTGAGTGGTGCGGATGCCCGCAGGGCCGGCGCGGAACATTTTCTTCACGGCCTCATCTTTGGTCAGCATGATGTCGTACTGTTCCAGCGTTTCCGGCAGCTTCAGGCCCAGGATGTTATCGACATCGCGATTCATCAGCCCCGCGCGGTCCAATTCGCCGAGGATCGCCAGTACGCCGCCGGCGCGGTGCACGTCTTCCATATGGTATTTCTGGGTGCTTGGTGCCACTTTGCACAGATGCGGGACCTTGCGCGACAGACGATCGATGTCCGCCATGGTGAAATCAATCTCACCTTCCTGCGCCGCAGCCAACAGGTGAAGTACGGTATTGGTCGAGCCGCCCATGGCGATATCCAGCGTCATGGCGTTCTCGAATGCCGCCTTGTTGGCGATGCTGCGCGGCAGCGCGCTTTCGTCGTCCTGCTCATAGTAACGTTTGGTCAGAGCAACGATGCGCTTGCCGGCGTTGAGGAACAGATCCTTACGGTCCGCGTGGGTCGCCAACAGCGAGCCATTGCCCGGTTGGGACAGGCCCAACGCTTCGGTCAGGCAGTTCATCGAGTTGGCGGTGAACATGCCGGAACAAGAACCGCAGGTCGGGCAGGCGGAGCGTTCGATTTGCGCGCTGTCGGCGTCGCTGACATTCGGGTTGGCACCCTGGATCATCGCATCGATCAGGTCCAGCTTGATTATCTTGTCGGACAGCTTGGTCTTGCCGGCTTCCATTGGGCCGCCCGAAACGAAAATCACCGGAATATTGAGGCGCAGTGACGCCATCAGCATCCCTGGGGTGATTTTGTCGCAGTTGGAGATACACACCATCGCATCGGCACAGTGGGCATTCACCATGTATTCAACCGAGTCGGCGATCAGTTCGCGCGACGGCAGAGAATAGAGCATGCCGCCGTGGCCCATGGCGATACCGTCATCCACCGCAATGGTATTGAATTCTTTGGCGACGCCGCCGGAGGCTTCGATCTGCTCTGCAACCAGTTTGCCCAAATCGCGCAAGTGCACATGGCCCGGCACGAACTGGGTAAATGAGTTGACCACCGCAATAATCGGCTTGCCGAAATCGTCGTCGGTCATCCCGGTCGCGCGCCATAATGCGCGGGCACCCGCCATATTGCGGCCGTGGGTGGTGGTGGCGGAACGGTACTTAGGCATGCTCTTCACTCCAAATGTATTCATTACAGGCGGCGAACGAACCGCCTGGGTAGTTATTCTTGTCTGTCTGTCGTTTTACCCTATGGATTTCAAGCTGTAGCCAACAACGCTGCGGTTTGAAAGACGACGGGTAGAGTTGTTATTGGTTTACCGGGTCCAACCAGCCGTACTTGTCTTCGGTCTTGCCGGTAAACAGGCCAAAGAACGCCTGCTGAATTTGTTTGGTTATCGGGCCGCACTTGCCGATACCGACCTGGATGCCGTCAACGCTGCGCACCGGGGTGATTTCCGCAGCGGTGCCGGACATGAACACTTCGTCGGCCAGGTACAGCGACTCGCGCGACAACACCTGCTCACGCACTTCAAAGCCCATGTCTTTCGCCAGTTTGATAATGGCGTCACGGGTGATGCCCGGCAGTGCGGAAGAGGTGAACGGCGGGGTAAACAACACGCCGTCTTTCACTTCGAACAGGTTCTCGCCCGCGCCTTCGGAAATATAACCGTGCACGTCAAGCGCAATCCCTTCCTGATAACCGTGGCGGCGCGCTTCGCTGCCCACCAGCAGGGAGGAAAGGTAGTTACCGCCGGCTTTGGCCGCCGTTGGAATGGTATTTGGCGCCACGCGCTGCCAGGAAGAAACCATCGCATCGATACCTTGGTCCAGCGCTTCTTCACCCAGATACGCGCCCCAAGGAAACGCCGCGATAATCACGTCGGTTTTGTAACCGGCCGGTGGGTTAACTCCCATGCCGACGTCGCCAACAAACACCAGCGGACGAATATAAGCGCTGACCAAATTGTTTTTACGCAGCGTGGCGCGGCAGGCCTCCATCAGCTCATCGACGCTGTGCGATACCGGCATGCGATAAATTTTTGCCGAGTCGTGCAGACGCTGCATATGTTCGCGATGGCGGAATACCACCGGGCCTTTATGGGAGTCGTAGCAACGGACTCCTTCAAACACCGAAGTGCCGTAGTGCAACGCATGCGACATCACGTGCACCTTGGCGTCAGCCCAAGGAACCATCTCACCATTGAACCAAATGTAATCGGCTTTCTTCGTCATTGTTCTTTATCCTTCTCGCGCCTCAGGCGCGTATTTGTTGTGATGTTGGTTGCTGGATCTCAACGCAGGAGACGTCCATCAGTTTGCTTAACTGTGATGACAGTAGATCCACCGGGCGCTGGCTGGCAACGGTCAATTCAATATTAATATTGTCGGCATTCACCGCTGAAACCATATTCATAGCACAAACCTGAAAGCCGCGATGACGCACGACGCGCAATACGCGCTCTAACATTTCAGGACGGAAACGGGCCTGGATCGAGAGTTGGTGCTGCATCATGACATTTTCTCCAACATGGTTTCGTTGCCGGCGCCCGGCGGCACCAGCGGCCAGACGTTTTCGAGCTCATCAATGGACACATGCAGCAGGTAAGGCCCTTCGCTGTTGAGTAAGGCGTCGAGGGCGTCTGCCACCTGGTCTTTACGGGTAATGCGCTGGCCGGGAATACCGAAGGCAGTGGCCAACATCAGGAAATCGGGGTTGTCGGACAGGTTGGTTTCGCTGTAACGACCATCAAAAAACAGCTGCTGCCACTGTCGAACCATGCCTAAACGCTGGTTATCCAGTAAAACGATTTTCAGCGGCAGCTGTTTTCGTTTTATGGTGCCCAGCTCCTGCACGTTCATCATGAAGGAACCGTCGCCCGATACGCAGATCACCGTATCCTGCGGCCGCGCCATTTGGGCCCCCACCGCGGCCGGCACGCCGAATCCCATGGTGCCCAGACCGCTGGAGGTGATGAAGTTTTCCGGGCGTTCAAAGGTCATGTGCTGCGCGGTCCACATCTGGTGTTGGCCCACGTCGGTGGTGACCACCGTATTGGCCGGTTTGCGTTCGGACAACTGTTTCAACAGCAACGGCGCGTAGATCGGTTGGCCTGGGTGATCGTAACGCCAGGTATGGGTTTCTTTCAGCTCAGCGACCCGCCGCTGCCAGGCGCTGATATTCAACGGCTGTTGCAAAGCCGGCAGCAAGGCTTTCAAATCGCCCTGCAATGCCACGTGTGCCTGACGCAGCTTGCTCATCTCCGCCGGGTCGATATCCATATGGATCACCTTGGCATGCGGCGCGAACGCGTTCAGTTTGCCGGTCACGCGATCGTCAAAACGCGCGCCGACGGCGATCAGCAAATCGCACTCCTGCACCGCCAGGTTGGCGGCCTTGGTACCGTGCATGCCCAGCATACCGAGATAATAGGCGTGTTCCGCGTCTGGCGCGCCCAGCCCTTTCAACGTGGCAACGCTCGGCATCTGGGTCAGGGCGACAAACTCGCGCAGTGCCGGCACTGCCTGTGCCATGCCAACGCCGCCGCCAACGTACAGCATCGGTTTATGCGCCTGCGCCAGCAATTCAGCGGCTTGCATCAGCTCTGCTGCCGGGTAGTTCAGTTCTTCCACTACCGGCATCAGGTGCGGGTGCAGGTCACCCTGCGCCAGCTGGATGTCTTTCGGGATATCGATCAGCACTGGGCCTGGGCGACCACTGCCGGCGATGGCGAAGGCTTCCGCCATGATGCCCGGCAACGCGTCCAGTGATTCCACCAGGAAGCTGTGTTTGGTGCAGGCCAGAGACAGGCCGAGAACATCGATCTCCTGAAAGGCATCTGTGCCGATCAGCGCAGAACCTACCTGACCGGTGATAGCCACGACCGGCACAGAGTCCAGCAGCGCATCAGCCAGGCCGGTGATCAGATTGGTGGCGCCAGGGCCGGAGGTAGCGATACAAACGCCGACTTTACCGGTTGAACGGGCATAGCCGATGGCGGCCATTGCGGCACCTTGCTCGTGGCGGCACAGCAGGTGTTCCACCCCGCCGTCATACAATGCATCGTAAACCGGCATGATTGCGCCACCCGGATAGCCGAATACCGTATCAACTCCCTGCGCACGCAACGCTTGTACTACCCACTGAGCCCCATTCATGGTTATTTCCTCGCCTTACTTCGACAACCGCAGGATTTTGTTCTGTTATTCATTCTCTTATCCTTAATCCACTTTTCTTATGCCAATAAAAAACCCCCGGACCTTACGGTGCGGGGGTTCTCTTGCGATTCCGGCTTGTTTTCTAAGCCTTTCTTCGTCCAAGTGCAGCCCCGCACGGTGGGATAATAATCACCACCACGCTAATCACGACTAGGCTAATCACTTGGGCAAAGGCTTTCATAATAGGTTTGTTCACTGTGCTCGTTTCGAACTAATGCCTACAGAGGTACCATAGTCACGCTCGGCATGACAACACTTTTTTTGCGTTATTATTCGACGCAATCTGGTCATACCTCGCGCAAACTATCGCGATTTCAAACGTTAGCGTGCAGGCTTGGGGTGTGCGCCTCGCCAGAGATTGTCTTGCCGCGCGTATCCTTGCCGAAGAACACCAGCAGTGCGATCACTATCGCCACCGTCCCGGCAATCATCGCCATCGCCAGCCCGTAGTTATGGCCGTGGTGGGCGGCAATCGTCGCTTGCAGCGTTGCGTTCACCGATGCGATCAGATTACCCAACTGATAAACGAATCCCGGCAGCACCGCACGGGTATTGGCCGGTACCAGTTCGGTGAGATAAGTAGGCACCACGCCCCAGGCACCCTGCACCATGAATTGCATCAAGAACGCGCCAATTCCCAGCATCAGCGAACCGCTGGAAAACGCCCACAGCGGGATCACGGGCAAGGCGAGCAGCGCAGCGATGATTATCGCTTTCCTGCGGCCAATTCTTTCCGATAGCGCGCCGAAGAAAACCCCGCCGATAATTGATGCGATATTGTAGCTAATAGCGATGATACTGACGGTTTTAGCATCGAAACCGTGCTGAACTTTCAGGAACACCGGATACATATCCTGGGTGCCGTGCGAGAAGAAATTGAATGCCGCCATCAGCAACACCAGATAGCCGCACAGTTTCCAATGGCTCTTCAGCACCGGCAGCAACGCGCTGCTTTCCTTGCGTTCACGAGCCGCCAGCCACACCGGCGATTCCTGTACGCAATAATAAATAAACGGCAGCAGTAAAATCGGCGCTGCGCCGATCACAAACATGCCACGCCAACCCACCACCTCAAACAGCAGGCCGTACGCCACCGCCGCCAACAGATACCCGAACGGATAACCAGCCTGGAAGATCCCCGACATCAGACCGCGTGAACGGTCTGGGATGGTTTCCATCGCCAGCGATGACGCCACGCCCCAGATCCCGCCCATCGCCACGCCGTACAATACCCGTAACAGCAAAAATACCGTCAGCGACGGTGCCGCAGCAGACAGCAACTCAAACACCGAGAAGAAGACGATATTCAGCATCAAAATCGGTTTGCGGCCGTATTTTTCCGCCGCGCGGCCAAAGATCAGCGCACCGATTGGGCGAACTGCCAACGTCAACAGGATCGCCAGCGTCACCTCCTCCATGCCGACATGGAAAGACTGCGCGATATCGCTGAGCAAAAACACCAGCACGAAGAAATCGAACGCATCGAGCGTCCAGCTTGAAAAGCTGGCGATAGCCGCATTGCGTTGTTGCGGGGTCCAACCAAACATAGTGTTATCCCTACCCTAGAGTACGAAGTCATGAGGTTTAGCGGCTGCCGTGGCGGAACGCGTCGGCGGTCGGAGTTTGTTAACGAAGTGATTTTTATTTTAATCAATTGTTAAATACACCCGTTCACCCTCCGGCCGCAACAAGGTTAGCTTGCTAATTTGTTGCAGCATTCGCGTAATTGTTAAGGGGTATTACCTCCCTCCTTGCGATGTACTTCGCAAAATATCGCTATCCCTTTGAAATAAAATATCTACATTGCGGCTTGGCGCGCAGAACCCTTAACGCTGCCGCGCCTCGGCGGCCCTAATCCCGCATCATGTTGCCTTCAGCAAGGAGAGCAATATGTCGCTGGCGGTTATCTATACCCGGGCAACGATGGGCGTTCAGGCCCCTTCGGTGACGGTAGAAGTGCATATCAGCAACGGGTTGCCCGGTCTGACCATGGTCGGTCTGCCGGAAACTACAGTGAAAGAAGCTCGCGATCGGGTACGTAGCGCGTTGATCAACAACGGTTTCACCTTTCCCGCCCGACGCATCACCGTTAATTTGGCGCCGGCCGATCTTCCCAAGGAGGGCGGCCGTTACGATCTGCCGATTGCCCTGGCGATCCTCGCCGCCTCCGAACAACTGCCGGCCGATCAGCTGGCGCGCTACGAGTTCTTAGGAGAGCTGGCGCTCTCCGGTGCTCTGCGAGGGGTAAGCGGCGCGATACCCGCCGCGCTGGCGGCTATGGATGCCGGAAGACAACTGATTCTCGCGGCGGCCAATGGTAAGGAAGTCGGCCTGATTGCACAGAGTGAAACCCGGGTGGCGGAGCACCTGCTTGAAGTGTGCGCCTTCCTGTTGGGCAAAGGTGTTTTACCGACGGCCAGCACCCCAGCCGCCGAAACCCGGCAGGACCCCGCCGATCTGCAGGATATTCTGGGCCAGGAGCAGGCCAAACGGGCGTTGGAGATTGCCGCCGCGGGGGGGCATAACCTGCTGTTGGTCGGCCCGCCGGGCACCGGAAAAACCATGTTGGCCAGTCGTCTCAATGGCCTGCTGCCGCCGCTGACCGACCGGGAGGCCCTGGAAAGCGTGGCCGTAGCCAGCCTGTTGCACCACCCTGCTGAAACACTGCCATGGCGCCAACGGCCATTTCGCGCACCGCATCACAGCGCCTCAATGGTCGCGCTGGTCGGCGGTGGCTCGCTGCCGCGGCCGGGGGAAATCTCCATGGCGCACAACGGCGTACTGTTTCTGGACGAGTTGCCGGAATTCGAACGGCGCGTGCTGGATGCCCTGCGTGAACCGCTGGAGTCTGGCGAGATCGTCATTTCACGCGCCAGCGCCAAGGTCTGCTTTCCGGCCAGGGTGCAGTTGATCGCAGCAATGAATCCCAGCCCGACAGGACACTACCAGGGCATGCATAACCGCGCGTCGCCGCAGCAGGTTCTGCGCTATCTCGGGCGGCTTTCAGGGCCGTTTCTCGATCGTTTCGATTTATCGATTGAGGTGCCGTTGCTGCCGCCAGGCGTTCTCAGTAAAAAGCGCGCCGGCGGAGAAAGCAGCATTCAGGTACGGGAGCGGGTATTGCAGGCGCGTGAGAGGCAGCTCTGTCGGGCAGGAAAAATCAACGCTCTGTTGAGTAATCCCGAAGTCGAGCGGGATTGTACGCTTAGCGCAGCGGACGCCGATTTTCTTGAGACTACGTTAAACAAGTTGGGATTATCGGTTCGCGCCTGGCAACGAATTTTAAAAGTGGCACGTACGCTGGCAGATTTGGCAGGGGATCGGGATATTGATAAGCGCCACCTGAGCGAAGCGCTTGGCTACCGCTGTATGGACCGCTTGTTGTTGCAGCTGCACCGCAGCCTGGAATAGAAATGGGGCCTGAAGGCCCCATCGTTATCAATCGTCGCTTTCGGTGTAATCTTCCACCGCATCAGCCTGCGGCTTGCCACCGGACAGGGTATGGAATTTTTTCGGGCGACGTGTGCGCGCCAGATATTTAGCCCATACTTTTTCCTGGTCGGTTACCGGCTCGCGCTCACCGTGACACACTGCGACGAACAGCTGTTCTTCTTCAGTGGCCGGCTGACGTTTGCCTGCGTCCAGCTCGTTGAACGCATACCCGAAGCGCTCTAGCAATTGCGCTTCTTTAATGGTGAAATCGCCGTGACGGGAGAACCCGCGAGGATAATGTTTATTATCAAAAAAACGATTGGTCGTGGTGAAGCTATCCGCCATCTGACACGCTCCTAATTCTCTCATGGCCGTGCTGTTTATGGCGCGGAGTATTAGATAGGCTTGACATTGTGTAAAACAAAACATTTAAATCTTAACGATAAAAATTTCTGGAGACAGGTGTGGATACCGAATTACTGAAAACCTTTTTGGAGGTCAGTAGAACGCGTCACTTTGGCCGAGCCGCGGAATCCTTGTACTTAACGCAGTCTGCGGTCAGTTTCCGCATCCGCCAGTTAGAAAACCAATTAGGCGCGAATTTATTCACCCGTCATCGTAACAATATCCGCCTGACGCCCGCCGGGGAGCGGCTTCTGCCCTATGCTGAGAGCCTGATGACAACCTGGCAGTTGGCAAAAAAAGAGGTGGTGCGTTCGCTGCAGCATACCGAGTTGTCCATCGGCGCCACCGCATCTTTGTGGGAGGCCTACCTAACCCCGTGGTTGCAATCGCTCTATCAACAACGTGAGGCGCTACAACTGGAAGCCAGGGTCGCACTACGGCATTCTTTGGTAAAACAGCTGCATGAGAGACAGCTCGATTTGCTCATCACGACCGAACCGCCAAAGATGGATGAGCTGGCCAGCCAGTTGCTGGGTAATTTCTCGCTGCGGCTATTCTCTTCCACACTACGTGATCAGCATGCGCCGATGCCGTATATCAAGCTGGAATGGGGAGCAGACTTTCATCAGCAAGAAAGCCGCATGCTGGAGGGTGATAGTCTGCCGGTACTGACCACCACCTCGGCGCACCTGACCCGCCAGTTACTGGAAACCACCGGCGGCTGCGCCTTCTTGCCCAGCCAGTGGGAGAAGGACTATCCGCAGTTGGTCGCCGCCCCCGAGATCCCGGCGATTATCCGCCCGCTGTATGCCGTGTGGCTGCAAAATAGCGACCAGCAGCCGCTCATCCGGCAATTGCTGAAGATACCTTTAAACACCGCAGCCTAAGACGCTATAACGGCTTCAACCGCGGATGACGTGGTTTGGTTCGTCTGTTGAGCCAAAACGCGCTCATCGCCTTCTGGAGGCCGATAAAGCAGAACAACAGGATACCGATGACGATTTTGGTCCACCAGGAGCTAAGCGTACCGTCGAAGGTGATATAGCTCTGAATCAGCCCCTGGATCAGCACGCCAAACAGCGTGCCCAGCACGGTACCGACACCGCCGGTCAGCAACGTACCACCAATCACCACGGCGGCAATGGCATCCAGCTCTACACCGCTGGCTGCCAGTGCATAGCCCGCAGAGGTGTATAACGAGAAAATAATCCCTGACAGCGCCGCCAGCGTGCCTGAAAGCATATAAATCAGCACAGTGGTACGCTGCACTGGTACACCCATTAATGCCGCAGACACCCGGTTACCGCCGATGGCATAGACGTTATGGCCGAAGCGCGTGCGGTGTGCCAGCACCATACCGAACGCCACCACCAACAGCATTACCAGCGCTAACAGCGTGAATCGGCCGCCACCCGGCAGTTTCCAGGCGTAGTTGGCCAGCGTCGCATACAGCGGATGATCAATGGGTATCGACTCTTCCGAAAGAATAAAACTCATGCCCCGTACGAAGAACATCCCAGCCAGCGTGATGATAAATGCCGGTAGTTTGAGCGCATCAATGATCCAGCCCATCAGAGCGCCAAACGACGCCCCCATCAACAGAGCAATGATAAACGCATAACCCGGCGCAATACCGTAAACGCCGATCAGCTTGGCCAACAATACACCGGTGAAGGCGATCACCGACCCAACCGACAGATCGATACCACCGGAAAGGATCACAAACGTCATCCCTACCGCCACTATGCCGAGAAACGCGTTGTCAGTCAGTAAATCGCACCATACCCGCGTTGACGCAAAGCTGGGGAACTGGGTGAGACAAAACCCATAACCCAGAAGAAAGACCACGAGGGTAATCAACAATGACAGATTACGTTTGATCATGGTTTCCGTCTCCTTAACAGCCGATGCAACGACACGCTCGGCGATTGAACCATCAGCACCGCCAGTACCACTATCGCCTTCAGCACCAGATTGAACTCCGGCCGATAGCCAGACAGCAGAATACCGGTATTCATCCCCTGGATTATTAATGCCCCAATGACTGACAAAAGAAGGTTAAAACGCCCTCCCAGCAAGGATCCCCCGCCAATCACCACCGCTAAAATCGCATCCAGCTCCAGCCACAGCCCGGCATTATTGGCATCCGCGCCACGGATATCCGCCGTAACAATAATCCCGGCTACCGCGGCGCACAGCCCGCAGATCACATAGACTGCCATGACCACCCAGCGCGTACTGACCCCCGCATTGCGCGCCGAACGCAAATTAATCCCCACAGCCTCGATAAACAGCCCCAGCGCGGTTTTGCGCGTCAGCAGCCAGATCAACAACAGCATCACGGCGGCAATGATCGCCGGCATCGGCAAATACATCAGCGCGCCGCTGCCCAACTGTGCCAAACCTTCGCGTTCGAAAGTGACGATTTGCCCTTCGGTGATCAACTGTGCAATACCGCGACCGGCTACCATCAGCATCAGCGTGGCAACGATCGGTTGTATCTGCAACACCGCCACCAGAAATCCGTTCCACAAGCCACACAACGCCCCCACGGCCAGCGCGGCGGCCAGCACGTAACCCAGTGGATAGCCCGCGCTGGTCAGCGTTGCCGCCGTAGCACCGGCGATTGCCATCACCGCCCCTACGGAAAGATCGATACCCCCGGTGGCGATAACCAGCGTCATGCCCAAGGCAAGCAATGCGACCGGTGCACCGCGGTTAACGATATCGATCACGCTGCCAAACAAACGGCCATCCTGAATGTGAATGGAAAAGAAATTCGGGGCGACCAGGCTGTCGATCAGCAAAATCGCCGCCAGCGCTCCCAACTGCGTCGCCCCGGCAGGGAATACCCATTTGACTTTGCGTGGTCCACCGGTCATGGAGAAGCTCCTGTGATTCATCCTGCCCCCTGTTGCACAGCAATCGCCTGCATAATTGCAGGCACCGTAATAGCCGCATGCTCAAGCTGCGTAACATGTTTTCTGTCGCGTAATACCACGATGCGGTCGGCATATCCCGCCAGTTCTTCCAGTTCAGAAGAAATCACCAGTAGCGCTAACCCTTCATCGCATAGCCTTTCAATCAGCCGAATGATTTCAGCATGCGCACCAACGTCGATCCCGCGCGTCGGTTCATCCAGGATCAGAAAGCGGGGTTTGGTTGCCAACCAACGCGACAGCAGCACTTTCTGCTGATTTCCCCCGGACAGGTATTGGATCTGTTGCTCCGGGCCCGGCGTGCGAATACCCAACAATTGGATAAAACTATCGGCAATGCGGGTTTGTTCTCGTAGCGAAAGCGGTTTTAACCAGCCATGCTGAGCCTGAAGGGCCAGAATGATATTTTCTCGCACCGTCGCGGCACCGATAATTCCGTCGGTTTTACGATCCTCCGGGCAATAGCCGAAGCCAAGACTGGCAGCTTTGCGCGGCGTACGAATATTCACCGCGCGGCCCTCCACTTTTGCATTGCCGCTATCATGCGATTTGATGCCAAATATCAGTTGGGCCGTTTCGGTGCGCCCCGAACCGAGCAGACCGGCCAATCCGACAATCTCACCCGGCCTTATTCTCAGATCGAAGGGTTCAACCATGCCGCGACGCCCGTAGCCGTTAAATTCGACCAGCGGAGACGCATCCGTCGGCGCATGCTCGCCCCGCTTGAGCAAAGACTCGTCAAAGGCGTGACCGAGCATCATCTGGACCAGCTCCAGCCGTGGCAAGTCGTTGGCAGGCTTGGTGCCCACCAACTTACCGTTGCGCAGCACGGTAATGCGATCGCTGATGCGGTAAACCTGATCGAGGAAATGAGTGACAAAGATCATGCCTATTCCCTGCGATCGCAGCTGACTGAGAATATCCAGCAGCATGGTGACTTCTTTAGCATCCAGGCTGGCAGTGGGTTCATCCAGGATCAGGACTTTGGCTGAAAGATCGACCGCCCGGGCGATGGCGACAATCTGCTGGATCGCAATCGAATAATTGCCCAATGGCTGGCTGACATCCAGCTGCAATCCATAGCCCTGCAAAAGTTGCTGGGCTCTTAGCCGCATGGATTTTTGATCGACCAGGCCGAAACGAGTCGGTTCGCGCCCGATAAACAAATTGGCGGCCACCGAGATATTCGCCAGCAGGTTAACTTCCTGATAAACCGTACCAATCCCCAACGCCTGCGCCTGCGCGGTGCTTTGCGGCGCAATGGCTTTGCCCTCCAGCAGAATTTCACCGGCGGAACGTTGATAAACGCCGGTCAGCGCTTTTATTAGCGTGGATTTCCCCGCGCCGTTTTCACCCAGCAGCGCCATGATCTCTCCACGCTGTAGAGTGAAATCAACCTGTTCCAGCGCCTTTACGCCAGGAAACTCGACGGATAGTCCCTTAATCGCCAATAACGTGGTCTGAGATGCGGCCATCTTTTGTCCCGTCGGTGAGTGGATTAATAACCCATGCTTTTCTTCAGCTCAAATTCCTGTTTTGCGGTATCAGGCTGCAGCAGTTTCGATTCGGTCTGAATAAACTTCGCGGGTTGCGTGCCGTCTTTTTTCATCGCCAACAGCGCGTCGAACGCAGGACCAGCCATATTTGGCGTCAACTCGACCGACGCATTGGCCTCGCCGTTGATCATCGCTTTGAAAATATCGGGAACACCATCGATAGAGACAATTTTGATTTGTGAACCCGGTTTCAAGCCGGCTTCTTTAATCGCCTGAATGGCACCTATCGCCATATCGTCGTTATGCGCATAAACGGCGCAGATATTTTTACCGTTCTGCTCAGCCTTGATGAAGCTTTCCATCACCTCTTTACCCTTGCTGCGGGTGAAATCGCCGGATTGCGAACGGATGATTTTTACGTTGGCGGCACTGGCGATACCATCAGCGAAGCCTTTCTTACGGTTGATTGCGACGCTGGAACCCACAGTGCCTTGCAGTTCCACCACGTTACAAGGTTTGCCGGCCACCTCTTTTACCAGCCACTCCCCCGCGACTTTGCCTTCATGAACACTGTCCGATGCCACAGCAGCGGTATACAGCGAGGGATCGTTCACCTCAATCATTCTGTCGAGCAGGAATACCGGGATTTTGGCCTCTTTCGCCTCTTGCAGCACCGGGGTCCAGCCAGTAGCAACAACGGGCGCAATGAAAATAGCGTCAACGCCCTGGGCAATAAAAGATCTTACCGCTTTGATCTGATTCTCTTGTTTTTGCTGCGCATCGGCGATTTTCAGCGTAATTCCGCGCTTTTCCGCCTCTTGTTTTGATACCTTGGTTTCTGCCGAGCGCCAGCCCGATTCAGAACCAATCTGAGAAAAACCGACGACCAGCGGTGCTGCCTGTGCCGTACCGATCAATGCGCCTGTAATGGCGGCTGCTAACAGCAGACGTTTAACCATGTTGTTCTCCTCGCTTTGCACAGGGATGTGACTCCCTCCGACAGGGGTAGCCGTTGTTGTATATGCTGCATATTTTTCTGGTGAAGTTGGCGCTTAAAGGGTCAGGCGCTAATTAGGTGTAGCTGAAAATCAGGCAGGAATAATGCGCGGCATCACATCGCGGCAGAACAACCATTTTGTACATGGATTCAGCTAAAAATGTCTAAATTGGGAACGATTTCAGAGGGGTTTTTAGGCGATCTTTCAGAAGGGTAACGGGGATTATAGAAAAGCAGAAAGCAAAAAAAACCCTTCGCTTTCGCAAAGGGTTTTTAATATGGCAGGGGCGGAGAGACTCGAACTCGCGACACCCGGTTTTGGAGACCGGTGCTCTACCAACTGAGCTACGCCCCTAAATCTCGCTTAACATTATGCCTGCTAAAATTAGCAGGCATAATTTAAATAAGTGGCGGAACGGACGGGGCTCGAACCCGCGACCCCCTGCGTGACAGGCAGGTATTCTAACCAACTGAACTACCGCTCCACCGATTCTTTTACGTTACATCTTTCGATGCAGGCAAAACCGCTC
>NZ_JAUJXB010000007.1:0-197809 GCF_031931805.1 Serratia sp. root2
GCCGGTTCAGAATGACAAGGATTAATATTCACTTTTTTTCCGACCGCTCACTATTCATGCATAACGCCTACTAAACCCGCTTTTTGATGGCTTCCGGCAGGTCTGCCAGGCTGTTTAACACCCAATCCGCCAGTTTCTCTCCCTGATCGGTGACCGGCTTGCCGGTACGCACCAGCACTTTAGTGCCAACGCCTGCCGCAATGGCCGCCTGCATATCTTCCGGTTTATCGCCAACCATATAAGAAGAGGCCATATCGATGTTTAATTCTTGCTGCGCCTGCAGCAACATGCCCGGCTGCGGTTTACGGCAATCACACGTCTGGCGGTACTCTTCTATTACCGCTTCTGGATGATGCGGACAGAAATAGATGCCATCCAGGTCAACATCGCGATCGGCCAGCGACCAGTCCATCCACTCGGTCAGGTACATAAACTGTTTTTCGTCGAACTTGCCGCGTGCGATACCGGACTGGTTGGTGACCAATACCAGGGCAAAGCCCATCTTTTTTAGTTCACGACAGGCGTCAATCACGCCATCAATAAAGTGGAAATCATCGATTTCATGGACGTAGCCATGATCGACATTAATCGTGCCGTCACGATCTAGGAAAATTGCTGGAACGCTTTGTGTCACCGGTTTACTCCTGAGGGCCTGAAAACGCGTACAGTATCGCATGTTTTACCCGGTGCTGAGAACGGCAGAGAACAGTGTTGGTCGTTGACTTGGACGTCTAGACGCCTTAACATCTGACCCATACCTTGGTCCACGCCAAGGTTTACTTTTATCTAGCCACGGGCAACCACGCTAAAATAAGAAGAATATGATTAAACTTTCTAACATCACCAAAGTGTTCCAGCAGGGTTCGCGCTCTATTAATGCGCTCTCTGACGTGACTCTTCACGTCCCTGCCGGGCAAATCTATGGCGTTATCGGTGCCTCCGGCGCCGGTAAAAGTACGCTGATCCGCTGCGCCAACATGCTTGAGCGCCCAACCTCCGGCCAGGTACTGGTTGACGGACAGGATCTGACCTCGCTGTCTGAAAGCGAATTGACACGCGCTCGCCGTCAGATTGGCATGATTTTCCAACACTTTAATCTGCTGTCCTCCCGCACGGTATTTGGCAACGTTTCGCTGCCGCTGGAGCTGGACAACACTCCACGCGTTGAAATCAAAAAACGCGTGACCGAATTGTTGGAGCTGGTCGGGCTGTCAGACAAACACGACGCCTACCCTGCCAATTTATCCGGTGGCCAGAAGCAGCGTGTAGCGATTGCCCGCGCGTTGGCAAGCCAACCTAAAGTGCTGCTGTGTGACGAGGCCACCAGCGCGCTGGATCCGGCAACCACCCGTTCGATTTTGGAACTGCTGAAAGACATCAATCGCCGTCTCGGCCTGACCATTTTGTTGATCACCCATGAAATGGACGTGGTAAAACGCATTTGCGATCAAGTTGCGGTTATCAGCCAGGGGCAACTGATTGAAAAAGATAGCGTCAGCGAAGTGTTCTCGCACCCTAAAACGCCGCTGGCCCAACAGTTTATTCAATCCACGCTGCATCTGGATATCCCGGACGATTATGCCAAGCGTTTGGCGCCGGAACGCAGTGGCGGCCGTCAGCCGCTCCTGCGTCTCGAGTTCACCGGCCAGTCCGTTGATGCGCCTTTGCTGTCAGAGGCCGCTCGTCGTTTCAATGTTAATAACAACATCATCAGCGCCCAGATGGATTATGCCGGTGGTGTGAAATTCGGCGTAATGCTGGCGGAGCTGCACGGCAGCGATGAAGACGCGCTGGCAACGATTAAGTTCCTGCAGGAAAATCAGGTAAAAGTAGAGGTTCTGGGTTATGTCTGAGGCAATGATGTGGTTAATGGCACGTGGCGTGTGGGAAACCGTCATGATGACCTTTGTCTCCGGCTTCTTCGGTTTCGTGCTCGGCCTGCCGGTTGGCGTGCTGCTGTATGTGACCCGTCCGGGGCAAATTGTCGCCAACAATACGCTGTATAAAACCCTGTCCGGCCTGGTGAATGTGTTCCGTTCCATTCCGTTCATTATCTTGTTGGTGTGGATGATTCCGTTTACGCGTCTTATCGTCGGTACCTCGATTGGCCTGCAGGCGGCCATCGTACCCTTGACCGTAGGAGCCGCGCCGTTTATCGCCCGCATGGTGGAAAACGCTCTGCTGGAGATCCCATCCGGCTTGGTGGAAGCGGCCCGCGCGATGGGGGCAACCCCGATGCAAATCATCAAAAAGGTGCTGTTGCCGGAAGCCCTGCCCGGTCTGGTGAATGCTGCCACCATCACGCTGATTACCCTGGTTGGCTATTCCGCCATGGGCGGCGCGGTTGGCGCCGGTGGTCTGGGCCAAATCGGTTATCAGTACGGTTATATCGGTTATAACGCCACAGTAATGAATACCGTATTAGTATTACTGGTAGTGCTGGTCTATCTGATTCAGTTCTCTGGCGATCGAATTGTAAAGACCGTCACCCACAAATAGTTTTCACAGCAACTGCGCTCACACAGCGTATTTTTAATGCGAGTCTAATGAGGAAGGGATATGTCGTTAAAATTTAAATCCATCGCGGCAATCGGCGCACTGATCGGTACTCTGGCTCTGGCAGGCTGCGGTCAGGAAGAAAAAGATCCAAACCATATTAAAGTGGGCGTTATCGTCGGTGCTGAGCAACAGGTTGCTGAAATAGCGCAGAAAGTGGCAAAAGAGAAATACGGTCTGGACGTTGAACTGGTGACGTTCAATGACTACGTGCTGCCAAACGAAGCGCTGAGCAAAGGCGATATCGATCTGAACGCCTTCCAGCACAAACCGTATCTGGATCAGCAAATCAAGGATCGCGGCTATAAGCTGGTATCGGTAGGCAACTCCTTCGTTTACCCGATTGCCGGTTACTCCAAGAAAATCAAATCGCTGGATGAGCTGAAAGACGGCTCCCAGGTTGCCCTGCCTAACGACCCGACCAACCTGGGCCGTTCTTTGCTGCTGCTGCAGAAGGTTAACCTGATCAAACTGAAAGACGGCGTTGGCCTGCTGCCGACCGTGCTGGACGTGACGGAGAACCCGAAAAACCTGAAGCTGGTAGAGCTGGAAGCCCCGCAACTGCCACGCTCCCTGGACGATCAGCAAATCGCACTGGCGGTGATCAACACAACCTACGCCAGCCAGATCGGCCTGACTCCGGCAAAAGACGGTCTGTTTGTTGAAGATAAAGACTCACCGTACGTTAACCTGCTGGTTGCCCGCGAAGACAACAAAGACGCGGAGAACGTGAAGAAGTTTGTGCAGGCATACCAGTCTGACGAAGTTAACGAAGCGGCCAACAAGATCTTTAATGGTGGGGCAGTAAAAGGCTGGTAATCATTAATTACCGATTTTATTCCTATAATTGCAAGACGGGCTCCGGCCCGTCTTGTTATTTCCGCCGTAGATTGCTTCAATAGCGCCACTTCTATAAAAAAGACAGAGGAATCTCAATGCGTGTTTTATCTCTCTGTTTGTTAGCGCTCGCGCTGGCAGGGTGTTCGTCGCAGCGTATCGCGCCCTCCTCAACAAACAACACCAGCAAACCGACTGTAACCACACCGACAAAGACCACGCCAGCGGCACGTCCAGCGCCGGTAAAACTGTATAAAAACGCAGAAGAATTAGTGGGCAAACCTTTCCGCGATCTGGGTGAGGTCTCTGGTGAGTCATGCCAGACCACCGTGCAGGATTCACCGCCAAATCTGGCGACAGCCCGTAAACGCATGCAAATTCGCGCGTCTTACATGAAAGCAAACGCCGTGCTATTGCATGATTGCCAGATTGTCAGCGGCGTTGCCGGTTGCTACCAGCAAGCTATTTGCCAAGGTTCAGCGCTTAACGTTTCGTCCAAATGACCGAGTTTGTCTTCAATCAGATCGGAACCATCCGTTCGCCGTATAAAGAAAAGTTCGCCGTACCCCGCCAACCGGGGTTAGTCGAAGACGGTGGCGGTGAACTGGTGCTGCTGCCGCCCTACAATCAGGCGGAAGCAGTGCGAGGTCTCAACGATTTCAGCCATCTGTGGGTGATGTTTATTTTCCATCAAACCCTGGAAGGCGGCTGGCGCCCCACCGTGCGGCCACCGCGTCTTGGCGGCAATGCCCGGATGGGCGTCTTTGCCACCCGTTCCACCTTTCGTCCTAACCCGCTCGGCATGTCGTTAATCGAATTAAAAGGCGTGCGCGTTCAGGGGAGCGAAGTGGTGCTGGAATTGGGCAGCCTCGATCTGGTTGACGGCACACCGGTGGTCGATATCAAGCCTTACCTGCCATTTGCCGAAAGCCAACCGCAGGCCCGTGCCGGGTTTGCTCAGACAGCCCCCGCCGGCGATATGCCGGTGCGTTTTGCCCCCAAGGCTGAACAACAGCTACAGCAACATCAGCAACGTTATCCGCAACTGCGGCGTTTTATCACCCAGGTGCTGGCCCAGGATCCACGTCCGGCCTACCGCAAGGGACAAGAAGCGGAACGGGATTATGCGGTTTGGCTGCTGGATTTCAACGTGCGTTGGCGAGTGGTGGATCAGCAAACCGAGGTGTTGTCACTCGACCTGCGTTAAAATTCCACCGTCTCTCTTTTGACAACCCGCTCGCACTGATAAACTAAAGCACTTTTGTCACTTTTGGCCGCCACTGTGGCAGCCCGATGCAATTTGCAGTTCTAACGGAACCAAAACACCATGCGTACTAGCCAATATTTGCTCTCCACCCTGAAGGAGACACCTGCCGATGCCGAAGTGATCAGCCACCAGCTGATGCTGCGCGCCGGGATGATTCGCAAGCTGGCCTCAGGTCTTTACACCTGGTTGCCAACCGGCCTGCGCGTTCTGAAAAAGGTTGAGAACATCGTCCGCGAAGAAATGAACAATGCCAACGCGATCGAAGTTTGTATGCCGGTGGTACAACCCGCCGATTTATGGCAGGAAAGCGGTCGTTGGGAACAGTATGGTCCTGAGCTGCTGCGCTTTGTCGATCGCGGCGAACGTCCGTTTGTGCTCGGCCCAACGCACGAAGAAGTGATTACGGATCTTATTCGTAACGAGATCAGCTCTTACAAACAGCTGCCACTGAACTTCTTCCAGATTCAGACCAAGTTCCGTGATGAAGTGCGCCCGCGTTTCGGCGTGATGCGTTCTCGCGAATTCCTGATGAAAGATGCCTACTCGTTCCATACCTCGCAGGAATCCCTGCAGGCGACCTACGATGCAATGTACGAAGCCTACAGCAAAATCTTCAGCCGCATGGGCCTGGATTTCCGCCCTGTGCATGCCGACACCGGCTCGATTGGCGGTAGCGCATCACACGAGTTCCAGGTGCTGGCCGACAGCGGTGAAGACGATATCGTGTTCTCTACCGGTTCTGACTTTGCCGCCAATATCGAACTGGCAGAAGCCGTAGCCCCGGCTCAGCCGCGCGCGGCAGCCAGCGAAGAACTGCGTGTTGTGGATACGCCGAACGCCAAGACCATCGCCGAGCTGGTAGAACAATTCCAACTGCCGGTTGAGAAAACCGTCAAGACACTGCTGGTGCATGCCGAAAAAGAAAGTGGCCACAAGCTGGTTGCTCTGCTGGTACGCGGCGATCACGAACTGAACGAAATCAAGGCCGAGAAGCTGCCACAAGTAGCCGCTCCGTTGACCTTTGCGACCGAAGAAGAAATCCGCGCCATCGTCGGCGCCGGCCCAGGTTCCCTCGGCCCGGTCAATCTGCAGGTTCCGGTCGTGGCCGATCGCAGCGTAGCGGCAATGAGCGATTTTGGCGCCGGGGCTAATATCGACGGTAAACACTACTTCGGCATTAACTGGGAACGCGATCTGCCGCTGCCGCAGGTTGCCGATATTCGTAACGTGGTAGAAGGCGACGCCAGCCCGGACGGTAAAGGCACGCTGTTGATCAAACGCGGTATCGAAGTGGGCCATATCTTCCAGCTCGGTACCAAATACTCTGAAGCGATGAAAGCCACCGTTCAGGGTGAAGATGGCCGCAACCAGGTGCTGACCATGGGTTGCTACGGCATCGGGGTTACTCGCGTGGTGGCAGCCGCCATCGAGCAGAACCACGACGATCGCGGCATCATCTGGCCGGACGCCATCGCACCGTTCCAGGTGGCTATTCTGCCAATGAACATGCACAAATCCTTCCGCGTGCAAGCGCTGGCTGAAGAACTGTACAACACCCTGCGTTCGCACGGTATCGACGTTATTCTCGACGACCGTAAAGAGCGTCCGGGCGTGATGTTCGCGGATATGGAACTGATTGGCGTACCGCATTCAATCGTCATCGGCGACCGTAATCTCGACAGCGAAGAGATTGAATACAAAAACCGCCGCATCGGCGAGAAGCAAATGATTAAAACCGGCGAAATCGTTGATTTCCTGCTGGGGCAGATCAAGCGCTAAGCGGCTGCATCAGAAAGTAAAAAACCCGCCTCGGCGGGTTTTTTTATGGCGATTATTTGCTGTCGCAGTTCTTGTTTTTGTCGAAGGCTATCTTGCCGTCCGGCACCAACGCTCTCTCGGTCTGCCCTTCTTCCATTGAAGGCTGGACGCTGAAATGACCATTCAAGGTCAGGAACACCGGCTCGCCGGGTGTTTTGTACGCCTTGGCATATCCTTGTTCCAGCGCGATAGTATTGTCTACCGGAAAAGTCTTGCCGGTGGCGCAATCCTTGAACACCGCGGCATCCGCCATGTAGGTATAGCTACCTCTGAGCGCCATCGGCGTTTTAGGCAATGCCTTTTCCACCGGTTCCAGGCGGTAGTTCAACGTAGACTCAATCACAGCGCCGCTTTGATCCAGCATTTCCAGGCTCTTGCCCACTGGGCGGAAATAGCGTTTTTCTCCATGGCTGTCGGTCAGAACCAGCTTATCTGCGGTTCGCGCCCATTTGCCATAATCGGCAAAAGTCTGGTCCCCGTCTTTGGTTTCGCGATAGGTTTCCTGCAAAACAAAAGTGCCATCTTCATCCAGGAACAGCACAGTATCCAAGCCACTGCAGTCAGCGCAAGGCAGTACGCCCTGATAACTCTGCTGCATCGCCTGAAGAGGTTGTTCTTTCGGCTGATACTGATTATTACATCCCAATAATGAGAGCGCCCCTGCCGCTAAAAACAGGGCTATTGTTATTTTCTTCACAGCTATTCTCCTACTGTGCTCATGTATCCTTAAGTGCGGATCTTGCCGCGCAGCGCTTTAGTCGCGCCTTTACGGACCTTGCCTTCCAGCCGACGCAATTTTGCCCCTTTCGTGGGCTTGGTCGCTCTGCGCGTTTTTTCCACCACCATCGCCTGCTGAATCAACGCCACCAGCCTGGCCAGCGCCGCCTCGCGGTTTAATTCCTGGCTACGATATTCCTGCGCTTTAATAATCACCACGCCATCGGCGGTAATTAAATGATTATTCAGGGCCAGCAGCCTTTCCTTATAATACTCTGGCAGGCTGGACGCCCGGATGTCAAAGCGCAAATGGATAGCCGTTGAGGTTTTGTTCACGTGCTGGCCACCCGCGCCCTGCGCGCGGATCGCCGTCAGTTCCAGCTCGTTATCCGGTATGGCTACGTTTCTTGACAGTTCCAGCACCGATCACACCTGCGCCTGTTGCCACTCGGCAAACTGGATTTCCAGACTATTCTGAGCATCAGAAAGCCAGATAGTTCCTTCTTGCAGCGTGGCTTGCAGCGTCATATTGCGGCTGGCCATCGCTGCCAATTTGCCTAATTGTTCATCATCCAGAAAACGGATGCTTAGGTTTTTGTGGTTTGCCACTTTGCTCTGGATACCCTGCCACCATACGTGTCCGGCGCGTTCACCGTAGGCGTAAAGCACCACTCGCGGTGACTGGTTGCAGGCTTTCCTGATTCGCTTCTCATCAGGCAGGCCCATTTCGATCCACATTTCCAACCCATTGTGGTCGTTACGCCGCCAGAGCTCCGGCTCGTCTTCGGCACTCAAGCCCTTGGTAAACACCAGACGCTCATCGGCGTGGCAGATCCAGGCTAGCAGGCGCAGCATCATGCGTTGTTCGGTTTCGGAAGGATGTTGGGCCAGGGTGAGCGTGGCGTCGTGGTAGAAATGACGATCCATATCAGCGATATTGACCGTGGCTTTATAAATAGTTGCTTTCAGCGCCATGGGTGACCTCATTATTATCAGGCGATAGTGTACTAGATTTGGCCCATCCGCAGCCAGCGCGGCTGGGTAAAGCGCAGTGCGAAAGCCGCGCTGAGGTGCTAATAACTCCCCAACAGCTGTGCTATAGTCGACTAGGATTAAGTAAAGCTCCGAGAGCCTGCGCCTCATCGCTATACAAGACTTCGATGACGCAGAGGTTCTTAAGGGAGGAAACTGTGCAACAATACTGTGAGTTAGTACGCCGTTTTTACGCCGAGATCGGCAGTGGGGATCTCGGCTACGTGCCTGATGCGTTAGCATGTGTATTAAAGGCATTGGACGAAGTTGCTGCGAATAACGCGCTACCGTCCTCCGTTAGGGAACAGGCGGCCTTTGCCGCCGCTAACTTATTGGTGAGCGACTATGTTGATGAATGATGAGTACCAATCCATCAATTGCGATGACTATGAAAGCCTGGAACTCGCCTGTCAGCATAACTACATTCTGAAGCTGGAGTTACGCGACGGAGAAAAACTCGAAGGCAAAGCCACCGAGCTGAAATTTACCAAGGGTGTTGAGTACCTGATTATCGATCAGGTCGGCAATGCTCTCAGCTTGCGTCTGGATCACATCCTCAGTTTCAGTCATCCGGAAATCGGTACTGTAGTCGTCAGCCTGTCTGATTGATTTTACGGTAACGCCATCCCAACAGGGCAGCCCAACGGCTGCCCTCGTCATTTATGGCTTCAGGCTGGCTAGGTTTAAGACTGGCTATGGTTTAAGACTGGCATAGTACGCGGCCAGATCGGCAATATCATCATCAGACAATGCAGAGACATAGGCCTTCATCACTTCAGCCTGACCGCCGTTGCGCTCCCCTTTTTTATACGCCTGCAGCGCATGCTCCAGATACATGGCGTTTTGCCCGGCCAGATTCGGATACATCGGCACCGACACCTTTCCCTCCGCGCCGTGGCACGCGACACAGCTGGCGGATTTTCCCTTCCCTGCGGCTGCATCACCCGCCGCTATGGCCGACAGGCTGAAAAGGCCGAACACCGCAGCCATTGCGCTAACAAATTTCATCATTGCTCCTCACATTGTTATTATTTTTTATGCCAACGCAGCCGCCAGGATTGCTCCCCTTCAGGCGTCTGACCGGCTTCGCTGACAAACACGCCCAGCGCAGCGATAAGCTGGTCATCATAATAAATCAACGGGGTACGTTCACGCTGCCACGGCGGCACGCTCAATTCCTGCCACAGTTTTTTAACTGACCTGGAATGAGTTCGGCCAAGGATGCGGATTTTTCCCTGAGCGGCAAAACGAACGCTCACCTTCTGTTGCAGCTGCGGTGCCCGCAGACTAATATCGCCCTCTCCACTACTCAGCTTACCCAATCCATCCGGCAGCTCGAGCGGCTCCGCCAACGACCAGTTCAGGCAGACTTCGCGCAAATCCGCCATTATCGGCAGCAGATACAAACGCCGGCGAAAACGGCGGATCTGATACTGCCCCGGCTGCAACTGCGGTTCGGCGTCATCCCGACTGAGCGCCACCTCGTCCCATAGTCGCTGCAACTGCTCGCGTGAAGGCATGGTAACGCCAAACAGCGCGATCCAACGGCGCAGCAAGGCAAAACGCCGCGCTGGTGAACACCCCAGCAGGCCATCGATCGCCAGTGCATTCTCTTCATTGAGCAACGAGTGCAGCTGTTCTGACAGCAGTTCATCCAGCAGTTGCTCTTGTTCCGCACACAGGCTGGCGCTGCGTGCCGTCGCGGCGGCAAAATACGGCCAGCGTTGGTTGAGCAGCGGTAACACCTGCAGGCGCAGGAAATTGCGGTCGAAACGCGGGTCCTGATTGCTGTCGTCATCAATCCAGGTGAGCTGATGCCGCTGTGCATAATCCTCCAACTGCAGACGCGACATACCCAGCAACGGACGCAGCAAGGGATTATTACCCAATGAGGTCTGAGCAGCCATCGCCGACAGGCCAGCCGGACCACTGCCGCGTTTCAACGCCAGCAGGAAGGTCTCACATTGGTCATCAAGATGTTGCGCGGTGAGCAAGGCTTCATCGGCAGCCAGCGTAGCGACGAAAGCCGTGTAACGCGCCGCGCGGGCCGCAGCTTCAATCCCGCCCTGCCTGCCATCCACCTGCACATGCTGGACCACCAGCGGCAACTGCCAGGCGGCGCATTGTCGCTGGCAGTGAGCTACCCATTCGTCGGCAAAAGCGTTCAGGCCATGGTGTACGTGCACCGCGCGCAACTGCAAATCCGGCAATTGCCTTCGCAGATGCACCAGCAGGTGCAACAGCACGCTGGAATCCAGCCCGCCGCTGAATGCCACCAGCAAACGCCGTTGAGCACCCAATTGGCGGCTGACCTGTACGGAAAGTTGATCGGTATTCATTGGTTTATCGTTGATCGCCTGACAGGCGGTTGGAGACCGCCATAACACCCATAGGACAGCACGTTAACCAGCCTGCCGCCTTCAGACAAGCTTTCATTGTTCATACAGTTCCAGCGGCAATCCATCAGGATCGCTGAAAAAAGTAAAACGGGACTGAGTATAAGGATCGACGCGTATAGGCTCGCACACGACCCCAGCGGCCTGCAGATGTGCAATAGCCTGTTCGATGTCGTCTACGCTGAACGCCAGGTGGCGTAGGCCACATGCTTCCGGGCGGCTGACACGGGCCGGTGGTGACGGGAAGGAAAACAGTTCGATGCTGTATTGGCCATTGAGCGCCAGATCCGCCTTCCATGAGTCTCGTTCTTCACGGTAAAACTCACCCAATAGGGTAAAGCCGAGGATATCGCAGTAGAAATGCTTACTGGCCGCATAATCTGAACCAATAACTGCGATGTGATGCACCTGACGTAATGCCAACATGGTAATGCCTCATTGTCTGCTTGATGACGCACGGTATCCGGCGAGGGTTACAACGTCAACGGCAAAAAAAACCGCAGGATAAAACGGAGCCGTCATTCAGGTCTGCCACTTAAGCGTTGAGCTCAGCCGGCACCGCCTATGCCAATGGCGTTTTCAGCACCTTCACCAGATAACGCCCATCCTCGGTCAGTTTCGCACCGTGGATATCGGTTTCAAAGCCGGGATAACGCTCGCCGATGGAACACAGCATCAGCAAGAAATCGAGTACCGCACGGCTCTCCTCGGTGATCATCTCACCCGGCATCACCAGCGGTACCCCTGGCGGATAAGGCAGGATCATATTGGCTGCCACCTTGCCCACCAGTTGATCCAGCTCGCAGGTTTCCACATTACCGCGTACCTGCTGCTGGAACATCTGGTGCGGCGTCAACTTCATTTCCGGCAGCACGTCGAACGCCCGCAGCATCAGCCGCGGCAGATCGTGCCTGCAGATCAGACGGTGGATCCCGGCCGCCAGATCCTGAATGCGCATATTGCGGTAAAAATCAGGATCCTCCGCATACAGATCCGGCAGCATGTTCTTCACCCGCAGATTAAGATCGTAAGCGCGTTTGAAATCGCTCAGGCCACGCAACAGGCTCATCGCCTTGGTTTTATCGATGCCGATACTGAACAGGAACAGCAGGTTATAAGGCCCGGTTTTTTCCACCACGATGCCACGTTCGTCCAGGTATTTCGCCACCAGCGCCGCAGGGATCCCGCTCTCTTCCAACGTACCCAGCTCGTTCATTCCCGGCGTCAGGATCGTCACCTTGATCGGATCGAGATACATATGATCGCGGTCGGTATTGCCAAACCCGTGCCAGTTATCATCCGGGTTCAGCGGCCAACATTGCGCCTCGTCGATCTCTTCAGGCTGCCAGATATCGAAGAACCAGCTATCGCTCTCCTCTCGCAGTCGTTGTACTTCGCGACGAAAATGCAGCGCGCGCTCTACCGAGCGGTTGATCAAGCGCCGCCCAGGGTTGCCGCGCAGCATCGCGGCAGCGGTTTCCATCGACGCCACAATGCCGTAGTTCGGTGAAGTGGTGGTGTGCATCATATAGGCTTCGTTAAAGGTGCTTTCGTCGTAATCGCCTTTAATGTGAATCATCGAGGCCTGCGAGAATGCCGCCAGCAGCTTGTGTGTGGACTGCGTTTCGTAGATAACCTTACCGGCCGTGCGCTCACCGCTCATGCCGCTCTTGCCTTCGTAGATCGGATGGAAGTTGGTATAGGGTACCCAGGCGGAGTCAAAATGGATTGATGGCACGTCCAACGTCTGCTTGATGTAATCGGTGTTATACAGCAGACCGTCATAGGTTGAGTTGGTGATCACCGCATGTACCGGCCAGCTGGCATTCGCGGTGGCGGCAACCCGGCCGGCAATGCTCTCCCGGGTAAATTCATGCTGCGGGATACCGCCAAGAATGCCATAGGCGTTACGCAACGGGCGCAGGTAAATCGGGACGATATCGCTCATCATCAGCAGATGGCACAGCGATTTATGGCAGTTACGGTCGATCAATACCGTGCTGCCGGCCGGTGCCGAATACATGCCGACAATCTTGTTGGCGGTGGAGGTGCCATTGGTCACCAGATAGCTCTGCTCGGCGTTAAAGGTGCGCGCAATATACTCTTCGGCCTCCAGATGCGGGCCGGTGTGGTCCAGCAGCGAACCCAGTTCGGTCACCGATATGGAGACGTCGGCTTTTAAGGTGTTGGCACCGAAAAAATCGTAAAACAGGCAGCCAACAGGACTTTTCTGGAAGGCGGTACCGGCCATATGCCCTGGGGTGCAAAAGGTATATTTGCCCTCGCGCACATAGTTGAACAGCGCCTTGGTTAAGGGCGGCGTAATGGTGTCGATATATTCTGCGGTATATTGCTGAATGCGCTGCGCAATATCATCCGCCGCATTCAGACCGTACTCGAAGAAATACAGCACCATGCGCATTTCATGCAGGCTGACGTCGAAGGTGGAATACTGGTTGATAAACGCATATAGCGGCAGATATTCATTCAGCTCGTTAATTTCACTGCACAGCTCCAGGCTGTAATCGTCCCAGTCGAAAATCACTCCGCAAATACGCGCATTGGCTTCGATCAGCTTTAGCAGGTCACTGCCATTTTTCGGATAAACCAACTGGAAACCCATCGTAGCCAATGCGGTGTGCAGCTCACGAATAGGCTCATCTTTGTAATAGACGCCCGTTGGGCTCATGATTGCGATGATATTCATCGGCTGCTCCTGTCAGTTAACCGCCAAACCTCTATAACAACATGAAAATACGACGGAGGGTACCCCGTCATCGGCATGCTGCGCGCCGCAGCGCAAAAAGCTTGCGTACAACCGGAGCTTTTTCATCAGATATAAAAAAACCGCCCGAAGGCGGTTTTTTGCAACGCAGGACAAAACTCAGCAATAGCCGTAGTTCATCAGGCGCTGGTAGCGGCGATTGAGCAACTCTTCGTTGTTCAGACCATCGAGATCTTTCAGGTCAGCCAGCAATTGCGCTTTCAGCGAGGCCGCCATTGCCGGTACGTCACGGTGGGCCGAGCCCAAGGGTTCCGGGATCACCGAATCGATCAGCTTCAGCTCTTTCAGGCGCGGTGCGGTAATGCCCATCGCTTCTGCGGCCAATGGCGCTTTGTCGGCGCTCTTCCACAGAATTGAAGCGCAACCTTCCGGCGAGATCACCGAATAGGTGCTGTATTGCAGCATATTCACTTTATCGCCAACGCCTATCGCCAACGCGCCGCCAGAACCGCCTTCGCCGATCACGGTGCAGATCACCGGGATATTCAGGCGAGACATTTCACGCAGGTTGCGGGCGATGGCCTCCGATTGGCCGCGTTCTTCCGCGCCCACACCCGGATAAGCCCCTGGCGTGTCGATGAAAGTGATCAACGGCAGCTTGAAGCGGGAAGCCATTTCCATCAGACGCAGTGCCTTGCGATAGCCTTCTGGTGCCGGCATACCGAAGTTACGGCGGATTTTCTCTTTGGTTTCGCGGCCTTTCTGATGACCAATGATCATCACCGGGCGGCCATCCAGGCGCGCAATACCACCAACGATCGCTTTATCATCGGCATAAGCGCGGTCGCCAGCCAACTCTTCGAAGTCGGTAAAGATGTGTTTGATATAATCCAGGGTATAAGGACGGCGCGGGTGGCGTGCCAATTGGGCAATTTGCCAGGCCCCAAGATCGGAAAAAATCTTGCGCGTCAGCTCAACGCTCTTTTCACGAAGGCGCTGAACCTCTTCGTCCAGATTAATATCTAATTTTTCGTCTTGACGACTGACTGCAGTCAGCGAGTCAATTTTCGCTTCCAGCTCTGCAATCGGCTGTTCAAAATCAAGAAAATTCAGACTCATAGCATTCCTATATTAGTCAAATTCCAGTTCCACCTGCTCATTACCTACCAAAGTCCGCAAATCTATCAACAAGCGGTCGGTGGGCGTCACGCGCCAGGTTGCGCCAAAACGCAGCTTGGCCCGCGCATCTTCCCGTTGATAGTAAAGATGCACTGGAATCGTCCCCGAGCGATGGGGTTCCAACGACTGACGGAGACGGTTCAAAAGCTGGTCATCAATTTGCCTGTCCGTCAGCGAGATAGCAAGCCCACGAGCGTATTTTTCACGGGCTTCACTGATGTCCATTAGTTCGCGGGCCGTCATTTTAAGCCCACCGCTAAAGTCATCAAAGCTGACCTGTCCACTGGCGATCAGGATACGGTCTTTTTCCAACAAATGCTGGTATTTTTCTAACGCATCGGTGAATAACATCACCTCCAGACGGCCTGAACGGTCATCCAGCGTACAAATACCGATGCGGTTACCGCGCTTGGTGACCATAACCCGCGAGGCGATCACCAGCCCAACTGCGGTCGTCATTTTGCCCCGATCCGTCGGGTGCATATCTTTCAAACGCTGGCCACCGGCGTAACGTTCGATCTCCTTCAGATACTGGGTGATCGGGTGGCCGGTCAGGTACAGCCCCAGCGTTTCCCGTTCACCATCCAGCACCACCTGCTCCTGCCAGCGTGGCACGTTGGCATAGGATTGCTCCACCTGCTCCGGCGCTTCCGCCAGGACGCCAAACATGTCCACCTGGCCGATCGCTTCGGCTTTCGCATGCTGATCGGCCGCTTTCAACGCGTCGCCCAGTGAGCTCATCAGCGCAGCGCGGTGCGGCCCAAGACGGTCGAACGCCCCGGACATGATCAGTTTTTCCAGAATGCGACGGTTCAGCTTTTTGATATCGGAGCGCGCGCACAGATCGAACAGGTCTTTAAAGTAGCCCTGCTCCCCGCTGTTGCGCGCTTCGAGAATGGCTTCAATCGGCCCTTCGCCAACGCCTTTGATGGCGCCGATGCCATAAACGATCTCGCCTTCATCGTTAACGTGGAAATGGTACTGGCCGCTGTTGATGTCCGGCGGCAGGATTTTCAGCCCCATGCGCCAGCATTCATCCACCAGCCCCACCACCTTATCGGTGTTGTCCATATCGGCGGTCATTACCGCTGCCATAAACTCGGCCGGATAGTGAGCTTTGAGCCACAGCGTCTGGTATGACACCAACGCATAGGCGGCGGAGTGCGATTTGTTAAAACCGTAACCGGCGAATTTCTCCACCAGATCGAAGATTTTTACCGACAGTTCACCATCGATACCGCGCGATTTTGCCCCATCTTCAAAACCGCCGCGCTGTTTGGCCATCTCAACCGGGTTCTTTTTACCCATCGCACGACGCAGCATGTCCGCCCCGCCCAGCGTATAGCCGGCCAGTACCTGGGCAATCTGCATGACCTGTTCCTGGTACAAGATGATGCCGTAGGTCGGCTCCAACACCGGCTTAAGCGACTCATGCTGCCACTGGATATCCGGGTAAGAAATCTCTTCACGACCGTGTTTGCGGTCGATGAAGTTATCTACCATGCCTGACTGCAACGGCCCCGGGCGGAACAACGCCACCAGTGCGATCATATCTTCGAAACAGTCAGGCTTCAGACGCTTGATCAAATCCTTCATGCCGCGTGATTCGAGCTGGAATACCGCAGTGGTTTCCGAGCGCTGCAGCATATCGAAGCTTTTTTTGTCTTCGAGCGGAATAGCCGCAATATCGATAGGTTCCAGCCCGGTTTTCGCTCGCCGGGCATTGATCATACCCAGCGCCCAGTCGATGATGGTCAGGGTACGCAAGCCAAGGAAGTCGAACTTCACCAGCCCGGCGTATTCCACATCATTCTTGTCAAATTGGGTGACCGGGTGATTCCCTTCCGCGTCGCAGTACAACGGCGCGAAGTCAGTGATCTTGGTGGGTGCGATAACCACGCCACCGGCGTGCTTACCGGCGTTACGCGTCACCCCTTCCAGCTTGCGCGCCATGTCGATCAGCGCTTTGACCTCTTCGTCAGCCTCGTAAATTTCCGGCAGTTGCGGTTCGGCGGCGAAGGCCTTTTCCAGGGTCATGCCCGGATCGGGCGGCACCAGCTTGGAGATGCGATCGACGAAACCATACGGGTGGCCCAACACGCGGCCCACGTCGCGGATAACCGCTTTTGCCGCCATGGTACCAAAGGTGATGATTTGCGATACCGCCTCGCGGCCATACATCTCCGCCACGTGCTCAATCACCAGATCGCGTTTTTCCATGCAAAAGTCGACGTCGAAGTCGGGCATCGAAACACGTTCCGGGTTGAGGAAACGTTCGAACAGCAAGTCAAATTCCAGCGGATCAAGGTCGGTGATTTTCAGCGCATAGGCCACCAGCGAACCGGCGCCGGAACCACGTCCCGGACCTACAGGTACGTCGTTATCCTTCGACCACTGGATGAACTCCATTACGATCAGGAAGTAGCCCGGGAAGCCCATCTGGTTGATCACTTTCAGCTCAATATCCAGACGTTCGTCATATTCAGGACGGCGCTGTGCACGAACCTCCGGATCCGGGAACAGGAATTCCAGGCGCTCTTCCAGCCCTTCCTTCGATTTGAGCACCAGGAAATCCTCGGTGGTCATATCACCGGTCGGGAACTGCGGCAGGAAGTACTCGCCGAGGCGGATGGTGACATTGCAACGCTTGGCGATTTCAACGCTGTTAAGCAGCGCTTCCGGGATGTCGGCAAACAGCTCGCACATCTCGTCTTCGTTGCGCATGTATTGCTGTGTGCTGTAGTTGCGCGGGCGTTTGGGATCGTCAAGCGTGAAACCATCATGGATCGCGACGCGGATCTCATGGGCGTCAAAATCATCCTCGACCAGAAAACGCACGTCGTTGGTGGCCACCACCGGCAACCCACGTTCAGTGGCCAACGCTACGGCTGCATGCAGGTAGTTTTCTTCGTCCGGCCGACCTGTGCGGATCAGTTCGAGATAATAGCTGTCCGAGAAATATTGCTGATAGAAGTCCAGGCACTGATCTACCTGTTGCTGGTTGCCGCGCAGCAAAAACTTGCCGACATCGCCCTGACGGGCGCCAGAAAGCAGGATTAACCCCTCACGGTGTTCAATCAGCCAGTCACGGTCAATAATTGGGCCGGCGGCGCCGTAACCACGCTGGTAAGCGCGAGAAATCAGCAGCGTCAGGTTTTGATAACCTTCATTGTTGGCAGCCAGTACGGTGAGCTGCGCCAGCTCATCGCCCAGCACTTCGCTTTGCACATGAAAATCTGCGCCGATGATCGGTTTGATCCCGGCACCGTGTGCGCTGCCATAGAACTTCACCAAACCGCACAGGTTGGTGAAATCGGTAATCGCCAAAGCAGGCATGGCTAACGCGGCGGCTCTTTTCACCAACGGCCCGATCTTGGCTAATCCATCAATCATGGAGTAGTCACTATGAACGCGCAGGTGAATAAAACGAGGTTCGGCCATATCCAGATACCTGAAACTAGGGGGCTCAGCAAGCTGAACCCGGGTTAACGCTATCGCGTGCCCAGCCCGGATGCCCAGGCCGGCAGATTACAGCTCCAGCGCCCTTCTTACCGGGGCAAAGCTGCGGCGATGATGTTCGGTCGCACCCAGCACGGCCAGGCGCTCCAGGTGGAAAGCGGTCGGATAGCCTTTATGCTGCGCAAAACCGTAATCCGGGAACACACGATCCAATTCGGTCATTTCGCGATCGCGCGTCACCTTCGCCAGAATGGAGGCAGCGCTGATTTCAGCCACGCGGCTATCTCCCTTCACCACCGCCTGCGAGCGCATTGGCAATTTCGGGCAACGGTTACCGTCGATTAATACCATGTCCGGCGCGATATGCAATCCGGCAACCGCACGCTGCATCGCCAACATGGTGGCATGCAAGATGTTCAACCGATCGATCTCGTCCGGCTCGGCACGCCCCAAGCTCCAGGACAGGGCCTTGGCGACAATTTCGTCATACAGTGCCAGACGGCGTTTTTCACTGAGTTTTTTCGAGTCCGCCAAGCCAATAATCGGCCGCTCGGGGTCGAGGATCACTGCGGCGGTCACTACTGCACCCACCAAGGGACCACGGCCTACCTCGTCCACACCGGCAATCAACGTGGCGGCGGGATAGATAAAGGGTTCAATCATGCTTTCGCCAGCTCCAACACAGCCTGAGCGGCCTGTTCATCGGCACCGCAACGGATGCTTTGGTGCAAGGTAAGGAAAGTCTGTTTCAGATCTTCGGTCTGCGGGCTGTCTTCCAACAACGGCATCAGGGCGGCCGCCAGTTTGTCCGGCACGCAGTCGTGCTGCAACAGTTCGGTGACGATTTCACGCCCAGCCAACAGGTTCGGCAGGGAGACATACGGGGTTTTTACCAACCGCTGCGCCAACCAGAAGGTAAACGGCTTCATGCGGTAACCCACCACCATCGGGCATTTGGCCAGCATACACTCCAGCGCTGCAGTACCTGAGGCCAGCAATGCCGCATCGCTGGCGATCATTGCCTCACGTCCCTGGCCATTCAGCAGGTGAACGGTCAGCTCCGGCGCCACTTCAGCCTTGATACGTTCGAACTGTTCGCGCCGTTTGGCGTTGACCAACGGCACCACCACTTCAAGCTCAGGATAACGGGTACGAAGCCGTTGAGCGGTCTTCAAGAAATCGGCGCTCAGCATCTCAACCTCCGCACCTCGGCTCCCCGGTAACAGGGCAAGACAGCGTGCGTCAGGGGCTATGCCCAGCGTAGCGCGCGCGGCCAGTTTATCCGGTTGCAGCGGCATGGCGTCGGCCATGGTGTGGCCGATAAACCGACAGGGAACGTTGAAACGATCGTAAAACGCTTTTTCGAAAGGGAGAAACGCCAACACCAGATCGGTGGCTTTGCCAATTTTGAAAACACGCTTCTGACGCCAGGCCCAGACCGACGGGCTGACATAGTGAATAGTGCGGATGCCGTGCTGCTTGAGACGGCCTTCCAGCGTGATATTGAAGTCGGGCGCATCAATGCCGACAAATACGTCCGGCTTCAACTCACTGAACCGGCGGGTAAGATCCTTGCGGATCTTCAACAGGCGCGGCAAACGCTCAAGCACTTCCACCACGCCCATTACCGCCAGCTCTTCCATTTCGTACCAGGTTTCGCAGCCTTCGGCCTGCATCAGCGGGCCTGCAACGCCAACAAAACGCGCGTCGGGGATCTGCGCCTTGAGCGCTCGGATTAAACCCGCGCCAAGAATATCACCGGAAGTTTCTCCGGCGACCAATCCGATAGTCAATGGACGATTTTGCATAGGTCAGCGAATAATACCGCGGGTTGAACGGCCAAAGAAATCGAGAAACTGCTGCACTACCGGCTGCTCTTTGGCCAGGGCTTCGATTTCAGGCTTGGCTTCGTCCAGCGTTTTACCGCTGCGATAAAGCAGTTTGTAGGCATTGCGAATGGCATGCAGCGCCTCTTTATCAAAACCACGACGCTTCAGCCCTTCGATGTTGATACCGAATGGCGTGGCGTGATTACCCTGCGCAATGACAAAAGGCGGCACATCCTGAGCAACGCCCGAACAGCCGCCAACCATAACGTGAGCACCAATTACACAGAACTGGTGCACCGCCGTCATACCGCCAATGATCGCATAATCATCAACCTCAACGTGGCCGCCCAGCGTCGCATTGTTGGCGAAGATGCAGCGATTACCGACGATACAGTCATGGGCAATGTGCGCGTTCACCATGAACAGGTTGTCGTCGCCGATCTTGGTCAGACTGGTGCCCTGCACCGTGCCGCGATGAATGGTGACGCTTTCGCGGATGCGGTTGCGATCGCCAATCTCGACACGCGTCGGTTCACCCGCGTATTTCAGATCCTGATTCGCTTCGCCGATAGAGGCAAATTGATAGATCTGATTATCGCGGCCGATTTTGGTCACACCATTCACCACAACGTGGGATTTCAGTACCGTGCCAGCGCCGATTTCCACCTGGGAGCCGACGTAACAGAAGGGACCGATGTGCGCGCCAGCGCCGATAATGGCGCCTTCTTCGATAATCGCGCTTGGATGGATAAAGGCGGTTTTGTCAATCACGGATTAAGACTCCCGGCTGCGCGCACACATCATGGTTGCTTCGCAAACAATTTTGCCGTCAACGGTTGCTACGCCTTTGAAGCGCGTCAGGCCGCGACGAGTTTTCTCAAAGGTGACTTCCATGATCATCTGATCGCCTGGCACTACCGGTCGTTTGAAACGGGCTTCGTCGATACCGGCAAAGTAATACAACTCGCCCGGCTCCAGCTTGCCGACGCTTTTAAACGCCAGAATACCAGTGGCCTGCGCCATTGCTTCCAGAATCAATACGCCTGGAAAAATCGGCTTACCAGGGAAGTGCCCCTGGAAAAACGGCTCATTTACAGATACGTTCTTCACCGCACGCAGGAATTTGTGCTCCTCAAAATCAAGGACGCGATCGACCAGCAAGAACGGGTAACGGTGAGGAAGCAATTCCAAAATTTCTGCAATATCCAGAGTATGAGTGTCAGTAGTCAAAATACTCTTCCTGTCTCTAAAAACTGATGGCATCAACAACACGGCCTGCGCTGACCCCAAAAGGAGATCATCATGCAGGCCGCAAATTAACAACTCTTTGCGCTTTTGGTCTTGTGACCAACGCGTTTCGTTTTGTACCCAGCCAGGCGGGCGGCAGTGATTAGTCTTTTCCGACTTTTCGTTCGACAGCTTTTAAGCGCTTGCTAATCTCATCGATATTCATCACCAACGCAGCGGTTTTACGCCAAACTTTGTTGGGTTGTAACGGAATGCCCGAAGAGTATACCCCAGGTTCAGTGATTGGTCGCATAACCATTCCCATTCCAGTGACAACAACCTTATCGGCGATCTCCATGTGACCGTTGATCACGCTGGCTCCGCCGATCTGGCAGTAGCGGCCGATTTTCAGGCTGCCCGCCATAATCACACCGCCGGCGACGGCAGTATTGTCGCCAATCACAACGTTATGTGCAATCTGGCATTGGTTGTCGATGATAACACCATTCCCGATCTGGGTGTTATCCAACGCGCCACGGTCAATGGTGGTGCAAGCGCCGATCTCGACGCGATCGCCGATAATCACCGTGCCCAACTGGGGAATTTTAATCCAGTCGCCGCGTTCGTTGGCATAGCCGAAACCATCAGCCCCAATCACAGTGCCTGATTGGATCAGGCAATGCTGGCCGATCTCGACTTCATGATAAATAGTTACATTCGCCCACAGACGTGTACCTGCGCCAATGCGTGCGCGTTTGCCGATAAAGCACCCCGGGCCGATAACCACGTTATCGCCGAGTACTGCACCTGACTCAATCACCGCATTCGCCCCGATGGCAACATTCTGCCCCAGAGTAGCTGCAGGTGAGATGACCGCGCTTGGGGCGATATCCTGAGCCGGAGCCGGCGTCGTGTCCATCAGCTGCGCCATGCGCGCGTATGTCAGATAAGGGTTTTTAACCACCAGCGCCGCAGAACGGCAGTGTGGTAGATCCGCCTCGGTAAGCACCACTGCGCTTGCCAGGCAGGAGGCCAGCTGCTCTTGATAGCGGCTGTTTGACAAAAACGTGATTTGGCCAGCCTGTGCCGAATGCATAGAAGCAATGCCGGTGATGACGAGATCGCCATCACCGTGCAATTGTGCATCCAACTGCTGCGCTAAATCAGCCAGTCGAATTGAAAGCATGTGTTATTTAACCTGTTTCAGCACGTCGGCAGTGATGTCTTTAGAAGAACCTGCGTAAGCAACGGCGTTAGCATCGATAACTACATCGTAGCCTTCTTTGCTGGCAACAGATTTCACAGCGTCCTGAATACGGCTCAGGATTTTGTTACGCTCTTCCATCTGACGGCGACGGTTGTCCTGCTCAAAAGCCTGCGCTTTCTGAGAGAACTGCTCGCGCTGAGCCATCACGTCTTTTTCCAATTTGCTGCGATCGCTGGCTTTCATGGTAGCGCCATCACGCTGCAAACGTTGCATTTTGGTCTGAAGGCTACGCTCCATGTTCTGAAGTTCGCCCGCACGGCCTTTGAACTCGTTTTCCAGCTGTTTAGCCACGGTTTCACGTGCTGGCAACTGTTGGAAAATGCTGGAGACGTTAACTACAGCGATATTATCTGCTGCCTGAACGCCAGCTGAAGCAGCCATTGCTAAACCGAGGCCTGCGGCACACAACCACTTTTTCACTATAAACTCCTTACCATCACCCATTTGTGTCATATGACACTTGAAGTACACAATCTGCCAGACTTATCCCGTTAAACAATGAGAATCATCTCTCTGTGTCCTGGCGGGCATCTGGCATTTGCGATTCTTAATAACTGCTATGCCCAGAAGCGGGACCTGTTACCAGGTCTTGCCAATGTTAAACTGGAACTGTTCGGACTTATCGCCTTCGTATTTCTTGAGCGGGTTGGCGTAAGAGAACACCAACGGACCCAGCGGTGACATCCATTGCAGGGCAATACCGGCAGAAACGCGGATATTGCTCGCTTTACTGTAGTCCGGAATGTCGTAACCTTGCGTCTTGCTGTTATCCCAGTTGGTATCCCACACGGTGCCTGCATCCATGAACAGCGAGGTACGCACTGAGTTGGCGTATTTTTCGCTGATAAATGGCGTTGGCGTGATCAGCTCCATACTGGCAACTGCCATGGCGTTACCACCCACTGCATCATCCGAATTACAAATGCCCGGACGCGTAGTCGTGTTCCCGCCAGTATATGCGCAATTGTAAGAGTTGGAGTTGTAGTACACCGCTTTCGGACCAATGGTATTCGACCCGAAACCACGAACAGTACTTGAGCCACCGGCGTAGAAGTTCTCGTAGAACGGCATCTCTTTACCGCCCAGACCATCGGCATAGCCCAGACGACCACGCCCCAACAACACCCAAGTGCGGTCATCGTTGATCGGCACGTACTGCACGCTGTCCAGCGTCATCTTGTAGTATTCGTTATCCGACCCCGGAATGGTGACTTTACCATTCAGCGTGGTGCGGTTACCCGACGTTGGGAAATAACCACGGTCAAGGTTGTTATAGGTCCAACCCAGATTCAGCGTGAAGTCATCGGCAGAATAGCTGGCGCGATCGGTGGTGTTCGGGTTCAGGCCCATCGAGTCCAGATAACGCCACATGGCGATCTGTGGCTGCATGTTCGACAGACCGTTATGCACATAACCCAAGCCGGTACGCAACGAGTTGTTTTCGTTGATCGGGAAGCCCAAAGTACCGTCTATACCGTAACTCTTGTTGGTATAGTCGGACAGGTCCGCATCATCCGCTTTAAAGTCGTTGTAGAAGATACGGCCACCCAAGCTAACACCGTCAACGGTGAAGTACGGGTTGGTTACCGACAGCTCGGTGTACGTCTGGTAGTCGTTCTTGGTGCCGCTGATGCCAACGGAATAGCCGGTACCCAGCCAGTTGTCCTGCTGCACGCCCGCCTGGAAGCTGACGCCGCTCTCGGTGCCGTAGCCGACGCCGAAGTTGAAGGTACCGGTGTTGCGCTCCTTCACCTTGTAGGTGACGTCAACCTGATCGGCAGTACCTGGCACGCGCTGGGTTTCCACATCGACCGTTTCAAAATAGCCCAAACGGTTCAGACGTTCTTTGCCCTGTTCAACCTGAGCGTTGCCCAGCCACGCACCTTCCATCTGACGCATTTCACGGCGCAGAACGGAGTCTTTACTGGTGTCGTTGCCTTCAAACTTGATACGGCGCACGTAGAAGCGGTTGCCCGCATCGATATTCACGTGCAACTTGACGGTTTTGTCCGCGTCGTTGATCTCTGGCTGAGTGGCAACTCGCGGGTAAGCATAACCATAACGGCCCAACATCGTTTTGATGTTGTCTTCCATCTTGGTCACTTTACTGCCGTTATACAGTTCACCCGGCTCGATCTTGGTCAACTGCGCGACTTCCGCCGAATGCCCGGCCAGATTGCCGTTCACCATCACGCCGCTGAGCTTATACTGCTCACCTTCGGTGATGTTGATGGTGATGTAGATGCCTTTTTTGTCCGGCGTCAGGCTGACCTGAGTCGAATCAATATTAAAGCGTGCGTAGCCGCGGTCCAGATAGAAACTGCGCAGGGTTTCAAGATCGCCCGCCAGTTTTTGCTTCTGGTATTTGCGATCGCCAACCACGTTCCACCAGGGTACTTCATCACGCAGTTGGAAGCGTGAAATCAGCTCATCGTTAGTGAAGGCATGGTTGCCGACAATGTTGATTTGTTGAATCTTGGCGGAAACCCCTTCCGTGAAGACCAGTTTCAGGTCGACACGGTTACGCGGCAATGGCGTGACTACGGCTTTCACCGAGGCACTGTATTTACCGACGCTGTAGTAGAAGTCTTCCAACCCTTTTTCAATGCTGGAAATCGTGGTGCGGTCGAGCGCCTCGCCAACCCGAACGCCAGAGGCCTCCAGGTTTTGCTTGAGCATGTCATCCTTCACCGACTTGTTGCCGGAGAAAGTGATGCTGGCAATGGTAGGACGTTCCTTAACCTGAACTATCAGCGTATTACCATCGCGCAGCACGCGAACGTCCTCGAAGTTGCCAGTGGCAAACAAGGCACGGATGGTATTACTGATATCATCGTCAGTGACGGTATCGCCTACGCGAACCGGCATGTTGAGTAACGCCGCACCGACGGCGACTCGCTGCAGGCCTTCGAAATGAATATCTTTCACTACGAACCCGTCTGCACCGTATACGGTGGCGCTGCCAAACAGCAGCGACGCTATGAGCAACTTTTTCATCGCCATCGTTGTTATGCGTTCTTCCTAACCTATTCTCGCCCCTAAAGACGAGAAAAATCATTGAAAAGTGCAAGACCCATTAAAAGCACCAACACGATCGAACCAATGCGGTAACTGTAGTCCTGTACTCGCTCGGAAACCGGCCCACCCTTCAGCTTTTCTATCGCCAGGAAGAGGAGATGCCCACCATCTAACACCGGTAATGGGAACAGGTTGATGATACCCAGGTTGACACTAATCAACGCGAGAAACATCAAATAATACACAAACCCGACCCCAGCTGACGCCCCTGCTCCCTGTGCAATCGAAATCGGGCCACTCAGGTTGTTCAGCTTTACATCACCGGTTATTAATTTACCCAGCATGTTGACCGTAAGCCGCATAAGCTGCCAAGTCTTGTCCCCGGCCTGATACAGCGCCGGGAAAGGTCCATACTGACGAATCGTTCTATACTCGGCCGGCAGCGGCAGCACTTTCGGAATGATGCCCGCAAACCCCACGCTTTTGTCTTTTCCCACCGGCTTTGTATCCGGTATCAGCGTCAAAGACAAGGGGGCACCGTTTCTTTCAATCTCTAAAACCAGTGGTTGCCCAGGACCATCGTGGATCCGCTTGACCAACGTTTGCCAACGGCCCAACAGCTGACCATCGACTTTAACGATCCTGTCCCCCGCTTGCAAACCCGCCTTTTGCGCCGCCGAATCCGGCTGCACTTCGGCAAGAACCGATTCTATCTGTGGGCCGCGCGGAATAATACCCAGCGCTACCACGGGATCTTGCTTGTCAGGTTCAAAATTCCACTGGCGTAAATCCAGGGTTTTAGTCACTACCTGCGAAGAACCGAACGGAGCGATACCCACTTCGGTTTCCGCGTCGCCAATCTTCGCCACCAGAGCCAAACGAACTGACTCCCAATCAGGCGTTTCGATGCCATCAACGGACTTTAGTTCCATTCCGGGCGAAATTTCGGCTTGTGCGGCAATCGATTGTGGTGATATTTCACCAATCACCGGACGGAAGCTGGGCACACCGATAATGAACACCAGCCAATAAGCAAGGATAGCAAACAGGAAGTTGGCGATGGGGCCCGCGCTGATAATAGCTGCGCGTTGCCATACGGTTTTATTGTTAAACGCCTGGTGACGGAGTTCCGGCGCAACCGAATCAACCCGCTCATCGAGCATCTTCACATAACCGCCCAGCGGAATCAGGGCAATCACATACTCGGTACCCTGGCGGTCTGTACGGCGCCATAACGCGCGGCCAAAACCGATGGAGAAGCGTTCTACACGGACGCCGCAGCGGCGGGCAACCCAAAAGTGCCCGAACTCATGCACGGTGATTAAAACACCGAGCGCAACAAGAAATGCGACTAAGTTCCAGAGCACGCTAACCATAATCCCTTCACTCCCCGCCGTTGACGGATTAAAACACTAACAGCATCAGGCAGGCAAATACAGGCACTGCTGCGGTCAGGCTGTCGATACGATCCAGTATTCCGCCATGACCCGGGATCAGATGACCACTGTCTTTGATACCCGCTTCGCGTTTGAACATGCTCTCGGTAAGGTCGCCCAGCACTGAGGCCAGCGCGGCGATCACCGAACAAATCAGTAGGGTTGCTGGCACCACATTCAACGGGGCATAACGGCCAAACAGCCAGGATATCAATGCCGAGGTAATCAGACCGCCGATTAATCCTTCCCAGGTTTTCCCTGGAGAAACCTTCGGCGCCAGCTTGTGCTTGCCGAACAGCTTACCGAACATATAGGCGCCGGAATCCGCGCCCCAGACCAGCAGCATCACATACAGCAGCCACCAGGCACCGGTGAAGTGATTCTGTTCGTAGCCGAATTGACGCAATGCCAGCATGCCCCAAAAGAACGGCACAATGGTCAACAGGCCAAAGAGCAGGCGAATCGGGCGTGAATTACGCCACATCGCCGCTGAGCCGGGATAAAACAGCACCAGCAGCAGCGCCGCCAGCCACCAGGCCAGTGACAGCCACAGCGGCCCGCCCACCTGAGGCAAATGGACCGACTGGTGATAGGCTGGAATACTGAGCATCATCAGAGCCAGCAGGAAACCACACAGTATCGCCAACCAGATGCGCTGCGAGCGGGAAGTAAAACCGGCCAGTTGGCCCCACTCCCAGGCAGCTAACATGCACACAACGAGCGTTACCAGGGCAAAGCCCACCGGCGGCAGCAAAAACAGCGCCGCGATAACAATCGGGATCAAGATCAGAGCAGTTATGAGGCGATACTTCAGCAAAAGTTCCCCCTAGGACGCATCGGCGCCGTTAGGTGTTGTTCCCCCGAAGCGACGCTCACGTTGTGCAAATGCATTCAGCGCACCTTCAAAGACAAGTTCATCAAAATCAGGCCAGAGTACATCAGTAAAGTAAAGCTCGGCATAAGCAATTTGCCACAGCAAGAAGTTACTGATGCGATGTTCACCACCGGTGCGGATAACCAGATCCACCGGCGCCAAATCGTTCATGCAGACCCGCTCGCCCAATAACTCTTCGCTGATTTGATCCGGACGCAGCAAACCACCCTGCACCTGCTCAGCCAGATCCCTTACTCCCTGAATGATATCCCAACGACCGCCGTAGTTGGCGGCGATGTTGAGCGTCAGGCCATCGTTATTTTCTGTCAGTTGCTCAGAGCGACGGATCCGCTCCTGCAAACGCGTGCTGAAACGGCTGATGTCGCCGATCACCCGCAGTCTGACGTTATGTTTATGCAGGCTTTTTACTTCACTATCCAAGGCACGGACAAAAAGCTCCATTAGCGCGGAGACTTCCTGTACCGGACGATTCCAGTTCTCGCTGCTGAAGGCATAAAGCGTGAGTGCATCTAAATGGTTGTTGGCGGCAAAACTGACCGCACGACGTACCGATTTCACCCCTGCTTTATGACCGAAGACACGTAACTTGCCCTGACGTTTAGCCCAGCGCCCGTTGCCGTCCATAATAATGGCGACATGTCGTGGCCCAAAGACGGACGGATTAGCCTCTTGTTGATTTGCGGACGACATAACTCGTACTTATTTCCTCAATAGAAATACAACTGCCCTTCCGGAACATCAGGCCCTTACGCGCAAAAAAAGCCGTGTGCCCGACACGGCTTTTCAGTCTGCCCCCGCACACCCGGTGATATCCGGGGCACTATCGGCATCCGAGATGCCAATCAGGCCATAATTCAACGGTATAACCGCTGACAGGTGGCGCAGACTATACCACCTCAGCTGGGCATGAACAAACAGCCCCACTGCGGCACGCGTAATTTGCGAACAAAATAGGATAATAGCCGGTATCAACCACGCAGTGACTTCACAACCTCAACGGCAACCTCGCGGGCCTGACGATCTATGTCTAAGACCGCATCAATGCAGGACGGTTCCTGCAAAGACAACCGTTCGACTACTTTTTGGTTCACTGCCGCAATATCGGTAAAGCGAATCTGCTCTTGCAGGAAGGACGCAACGGCCACTTCGTTAGCCGCATTCAGCGCGGTAGTTGCCGCCTGGCCGGCATCGAAGGCGTCAATCGCCAGATAAAGGCAGGGGTAACGCTCCCGCTCAGGTTCTGCAAAGGTCAGCGAACCGATACGGCAGAAATCCAGCGCTTCCACGCCAGAGCTGACCCGCTGCGGATAAGCCATCGCATGGGCGATTGGCGTACGCATATCCGGCGTGCCCAACTGGGCCAACACGCTGCCATCAGCATAGCGCACCATTGAGTGAATCACCGACTGCGGGTGCAGAATCACTTCCATTTGTTCAGCCGAAGCGTTGAACAGCCAACGGGCCTCAATATATTCCAGTCCTTTGTTCATCATGGTGGCGGAATCCACCGAGATCTTGCGCCCCATTGACCAATTAGGATGGGCGCAAGCCTGGTCCGGCGTCATTGTGGCAAACTGATCCAACGGCGTAGTACGGAACGGACCGCCAGAACCGGTAAGCACAATGCGCGAAACACCATGTTCGACTAATGAAGAGTATCCCAACTGGCGCTGAATGCTTTCAGGCAAACTCTGAAAAATCGCGTTATGTTCGCTGTCCAGCGGCAACAATTGTGCCTTGCTCTTTTGTACCGCATCCATAAACAGTCGGCCACAGGTCACCAGCGACTCTTTGTTCGCCAGCAATACCTGCTTGCCGGCGCGGATCGCCGCCAGCGTCGGCAGCAACCCGGCAGCGCCAACAATAGCAGCGGTGACCTGATCGACATCATCCAGCGCCGCCAACTCACAGGCGGCCTGTTCACCCGCCAGCACCTCAGTGCCAACGCCGTTTTCCGCCAGTACGTCACGCAGTGCGCGCGCAGCGCCTTCGTCCGCCATCGCAGCATAAGCCGGGCGAAACTCCATACACTGTTGCGCCATCACCGCTACATTGCGGCCTGCAACCAGCGCTTTAATCGCAAAACGGTCGGGATTTTCCCTGACCACGGCCAGGGTGCTGGTTCCCACTGAGCCGGTGGAACCAAGAATAGTCAGTTGCTTCATGAGTTCACTCTGAATAACTGTCTGATGAGATCGGAGGTGTTCCAGTGTGTAACCTTGGCCACCACTTGTCCATGATCAATCAGTACGATGAAACGGGATCTGCGCCACAAAAAACAAAGCGCCGCCCAGGCGACGCTTTTTTTCTGCGCGATGCTGATTAGAAATCCATCAGCTCTTTTTCTTTATCCGCCAGAGCGGCATCCAGAAGTTTGATGTAAGCATCGGTCAGTTTTTGAACATCTTCCTGTGAGCGACGATCTTCGTCTTCGCTGATTTCTTTGTCTTTCAGCAGCGCTTTAACTTTGTCGTTGGCGTCGCGACGAACGTTACGCACGGCCACACGGCCCTGCTCGGCTTCGTTGCGCACAACTTTGATCAGATCTTTACGGCGTTCTTCGGTCAGAGGAGGAAGCGGAACACGGATCACGCTGCCTGCTGAACTTGGATTCAGGCCGAGGTCTGAAGACATGATGGCTTTTTCTACCGCTGAGCCCAGGGAACGATCAAACAAGTTGATGGCCAGGGTGCGGGAGTCTTCTACGGTCACGTTAGCCAGCTGACGCAGCGGCGTAGCAGAACCATAATATTCCACCATGATGCCGTCCAGGATGCTTGGGGAAGCACGGCCGGTACGGATTTTGCTGATTTGGTTTTTGAATGCTTCTACGCTTTTTTCCATGCGTGAATCAGCATCTTTTCTGATTTCATTAATCACGTTGCGAACCTTTAGAAACGGGTTACTTGGCAGGCTATACACCAGTATAGCCCGTGAATTTTACTTGAGGAAAGCGCTCAACGCACAGCGTTATCCGCTCCCGCTAAATTTGGCAGAACAGCTTTATTTACTGATCAGCGTACCTTCGTTTTCACCCATCACTACGCGGCGCAATGCACCCGGTTTGTTCATGTTGAATACGCGGATCGGCAGACCGTGATCGCGGGCCAGCGTAAACGCCGCCAGGTCCATCACTTTCAGCTCGCGCTCAAGCACGTCCTGATAGGTTATATGTTCGTACAGCGTTGCATCCGGGTTTTTAACCGGGTCGGCGGAGTATACACCATCGACTTTGGTCGCTTTCAGTACCACGTCGGCTTCAATCTCAATCCCACGCAGGCAAGCTGCTGAGTCGGTGGTGAAGAACGGGTTGCCGGTACCGGCAGAGAAGATAACCACGCGGTTATTACGCAGCAGGCTGATTGCCTCGGCCCAGCTGTAGTTGTCGCACACGCCGTTCAACGGGATGGCCGACATCAGGCGGGCGTTCACATAGGCACGGTGCAGTGCATCACGCATAGCCAGGCCGTTCATCACGGTAGCCAGCATTCCCATGTGGTCGCCCACTACGCGGTTCATTCCGGCCTGCGCCAGACCCGCGCCGCGGAACAGGTTACCGCCGCCAATCACTACACCGACCTGAATTCCCAGTTCGACCAGCTCTTTAACTTCCTGAGCCATGCGATCCAAAACGCTGGCGTCGATACCAAAACCTTCTGCGCCTTGCAGGGCTTCGCCACTCAGTTTGAGCAGAATACGCTGATATACGGGTTTTGCATTGGTTGCCATGGTGTTCTGTCCTAAGAAGCAGTATTAGTATTGGGGATTTCAGCCGATGAAGCGCGCCTGTGCTGAGTATAGCGCCACAGGGCCTGCCACCGGTGTAATTCTGGCTGGATAAAATGGAACCGCCAGACGGCGGCTCCATTAACAGTCATTAAGACTGTTTGCTCATTGCTGCAACTTCAGCAGCAAAGTCATTTTCAACTTTCTCGATGCCTTCGCCCACTTCGAAGCGGATGAAGTTAACAACGTCAGCGTTGTGCTCTTTCAGCACTTGGCCAACGGTCTTGCTTGGCTCGATCACGAAAGGTTGACCGGTCAGAGAAACTTCGCCGGTGAATTTCTTCATGCGGCCTTCAACCATTTTCTCTGCGATTTCTTTCGGCTTGCCAGACTGCATGGCGATGTCCAACTGAACCTGGTACTCTTTTTCTACCACTTCAGCAGACACGTCTTCAGGCTTCACGAATTCAGGTTTGCTAGCCGCAACGTGCATGGCAATTTGCTTAACCAGCTCTTCGTCAGCGCCTTTAGCAGCAATCAGAACGCCGATGCGTGCGCCGTGCAGATAGCTGCCCAGCACTTCGCCTTCCAGGGAAGCTACGCGACGGATGTTGATGTTCTCGCCGATTTTTGCAACCAGCGCTACACGTTCTTCTTCGAACTGTGCTTTCAAGACGTCAACATCAGTGATTTTGCCTGCAACAGCGGCTTCCAGCACTTTGTCAGCGAACGCCTGGAAACCGGCATCTTTAGCCACGAAGTCAGTCTGGCAGTTAACTTCTACGATCACGCCGTAGTTGCCTTCGATCTTGGTTTTGATCACGCCGTCAGCAGCTACGTTGCCTGCTTTTTTCGCTGCTTTGATCGCACCGGATTTACGCATGTTTTCGATTGCCAGCTCGATGTCGCCGTTAGATTCGACCAGAGCTTTTTTACAATCCATCATGCCAGCGCCAGTACGCTCGCGCAGTTCTTTTACCAGGGCAGCGGTAATATCAGCCATTTCTTTTTCCTCGGTTATCTCGCACGGAGATAGTTCTCATTCAGATAAGCAAAAGGGGCCTATTTAGGCCCCTCTAACCAACATATTCAATACCTGGTTAATAAGGGCTCTGTGACGAGCTTGCCTTATTATTCAGCTTCTACGAAGCTTTCTTCCGCCTGAACGGCCAGATCTTGAGAACGACCTTCACGGACGGCGGCAGCAACGGCAGTCAGGTACAATTTGATTGCACGGATTGCATCGTCGTTACCAGGGATGATGAAGTCAACGCCGTCTGGATCAGAGTTGGTATCAACGATAGAGAATACCGGGATACCCAGGTTGTTGGCTTCTTTGATCGCGATGTGTTCGTGATCTGCATCGATTACGAACAGAGCGTCAGGCAGACCACCCATGTCCTTGATACCACCCAGAGAGTTTTCCAGCTTGGCCAGTTCGCGAGTACGCATCAGCGCCTCTTTCTTGGTCAGCTTGTCAAAGGTGCCATCTTGAGACTGGATTTCCAGATCTTTCAAACGCTTGATTGACTGACGAACGGTTTTCCAGTTAGTCAGCATGCCGCCCAACCAGCGATGGTTCACGAAGAACTGATCGCAGTTGTTAGCATATTCTTTTACCGCTTCGCTTGCTGCGCGCTTGGTACCAACGAACAGGATCTTACCTTTGCGGGAAGAGATCTTGGTCAGTTCAGCCAGTGCTGCGTTGGCCATTGGTACGGTTTTTTCCAGGTTGATGATGTGAACCTTGTTACGTGCGCCGAAGATGAAAGGCTTCATTTTCGGGTTCCAGTAACGGGTCTGGTGACCAAAGTGTACACCGGCCTGGAGCATGTCGCGCATGGAAACAGTTGCCATGATTAAACCTCTATAGATTAGTTGGGGTTATGCCTCCACGTATCCCATAACGCCGACCCCGGCGGTGATAAATCACCTCAGGGCACCCCGGCGAATGTGCCGATACGTGTGTGTTATTTACACAATGTGAGTGCAGTTTAAAGTATTTTCGGCTTTTTCCGTTATCGCCACAAGGACCAACTTACGGATCGCCGGCGCGCTTTATACCATAAACCCACCACCGACACCAACTTTAGTTGCGTTTCCCGGGCCGCCGAGAAATCAAATTTGGCAGCCTCTGGCCGGGCTGATACCATAAGAGACTGCTTCTTATTTCTTTCTGTTGTCGGCGAGCACGACACCTGCGGACGAATTTCATGGCAATCTCAATTAAAACACCTGATGACATCCAAAAAATGCGCGTGGCAGGCCGTCTGGCCGCCGAAGTGCTGGAGATCATCGAGCCGCACGTCAAACCTGGCGTGACCACCGGCGAGCTGGACCGTATCTGTCACGAGTACATTACCAACGAGCAACAGGCCATCTCCGCCTGCCTCGGCTATCACGGCTTCCCGAAATCCGTGTGCATCTCGGTGAACGAAGTGGTGTGCCACGGCATCCCGAGCGATGACAAAGCGCTGAAGGACGGCGATATCGTCAATATCGACGTGACCGTCATTAAGGACGGCTTCCACGGCGATACTTCCAAAATGTTCATCGTCGGCAAGCCGACTATTCTGGGCGAGCGGTTGTGTCGCGTCACCCAGGAAAGCCTGTATCTGGCGCTGAAAATGGTGAAGCCGGGCATCCGCCTTCGCACCCTGGGCAAAGAGATCCAGAAATTCGTCGAAGCCGAGAAGTTTTCCGTGGTGCGCGAATACTGCGGTCATGGCATCGGCGAAGTGTTCCACGAAGAACCGCAGGTGCTGCATTATGACGCCGATGACGGCGGCGTGGTGCTGCAGGCCGGCATGGCGTTCACCATAGAACCCATGGTCAATGCCGGTGACTACCGCATCCGAACCATGAAAGACGGCTGGACGGTAAAAACTAAAGATCGCAGCTTGTCGGCGCAGTATGAGCATACTATTGTGGTCACAGATAACGGCTGCGAGATAATGACGTTGCGCAAGGATGACACCATCCCCAACATCATTACGCACGAGATGTAAGCGCCGCGGCGTTCTGCCGCGATGCATGATGTCACAGGCCGGCTTTTGCCGGCCTTTTTTATGGGCTGCGTACTATGTCTGAAAATTTTCGCGAACAGAGCCACTCGGTCATTGAGCAACAGGCCGCGCCGAAGCAGCCTGAGTATCCCAATGCCTATGGTGATGAAGAGATTAATTGCGGCGCGCTGAAACAACGTCTTGAGCAATTTCAGCTGTGGCTTGCGGCAGCGTTCAACGCCGGCTCCAGCGCCGAAAGCCTGGTCGCGGCCCGCAGCGATTTTATCGATCGCCTGCTGCGTCGTCTGTGGGTTTTTTATGGTTTCGAAGATATCCCGGAAACCGCACTGGTGGCGGTCGGCGGCTATGGCCGCGGCGAGCTGCACCCGCTTTCTGACATCGACGTGCTGGTGCTAAGCCAGCGCCGCCTGAGTGAACAACAGTCGCAGCGCGTAGGGGAATTTATCACCCTGCTTTGGGATCTGAAACTGGAAGTGGGCCACAGCGTACGCACGCTGGAAGAGTGCCTGCTTGAAGGGCTGGCGGATCTGACCGTGGCCACCAACCTGATTGAGTCGCGCATGATCTGCGGCGATGTCGCGCTGTTCCTGCAAATGCAAAAACACATTTTCAGCGACGGCTTCTGGCCCTCTCCTCAATTTTTCCACGCCAAGGTGGCTGAGCAACAGGAACGCCACCAGCGTTACCATGGCACCAGCTATAATCTTGAACCCGATATCAAAAGCAGCCCCGGCGGCCTGCGGGACATTCATACCTTGCTGTGGGTGGCGCGACGTCACTTCGGCGCCACCTCGCTCGACGAAATGGTCGGTTTCGGCTTCCTCACCCAGGCCGAACGCAACGAGCTAAATGAATGCCAGAGCTTCCTGTGGCGTATCCGCTTCGCCTTGCATCTGGTACTGCCGCGCTACGACAACCGCCTGCTGTTCGATCGCCAACTCAATGTGGCGCAATTGTTGCGTTATGAAGGTGAAGGCAACGAACCGGTTGAGCGCATGATGAAGGATTTCTACCGCATGACGCGCCGCGTCGGCGAACTGAATCACATGCTGCTCCAGTTGTTCGACGAAGCGATACTGGCATTGGACGCCACGGAAAAACCACGCCCTCTGAACGAGGATTTCCAGCTGCGCGGCGATCTGATCGATCTGCGTGACGAAACGCTGTTCATCCGCCAGCCGGAAGCTATCATGCGGATGTTTTACCTGATGGTGCGCAACCGCGAAATCAAAGGCATTTACTCCACCACCGTACGTCAGTTGCGCCATGCGCGCCGCCATCTGAAGCAGCCACTGTGCAACATTCCAGAAGCGCGAGATCTGTTTATGGCCATTCTGCGCCATCCGGGCGCAGTCGCACGCGCGCTGGTGCCGATGCACCGCCACAGCGTGCTCTGGGCCTATATGCCGCAGTGGGGCAAGATCGTCGGGCAAATGCAATTCGATCTGTTCCACGCCTATACCGTCGACGAACACACCATCCGCGTACTGCAAAAGCTGGAAAGCTTTGCCGATGCAGAAACGCGGCCACGCCATCCGCTGTGTGTGGAACTCTACCCACGCCTGCCAAATCCGGAATTGCTGCTGCTGGCAGCGCTGTTCCACGATATCGCTAAAGGCCGCGGCGGTGACCACTCGCTCCTCGGCGCACAGGATGTGCTGGAGTTCGCCGAACTGCACGGCCTGAATTCGCGTGAGGCTCAACTGGTGGCCTGGCTGGTGCGCTGCCATTTGCTGATGTCGGTGACCGCCCAGCGCCGCGATATTCAAGATCCCACGGTTATCCAGCAATTCAGCGCTGAAGTGCAAAGCGAAACCCGTCTGCGCTATCTGGTTTGCCTGACGGTGGCCGATATCTGCGCCACCAACGAAACCCTGTGGAACAGCTGGAAACAGAGCCTGTTGCGTGAGCTGTACTTCGCGACGGAAAAGCAACTGCGTCGCGGCATGCAAAACAGCCCCGACTTGCGCGAGCGGGTACGCCACCACCGCCTGCAGGCGTTGGCGTTGCTGCGCATGGATAATATCGATGAAGAGGCGCTGCACCGCATCTGGAGCCGCTGCCGGGCCGACTACTTCCTGCGCCACTCGCCCAATCAACTGGCCTGGCACGCCCGCCATCTGCTGGCCCATGACTCCACCAAACCGCTGGTACTGGTCAGTCGCCAAGCGACGCGCGGCGGCACCGAAATCTTCATTTGGAGCCCGGACCGCCCTTACCTTTTTGCCGCCGTGGCCGGCGAGATGGACCGCCGTAACCTGAGCGTGCATGACGCGCAGATTTTCACTAACCGCGACGGCATGGCGATGGACACCTTCATCGTGCTCGAACCGGACGGCAGCCCGCTGGCTCAGGATCGCCACGCGGCGATCCGCCACGCGCTGGTTCAGACCATCACCCAGCGGGAATATCAGCCGCCGCGCGTGCGCCGGCCGTCCTCCAAGTTGCGCCATTTCAGCGTGCCGACCGAAGTCAGCTTCCTGCCTACGCATACCGATCGCCGCAGCTATCTGGAACTGACCGCACTTGACCAGCCCGGCCTGCTCGCTCGGGTGGGCGAGGTCTTCGCCGATCTCGGCCTGTCGCTGCACGGCGCGCGCATTTCCACCATTGGCGAACGAGTTGAGGACTTATTTATTCTGGCCGACAGCGATCGACGCGCCCTTAATCCGGAAACACGCAGAAAGTTGGAACAACGGTTGACAGAGGCCCTCAATCCAAACGATAAAATGTGATACAAGTAACCTTTTCGTAGACAACAACATCAGGACAGAGAACAGCATGCAGCAATTACAAAACGTTATTGAAAGCGCCTTCGAACGCCGCGCGGATATCACTCCGGCGAACGTAGACACCGTAACGCGCGAAGCGGTAAACCAGGTGATCGGCCTGCTGGACAGCGGCGCCCTGCGCGTTGCCGAGAAGATTGACGGTCAGTGGGTAACGCATCAGTGGCTGAAAAAGGCCGTGCTGCTTTCTTTCCGCATCAACGACAACAAAGTGATGGACGGTGCCGAAACCCGTTATTACGACAAAGTCCCGATGAAGTTCGCTGATTACGACGAAGCGCGATTCCAGAAAGAAGGTTTCCGCGTGGTACCGCCGGCGACCGTTCGCCAGGGCGCATTCATTGCACGCAACACCGTATTGATGCCGTCCTATGTGAATATCGGCGCTTACGTTGACGAAGGCAGCATGGTCGATACCTGGGCTACAGTGGGTTCCTGCGCGCAGATCGGCAAAAACGTTCACCTGTCCGGCGGCGTCGGCATCGGTGGCGTACTGGAACCGCTGCAGGCCAACCCGACCATCATTGAAGACAACTGCTTCATCGGCGCGCGTTCAGAAGTGGTTGAAGGCGTAATCGTCGAAGAAGGCTCCGTGATCTCCATGGGCGTTTACCTCGGCCAGAGCACCCGCATTTATGACCGTGAAACCGGTGAAGTGCATTACGGCCGCGTTCCCGCCGGCTCGGTAGTGGTTTCAGGTAACCTGCCGTCCAAAGACGGTTCTTACAGCCTGTATTGCGCGGTTATCGTCAAGAAAGTCGACGCCAAGACCCGCAGTAAAGTCGGTATTAATGAGTTATTGCGCACCATCGACTAAGCTGAATATAGCGGGTCACTATGCCCTAAATAATTGGGGCTGCATCAAGGCGGCAAGAGAGCTTATCCCGATGAGCTTACACCAGTAAGTGATTCGGGTAAGTGAACGCAGCCAACACAGAGGCAGCTTCAAGTATGACGGGTATAACCCGCTATTTTTTTGTCTTCAGTACGCGAGCAGTCACAGTCTCTGGCACGGTTTTTCGCCATAATCCCAGACCGTGGAATAAAGTCTATTTATAAGGTGGCGCTATTATGTATGACAACCTGAAAAGCTTGGGAATCAATCAACCGGAAGATGTCGATCGCTATAGCCTGCGTCAGGAGGCCAATAACGACATTCTTAAGATTTACTTCCGCAAGGATAAGGGCGAATTCTTTGCCAAGAGCGTGAAGTTCAAATACCCGCGTCAACGCAAAACCGTAGTGGCGGATAACGCCGGCCAGGGTTACAAAGAAATTCATGAGATCAACCCGAACCTGCGTTACGTGATCGATGAACTGGATCAGCTATGCCAACGCGATCAGGTTGAAGTGGATCTGAAACGCAAAATTCTTGATGACCTGCGTCATCTGGAAGGCGTGGTATCCCACAAAATTGCCGAGATCGAATCCGATCTGGAAAAACTGACCCGCGGAAAATAAACTCAGGGCCGGTTCACCCGGCCCACAAGCGTGACTATTTTTCACCCTATGAATGTCAAGTTGCAGCCAACAACGCTGCAGCTTGAAAGGCGACAGGGAAATTATTTCAGCAGCGCGCCCCATTGCTCAACCCATGGGCAGGAAACCACTTCCGGCTCGGGTTGTTCCATCGCATCTATCTCCAGCACCTCACCCACGCGGGTTGCCCCCTGCTCTTGCAACAGTGCGTCAAAAGCACGCCCGGCACCGCAGAAATTGTCGTAGCTGCTGTCACCGAGTGAAATCAAGCCATAGCGCAGTTCCGGCTGATAGCCGATTTGATCGCGGATGGCATGAAACAGCGGCGCAATGCTGTCCGGCAAATCGCCCTGGCCGGTGGTGGAGGTGACCACCAACACATAGTGCTGACGGTAGAATTGCCAGGCCTCAAGCCGGCCCTCCTCAAACAGTTTGACCTCATGCCCCTGCTCGCTAAGGATATTTTCCGCCTCTTCCGCCACCAGCAGTGAATTGCCGTAGACCGTTCCCACGAAGATTCCAACCTGAGCCATTGCCCCTACTCCCTCAATTACCTTTAAAAATTACCCGTTATCCTGACCGTTAGCCGCACTAAACTCAACCCCGGCGAGCTCGGGGAAACACCCTGCCCAGCCAAACTGCGACATGACTCCCTGCCAGGGTTCGTCCCAGCGTGCAGAAATAGATAATGGCTCACCGGTCACAGGATGCTTCAACTGCAGATGGCTGGCGTGCAACATCAAGCGCGGGCAGCCGAAGTGCTGAGCCATGCCGCGGTTCTGGCGCAAATCGCCGTGCTTGCTGTCACCAATGATCGGATGACGAAGATGCACCATATGGCGACGCAACTGATGCTTGCGGCCGTTTTCCGGCTTCAACTCCAGCAGGCTGTAACGCGCGCTGTCATAACGGCCAATGGCGATCGGCATCTCCACCTGCGCCAGCGGCCGATAGTGGGTGACCGCCGGCTGCGGGCCTTTATCGGCGGCGGCATGCTTATCGGCGATTTTGTCCAGTTCTTCCGTCAACGGGTAATCGAGGGTCGCCCCTTCCTGCACATAGCCACGTACCACCGCGTGATAGGTTTTCTGCACCTGGTGTTGCTCGAACTGCTGCGACAGCAGGCGCGCGACCTCGCTGGACAGCGCCATCAGCAGCACACCGGAGGTCGGGCGGTCGAGGCGGTGCACGGTAAACACATGCTGACCGATCTGGTCACGCACCGTCTGCATCATAAACCGGGTTTCATGACGATCCAGCCAGCTGCGATGTACCAGCCAGCCCGATGGCTTGTTCACCGCCACCAAGTGCTCATCCTGGTAAAGGATCTCAATCATTATTGCGGTTCTTTATTCAACATAAGATCCAAACGTTCCAGCAGTACCAACAGCGGCATGCAGTTCGGATCCTTATCTTTCAGCGCCTCTTCGAAGTAAGGCGTAATGGCGAAACGCGTCGGCAGTGGCGCATGCGCATCCAGTAGCGCGTACATCCGCGGCAAAAATATCCATTGCAGCCACTCTTCGGCCTGCATGCTGTCTACGCAGAAGGGTTCGGTGCTGGCGAAGGCTTCAGGCTCGGGCGGTGTGGCTTGCCACAGCGCCAGCTCTCGCATTGACTGTTCAATCGCCTGCAAACTAAGGCGAACCTGATTTTGTATACTCATCTGCATTCTCGATCTGTTTAAACCATGATATTCAGCGGCGCGGCTGAAAGACGGCAAAGCATAGCATTTTACCCTTTATAGCCCAAATTCGACTGAGTGGATGATATCTACCGATTTGATCTGGTGACGCCCGCCGCCACACGGCACAATGAGCTCACCGAATAAACCGCAAAGATTAGACACATGCCTGCAATCACACCCATAAAAAATCATGCTACGCCCGGCAAAGCCATGCTGGCTTCGGTCACCGGCTACGCGATGGACGGCTTTGATCTGCTGATCCTCGGTTTTATGCTGCCGGCCATCAGCATCGAACTGGGGCTGAGCTCTTCCGCAGCCGGTTCACTGGTTACCTGGACGCTGATCGGCGCCGTATTGGGCGGCGTTATTTTCGGCCACCTCAGCGATCGCTTTGGCCGCATCCGGGTACTGACCATCACCATCCTGATGTTTTCCCTGTTTACCGGCTTGTGTGCTCTGGCGCAAGGCTACTGGGATTTGCTCGCCTATCGCACGCTGGCGGGGATCGGGCTGGGGGGAGAGTTCGGTATCGGCATGGCGCTGATAGCCGAAGCCTGGCCGGCGGAAAAACGCAACCGCGCCTCTGCCTATGTAGGCATGGGTTGGCAGCTTGGCGTACTGGCGGCGGCTTTCCTCACTCCGCTGTTGTTGACGCATATCGGCTGGCGCGGCATGTTTTTGGTTGGGTTGCTGCCGGCAATGGCGTCATTCCTGATCCGCCGCACGCTGGGTGAGCCGGAAGAGTTCGTGCGCCAGCAAAATAGCAGCCAGCAACTCTCCTTTACCCAGCGCGTAAAGCTGCTGTTTAAAGACCGAGCCACCAGCAAAGCCAGCATAGGCATTTTTATTCTGTGCTCAGTGCAGAACTTCGGGTATTACGGGCTGATGATTTGGATGCCGACCTATCTGGCAAAAAATTTCGGCTTTTCGCTGACCAAGTCTGGCCTGTGGACCGCGGTAACGGTACTCGGCATGACACTGGGCATCTGGCTGTTTGGCGTATTGGCCGATCGCTTCGCCCGCTGGAAGATATTTATTGTCTATCAGATTGGCGCAGTGGTCATGGTCGTGGTCTATGCGCAACTTAGCGACCCTATGTGGATGCTGTTTGCCGGCGCGCTCATGGGGTTATTCGTCAATGGCATGATTGGCGGCTACGGCGCGTTGATCTCCGATACCTATCCGGTCCAGGCGCGCGCTACCGCGCAAAATATTCTATTTAATCTCGGGCGTGGCGTAGGCGGGCTAGGGCCATTGGTGATTGGGGCATTGGTTACGCAGGTTTCCTTCACTGCTGCAATCAGCCTGCTGGCGGCGATATATCTATTGGATATTTATGCCACTTTGTTCCTGCTGCCGAAAAAGCAGAGCAATGGCGATACGCTGGGAGCGATTGGTTAACAACGCCGAAGAGTTCGAGATGGGTTAAGTATCCTTGATACTTAAGGTACAAACTGCCATAAAAAGTTGGGGGCACTGTGTTAACAGTGCCCCCGGTTCGTTTTATAGCTGTCCCGCTACACAGTGTGCTCCCTGCTCAATCCTTGAAAACTTTTCCTGTGGCCATCCTGACCCAACCATCCTTGCTCTGTCCTGCTGCATCATCCTGACGCGGTTCCTTAGTCTTCATGACCCGCCAACCATCCTGTGCCGGCTCTCAATCTCCATCCTGGAGGTGTCCCTGGTTTCAATCCTGAAACATCCTGGGCATCTCCTGACGCCGTCCTTCGCTCTTCACTGAGCGCGTCCATTTCTTCGTCCTGAAGCTGCATCATCCTGACGCTTTCCTGCTCCACCGTATCCGTTCCGGTAACCATAAGATCGCTTAATTATCCCGGCCTCACAAGGGGTTGACGCAGGGGTGACGGGAAATTAGCGCTAAGAGTTATCCTAAAGCAAATCTAACCAATTGATCTGGATAACAATAAACCTAACCGAAGCCGTCAGCTGGAAAAAATTAAAAGCGATCTCTCACAGCCCGTGTGAGAGATCTCGCACACGGACAATGCTCAATACGGCGTCAAACACTCAGTAGCGGGCGCAATGCATCGAGGAAATTCCCCAGCGAAGCCGCCAGTAAGGTACGTTTATCGCTGCCGAATTGTTCCAGCACGACATTGCCGCTGACGTTACACAGTGAGACCATAGTCATCTCTGATTCAGTGGTTGCCAGGAATAGCGTCGGCGACAGCTTCAGGCGTTTTTGCGTCACCAGATGGCCGATCAAATTCTCCTGCAAGCGAATAAAATCGTCTTCGCTCCACACTTGTAACAAGGTTATATCATGCTCACCAAACTGCGCTCTCATATCCCCCGCATACTGCTGGGTATAAAACAGGTCAATGTCTGGCTGCAACCGTAACTCGAGCGCGGCTTCCACCTTTTCCAGCGTCGTCGCCGGGGTGAACGGCTGCGGCAACCACAGCACTTCATCATCGCGGTTTTCTACAATGCAAGGTGACGGGACACCGTACAAGTCCTGACTCGCCGGCGCATGACCGCGCTCCTGCTGCCAAAGATCGACATAGCGCTGGGTGAATTCACGCAGAGCGTGCGGTACATCATGGTCCATATTTCTTCTCGCATACGGTAAACTGGAGGCCATTGTACCTATCTATCACCGAGGTGACAGCAGATGTCCTCCTATCAAGACCATCACGCCCTGTCGGAACTGACTCTGGGCAAACCTACCGCGTACCGCGATCGCTACGACGCTCAACTGCTGCAGGCGGTGCCGCGCAGCATGAACCGTGAACCGCTGGGTTTGTATCCGGACAGCCTGCCGTTCCACGGAGCCGATATCTGGACGCTGTATGAGCTCTCCTGGCTGAACGACAACGGCTTGCCGCAGGTCGCGGTGGGTGAAATCAGCCTCAACGCCAACAGCCTCAACCTGATTGAATCCAAAAGCTTCAAGCTTTATCTCAACAGCTTTAACCAGACCCCATTTACGGACTGGGAGACCGTGCGCAGCACGCTGCAACGCGATCTGTCCGTCTGTGCGCAGGGCGAAGTCAGCGTCACCTTGTTCAGCATCGATCAGGTGGAAGGCAGCCCGATTGCCCGGTTGGACGGAGAGTGCATCGATCATCAAGACATCCGTATCGATAACTATGAGTTCAACGCCGATTACCTGCTGAACGCCACCGGTCCCCGTCAGGTTGAAGAGCAGCTTGTCAGCCATCTGCTGAAGTCAAACTGCCTGATCACCAACCAACCCGACTGGGGATCGGTGCAAATCCAATATCGTGGCGCGCAAATCGATCGTGAAGCGCTACTGCGCTATCTGGTGTCCTTCCGTCATCACAATGAATTCCACGAACAGTGCGTCGAGCGCATCTTCAACGATCTGATGCGCTATTGCCGGCCAGAGAGCCTGTCGGTGTATGCCCGCTACACCCGCCGCGGCGGGCTGGACATCAATCCCTGGCGCAGCAACCTTGACTTTGTTCCGTCACATGGCCGTCTGGCGCGCCAATAGTGCGAAGCATTGCTCAACAACTAAGCTAACGAGCGGTTTGTATTGGTAAAAATCAGGGGACGGCGGTAAGGTTAAGAAAGGCTGCGGCCAGTAATTGACCGCAGTGCGCTAACAATAACGAGATGCTGTTCTGCTGCGTATGGATTACTACTGCCCCGTTTCAGGTGCAAAGGAGTTACCTTGATTACACACATCAGCCCGCTTGGCTCTATGGATTTGCTGTCGCAGCTGGAAGTAGACATGCTGAAGCGTACCGCCAGCAGCGATCTGTACCGTTTGTTCCGCAACTGTTCGCTGGCCGTGTTGAATTCCGGCAGTCAAACCGACAACAGCAAACAACTGCTTTCACGCTATGAAACTTTTGATATCAACGTTCTGCGCCGTGAGCGCGGGGTCAAACTCGAGCTGGTTAATCCGCCGGAAGACGCCTTTGTCGACGGCAGAATTATCCGTTCTCTGCAGGCCAACCTGTTCGCCGTGCTGCGCGATATCCTGTTCGTTCACGGCCAGATCGACAGCGCCGGCCGTTTCCAGCATCTGAACCTGGAAAATTCGGCCCACATCACCAACCTGGTATTCTCCATCCTGCGCAACGCCCGTGCGCTGCACCTCGATGAAGATCCGAATTTGGTGGTGTGCTGGGGCGGCCACTCCATCAATGAAAATGAATACCTGTACGCCCGTAAGGTCGGCAGCCAGCTTGGCCTGCGCGAGCTGAATATCTGCACCGGCTGTGGGCCGGGAGCGATGGAAGCGCCGATGAAAGGCGCCGCCGTGGGCCATGCGCAACAGCGCTACCGCAACAGCCGTTTTATCGGCATGACAGAGCCTTCGATCATCGCCGCCGAGCCGCCTAACCCGCTGGTCAATGAGCTGGTGATCATGCCGGACATCGAAAAACGTCTGGAAGCCTTTGTGCGCATCGCCCACGGCATCATCATCTTCCCGGGTGGCGTCGGCACGGCGGAAGAGCTGCTGTATCTGCTGGGTATTTTGATGAATCCGGAAAACAGCGAACAGGTCTTGCCGCTAATCCTCACCGGGCCGAAAGAGAGCGCAGATTACTTCCGCGTTCTGGACGAGTTCATCATGAATACCTTGGGTGACGAAGCGCGCCGTCATTACACCATCATCATCGACGATCCGGCCGAAGTGGCGCGGCAGATGAAAAAAGCCATGCCCCTGGTGAAAGAGAACCGTCGCAACACCGGCGATGCTTACAGTTTTAACTGGTCGATCCGCATCGCACCCGATCTGCAACTGCCGTTTGAGCCGAGCCACGAAAACATGGCGAATCTCAATCTGTATCCGAACCAACCGGCCGAACAACTGGCCGCTGCGCTGCGCCGCGCGTTTTCCGGCATTGTGGCCGGTAACGTGAAGGAAAATGGCATTCATGCCATCGAGCAATTCGGCCCGTACAAACTGCACGGCGAGCCGCAGATGATGAAACAAATGGACAGCCTGTTGCAGGGCTTTGTCGCCCAGCACCGCATGAAGCTACCGGGCAGCGCCTATGTGCCCTGCTATGAAATCGTAGCCTGATACCTCCGGGCGGCGTAAAAGCCGCCCTTCTTTTATCTGACTTTACTCCCCTCTGCTCTATGGATCTCAAGTTGCAGCAGGAGCACTCTATGCTGTGCCCGCATTGGTCGGGGCGAATATATACGCCCCCCTACGGAATCTGAGATGGGTACGTGAAGTCAGCAACGCTGCGGCTTGAAAGACGACGAGTAAATGCCTATACACCTACTGATTGTTGACGCCCTGAACTTAATTCGCCGCATCCATGCCGTGCAGGGGTCTCCCTGCGTGAATGCCTGCCAGCATGCATTGCAACAGTTGATCCAGCATAGCCGGCCAACGCACGCGGTGGCGGTATTCGACGAGGATGACCGCAGTGAAAGCTGGCGTCACCAAATTCTGCCCGACTACAAAGCCGGACGTTCGCCGATGCCGGAGAATTTACAGCTGGAAATGCCGCAGCTGCGGCAGGCATTCGAAGCGCTCGGCGTCGCCTGTTGGCATTCGCCAGGCAATGAGGCGGACGATCTGGCGGCAACGCTGACGGCAAAGGTCGCAGGCGGCGGCCATCAGGTGACGATAGTGTCTACCGACAAAGGCTATTGCCAACTGTTGGCGCCCAACGTGCAAATCCGCGATTACTTCCAGAAACGCTGGCTGGACATGCCTTTTGTGCAGCAGGAATTCGGAGTAGCACCACAGCAATTGGCGGATTACTGGGGGCTGGCGGGCATAAGCAGCAGTAAAATCCCTGGCGTGGCCGGCATCGGGCCGAAAACGGCGGTATTGTTATTACAACAGGCGGGTACGTTGGATGGACTGTATCAGGAGCTGGAGCAGGTGGCGGTAAAATGGCGCGGCAAATTGCAACAACACCGCGACATGGCTTACGTCAGTAAAAAGGTCGCCACGCTGCGCACCGATTTGACGTTAACCGGCAACCTGCAGCAGCTGCGGTTACCGGTTAGCTAAAGGCGCTGCAAGCAGCGCCCGGTCAATTATTCGCGTTCGTCGCGACGGCCCGGCACCGCCGACCACATGCGGCGCACATGTACCGTGACTTCTTCACGATCGTGATACAGCTGTTTGGCATGAATTTCTGAACTGATGCCAACCGCGTCCAACGCTTCCTTGATGCTCTGCAGATTCTGCGAAACCTCTTCGTAACGTTTTTTCATCGGCAGCTTCAGGTTGAAAATCGCCTCACGGCACCAACCTTTGACCAACCACTGGATCATCAAGCTGGTCACCTTGGCCGGTTTCTCCACCATGTCGCACACCAGCCAGTAAATCTTGCTGCTGCTTGGTTCGTATTTGAAACCGTCGGCGCGGTGATGCGTAACCTGCCCGGTATCCATCAGGCTCTGCGCCATCAGTCCGTTATCCACCGCATGCACCATCATGCTGCGTTGTACCAGTTGATAGGTCCAGCCACCTGGGCAAGCGCCCAGATCGACCGCGTGCATGCCACTGCTCAAACGTTCGTCCCACTCATCGGCGGGAATGAACACGTGGAACGCCTCTTCCAGTTTCAACGTAGAACGGCTCGGCGCGTCGGATGGGAACTTGAGGCGCGGAATCCCCATATAGAACGGCGAATTGTTATTGCTGAAGGAGTAACCGACATAACAGCAACCCGGTGCGATAAAGAACACGTGAACCACCGGACGGGTCGCGTTCTCGCGCGCCATCAGCACCTTTTGCTCGCGCATTGCGGCACGCAGCGGCACGGTCAGTTTGCGGCAGAACTTCATCAGCTCTTTGCTTTCGTTGGTATCCGGCACTTCCACTCGCAGCTCGCCGCCGCGGTCGACCACGCCAATCAACATGCCGACAATCGGTGACACACGATCTTCCGGCGGAAGGTCGCGCAGCAGCTCGCCAACCACCAGCATCTGGCGGGCAAAAATCAGTTCACGGAACGGGATTTCCCGCGCCAGGCGGTCGGCGTCATCCGGCTGATAGCACTCGAACAACACATAGCCGCTGTTATCTTTTACCCTGGCAAAACCAAAGACTTCCCGCTCAGCTGCCTTGGCGGTAATTTCCGCCGCACACTCTTTTTCAAAACCAGGGCGGCAATACAACGCAATCTTATTCATGGCGCTCGGCCTTTTTCCTCAGACGCAAAGCGCCAATCAACATCAATGCCCAACCGATCAGGAAGCACACGCCGCCAACCGGCGTGATATAAACCCAAACTTTCAGGTGTGACAGCGCCAGACAGTACAAACTGCCGCTGAACAGTACGGTGCCGAGCGCCAACAGCGCCCCGCTCCAATAAAACCACAGGCTGACGCGACGTTGCATCGCCACCGCCAGCACCAGGATCGCCAGGGTATGGAACCCTTGATAATCCAACCCGGTGCGGATCCAGGCCATCTCGTTAGCGCCCAGGGTGCCGCTTAATACATGCGCGCCAAACGCGCCCAGGGCAACAAATACAAAGCCGCTGATAGCAGCAAAAATCAGCATTGAGCGACTGCTCATCGTTATTTACCTTATTGAAGAAAACCGGCTGCGGCAGAGCGGCGGCCAGCCTTATTGTTCATAGCGAAAGCGGAATTTTTCCTGCTCGCTGGCTGCCCGAGCCAGGATCCACTGACGAAAGGCGGCTATTTTACCCAGTTCTGCCTGGCTGTCATGGCATACCAGATAAAAAGCGTTTTTACTGACCAGCACATCGTTAAACGGGCAAACCAGCCGCCCGGCTTCGATTTCGGTCTGCGCCATCACGTTGTTCACCAGTGCGACTCCCTGACCATGAACCGCAGCCTGAACCACCATTGCGCTGTGGCTGAAAATCGGCCCCTGTTGCACATTAATGTGCTGCAATCCCAACTGACGCGTATAGGCCAGCCAATCGCGGCGTGAAGTATCATGCAGTAGCGTGTGATAAGCCAGATCGTCCGTCACTTTTAACGCATGTTCCCCGGTCAGCAGGCTGGGTGAACATACCGGCAACAGATATTCCGCATATAAACGTTCGGCGCGCACGCCTGGCCAGTTGCCGCGGCCATAGAAAATCGCCACATCGACATCATCCGCCAGCTTCTCTTCCTCACGGTCCACCGCCTGGATACGCACGTCGATCCCCGGATAAGCTGAGTTAAAGCCAGAGAGCCGCGGCACCAGCCACTGAATGGCGAAACTCGGGGGCAAACTGACGGTTAATGCCCCCTTGGCACTACGCGCCTGCAACTTGCGGGTAGCCTCGGTGATCGAAGAGAAGATTTCCTTGATATCCAGGTAATAACTTTGCCCTTCTTCCGTCAGCAGCAGCGAACGATTGCGCCGCCGAAACAGCTTCAGGCCGAGGAAGTCCTCCAGCGACTTGATCTGATGGCTCACGGCAGCCTGGGTAACGAACAACTCTTCTGCCGCTTTGGTGAAACTCAGGTGGCGAGCAGCCGCATCGAAGACCCGCAGCGCATTGAGAGGTGGTAAGCGTTTAGACATTTATTAGCTACTTTTGTGTAACAATATTCCGAATGATTCGGCATAAAAAATCAGGCGGCGTTGTGTACCAAGTTGCAGGTCCACGACAGCAAACCGCTATCATTAGTTTTTTTAATCCGAGCCATTATAAATTGTCCGTTGAGCATGCGCCAGCAAATACCTATAGTGGCGGCACTTCCCGGGCCGGAACGAAAAGGGAGTGGGTGTCGAGGACGCCGATGAACTTTTGGCTTGTGGTTGTGATGTTGTGTTTGCAAATTGTCTGGCAATCCAGACATGGTAGCTAAGCTACTGTTTTTTCACTTCCTGTACATTTACCCTGTCTGTCCATAGTGATTTTATGCAGCACCGCAATATTTGCGGTGCTTTTTTTTGCCCGTTTTTTGACGACGTTACTGGTTGCTTTCAACCATCTCTTTCACGTCTGAACGGTTGATCTGCTGTTCAACGCCGTTGGCGTCTTTATAGCTGATCATGCCAGTGTCGTTATCCACCTTTGGTTTTCCGTCAGCGACAATGGTGCGTCCATCATTGGTATGCATTACGTAATTGCTGGAACATGCGGCCAGGGTAAACGTTAGCATCAGAGCAGAAATAACTGCGGCTGTTTTTTTCATTGCGGACTCCTTGTAGATAAAAATGCTGTAAAAAACCTTTTATGTTATTTAACGCCATTACTTGGTAGGCACTTAATAGCATAACAAACTTATCAGGGATTTCCAGGCGATAAGTCCTAATGGACGGGAGAACTTGTCTCCGACGAAAAAATAGGACAGGATCACCCATTGACTCAAGCCAGTGACAATCAGGGTATGACACCTTTTAATCCCACCGATTTTCGTAATCAGTTTCCTGCCCTGCAACAGGCGGGAATTTATCTCGACAGCGCCGCAACCGCGTTGAAACCGCTGGCGGTTATCGCGGCAACGCAGCAGTTTTACCGTGACGATGCCGCCACTGTACATCGCAGCCAGCATCGCGCAGCGCAGGACTTGACCACCCGCTTCGAGCAGGCGCGGCAGCAGGTCGCTACGCTGATCAATGCCCCCACGGCCGCTGACATTATTTGGGCCCGCGGCACCACCGAGGCAATCAATCTGGTGGCGCAAAGCTATGCTCGCCCCCGACTGCAACCGGGTGATGAAATCCTGGTGAGCGAAGCCGAACACCACGCCAACCTGATCCCTTGGTTAATGGTGGCGGAACAAACTGGTGCGCGGGTGGTAAAATTGCCGCTTGGCGCCGATCGCCTGCCTGACCTGGCGCAGCTACCCAGGCTGCTCAACGATAAAACCCGGCTGTTGGCGCTGGGGCAAATGTCCAACGTCACCGGCGGTTGCCCGGATCTGACGCAAGCCATCACTCTGGCCCACGGCGTCGGCGCGCGCGTGATGATCGACGGGGCACAGGGCATAGTGCACTGCCCGGCCGACGTTCAACGGCTTGATATTGATTTTTACGCCTTCTCCGGTCACAAACTGTATGGCCCGACCGGCATCGGCGCGCTATACGGAAAAAGCGAATTACTGACACAGATGGCACCTTGGCAAGGCGGCGGTAAAATGCTGACTCAGGCGTCATTCGAGGGCTTTACACCGCAAAAACCGCCGCACTGCTTTGAGGCCGGCACGCCAAATATCGCCGGCGTGCTGGGGCTGGCTGCCGCACTGGAATGGCTGAGCACTCAGGATATGGCAGGCGCCGAGCGCTACAGCCGTGGCCTGGCCGATCTGGCCGAGCAACGGCTGGCACAGTTGCCGGGCTTTCGCAGCTTCCGCTGCTCCGGTTCCAGCCTGCTGGCGTTTGATATTGTCGGCATTCATCACAGTGATATCGTCACCCTATTGGCAGAGCAAGGCATCGCGCTGCGTGCCGGCCAGCACTGTGCCCAGCCGCTGATGGCGGCGTTGGGCGTCAACGGTACACTGCGTGCGTCATTCGCGCCTTACAACACCACGGAAGACGTTGAAAACCTGGTGACAGCGCTGATCAACGCCATCGATCTGCTGGCAGACTAAATTAACTTCGGAGACGCTATGCTTGCCCCACATCCCTTTGGCCGCGAAATTACCGCCGAGGCGCTGATCGTAAAATTTACCGCGCTGAAGCAGTGGGAAGATCGCTATCGCCAACTGATTATGCTGGCGAAACAGTTGCCGCCGCTGCCGGAGCCGTTACGCACGGCAGAGATGGAGCTCAGCGGCTGTGAGAACCGCGTCTGGCTGGGGCATCAATTATTGGCTGACGGCACGCTGCATTTTTATGGCGACAGCGAGGGCCGCATTGTACGCGGCCTGCTGGCGGTAGTGCTGACGGCTGTAGAAGGTAAAACGCCGCAGCAAATTGCGGCAATGGATCCGCTGGCGCTGTTTGAGCAACTGGCGCTGCGCGCCCAGCTCAGCGCCACCCGCGCCAGCGGGCTGGAAGCGCTGGCCGCCGGGGTGAAAGCGATCGCCGCTCGTTACGCCTGACGCGCGGCTTTCGCCACCATTTTCTTCAAGGCGTGGGACACGGCGACAAAGCCGAAGGTAGCGGTAACCATGGTCGCCGCACCGAATCCCGCGCTGCAATCCATTCTTTTTGGCCCTTCCGCGGTGCTGCGTGATGCGCAAACCGTGCCGTCCGGCTGCGGGTACACCAGCGGTTCGCTGGAAAACACGCAATCGATGCCGAGCTTGCCCTTACTGTTCTTCACCACGTTGAAATCATTCTTCAATCGCTCGCGCAGCTTGGCCGCCAGCGGATCCTGAATGGTCTTCGCCAGATCGGCTACCGCTATCTGCGTCGGGTCTATTTGCCCGCCGGCGCCGCCGGTAGTGACCACCGGGATCTTGTAACGACGGCAATAAGCCAGCAGCGCAGCCTTAGGCCGTACGCTATCGATCGCGTCGATCACGTAGCTAAAATTGTTGTTCAGCAGCTCTGCCACGTTGTCCGCAGTTATAAAATCGTCAATACAGGTTACCCGGCATTCAGGGTTGATCGCCAGAATGCGCTCCGCCATCACTTCTGTCTTTGACTGGCCAACATGCTGGCGCAACGCATGGATCTGTCGGTTGGTGTTGGTGACGCAGACATCGTCCATATCGATCAGCGTAATGGCGCCGATACCGGTGCGCGCCAGAGCCTCGGCCGCCCAGGAACCCACGCCGCCGATGCCAATCACACAAACGTGCGCCTGGGCAAACAGCGCCAGCGCCTGCTGACCATACAAACGCGCCGTACCGCCAAAACGCTGCAGATAGGCTTCAGAATAGGCTGTGCTCATAACGCTTTACTTACCTTAACAATGCAAATGATAAGGGCCGGAAGATCCGGCCCTTGCGGGTCAATATCGGTATACCCTTCACTTTTCAAGACACAGCCAGGCGACCAGCTTGAAATTCATAGGGTATAACTTATTGTCGTCAGCGGGTGACCAGCAACGAACCGCCGTTGGAAGAGGTCTGGCTGGTAAACAGTGGCGTGCCGGTGTTACCGCCTTTCAGCACCCAAACTCGGCCGTAATGGTTGTAATACCCCGCCGAGTGACCGGCGTCCGGCCCGATGCCCTGGTACATATCGAAGTGCTGGCCTTTGATCGCGCCGCCCACGTCCAGAGCTACCATCAGGCGCATCTCATATTTTCCCGTGAATTTACCCTTGTTGTCCAGCAGAGGCACTTCTGCCAGCAGCGTGGTGCCTGCCGGGATCAGTGAACGGTCGGAAGCTACCGAAGCTTTGGCAATCAAAGGTACCGCACTGGCGCCACGTACCGGCGCAAAAGCCTCCGGACGGAAGAACACAAAGGAAGGGTTCTGCTCCAGCAACTCACGCACTTCTGCAGCGCTGTGGGTATCGGCCCACTGGCGAATCGCCTGCATCGACATATCCACCTTGGCCACTTCGCCGCGATCGATCAGGACTTTACCGATGCTGCGATAAGCGTGGCCGTTCTTGCCGCCGTAGCCGAAGAACACCAGCGGCTGGCCATTGCCGTAATCCACATAGCCGCTGCCCTGAACTTCCATCATAAAGTTGTCCATCAGCGAATTGGTGTAAGCGACAATATAACGGTCATCCAGCGCGCCTGAGTAAATGCCTGCGCGATCCGGCAGACGGCCTCTGCCTTTTGGCGGCATACGGTACAGCGGGTAGCGGAACTCACCCTGCTGGGTATAGCGCGCCTGCACGACCGGCGTATAGTAGCCGGTGAACTGCACGTTACCGTAGTTGTCCACGCCTTCCATCTGATAGGCGCTGAGACCGTATTGGTTCAGTTGACGGGTATCGGCACCGGCGGCCATCCAGCTTTGCACTGCCTGAAAGGTGCTATTGTTGCGATTAAACAGTGCGGGAGAAGCGTTTCTAATCTCCATCAGCTGATTCGAGTAATCCCTGGCGTTAACCGGCACGCCTTTGGCGTTGGGTTGATTCACCAACTCCAGCGACTGCTCCAGATGGCCATCCTTATATTGCTGTCCCCGGTCGGTCGGCTTTGACGAACAGCCTGCCAATACCGCTACCATCAACCCGCCCAGCAGGTATTTGCCCCAACGTCCTTTCATCGCGCACACTCTCAAACAGATATGATCTACCGGCGAACGATAACAAACACCCATAGATAAGGGAATCGCCGCAAATAAAAAAACCCGCACGGCGGATAACGATGAAAAAGAACGCAAATTGCGGACTAATTCAGCATAAAGATGGCTTTAACCCAATTAATTGCAAAAAGGGTTGCAACAAAATGCACGGAGAGTATAGTGCGCTTCCATCGGACGCGGGGTGGAGCAGCCTGGTAGCTCGTCGGGCTCATAACCCGAAGGTCGTCGGTTCAAATCCGGCCTCCGCAACCAACCGATACTGCATCAGCGGTATCACGTAAAGGTTGGGATTCGATGAAAAGTATTATACGGACGCGGGGTGGAGCAGCCTGGTAGCTCGTCGGGCTCATAACCCGAAGGTCGTCGGTTCAAATCCGGCCCCCGCAACCAACCGATACTGTACCAGCGGTATCACATGAATGTTGGGTTTCGATAATACAAGCATTAAGACGGACGCGGGGTGGAGCAGCCTGGTAGCTCGTCGGGCTCATAACCCGAAGGTCGTCGGTTCAAATCCGGCCTCCGCAACCAATCTTAATGACTACAGATAAGCACCTTAACGGGTGTTTTTTTGTATCTGAAATCTGCCAAACCCTGGCCGGGTGTCCACCCAGCCGTATCTGCTTAAACCTTATCCGCGCGCCGCCGCGCCGCCGTTGGCGAAATACGCCTTGATACCCGCCAGAATGGATTCCGCCACCTGCTGTTGGAAATGGCTGGTACGGAGTTTGCGCTCTTCTTCTATATTACTGATAAATGCCGTTTCAACCAGGATCGAGGGAATATCCGGGGCTTTTAATACCGCAAAACCGGCCTGATCGACGCGATTCTTGTGCAAACGGTTAATTTTGCCCATTCGGTTCAGCACTTCCTTGCCGAACTTCAGGCTATCGTTGATGGTTGCGGTTTGTATCAGATCAAACATGGTGTGATCCAGATAGCGATCGCCGCTTTTGCTTACGCCACCGATTTGGTCCGATTCGTTCTGAGTTTGCGCCAGGAATTTCGCCGCCGAACTGGTGGCGCCCTTGGTCGATAGCGCAAATACCGAAGATCCGCGCGCGGCCTGGCTGGTAAAGGCATCGGCATGGATAGAAACGAACAGATCGGCACGCTGCTTGCGCGCCTTCGCCACCCTCACCTTCAGCGGAATGAATACATCTTCATTGCGCGTCATGAACACTTTCATATTCGGCTCGCGCTTGATTAACGCGCTCAGTTTGCGGGCAATCTGCAACACGATGTCTTTCTCGCGCGTTTTGAATTTGCCAATCGCCCCCGGATCCTCGCCGCCGTGGCCGGGATCCAGCATGATGACAATCGGACGATCGCGCCCCGCCTTGCCGGCCTGCGGTGCCTCCGCCGGCAAAGTGCGCTCGAGATCGCCCTTGTTGTAATCTTCCAGTAATGCCAATAGCGGATCATAGTCTTCGCCAGTGCCGCCCTTGCTGGGGTACAGATCCATCACCAGACGGTTGCGATATTCCGGTACCGGCGGCAGAGTAAACATATGAGGGCTGACGCTTTGCTTAAGTTCCAACACCAGCCGAACGGTGTTTTGATCAAACTGACCGACCCGCGCCTGTTTCAAATAGGGATCGTCAGCGCGAACCTGGCCGACAATGCCCTTCAATACGCTATTGAGATGCACCCCTTCGATATCCACCACCACGCGATCGGGATTGGTCAGCGCAAACTGTTTGTATTTCAGTTCGGTGTTTGATTCGAGTGTCACGCGGGTATAAGTAGAAGAAGGCCAGACACGTACGGCAATCACGTGCGATGATGCGGCGAAGCCTATGCGACTCACACTCAGCAACCAACTTGCGGCAACCCCCTGCAATAGACGACGGCGGCCCAGATTGTGATTTGAGTTTGGCATGCGACTCCAGCAGTGATAACAGGTTAAAACAGATGAAAAAAACGCCGATAAAACGGGAATGGGAAAAACTTTAACGAATCCTCCCGGCGCTGTCATCAGAAAATCTTTCCAAGGTTTTTCAATTTATTAACCAATTAGCCTCTTCCGCAAATAAATACAGACAATTTCCCTCTTGCCATCGGCGCAATAAAAGAATAAAAATACAAAAATATCGTATAAATATGCAAAAGAGGTTTTGCCGTGAAGGAACGTAGTACCGAGCTTGTTCAAGGATTCCGTCACTCAGTTCCCTATATCAACGCCCACCGCGGCAAGACGTTTGTCGTCATGCTTGGGGGAGAAGCCATAGAGCATGAGAATTTTTCCAACATCGTCAACGATATCGGGCTGCTGCATAGCCTGGGGATTCGTTTGGTGGTGGTCTATGGCGCACGGCCGCAGATCGACAGCAATCTGGCGCAACATAACTACGAACCTATTTATCACAAGCATACCCGGGTCACCGACGCCCATACGCTTGAGCTGGTTAAACAGGCGGCGGGCCTGCTGCAACTCGACATCACCGCACGGCTGTCAATGAGCCTCAACAATACGCCGCTGCAGGGTGCACACATCAACGTGGTCAGCGGCAACTTTATCATTGCCCAGCCGTTAGGGATTGATGACGGCGTGGATTACTGCCACAGCGGCCGTATTCGCCGTATTGATGAAGAAGCGATCCACCGTCAACTCGACAGTAATGCCATCGTACTGATCGGCCCGGTTGCCGTTTCCGTTACCGGCGAAAGTTTTAACCTGACCTCAGAAGAAGTGGCGACCCAGTTGGCCATCAAGCTGAAGGCGGAAAAAATGATCGGCTTCTGCTCGTCGCAGGGCGTCACCGATCAGGAAGGCAATATCATTTCCGAACTGTTCCCCAATGACGCGCAAAAACGTATCGAAGAACGCGAAGCCAGCGGCGATTACCATTCCGGCACCGTACGTTTCCTGCGCGGTGCGGTGAAGGCCTGCCGCAGCGGCGTGCGCCGCAGCCACCTGATCAGCTATCAGGAAGACGGAGCGCTGGTGCAAGAGCTGTTCTCACGCGACGGTATCGGCACCCAGATCGTCATGGAGAGCGCCGAACAGGTGCGCCGGGCGACCATTAACGATATCGGCGGCATTCTGGAACTGATCCGCCCACTGGAGCAACAGGGTATTCTGGTGCGCCGCTCCCGTGAACAATTGGAAATGGAGATCGACAAATTCACTATTATTGAGCGCGATAACCTGACCATCGCCTGTGCGGCGCTGTATCCGTTCCTGGAAGAGAAAATCGGCGAGATGGCCTGCGTGGCGGTACACCCGGACTACCGCAGTTCATCACGCGGTGAAATGCTGCTGCAACGGGTGGAAAGCCAGGCGCGCCAGATGGGTTTGCAAAAGCTTTTCGTGCTGACCACTCGCAGTATCCACTGGTTCCAGGAGCGTGGTTTCACTCCGGCGGAAGTGGACGTGCTGCCGATGCAAAAACAGGCGCTGTACAACTACCAACGCCGTTCGAAGATTTTGCTGGCGGACTTGTAATCCTCTGCGGGCGCAGCCCCTAGCCTTTCAAGTTGCAGCGTTGTTGGCTGCAATTTTAAAGCCCCAGGATAGGCCGTACCCGTTTCGCTTTTATGTCTTTATCTGCAAGCGCTCCGCCAACCCGCTGCGGCGTTGGGTTGGCGTACGGATCGCCCGCATCAGAACGGCATCGGTGGCATACAGCGAAAGCTGCCTGCGAGCCCGGGTGATAGCGGTATACACCAGCTCGCGGGTCAGTACCGGCAGGAAATGATTGGGCAACACCAGTACCGTATGATCAAACTCCGATCCCTGAGACTTATGCACCGTCATCGCATAGGCCGTTTCATGCGCCGGTAAACGACTTGGTTGCACCGACTTGATGCTGCCGTCCGGCAGCTGGAAGTGCACGCGCAGTTCACCGCTGTCATCGCGCAGGGCAATGCCGATATCGCCGTTAAACAACCCCAGCGCACTGTCGTTGCGGCCAATCATCACCGGCCGACCAGGATACCAACGTCCCAAGGCCCCTGGCGTACGCTGAATCAGCCCGGCCCGTTGCAGCCCCGCCTCGATACGTTCGTTCAGCCCGGCGATACCGAATGGCCCTTCCCGCAGCGCGCACAGCACCTGGAAACGACCAAACTCCGCCAATACCTCTCCCGCATCCTCCTTGGCAGCAACCCGTTGCAAATAATCGCCATAGCCCGCCACACAGGCGTTCAGCAGTGCCTGATAGTCTTCCGTTTCTGACAAAGGGTAACCCGCAACGTCGCTGAAGCTGCCACTAAGTGCCCAAGCCGCCCGCTTGCCGTCACCGGCATTCACCGCAAGGGCTAATTGACCGATGCCAGAATTGGCATCAAACCGATAGCTTTTGCGCAGCAGGCACAGGCTGTCTCGCACCGCTGCCTCCGCCTGCGCGCTTTGCCCTTGCAACAGGCAGCCAGTCAGACGGGTGAGTTGTTCTGCACGCGCAGTGCTGTATCCCTGCTCGGCAAAACGGCAGATATCCCCCAGTACAGCCCCAGCCTCTACTGACGCCAACTGATCTCTGTCGCCAAGGAAAATCACCCGCGCCTGAAGGGGCAATGCGGCAATCAGACGCGCCATCATCGGCAGATCGACCATTGAAGCCTCGTCTACCACCAGCACATCCAGATGCAGCGGGTTACCACGGTGATAACGCATGCGCTGGCTATTGGGCTGAGCGCCCAACAGGCGGTGCAGCGTCGACGCATCGGTGGGGAACAACGCGCGTTGCTCCGGGGTTAACGCCAACTGCCTGCCGGCGCTGCCGAGCGACTCGGTCAGGCGTGCTGCCGCCTTGCCGGTGGGCGCAGCCAGTTGGATACGCAAACGCCTGCCTTCGGCAAGCTGTACCAGCGCCGCCAGCAATTTGGCGACGGTGGTGGTTTTGCCGGTGCCCGGCCCACCTGAAATCACCGCAATACGCCGCGTCGCGGCCACTGCAGCGGCAATTTTCTGCCAGTCCGGCTCATTCGTCGCCTCGCCGAACAGCCGATCGAGGATGGCACGCAGTTCAGGCTCGTCAACCGCCTGATGGATACTGTCGCTACTGATAAACTCCGCCACCTCGCCTTCGTTCTGCCACATGCGCTGCAGATACAAACGCTGCCGTTGCAACACCATCGGCATGGCGCTGCTGCCGTCCCCCACCGCCGCACTGGCGGCCAGACGCTGCTGCCAGCGAGCAATATCCGGTTGCCCGGCCGCCAGCCACACGGCCTGCGCCAGTTCCGGTTGACGCCCCTCAAACAGGTTTTCCGGCAGCAACTGCTCCAGCATCAGGCAAACATGGCCGGCACCGGCCTCCGCGCTGAGACAAGCTGCAGCCAGCAGAATGTCAGGCTCTTCCTCCCCGGCCACTATTCGGGCGAACTGCAGGTCCAGCGGACGCAGCACGCCAAGTGCCTGCGCCCGCTCCAGTAGAGCGATCATGGTTCATCCTCCGCCGTAATGGCTTCGCCGCTGAACAGACGGTCCATGCCCTCCACCAACTGCGGATCTGGGCAACAGGCGAAAATGCCGTTGCCCGGGTGCTGTGCGTCTACTCCGCGCAGGAACAAGTAAATCACCCCGCCGAAGTCGCGCCGATAGTCATAATCCGGCAACCGATGGCGCAGATAACGATGCAGTGCCAGCGTATACAGCTGGTACTGCAGGTCATAGCGGTGTTCCGCCATCGCCTTCTCCATTGCCGCACGGGTGTAAGCGCTGCTGTCTTCACCTAACCAGTTGGATTTGTAATCCAGCAGGTAGTATTTTCCCTGCCAGCAGAACACCAGGTCGATAAACCCCTTCAACATTCCCTGCACCTGCTGGAAATCCAGCGCCGGACAGCGGGCTGAAAGCGGATCGTGTTTTTTCACCAGCTTATCCAGCTCACGCGCCTGCAACAGCTTTTCGATAGGTAAATAAAACTGCAGCTCAGCCTGTTTCTGCTGCGGTACCAAGGCTGACAACGTGACGCCGGCATCATTGAGCGAGGTATTCAGCAACACCTGCATCCACGCCAGCAGTATCGGTTGCCAGTGCTCGGCAAACCCTTGCTGTTGCAACTGTTCAAACAACCATTGCTCATCAAGGGGTTGGGTGAAATCCAGTGTTTCAAACAGGCTGTGCAGGAAGGTTCCCGGTGCTGCGCCGCGCGGAAAGGTATGCGGTGTGAGCGCTGGCTCACTGTCCAGCGCCTGTTCTCCTGCGGCGTCGACATCCAGCCGTGGCAGCAGATCCTGCATCAGGCCAGAGCCGTGTTGCTGCAGGCCGGTGTAACTGGTCACGCGCCAGAAATCCTGCACCGGGCGCGTGAAGTGTTTTGCCGCCAGTTCGGTTAACGCCGGCGCTTGCGGCAACCAGGCCTGCTCATCCAATTGTTCAACCAACGACAGCGCAACGCCCTCTCCAGCCAACTGCTGCAAACGTTGTTGCAGCCAGGCCGCATCCCCGGCCTGGCCGGCCTGCACCAGATAACCCAACGCGCTGCGGTGCAAATCGGTATCACCCTGTTTCTTGCGGGTGCCTTGAATCAACGGCGCTATGCCGATGCTGCAGTGGTATACCGAGCGGGTCAAGGCTACGTACAGCAGGCGCAAATCCTCCGCCAACCGCTCTTCTTCCGCCCATTCGATACTTTCTTCATCGGCGTTGAGGTCAAGCAGGGCCTGGAAACTCTGCCGATCGTGGTACAGCACCTGCTGTTGCTGGCGGAAATTGCCGACAAACGGCAGCCAGACCAGATCGAACTCCAGACCTTTCGATTTATGGATGGTGATCACCTTCACCAAATGGCGATCGCTCTCCAGTCGCAGTTGCTGGTTGTCGGACTGGCGATTTGGTTGGGCAATCTGCTGCGCCAGCCAGCGCACCAGCGCATGTTCGCTGTCGAGTTGCGCCGAGGCCTCTTGCAACAGCTCCCCCAAGTGCATTATGTCGGTCAGTCGACGCTCGCCACCGTGGCTGGCCAGCAGATTTTCCGCCAAGTGGCGCTGATTCATCACCTCGCGCAGCATTGGCAACACGCCGCGGCGCAGCCAGAGCGTACGGTATTTATCGAACTCATTGACCAGGGTATCCCAGGCGCGTTCGTTGCGGTTCAAGCCGTCCAACGCTTGCGCATCCAACCCCATCAAACCGGTCGCCATGGCGCTGCGCAACGTGCGCTCCTGCTCCGGCGCCAGCACCGCCTGCAACAGCCACAGCAAATCCTTGGCTTCCGGGGTATCAAACACGCTGTCGCGATTGGACAAATAGACCGAAGGAATGGCCAGGGCGCTGAGCGCATCACGCACCAACGCCGCCTCATTACGGCTACGCACCAGTACGGTAATATCGGAGGCCTGCACCGCCCGCCGTTTATCACCGTCCACCAGCCAGGTCTGTTCACTTTGCCCCGCACTGAGCCAGTCACGGATTTGCGTGGCGCACAGGCGCGCCATCAATTGTTGGTACTCACTAACGCCGACACCTTCACCCTGCTGCAACCAAAACTGCATCGCCGGCTGCGGCTGTTTATACAGCTCAAAAGCCAACCCACGATTTTTCTCGGCGGCAGCTACCTCAATGAAGGGAATTTGACCGAACAGAAAGGGCTTTTGCACCTGAGCAAACAGATGGTTAACGCTGCCCACCATTGCCGGTGACGAGCGCCAGTTAGTCTCAAGCGTGTAGTGTGCGCTTACCTCAGAACGAGCGCGCATATAGGTAAAAATGTCGGCACCGCGGAAGGCGTAAATTGCCTGTTTTGGGTCGCCTATCAGCAACAGGCCGCATTCCGGCCGGCCGACATAGAGCTTTTGGAAGATACGGTATTGCTGTGGGTCAGTATCCTGGAACTCATCGATCATCGCCACCGGATAACGCTGGCGAATCGCCTGCGCCAACCGATCGCCGCCTTCACTTTGAAGCGCACTGTCCAACCGGCTTAGCAGATCGTCAAAACCCAGCTCGGCACGCTGGCGTTTCTCTTGTTGAATGGAGAGACGTATCTCACTCAGCGCCCGCGCCATAATCAAATCGCGCAGCGTCAGCGGCTCATCAAATAATTCATCTATCGCCACAAACAGTTCATGGCGTGGCGGTTCGCCCTTTTTGGTTTTATCCAGCAGCACTGACTGACGGAATTTATCCAGCTCTTTCGGCAGTTGGTAATCCTGAGTTTCCAGTACCACCCATTCACCCACCTTATGCAGCCAATTAGGCAGATGTTTGCTGCTGTAACTGCGCTTATCAACGCCGGACTGGCTGATTAGCGCCTCCAGATCCCCCGCCGCCGCCAGCCACTGAGCTTTAATGGCATCAATTCGCGCCACGATCTGCTCATGGCGTAGTAATACCGTTTCTTCATCTTTCGGCGGCCGACGCAGCGTTGGCGCTTCGCCGCTCAGATAGCCGGAAAGATCCGCCAGCAGCGCCTCCGGACCGCTCCATTCCTGGCTCACGGCCCGGGCAACGCCCAATGGCAACGGATAACAATGGCGACGCCAGAAGTCTGCACAGGCCTGGCGACGCAGCGGAAGTTCATCCTGCACCAGCGTTTGCTCAAACAGAATGCCGGACTCAAAGGCGTTGTGGGTCAGCATGCGCTGGCAAAAGCCGTGGATGGTGTAGATCGCTGCTTCGTCCATCTGCCGTTCGGCCGCTAGCAGTTGCGCGGCGGCATCGGGAAGATCGTCAATCTCCTCCATCAGTGAAACAAATAATGGGTTATCACATTTCGCTTTTTTACCACGCACGCACGCAATGCGTAACCCATGGATATTGCTGCGAATACGCCCGCGCAGCTCCTCGGTGGCGGCCTCGGTAAAGGTCACCACCAGAATCTCCTCCACCGTCAGCGGCCGGGAAAAGGCCGCTGCCTGACCCAGGCCAAGCAGCAGGCGCAAATACAACGCACCTATGGTAAAGGTTTTGCCGGTCCCCGCCGACGCTTCTATCAGCCGTTCGCCAAACAGCGGCAGCGTCAGCGGATCAAGCCGCTGCGGGGCGGCCTCTGTCATGGTGTCGCCACCTTACGCGGCAGAGTTTGCTGCAGGGCAGAGGCGTTTGGATAGGTGACCCAGTCCTGCTGCACGGCATAATCCGCTTTCTCTTGCCCGCTGCCGCTGACCTGCGACAGCACCGCCAGCCCCTGCGGCTGAATGACCGCCTGGTGGAAATAATCCGCCAGCTTGGTCGGCGTCAGTTGCTTAACCTGCTCAATCAGCTTATGGCGGGTATCGAAGGTAAAATTACCGCGATCGAAATCATTGGCAAAGCGGCTGGCTTCTTCGCTCAGGGTTTGCGGGCGCTGTTTCAGTTCGTTGATCATCGCCTGCTTGTACTGTTCAAAGTCCGCATCTTTCATCTCACGCAGGCGCTTTTCAGTTTTCGGGTAAAAATCCTGATAGCGTTGGTACAGATACGCCGGCTGCTTGCTGTTGCTTTGCAGCAGGAAACCAATCCCCCACTGGCGGCCCACTGACATTGGGAATGCAAACACCGCATAACCCAATTGTTCCTGAGTACGCAGTTGGCTGTAGAACCAGGGCTGGATAATCTGCCCCAGCAGCGAGCTGTAAGCCATGCCGGTCACTTCATCATACCCGGTCGGCACATAGACTGCCGCCAGCGCCGAGTCGGTGCTGCTGCCCGCACGCTGCAGGTTAGCCAACTGTTTTTTCGCCACTTCAACGTCTTCGCCGTGCCACCATTCAATGCCGGTGCAGCCCAGGCGGTGTTTCAGCGTTGAGGCCAGGGTATCCACCTGCTGCTTGCTCATATTGCCCACCACCAGCAACTCCGGTGTGGCGTCGGCCAACAGGCTGTCGCGGTATGCCAGAACGTCTTTCAGCGTCAGGGTCTTCAGCACCTCGCGGCGCTCACTGCGCTCGGAGTACGGCACGCGGGAAACCATCTGAACCGGTTGGATCGCCAGCTCGAACGCTTTCCCTTTCTCAGCCGAATCCAGCTGTTCCAGATACCAGGATTTAGCCTGAGCCAGTTGATCTTCCGTCGGCGTGAAGTTGGAATAACCCTCAATCAGCGAGGTCAGCAACTGCGGCAAACGCTGGGTAAAGCCGTTGGCATTGAACATCAGGCCATTGTTCGGCGAAGTCGAGAAGCTCAGCCCGCCAATCGAGGCCTGATAACTCAGTTGATCCAGCGAAATACCCGCCAGATAGTCGGTCAGCGAGAACAGCACCTGATTACGCGCAGAATCCATGGTTTTTGCGTTGCGGAACGCCACTGTGACATCGGCTTTCGGCTCGTCGGCAAAGTAACGGCTTGGCATATACAACACCCGCAGACCCGGCTGATCGACCACCAGCTCCGGTTTCTTGAACTCGTGAGACGGTTTGTTCAGGGTAAAATCATCGGGAATATACGGGTTCAGCGCAGGCAACGAGAGGCTGATCCCCTTGCCCAACTGCTGCCACTGTTCGAAACGCTGCGGCGCAATTTTATCAACCTGATAAGGCGCGTTGACGAAATAGGCCATCTTGTTATGCGGCTCATTCGGGCTGACGAACCAGATGCGCGCATTTTGCGGCGTCATGGCGTCCAGACGCTCGGCAATCGCCTTTGCGTCATAGCGATCGGCCAGGTATGGCGCATCCAGCGTGTGTTCTACCGGCACGCGCAGCATGGTGTCCACCAGCCATTCTATGTAGTCCATATCGCGGGTGATAGACGGGTAGCGGAAATCCAGGTTGAGAACGTGGGAGATCTCATCGAAATAGCTTTGCTTGATGCCTTCGCTGCGCAGCATTTTCAGGTAGTTAAAGATGGCGGCCACCACCTCGTCACGCTTGGCCAGGCCTTTATCGGTCAGCGACACGCTGATCGAGAACACCCCGCCGTTGCGATCCACCATCGGATCGGCCCCGGCGTTGATCGCATCCGCCAGCCCCTGTTTTTGCAGCCAGTCGGACAGGGTATTTTGGCTACGGTTGCCAATCAGGTAGCTAATATAAGTGTCGGTCTTACTGCGGAATTCAGCGCTGTTGTTATCAATGCGGAACTCCACTTTCAACTGCTTGCGCGGCTGTGCCGGCACATAGTGGATAATGATGCCCTGCTGTTCAGGGGTAACCGCCGGGACGGTAATTGGCGGTACGCTGGCTTCGCGATTGGGCACTTTGCCAAACGTATTGGCCGCCAGTTCGGCCAACTCCGGCAATGGCTTGCTGCTGTACAGCACCCCCATCATCAGGTTGGCAGAATAATAACGCTGGTAGAATGACGTCAGTTCATCATGCAGTTTGCTGCTCGGCTTGTCCTTCAGGGTATCGAGATTGCCGCCGGAGAAACGCGCGCTCGGGTGAGCCGGGTTCAGCGTTTCCGCCCCGACCTGCGCCATGCGCATGCCGTCGCGTGAACGCGCCATCGTCAGTTCGGCATTGACCGCATTACGTTCACGATCGGCATTGCCGGGATCCAGCAGAGGCTCAGCAATGGCGTCCGCCATGCGGTCTACCGCCGGCGCTAACGCGTCATTTTCCACTTCCAGGTAGAACGCAGTGCGATAAGACGCGGTGCTGGCGTTATGGCTACCACCGTGCTTTTTCAGAAACTCCGCCAGGTTTTCCGGCTGCGGATAGCGCTTGGATCCCATCAGCACCATGTGCTCCAGGTAGTGCGCCAGCCCAAGCTGGCTGTTCGGATCTTCCAGCGAACCCACCGGCAACGCCAATGCTGCCAACGATTTTGGCGCCTGAGCATCGGATACCAACAATACGGTCATGCCGTTTGCCAGCTTAATCGCCTGATATTGACGTGGATCGTGATCGCTTTTGTTGATCTTTTCCGCCAGCGGTTGCCATCCCTGTGCGGCCCAGCTCAAGGGTGCCCAACACATGGCCAATAATACTAACCCGGTAATGCGGGCCAACTGTCTGCGCATATCCAAAATAAACCCCTATTCTGACACCGCTACGCCAAATCCCTGACGTTGGCGGTGTGCATCAAAACAACACAACAAAAGGCTATATACCTGTACGTTATGTAAGACCGGAGCTAACCCCGATAGTTGAATATAATCCTGCTTATTTTTACCACCTCAGGGCAATCAGTACCACCGGGGGATTTTATCCGTCGCCTTTCAAGTCGCAATGTTGTTACCTGCACTTATTTACGAAGCCCGTTCATGGGTCTCGCCTCTTAGGGGCCACCGCAAGCAGCGTTCAAATCTGCTCCGGGCAGATCTGTCACCCCAGTGACTTACCAGAGTAAGCGCCCGGGGATAAACGAGCTGGGCGCCTGGCTGTGCTGTACAGGGATGTACGAATGCCGCGAGCGCATGGATGCGTTAGAGCGGCCAACGCGAAATTCATAGGGTAAATAACTCTGGGTAATGCCAAGGGATCAGCCTAAATTATGCTTCGCCACCGGCAGCAGGTAACGTTCTGTTTCGGCCAGAATCTGCTCTAAACAGCCATTGTCCAACTGACGGAACACCCGTTGAACATAAGCGTCTTCGCCTTCTCCGGGAATGCGCTGATCGCCCTGCCAGGTTTGCAATAACTTGGCCCGCGCCTTGATTTGCACCTCTTCATCCCAGTCAATGCTCTGGGTTTCCGGTTGGTAACACTGGCTCAACCATGCCCAACCGCTTTTATTCAGCAAGAGCAGCGGCTGGCATAAACCACGCCGATACCCCGCCACCAGCTCAGCCAACTGCTCACGGGCATCCTCTGCAGTTAACGCGGCAAAACGCCACGCGGCGCCTTTGCGGCCATAAATACGGCTTTCCCCCGTGCCACCGGCGCAGCAGTACGCCAGATGTTCCAACCACAACAGTATGCCATCAACCGCCGACAGGGTGGCCGGCCGCCAGCGCAGCAGCCCATCCTCCTGAACCTGATGCAGCCAACCGCTGATATGCACCCCGGCGATGTCGATATCCAGCTCCAGACTGTGCCCTTCGCTGCGTTCGGCACGCACCTGCTCGGCCAGCTCGCTCATCTCCTCTTGCTGTTTCTGCCAGTAAATCTCGCCGAAAGGGCCAAAAGGCAAACCACCGGCGGCACGCACCCGCTGGAACAAACGGGTGGCATCCTCACCGTCGATCAAGGTATTCAACAATTGGCTGTTGAACTGATAGCGACTGAGATTATCCAGGATGAAGGGCTCTTCGTCCGGCAATTCGGTCTCTTCGAGGATAAAACTGACCCCCAGCCGCAGTTGGAAGAACGCGCGGATTGGGTGACGATAGAACCGCAGCAAATCATCCAGCGATATCTGGGTTTGCTCATCAGGCAATAGCGGTTGATTAAACGGCGGATGCGCCACGCCGCGTCCAACAGCTGCGGGCAGCCATTCGGCGGCGTAGCTTTGCGCTTCCGTGTCGGGTAAAAAATTCTTGGCGGCGAACGGCATGCGGGCGTGCCAGTTAAGCAAGTGTTTACCGACCTTCTGTGCGCTGGCATCGGCGTCCAGCTCCTCATCGCCCGGCAGGCAATAACTTTGCTCCAGATACTCCAGCAGTTCGGTCACCAGCACCGAAGGGTAACGCGGGCTGTTATCCTGAATGGAACGACCAATAAAGCTGATATACAGCCGCTGCTGTGCCGACAGAATCGCCTCCAGGAACAGATAGCGATCGTCATCACGTCGGCTGCGATCGCCGCGCTTCACCTGCTGAGCCATCAGATCAAAGCCCAGCGGCGGCAAAGTGCGCGGATAAACCCCGTCGTTCATGCCCAGCAAACAAACCACTTTGAACGGAATGGAACGCATTGGCATCAGCGTGCAAAAATTGATTTGCCCGGCGAGGAAGCGTTGACTGATACGCTCTTGATCGAGGCGCGCAGCCAATTCGTCACGCAGAATGGTCAGCGGTACCTCATCGGGGTAACGCGCCGCCAGCCCGTATTCGAACACTTTGTTCCACTGCTGCTCAATCAGCGCCAGTGCCGCCTCGGTTTCGCCATCCGGCTCAAAGAAGGTATCAAGCAGTTGGCGGCAAAGCGGCAGCCACTCCGGCAAAGAACGCGCCTCGGTCAATCGTTGCCGCCAACGGCTGAGGGAGGCCAAAAGCTCAGCCAACTGCCCGGCCAACTCCGCGACCAGCCCGCTCGATTCATCATAAGGCAGCACGCCCTGCCAGTCCCCGGCATTGCTGTCCATGGCGTAGCCCAACAGCATTCGGGTAATGCCGAACTGCCAGGTATGCTGGCCGGTGGCCGGCAGGTCCAGTTCGCGTACGTTGTCGTCATCCAGCCCCCAGCGGACGCCGGACTCCCCCACCCAGTGACGTAACAGGCGTAGCCCTTCCTCCTGGATCGAGAAACGCGCCGCCAGCGCCGGCACTTCCAGCAGCGCCAGCACCTGCTCCGAAGTAAAACGGCTCTGCGGCAGATCCAGCAGCGAGATAAACGCCTGCAACGCCGGGTGCGCCTGACTCGCCTTCCGGTCAGAAATAGCAAACGGCAGATAGCGCTCCGGGGAAGCGTTGCCGAACACCGCCTGAATATAAGGCGTGTAGCTGTCGATATCTGCCACCATCACGATGATATCGCGCGGCGTCAGCTCAGGATCTTCCGCCAGCATGGTCAACAACTGATCGTGTAAAACCTCCACCTCACGCTGCGGGCTGTGGCACGCGTGCAGGCTGATAGAACGGTCTTCAAGCTTAAGCCGGCGCTTGGTCTTGCTGCTCTCCAGCGTTTCCGGCGTGGTGCCGATGACGGCACTATTTTTCAACTCCAGCATATCGTGCTGAATGGCGTGCAATAAGGTGTCCGCAGGGATATCTACAAACGCAAAAACCTCCTGCGCGGATTCTATCTGCGAAAGTAAAAAGTGATGGTCACGCCCCAACTTGCCCCATGAGGCCAGCAGCGGATTGGGCAGGTCTTGCTCGCCTTCCGCATTAAACAGCGCAGCGGCGTTATCGGGATCTCTGAATAACGCATATTCCGTTTTATCCTGATAATGGCGCCGCTTGCGGCTTTGTAATTTCGCCAGGAATGATTGGCTCTGAATATCCCCCCAATAGTAGCGGCACGGATTGGTGAACATCAGGTGAATATCAATATGGCGCCCCAGCGCCTGCAAGGCCTCCAGATACACCGGCGGCAGCGCCGAAATACCGCAGATAAACACCCGCGGCGGTAACCCTGCCGGACAATGATCCGCTTTTTCCAACGCGCTGATAAAGCGACGATACAGGTTTGCACGGTGCCATTCCGGTTGCCCCAACTCGTGGGTATATTCGACCAATCGCGCCCACAGCGGTGCCTGCCATTGCTGGGCCTCCGCCAGCCCATCAATGCTTTCGCCCTTTTGCCAGCTTTCCAACCATTGCGGGCGATACACCAGGTATTGGTCAAACAGATCCGCCACCCGGCCGGCAAGCTGATGAATTTTACGCTTGTCGCCGTCGTCGGTGAGGTAATGTTGCAACGGGGCAAAGTCCGGCCGGGTGAGCAGATCCGGCAACAGCCACATCAGTTTCCAGGTCATGGCGTCTTTACTGAAGGCGCTCTCTTTCGGGATCCCTGGCAAAACCCGGGTGAACATCTCCCAGATGAAGGTTGCGGGCAGTGGGAAGGCGATATTGGCGGCGATGCCAAACTGTTCCGCGAGTTGCATCTGCAACCACTGCGCCATGCCGGGGCTTTGCACCAACACCACTTCCTGTTGAAAAGGGTCGGCCAATGGCTCTCTGGCTATCAACGTGCTGGTCAGCGTTTTCAGCAAATCCAACTGATTGGAATGATAAACCCTAAACATGGGTGCTCCCTTAAAACATAATGACTGCCGGATTACCGGCGGTGCAGTACCAGCGGTTCAATTCAGCCCACTGCCGCTGAGGCGTTTGTATTCTTACCGTTAGCCTTTGGCAAGGGGTTTGCGGTGAGCTCAGCCGCATCTCACGCCGCCACCCAGGCGACAAAGGCAGTAGTTCCGCATCCGTGCGACCGGTGGCGGCAAAGACTTCCAGTTGTTGGTGCGCCAACGACCAGGCTTGCCGATACTGCCACTGGCGCTGAAAAGAGTGCAACAGCACCTGATGATACTGTAACAATCCCAGCAGCGACACCGCGAACAGCAATGCAGCAATCAGCACTTCCGGCAGGCTGAACCCCTGTTGGCGCCTTGCCCCCACTGCGGGAGCCACCCGCACGTTAATCCGCACAGTCCGCTTCCCGTTTTTCGGGGCAAAAATCCAGCCAACCGCCGACTTCCGCCCTTAGCTCAAAGGTACCGCCCGTGCCATCCGGTTTGGTCAATTGATATAGCCGCAACGGCTCCCCTTCACTCATCGCCCCGTCCCCCCGCACCAACACAATCCCCGCCCGGGCGGACAATTTGGCGCAGGCGCGCAGCTCTTCGGTTTGCTGGCACCACCAGCCGTTAACACCTAACCGATTGCGGGGCCAGGACTGCGCCACGCCCCAGCTGAGCGCCGAAGCAGCCTGGTTGTATGCCTTCAGATAGCGCTGTTGATCGGCGGCCAGCAACAGAGCGCTATCCAGTTGGCGGTGCTGAGCATTCAACAACATCAGCCCCATAACCAACAGCAGCATCACTGCCGCCAACGTGCTGCCGCCACGCTGCCCCACCGCACTCATGGTAGCGAGGCCATGTTAATCGCCCAGTGCAAGTTGCGGCGTATAGCGTCATCCGCTTTCGAACGCCCGGCCAGCGACAGCATGACCCATGTCTTGCCACTGCTGCCCGCGATCGATTTGACGCTGAAAGTTTCAATGCGTACTTCGTCATTATCAAGTAACCGCTCCCACCCCGTGCCGTGACAGTGGGTTACGCCACGTTGCCCTTCCAGCGCCCCCTGCCGCAGCCGGTAACCAAAATATCCGGCATCTGCACCTAGCATCTCCCAACGGGCATTACGGGTGATGTCGTAAGCAACGATCACACAACTGCCCGCCGCCTCCCCAGGCGCATGGCCAATCAGCAATGCCCGCCCCCGGCACATGCCAGCGCAGAAACCGGCCCGGCGCAGATCTTTCTCAATGCCGAACGCCAACTGCCGAAGTACCGATTCCAGCCGATAGTGCCGGCCGACATCGACACTGTGCTGCCGCAACACCGGGTAGGTTTTAGCTGCCGCCAGCATAATCAAGCTGCCGAACGTCAGCGCCAGCATCACCTCCGGCAGCGTGAAACCGCGCTCTAGGGCTGACATGCCGTAATGCCCCGTATGCTTACATCCTCACTGCACAGGCGCAGCCGGCCTCTGGCGGACAGCACCAATCGAAGGCTGCCGGCACCGTTGTTGAGCACGATATGCCCAGCCTGGGCGTTATTGCGTAATCCATAAAATCCCATCTCCTTTTGGGTGTGCTCTGCCAGCCTTACATCCCGGTAATGCGGTCTGAACAGGTCACCGCTATGCCTCTCACACCCCGAAAGTGGCTGATTGCTGCCGATACACCAGGGATCGCCGGTTTTAAACCACAGCAGCGCCGTACTGTTACGCCAGTTGGCGTCCGCCTGCATCCGGGTGAGAAACGCCAGCAACTGCTGAGCGGTATGTTCCAGCCGCAAACTCTGCTGATAGTAGCGCCAATGGCTGACGCCCCAACCGGTGAGCAAGCCTGCCAGGGTGATCACCACCAGCAGTTCAATCAGCGTCATGCCGCGCTGGTCTTCGGTATTGAAAATCAGGTTGTCGTTCATGGCCGTCAGTGTAATCAAGGCAGCAAAACGGGGAAGCGAGGCTTATTCAGGCTGAAGCGCTCTGCGCAACCTTTCGCTGCAACGGGCAGCAAACCAAAATAAAATGCGAAGCAGAGCGCAAACAGGGCCAAGACGGAGGGAGAAAAAGTAAGGGCGCAACCAGTGCGCCCTTGGGGATAAATCATGCGGCCGATGTCAGATGGCAACCGGTGCCTTGATGGCTGGATGCGGATCGTAACCTTCGATTTCAAAGTCTTCAAAGCGATAATCGAACAGCGAAGCCGGTTTGCGCTTGATCACCAGCTTCGGCAACGCACGCGGTTCGCGGGTTAACTGCAACCGGGTCTGCTCCATATGATTGCTGTACAAATGGGTATCGCCACCGGTCCAGACAAAATCACCGACCTCGAGATCGCATTGCTGCGCCATCATATGCACCAGCAGCGCATAGCTGGCAATGTTGAACGGCAGGCCGAGGAACACGTCGCAGGAGCGCTGATACAGCTGGCAAGAGAGCTTGCCGTCCGCCACGTAGAACTGGAAGAACGCATGGCACGGTGCCAGCGCCATTTGATCCAGCTCGCCTACGTTCCAGGCTGAAACTATGATGCGGCGTGAATCCGGATCCTGTTTCAGTTGTTTCAGTACGTTGCTCAACTGGTCTATCTGGCGGCCGTCCGCAGCACCCCATGCGCGCCACTGCTTACCGTATACCGGGCCAAGATCGCCATGCTCATCTGCCCATTCGTCCCAAATGCTGACGTTGTTTTCACGCAGATAAGCCACGTTGGTGTCGCCGTTCAGGAACCACAACAGCTCATGGATAATGGAACGCAGGTGGCACTTCTTGGTGGTCACCAACGGGAAACCTTCCTGCAAATTGAAACGCATCTGGTGGCCGAAAATCGACAGCGTGCCAGTGCCGGTACGGTCGGCTTTAGGGGTGCCCTCGGCGAGCACTTTGTTCATCAAATCCAGATACTGTTTCATTTGTTCCTCACGATAGTTGCTGCTGCGGGCGACGACGATACGCCCAAATCATCATAATAATACCGGCCACCACCATCGGGACGGACAGAATCTGCCCCATGCTGACAACGCCGTCGAACAGGCCGAGCTGAGCATCCGGCTGGCGGAAGGCTTCGACGATAATGCGGAATGCGCCGTAGCCAATCAGGAACAGACCGGATACTGCCCCCATCGGCCGCGGTTTGCGGATAAACAGGTTCAGAATGATAAACAGCACCACGCCTTCCAGCAGCAGCTCATACAGCTGGGACGGGTGACGCGGCAGCACGCCATACTGATTAAGCAGCGGCAATAGCTGCGGATCGGCGGCGGCAATGGCGACGTCTTCACCGCGCGAGCCGGGGAACAACATCGCCCAAGGCGTATCGGTGGTCACGCGGCCCCACAGCTCGCCATTAATAAAGTTGCCCAAGCGGCCGGCCCCCAGGCCAAACGGGATCAGCGGAGCAATAAAATCGGAAACCTGGAAGAAGGTGCGTTTGGTGCGGCGGGCGAACCAGAACATCACCAGGATCACCCCCAACAGACCGCCGTGGAACGACATGCCGCCATCCCAGACTTTAAACAGGTAGAGCGGGTTATCCAGGAACAGCGGCAGGTTGTAGAACAGCACATAGCCAACGCGGCCACCGACGAACACACCGAGGAAACCGGCATACAGCAGGTTCTCCACTTCATCCTTGGTCCAGCCGCTGCCCGGTTTGTTGGCACGGCGCACCGCCAGCCACATGGCAAAAACAAAGCCAACCAGGTACATCAGGCCATACCAGTGCAGAGAAACCGGGCCGATAGAGAAAATCACCGGATCGAATTTAGGAAACGCCAGATAGCTATTGGTCATCTATCACCACAACATGTCTATTATTCTTCCCCAACCGGGGGCGGCAGGTGCCAAACGCGCTAAAACACTCTTTTTCGTTGCTTTCAACGCAGTCGAGGAGGCGGATAATAGCATAAGCTTAACCGCCTCCGGACTGGCCGACAGGGAAAAGTTCTGTAAAAAAATCAGTCAGCAGCAGCCGTTACTTGCCGCCGCGGATCAAGCCGCCCATGCCGCGCCGTTCCATAAACGCCGCGACCTGGTGGCGCACTTCGGTGGTCATCTGGGCGCCCAGCACCCGCTGCGCCAGCACTTCGGCGTCGGACAGCTCAATATGCCGCAGCAAATATTTGATACGCGCCACGCTGCGTCCGTTCATGCTCAGGTTACGATAGCCCATACCCACCAGCAGCAACGCGCCCATCGGATCCCCGGCCAGCTCACCGCACAGGCTCACCTGCAGCCCGACCGCGTTGGACTGAACCACGATCAGCTTGAGCACTTGCAGCATCGAAGGATGCAGGCTGTCGTACAGCGCTGCCACGCGGGTATTGTTGCGGTCTACCGCCAGCAAATATTGGGTCAGGTCATTGGTACCGACCGAAATAAACTCAACCCGCCCGGCCAGATGGGGGATCAGGAAAATCATCGACGGCACTTCCAGCATTACGCCAAGCTTGGGCTTCGGAATTTCATAACCCAGCACCTCTTCCACTTCGCGCCCTGCACGATCGATCAGACGCCGAGCCTCGTCGATCTCTTCCAGGCTGGTGATCATCGGCAGCAGGATACCCAGGTTACCGGTCCCGGCATTGGCGCGCAGCATCGCGCGCACCTGAATCAGGAAGATTTCCGGTTGATCAAGGGTGATGCGGATACCGCGCCAGCCCAGGCAGGGGTTTTCTTCGCTGATCGGCATATAAGGCAGCTGTTTATCGGCACCAATATCCAGCGTCCGCAGCGTGACAGGCTTGTTCGGGTAGAGCTGCAACATGCCCTGATACTGCGCAACTTGCTCTTCTTCCGATGGGAAGCCGCTCTGCAACATAAAAGGAATTTCGGTTCGGTACAGGCCGACGCCATCGACTCGCCCGCCCAACAGCTGTTCGTGTTCCGGACTGAGGCCAGCGTTAAGCATCACCTGAACACGCTCGCCACTTTTGAGCTGGGCCGGCTGCTCGACGTCGTCCTCCGCCAGCTTGCTTAATTCAAGCTCTTCGCTGATCAGCCGCTGGTATTCCTGAACCAGCACAGGTTCAGGGTCCACCAACAGTTCGCCGCGATAGCCGTCGACAATCAGCAGCCGCTGGCTGAGCAGCGCAGGCTGGATATCCGCGCCCATCACCGTCGGCACGCCCATCGCCCGCACTAAAATCGCCGCATGGGAGTTGGCGGCGCCGTCGCGCACCACCACGCCGACCAGCCTGTCCTGCGGCATTTCAGCCAGCAGGGTAGCGGTCAATTCGTCTGCCACCAGCACAAAACGCGCCGGCCACTGAGTAGCGCCCTGGGTGGTGTCGTCGAGGTGGAATAGCAGACGCTGGCCAAGCGCACGCAGATCGCTGGCGCGCTCGCGCATGTAAGTGTCTTGCAGGCTGGCAAACTGGGCGGCAAATACCTCTATGACCTGTTTAACCGCCCATTCCGCCACCGAGCCGGCGTCAATTTCGGCGAACAGTTCGCGCTTGAGGCGAGCATCGTTCAACAGATGGGAGTACAGATCGAAAATCGCCGCGCTTTCTTTTTGCGAACTGGCGGCAAAGCGCTTGCTGAAACGGCGGAATTCCGCGCCGGCTTCTTCCAGCGCCTGCGTCAGGCGTTCCCGCTCGCTCACGGTATCGAGCGTCGAGGCCTTGTAAACCTGATCGAGCGACGGTTGGCTGCTGTCTTGCCAACCTTCAGCCACCGCTACGCCGGGTGATGCCGCCAGCGCTCGGATACGCGTCTGGCGATATTGGCCAAAAATGGCGTTAAGCTGCGACTGCGAGAGGATCCCTGCCATTTGTGTGGCCAGGGTCACCATGAAAGACTCTTCGCCTTCGTCGAACTGGCGCAGTTCGCGCTGCTGCACGACCAACACCCCCAGCAGTTGACGGCGATGGATAATCGGCACGCCGAGGAAGGATCGGAAACGATCCTCCTTCACCTGGGGTATGTATTTGAAGCTGGGATGACTCTGCGCGTCCGCCAGGTTTATCGGCTCCGCACGGCGCCCGACCAACCCGACGATACCTTCATCAAATGCCAACGCGATAGCGCGCCCACGCGGTTTTTTCAACCCGCGCGTCGCCATCAGGTAATAGCAACGGCGATCGTTGTCCGCCAGATAAATGGAACAGACTTCCGTATCCATCGCCAGACAGGTTTCATTGACCAAAAGATCCAGCGCATCTGTCAGACTGGCCGCTGCGGCCACCTTCTCAACAATTTCTCGCAAGCGCGTGAGCATAGTCGGCTTAACTTAACCTCTCTTCCGGCGATAAGCGGGGGGCTGCTGCCGCTGTGTTGCCTGCTCCTGCATCGGCATCACGGTGACGGCGAATTCTTTCATCACCCGGCGGTAAACGTCGCGTTTGAACGACACCACCTGGCGCACCGGATACCAAAAACTCACCCAGCGCCAGCCGTCGAACTCCGGCGTGCTGCTGCGTTGCATATTGATATCCGCGTCATTGCACATTAACTGCAACAGAAACCATTTCTGCTTTTGGCCGATACAAACCGGCTTTGTGTCCCAACGCACCAAACGTTTTGGCAATTTATAGCGCAACCAGTTGCGGGTAGAGGCCAGGATGCGCACATCCTTTTTGCTCAGCCCCACTTCTTCGAACAGCTCACGGTACATTGCCTGTTCTGCGGTTTCACCAGGGTTAATCCCACCTTGGGGAAACTGCCAGGAGTGTTGACCGTAACGGCGAGCCCAAAGGACCTGCCCCTGACGATTACAGATTACGATACCAACATTCGGGCGGTAGCCATCATCATCGATCACCGGACTACCTCGATAAGCTTAAATTCGCATAGATGTCCTGATTGTTTCACACAAGCTACAGGCGGTAAACCACTGCTTTGCAGCACTCTAAACCGGATAACATTGGGATAACTCACAGATAATGGCAAAGTTATAAACAAGCGAGGCGATTTCACGGCGGTTTTATTCACTTTTTCTGTGGATAGGTGTGTGAAGAACTCAAGGGATAAGCCGGTAAAACTCTGGTGAACCCAAAAATGACACTAAAAGTGATTTTATATTAATTAAATAAAAACAATGACATATATTATTATCAACAGGCATGGACAAGGTAAAAATGTGATCTATGCACGTAAAGGATCTTACCCTGGCGAAAGATCCACCAACGTCGTTTTTATCCACAGATTATCCGTATGAGTTACGCACAAAACGGACAATTTCGCAAAAAATGGCCCGCGTCAAGGCTGTAAATCGAACCAGTGATCGGGAAAAATTTGGGTTATCCCACAAATCTGTGGATAAATAGGTGTAAGATCCTGTTTATTGTCGGTGGCTTCAGGTGCACAAGCACCTGACGAAATTTGTTTACTGCGCGACGGAAGAAAAAAAGTCATGCAAAATCATGCTGCTATTTGTTTATTCCCGCGTCTTTTCCTGCCGATGTTCGCTGTGCACAAATGCAGTACATTTTTCAACCAAACCTGACGGGCTTGTATTATGGCGTTTTTATCCCCTCTTCCCGCTCCGCCGGAAAACGAACAGCGGCTGTTTGAGCGAGCGCAGCAGCTGGCCGGTTTTAGCCTGGGTGAACTGGCTGCACGTGCCCAGTTGCCGATCCCCAAGGATCTGAAACGCGATAAAGGTTGGGTGGGCATGCTGCTGGAGCTGTACCTTGGCGCCATGGCGGGCAGCAAGCCGGAGCAGGATTTCCCCGAACTGGGCATTGAGTTGAAAACCATCCCGATTGACGCCGCCGGCAAACCGCTGGAGACCACCTTCGTCTGCGTAGCACCGCTTACCGGCAACAGCGGCGTTACCTGGGCCAGCAGCCATGTGCGCCATAAGTTGGCGCGAGTCCTGTGGATCCCGGTAGAAGGCGAACGACAAATCCCGCTGGCGCAGCGGCGCATAGGATCACCGCTGCTGTGGAGCCCGAATGCCGCTGAAGAAGAGATGCTGCGCCGTGACTGGGAGGAACTGATGGACCTCATCGTGCTCGGCCACGTGGAGCGGATCACCGCACGCCACGGTGAGGTACTGCAATTGCGGCCCAAGGCGGCCAACAGCAAGGCGCTGACCGAAGCCATCGGCGAACAGGGCCAGCCAATCCTCACGTTGCCGCGCGGTTTTTATCTGAAAAAGAGCTTCACCGCCGCGCTATTGGCAAGACATTTCTTAATATGATCCTCTTTGTTTAAGCCATGTTTAGCTAACAGTGTCGCCGTATCAATAAACGCGTATAATTCAGCCTTTGCATTTTATTAAGGTGTGCTGGGCAATGTTCGATTGGATTATGGATCCCAATGCCTGGTTAGCGTTAGGTACGCTGACCATTCTTGAGATCATTTTGGGTATTGATAATATTATTTTCCTGTCTCTGGTGGTGGCCAAACTGCCGAAGGCGCAGCAGAACAAGGCACGCCGCATCGGTCTGGCCGGCGCAATGCTGATGCGTCTGGGTCTGCTGGCGTCTATCGCCTGGGTGATCCGTCTTACCCACCCGCTGTTTACCGTGATGGACCACAGCATCTCGGCACGCGATCTGATCTTGCTGCTCGGTGGGCTGTTCCTGATCTGGAAAGCCAGTAAAGAGATCCACGAAACCATCGAAGGGTCCGATGAAGAGCACCACACTAAAGTGAACGGCTTCTTCGGCGCCATCGTGCAGATTATGTTACTGGATATCATCTTCAGTCTGGACTCGGTGATTACGGCGGTAGGCCTGTCCGATCATCTGTTTATTATGATGGCAGCGGTGGTGATTGCGGTGGGGGTAATGATGTTTGCCGCCCGGCCGATCGGCGAGTTCGTTAACCGCCATCCTTCAGTGAAAATGCTGGCGCTGGCGTTCCTGATTCTGGTCGGCTTCACCCTGATGCTGGAAAGCTTCCAGGTGCATATCCCGAAAGGTTACATCTATTTTGCGATGTTCTTCTCGATGTCCGTCGAAGCGCTCAACCTGATGCGCGGCAAGAAAAGCCAGGCAGTAGAGTAATTCTCGCGGGAGCGAGCGAAAGCCGCTCCCGTTCGCATTTTTATCCTTCTTTCACATCTTCCGCACACTTTCTCTTACCAAGATAAGGACTTATCCGAAACACGAGGTATCCAGAGTTTGCTAATCTTGGGAGAAGGCTCTTTTTCTGCATACATAATTGAGGATCGGCAGGATGAAAAAGTGGGTAATGGCAGTTTCTGCGTTGGTAATCGCCGCCGGGCTGACGGGCTGCTCCAGTGATTACGTGATGGCGACCAAGGACGGCAATATGATCCTGACTCAGGGCAAACCCGAGATCGACCAGGATACCGGCCTGATCAGTTATAAAGATGAAAAAGGCAATAACCGCCAAATCAACGGCGATCAGGTTTCACAGGTCATCGAGCGTTAATTTTCTGCCGGCTATCGCCTCCTCTCCAGCGCGATAGCCTTCCCTGCACTGAATCCACTTCCCCCATCTTCACGGCTTGGTTATAGTCGAGAAAGGCGATATCACCGTCTCGCAGGTGATGAGACTCCTGTTTCATCGGGCGTAAAGGCCCGTAAGCGCTAACTTGAAAGGAAGGCCGTTAATGCAATACCACCGTATTCCCCACAGTTCTTTAGAAGTGAGCGTGCTGGGACTGGGCACCATGACCTTTGGCGAACAGAACAGTGAAGCCGATGCCCATGCGCAACTCGACTATGCATTAGCCGCTGGCGTCAATCTGATCGATACCGCTGAGATGTATCCGGTACCGCCCCGCCCTGAAACCCAGGGGCTGACCGAACAGTACATTGGCAGCTGGATCAAGGCGCGTGGCAACCGTGAGAAAATAGTGCTGGCCAGCAAGATCGCCGGGCCGGTACGCGGCACCGACAGCAGTATCCGTCCGCAACAGGCGCTGGACCGCAAAAATATCCGCGCCGCGCTGGACGCAAGCCTGAAACGGCTGAACACCGATTATCTCGATCTTTATCAGCTGCACTGGCCGCAGCGCCAAACCAACTACTTCGGCAAACTCAATTATCAATACACCGACGATAAAGCCACCGTTACCCTGTTGGAAACGCTGGAAGCGCTGACCGAACAGGTTCGCGCCGGTAAAATCCGTTATATCGGGGTATCCAATGAAACGCCTTGGGGCGTAATGCGCTATCTGCAATTGGCTGAAAAACACGAACTGCCGCGCATTGTCTCGATTCAAAACCCCTACAGCCTGCTGAACCGCAGCTTTGAGATCGCTCTGGCGGAGATCAGCCAACACGAGGGCGTTGAACTGCTGGCCTATTCCAGCCTGGCATTCGGTACCCTGAGCGGCAAGTATCTTAACGGCGCCAAGCCGGCCGGAGCGCGCAATACGCTATTCACCCGCTTTAACCGCTATTCTGCGCCGCAAACGCAACGGGCGATTGCCGAATATGTCGCGTTGGCCAAAAAGCACGGGCTGGATCCGTCGCAGATGGCGCTGGCGTTCGTGCGGCAACAGCCGTTCGTGGCCAGCACCCTTCTGGGTGCCACCACGTTGGAACAGTTGAAAACCAACATCGACAGTTTTGACGTGGTGTTGGATGCAGACGTGTTGCAGGGGTTGGAAGAGATCCACACTCGCTTTACCATTCCCGCGCCGTGAATACGTCGGGGCGCAGCAAGCTGTGCCCCGACAGCTTTCACTGCGGTTATTTCGCGCCACGCTGTGAAAACCACAGCGCGGTAATCGCCAGCGCAAACACCACGCCAAAACCAATCCCCACGCCGATCACCGGCACGCTCACTTTCACCGCCAGAGAGTACAGACCCAGCATGAGCAACATGGCGGTATTCTCCCCCAGATTTTGTACGGCAATCGCATTGCCGGCGCCCACCGAACGCTTTCCACGCTCCTGCAACAGCGCGTTCAACGGCACCACAAAGAAGCCCCCCAGCACGCCGATCGTCAGCAGCAACGCATAGGCATTAAACAAGGTGGTTTGCAGCGCAAAGATTGCCACCGCCACACCAATCAGGATCCCGGCCGGCATACAACGTTTCACCGTTTCCAGCGTGACGAAGCGCGCGGCCGCCCCTGCGCCAATCACAATCCCTACCGCCACCATGGCGTTCAGCAGCGTCGGTGTAGCGTTATCGGCAATGCCAAGCGCCACCGGCACCCACAGCACCAACAGAAAGCGCAGCGTCACTCCAGCCCCCCAGAACAGGCTGGTGCCAATCAACGAGAAACGTGTCTGGCCGTCGCGCCACAGTACAACACAAGCGTTGAAGAAGGCGCGGGTCATCGCGCGCGGCGTCCAGGAGGCAGCCGGATGCGCCGCCGGCAGGCGTGGAATGTACAGGTTGGCAATCACCGCCGCCGCATACACCAGCGCGCAGACCGCCAACGCCGCCACAATATGCCAGTCGGCCAGCACGCCACCGGCAACCGAGCCAATCAGGATCGCGGCAATGGTGGAGGCTTCCATCAGGCCGTTGGCCTTGACCAGCTTTTCGCCGCGGGTGATTTCACCCAAAATACCGTACTTGGCCGGGGAATAGGCCGCAGCACCCACGCCCACCAGGCTATAACCGAGGAACGGATTAAGCCCGAAACAGATGACCAGCGCGCCGGCCAGCTTCAGACCATTCGCCACCATCATCACCCGTCCCTTGGCGAAGCTGTCGGCGATCTGGCCGACAAAAGGCGCCAGAATGATATAGGTGGCGACAAACGCCATCTGCAAAATCGGTTGGCTCCAATCGGGGTACAACTGCTGCTTGATCAGAGCCAGCGTGGCAAACAGCAAAGCATTGTCGCCGAAAGCGGACAGAAACTGCGCGCAAATCACGGCAATCATGCTGCGCGAAAGCAAAGGTGAGTCGGTATTCAACGACGGGTTCATCGGGCACTCTCCGGCTGTTCGGCCATTTTACGCAGGGTTACAAAATCCGGTTTACCACTGCCGAGCACCGGCAAGGTTTTAAGCAGACGAATATCACGCGGCACCGCCAGTTCGGGGCTACCCAACTCACGCGCCGCACGCAGCAAGGCTTCGCGGGTGATGCTTGCGTCGGTGGTAAACAGCACCAGCGCCTCCCCCTTGCTGCTGTCGCTTTTCACCGTGGCGGCATGCTGCCCTTCCGGTGCCACGCGCTGTGCCAGCAGCTCCACGCTCTCCAGCGAAACCATTTCGCCAGCCAGTTTGGCAAAGCGCTTTACCCGGCCACGAATTACGCAGTAACCCTGCTCGTCCAACGTGACGATATCGCCGGTATCGTACCAACCCGGTTGCAGATTGCCGTTTTCATCTTCCGCCGCCGGCGGTTCCAGTTCACCCGGGCGCTCCACGCGCAGATAGCCTTTCATGATATTCGGACCTTTCAACTGCAGGCGGCCGCCGTTATCAATGCCCGGCACCTTCATCAAACGCGCCTCCATCTTCGGCATAATGCGGCCCACGGTGCCCACCTTCGCCGCCAGCGGAACGTTGATCGACACCACCGGCGCACATTCGGTTACGCCATAGCCTTCCAGGATACGGATGCCGTATTTGTCCTGATAAATCTGTTTGGTGCTGTCCGCCAGCTTTTCCGCGCCGGCTACCACGTAACGCAAACGGGCAAAATCATACGGATGGGCGAAGCGCGCGTAGTTATTGAGGAAGGTGGCGGTGCCAAACAGCACGGTGCAATTGCGGTCATATACCAGTTCGGGCACCACGCGGTAATGCAACGGGCTGGGATAAAGGAAAATGCGGCTGCCGGTCATCAGCGGGGTCAGCAGCCCAACCGTCAGGCCGAACGAATGGAACAGCGGCAGCGATGACATAAAACGGTCACGCGGGGTGAAATCGGCAATGGTACGGATCTGTTCAACGTTAGCCAACAGGCTGGCGTGGGAGTGCACCACGCCTTTTGGGTTACCTTCCGACCCCGAGGTGAACAGGATCAAGGCGGCATCGTCAGGCTGTTGCGGCAGCATGGCATGCGCCGGCTGGAACAGGTGGCGCAGGATCCACAGTTTATCCGCCAGGGTCAGCGTATCTTTAAGGTCCTCCAGGTACACCCAGTTGGCTTCCGGCACCTGTTCCGGCAGGTGAGTCAGCTTGCCCTTTTCCAGGAACTGGCGCGAGGTGACAATGGTTTTGATGGTCGCCGCAGTCATCGCGCTTTTCAAACCGTTGGAACCGGCAGTGTAGTTAAGCATTGCCGGGATACGGTTGCGCAGCGAGGCGCCGAAAATCGCCGCGGCGGTGATGGTGGCGTTAGGCAACAACATGCCGACATGTTCACCTTCGGCAGTAAAGCGCTGCAGGATTCGACTGACGCCCAGCGATTTTTTGATCAGCTGCTGGTAACTGTCCTCCTTGAAGGCGATGTCTTCAATGCACGGCTTGTTGCGGCCATAGCGGTGCTGAGCCGCCAGCAAGGCGCGAAACAGCGTTTGCGGCTCGCGAGTATCCATTCGCGCCTTCATCATAATTTGCATCAGCCGGTCACCGGCCAGCGCTCGGCGATCGCGGGCACGCGGCGCTTCCGGCATCGGCAGCGAAGTCGGCGGTAAAATACGGATGTTGATCTGCGGAAACCAGCGGATCTTGAACACGCCGGCCATACGGCCAAAGGGGCTGAACTCGGCGCCGTCCAGCCGTACCGGTACCACAGTCGCACCCGATTTGGCGGCGATAAACGCGGCGCCGTCATAAACCTTCATCAGCGAGCCGGTAACGGTGATTCGCCCTTCGGGAAACACCACTATCGGCCTGCCCTGCTCCACCATACGCACCAGTTGCTTAATGGCCATCGGTTTGGTCGGGTCGAGATAGACCAGATCGATATAGGGTTTCAGCCAGCGCATAAACCAGCGATCGCCGATGCTGGCGTAGACTGCAAACACCGGTTTGATCGGTAAAAACAGCGCCAGCAAAATGCCGTCGATGAAAGAGATATGATTAGGCGTAATCAATAGCTTAGGCTGTTCGAAGTGCCGGGCATCACCCTCAACGCGAATTCGATACAGCAGGCGGAACAGCGTGCGCAGCACGGAAAGGATCATGCCTTCTCCCTTTAGCCAAGATGAGCGTAAACAGTTGTAGGGAAAAGAATACTATACGGCAGGCAAAAAAAAACCTACGCATCCGCGTAGGTTGGTGCAATTGAAAATGGCTTCAACATACAGAGTATGCTGATTTCTCACCAATCAATACCTCTGGGATCACCTACTCTAGAGAGATGGTGCGCAAGAAACTACCGACGAATCGCAAGAGTTCTGCTCTAAATGCAACCAGCTGTAACTTTCCCGCAGTTTACGGTAATAACTCAATGAAACTTAAACAATCCTGGGGGGAGGTAGATACAAAATAGGATCTTGTGCAGGCGGGGTGGGAAGACATAAGGCAAAAAAAAACCTACGCATCTGCGTAGGTTGGTGCAAATTAATATGGGTTCAACACACGAGTTGTTGAGACTCACCAATCAATACCTCTGGGACGTACAATTTACCCCGCCACGCAGAAAACCAGCCAGCGACCAATCGCAACATTAAGGCGCAAAGTGTAACCAGCGGTGTAAACCCATCGCCTTTCAAGCTACAGCATTGTTAGGTGCACGTTGTTGCGATAGGGAGCAAAGTTACGTGGCCTGATTAATGCAGCGCCCCTGCCATAGCAGGAGGTGAACAAACCGGCCGCCTGGCAGCGGCTCGGAACTCATAGGTTATAAATGTTTATCGTGTGCTTACCTCAACCAGGCAGCTCATGGCATTCGGCCCCTGCGTCAACGGCGAGGTACCGATATCCAGCGTCAAAACGTTCGGGTTGCCGGACTGCTCCACCGCCAGGCGCTGCGCGCCAAAACCCGGATCGAACCAGGCTCCTGTGGCCATCAATACCACACCGCGAGTGACGCCGTCGGTAATGGCAACGCCCGCCAGACAACGGCCGCGCGCATTGCTGACCTGTACCTCGGCCCCTTCGGCAATACCGCGCGCTGCCGCATCCTCCGGGTGCATATACAGCGTCTCCCGGCCCGCCGTTTTATTGCCTTGCGCCAGTGGCGCCGGATCCATCTGGCTGTGCAGGCGATCGCCCGGCTGGATGGATATCAGGTGCAGCGGCCACTCCTTGGCCTGCGGCGCGCCCAGCCACTCGACCGGCGGCTGCCACTGCGGATGCGGTGCAAAATCTGCATAGCCGTAACCGGCGATTTTCTCGCTGAACAACTCAATTTTGCCGCTTGGGGTTTGCAACGGATTGGCCTGCGGATCGGCACGGAAGTCATCGAAGAACACAAATTCCTTCGCCGGTGCCGGCAGTTCCACGTAGCCTTTACGCCAGAAATCCGCGAACTCCGGCCATTCGACGCCGGTACCCGCCTGCGCCTGCCCGCACTGCTGGTAGATAGATTCGATCCAGGCCTGTTCGTTGCGGTTTTCGGTGAATTGTTCACGGTAACCAAGCCGCTCCGCCAGATCGGCGAAAATATCAAAGTCGTTGCGCGCCTGATGCTGCGGCGCTATCGCCTGATGCATCGCCAGCACATAGCGGTCGCGCGATGAGCCACCGATATCATTGCGCTCCAGAGAGGTGGTGACCGGTAACACGATGTCCGCCATCTTCGCCGCCGGCGTCCACCAGATATCCTGCACAATCACCGTATCCGGTTTTTGCCACCCTTCCACCAGCCGGTTCAGTTGTTGATGGTGATGGAAGGGATTGCCGCCAGCCCAGTGAACCAGATGAATATCCGGATAGTGCAGCGTTTCCCCACGGAACGAGTAAGGTTCGCCGGGTTGCAGCAACATGTCGCAGATGCGCGCCACCGGGATCGCCAACCCGCAAGGATTGTTGCCCACCGGCATCATCGGCCCCGGCGTATCCACCCGCGGGTTGCCGACGCCGTTCATTGAGCCGTGCCCAAACGAGAATCCGCCGCCCGGCAGGCCGACCTGGCCGAGCATCGCCGACAGGGCGATCATCATCCAGTACGGCTGTTCGCCGCGATGGGCGCGCTGAACCGAATAGGAACAGGTAATAAAGCTGCGTACGCCGATCAATTGCTGCGCCAGCAGGCTGATGCGCGCCGCCGGAATACCGGTGATGGCACTGGCCCATTCCGGCGTTTTCGCCACGCCGTCGCCCGTACCGCGCAGATAATCCGCCAGTTGGTCGTAGCCCACGCAATGGCTATAGAGGAAAGCCTCATCCTGCGCGCCAAGGCGCTGAATTTCATACGCCAGCGCCAACATCAGCGCCGCGTCGGTGTTCGGGCGGATCGGGATCCATTCGGCATTCACAAAGGCCGGGCAGTCATCGCGCATCGGGCTGATATTGATCACCGGGGTACCTTTCTGCGCCAGCTTCTGCAGCCAGGGTTTGAGCGTATGCTCTGCTGCGCCGCCGGAGGATACCTGAGCATTTTTCAACGCCAGCCCACCGAAGGCGACAAACAGCTCGCAGTGTTCGACCACGCTCGGCCAACTGGTCACGCGCCCGGTCAACGGGCTAAAGGTGCCGATAACGTACGGCAAGAAAAACTGCGCCGCCCCCCAACTGTAATTGCCCAGTTGATCAACGCCACCGCCGCCGCTGAAATAAAAACGCCGCACCAGCGAGCGCGCGTGATGCAGACGCCCGGCGGATGACCAGCCATAGGAACCGGTAAACAGGCCGGAAGGGCCGTAGCGATCGCGCACGCGGCGGTTTTCTTCCGCCACCAGATCGAGCGCGAGATCCCAGTCCACTTCAACAAAATCTTCCCGGCCACGCAGCGTGCGGTCGCTGCCCTCACGTTTCTGCAGCCATGAACGGCGTACTGCCGGCTTGCGGATACGCTTGTCGGAATAGGCCATGGGCGCAATGGAATCGAGCAGCGGGGAAGGATCCGGATCGTCAGCGAACGGCTCACAGCGGATAAGCCTGCCGTCTTCGACCACGGCGGTATACGCCCCCCAGTGTGCGAGTTGCGGGTAACGTTTAATGGACATGAGGTTCTCGGGCAGTCAATGGATGCACAAAAGTAACATCAGCCGGCGTGGGGTTCCAAAGCACAAATTGCTCTATCACTGTACCCTGCGGGCCTAAGCGCACATTAAATCGCTCATATCTGCAACGGCCGCCACAAGTTGCGATCACCACCGCTTGCAGCCCCGGGATTTTTCCGCAAAACTGGGGAATGTAAGCGATTACCCAGGATGTATTACAGATATGGCTACGATAAAGGATGTTGCCAGGCTGGCGGGTGTTTCCGTGGCCACGGTGTCTCGCGTAATAAACAATTCCCCGAAAGCCAGCGAAAGTTCTCGCTCTGCGGTGCTGGCGGCGATGGAACAACTGCAGTACCACCCTAATGCCAACGCCCGCGCGCTGGCGCAGCAATCGACCGAAACGCTTGGGCTGATCGTCTCCGACGTTTCCGACCCCTTCTTTGGCGCCATGGTCAAGGCAGTGGAACAGGTGGCCTACGCCACCCACAACTTCCTGCTGATTGGCAACGGTTACCACGAGGCTGAAAAAGAGCGTCAGGCGATTGAACAGCTGGTACGGCACCGCTGTGCCGCTTTGGTAGTTCACGCAAAAAAACTGACCGATAACGAACTGAGCGGCTGGATGCAGCAGATACCGGGCATGGTGCTGATAAACCGCACGCTGCCGGGTTTTGAGGCACGCTGCGTGGCGCTGGACGACCGTTATGGTGCCTGGCTGGCCACCCGCCATTTGATCCAGCAGGGGCATCAGCGCATTGCCATCGTCTGCTCCACCCACCAAATTTCCGACGCGGCGGACCGTCTGCAGGGCTATCTCGATGCGTTGCAGGAGCATGGCATTGCGGTGGATGAAAAACTGATTGCCTACGGTGAGCCGGACGAAATTGGCGGTGAACAGGCGATGACCGAGTTGCTCGGGCGCGGCAAGCATTTCACCGCAGTGACCTGTTATAACGACTCCATGGCCGCCGGCGCGCTCTCGGTATTGAGCGACAACAGTGTTGACGTGCCGGGCCAAATGTCATTGATCGGTTTCGATGACGTGTTGATTTCACGCTACCTGCGGCCACGCCTGACGACCATCCGCTATCCGGTGGTAGCGATGGCGACCCAGGCCGCCGAGCTGGCGTTGGCGCTGGCCAACAACCAGCCGCTGCCGGAGATCACCAACATGTTCAGCCCGACGCTGGTACGGCGTCATTCCGTTGCCAGTATCAATAACGTTTACGAACAGAATTAAACCAGCGCCCGGTGGTATAACCGCACCGGGCGGTTCGGATAATCCAGCGCGTCGCCGATGTAATGCCAGCCGTGGCGTTCGTAATAGCCGTTGAAATCGCTGTACAGATACAGTTCACTGAAGCCGGCGCGCCGACTGTAGTCCTGCACGTGTTGTTGCAACCTCAGGCCAAGACCGCTGCCGCGCTGGCTTTCATCCACGTACAGCGCCGCCAGCCAGGGGGTCAGATCCTGACGACTAATCAGGTCGCAGCGCCACAGGCCGACGGTGCCCACCAGCTTATCTTCTTGCAAGGCAATAAAAGTGATCGGTAAATCCGCTCCCCGCAGGCCGCTTTCTACCACACTGACGAAGAATGCCCGGCTGTTTTCGCTGCCGAACGCCCGCCACTGCCGGTCAACAACCTGTTGCAGGTACTGCGGGTAATCCGCCAGAGGCACAATGTTAATCATATTTCCGGTTCCTCTCGTTGCCCGATAGCAGTCTAGTGCCGTTCCGTCCCCGCGTAAACCAGATGGCAAAAAGCCCCGCAGCCAAGGGCTAACCCTATGCTAAACTGAGCGTTATTTTCCGCAGCGGATGTTGAAAAGGGGTTGGCCACTGATGATCACCATGTTGGATGTTTCCATTCGCGCTGGGGTATCCAAAGCCACGGTTTCACGCGTGCTAAATGGCACCGGCCAGGTGAAAAAAAGCACCCGCGACGCGGTGTTCAAAGCGATGGACGAACTGGGTTACCGCCCGAACTTCCTCGCCCAGTCACTGGCGAATAAAAGCTCCAACAGCATCGGGTTGGTGGTCTCCAACTTCGACGGCCCCTATTTCGGGCGTCTGCTGCGCCGGGCCGCCAAGCTTATCGAGGCCAGCGGCAAGCACCTGATAGTCACCGATGGCCACGATACGCCGGAAGATGAACTGCAGGCGGTGCGGTTATTGGCCGATCGCCGCTGCGACGCGATCATTCTGTATACCCGTTTCATGTCCGAATCTGCGTTAATGGCCCTGCTGGACAGCCTGCCGGTACCGATCATGGTGATCAACCGCGATCTGCCGCAGGCGCGTACGCGTTGTGTTTTCTTCGAACAGCAGCAGGCCGCCTTCCAGGCGGTGGATTATCTGATTCAACAGGGGCACCGCGAGATCGCCTGTATCACCGGCCCTATCGCCACCCCCACTGCCCAGGCGCGGCTGGCGGGTTATCGACAAGCGCTTGAACATCACAAGATTGCCTTCGACGATACCCGCGTGGCCTATGGCGACAGCAGCGTGCAAAGTGGTTATCAAGGCAGCCGCAGCCTGCTGGCCGGCAATATCGGTTTCAGTGCATTGTTCGCCTGCAACGACGATATGGCAGTCGGTGCGATGAAGGCGCTGCACGAAGCGGGCAAACGCCTGCCGCAGGACGTTTCGTTATTCGGTTTTGACGACGAGCCGAGCGCCGCTTATTTACAACCCGCGCTATCCACCGTTTACCTGCCGATCGACGTAATGATTGAAGCGGCTATCTGCCAGGCTTTTCGCCTGATCAATGGCGAAAACCTTCCCCCGCTTTCCCCGTTCACCGGCGAACTTCGGCTGCGGGACTCCGTGGCTCCAGGCCCCTACGCCGGTTGAGATCCTTGGGCGAAAAACGCTGATTGCGCACTGCGCCGCATTTATTTTTCTGCGATTTCCCATCCCCCACCAGTATGCATATTGTCACCACAATAACCTTTACGCTATATAGCATAAAAGCTATATTTGGAGCGTGGTATGTGGCAAGTAGTCACCGTCGAACGATTCGACGACTGGTTTTTATCACTGAACGGCGATGAACAAAAAAGCCTGTTGGCAGGAATATTCAAATTGCAGGAATTCGGCCCGCTGTTGGCTCGTCCGCATGCCGACACTTTGCATTTTTCCGGCTCAATAAAGCATCTTAAAGAGCTGCGCATTCAGCACCGCGGCCGCCCGTTTCGGGTGTTTTTCGCCTTTGATCCGCAACGGCAAGCGGTATTGCTATGCGGTGGTGATAAAACAGACGATAAACGCTTTTACCAGCGCCTGTTGCCCATCGCCGCCATGGAGTTTTCACATTATCTGGCAACCCAGAGGTAACGCATATGGCCAAGCCTTTATCAAATTTGATCGATAAACTCGATCCCACCGTCGTTGCGGCAGCCCGGCAAAAGGCGGAGAAAGAAATTTTTGAATTGCGGCTGGCGATGCTGCGGGAAGAACTTGCGGTATCTCAGGTAGAACTGGCGAAACGGCTTGGCATCAGCCAGCCGTCGGTCGCTAATCTGGAAAAGCGCGGTAGCGAAATCAAACTCTCTTCACTGAAACGCTACATTGAAGCCATGGGCGGCACGCTTTCGTTAGAGGTTGAGCTGCCCAACGGCCAGCATCGGCGGATGACACTCTGAGGCGGGCGCAACGCGCTGCGCCCGTCGATATCAGATGAGTTCCAGCGCAATCAACTCTTCAATGGTCTGCCGGCGACGGATCAGCCGTGGCTCTCCCTTCTCGAACAACACTTCCGGCAGCAGCGGACGGCTGTTGTAGTTTGAAGACATCGAAGCGCCATAGGCACCGGTATCATGGAATACCAGATAGTCGCCAACCTGTACCGGCGGTAATTCGCGGGTTTCGATGCCGCCACCGGCCTGTTGGGTGAACACGTCGCCGGATTCGCACAGCGGCCCGGCAATCACGGTGTCGCGCAGCGGCTGATGCTCGGTATTGCGGCCATCGGCCGGCAGCAGGGAAATGTGGTGATAACTGCCGTACATTGCAGGACGCATTAAATCGTTGAAGCCGGCGTCCACCAGCACAAAATGGCGGCTGCCCATGTCTTTCACCGCACGCACCTCGGCGACCAACACCCCGGCTTCCGCCATCAGGAAACGACCGGGTTCGATTTCCAGGCTCACCGGATGGCCCAGATGGGCGGCAATGCGGTCGCGCGCGCTGTTCCACAGGCCAAAATAGTGTTCGGTATCAATCGCCTCTTCGCCGTATTGATAGGGAATCGACAGCCCGCCGCCGGCAGAAATCGCGCTGATATCATGACCCAGCTCGATCACCTGCTGCACCATGGCGTCGCACACACGCTCCAGATGCTGGTAATCCACGCCCGAACCGATATGCATATGCACACCAATCAGCTTCAGGCCGTATCGCTGAATTTTTTCCACCGCCTGCGGTAAATCGGCATACCAAATCCCGTGCTTGCTGTTCTCGCCACCGGTATTGGTTTTCTGGCTGTGGCCGTGACCAAATCCCGGGTTGATACGCAGCCACACCGGATGGCCAACGGAAACCTGACCCAGTTGATCCAGCATGTCGATCGAACCGACGTTGACCGGGATTTTCAATTCGCTGACGCGCGCCAGCGTCGCGTGGTCCAGTACGTCGGCGGTAAATACGATGTCGCTTGGCTCACCGCCCGGCTGAAAACCAGCCTGCAGCGCACGTTCAATCTCGCCCAGCGAAACAGAATCCACCTTGACGCCCTGTTCGCGCATCAGGCGCAGAATATGAATATTCGAGCAGGCCTTTTGGGCAAAGCGGATCACGTCAAAATGGCGCAACTGGCTGATGCGCTCGCTGATGATAGCCGCGTCATAGGCCCATACCGGGCAGCCAAAACGCTGAGGCAAGGCCAGCAGGTTAGCGGCGTTGAGGGCGGTAGATGTGTCGTGCAAAGCGAATGGCATAGTGATGTTCCCGGTTCGAAAATGGTATACCCGTCGTATTTCAAGCCGCAGCGGTGTTAACTGCACTCGCTCACCCCAGTTACTTACCTGAGTAAGCGCCTGGGGATGAGCGAGTTGGTCGCCTGGCTGCAACTTGAAATCCATAGGGTATAGTTTGATGTCATCAATAGTGCCGTACTCTTTCTCGCGTGGAAAATATCTATTTAGCGGAAGTCTATTCATTTATGATATGGACTGACCCGTTCATGGAGCGCGCCGATGCACGCAATTACCCTGCGCCAGATTGAAATTTTCCATGCGGTGATGACTACCGGCAATCTGACCGAGGCCGCAGCGCTGCTGCAAACCTCTCAGCCCACCGTCAGCCGTGAGCTTGCGCGTTTCGAGAAACAGCTCCAATTGCAGCTGTTCGATCGGCTGCGCGGGCGTTTATACCCGACGGTGCAGGGCCTGCGGTTGTTCGAGGAAGTGCAGCGCTCCTATTACGGCCTGGAACGTATCGTCAACGCCGCGTCAGGCATCCGCCAGTTCCAACAGGCGCAGCTTTCCATCGCCTGCCTGCCGGTATTCTCGCAGTCGCTGCTGCCGGCGGTGTGCAAACCCTTTATCGATCGCTACCCGGAAGTCAGTTTCAGCGTGATACCGCAGGAGTCGCCGCTGCTGGAAGAGTGGTTGTCGGCGCAGCGCCACGATTTGGGCCTGACGGAAAACACCCTGACCCCGGCGGGCACCGAGCGGATGACGTTGATGACGCTGAACGAAGTGTGTGTATTGCCGGCCGGGCATCCGCTGTTGGCGAAAACGGCACTGACGCCGCAAGACTTCGACGGGCAAAACTTTATCAGCCTGTCGAGCACCGACAGCTACCGTCAATTGCTCGACTCGCTGTTTAATGAGGAGGGCGTTAATCGCCGTCTGGTCATGGAAACCCACAGCGCGGCATCGGTATGCGCCATGGTGAAAGAAGGTGTGGGGTTGTCGATAGTGAACCCGCTAACGGCGCTCGATTACGCCAACAGCGGCGTACACGTACGGCCGTTCAGCGTTGAAGTTCCTTTTACCGTCAGCCTGATCCGGCCGCTGCACCGACCATCATCGGCGCTGGTCACGGCCTTCATTCAGCATTTGCAGCAGCAGGCGGAGGCTCTTCCCGTCCGCCTGGCCGCAGTAATCAAGCGCTAGCCGGCCGCTTGGCGCGGCTGAAAGTCACCAGACACAGCACCAACCCCAACAGCGCAATCGCCGCAGCGGCCAGCGGCACGCTGGTCAGCCCCATCCCCTGTGCAATCACCACGCCGCCGACCCAGGCACCGATGGCATTGCCCACGTTAAACGCGGCAATGTTCAGCGTGGAAACCAGGTTCGGTGCCTTTTTACCGTAGGTCACGACGTTGATCTGCAGCGCCGGTACGGCGGCAAACGCCGCAGCAGCCCACAGGAACAAGGTCATTTCTGCCGGCACCATGGAGTGGCTGGTCCAGCTGAACAACGCAGCAAAGAAGGCAATCACCAGGAACGTGCAGGTCAGCGTAACCGGCAAGCGCCAGTCTGCCAAACGGCCGCCGACGATATTGCCCAACGTCAAACCTACGCCCATCAGCAATAACGTCCAGCTCACACCGTGCGACGAAATGCCGGTCACTTCAGTCAACAACGGCGCGATATAGGTAAACAGCGCAAACATCGACGCGGCAAAAGCCACCGTCATCAGCAGCGAAAGCCAGATACCGCCGCCGCGCAGGGCCGCCAGCTCTTTTTTCAGATCGGTTGGCGCTTCATCCTCCACCGCCGGCAGCTTGCTGTACAACGCCAGCAAGGACAGCACGCCGATGACCGCCACCGCCCAGAAGGTAGAGCGCCAGCCCAGCGCCTGCCCCAATGCGGTGCCGAGCGGCACCCCCAGCACGTTGGCCAGCGTCAGGCCGGTGAACATCAGCGCCACAGCGGAAGCACGACGATTCGGCGGCACCAGATTGGCAGCCACCACCGCGCCGATGCCGAAGAACGCGCCGTGACACAACGCGGTGACAATGCGCGCCAGCATCAGGAAATCGTAGCTGTAACCCAACGCGCACATGATATTGCCGAAGATAAAAATCACCATCAGCAACAACAGCGTATTCTTGCGCGGCAACTTCGCCGTCAACAGCGCCATTATGGGGGCGCCTATCGCCACGCCAAGAGCATAGCCACTGATCAGCCAACCGGCTGAAGGAATAGAGACCTGAAGATCCCCCGCTACCTCAGGCAGCAGCCCCATAATCACGAATTCGGTGGTGCCAATGGCAAATGCACTTAACGCCAGTGCAAGCAGAGAAACAGGCATGTGTAACGCTCCCAGTCAACAAAGCCCCGGCATCAGGCGCACGGGGCCGGTAAAAACTCGCGGAATTGCCGGGCAGCCTGACAGACTGCCCGCGAAAAGGGTCAGAAGATGTTATTCAAAGCGCGGGGCCATTTTCTTAACCCTATAATTATTAAGTCTTATTCGCTCTTTTCACGCTACAGAAATAGCACGGCAACCGGCCTTGAAACCAGTGACAAAATCCCGCTGAGCACAAAAAGCCATCCTCAACCCGCTAAACGCTTGAATGTGCTGACGATGAAAAATGTGTGCAAATATTGCTGTCGTGTTAACGATATCAGCGCAGCGTAGCCCGCCAGGCGGGATCGTTGGCAAACCACTCCACCAGAAAATCCAGCATAGTGCGCAAGGTCGCCGGCATTTGGCGACGCGAGGTATAAATGCCGTAAATCCCCATCGACTGCGGCCGATAATCCGGCATCAGTTCTATCAGTTCACCGCTTGCCAGCAATGGCGCCGCCGAATAATAAGGCTGCATGGAAATACCGGCGCCCTGCACCGTCCCCGCCATCAACACCACCGACTCGTTGGCGCTGAGATTGCCGCTGACCGCCACCGCCGACTTCACGCCCTGAGAATCAAAATGCCACAGGCTTTTACCGAAGTAGGAATAAGTCAGGCAATTGTGCAGCGCCAAATCCTGCGGATGGCGCGGCGTGCCGTGCGTTGCCAGATAAGCCGGGGAAGCGCATACCACCGAAGCGCAAGAAGAAAGCGGTCGGGCGATCAGATTGGGATCCAGCTCATTGGTAATGCGCAGCGCCAGATCGATGCGCTCCTCCACCAGATTTACTGCCCGATTATTCATTTGCAAATCTACCGCCACCTGCGGGTGGCGTTTGAGATATTGCGCCACGGCCCCCACCAGCGCGGTCTGACCCAGCGATTGCGAGCAGGTGATGCGCAGCAGACCGCGCAATTCATCACTTTGCTCGCCTTCGACCAAATCGATCTCACCCGCCAGCGCCAGCATCTGTCGGCAACGTTCGAGAGTGCGCTCTCCGGCATCAGTCAGACTAAGCTTACGGGTAGTGCGGTGCAGTAGACGCGCACCGGCCCATTGCTCCATCTGCGCCAGGTAGCGCGTCACCATCGCACGCGACATTTCCAGCGTTTCCGCAGCGGCAATCATGCTGCCGCGATCAACGATGGTGATAAAAACCTCAGCTGCGGTAATGCGATCCATGATTCGTCCGATTTACGCAATGAATAATTGCTCATTATCCGGTTTTTCTAACGCTTTATGCAACCTAACATCTGTACAACAACAACTGATACCCAAAAGGACCTCTGCCCATGTTTAAGAAATCATTATTGACCCTGGCTTTCGCCGGCATCGCCACAGTAAGCACTTACGCCGCCGCGGCTGACTCTCTGTCCATGGAAGTGTACAACCCGGGTGAGAAAAGCGTGTTCCCGGTCTCTTCGGAAATCATCAGCGGTAAACACGAAGTGGCGCTGATCGACGCCCAGTTCCAACGCAACGACGCCGAAGAGCTGGTGAAAAAGATCAAAGCGACCGGCAAGAAACTGACTACCGTCTACATCAGTCATTCCGATCCGGATTTCTATTTTGGTTTGGACGTGATTAAAGCCGCTTTCCCGCAGGCAAAAATCATCGCGTCACCGGACACGATCAAAGAAATCAACGCCACCAAAGACGGAAAAATAGCGTACTGGGGCCCGATCCTGAAAGACAACGCACCTAAAGCGGTAGTGGTTCCACAGGCACTGCAGGGCGATAGCTTCACCATCGACGGTCAGAAAGTGGAAGTGAAAGGCCTGACCGGCCCAACGCCGGAACGCACCTACGTGTGGATCCCTGATCTGAAGGCGGTAGTGGGCGGCGTCCCGGTAGCCGGCGACAATATCCACCCGTGGATCGCCGATAACCAGACTGTAGAATCCCGCGCTCACTGGCAGCAAACGCTGGAAAGCATCAAGGCACTGAAGCCGAAGGTCGTCGTCCCTGGGCACTTCCTGCCGGGCGCGCCGCAGACTCTGGAATCCGTGACCTTCACCCAGAACTACCTGACCACGCTGGAAGCCGAGCTGCCGAAAGCCAAAGATTCTGCGGCACTGATTGCGGCAATGAAGAAGCATTACCCGAACCTGAAAGATGAATCGAGCCTGGAATTGAGCGCCAAGGTGCTGAAGGGCGAGATGAAGTGGCCGCAATAAGCGCGTCGCTAATCAGACTACACGGCCTTTGACAGGCCCAATGTTCTGCGGCGTTCGGCCGCAGAACATCACGAGGAATAAAGATGACCGGTACAACTCTGCATTACGTTTTCGATCCGCTGTGCGGCTGGTGCTATGGCGCAGCGCCATTGGTGCAGGCGGCCAAGAGCATTCCAGGGCTGACTATTGCCCTGCACGCCGGTGGCATGATGACCGGCAATAATCGCCGCCAGATCTCGGATGAATGGCGTAACTATGTGATTCCGCATGACAAGCGCATTGCGGAGCTGACCGGCCAAACCTTCGGTGAAGCTTATTTCAATGGTCTGCTGCGAGATACCACGGCAGTCATGGACTCCGAGCCGCCGATTACTGCGATTCTGGCGGCTGAAGCGCTGGGGGGACGCGGGCTGGATATGCTGCACCGCATTCAGATAGCGCATTATCAGGAAGGCCGCCGCATCGCCGACACACCGGTGCTGGAGGCCCTGGCGAAAGAGCTGGGCCTGCCCTCTGCCCCGTTCATTGCAGAGATGCGCTTTAACGCCGGCGCGCCGACCGCACAACACATTGCGGAAAGCCGGGCGTTCCTGGCCAAAGTCCAGGGCCAGGGGTTCCCGACCTTTGCGTTGCAAGACAGCGAAGGCCAGCTGTGCCAGATCCCGGCAGGCAACTATTTGGGCAACGCTGATGCCTGGAAAGAGTTGCTGAACGGCGCGGTAACCTGGGCATAATACTGTTTCGGCTGCGCACCCCGCAGCCGAATTACTCGACCCGTATGAACGTTCCCTGCGCCTGTACGTTAAAACCAAATCCGCAATCGCCCTTGGTACTCATATCCACCGCATCCGCCGTAAATTGCATCACCACATCACAGGCCATCCCGTCCTGCGGCTCCCGCTGGCGGTATACCGCCTTGCCCCGTTCAATCGGCAATACCTCGGCGAACTCGCCCATATTCGGCCCGTAATACAGCCCCATTTGCGGCATATAATAGCCGGAATAATTAATCAGCCAGCGCCCGCTCTGAGGCTTGACTTCTACTTCGCTCCATACGCCGCGCCCGGCGTACTGCCAATAGACGCCCCCCGGCCCGCTCACCGGCGGTTGCTTCGCCAAACGTTGCTGCAGCAGCTTCAGATTATGCTGAGATTTCGCATCCTTCGGCGCCAATTCCAGATAAGCGCGCGCCTTGAGCAGTTCACCGGCATGCATCAGCGCCAGCGCCACGTTGTTATAGGCAGTGGCGATCGCCTGATCGTTCAGGCCACAAAACTCGCTCCAGGCAGCCTGATCACGGAAAACATCGGCCGCCCGGCCATAATCGCCCCGCTGATAAGCGCTTTTCCCCAGTTCGGCATAGCCCGCCACTTTCTGGCAATCGGCATCAATATCAGGCTCATCAATATGTGCCATCGCCTGGCCGCTGGCGAGCGCGCCATAGGTCAACAGCAGGGGAACCAACGCCTTCATGCCTTATCCTTTCCAGAGTGAGTAACCGGTAATTCGGCGCCAGTATAACCCTCATGTCCCCCGGCTTCACCTCTAAGGATTCATCCACAATATTTCAAACGGTTAGCCTCGTTAGAACTGCTTACATGTCACGGTTTGTTTGTTACCGGCCGGCGGCTCATGCTGATCGGAACGTAAAAACTCGAGAGCCTTATGAACAGCCCCCCTACGCAAAAAAGCGCCGTCTGGCAGTTGATTAAACCTTTTTGGGTTTCGGAAGAAAAATGGCGAGCCTGGACGATGCTGATCACCATCGTCGCCTTGTCGCTCGGGCTGGTGTATATCAGCGTGCAGATCAATCAGTGGAACCAGGTGTTCTATGACGCGCTGCAAAACAAAAATTATCCGGTGTTCAAGGCACAGCTGTGGCGTTTCACCTATCTGGCGCTGATCTTCATCGTGCTGGCGGTGTATAAAATCTACCTGACCCAGGGCCTGCAAATGCGTTGGCGACGCTGGATGACGGAAAAATTCATGGGTAAATGGCTGGCGCATCAGGCCTATTACCATACCGAACAACAGCAGATCGTCGATAACCCGGACCAGCGTATCGCCGAGGATCTCAACGTCCTGACCCAGTACACGCTGTCACTGTCGCTCGGGCTGCTCTCCAGCCTGGTGACGCTGTTTTCCTTTGTCACCATTTTGTGGCACGTCAGCGGACCAATGACCTTTATGATTAGCCAGCACACCATTACCGTGCCCGGTTATATGCTGTGGTTCGCGCTGTTGTACGCCGGATTAGGTTCCTTGCTGATTTGGTGGGTCGGTAAGCCACTGGTCCAGCTCGGCTTTAACCAAGAGCGCTATGAAGCGAACTTCCGTTTTGGCTTGATCCGCATCCGCGAAAACAACGATGCCATCGCGCTATACCACGGCGAACCCCGTGAAGCACAACAGCTGGGTGACCGTTTTGATACCCTTCGCGCCAACTGGTGGTCGATCATGCGCATCACCCGGCGGCTCAATATTGCCTCCAACTTTTACAGCCAGTTCGCCATCGTTTTCCCGTTGCTGGTGGCGGCGCCGCGCTACTTTTCTGGCGCCATCCAGATGGGCGGCATGATGCAGATTGCCTCCGCTTTCGGCGAGGTACAGGGCGCGCTGTCATGGTTTATTGATGCCTTCAGCGATCTCGCCACCTGGAAAGCCTGCGTGAACCGTCTGGCCGGTTTTAACGCTGCGGTGGATCAGGTACACCATCAGCAACGCGGCATTCAGCTGCGCTCGGAAAGCGACCAGCCGTTGATTCTTGATAATCTCAGCCTGCAACTACCGGACGGCCAGAGCTTGCTGGATGCAAGTTCCATGACGCTGAAACGCGGCGAACGCGTTCTGATCGTCGGCCCCTCGGGTTGCGGCAAATCAACGCTGCTGCGCGCTATCGCCGGCATCTGGCCTTACGGCTCCGGCACCATTGGGCTGAACACCACCTGCCGCGCATTATTCCTGCCGCAACGCAGCTATATTCCGATAGGCACGTTGCGGGAGGCACTCAGTTACCCTCACCTTTCCGCCAACTACAGCGATGAACAACTGCTGAAAGTGCTGGAAAATTGCCGCCTGAAGCATTTGCAGCGCTGGCTGGACACCGGTGCCAACTGGAGCCACCGCCTTTCTCCGGGCGAACAGCAGCGGCTGGCCTTTGCCCGAGCCATTTTGACGCGCCCGGATATTCTGTTCCTCGACGAAGCCACCAGCGCGCTGGATGATGAAACCGAGCAACTGATGTATTGCCTGCTGGTTGATGAGCTGCCGCAGGTGACGCTGGTGAGCGTGGCGCACCGCAACAGCGTGGCTAAATATCACCAGAGTTGCTGGCGCTTTAGTCGCCCGGAAGAGAATGAACCGGCGCGCATGGCACTTAGCGCGTTGCCTGTCGCCGGTTAACGAAGCGATTGCGGCCCGATGAGCGCTCTTACCCTTCATCGGGCATTCGGGATCGCTGAAGGGTCAATCCCGTACGCGCCGGTTAAGCGCCCCTTGTCAGGCCGCCCGTTCTTCCCTACACTTGCGCACAGATATCGGTACCCTGCCGGTACGTAAGCGTTAACGTCAATCAACGCATCATGTCTTGCAGCATTGATTGGCTGCATGCTGGTGCGAGGAATTCATGCCACACTCCGCTTTACCCCCAAAATCTGCCGCCACGAAGCGCAGCCGTTTACGCCACCCCTTATTGCTGATTACCGGCATCATGCTGATCGCCGCTAACCTGCGCGCCGCGCTGACCAGCGTGGGCCCGTTACTGGAACAGATCCAGCAACAGCTGATGCTGTCCGCCACTGCAGCCGGCTTGCTTAACTCGCTGCCGTTGATACTGTTTGCCGTTTTATCGCCGGTAACACCGGGCCTGGCGAAAAGAATCGGCATTGAACGCACGTTGGGCATGGCACTGCTGCTGCTGGTTGCAGGTATCGTACTGCGTTCTCTGCCGCAAAACGGCATGCTGTGGTTAGGCAGCATATTGATAGGCGCCGCAATCGCGTTTGCCAACGTGGTGTTGCCAACGCTGGTAAAACGCGACTTTCCGAGCCGCGCAGCCGCCATGATTGCCGGCTATGCGGCGGTGATGTCGCTGGCTGCCGCTACCGCCTCCGGCCTGGCGGTGCCGCTGGCTTCACTGAATAACCTCGGCTGGCGTTTCTCTCTGCTGTGCTGGAGCCTGCCCGCCCTGTTGGCGCTGATTGTCTGGCTGCCGCAGTTGCGCCGCCCACCGGCTTTAACGGCCGGTGATACGCAACAGGTCTCTTTGACGCCGTCCCGCTCACCATGGGGCAGCGCGCTCGGGTGGCAGGTAGCGCTGTTTATGGGCTTACAGTCCATCACCTTCTACACCATTATCGGTTGGTTCAGCGCCTTTGCCGCCAGCCACGGCACCTCGCCGCAACAAGCGGGTTTCGAACTGTTTATCTACCAGATGGTGGCGATCGCCGCTAACTTTGTCATGGTATTTATCCTGCCGCGCGCGCGCGATCAACGTGCTATCGCGTTGTGCAGCTCGTTGCTGATTTTTATTGGCGTTACCGGCCTGCTGCTACTGCCGGAAAACTCGCTGATATGGTTAATCTTTGCCGGATTGGGGGCGGGAAGTTCTTTGGTGCTGGCGCTGTCATTCTTTGGCTTGCGCAGCGGGCATCAACACCAGGCCACGCAGCTGTCAGGCATGGCGCAATCGGTAGGTTATTTACTGGCCGCGCTAGGCCCAACGTTATTCGGCGTACTGCACGACCTGACTCAAGGCTGGCAATTGCCGCTGAGTATCCTGCTGGGCCTGACCCTGCTGCAAATGCTGTTTGGCGTTCTCGCCGGGCGTAATCGCATCATCCGCTAACGTCGTGGCGAGTGGGTAGCGCCGGGACAGAATCCAGGCCGTCCGCCTGCCAGAGATCGTCAATAAAATCGCGCTGTGCAGCGCTCAACTGCCAACGAGGCGGTATCTTGGCAAGACTGCGCTCTTTAGCGCTCTTTCCATTTTTAACAGGTTTTTTGTCCATCGACATACTTCCTAAATCATCAGCAACCCATAAATCACGGCGGCAACACCCAGCCAAAACATCCCGCAGCCGATAAACACGCACAACCAAGCCTTACGTTTGATGTCCCTCACATCCTTCCTTATCACGCATCACCTCACCAATAGATTAAGCTGATTGAATAACAACAATTGATATATTTAAACAATCAATAAAACACTTTATTCCCATGGCGATTGAAAGAAAGCACGCGAATAGCGACCTTGCATTAAATTAAATAGTGCAAAAAACGACAGAGCCATACTTCACATGGCACAAGCTAACAACAACCCAATGGTCAGTATCCAAGCAGTGTGCCACGATAAAAACGATCAAAATCAAACCATCAGTAAATGAATTGTTATTAAAACAAATGGCTGGATTTAACCTAAATTGGCGGGGGGTTTGGCGGTAAAGAGAAATAAAGAAGAGAACTTCCGCTGCGGCTTGAGTGACTGAATCCTTAATTCAGGCCGCGTAAACCGGCCTGAAAGGAGTGAAATAGATCAACTAATCTGCATAACTGAGTCCTTACTGGCGTGGTCACGCTCGCTTCCCGACAATTCAATCAGATGCCCATCGCGCATTTGCAACAGCCGATCGGCATGCTCGAAATAGTGGTCGTCATGGCTGATGGCAAATACCGTTTTGCCCAACTCACGCAGCTGCGGTAACAACTCGCGATAAAAGATGCGTCGAAATTGCGGATCCTGATCCGCTGCCCATTCGTCCAGTAGCAAAACATCCCGCTGTTCTGCCACCGCCAGCAGCAAAGCCAAGCGTTTACGCTGCCCTTGCGACAGCTGCGGATTGGTCACTCTCAGGCCATCAAATTCCAGTTTGTTCTTCATGTTCAATCGGTTAAGCCAATTATCCACCAATTCGGCGTCAGGCTGCCGGCCATCCGGCCCCTGTAAATGGTGGAACGGATGGAAATCGGTAAAAATGGCGGAAAACAAACGGCGGTAGTCGTGCATGTCCGATGCTTCCAGCGCAACGCCATCCAGCAGGATCTGCCCGCTGACCGGCTGATATAGGCCAGTCAGCAACATCGCAAGCGTTGACTTCCCGCTGCCATTACCGCCAATCAGAAACACCAATTCTCCCCGGCGCAACGTCAGGGAGACAGGCCCAACGACAAATCCGGCTTTCTGCTCCGTAGCACCGTGATGGAATACGATGTCGCGCAGTTCCAGCGTTTGCCAGGCTTTGGCGGCGACAGTGGGAAATGCTGGCTGATAATCGGCAAGCCGCAGGGATTTGATCTTATTGAAGGCCACTTCTGCCCCCATTAGCGTCGGGAAAGCCCCTACCGCTTGCAGCAATGGCGTACGCAAAAATAACAGCGTCAGTGAATAGGTAGCCGCAACGGCGGTATCTGCCCAGCCCAGGCTGTTGGCCATATAGAATACCAGGCCAATGGCACCCAGCATCATGATATTCGACCAATTCACCGCGCTGAGATGGAAGGTATCGGCACGAATAATATGGTAACGATAGTCTTCAGCATCCGGCTGGTAGGCCTGCTGATAGAGCGCTTTCGCGCGGTCACGGTTTAGCGCCAGTTCTTTGCGGCCGTCAATGGCAGACTGATAATGTTGGTAAAGGCGCTCTTCCGCCTCACGCACGCTGCTTAGATGACGATACACTCGCGATACCAGATATCCGCTGCCAAAAACCGTCACCGCCACCCAGACAGCGGTCACTGCCAGCATCTGCGGTGAAAGCCAGCCCAGATAGGCCGCAGATCCCAGAGTCAGTATCACCCCTTGTACCAGTTCCGGCAGGCGGACAAAAGCCAGAGTGATATTGCGTATGTCGCTGGCCAGGCTCGCCAATAGAGAAGCGCTGCCCAATTGTTCAATCCGTTCAATAGGGGTATCCAGGATCCGCTTTACCAGTTGGCCGCGTAGCCGGAAGACGAAATGATGGCCAAGCGTGGTCAGCGCCAGCTGCGATCCCAGCGTCACCGCCAGCAACAAAGCCAGTAACCCAAGGAACTCCGGCAGCACAGTCAGTGGGTTACCCGCCGCTGCCATCAGCCGCAGATTTATAAAGGCGATGATGCCGATGCCCAGCGCCGCGCTAGCCATAGTCAACGCCATTACCGCCAGAAACGGCCAACGATACTGATGGTAAACCACCCGTAGCAACTCCATGAAAACCCTTACGCTGAAAACTTGAGATGGCAGGCATTGTAAGCGGCGAGAGAATGATATCAATAATAATTCTCATATCACTTGCGGCACTGGGAGAAAACATCGCCATCTGGGCAGCATGGATATCAGAAATATTCCCTACGGATATCGGGCCGCAGAGTACTGAATTGAATTAACGGAAATATAAATGCGCACTGCCACTCAAAAAAGACCACCCTATTTATCAATAATAAATATCAAAAAAACATTCACTGAAAAAATAAGAATAAAATAAATATATGAATTTACCATTAGCATCTTGAAGTAATTTTATTTTCTTTGCCGTCACTCTGTGTTAAGTGCTTTAATAAAAATCGACCAATTTAAAACCCGTCAACGTTAATAGCTTAGGTAATTAAAATGAAGAAACGGAAATTTCTCAGCCAGGTTGAAATTGAGCAACTTATCTCAGCCGTTCCCGAGGGTAAAAACAGTATTCGGGACCGTTGTTTGTTACTGATGTGTTTTATTCATGGTTTACGGGTCAGCGAACTCCGTTCATTACGTTTACAGGATATTGATCTTGCAACTAATCGGGTGCACATATTCCGGTTGAAAAATGGATTTTCCGTTCAGCACCCCATACAACCCCGGGAGCGCAATGCCTTGTTGAAGTGGCTTGGCCTAAGGTCAGGCTACCTTGAAGCCGATACTCAGTGGCTGTTTTTGTCACGTCACGGTGGGCAAATATCGCGACAACAGCTGTATCGGCTGATGCGAATGTACGGTGAAATGGCCGGCATTAGCGTTCAAGTGCATCCTCACATGCTTCGCCACTCCTGCGGCTATGCCTTAGCTGACAGAGGGATAGATACGCGCCTGATCCAAGATTATCTGGGGCATAAAAACATTCAGAACACCGTAATTTATACTGCCGCTAACGTAGAACGATTCAGAATTATCAATATTTGATATAAAAACAATGATAAATAGAGACTGACTGCCCCGCGGGATAAACACCCTGAAATACATCTCTTCAGGGGCATTTCCTTTGAAAAGTGCGGAGCATAACTTATCATTGCCGGTGCGGTTATTTCACTACTGCCAGAAACGAGTCGGCACAGCAACGCACGCCTTAACGTTGTGTACTTCTCTGCCACTCTCCGGCAAGCTGGCGGGTAATTTTGCCGTGCAGTGAAAACAGTTCACTGTCGTTCGACACCTTCAGCTTACGCATAGCGCTGCATTTGTGTGCGCTGATGGTTTTGATGCTGCGCCGCTGCAGTTCGGCAATCTCCCGCAAACTCAGGCCGTTAAACAAAAAGGCCAGAACATCGCTTTCACAACGGGTCAGCTCACGCGTTACCGTCGTTTCTCTCGCGGAAGTGCGCGCCAGACAGGCGCCAATCTGCGGGCTTAATACTCGCTCTCCATTCAGCACCCGGTTGAAAAACTCCGCTACCAAGGGTAACGCATCATCCCGCGCTACAATGCTGATATTAGGCTGGCTCAATAGCAGAGACAGCTCTTCGACACTTTGGCTGCGGGTATAGGCCACCACCCGTAAGGCCGGTATCTGAGCGCACAGGTCAAGCAGTATCTCCCGGCCCTGTACCGCGGTTTCGCCCACGCCATTCAATTCGGCAATCAAGACGTCGGCCTGTTGGTAGATTGCCCCATCTGCCGCCTCTCTCATACTGGTTTCTCGTACCACGATCTTTCCCCGGGTCGAGAGCTTACTCATAAAACTTGCCAATCCATCCAGCATCAATGGGCAATGATCCATTAACGCAATGTTCAACCGTTGGTGACGTGAAACCTGCATATCCTGCTCCTGTATTCCCTCTATCCTACCGCGTTAAAACGCGGCCAGTTTATGCCCTTAACGAACAAAGGACGGGCCATTCATCGCCATCCATTTCCCCTGGAGATATAGCTCACCATCATTATGAAAACCCAGTTTTAACATGGCATTACGCTTGTGCGTACTGACGGTACGGATATCGCGGCACAGCGTCAAAGCCACATTGGTCACGCTTTTGCCGGAAAATAGCTGGGCCAAAACATCCAACTCGCGCACCGTCAGGGGCTTCTCCGCAGCCGCTTCATGCAACCCTCGCTGGCGGATACGATGGCTGAAACTCTTTTTGCCGGCTAAAACCTGCTTTACGCAATGATCCAGCGCGACGGCAGGCTCCAGTTTCAACATCATGCCTCGGATACCTGAAGCTATCAGTTGCCGCAACACTCTGGGCTCATCCAGCGCAGTGCATACCAGTAACGCTGCATTAGGCGACTGTTCATGTATATCGGCGATCAATCTCAAGCCATCCAATACGGACTCCGACTTGCCGCACAGTTCCATAATTAACAGACGGGGCTGATGTCGGGTTAACGTGGCCTTCAGCTCAGCAAGGCTCCTCACCAACAGGAGATTGTCCTGTCGAAAACCACAAGATTCGATCAATCGGTTACTGATCCCTAACGCAGTGATGGAACAGGGCTCCATAATGACCACCGTCCCGGTTCTTTTATCGGATGTATCCTTTGAGTCTGGCATATTACTGTGTTGATAATTAATAGTCATATCATCACCTTAGCTTTGCTATTACGATCCTTCGTCAACCATTCGTGCCTGGAAAATATCACCGGGCAACACCGGTCTTCAGCATCAGCAGCCGACAGTCAAGAACGCTGGCGCGATAAACTCGCCGATCGGATGCCTACTCATAGACAAAGGCAATCTGCAGTACGCCATCAATACTGCCGGGCGTGGCGCCACCATTAACGCTGTACGCTCGGGCCCGAAGATTGAATGTGGCCTCGTGCGTCAGTGGATTGACCGACTGCGCCATGCTTTTATTGTTACCGAGATTGGTACCGCTTTGGCTTTGCAACTCGATTTGTACCCTGCGCGATGTGCCGACGCTTTTATATAAATCTGCTCCCTCTTCAGCTTCCGAGCCGCTGAAAGTCGCCGTCGCCGAGGTGGTGGTGGTCGGGCAATTTTTCAGCGTTAGCGGAAACTCGATCCATTCGCTGCCGGTACCGGCTCTCCCCAGGATAGCGGCAGAAATATTGTCGCCGAGATTTACCTGAATGTTGCTGTTTGCACCATCGACAACACAAGGTGCCGCTTTGATGGTGCCGGTTATCTGTAACTTTGCCGCCGCAACCGGAAACGCCACCTGAAAAATGCCGGCAATGATCAGTGCCCGGCTTATTCCACTCAAGCCATTAAACATAACGCTCTCCTTTTCTTTGATGACACAATTCCCCCATGGTTAAAAATCCCCTTATTGAATCTCTGCCTGAATGGTCGCCGTCGCATTGAATTTACCTACGGCAGGCATCTGCCCGGTGGTATTGACCGGATACGCACTGAACCTGGTGCTGCCACTCTGGCTGGGGTAGTTGAAATCAACGCCCAGACGCCCGTTTTGCGGCGAAACCGAGTTACCGGACCGATCATTAATCCTCACCCCTACACTGCCGTTAGTGGTCTTCAACAAATCAGGCATATTGCTGTCGGCTTCCCCTCTGAATGACAGACTGATCTTGACCCCTGCGGAAATATTGCGACAGGCCAGGGTCAGTTCCTTCTGATGCGGGGTAAAATTAGGCGGCATATTTCCTTTGGTCTGAAAATCGGTAGACAGAATATCGCCAAAATCAATCATCACCGTCTGTGGGCTGATTTCGCAATTTTGCGGCACCGTCACCACACCGCTCATCGTAACCGTTGATACCGGGGTAACGCTGCTCACCCCATTGACGACCGAAACATAGTTCTCGACCAGCCGGGTACTGGGGATGATGGTCTGGCCGACAAAAGGTCTGCGGAAATAGAGATGAACCCGGCCTCTGGCTCCGCTGCTATAGGGCGCTCTCGCACAGCTTTCACCGGGCTCCAATTCCGTTTTGCGATTGGAAATATTGCTGAAAGGCGTCGGGATATACTGTTGCAGATTGCCGCCAACATAAACCTCACTGGCCACTGCCAGATATTCATTCAGCACATAATAGGTTAAAGGGCCGTCTACATGATTTTGCATCGGCAGGCTCGACTTGGCGGTGACATAAGACGCCGTGCGGTTAGTGCATTCGCACTGCACATCGTAGGTATCGCTCAGATTCCAGTTATTGCCGGAGGCATTTTTAATCACCATGCCGGTGATATTCTGTTCCGGCTGGCTCAGGGTCGGCGCAAACATAAATGAAAATTGGTGAGTTCCCCCTATGGGCCTGCATTGGCCAAAACCAGCCTGTGCCTGCGGCGTGCTGAACATTGCGGCGCAAAAAAGGCCACAGGTAAGCGCAACGCGTTGATTTAATTTTACTGTTTTCATCACATGCACCTTATAAACACTGCCCGTTAACCAGGCGAATCCCACCGCTCTCGGGTTGGTTAGCCAATTGATAGCTGACCCGACACTGCTGGGCTGCGTCATTGCCCCACTTAACCTGCAACTGGCCGCTTTCGGGCATACCTGCCAGGTAAACCTGTCCGCCGTCGCCGACGATACTCGCGTTGCTGGCAGCACCGACCGTAGCGCCGAAAGGCACCGGGCTACCACTGCGCGTCAGCAGCGTCATCAGTACGCGCTGGCCGACGTTAGGGTTGAAGCTGGCACGCACCACCGCGCCACGGGTCGGGATCACCGTTTGGCTACTGAGCGTCATATCGAGATCATCGGCGAACGAGTCTCCGTCCAATCCAACGATATTGCGGCGATAAGGTGTCAGATAAGGCACTACCGCATAACCGCGCCAGTCGGTGCTCACCCCAGTCTGGTTCAGCACGTTGACGCCCGCTGCGCCTGGCGCTTGCACCAGCGCGATCGTATCGCCCAGCGGCTGGGACAGCGTGATGCCGTTTTGATGCACCAGCACGCCGCCCTGAATGCCATAGTTCACCTGCCGACGGTGGCGGTCATAGCCATAACCCAAATTCAACTCCGCCAGAGAGCCCTTGTAATCGGCCTGAATATTGCCGTTGGCCCCCACACCTCGGCCGGTGTAACCCTGGCTCAGGCTGTAGTTCAGGTTATTGCCCTCCAACGCGCTGCCGCTCAAACCGAGATTGTTGCTGGTGGCACCATTGCGGCTGCTGTTCATGTTATAGGTTGCATAACTTCCCGGTAGCCACTTGCTCAGTGGCACGCTGACGTTGAAGGCCACAATATGGTCGCGGACGTAGGTCCGATTACCGTTGCTGTCATACCCGTTCTGGCTGAAGGTGTAATTCAAGCCGTAACTTACGCTTTCCCAATTGTTGTTGTAGCTGACGCTTGCCGACTGGGAGCGGCGATTGTCGTTCCAGTAGTCTTCACTGAACACACTGAGCGATAACGATCCGCCCCTCTCCCACAGACTTTGACTCAGCATCAATTCGGCACGGCTTTTCTTGTGATCGTTATAGAGTGCCCTGCCGCCATAGCTCTCAAGCGCCTCTTGCAGGGTATAAAAACCGCGCGTGGAATAGCGGTAGCTGGCCAGGCTGAAGTTAGTGCCGGACTCGATAAAGTTCTTACCGTAGCGCAGTCGCCATGATTGCCCCTGTTCTTTGGGTTGAGCTTCCGGCTTGGTCCAGGCCTGCGTGACGTCGGTGGATATTGCCCCAAGTGCCCCCAGATTTTGCCCCCACCCCAGCGACAGCCCTTGATACTTGCTGGCGGCTTGCATCCCGCCATAGATCGTCGCGCCCCAAGGAAGACCATAAATAGCCGTGCCCTGGCTAAAGGGATGTTCATCGACACCGCCGCTGTAAGAACGGTACTTTCCGCTGGTCAAGCTGTACTTAAAGCGCCCCTCACGTTGCAATACCGGCACCACGGCGTAAGGCACTACAAAATTTTGTTCCTGGCCGTCGGCTTCGCGCACGCTCACATTCAGATCGCCGCTACCGCCGGTAGGATAAAGATCGGTAATTTCAAACGCCCCTGGCGGCACATAACTTTGGTAAATGACATACCCGTTCTGGCGGATCACAATTTGAGCGTTGCTGCGCGCTATCCCACGCACCACCGGTGAATAACCTTTCATGCTGTCCGGCAGAATTTCATCCTCAGAGGCCAATTGTCCGCCGCGGAACTGCACGCTATCGAACACGTCGCTGGCTGTGGTGCTGTCACCCAAAGTCAAACGGCTCTGCAACGCAACAATGTCACGCTGCAGATAGGTATTAATCGAACGCCATGAGGAAACTCCGCCACTATATTGATTCCACACCGAATAGTTACGCAGGCGCCATGCACCCCAGTTGATACCTGAGCGTAGGTTAAGGTAATAGTTATTATTGTTTTGCCCCTGGCTTTCACGCTCCTGACTATTGGCGCCAGTGAAGTTGTAATTAACCAGCAGCGCCGGTATGCCGGCATCCCACAGTTCAGGTGGCACATAGTCGCGCGCGTTCATGTTCAGCGCGGCTTGGGGAATACTCAGATTCAGTCGCAATTGGTTGAACTGAAAAGTGGTGGAAGACTGAGGAATCGTCTGCGCCAGATTGACGCAACTTTCCGAGCTGTCGATAGCGGGAAATGAGCTTACTTTTACGCCCAGTTCAGTTAGCTTCGCGGCGCTCAGACAAGGCTGTAGCCTTTGCTTTCCTGTCTCATCACGCAGGAGACGAAACTCGATATCCAGAGTATCTATCTGCTGACCGTTAAGATAAAGATCGACCCGGTAGTTACCCGGTGCCTGGCTGCTGTTTTCTTCAAAAACAGAAAGATCCGCGCCACGCAGCGCCGGGTTGTCGATTTCCAGTAGCGCCGGGTTAAAATACCTGCCCGCATGCGCCATGCCGGAAGAATTCAGCAACAGCAGCATTTGGCAAGATATCAGGTACGCCAAGACCGGCTTCGGTTTTCGCAGACCATTACAACTCGGGTTATTCATCTTTTTAACTCCCTGTCCCGATCATTTCGCCCGCCCTGAACTCTGGCGAGCCGTTTCCCTGTATCCCGTCGTCTGTACGGGGCTAAAAACGCGAAAAAATAAACGGCTATAACTTGTTGGTGAACGTCGTCCCGGTACCGCCGTAATCATTGATGATTTGCCAGCTCAGGTTACCGCCGCTTCCGCTGACGGCCGGCAATGGAAAACTGGCGGTGGCCTGAGGAGCTACCATTGTGCTGCCGGGAATCTCATGACCATTGAGTTTCAAATTGAAAAAAGTGAGGTAGTAGGGTGAAGGATTATTGACCTGCAAACGATTGTCGCTGCGCCTCCATGTCAGTTTCCCGGCCGCCTCTTCCAGATTGCCGGATAATCCCTGCGGACGATAAATCAGCTTGATACGGGTCTTAATCGCAATTTGCAGCGTGTTGTCTTTTTTCTCTACCGATGGGATGGCTTTCACATTCAGCCAATACAGAGATTCTTTGTCAGCGGGCAAATTACCGCCCGCCCGCACTACGCGCAGCAGGTTATTTTGCCCGCCATCCAGCCGGAACAAGGGGGGTGTAATGATAAAAGGGGCTTTGGTACTGTCGCTTTCCTGCGCGTCGACCCAGGACTGGATCAGATAAGGCACCGCATCCGGATTATTGATATTCAGAGCGGACTCTTTTTTGGCGCCGTCATAAATCAGGCGAGTACCGCCCACGATCACCCCCGCCTGCGCCGGCGTCAAAAACATCGCCAACAGCGCCGCAATCAGCGTGAAATAACCTGCTCTCATTTTCTTTTTGCTCCGTTCGTCCATGAATAAAGAGCCAGAGAACACTTCCTCCGGCCCATGTCTTTAGCCGCAAAATGTCGGCTGCGATAGCTTATGGATAGACGATCGTAAAGTTGGTGGTGGCGTCCGCTTTACCGACAGAGACGGTGCCGAAGGCATAGTAACGAGCAAAGAATTTCAGGGTGTTAGCGCCGGTTGAAACCAGAGTGTATTCGCGGGAATCATTACCCAGGTTAATCGCATTATTGCTGTCGTCCAGCAATTGAACCCCTATTCCATTCGCCTTATCGGCGACATCGGTCAGCGCCAGCAGGCCAACCGGGCCAGGAACCCGGGTCCCGTCAAAACGCACTGTGGCCTTGGTGACGGTACTCGGGCAATCCTTCAGTACCAGACTGAACTCTTTGCCGCCCGCAGAGCTGCCGGCACCTGTAGCAAACGCAGTTTTAGAGATCGCGCCCAGAATAACGTCCTGGTTTTGAGAGGCCGTATCGACGGTGCAAGATTTATCGGTAATCGAGCCTTTGAAATTCACGGTGCCATCGGCGGCGAATGCAGATGCGGTAAATGCAGATGCGGTCAAAACAGCTACGGCCAGTAAATTCTTTTTCATCCTACTTTCCTTAAAAGGTATGCAAAATATGCATTGGTTTATTTCCGACATAACCCTATGTCACTCCTTTTATTTAGCTCAGCAGTCAAGATGCACTCCTCGACAGAAACGATTGACAGTCGCGAGCTTATTCATCCAAACGATTCATTTTGAACTAAAGTGACTCCTTTGGTTTTTTAAACTAAAATTTTGTTTATTTTTAGATTTTAATTCTTACCCTAATCAATATTCAGAGTAATTAAAGTTTAAAAAATATTTTTTCGACAAGGGGGTCTGTGCGGCTTAAAAAGGAATGGGATAATACTTGGAGACTTAGAGTTAGTGATATAGGGAAAAAAATCATTTATCACATTGATTTTAAATCAAAATTTAAATTCATTAAGAAAGTACTGATACGCGTATTGACTTTGGATTTACTCATCCTTACAGTATGTTTCAGTTTAGTTCAAAGTGACTCCTTAGTCATATAAACCTAAGCGTTCCTTACCAAATCTCCTTAAACCTCTGAGCGTTACTGGCCGTATAGATAACGGTGTTCTGAATGTTTTTATGCCCCAGATAATCCTGAATTAATCGGGTATCGATTCCCCTGTCCGCCAGTGCAAAACCACACCCGTGACGCAGCATATGCGGATGGGCATTTACCTCCAACCTGGCTGCCTTGCTGTAATTGCGAATCAGCCAATAAATACGTTGTCGTGACAGACGACCACCTCGATTGGAAAGAAATAACCATTCCCCCTCAGCCCCACGGTGTTCTTTACGCTTTTCCAGCCAACGCCGCAGGCATTGCCTTTCACGCAGATATAATGGATGAACGGTGGAAAAACCGTTTTTCAAGCGGTGAACATAAATATTCCCCCCCTCCAGGTCGATATCCGACAAACGCCAGCCACCAATTTCGCTCGCGCGACAGCCATGAATAAAACACATATAAATCAAACAATAATCGCGTTCTGGATTCTTCCCTTGCAGCGTAGCTTCAAGCATTCTTTCCACTTCGGAAGGCGTCAGATGTTTACGATTGGACATGCTACCTCTATAACTTGATCAGAAAAATGTGGCTGTCATTTTCCTTTTACATCACCACAATGGACACCCGGAGCGCACTCCGGTTTACGGATAGGTTCCTGCATCCTGCGCGGAGTATAGCGGATTTGATTGTTGTGAACAGCCCTGAGCAAGACTGACTGACGAAGCATTCTCAGAATGAAACCGAGACGATAACCAAAAGTAAAAATAGCGAAACACTAACTTTTCCCACGTATAAAAATGACTGACAAATATAAAAAAACATCAAAAACTATATTTAATAAAACAGGGAGTAGTTATTTAAACAACAAAGTAAATAGCACCAAGAAACACAAATATTATCAAAAATTAACCACCGAAATTATTAAATCGAGGCTTTCACTCATCTTGGTTTATTATATTAATTTCAATGAAGCAGTAAAGAACGGCATTGGGATGAGTCGTCGCATAGGGCATTCAGTCAGGCCCTGCGATAATGCGCAAGAGCCAGATATCAATATCCCCGTCATACTTGAAGCTGCATCTGTGTTGGCTCGGTTATTCGGCCCATCCTTGAGCCTCACCCTGTGGGCCAGCGCAAGCGCTGTTCAAATCGGTTCCTGACCGATTTATTACGGCCTTGCTGCCTTGATGCAACGCCAATTATTTTGGCTATAGCCTATTGCATGGACATATAACGACACAGTTCCCCTAATGTCATATCCGGCTGATCGAGAAACATTTCTGCACTTAGCGAAATACCGAACTCTCGCCTCGCCAAAAGCATCAGTTCCACATAATCCAAACTGTCCAGGCCCAACTGCTGGAGCGGTACATCCGCTGACAGAGAGGTTAGCCTCAACTCCCTGGCCTCATAGAGCATCGCGCAAATCCTTTCATACAGGATTTGATACTTTTCCATCATCACTCCTTGTCCTCAATATCGTGCTTGCCGAATACCAGTACCGCATTCGCCCCGCCAAAGCCAAAGCTGAGGTTCATGACATTCCTCAAACGCCCGTGGCGATGTCCTTCACGGATATAGTCTAGATCGCAGGCCGGATCGGCCTCATTCAAATGGCAGGTAGCCGGCATTATCTGTTGCTGCAGTGCCAGCAGGCAGATAATGGATTCAAAGCTGCCGGAGGCGGCAATCAGATGGCCGGTATAAGATTTGGTGCTCGAAAGCGGGGTATGGTAGGCATCCTGCCCCAAAGCCAGTTTAATCGCTTCCGTTTCGTTCAGATCATTGAGCAGCGTTGAGGTGCCATGCGCGTTGATATAATCGACCTCGTGATGGCGCAGGCCCGCCTGATCCAGTGCCTGGCATATGCTTTTCACCCTAGCCTGTTTATCTTCCGCCGGTACGGTAAGATCAAAGGCATCCGAGCAATTACCGTAGCCTTTGATTTCTCCCAATATCGCCGCACCGCGCGCCAGAGCGGCATCACGCTCTTCCAGGCACAGTACCGCCGCCCCCTCCGCCAGTACAAAACCATTGCGATCACGGCTGAATGGACAGCTGGCTTTGGTGATGTCATGTTGTTCCTGAGCCAACACGCGCAACACATCGATATTCCAGAGGGTGCCATTACCGCTCAGCGATTCCGCTGCGCCGGCCAACATCACTGAGGCCCGGCCGCTGCGGATAACCTCAAACGCGTCGCCAATAGCGATACTGCCGGTAGCGCAGGCCGCTGCAGGTGAATTCTGGTATCCCCTCAAAAGCCAGCGCTGGCTGCAGATCGCCGTCGCAATGTTGGGCATCGAGTGGAAGGCACCGAACAGTTGCCCCAATCCGGAACGCAAATAATCCGCATTATTAAGTAACATTTCGTCCTGCCCGCCCCATCCGCTGCCGATAATAACGCCGCAGTCCAGCGAAGGGTAAAAATGAGCAGGCCCAACCGAGGACGAGGAAAACGCCATTTCGACTGCCTCCGTAGCTGCCGCCAACGCCAACCGGGCAAAACGCGGCAAGCGCCGGCGAGTGGATTGCGAGATCCCATCCAGAGGCGGCTCCTGGTCCATCAATGCAAAAAAACGCGAGCGTATTCCCGCAGCCGATTTATCGTGATAACGATATGCCAGACGATATTCCATGATGGCCTGCCAATTTTGCTGCACATTCATGCCCAAGGCAGTCACTGCACCGTAGCCGGTGACCACCACCCGTTTCGGGTATATTTCCTTATCCATGCTTCTCCCCTTTTTCTTTATCATCGCCGGATGCAACGCCGCCCAGCGCCAGCCAAAGCTGCATGGTGGCGTTCAGATAACGGTACTGCAGCTCCGACAACGCATTTTCACCGGACAGCAGCGCGTCCTGAGCATCCAGCAGCGTCTGCAGCGATACGGCACCAGACCGATACTGATGCTGCGCTAAAAGCACCCCTTGCCGGCTCATCTCCAGCAGCTCTCGCTGATTGCCGATTTGCCGCTGCGCATCCAGACGCTGCTCCATGGCGTTATCCACATCGGCCAGGGCGCGATAGGCGGCATCCCGAAACTGGATCTCCGCCTGCTGTGCCTGCAGCAACGCTTTTTCATTGGTCAGCCGCATCTTGCGCCACTCGATAAACGGCAGCGTCAACGCGCCGCCCACCGTCCTCGTCGGGTCGCTGAACCACTGCCTGAATACCTGGCTGCCGGCATCGAGAGCGGCAGACAGACTCAGTGCCGGATAGAAACTCAGTCTGGCCAGTTCAGCTCCCGCCAACGCGGCCCGCAATCGACGCTCTGCCGCCTGCACGTCAGGCCGCTGCGCAATCACCGCCACCGGCTGACGTTGAACAATCGCCACGCTTTCGATTGCCAGCGACTGACGCTCCCAGCGCCGCATCAACGGCGATTGGCCAAACAGCAGCGCCAGCGAATTGCGCGCCTCCTCCCGTTGCCGGCGTAGATCGATCAGTTGATTTCCCCGCTCCAACACCCTTTGCCCGGCCTGCAACAGTTCAAACTGCCCGATATCGCCCGCGGCATGGCGCGCTTTCACCAGTTGCAAGGTGCCTTGGGCGATCGTTAACGCAGCCTGTTGATTGCTGTTTTGCCGGTTTAGATTGGCTATCTGCCAATACAAACGGGCGCTGGTGCCGATCAGCACCAGCGCCGTGTTTTGCCGATCCAGCTCAGAGGCATTGGCCAACCATTCAGCCTGTTCGCGGGCCCGCGCCAGCTTGCCCCATAAATCCAGTTCATAACTCAGGGACAACGTGCCCCGATAACTCTCCTGCCGCACGGTATTGCGTAACGTCTTGCTGTTACTGCCACTCAGACTCGCCGTAACGTCCGGAGTCAGGTTACCGCTCACCAGCCCGGCATCCAGCAGAGCCATGCGCAATTGCAGCCCGGCCAGCGCCAGATCCTGGTTGTTTGCCAACACGCTGCCGATCAGTGCCGATAACTGAGGATCGTTAAAATTATCCCACCATGTCGCCTCTCCACGCACCGCGCCGGCACCGTCGTCGTCAACACGCCATTGTTGTGGTAGCACAATCTGTTGTTGTGTTCCCGAACCCGGCGATCGCTGGCCACAACCACCGATCAACAACATAACCAGTGCCAAAATTAAAAATCTGTTCATTCGCGCGCCAGCGCCTCTACAGGCTGCAAGCGCGCTGCGGTACGCGCAGGGAAGAAGCCAAACCCAACGCCGATCAGCGCTGAAAAACCGCAGGCGAGCAGCAATGGCGGCCAGGTGAATACCATGACCATTTGGGGTGCCAGCCAGGCGAGCGCCAGGCCGACCAATGCAGAACAGGCAATGCCCAGCGCGCCACCCAGGCTGCAGATCACGACAGCTTCAACCAGAAACTGCCGCTGGATGTCCTTTTCTCTGGCACCGACCGCCAGTCTGATGCCTATTTCATGGGTTCGTTCGGTAACCGATACCAGCATAATGTTCATCACGCCTACGCCCCCCACCAGCAGTGAAATGCCGGCAATGGCGGTAATCAACCAGGTCATGGAGTCAGAAGCGCTCTGTATAGCCTTTGTCATCTGGTCGTCGGTAAGCGTGAAGAAATCCCGTCGGCCGTGTTCCAACATCAGACGTTGCGTCACGTCGCGCTGAGCATTTGTCAATGAACCCCCGTCACTCACCCGCAGCACGATCGACTCCAGCGGCATATCGCCCGCAATACGGCCTGTCAGGGAGGTGTAAGGCAGCCAGGCAAGCGGCTGGGCGCCGGCATAGTTGGCGCCCTTGCGCTCAGCCACGCCGATCACCCGATGGGGGATACCCGCTAGTTGAACAACCTCGCCTGCGGGATCCTGTTGGGAGGAAAACAGTGCCTGTCTGAGCTGCGTATCGATAACCACTACCGGCTCGCGCTCATCCAGATCCTGCGGGGTAAAGAAGCTGCCGGAAATCAGACGGATACCTTGCGTACGGAAATAATCGCTGCCTACGCCCATCACGGGAAGCTGCACCTGCTTCCCCTCCCGAACGGCCAACACCTGAGCGCTGGCAACGGGAGATACGCTGTCAACATAAGGCAATGTCGACAACAGAGTGACATCCCGCAGGCTCAGTGAACGCTCGAAATCCGGCCGGGGTTTATCCCATCCGAGGCCAGGCCGAATTTCCAGGGTACTGGTGCCAAGCTGGCTGATTTCATCAAGAATATTTCGCCGGGCCCCCTCGCCGATGGCGATCGAAGAAACTACCGCAGCGATACCGATGATAATACCCAGTATCGACAGTAGCGCCCGCACCCGATGCCCCAGCAAGGAGCGCCACGCCATGCGGATCGCCCCGCTCAATGCCGGCCCCAAATGCGCCCTGCCAGGCGGTGTAAGCAGACTCTGCGGCGATTTACCGGCCAAGACCGGCCACACGCCCTTTCGATGATCGCCGACGATCTCCCCGTCGCCAATCTCAATGATCCGTTGCGCCTGTTCGGCAATCTGACGATCGTGCGTCACCACGACAACGGTATGTCCGCCGGCGTGCAACTCATGCAGGATACTCATCAACTCCTGGCCGCTGGCGCTGTCCAAAGCGCCGGTGGGCTCATCCGCCAGGATGATCTCCGCGCCGTTCATCAGTGCGCGGGCAATGCTCACCCGCTGCTGCTGCCCGCCGGAAAGCTGGGTCGGACGATGTTCAGTTCGCGCAGACAGCCCCAAACGGGCCAGCAGATGCCTGGCCCGCCGCCGACGCTCAGCAGCCGGCATGGCGGTATACAGCGCAGGGATCGCCACGTTTTCGCTGGCCGTCAGATAGGGGACCAAATGGTAACGCTGGAAAATAAAGCCGACATGGCGGCTGCGTAACTGCGCCAACCGATCGCCGTCGGCCTGCTGAATCGCCACATCGTTGATACGCACCGAACCCTGCGTGGGCTTGTCCAGGCAGCCGATAATGTTCATCAGCGTCGATTTGCCGGAACCTGAGGCGCCGACGATCGCCACCATTTCGCCGCGATCGATGCGCAGCGAAACCTGATTCAATACCCTTATCCTTTGCTCGCCGGCAATAAAATCACGGGAAACATTCTCCAGAACAATGACTGCGGCTGCGTTAGCGCTCATGGCTCTCCCCCGCATCTGCCTGCGGTGCCAGCAGCACCCACTCCCCTTCGCTGAGGCCCTGCACAACTTCAGCGTAGCGGCGATCGTGAATACCGATGTGCACCCGGCGCGCCAGAACCTGTTTCCCCTGCCGTACCATCACCAAATACCGATCGGTTCCCTGCGGTTCGCCAAGCGCCGCCATCGGCACACGCACAACGCCCGATGCACGGTCGGTAATGATAAACACCTGCGCAGTCATGGCCGTACGTAACCGACGCTCAGCGTTGGCGATGGCGAAAACGCCGTTGTAATACACTGCCGACGCCTGTTGGCTCAGGTTTCTGCCCATAGGATCCGCCTCCAGCGCTTCGGCCGGCGCCTGTTGTATAACACCCATGGCGCTGTCAAAGCGTCTTTTGGGATCGGCCGCAACGTAGAACCACAGCGGCTGCCCGGTACGTACCTTAAGGATGTCGGTTTCCGATATCCGCGTATGCACCATCATGGTATCTACGTTGGCCAGTACCAAAATGGTCGGTGCACTCTGCGAGGACACGATGGTTTGCCCTTCCTGGGTAACGATGCCCAGCACTTCTCCGTCAATCGGTGCCACGATGCGCGTGAAGGCCAGGTTGGCCTTGGCGGTTTCCAGCGCCATTTCCGCCTGAATGATTTGCGCCTCATTCACCTTGAGTTGAGCCAATTGAGCATCCCGCTGCGCTCTGGCCTTTTCCAAATCGCTGGGCACCCCGGCGCGATCGCGCTGCAGCGCGGTCTGGCGTGTCAGTTCCAGCCGATACTGCGTCAGTTGCGCCTCGCTCGCCAGTTTCTGCGCCTGCGCGCTTTGCAGCTCAGCTTGCGATTTACGCAGTTCGTTATGCTGCAAGGTCGGATCTATTTCAGCCAGCAGTTGCCCCTGAACAACGCGATCGCCTTGTTTTACATACAGTTTTCTCAACTGCCCGTTAACCTGTGCACCAACGTTGACTTGCTGAGCCGGTTTCAGAATGCCGGTGGCCAGTACGCTTTTCTCTATGTCACCGCGATCGATACGTGCCACAGCCGGCAATTCGACCGCGGCCGGCCGGCTGAACAACGCCAAACTTCCGGCAATCAGCACCAGAATGGCAATCGCAAGAACCAGGCGTACAACCGTTTTTTTCCCCGGCACCTTACTCAACCGCCGCATGATGTTTCAACGCCGCTTCAGCAAAAGTAACGTTTTCCAACCGACCATCCGCCATGTGTAAAACCCGATCAAACAAAGGGAGCAACCGCTGATTATGGGTCACGGTGATCAGTGTCTTGCAATGCTCCCGACAATGCGCCAGCAGGGCCGCCACCACCAGGCCAGCAGTATCTTCGTCCAGATTCGCCGTCGGTTCGTCCAGCACCAGTACCGGGTTATTGCTGTACATCGCCCGCGCCAGCAACAGACGCTGCCGCTGCCCCAGCGACAGACCGGCATGGCTCTCGCGTACCAACGCATTCACGCCTCCCGGCAGCTTCGCTATCGCCGCAGCCAAACCCAACCCGCGCAGCACCTGCTCTACTCGCGCCAACTGGCCCGGCACCGATGGCGCAAACAACGTAACGTTCTGCAGCACCGAGGCGTTGAATAAAATATCCTCCTGGCTCTGCAGGAAAAACAATCCCTGCGCCGCACTGCCCTCTATCGGCTGACCATCCAACTCCAGCCTACCCTGCTGCGGTGTCAGCAGGCAGGAGATGACTTTCAGCAAAGTGCTCTTGCCGGCACCGGAACCGCCGGTGATGGCGATACACTCTCCCCGCGTCAACGCCAACGACATATCGCGCAGCACCGGCTGGCCGGCATCGTAGGCGAAGGTCAGCGAGCTGTAGCGCAGCCGGGCGTTAAAATCCTTTGCCTGGCAGGTACTGCGCCCTGTGCCGGTGGGCGGCGCGGGGAACAGATCGCGCGCACGCTCATCGATCACATGCAGTTGGTTTTTGTGCAGGACGGAAAAAAAGATCTTGCTGGTATAAGAAGTGAAAATCTCACGGATAAAGCTGTAGGCAAAAAACGCCCCCAGGCTAAGTGCACCGTTTTTCAGCAGCGGCAGTGCCAACAGCATGAAAAACACCATCTCCAGGCTGCCGATCAGTTGGTAAATACTGCCTTTCACCTGTTCATAAACCTTTTGCTGCTGCAGACAGGTAAACAGTGAAAGGGCATGAGCGGCGAATCCTTCTTGCCGCTGGCCGGCAAGCCCGGCGGATTTGATGGTTGAAAACCCCTGGATGGTCTCCAGAATAAAGTCATTTTGTGCAGCGCCTTTCCCCTGTAACTGCTGGGTATAGTGACGATCGCGATAAATGGCCCAGATGCTGACCATGCCCATTAGCAACATACCGGCCACCGGCACCAGTGCCAGCATCGGGCTCAGATAACACATCACCGCCAGCGCGATCGCGCCGATAATCCAGTCGGTGCGCAGACTGTTATCCAATTCTATCTTTTGCCCGGCGGCCATTTGCCAACTGATAAAACGGCTAAAAATTTCACCTGGCGCACGTTTATTAAAGAAATTCAATGAATTATCAAGTAAACGGGAGAAGCCGGCCGCGCTGTTCAACAGCACGAAATTCTTGATGAAGCGCTCGATAACCATACGGGCCGCCAGCGCGAGAACGGTAGAAACCAGGAACGCCAACAGATAATAGAAATAGGGGAAGTCCGTTTCTCCCGCCGTGGAAAATACCTGATTAATCGCATTCCCAACCATCACCGGCATGATGAATAACGTCAGAGAGATAAAGAATGTCATTGCCGCCAGGCGATAAATGCCGGCAATAGCGGCAGTATCTTTCATGCTCAGGCTGGAAAATGCGTGCCAACGCCCACTCCGCTTGACGTTGGCAGTGGCAACCGACGCGCCATCGCGATCCAACACCAGCGCGTATCCGCTGATTTCCGCTTTCAAGGCATCGAACGGCAAAAGTTGCTGGCCCAGCGCCGGATTCATTACGCAAACATAGTCACCCTGCCGATAAGCCAGCAGCACATAATGACCGGCACCGTAATGCAGGATCGCCGGCAGAGGCAATGCCGCCAGATCCCGATGCTCAAACGCTACCGGATAGGTAGGCACGGCCAGCTCCGACAGAATTTCGCACAACGCCGCCAGCGAAGTACCGTGCTGAGAAGCCGGATAACGATCCCGCAACTCCGTCAGTGGCGCGCTGATCCCTTGGGTTTCCGCCAACATAGCGATGCAGGCCAGTCCGCACTCGTTGATTTCACTCTGAAAGACCGGCGTTGGAATAATATTTCCCATGTTTTTTCTACATCCCTGACTTATTCATTAATAAAAAACAATGAATGTGAATGCCATAACAACCAGTCGTCCGCGTGACGAACCATTGCGCGTTCAACTATCCCTGGCAAAGCGTGACTGACATTTTCCGCAGAGACCGGTTCATCGATATGAATGCGGACCCCGTGGTCGTAATAAAGCGAATAAAACACCACCTTAGCCCGTAACGCACGCGACAGACGGACAATGCCACTGTGCAAATGCGCCGGACGATTGAACAAACGGCACGCCTGTTTGGCCGACGGATCCTTATTGCTGTTCAGGGTGTAATCCGGCGTGATATCCGGGAACAGAATGATATTGCGCCCGTGATCCGCCGCCTCCAACATGGCCTGCGCCAGGTTGGCGGCAATCAGCCGCCGATCGTCATGAATCGAGCAATAGTCGAGGTGCTGTTGCCATTGATGCGCCGGTGCCTGCCGCACATATTCTTGCGCATTCCCCGACACAATCACCGTGGCCCGTCCCGGATAGACGCCAGCGCCGACCAGCGTGGCAAGCACGTCGGAAACCGTATGCATAGGTGCCAACAGTACCGGTTCGCCGGCCCGATGCAGTGGCTCCACTACCCGATTGAGCTGTGCGGAGCACCGAGCGAGCTGGCCCAAAAGTTGGGCGTTATGCGCATAAACCGCGGCCAGATCCAGTAACCGTCGTCGTTGCATCAGCCAGGTAAAATCCTGTGGGTTGCGGCTTCCCAGCAAGCTGTAGCGATTCGCTGCGGCCACTGCGCTCCGGTTGCGTAAACCGCGCGGCAATAGCCAACGGCAATGCAGCCGACGCCGAAAGCCTAACCAGAGACGGTAGTCGGTATGTCGCAGCAGGAAGCACGACAGTCTGTCGCCCAGCCCGGTAATGGCCAGGGTAAAGCGGGCCATACCGTCGAGAGCGTTTTTCCACGCCAGATACACCCAGACCGAAAACAGGCGCATCAGGGCTCCAGTGGCTTGTCGTGCTGCAACAGGGACAGCAGTTGCTTGTTAAAAGCCGGGAACTCACGATCCTGCACCGCCAGCCACTTCCTGTTAACAATAAAGCTGGGGGTAGCGTTAACCTGGTAATAGCGGCTTACCGAGGTCAGGTACGCCAACAGCGCCTTTACCTGTTCTGAATCATGGGCTTTATCATATTCGGCCTGATCGATGCCATTGGCCTTCAGCCAGCGGTTAAGGTGGTTTTTATCCGCCAGATTATTGTTTTCTTCGATGATTGCCTGATAGGCGGCGGAGCGGTGCTGCGCCTCAATCCCCATGACCGTCAGAGTGGCAAACAAAGGGGCAAATGCCGCCAGACCGGCTTGCTCCTCATTATTAATATGCAACTGTATCAGCCTGGCACCGGCGGGCAGCACTTTTCCCAACCCGGCAATATTCGCCTCATTCATCTCGCAATAATGGCAACCATAAGAAAAGATTTCGACAATGACATTGTCGTCCTTCAAGGGGCTACCGGCTACTTTTTCAGGCGAGATAAAGCTCAGAACTTTCCCTTCGGACTGAGGAATAACGTAATGATAAAAATATACCGAGGTACAAAAACAAGCCGCAACGATAATAAAAATCGTATAGCTGATAAATAATAATGGGCGTTTATACATGAGCGCATCCTGCGAACGGACCAACATTCTCACCTGTCAGGCGAACACGATTACCGGGGAGTTAATATCGGGAGGAACGACAAGGGTGTAGGGGCGGTGAAGTTCCATCGGATTCAAGACGGGGTGGCGACAGGCACCGCCCCGCTTGATAACTGTTAACCTAAAAGCGGGTGTTTAGCCCATATCAGTTAGGGGTCACAGTTAATGCACTGCAGCTGCCGACAGGTGCTGAACGGTAGGTTTTTTTCACATGACCGAATTTATCTGCACAGACTGTGACCAGATTACAGGCTTTGCTGCTGCCAGTGCCCACCCACTCAAAATTATTGGAACAAGCAAAAGTACCACCGACAATTTTTCCTGCTTCAGACAGATTGATCTTTTTCATTACAATATCCTTATATACATTAAAATTAAAATCACAGTACGCGCTCTGCATTAAAAACAGAGCAACTCTAAAAGCGGAAGTTATGACAGTAAATATTAATAACAATGAGAACGCCTAAAAATAATAGCCATCTTAAAAAAATAGATCAATACAATTATTTACATTAAGCCATGACGTTAGTTAGTCCAGTCAATCGAAAAGGTAAGATTATTCCATTAAATACTCAATTAAAATTAAGAATTAAAATATAACCCCAGTAAATACTCGCCTTATGCGAAAGGAAATATCTCAGTTGCATCGCTTCAAAAGTCAGAAAAAATCAGATCTGACCAGTTGCCACTTTGGTGCCAACGGATGAAAAGATTGCTTCCTGGCCAACTGGATTTACACTGAAGGGCTTAACCGGCCTTTGCAATACAGGACGCTGATGCTAGCCACACATGAATACGCCAATGACCTGCTGCTCTTTGCCCTGATTGTTGACTGCGGCTCATTCAGCAAAGCCGCCGAAACCGCCGGCGTGACCAGCTCAGTGGTCAGCAAACGCATCGGGCGTTTGGAAAAGTCCCTCGGTGCACGCTTGCTGTACCGCACCACCCGAAGTTTGACGCTCACGGAAAGTGGCCAGGCACTCTACCTGCAAGCCAAGGACATCAGCGCCAAAGTGCAGGATGCGCTATACGCCGTCAGTGAAAAAAGTGAAGAGCTCACCGGCACCATCCGCATGTCGGTGCCGACCATTTCGGGCGAACTGTTATTGAGCGAGAGCGTGGCGGAGTTCTGTGCGCGGCACCCAGGCTTGAAGGTGGAAATGCGGTTGGAAAACCGCTTTGTCGATTTGGTCGAGGAAGGCGTGGATCTGGCAATCCGTACCGGTACTCTGCCGAACTCCAGTCTGATAGCCCGGCCGATCCTCGATTCTCGCTGGGTGATCGTCTGCTCGCCAGGTTATCTTGAGCGACATTCGGAACCCGATACCGCCGCAGCGTTGCTCAATCATAATTGCCTGACCTATACCTATCAGGAAAGCGGTACCGATAACTGGCTACTGAAACAACCGGATAGCGGCGAGATCTATGAACTGCAGGTCAACGGCAACCTGTCCGCCAATAACGCCCGTGCGATCCGCAAAGCGGTCATCGGCGGCCATGGCATTGCCATGGTACCGCGCTGTATGGTGTACGAGGATTTGCAGGAGGGTAAGCTGACGGAAATTCTGGCCGGCCACTGCGGCAAGATATTGGGGGTTTACGCCGTCTACCCTTATACCCGCAATTTACCCTTGAAAACCCGACTGCTGATCGAACATATCATCGGCTCCTACCAAAATATCAGTCATTACTTTTGAACCCGATCACATTATTTTGACGGGCCACGACAGCGATTAAGTCATATTCGGAAATAATCCATGGCCTGTTTTCACCTAATGAGTTTTCTCCTGTTCCCTACCGGCGATAAAAACCATAATTAATTGATTTAAATAAATAAAAAATAAAAAACGCTTATAACAAGCAAATATTAAACAGCCATGTCGATAAAAACCATAAAAAAGCAGCGTGGTATAGCGTCGCCTATTATGCCTAGAATGCCCCACTCTGGTTATTCACCTTTTCGCTACATTTATAATCGGTATCGGCGCCCATTGCGCCTTGATCCCCGGCGACCATTATAGAGAGCAAAAAATGATTATTTCCGCGTCAACCGATTACCGGGCCGCAGCACAGGCCAAGCTCCCGCCTTTTCTGTTCCACTATATTGACGGCGGGGCCTACGCCGAACATACGTTGCGGCGTAATACCGCGGACCTGGCCGACATCGCCCTGCGCCAGCGCGTGCTGCGCAATATGTCGGATCTTAGCCTGGAAACCAGTCTGTTCGGCGAAAAGCTGGCGATGCCGGTAATACTGGGGCCCGTCGGGTTAACCGGTATGTATGCCCGTCGCGGTGAGGTACAGGCCGCCCGCGCTGCGGCGCAGAAAGGCATTCCTTTTACCCTTTCCACCGTCTCGGTTTGCCCGATCGAAGAAGTGGCACCGGCGATCGATCGGCCGATGTGGTTCCAGCTATATGTGTTGAAAGACCGGGGTTTTATGCGCAACGCGCTGGAGCGCGCCAAAGCGGCCGGCGTGAAAACGCTGGTGTTCACCGTCGACATGCCGGTGCCAGGCGCGCGCTACCGTGACGCCCATTCCGGCATGAGCGGCCCTAACGCCGCCCTGCGCCGTATGCTGCAGGCATTGACTCATCCGCAATGGGCCTGGGATGTCGGTCTGCGCGGCAAACCGCACGATCTGGGCAACGTATCGGCCTATCGCGGCCAGCCCACCAGCCTGGAGGATTACATCGGCTGGTTGGGGACGAACTTCGATCCCTCCATCTCCTGGAAGGATTTGGAATGGATCCGCGAATTCTGGGAGGGGCCGATGATCATCAAAGGCATTCTCGATCCTGAAGACGCCAAAGATGCGGTGCGCTTCGGAGCCGACGGCATTGTCGTTTCCAACCACGGCGGCCGCCAGTTGGACGGCGTGCTGTCGACCGCCCGCGCCCTGCCGGCGATCGCCGATGCGGTGAAAGGGGAGATCACCCTGCTGGCCGATTCCGGGATCCGCAGCGGTCTGGACGTCGTGCGTATGATCGCGCTGGGTGCCGACAGCGTGCTGCTGGGGCGTGCCTTCGTCTATGCGCTGGCCGCCGCCGGCGGTACCGGTGTCAGTAATCTTCTGACACTGATCGACAAGGAAATGCGCGTCGCCATGACGCTCACCGGCGCGAAAACCATCGCGGAGATCGGTGCCGGATCGCTGGTGGGCGGACGCTGACTCATCGTGGTTGTACTCCGCAAGATAAGTGATGCCGCCTATCTTGCGGATGAAGACACCGAATTATCATGTTGTCGCCGGCTTCATGGCGTAGCGATGCAAATCCTTATGCAGGCTGACCATATACAGCACGATCACCGCAGAGAATGGCAGGCCACACAGCACTACGGCGGTCTGCATCGCGCTGAAACTGCCGGCATACAACAGGCCGATGCACACCACGGTGGTCACCGCGGCCCAGAAAATACGCAGCCAGGCCGGGGCGTCATCCTGCGCCGAGCCGCCCTGACAGGACAGGTTGGCGATCATCAACGTGCCGGAATCGACCGGCGTCAGGAACAACACAAAGCTGATCACTACGGTGAAACCGGCGGTGAGTTGGGTATAGGGCAGGTATTCGAACAGCTTGAACACCGCCATCGGCGGATCGCTCACCGCCACCTGACCGAGGATCGCCTGCCCCCCTTCCAATACCAGGCTGATGGCGGTGTTGCCGAAGATCGACAGCCACGCCAGGGTGAAGCCCAGTGGGATCAGCAGTACGCCGAAGATCAGTTCACGAATGGTACGCCCTTTCGAGATGCGCGCGATAAACAGACCGACGAAGGGTGCCCAAGCCACCCACCAGGCCCAATAGAACAGCGTCCAGGCCCCCTGCCACTGGCGCGCCTTGCCATACAAATACATGTCAAAGCTTCTGCTGACTATAGAGGTCAGATAGTCCCCAACGTTCTGCAACAGGCCATTGACCAGATTCAGCGTCGGGCCAGCCAGAAACACGAACAACAGCAGCAGGCACAGGAAGCCGACGTTGATATTGGACAGCATCGCGATACCCTTCTCTACGCCGGTCACCGCCGCCAGCGTGGCCACCACCATCATCACCACGATCAAAGCCAACAGCACGCCGGTGCTTTGCGGAATATCGAACAGATAAAACAGCCCGGAGTTAACCAGCAAGGCGCCGATCCCCAGATTGGTCACCATCGAGATCACCGTGACCAAAATGCCGAAGCTGTCCACCAGATGGCCGATGCCGCCGTGAATGCGTTCGCCGAAGATCGGGTACAGAGCCGAGCGCAATGCCAGCGGCTGGCCGCGACAGTAGGCGAAATACGCCAGCGCGGTAGCGATCAGCGCATACAGCGCCCAGCCGTGCAGCCCCCAATGCAGGAAGGTAAGCGCCATCGCCTGACGCGCGGCCTGCACGCTGCCGCCGCTGCCTTCTGGTGGTGACAGGAAGTGATCCAACGGCTCGTAGGCACCGTAATAAACCAGCGCAATGCCGATACCCGACGAGAACAACATCGCCACCCAGGAGGGATAACTGAACTGCGGCGGTTCATCGTCCAGCCCAAGGCGGATATGGCCGAAGCGCGATAGCGCCAGCCAAAAAACAAACGCCATACAGACGACCATCAATAACATGTAGTACCAGCCGAACACGTCGGCTACCCAGCTTTGGGCCTGGTTAAGCCACTGCTTGCTGCCGGCCGGGAACAGCACGATCAAAACGCCCAGCAGCAGGATCACCGCCGCCGAGCTGAAAAATACCGGTGCATTTAATCTAATCGGTTGTTCACCGTGCGATGGGAGACTTTTCACTGTCATTGGCAGGGTTCCATGATGCAAAAGACAGACGATTTAAATGAAACATTTAGTTAACATTTCATCGCCATTTATTTGACATTTTTGCAGCATATAGAGTATTGATTGACCGTTCAATCAATCAAATTCAAAGTGTGATTTGCCTATCAGTCGGGGAAAAAATGTACCGCAAAGACATTCCGGAGCACCGCAAGGAACAGCTGATTAACGCGGCCTTCGAGGCCATTAACGTCGTCGGCCTGGCTGGCGTCACTCTGTCACAGGTGGCAAAAGAAGCGGGGCTGTCGACCGGTATCGTCAGCCACTACTTTGGCGATAAAGAAGGATTGCTGAGCGCCACCATGCGCAAGATCTTGCGCGATCTGCGCGACGCGGTCGCCGAATGCCGCAGCCAGGCGGCGGCCGACAGCCAATCACAGCTATTTGCCATTATTCAGGGCAACTTTCATCCCAGCCAAACCAATGCGGTCTCGATGCGTGCCTGGCTTGATTTCTGGGCCGCCAGTATGCACCAGCCGGCGCTGCGCCGCTTGCAGCGAGCCAACGATCGCCGGCTCTATTCCAATATCTGCAGCCAGTTCCGCCGTGAGTTACCGCAACAGCAGGCTCGCGATGCCGCACGCGGACTGGCCGCAATGATCGATGGATTGTGGCTGCGCGGCAGCCTGTCCGGCGGTGAGGCGGATCTCAGGCAAGACTGCCGTATCGCCTGTGACTATGTGGCGCAAATCCTGAGTGCCACTCAACCGGAGGTAAACCCTTCGGCAAAGACGCCGCGTAAATAGTTGCTGAATTCCGTCACCGCACGCGACACCTGCGGCGCATAGGGCCGCACCACATAAAGGCTGTCGGCAAAAGCGCCAATCGGGCGCCAGGCCGGCAGCACCTCAATCAACCGCCCGTCCGCCAGCGCCTGCTGCGCGCTGAAATCCGGCAGCAGGGCAATGCCCAGCCCTTCCGCCGCCGCATCACGTATCGATTCACTGTTGTTGGTGGCAAAGGGGCCGCTGACCGGCACGCGGATTTTGTCCGCCTTACCCTCCGACGAGTGCCTGGCGACAAAGCTCCAGCCCGGCGCTTCACTCCCACGGGGATAGTAAAGGCACCGATGCCGTTGCAGATCGACGGGGGATGCCGGCATGCCGTGCCGTTTAACATAGTCTGCCGATGCCACCGCCAGCGTTTCGGTCGGGCACAGCCGCCAGGCGACATGGGTATCCGGCAGGTTATCGCTATGGCGGATCGCCAGATCGAACCCCTCGGTGGTTAACGACACCAACCGGTCCGATACCTCGAGCTGTACCCGCACTTCCGGGTTGGCGCGCAGAAAGCCGGTGATCCGTGGCACCAATTGCTGGCGGGCAAAGGCCACCGGCGCCGTCACCCGCACCGAACCGCGCAACGGCCCGGTGGAATCGCAGATGCCGGAGAAGCTCTGTTTAATCTGCGCGAAAGGCTGACGCAATTCCTCCACCAGTCTCAACCCGGCATCGGTCAGCCGGACACTGCGGGTTGTACGCTGTACCAGCGGTACCCCGGCCAGCATTTCGATCTCTTTTATTTTCTGGCTCATGGCAGCTTTACTCACGTCCAGCCGCTCCGCCGCACGGGTAAAACTGCCCTGTTCGGCCAGCACGGTGAGCCAGTGTAAATGGGTCCACAGGGTATCGATTTTTGGGTTTTTCATCGTCAACTGTTCATTTATATAAACAATGAGTTCAAGTATAGCGCTTCTTCCCGCGCCGTGAACTGTCTAAGATGGCATCTCAAAAGCGATAAAAAAATGCTGCCCTACGCACCTGAAAATCCCATTAACCCACTGACAGGACTATACAAATGCCATTACTTATCTTCGACGTCATCGAGGGCCGCAGCGAAGCCGAACTGAAAATCCTGCTCGATGCCGCTCACCGTGCCGTGCTCAGCGCCTTTGAAGTGCCACAGCGAGATCGCTACCAGATTGTTCATGAAAATAAGGCTCATCATATGGTGATCGAAGACACTGGCCTTAACCTGACGCGCACCCGAGATCTGGTGGTGGTGCGGGTGATCACCAGCCCACGCGCCGAAGAACAGAAACAACGGTTTTATGCCGATCTCAGCCGCGAGCTGAAAGAAAGCTGTGGAATTGAAAGCAGCGATCTGATGGTGTCTATCACCACCAACAGCAAGGGCGACTGGAGTTTTGGCAACGGTGTAGCGCAGTATCTGACCGGTGAATTGTAATGCCCGCGGCTAACGTCCTGTTCATTAGTGCCCGGACGTTAGCCGGCAAGATTATGACTCCTCACTGTACTGGTTTTGCCACATCGCGGCGTAACGGCCATCGCTTTGCAACAGTTCCTCATGGCGCCCTCGCTCAACGATTTCCCCCGCCTCCAGCACGATGATTTCGTCGGCGTCCACCACCGTCGACAGGCGATGGGCAATCACCAATGTGGTGTGGTTACGGCTTACCTCACGTAAATGCGCCTGGATCTCGCGTTCGGTTTGAGTATCCAATGCGCTGGTGGCTTCGTCGAACACCAGGATCGCCGGATTTTTCAGGATGGTACGGGCGATCGCCACCCGCTGCTTCTCGCCCCCGGACAGTTTGAGGCCACGCTCGCCAACCCGGGTTTCGTAGCCGTCAGGCAGGCCGACGATAAACTCGTGGATATGCGCCAGCTTCGCCGCCCGTTCGATCTCTTCATTGCTGGATCCGGTTTTGCCGTAGCCGATGTTGTAGCGCAGGGTATCGTTAAACAGCACCGTATCCTGCGGCACAATGCCGATCGCCTGCCGTAGGCTAGCCTGAGTCAGTTGGCGAATGTCCTGGCCGTCTATAGACACCGAGCCGCCATTCACATCGTAGAAACGGAACAGCAGGCGGGACAGCGTGGATTTGCCCGCACCGGAAGCGCCGACCACCGCCACGGTGTTACCGGCCGGGATGATGAAGCTGACGTCTTTCAAAATCGGCCGACGTGCATCATAGCCAAAACTGACCGAGTCAAAACGCACTTCGCCATGGCTCAATACCAGGGCTGCCGCATCTGGACTATCGACAATCTCCTGCTTTTCCTGCAGCAAATCGAACAGGTTCTCCATATCGATCAGCGCTTGTCTGACTTCGGCATAAATAAAACCGAAGAAATTCAGCGGCTGATACAGCTGAAGCAGATAAGCATTCACCAACACAAAGTCACCGACCGTCATCCGACCCTGCACAATGCCCTGTGCCGCCATCGCCATCATCACTATCAATCCGATGGAAATAATGGCGGTTTGCCCGAGGTTGATGGCGGTAAAACTGAACTGGTTTTTAATGGCGGCATATTCGTACAACCGGCGCGACATATTGAAACGCTCGGCCTCGAACTCTTCATTGCCGAAGTACTTTACGGTTTCATAGTTCAGCAGGCTGTCGATGGACTTGCTGTTGGCATCGGCATTGGCCTTGTTGAGCTCGCGCCGGAAACGGGTGCGCCAACTGACCGCGATCACGGTAAACAGGATATAACTGCCGACGGTGGTCAGGATCGCCAGCGCAAACCAACCGTTCAGCATATGCCACATGATCACCGCGACCAGGGTGAGTTCGAACAAGATAGGCACGATCGAAAACAACAGCCGCGACAACACGGTAGCCACTGCCTGAGTACCACGCTCAATCGACAACGACAGCCCGCCAGTCTGACGTTCCAGGTGAAAGCGCAGGCTCAGCGCATGCAATTGCCTGAACACCCGCAGCCCCAGCAGACGAGTGGCATTCTGGCTGAGATGAATGAACATCACGTTGCGCAGTTCTTCAAACAACGTGGCGCCGACCCGCGCAACACCGTAGGCGACGATCAGCCCCAGCGGAATGGCCAGCATTTTCGCAGTATCCGCGCTCAGTGCGTCGACCATCTCCTTATATGCCAACGGCACCAGCGAAGTACTCACCTTGGCGACCACCATGAAAATACAGGCGATAACCAGATACCACCGCAGTTTGGGGTTATTTTTCGGCCATAGGTAAGGCAGCAGGAAGGTTAATAAACGGGAGCGATCCATAGGGTAATATTTATCTTCTCAGTCAAAGCAGTGGCGTCGGCTAGTGATCTATTTTGGCACGTATGGCGGCGAAATCCTTATGCAATCTGCTATCGCCGCCTTTTTTGATCGCTGGAGCAAGCCTCCATAGCTCAGCAACTTTGCCGCTTTCCTTCGCCCCATTTATTCTTAAAGTGCGATCTTTCAGGCTCTCCGTTAAAACTTGTTGTTGAGAAGTTACCGCCAAGTTAATATCCGAAAAAATTATTATAAAATGAATTATTGGCTATCGAACAATAATCAAAAGTATCTTTATTTCATCATCTTGTATTCAGCATCTGCCCTACCTTCGCCTACCCAGGCTTTAACACCCGTTGCGAGAAATTCACCATGAGCACTGTATTACCCAGCGAAAATTTACGTTCGGACAACAATGGAACCGGTTTCAGAAGAAGAGATGTGTTGTTCGGCATGGCTTCCGTCCTTGTCGCCACCTCCCTGCTTGGCTATCCATTTCTGACCCAGGCTGAGCAGCAAACCGCAGCAGCCAACCCGCTTGTCTTTGCACGTTTCTTCACTCTGTCCCGGACTATTACCGAACATCAGGACATCGACCAGGGCATGTCGGCGCGAATATTCACCGCCTTGAGCGGCAGCATCCCCAATTTCTCTGCTCAGATTAAGCAGCTAAGCGCCTTGCTGCAGCCGGAGCAAAGTGCCAAACAGCTGCAAACGCTGGCAATCCAGGCCGGCCTGCAGGATCTGCTCACCGCCATTATCAGCGCCTGGTATACCGGCACCGTCGGGCATGGCCAGCAAGCTGTGCTGATCGCCTACAAGGATGCGCTGATGTACCGCCCCGCCAGCGATGCGCTGATCGTACCGACCTATTGCGGCAACGGCCCGCTGTGGTGGACCGCCGCTCCGCCGATGACCATGACACCCGTTCGCTGAGATTATCCTGATGAAAAAACCTGAATTTACCGCCAATGGCGACGCATCGGCCGACATCGTGATCGTCGGCTCCGGCATTGTCGGCGGTATCATGGCCGACCAACTGGTCAGCCTCGGCTATTCCGTCCTGGTGTTGGAGGCCGGCCTGCGCATCGATCGCGCCCAAGCGGTGGAAAACTGGCGCAACATGCCGTTCGATAACCGGGCGGGCTCAGATTTCCAGGGGCTGTATCCGCAATCTGAATACGCCACCGCACCGCTCTATTTCCCGGAAAACAACTACGTAGCCCTTAGTGGCCCCAGTGCCGGCAGCTTCAAACAGGGCTATCTGCGCACCGTCGGCGGTACCACCTGGCACTGGGCAGCATCTTGCTGGCGCCATTTGCCGAGCGATTTCCAGATGAAAACGCTGTACGGCGTCGGTCGCGACTGGCCAATTTCGTATAACGATCTCGAACCCTACTACTGCCGTGCGGAAGAGGAAATCGGTGTCGCAGGCCCCAACGATCCGGCGCAGCAATCGCCGGTAGAGCGCAGCAAACCTTATCCGATGGACATGGTGCCCTGGGCCTATGGCGACACCCGCTTCGCCGAAGTGGTCAACCCGCACGGCTACCGATCGGTGCCAATCCCGCAGGGACGCAGCATCCGCCCGTGGAAAGGCCGCCCGACCTGCTGCGGCAACAACAACTGCCAGCCAATTTGCCCCATTGGCGCCATGTATAACGGCATCCATCATGTCGAACGCGCGGAAATGAAAGGCGCAGTGGTGCTGGCAGAGTCGGTGGTCTACAAAATTGATACCGACGACCAGAATCGCGTGACCGCCGTACACTGGTTGGATAATCAAAAACGCTCGCATAAAGCCAGCGCCAACGCCTTCGCGCTGGCCTGTAACGGTATCGAAACGCCGCGTTTGCTGCTGCTTGCCGCCAATAAACAGAACCCCAACGGCATCGCCAACTCTTCCGATCAGGTTGGGCGCAATATGATGGATCACTCCGGCTTTCACTGCACCTTCCTGGCTAAAGAGCCACTGTGGCTCGGCCGCGGCCCGGCGCAGAGCAGCTGCCTGGTGGGACCGCGCGACGGCGAGTTCCGTAAGGACTATTCTGCCAACAAGATGATACTTAATAATATCAATCAGATAGTTCCAGCAACGCAAAAAGCGCTGGCGCAGGGCCTGGTAGGTAAAGTGCTGGATGAAGAGATCCGCCGGCGCGCGGCCTATGGCGTTGATTTGTCGATTAGCCTGGAACCGTTACCAGACCCGAACAACCGCCTGACGCTGAGCGCCAACCGCAAGGACGCTCACGGCCTGCCGTGTCCCGATATTCATTACGACGTCGGCGATTACGTGCGCAAGGGCGCCGAAGCCGCACATAAACAGTTGGAGCATATTGGACGCCTGTTCGATGCCGATGAATTCAAAATCACCACCAGCCTGAACGCCAATAATCACATCATGGGCGGCACCATTATGGGCAGCGAACCGCATGACTCGGTGGTGGACGGTAACTGCCGCACCCACGACCATGCCAACCTCTGGCTGCCGGGTGGCGGTGCCATTCCTTCAGCCAGCGTAGTCAACAGCACGCTAACCATGGCGGCGTTGGGCATCAAGGCCGCCGACGACATCGCCCAATCGCTGGCGGTAAAATCATGAAGATACAACTTGGATTTGCCCTGTTGCTGGGGCTGAGCGGTGCCGCCCTGGCGACCGACGATGGCGCGGCGTTACTTAAACAGGGTGAGCAGCTTGCCGTAGCTTCGGACTGCCAGGCCTGCCACACCCAACCGGGCGGCGGCAAGCCCTTTGCCGGCGGTTACGGCATCAACTCGCCGATGGGCGTAATTTACTCCACCAATATCACCCCTTCGGCGCATGACGGCATAGGTGGCTACACGGAACAACAGTTCGCTCGTGCACTGCGCGATGGGGTGCGCGCCGATGGCAGCTATCTCTACCCGGCAATGCCCTATACCTCATACAGCAAATTGAGTGATGCGGACATCCACGCGCTCTACACCTACTTTATGCAGGGGGTGAAGCCGGTAGAGCAGAAGAATACGCCGACCGCACTGCCCTTCCCGTTCAATATGCGCTTCAGTATGGCCGGCTGGAATTTGCTGTTTCTGGATAAGAACCGCCTTCAGCCCAATGCCGAGAAAAGCGAGCAGTGGAACCGCGGCGCCTATCTGGTCAACGGCCCTGGGCATTGCGATACCTGCCATACGCCACGCAACCTGCTGATGGCGGAAAGCGCCGATAAGCCGCTGGCGGGGGGCATGGTGGGAAGTTGGTATGCACCGAACATTACGTCGGACACCGTCAGCGGCATCGGCGGCTGGAGCAATGAAGAACTGGTGCAATATCTCAAAACCGGGCGGGTCGCCGGGAAAAACCAGGCCGCTGGCGGCATGGCAGAGGCGGTGGAAAACAGCCTGCAATACCTGCCTGAACAGGATCTGATGGCCATTGCCGTCTACCTGAAAAGTACCGTACCGATCCGCGATGCTCAGGATAAGCAGGCGGCGGACCGCTTTGGCCAACCGCTGAACGTCGAACCGACGCTACGCGGCCTGCATCCGTCCAATGCCAATAATACCGTCAGCGACGGTGCGGCCTTATTCAGCGGCAACTGCGCCAGTTGCCACCAACCGGACGGCAGCGGCAGCAAAAACCAGGCCTATCCTTCGCTGTTCAACAATACCGCCACCGGTTCCGGCAACCCGGCCAACCTGATCTCCGCCATTTTGTTCGGCGTGCAGCGCAAAGCAGGCAGCGAGGACGTGCTGATGCCGAACTTTGGCCCGCAATCCTACGTCAATCCATTAACCGATCGGCAAATCGCCGCCATCAGCAATTATGTGCTGAAAAACTACGGCAACCCGGCGGTGACGGTAAGCGAGGAGGACGTGGCGATGCTGCGCACCGGCGGCCCGGTACCGCTGCTGGCGAAGCTGCAGCCTTATATGGCTCCGGCCATCGGAGTTGCGGTGGTGGTGCTGTTGGCGTTGATCTGGCTATGTGGAAGGAAACGGAAATAGCCCGCGATAGGGGCCCGCTCCCTGACAGAACGGGCCGTTATCTCCACGCTTAACAAGATGGCGAAGCACCTTGCGGCGGCAGATAGCGCTGCGGATCGAGCGCGGTGGCGCGATAACGGATCTGGAAGTGCAGGTACACCGAATCGGTACCGGTGCTGCCCATGGTGCCAATTTTTTGCCCCGCCTTGACGTCCTGGCCGTTGCGCACCAGCGTGGTGTCGTTATGCGCATAGGCGGTAATGAAGTCTTCGCCGTGCTTAATCATGATCAGGTTGCCGTAGCCGCGCAGTTGATTGCCGACGTACACCACCTTGCCTTTGGCGGAAGCGAAGATCGGCTGGCCACGCGCACCGGCGATATCGATGCCCTTATTGCCGCCGTCTGCGTTGGAGTATTTCTGCGCTATCTTGCCGCTGGCCGGCCAGCGCCAGCAGCGTGAAGCCCCAGGCGGCGGCGTCGATTTAGCCAACACCGCGCCGGAAGAGGTATTTTTACGCCGGTTTGACGCCGTTTTGGTCGGGGCGCTGCCGCTCAGCCGCAGCTTTTGCCCGACTTCCAGCCCGTAAGGCGGGCGTATCTTGTTGATTCGGGCCAGTTCGCTGACTTCGCTGTCAGTGATCCAGGCGATGTAATACAGCGTATCGCCACGTTTGACGGTATAGGATTTGCCGCTGTAACTGCCCTTCGGCAATTTGTCGTAGTCGCGGTTATAGCTGTTTTTGCCCGAACAGCCGGCCAACAGCAGGCTCAATGTCAGACACACCGCGGCGCGGCGCCACCACGCAAGTTTGCTTCCTGTGCTCAAATCCTGTCCTCAATCATATTTCCGGGGCGCTGATACGCGTCAGGCGTCAATAGTAACATTTGCATCGGGGCAGTCAAAAAGCGCCAAAAGGACTATGCTAGGCAAGTAGGGATTACTGAGTACCATACGACAAACGGAGAACTGTCATGTTAAATTTTGACCATAAAAATCTGCCCCTTCTGAGTGAAGAAAGTCTCAAAAAGCAACGCACTGCCCTGCTGATTATTGCCTTCCTGCTCTTGGTCGGCGGTATTCTGTGCCTGATTAACCCCCTGGCATCCGGCACAGCGCTGAGCATTCTGGTCGGCGTATTACTGTTGCTGAGCGGCGCGGCGTTGGTGGCGGGCATGATAGCCAATCGGGCGCAAAACACCTGGCCGATGATCGGCGGCATATTACTGGGCGTGGCTTATTTGATTATCGGCTACCTGTTCATCACCAGTCCATTAGCCGGCATTCTGACGCTGGCGATATACCTCGCCATATTATTTGTGCTCGGCGGTATTGTGCGGTTAGTTGCCGGTTATAAGCTGCGTGAAGTCAGCGGCAGTTGGCTGCAGTTCGTCATTGGCTTTTTGGATCTGGTGATTGCCTGGATGCTGTTTAGCGCCGATCCGATGACATCGGTCATACTGGTGACCACCCTTATCGGTATTGAAATGTTGTTCAGCGCTTTCAGCCTATTTAGGGTCGCCAGGCAGCTAAAGCGCAGTTAAGCTCATACATAAAGGGGGTCTGCCGACCCGCCTTTTCGCTCATTAACCGCCCGACCGCACAATTATGTCGATGTCTCAGTGGCAAGTGCCCTACCATGAGTAAGGTTTCATGCAATACAGACTCAGCCATTCCCTCAGATGAAAGATTGAAATGAGATGATTACGCTATGGAATTCAAGGACTATTATGCCATTTTAGGGGTTAAGCCATCGGACGATCTCAAGGCTATCAAAACGGCCTATCGTCGTCTGGCGCGAAAATACCACCCCGACGTCAGCACCGAATCGAATGCCGAAGCACAGTTCAAGGAAGTCGCGGAAGCCTATGAGGTGTTAAAAGACGATGAACGCCGCGCCGAATACGATCAATTGGTGCAACACCGCAACGACCCCAATTATGGCCGCCAGACGCAACACGGCAACGCCAATAACGCCGAAGACTTTTCCGATATCTTTTCCTCAATGTTTGGCGAACGCGCGCGTTCGCAACACCGCCGCCAAAGCCGCGCCATGCGCGGGCAAGACATCGAGATGGAAGTGGCGGTATTCCTTGAGGAAACGCTGGCCGAGCAAACCCGAACCATTCGCTATAGCCTGCCGGTTTATAACGCTTTCGGCATGGTGGAGCAGGAAATACCCAAAACCCTTAATGTGAAGATCCCCGTCGGCGTGGGCGATGGCGAACGCATTCGCCTGAAAGGCCAGGGTGCGCCGGGCACTGACGGCGGCGCGAATGGCGACCTCTATCTGATCATCCGCATCGCGCCGCACCCGTTGTTCGACATCGTCGGCCATAATCTGGAGATCGTCCTGCCGGTAGCCCCATGGGAAGCGGCGCTCGGCGCCAAGGTACCGGTTCCGACCCTGAAAGACGCTATTTTGCTGACCATCCCAGCCGGTAGCCAGACCGGCCAGCGGCTGCGTATCAAGGGGAAAGGCCTGGTCGGCAAGAAAGAAACCGGGGATTTATATGCAGTGATCAAGGTCGTGATGCCACCGAAGCCGGACGAAAAAAATGCGGCACTGTGGCAACAACTGGCGGAGGCTCAACCCGCTTTCGACCCACGCAAAGAGTGGAGTAAGCAAAATGGCTAACGTAAAAGTAACTTTAACCATTACCGAATTTTGCCTGCATACCGGCGTTTCAGAAGACGAGTTAACAGAAATCGTCGGGCTTGGGGTGATTGAACCACGTAACCCGGCAGCCGAGGACTGGATATTCGACGATCAGGCGCTGACCATTTTTCACCGAGCTCAACAGTTGCATCGCGAATTGGCTCTGGACTGGCCCGGTATCGCAGTCACCTTGACGCTGTTGGAGGAAATTGAGCAGCTGCGTAAAGAAAACAGCCAATTGCACCAACAGCTTGCACGATTCGTCACCAGGCCCTGATACCTTGAAAACGGCCCGTTGCGGCAGCAGCGGGCTACCATTCCCACAGGGTCATCGTTTCTAAGACACCATGAATCGACAGCCGGGCCTTCTACAGACAAGGTCATGTTTTTGGGTTGGCTAATGCAACGGTAATATTACTCAACCTTCTGCCCTGCCACTCCAGAAAAAACGCCGACATAATAAATCCCCAAAAAAATGCAAGCCTATGAAAATAGGCGCTCAGCTAATTTTCAAAGAGAGCGTATATGAACACTGTTAATAAAAACATGTTATTAAAAACATGTTATTAAAAACAGTATTGACACTCGTTTAAAACCCCGTAGATTAGTAACCAGCAGCAGCGAAATGGTAGCTGACTGTTATTAGCAAAAGTGTTAAACAAGTTGATTTAAAGTTATTTTGCGATAAAGGCCACGAAGTATTTTTTGTATGGGCATCAATGCTGAGAAAAAGTGACAACCTCGCTTGATGACGCTTTAAGGCCACGTAGTCAGTATCTACAATCGCAGGGTGTGAACCAAAACGCGATGATGTAAGGCCATGATTCAATTGTTTTTTGTTTGCGATTGATTTTCAAGCTAATGCGGGAAAATAGTGCAACAAGATCGCAATGGAAGTGAGGCTACGCATCAAGAGTCTATATCGCGAGGGGAGATGTACTTGTTTAAGACGCCATACCTTGGAGAATTACTTCAGGGCGGCGGGTAATGTGAACTGGTAAATAGAGGGGAGGTTCTAGTTAGTATTAGTACCCAATATTATCTGTGATAAACGTGTACATTTAAAATGTAGTACCTTAGCAGTAAGAAATTATTAAGTTCATTAATGTTAAATTTGAAGTCAGTAGTACCATAAAAGCCCTGGCTGCAACGGTCAGGGCTTTTATCTTTTATGCATCAACCACATTGCGATGAAAAACGCCTTCCCAGCCAATCGCACTAAAATCATCACACCGCGTCAGGGATATGTTGGCCTGCCAATGACATTAATAAATTTAATCCTTGCTTAATAAATCAAACCAAGCCTACTATGACGTCATCGGTTTGGAACACAGACCTTATGAAAGCAGTTTTAGTAAAGCAGTCCTCAGTTCAAGCGTTATCTCTAGATACCCCTTCTTCATGAGCCTCCTCCTAAGTGCCCCATAAGTAAAATTCTGCAAAACAGGCCATGTTCGCCACGATGAGTGGCTCAAAAATGAAAAAGGATGTATCTATGTCTACTAAAATGACTGGTTTAGTAAAATGGTTTAACGCAGATAAAGGCTTCGGTTTTATCACTCCACAAGATGGCAGCAAAGATGTATTCGTACATTTCTCCGCTATCCAGAGCAGCGATTTTAAAACCTTAGACGAAGGTCAGAAAGTGGAGTTCTCTGTCGAGAGCGGCGCTAAAGGCCCGTCTGCTGTAAACGTTATCGCGCTTTAAGCGCCGATAATCTCACTAAAATTTACAATAGCGATGAAGGCAACGGCCTGAGCAGTTAAGTATTAGTGATCAAAAACCCGCTTATGGCGGGTTTTTGCATTTCTTAAATGCAGAAAATAATTCGAAGCCAACAATACGGAATTCGCTGTTTCACACCAGCTGCGAAGGACTGCCCAAGAAGCCAAAAGCACAAGCCTCCCATCAGCCAATCACCTAATCTCCCCACTAATTAACCTTTTTAAATATGAAAAGATCATCATCATTTGTGTCATGGTCAAACGAACTGCACTATTGCTGGCGACGACTGAATTGAATCAGAAGGAATAGAAGGTCACATAAGGATTTTATTGATTGGGATGGCGTTCAAAAGGCTTGAGATTGGAGCGGGTGAAGGGAATCGAACCCTCGTATGCAGCTTGGGAAGCTGCCGTTCTACCATTGAACTACACCCGCATCGATGTGCGACTGGCATTATAACCGGTTATCTACGCCGGGCAAGCGGAGATAGCGCGTAACTGCCGATGTTTTAAGCAGTTAGCCGCAACAGCCCGTAATTTCCTCCCCACAGGCGAAAAAAAACCGGCGCAGTTGCCTGCACCGGTTGATGTTCATTCAGCAAAAGATTATTTCTGCGGGCGCATTGCCGGGAACAAAATCACATCGCGAATGGTGTGGCTGTTGGTGAACAGCATGACCATGCGATCGATACCGATACCCAAGCCAGCCGTCGGCGGCAGGCCGTGCTCCAGCGCGGTGACGTAGTCTTCGTCGTAGAACATCGCTTCGTCATCGCCTGCGTCTTTCGCATTCACCTGGTCAGCAAAGCGCTGCGCCTGATCTTCCGCATCGTTCAGCTCAGAGAAGCCGTTACCGATCTCACGGCCACCAATGAAGAACTCGAAACGGTCGGTGATTTCCGGGTTCTCATCATTACGACGCGCCAGCGGGGACACTTCCGCCGGGTATTCGGTAATGAAGGTCGGCTGAATCAGATGGCTTTCCGCCACTTCTTCGAAGATCTCGGTCACAACGCGACCCAGGCCCCAGCTCTTCTCAATCTTGATACCGATAGATTCGGCGATAGCCACCGCTTTGCCCATATCGGCCAGATCGGCCAGATCGGTTTCCGGACGGTATTTTTTGATCGCCTCGGTCATGGTCAGTTTTTCAAACGGCTTGCCGAAGTCGAACACTTCGTCACCGTACTGCACCTGAGTTTTGCCCAGCACATCCTGAGTCAGGGTGCGGAACAGCGATTCGGTCAGCTCGATGAGGTCTTTGTAATCCGCATAGGCCATATAGAGTTCCATCATGGTGAACTCTGGGTTATGGCGCGGAGAAACGCCTTCGTTACGGAAGTTACGGTTGATTTCGAACACCCGCTCAAAGCCGCCTACCACCAGACGCTTCAGGTACAGCTCAGGGGCAATACGCAGGTACATATCGATGTCCAGCGCATTGTGGTGAGTCACGAATGGACGCGCAGAAGCGCCGCCCGGGATCACCTGCATCATTGGGGTTTCGACTTCCATGAAGCCGCGTTCCACCATGAAGTTGCGGATCCCCGCCATCACCTGAGAACGCACCTTGAAAGTGTTGCGCGATTCATCGTTGGCGATCAGGTCCAGATAACGCTGGCGGTAACGGGTTTCCTGATCGGCCAGGCCGTGGAACTTGTCAGGCAACGGGCGCAGGGCCTTGGTCAGCAAGCGCAGTTCGGTACAGTGGATAGACAGTTCGCCGGTCTTGGTTTTGAACAGCTTGCCGCGAGCGCCAAGGATATCGCCCAGGTCCCACTTCTTGAACTGCTCGTTATAAATGCCTTCCGCCAGATCGTCGCGCGCGACGTACAGCTGGATACGGCCGCCGACGTCCTGCAGCGTCACGAATGACGCTTTACCCATGATACGGCGGGTCATCATGCGGCCGGCAACGGTAACTTCTACGCCCAGCGCTTCCAGCTCTTCGTTATCTTTTTCGCCGTACGCAGCGTGCAGCTTGTCGGACGTGGTGTCGCGACGGAAATCATTCGGGAACGCAATGCCGTTCTCGCGCAGCCCGGCCAATTTCTCACGGCGTGACTGCAACTCATTATTGAGTTCCAACGCCTGATCGGCGCCCTGTGGTTGTTGCTCAGACATTTCTGTTCCTTATAACCCGGCTTTCAAACTTGCCTCAATGAATTTATCCAGGTCGCCATCTAATACGGCCTGCGTGTTACGCGTCTCAACGTTGGTGCGCAAATCCTTAATGCGGGAATCATCCAGCACGTAAGAACGGATTTGGCTGCCCCAGCCGATGTCGGACTTGTTGTCTTCCATCTGCTGTTTATCAGCATTTTTCTTTTGCATCTCAAACTCGTACAGCTTGGCTCGCAGCTGTTTAAACGCTTGATCCTTGTTTTTATGCTGAGAACGGTCGTTCTGGCACTGCACCACAATGTTGGTCGGCAAGTGGGTAATACGTACCGCCGACTCGGTTTTGTTTACGTGCTGGCCGCCCGCACCGGAGGCGCGGTAAACGTCAATACGCAGATCTGCCGGGTTGATGTCGATATCGATATCGTCATCCACTTCAGGGTAGATAAACACCGAGCTAAACGAGGTATGACGGCGGCCGCCGGAGTCGAACGGGCTCTTGCGCACCAGGCGATGCACGCCGGTTTCAGTACGCAACCAGCCGAACGCGTAGTCGCCGATAATCTTGATGGTGGCGGATTTCAGCCCCGCGACGTCGCCGTCGGACTCTTCGATCACTTCTGTTTTGAAGCCCTTGGATTCAGCCCAGCGCAAGTACATGCGCAACAGCATGCTGGCCCAGTCCTGTGCTTCGGTGCCGCCGGAGCCGGCCTGGATGTCCAGGTAGCAATCCGCGCTGTCATATTCACCGGAGAACATACGGCGGAACTCTAATTGTTCCAGCTTGGCAGACAGTTGATCGAGTTCGGCTACCGCTTCGTTAAAGGTTTCTTCATCGTCGGCTTCAACCGCCAGTTCCAGCAGGCCGGTGACGTCTTCGCCGCCCTGTTCCAGCTGATCGATGGTTTCCACGATAGCTTCAAGCGCCGCGCGCTCTTTACCCAGCGCCTGTGCGCGCTCGGGTTCGTTCCAAACATCAGGCTGTTCCAGCTCGGCGTTGACTTCTTCTAGGCGTTCTTTCTTGGCATCATAGTCAAAGATACCCCCTAAGAACGGCAGTCCGCTCGGACAGGTCCTGAATTCGGTTTTTTACCGGATTAATTTCAAACATGGTTTTTAGCGTTCTTTTACGTTGATGTCGTCGATGGCGAAATGCCATTAGAACCGGCAATTCTATCGGATCCGCGCGTCAGTTTATAGCGAGTTGGTCAGTTTTTGTGGGGGGAGGGATGTGTATCTGAATCGGGCGCGGCATCACCGCGCCCGTTCAGGAAAAATCAACGCGGCCAGAGATGCTGGATCAATAACTGTACGTTGCGGTTACCACGGAACTCATTGACGTCGAGCTTATAAGCCAGTTCCACTTCACGCACGCTGCTGTCGGGCCACAGAGTGGTGTCCACGTTGAAGGCAATACCGTCGAGCAACGGGCCGCCGCCAAGCGGCTCCACCATCAGCTTCAGGTGTTTCTCGCCCACCAGCCGCTGTTGCAGGATACGGAATCTACCGTCGAAAGTCGGCTCCGGGAACGCCTGCCCCCACGGCCCGCCCTCGCGCAGCAGCTCCGCCGTTTCCAGCGAGAGCTCCTGCATCGCCAGTTCACCGTCGGACCAGATCACCCCTTCCAGCATCGCCGGATCGAGCCATTCCCCCACCAAATCGCCAAAACGCTGGCGGAATTCGTCGAATTTGGCTTCTTCCAGCGACAACCCGGCCGCCATCGCATGGCCGCCAAACTTCATCATCAAGCCCGGATTCAGCGTATCCAGCCGCTCCAGCGCGTCGCGCATGTGCAAACCGGCCACCGAACGGCCGGAGCCTTTCAGAATGCCCTCGCCCGCCGGCGCAAATGCAATTACCGGGCGGTGGAAACGTTCTTTGATGCGCGAAGCCAGAATGCCCACCACGCCCTGATGCCATTCCGGATGATACATCGCCAGCCCATACGGCAAAGCGGTGCTGCTGCGTTCGAGCTGCTCGCACAGCTGCAGGGCTTCAACCTGCATACCCTGCTCAATTTCACGCCGTGTCAGGTTAAGCGCATCGAGATCGTTAGCCAGCATGCGCGCCTGCGCAATGTCATCGCTCAGCAACAGCGCCACGCCAATCGACATGTCGTCCAGCCGCCCGGCGGCATTGAGCCGTGGCCCCAAAGCAAAGCCAAGATCGTTAGCCGCCAGTTGGCGCGCATCACGGTTGGCCACTTCCAGCAACGCCCTGATGCCCGGCCGACACTTGCCGGCGCGAATGCGATTCAGGCCCTGATACACCATAATGCGGTTGTTGGCGTCGAGCGGCACCACATCGGCAACCGTACCCAGAGCCACCAGATCCAACAGTTCAGCCAGATTCGGCATCGCCAGCGCACGTTGTTCAAACCAGCCGCCGTCACGCAGCCGGGCACGCAACGCCAGCATCAGATAGAAAGCCACGCCAACACCGGCCAGGGATTTTGAAGGGAACTCGCAGCCGCGCAGGTTCGGGTTGACGATCGCCTCCGCCGCCGGCAAGGTTTCCCCCGGCAGATGGTGGTCGGTAACCAGGACCTGCATGCCCTTGGCGTGCGCCACGTCAACGCCCGCATGAGAAGAGATGCCGTTATCCACGGTCAGAATCAACTCTGCACCGCGCGCCGCCGCCTGCTCGACCACTTCCGGGCTCAGGCCGTAGCCGTCCTCAAAGCGGTTCGGCACCAGATAATCGACTGCGCTGCCACCCATGCTGCGCAGCGCCAGCACCGTCAACGCGGTACTGGTGGCACCGTCGGCGTCAAAGTCCCCCACCACCATGATACGGCGACTCGCGGCCAGCGCCTGTTGCAGAATGTCCACCGCAGTATCGATGCCATCCAACTGCTGCCAGGGCAGCAAACCTTTGACGCTGCGCTCCAGTTCCCTCTCGGCCTTAACGCCGCGCAGCGCGTATAAACGGCGCAGCAGCGGATGCAGGCTGGCGGGCAGATGGCTGTCGTCCGTCGCCGCTCGGCGGCGTAGTTGCGTTTTGATGCTCACCGGCGATTAACCACCGGTTTTGGTTGCGGTCTGATGCGCATCCAGCATGGCGGCCATCTCTTTCGGCCCCTGATAACCCGGGATCATCATACCGTTTTGCAGAATGATGGCCGGAGTGCCCTGAATACCGAACTGCACGCCGAGCGCATAGTGTTTGCTGATGTCGGTTTTACAGGTCGCCGGGGAAACCGCATCGCCTTTCAACGCGGAATCGAATGCCTTGGCTTTATCGGCGGTACACCAGATTGACTGCATGTCTTTCTCGGCCTGGGAATTCAAGCCCTGGCGCGGGAACGCCAAATAACGGACGGTAATGCCCAGATCGTTATACTCTTTCATCTGCTGGTGCAGCTTGTGGCAATAGCCGCAGGTGATGTCGGTAAACACCGTAATCACGTGTTTTTCTTTTGGCGCTTTGTAGACGATCATCTGATCTTTCAGCGCTTCGAGTTTGGTGTTCAGCAGTTGGTTGGTGACGTTAACCGGTTCTTTGCCGCTGACGTCGTACAACGGGCCTTGCAGAATGTGTTTGCCGTCTTCGGTCACATACAACGCGCCGTTGTCGGTCAGCACGGTTTTCAGGCCGCTAACCGGGGAGGGCTGTACGTCCGCCTGCTGAATGCCCAGGCTACCGAGCGCTTTTTTGATTGCCGCATCATCGGCATGGGCCGCACCGGTCACTGAAGCCACCAGCAGAGAGAGCAGCATTAAACCTTTCTTCATTCTTTCAATCCTTTTGAACCCGGCGTATCAGGCACGCGGGTGATGCTGTTGATGTAGCTGTTTAAGTCGTTCGGTCGCTACATGCGTGTAAATTTGTGTGGTAGAGAGGTCGCTGTGCCCCAATAACATCTGTACGACACGAAGATCGGCTCCATGGTTCAGCAGATGGGTGGCAAACGCGTGGCGCAACACGTGCGGTGACAGCCTCTCGCTATCAATACCCGCTAGGATCGCATAGTGTTTGATGCGATGCCAGAACGTCTGTCGGGTCATCTGCTGACAGCGGTTGCTTGGGAACAGCACATCCAGCGCCTGCCCGTTGACCATCCACGGGCGACCGTGCTCCAGATAATTTTCGATCCAGTACACCGCCTCCTCGCCCAGCGGCACCAGCCGTTCCTTGTTGCCTTTACCGATCACCCGCACCACGCCCTGGCGCAGGCTGACGTCGCTGAGGGTCAACCCGACCAGTTCGGATACTCGCAGGCCGGTGGCGTACAGCACTTCCAGCATCGCCTTGTCTCGCAGTTCCAGCGGCTGATCGACGCATGGCGCCTGCAACAAGGCATCGACCTGCGCTTCGCTCAGATCTTTCGGCAGCCGCTGCGGCAACTTCGGCGAGGCGAGCAGCGCGGTCGGATCGTCTTCCCGCAGCTTTTCGCGGTACAGATACTGGAACAGGCGGCGCATGGCACTCAGCAAACGCGCGGAACTGGTCGCTTTGTATCCGCCCTCCACCCGTTCGGCGAGAAACGCCTGCAGATCCAGCGCTTGTGCCTGTAACAGCGAAGTATTTTGATGGTTCAGCCAGGCGTTCAGCGCCTGCAGATCCAGCCGGTAAGAGGCCAGCGTATTTTCTGCCAGATTGCGTTCGAGCCACAGCGCATCCAGGAATTGCTCAATCAGCGCACTCTCTTGCTGTTGCACGCGGTCCTCTCTTTGTTAGCTTTCCACCTGCGCCATTATGCCTTAAGCCGGCGCAAATCTGGTACACTCGATGCCATTCCACGAACGGTAACATAACGGTTTAAAAATGAAGATTGGTCTGTTTTACGGCTCCAGCACCTGCTACACCGAGATGGCGGCAGAAAAAATCCGTGAGATTCTGGGCGAAGACCTGGTCGACCTGCACAACCTGAAAGACGTGTCCCCGCAGTTGATGGAGGAGTATTCCATCCTGATCCTCGGCATTCCTACCTGGGATTTCGGTGAACTGCAGGAGGACTGGGAAGCCGTCTGGCCGCAACTGGCGACGCTGGATCTGAAAGGGAAAATTGTCGCCATGTACGGCATGGGCGATCAGCTCGGCTACGGCGAATGGTTCCTCGATGCGCTCGGTATGCTGCACGATCACATTGCCCCGCTCGGCGTGCAGTTTATCGGCTTCTGGCCCATTGAAGGCTTTGAATTCACCAGCCCGAAACCGCTGAGTGCCGATGGCAAACACTTCGTCGGTCTGGCGCTGGATGAGGTGAACCAATACGACATGAGCGAAGACCGCCTGCAACAATGGTGCGAACAGATCCTGCTGGAGATGGAACCGCTGCTGTAATGCCAATGGGCGCGATTGCCGCGCCCAACGCCTCTGCTTATTTCCACAACCGGAAGCGGTTTTCGCCGTCACCGGTCGGCGTTTCGCCGCTCAACCGCGCCGGGTCGGCCACCTGATACCAGTCCAGCTTACGCGTCAACAGCATTATCCCCGCCAGAATAGCGAACAACAGCCCTGCCCCCAGCACCAGCGCATTATCTTCAGACTGCAACAACAGGTACAACACGCCATAAAGCATCAGCAGGCTGCCGGCGAACACCGCCCCGCGCCGCTTACCGCGTAGCACTGCGCTGAGATAAAAGGCGATCAGGCCACTGCAGGCCACGCTGGCCAACAGGTACGCAGTCGCAAAGCCGAAATGTTCGGAGAACGCCAGCAGTATCAGGTAGAACAACACCAGTGCGGCACCGACCAGCAGATACTGAATCGGGTGTACCCGCAAGCCGGTCAGGGTTTCGAACAGGAAGAACGCCATAAACGTCAACCCGATAAACAGCACCGCATATTTCACCGCACGCTCGGTCAGTTGGTAGTGATCCACGGGCTCAATCAGGCTGGTGCTGAAGGCCGGCAGTTTGTCTTCGTCAATGATCCCATCGTCATAGTGAAACGCGCTGTTGATGTTATTGGCGAACCAGGTGCTGCGCCAGCGGGCGCTAAAGCCTTTTTCAGTCACCTTGCGTTCATCCGGCAGGAAGTTACCGAGGAAATTAGGGTGCGGCCAGTTGCTTTGCAGCGTCAATTCGCTGCTGCGACCAAGCGGCACCAATGACAAGCTGCTGGTGCCCGCCAACGTCAGGGTAAAAGCGGCATCCAGCCCCTCTTTTTGCAACGCGGCAAGCTGTAGCGGCGCATGAATGCCCTGCGGCAGTGCATCCACTCGCGTGCCCGGTTCAAAGGTGATTGGCGGCTGGGCGCTGGCAAGCGGCGAAATGCTCTTGATGCCACGTGAGTCGCTGAGGGCGACCAGCAAGTAGGGCTGCTCAAGGGTCACGTTGCTGCGCTGCAAATCAGCCAAATCCGGCTGACCGAACTTCACCTGAAACTTTAACGGCCCCTGATACACCTGGGTCTGATAAATGCCCAACTTGCGCACCTCTACGTTCGGCTTGCCGCTGACCTGTAAACTCTCCGGCAGCAGATAACGATAATGCCGCACCCTCTGCACTGTCGGTTGCCCCTTGTCATCCTTCTTCTCTTCTCGCTCGATATAAGGGATGACAATCAACGGCCCCAAAATGCGCTGCGCCCGGCTGGTGCTTTCGCTCACCTGCCCAACCACGCTCTGGCGATAGCCACTGCGCTCCTCAATCACGTTCATCAACTGCGTCACCGGGATAATCATTAAAATCATCAATCCCAGCAGAGTGGTTATTTTCCAAAACAGTACCGATTTCATCATCGCTGCGCGCTCCTTGTAGGTAATGGCACCACGATAAAACCGGCAGGTGAAAACAGGATGTGGTTATGTGAAGGGACGGTGAAGTCAGAGCGATAAAGTGAAAACGGCGACCACGCCGTGCGGCTGGCGGTTGTGCAACTGAATGCTGCCCCGGTGCAATCGCGCCACTTCCTGCACAAAATTCAGGCCCAGCCCGCTGCTTTTGGGTTTATCGGCCCGCGCCAGCGAATAGAAGCGCTCAAACACTTTGTCCTGCGCGTAGTGCGGGATACCGCTACCGTTGTCGCTGACGGTGATGAGGTAATGACTCTCCCGGCGTTCGCCGCACACGCTGACGGCCCCGCCCGACGGGGTGAAATCCAGCGCGTTGTCGAGCAGATTGGTCAGTGCCTGGCTAATCAGCAGCCCATCGACGGTCAGCGTGATCGCCTCCAGCGCATCCACCTGCAACACAACGCCACGCTGCGCTGCCTGAGCCTCTTTGCCCGCCACCGTTTGGCGCACCAGCGGCGCCATAGCCAGCGGTGCCAATTCCAGACCGGGCCGGCTCTCGAGGCGTGCCTGCACCAACAGCTTATCCACCAATTGCTGAATACGGGCGCTTTGCTGTTCGATATTGGTCAAAAATCGCCGGGCAGTCGCCGGTGGCGGCATTTCCTGCAGCAGCTCGGCCGCACCGCGGATCGCCGCCAGCGGGCTTTTCAGTTCGTGGGTCAGGGTATGCACGTACTGTTCGATATAAGCTTTGCCTTCCAGCTTCATCCTCATGCTTTCCAGCGCTTGCGCCAATTGCGTCAGCTCGTGGCTGCCCATTGTTGGCAACGGCACGCTTTCGCCCTGCGAGACGCCGTCGGCATAGCGTACCAGCCGGCCAATCGAGCGGTTGATCCACCAGACAAAGCCCAGCCCGATCAGCAATGCGATGCCAAGCAGCAACGCGCCCGCCCACAGGATCCGCCGCTCGCTGCGCTTGATCACTGGCGCCATGGTGCTGTTCGGTTTACCTACGCTGAGCACGCCGATAACATTGCCTTGTTCGCGCACTGGCGCGGCGACGTACATCACCGAGCTGTTTTCATCCTGCGGATTGCTGCGCGTACTGCGCGCGCCATATTGGCCGCGCAACGTCAGATAAACGTCATTCCAGCGTGAGTAGTTCTGCCCGACCGCCTGGCCGGCGGAGTCAAAGATAACCGTACCGCGCGCATCGGTGAGATATACGTGATATTCGCTGCGATCCTTGCGGATACCGGCAATATTGGCGCCAATCGGCCGTTGATTCAGCTGAGTGAATGCCTGTGCGAGCTGCCCGTGCGCCACGTCGTCGCGCTGCATGTCCAGACGCGCTATTTGCGCCAGCAGATTGGCGGTATCGACCAGTGTGCCTTCGGTCGCACGCCGCACGCCGGGTTTCACTTCCTGTACGAAAATGCTCAGCACGAAATAGCCCGCCACCGCCACAATCAGGAAATACCCCAGCAGCAGGCGCAGGCCGATTCTCATGATTGGCGGCTCACGCTGTACCCCATACCGCGATGGGTGTGAATAGGCGGTTCACCGGGATCGATCGCACGCAGCTTGGCGCGCAGCGTTTTGATGTGGGTGTCGACGGTGCGATCCAGGCTCTCTTCCGCTTGCGCCCAAACGCTGTCCATCAGTTGCTGGCGTGAAAACACCCGGCCGGGCGCCAGCAGCAGCGTTTTCAACAGCAGAAATTCGTAGCGGGTCAGCGGCAGCGGCCGCTGATGGTAATAAATGGTCGCCGCAGGTTCATCCAGGCCAAAAGGGCCAAAGGTGTACAACGCTGGCTGCTGCAGGCGCTGCTGTTTTTGCAGGCGACGCAGAATGGTGCGCACGCGGGCGCTGACTTCGCGGGGAGAAAAAGGTTTGGCGACGTAATCGTCGGCGCCGATCTCCAGCCCTATCAAACGATCGACTTCGTCGCTGCGGGCGGTGAGAAACAAAATGGGCAAATCCGCCGACTGCGACAATAAACGGCGGCACAGCTCAAAACCGTTGATGTCCGGCAAGCCGACATCGAGGATAACCAGCGCGGGCGCTCCTTGCGCCAACGCCTGCAATGCCGGTTCGCCGCGTTCGAACCAGCGTACCTGGAAGCCTTCGCTCTCCAGGGTATAAATCAGCGTATCGGCAATGCTGGGCTCATCTTCCACCAGCCAAAGCGTCGGCTTCATCAGGGTTCCTCGTCGTCATCGGCCGACGGGTACTGCAACAGCTGGCGCAGATGCCGCCATTCGGCTTTGCCCATGCTGTCGGAGGCCAGCCACAGTCGGCGGCGCTTTTTTCCCTGCGTCGGCTGCAGCGTCAGAAGAATGCCGTAACGCGGCATCCAGGGTTGCTTTACCAGCAACCATTCCTGTCCGTGCCAGCTCAAACGCTTATTCGCCAGCAGGCGCAATTCGCCCTGCCGTGACGCAATGCGCTTTTGGCTGCGGATGCATTCAAACACCACCAGCGTCAGCAACACCAGCCAGATCGGGCCGTAGCCTTCCGGCCAGGGCGCAATCAGGATCAGCAGGATCAAAACGCCATGGGTCAGCAGCGAGAGTAACTGGGTGCGCCAGGAAATGCGGACATTACATCGCCACTGGGCCACGGTCTTTATTTCGCGTCTGGATCAGTGTCACCATTCTCTGCAGTTCACTGTCTTGCGGAGCGCCATGATTCATCAGCCAGTTGAACAGATCGGGATCGTCGTTCTCAAGCAGGCGGATAAACAGGGCTTTGTCTGTGTCATTCAACTGGTCGTACTCATACTCGAAGAACGGCATGATTGAGATGTCCAGTTCGCGCATACCACGGCGGCAGGCCCAGTGAATACGTGCTCTATTGTTAATATCCATGTTGTTATGACTAACCTCTTTTCGGCGTGGCAAAAGCCATCGCAGGGTTCAACCGACACACTGTATGGCAACGCCTGCGCGATATAATTCCATCGGCCAAAGATCTGTCTGCAAGGGTTACCTTTGGCCGTAAGCCCATAGAGTAACAATTTGACATACTCGCCGGGAAGGACGTTCTCTGCGTAAAGTGGAATAAAGCGCTAAATGTCAAAAAAAGCGCTGCCGGGGATGCAAGCGTGAATAACAGTTTGCAAAGCCCGCCGCCTCTTTTACCATGGGGCCAACACACCTTCAGGTAAGCTAAACGTTAAGCAGGATCTTACTATGGCGTATAAAATTCCATTTCCACCCCGTCAGCCTTCCGCCTCCTCCCATTTGCCCCTGACCCTGATCTCTCTGGAAGATTGGGCGCTGGTGACGCTGAGCGGCCCGGACACGGTGAAATACCTCCAGGGCCAGGTGACCGCCGACATCGAAGCGCTGGCGGACGATCGTCACGTGCTGTGCGGCCACTGCGACGCCAAAGGCAAAATGTGGAGCAATCTGCGTCTGTTCCACCGCGGTGAAGGCTTTGCCTATCTGGAACGCCGCAGCGTACTGGACAGCCAACTGGCGGAAATCAAGAAATACGCGGTGTTTTCCAAACTCACCATTGCCGTAGATAGCGAAGCGGTGCTGCTGGGCGTAGCCGGTTTCCAGGCGCGTGCGGCGTTGGCGGGCGTATTCGACAGCCTGCCGGATGCTGAGCATCAGGTGGTGCAAGAGGGTGAAACCACCCTGCTGCATTTCTCCCTGCCGACGGAGCGTTTTCTGCTGGTGACCACTGCCGCCGTGGCCGAACAATTAGTGGGCAAACTGAACGAGCAGGCAGAGCTGAACGACAGCCAACAATGGCTGACGCTGGATATCGAAGCCGGTTACCCGGTGATTGACGCCGCCAACAGCGGGCAGTTGATTCCGCAGGCCACCAACCTGCAGGCGTTGGAGGGCATCAGCTTCAGTAAGGGCTGCTATACCGGCCAGGAGATGGTAGCTCGTGCCAAGTTCCGCGGTGCCAACAAGCGTGCGCTGTACTGGCTGGAAGGCAAAGCCGGGCGGGTGCCGCTGGCCGCCGAGGATCTCGAACTGCAGTTGGGCGAGAACTGGCGCCGGACCGGTACGGTGCTGGCCGCCGGCAAGCTGGCTGATGGCCGGCTTTGGGTGCAGGCGGTGTTGAATAACGATTTGGATGCCGACAGCAAGCTGCGGGTACGTGACGATGCCGCCAGTCAGTTGACAATCAAACCCTTGCCGTATTCGCTGGAAGTGTAAGGATTATCCCTGGGCGCAACTTGTTGCGCCCTACAACTCCCGCTATTCGTCCAACTCTCCGTCACGCTGAACCAGATAGATCAGGACTAAAAGAAGGGTTACAAAGAAACGAAAGGCATCAGGCACGCCATTCCACTGTTTCGACATCCACATACCGAACCACTCTCCGCCGATCGACATAAATCCAACTTGCCACGTCAGGAACCCGAGTGTCAGGCCGGCTATCGCCAGCGTTTTACGGCCGTTAAACGCTTGCGACGGCAACTTCAAGCCCCTTAACAAACGCAGGCCACCGAGCCAACACAGCAGCGCAGTCAGGCTTTCCAGCAAAATAATGACAATATAGCCTGCGTGATGCAGCCAGGGAGTTTGTATCGAGCGGTAAGCGATGGTCGCATCGGGGAAAATAGTGTCCATCATAAAAACATGGCGCACAAAGGCGAGGTTGGAGCCGTAATCCGTAATATTGCCAAAGGCAACCAGGGTAGCAAACAGCGCCATAGCGCATACCAGCAGCGTTTTAGATAACCGAACGATCATGATGATGATTCCTGAAAAAGTAATATGTGCACTGACTGAAAGTGCAAGAGTGCGGGCTCAGGAATGGGGAAGGGGCTTGCTGGATACCCGAAAGAAGCAAGCGCTCCTTTTTAACCTAAAAGGAACGCTTGTTCAATATGGCATTAACACATGCGGGGTCGACACTTAAACGTACAGATAAATCGCCATAAAGTGGCACAGGCTGCCGCCGAGCACGAAACCATGCCAGATAGCATGGCCGAAGCGGAACCGTTTGGAAGCGTAAAAAATCACCCCCAGGGTATAGACCACGCCGCCCACCGCCAGCAGCGTTACGCCGCCGATCGCCAGGCGAGTCGCCAGTTGATAAATCACGATCAATGACAGCCAGCCCATAGTCAGATAGGTCACCAACGACAACGCCTCAAAGCGATGGGCGAACGCCAGTTTGAACAATACCCCCAGCAGCGCCAGCCCCCAGATAACCGCCATCAACCCTTTGGCCAGCGGTGAGTTCAGGCCGACCAGCAGAAACGGCGTATAGGTGCCGGCAATCAAGAGGTAGATGGCACAGTGGTCAAATTTTTTCAGCCAGTGCTTGGCTTTCTGATGCGGAATGGCATGGTACAGGGTGGAGGCAAGATACAGCAGGATCATGCTGCCGCCATAAAGCGTGTAACTGGCGATAGCCGTCATATCCGCACCGGTATCCACCGCCTGTACCAGCAGCAACACCAGCCCGACAATGCCGAAAACCAGCCCGATGCCGTGGCTGATGCTATTGGCTATTTCTTCCGCCCACGGATACGCCGTAGCGGTATTTTTGTCGTCCTCGGCTTTCATCACTACGCCCGTATTTCCCATAAATCACAAACCCTCAAACGCCCAATATTGTTCGAAATTACCGCAACCCAGCTTAGCTGAGAACAATTCCAGTGTACACGTGTACGCTAAAATAAAACTGTGAACGCGTGTAACGCCACAAACATCGAAATCCCCTGCCCGCTGGTCTACAATCGACGGGCTTCACCCATCTACCTTGAGGTTTACACCATGTCATCCGCTGTACCCGCGTTAGATTTCGGCTCCATGACCCAGGTCGTCCAGTTCCTGATGGAAATCGACAAGTTGAAAAGCGTGCAACGCCGCACCAAGGTTCTCGGCACCCAACGCCAGGAAAACTCCGCCGAGCACAGTTGGCACTTTGCCATTGCCGCTCTCAGCCTGGCCGAGTACGCCGGTGAAGACGTGGATATCCAGCGGGTGATCCAGATGGCGCTGCTGCATGACATCGTGGAAATCGATGCCGGTGACGTACTGGTTTACGATCTGGCGGCACGCGCGGCAATCCACGATCAGGAAGTGGCGGCGGCACGCAGGCTGTTTGGCATGCTACCGGCGACACAACGCGAGTATTTCACCGCTTTATGGCAGGAGTATGAAGATGGCGAAAGCGCCGACGCGCGTTTTGCGCTGGTGCTGGACCGCACCATGCCGATGCTGATGAACCTGCATAACGAAGGCCAAAGCTGGGTCGAGAACGGCATCAGCCTAGAACAGGTGCTATCGCGCAACGCGATGATCGCTGAAGTCCACCCGGAGCTGTGGAAACACCTGCTGCAACACCTGCAGGACGCACAGCGCAAAGGCTGGCTGAAGTAATCCCGCTGTCGCAGCAAGCCGGGTGAACGTCTCACCCGGCCTTCCTTTCACAAGGGTTTGTGCGCCGTCTCCTTCGCGGCAATCACCGCCCACAGCGTGATAAGTAACGCCGCCACAACATAGGTCGAGATCGCCAGCGTGCTATCGTAGGACTTGAACAGCGTAGCGATAATCAGCGGCGCAAAGCCGCCGCCGAGAATGCCGGCCAGCGTGTAGGCCAGCGACGACCCGGCATAACGTACCCGGGTCGGGAACTGTTCGGTGATGAATGCCGCCTGCGGACCGTACATCGCCGCATGGATCAGCAAACCTATCACCACCGCCAGACAGATCAGTACCGGCTGGCTGCTGTCCAGCAACACAAAGAATACGAACGCCCAAACCATCGCTGCCAGCGCCCCGCCGATATACACCGGCCGACGGCCAAAGCGATCGGACAGCGCACCGAACATCGGCACGGTAATGGCATTGCCAATCGCCCCCAGCATGGTGGCGGTCAGCGCCAGCGGACGCGGCAGATTCAGCACCGTAGTGACGTAGGTCAGAGTAAATACCACCACCAGCGCATACAGCACGTCGGAACCGATGCGCGAGCCGCCGGCGATCAGCAACGGACGCCTGTGTTGAGTAAATACTTCGCGGATCGGGGCGTGAGTCACATCCTTCGACGCCTCCAGTTTCAGGAATGCCGGCGTTTCCCCCACACCGCTGCGCAACCACAAGCCAAATACCACCAGCACCAGACTGAGCAGGAAAGGGATCCGCCAGCCCCACTGCTGGAAATCATCCGCCGACATCGCCACCGTCACCAGCGTGATCAAACCGGTGCCGATCAGCGTGCCGCAGGAAGGGCCAACCTGAGCAAACGAAGCATTACGCCCCCGCTGATGCGGTTTACCGTGCTCCATCGACAGCAGTACCGCGCCCGCCCATTCGCCCCCCAGCGCGATGCCCTGAATAAAGCGCAGCGTCACCAGCAGCAGTGGGCTCCAGATGCCCCAAGTGGCGTAGCCAGGTAGCAGCCCCATCAGTGCGGTGGTGACCCCCATAATCACCAGCGTGGTGACCAGCACAAACCGCCGGCCCAATACGTCGCCGAGATGGCCAAAAACGATGCCGCCGATCGGCCGCGAGATATAGCCGACCGCATAGGTGGAAAACGCCAGAATGGTGCCCACCAGCGGATCGAACGACGGGAAAAATACGTGGTTGAAAATCAGCGCCGCCATGATGTTGTAAACGGTGAAGTCATACCATTCCAATGCGGTGCCAATCGAACTGGCAGCCGCCAACCTGCCGGTTTTTGGCGGATGGGCAACAGAAGCGGCGGCAGTCGAATCCGCGATCGGTGTTTCAGTGGTTGATGTGCTCATGATGTCAGCTCCTGCTTGGTCAGTTGCCAGCCAAGGACATAGTGCTGGGTCGCCTCAGACGATGTTTTTAACTGGCGACAGGCCAGTTCATTTAGCCGCTGACCGGCGGCGACGCTGCTGCTTTCAATCAGCAACATCGGCAGCAGGCGACGGTTTTCCCGCGACTCTTTTGGCAACGGCGAACTGAGTTCTACGTCGGGCGCAAGCAGGCTGCTGCGGACAAAACCGGGTTGCTCCGCCAGCATGCTCCCCAGATGCGTAATAGCGTTTTTCAGTCTCTCAGGCTCCGCCGGTTCAAGGGTGATGATGGCCAAATGACTGCCGCAGCCCTGACCGGTTACCGCCTCCACCGCGCACACCCGACGCATCGGATCACGCATTTTATCGAGACTTGCCACCGACCAGGGGGTTTGTTGGGTAAAGGCCGCGCGGTAGGCTGCGGAAGTAAAACTGGCCAAGGATTCGGTTTTGTACAACCCAAGGTATTTACGCCCGCCCTGCAACGCCTGATAACGCGTGCCCGACAAAAAACCGGGAACGCGTACCCGCTCTTCCACATGCTCACGGTCATACCACTGATTGAAATCCGCCTCGTCCTGCGCGGCGACATCTGTTGCGACAAACAGCATTCCGTTCGGGGAACCGGTCATGGGTACTCTCCTGTTAGCTCAAAGTATGGCGGGGCCACGCCCCACCGGAACATCACGCACCGGCGAGACAGCGTTCGATCGCCAGCGCCCAGCCCAGCAACGCCTCGTCATGCATCGGCAACCCGGCCAGCATCAGGCCAACCGGCGCGCCGCCAGGCCGCTGGCAAGGTAACGACAGCGCGCAGCCGTCGAGGAAGTTGATCACCGAAGGATTGCGCAGCGCGGCGCCATTGATACGGAAATAGGCGGCTTCATCCGCTTCAAGCTCGGCAATGGTCGGCGCGACCAGCGGGACGGTAGGCATCAGCAGCGCGTCAAACGCTTGCGCGGCGGCGGCAACCCGCCGTTGCCAATCGGCCCGCAACTGCTGCAACTGCCGCAAATCCCCCTCCCCCAGCGGCTGACCGCGGCGAATGCGCGACAGCACCCGTGGGTCATATTCTTCGGCATGTTCGGCGATCAACGCTTGGTGCCAGCGCCAGGACTCCAGCGCGGTAAAACCGCCGGCGGCGTTGATTGCCGCCAGTTCGGCGAATTCAGCGCAGGGAATCTGTTCAATCTGCGCACCGGCCTGCGCCAGCCGCTGCAGGCTGAGGTGAAACGCCGCAGCGACCTCTTCATCCAGGCCGTCCAGCACCAGGGTTTGCGGCACCGCAAAACGCGCCTGATTCAAGCTTTTTAACTGCGGTTGCAAAGGCCGTTCGGCTATCGCCATATCCAGCGCGATGCACCCGGCAACGTCGTGAGCAATCACGCCGATCGAATCCAGCGACGGTGACAGCGGCAGCAGGCCGCCATCGCTGATGCGACGGGCGGTAGGCTTGAAACCGGTCAGGCCGCAGAAGGCCGCCGGGATCCGCACCGATCCGCCGGTGTCACTGCCAATCGCTCCCAAACACATGCCGTCGGCCACCGCGACCGCAGCCCCGGAGGACGAACCGCCGGGAATTCGACGTGCCGCGCGATCCCAAGGGTTGGCGGGTGTGCCGTAGTGAGGGTTGATCCCAAGCCCGGAATAGGCGAACTCGGTCATGTTGGTTTTGCCGATGACCACCGCCCCCGCCTGCAACAAGCGTTCCACCACGGCGGCATGTTTTGCGGCGGCTGGTGCTGCGGCCAATACTCGTGAGCCGGCAGCTGTGGCTTCACCGGCCACGTCGAACAGGTCTTTGACCGACACCGGCACGCCATCCAGCGCTGACAAAGGCTTCCCCTCCGCACGCCGCCGATCGGCAGCCAGTGCCTGCCGTTGCGCCCACTGCGCATAAACGCGGGTAAAGGCGCGCACTCCCTCTCCCTGCTCATCGGCAATGTGCGCCAGCGCGGTGGCGGTCAGCTGCACACTGCTCAATTCACCGCAGGCCAGCCCGGCGGCGGCCTGCCCTAACGTCAGTTTTTTCATTACGCCACCACCGGCAGTTCGATGCTGTGATAGCCATGCGTGATGGAGCGCCCCAGGACCTCGTCCACCAGTTCCATGCGGAATTCGGTCGCCGGCCGGATGCCGCCAATCGCAGCCACCGTACCGCAGGTCATGGCCAGCCCATCGTGCGGCTGTGGCACCGTCAACCCACCTTCCGGCAACTGCTGGCCGCCCAGATAGCGCTCCAGCAGGTCACCCGGGGTGCGCAGGCTGGCAAGGCTCCCCTGCTGGTAAAGCCGGAATTCCCCGTCTTCCTTGATCCACGAACGCAGGATCAGCGAATCCCAATGTGCAATCACCTCTCGCAGCGGCCAGGCAGTGCGCGCAACCGGCTTAACGCAGATCTGTTTGGATAGCGCTACACTGTGCGCTTCCAGTTGACGATCGGTGTGGTCGGACGCCAACGAAACGAACAGCTCGCCGCGATAGGCAAAGATCAGCGGTTCCGCTTCCCCGGAGGTGGCATTGCCGATCACTTCGATGCGTTCGCTCTGGCTTAGCTGGTTAGCCGCCACCCGGTAAAACAGCGGAATTGCACTGGGTTGGGGCACGCCCAGTTCGGCCAACTCCCGAATATGGTGCAAAATCGCCTCGCGATCGCGGCCGGTCCAGCCGGCGATCACCAGATGATCAATCTCGGCATCCAGCGCCTCCGCGCCGCAGGATTCGGGTAAAGTGAAGGTCAATCTCATGGCGTTGTACCTCTTTGGTTAAAATACTGTGAAATTTCACTATATCTTTAGTAACCAAATAAGCGATTTCCGTGCCATGTTTTTGTGTACTATGTCTAAAAACTTTCTTTTGCAGGAGCAGAACGTGATGACCGTTGACGCAGAGAGCCAGGCACTCCCGACGGCAGAGGAAGCCGGGCTGTCACTGAATGAACTGGCCTATCGGCGCTTCAAGCAGGCGCTGGTAACGTTGAGCTATAAACCAGGCGAATACCTCAATACCGCACAGGTCATGAGCGAACTGGAGATGGGCAGAACGCCGATCAATCAGGCGATTCACCGTTTGGCCAATGAAGGGTTGCTGCAGGTGATCCCGCGCAAAGGGGTGATGGTATCGCCGTTGTCGATGGATGACGCGCTGGAGCTGATCGAAGTGCGGCTCGCCAATGAAATGCTGTGTATGCGGCTGGCGAGCAAAAGGATTACCGAGCCACAGATCGCTGCGCTGACCGCGCTCAACCAACAAATCGAAGCCGCCTGCCAGAGCCGCGACCGGGTACGGATGATGACGCTCGATCACGCGTTCCATCAGGAACTGGCGCTGATCGCCGGCAATAACATGTTGGCGGACATATTGAGCGTACTGCACGCCAGAGCGCAGCGTTTCTGGGCCAGCACGTTGTCGCGTGAAGGGCATATGCGGGAGGTGATCGAGGAACATCGGGCAATTATCGCCGCACTGGCCGCCCAGGACAGCGACGCGGCGGCCAATGCCGCAGAGGCACATATCCTGTCGTTTCGCAGCGCACTGCTGCACGAGGGCTGATCCCACTGCCAAGATTCGTAGGTAGAAGAAAACAAGGGTGACATTGCAAACGGCCAACCGAGTTTTCGTTTGCAATAAACTCGGTTACGTATTGACTACCAACATATATATCAAGGTATCGCCTTCATTTTTGCGAGTACCTTCAAGCTCCACGAGTAAAATAAATCGATAAAGTTCAATAAAAAATAATTACCATGCTGTTAATCTCATCGATTAATCAATTGCTAATTACTCCCCCATAAAAATGAATACCTATCACCTTGCTATTCCCATTTCTTACACTTTACTAATGATGTAAAAATTCTATTTTATCTGGGGAATAATATGACTTTCATATCATTACAACGTGATGTCGCGGCAATCTACTTTGGGATCTTAGGCAAGCAGGCCGACAGAGCAACCCTCGAATATTTCGCAAAAAAATTGCATAACGGCGAGCTGTCCATCACCAGTATGGCCGATCGTTTCATCAATGCCGAAGACGGTCAAAAACGCTTAGCCGCTCTTAATGACGCAGATAAAATTCAATATATTTATCATAACACCTATGGCGTTGATGCAGCTGCAGAGCAACTTTCCGTGCTGCAGGCGCAACTTGATGGCGGTGCAAGCCTGGGCCAACTTGCTTCGGGGTTAGTGAGTTCATTACGAGACTATGACGGAAATGATAGAACCCTGCAGTCTCAGCAACAAGCGCTGGAAACCACAATCAATCAGAGCCTGTTCCCATCCTATGCCGGCAATACTGCCGGGCATTCAGGCGCGGCCGACGTTCAGGCAATTTATTATGTATTGCATTCTGCCATGGTAGCGCAGGGCATTAATTTCTGGGGGAAGAAGCTGGATGTAAACCCGAATGAAATAAATAAAATAGCTGATGAATTTGTAAATACCCGGAGCTATTTGACATCGTTAAATGATCACGACTTCGTAAAGAGAATCTTTGAGGAAACATTTAAGAAGACCGCCAACGAAAGTGATATCAACAAATATCTCGCCGGACTGCAAAATCACTCAACATCTCGTGGTGATGTCGTCGTCACCATGATCAATGAAATCCAAAACGACACATCCAGCGAACATTCCGCCGCAAAACAACAATTTCTGTTAGCCACCCATGTTTATAAGCCAGGTGAGCTACCGGAGAATAAATACCTGGAAACCGTGGCCGCACTTTACTATGGCGTTGCCGGTTATACTATGGATGCCGCAGCTCTGGACATGTACAGCAAACAGCTGGCTGCCGGCATGAGCACCGCGGACCTGCTGCGTGACCTGGCCAAAACGCCGGCATTTTCCGAGGCGGTCTACTGGGAACAAGCCTATCAACAACTCTTTAAAACCACGCTCAGCTCTTTCGATAAATCAAAAATTTGGGAACTGAGCGGTAAAGATGCTTATATCGCAACCAGCATGGTTATTGATACCTTTTTGAATGTCGGGAAAGGAGAAAATGACAGGGGTTGGGTCTACTCTGCCAAGAGCTATGAAAATATTGCCAATGCGTTGGGATATGCAAAAAAAGCCGTGCTGACAATAAATGATTCAGGGAAGTTGGTCGCAACCATCAACCATCAACCGGAACACAGCCTATCCAATGTTGAATTTTACGCGCTAAAAAGTGCCGAAATTCAAATCACCCATGAGGCCAACATCCCAATTTACTTCGCACCTAATCTTGAAACGCTCAGGATAACGGGCGATCAAAAAGCCACGTTGGATTTTAGTAAAAAAGCAGATTACACCCATATCCCGACAACAATCATTATGGAAAATACCCATATCTCCTTTATTGGTTCCCACGGTGATGACAGGATTTTCATCGCCTCTAATGCCGATATGATAAATGCCGACGCTCAGTTCCAAATGGACGAAGGCAGCGACTGGCTGATTTGGCAAGGTAACGCCACTGCAGGCACCGCTAATATTGTCAGCAACCACTTCAAGGCCGCGGCCGCACTTTCTGACGATCAGGATAATCCTCCTGATAACCTGCTTTCCGCCAACTTCCTGACCAAGAATATCTACCTGACAACGGAAGCGGATGGAAAAGTAAAGGGTAAAATAGAAAGCAACATTAATAATTTCACTTTTTTCCAGAAAATAGACCTGGCTAACTACAAAGGCACCGGCTCCATCTATCTGGATGGAAAACTGGTCGCAACCGAAGGGAAAAACGTTTTTGATTTTGGCGTCATCAAAGCCGTGACCAGCATCCACAATACCCAATACGCTAACGTTAATCATCTGACGCAACCAACACCGCCCCCCAGCAGTGCCTACCAAAAAGCGACTGGCGGCGCAGGGTTGGCGCTAACGGGTTTTGCCGACAATGTCACCGTAATTAATATGCCGGTAGACGAATGGGGAATGAATTACAGTTTCCGCACGCTCACCGTTTTTGGTGACGCCACGGCCAATAGTCGGATTAATTTCGAGTATCTCGACGATGGTCGCTACTTCCGTACTACCCCCGTCATGACCATAGTATTCAACGGAAACAATATCGATAAGATTGATGCCGGTACGTTAAGTTTTGCTATCACCCACGCTTCAGACCCCAATGCCGAAATTAATAAAGGCATTCGCGTTGAGTCATCCGGCTCGTCTGAAAATACCTTGCGGCTAACCGGCGATAAAAATGCGATCGATACGATAAGTATTTCTGGGGATAAAAAACTGAATCTGATTATCAAAAGCGACTTCAGTACCGATTTGGAACGGATCAATACCAATATGACCAAACATGGATCGCTGAACCTGCTTGCCGAGAAAGGGGGGACCGGCGACGGGGCTCTATATCACTTACTCTCAAATTCTTATGCGAAATACGCGGCAATACGCAGTGAACTGGCAGGGCATCAACTCAACCTCTCTGACTCGTTGGAAAGCGATACGCTTAACGTACGGGGAAACACCACCATCACGCGCGACGTGAAGCATCAGGTCGGTGGCGATACGATCATATTCAAGGACAGCACCATTAACAGCATGGTTACGCTAAAAGCCGTTGAAAACTGGTACCCTTCCACCGATCCAACCCTCGGTAAAGATGACAAAATCATCGTGGGCGATAGCGCCAATCCTTGGGTGTTTTCAACAAAGAGTGAGCGCACAATGACCTCTTACGGCGAATACACGTTAAGCGAATCCAATGCGTTGTTTGCCTCGTTGAATGTAGCCCCCACGGCTACCGCGTTCGATGTGTTCAGTAAAGCACTGTCCGTGGCAACACACGGCGCCAGTGAAAATCAACTGAGTGAGGTTGGCGTACTGAAACTCGAAAAGAACAGTTTCATCATTATCGACAGCAACAATAACCATTCCTTCGATAGTGATGATATCGTCTTTTCGTTGGGAAACATGGCCATCAGCGACACACTTAAATTGGCGCATTATACCCCGCCCAACGTTGAAATCAGCGGCGCCACAGCGGCACCCCATGAGTTAGAGTTAGTGGGATAATCGGCAACGGCAAAAGGGAAATAGCGCCAGAGGTTATTTCCCTTTTTTTTCTTATCGCCCGCCGGCAGCCTCGATAAAACTGCCGGTCACGTAAGACGCGGCATCGGACAGCAGAAAGGCGATGACTTCTGCCACCTCTTCCGGAGAGCCGCCGCGCTGCATCGGCAACCCGCTTTTTACCCGGTCGACACGCCCCGGTTCACCGCCGCTGGCATGCATGTCGGTATAAATAAACCCCGGCCGCACGCAGTTGACCCGAATGCCCTGCGCCGCCACCTCGAGCGAAAGCCCGGTGGTCAGCGTGTCGACCGCCCCCTTGGATGCGGCATAGTCGACATATTCGCCCGGCGCCCCCAAACGGGCGGCGGCGGAAGACACATTAACGATGGCTCCGCCCTTCCCGCCATGGCGCTGTGCCATCCGCTTCACCGCCTCGCGGCAGCAGAGAAAATAGCCGGTCACGTTGGTGGTCAATACCTTGTTGATGCGCTCGGCGGTAAGTTGCTCGATACTGGCCTGCCGAAACAGAATGCCGGCATTGTTGACCAGGGCGTCGAGCGGGCCAAGGGTCGCGTCCAGTGTGGCAAACATCGCCACCACCTGGCTTTCGTCAGCGATATCCGCCCGCAATGCCAGCGCCCGCCCCCCCAGCGACGCAATCTCAGCGACAACCTGCTGCGCCGCCGTCTCATCTTTCAGATAGTTAACGCCCACCGCGTACCCCTGACGGGCCAGCAGCAGCGCCGTGGCGCGCCCAATACCCCGGCTGGCGCCGGTGACCAATGCAACTTTCGACATGCTGTTCCTTTTTAGGGTCGGGAAATCAGAAACTGTAACTGGCGCTCAGGAAGGCAACCCCAGCCACTTTTTTCTCGACGATCGGGCTTTTGGCCGCGTCGCCCAACAGAGTATAGATACCCACACCGGCCTGGAAGGCGATTTCTGGCGTCCATTGGTAATTCAGCGCGCTATTGAGTGCCACCTGCTTAAAGCCGCTCCCCGGCCGATAGGCGGCGAAAGAGGTTTGCTGCGCCTGACGTTGCGTTACGCCGAAATAGCCGCGCTGATAGCCGCTGTTGGCCCAGGTGGTGCTCAAGTCGGTCGTCAGGGTCAGCGCATCGCTCAGTGGATAAACCGCCGCCACGCCCAGATCGACGTAGGCGGTATGCCCCAGATCTTCATCCCCATAACGGCGCGCCTTGGTCGCCTGCATGCCTTTTACATAGGCATGGAAAGCATCAAATTTATAGCTCAGCTCTATGCCCGCCTCAAAAGCCCCCTCGAGATCACCCATGCCCTTTAGCCGCTTGTTGCGGCCGCTCAGCGTTTTCACCTCTTCATCTCGCCCGGCGTCATAACCGGCCAATAAGGCAATGCCAAACGGCCCTGACAACGGCAATTGCCAACGCGCGCCCTCGTGCAAGCCCAGACTGAAATCACCCCAGGCCGATTTATCGTAGCCAGCCTCGATATCGTACAACGGCTCGGCGCTATAGCTGGAAGCGCCCTCATAAACCGGCGCCACCGCCATGCCGCCGCTGAGTTTCAATGAAGCTTCCCCGCCGTCCTGCGTAAAGCCTTGCAGGGGAAATAGCATCAATAATGTCACTGCGGAATAACCCAGAGTCTTATTCACCTTCTCTACCTTATTATTTAATGGGGATCTTATAGCGCCGCCAGGCGCCGTAATTGTTTTTTTATACGGGGTTTGACACTGTTAAAAATATCCGACATCACCGTATGCGAGCTAAGCTGTATGCCCGTCGGGTGTGGCGCTGGTTTGTTTTCGCCCCAGACGCCAGCGTGAAAAATCAGCAGAACCAGAGCGACAAATAAAATCACGCACAGGCGGATAACGCCCCCGGGGAGGGTTAAATGTAAAGCGTTGTCGGCATGCATTTTTTATCCAGAGGTGATTGTTGTGCAGAAGAGCCTACCCGAAACCCAGTGTCATTCCCTTAACGTGAAATTAACGCCAGATTAAGGTTTGCTTAAGAAGGGATGAGCGAACAGTCACACGGCGTTGTCTTCCTCCGAAGGTTGTAGTTATATAGCCGCCAGCGCAGTGACATAAACCGGATATCAAGTGAACATATTGCTTGTGGAAGACGATCTGCAATTGGGCAAAGCCCTGTGCCGCGCATTGGAACTGGCAGGGTTCGACCTGTGCTGGGTGCGGCTGCTCCATGATGCACAACATAAATTATCGCAGCGCAGTTTCGATTTAATGCTGCTGGATCTGACGCTGCCCGACGGCGACGGATTGACGAGACTGGTCGAGTGGCGCGCCACCGGACAAAATATTCCCATCATTATTCTGACCGCCCGCGATCGCATAGAAAGCCTGGTCAATAGTCTGGACTCCGGCGCAGACGACTTTCTGGCCAAACCTTTTGCGCTGCCGGAACTGATTTCACGCGTGAAGGCGGTGAACCGGCGTATGGCCGGTTTTGCCTCCCAGACCTGGAGCCTCGGCAATCTGTATCTGGACCCGATGAACCATCAGGTGACGCTGGAAGAAGAACTGTTGCTGCTATCAAAAAAAGAGTACCGACTGCTGCATGAGCTGATGCGCTGCGCTGGCACGGTGGTGCGCAAGGCCGCACTGGAGCAGCGGCTGTTCGGCAATGGCGACAGTGTGGAAAGTAACTCCCTGGAGGTGCATATGCATAACCTGCGACGCAAGATCGGCAAGGAAAGGATTATTACCGTACGCGGCATCGGGTATTTATTGAAGAAAGAGACACAGGGATGATCAGTTTTAAATCCTTTTTTATGCGCACCATTGTTTTTCAGGTACTGGCGATATTATTGCTATGGGGTGGCGTGATTGGCTGGGCCAAGTATCTCTATTTCCCCGACATGGAAAAGTATTTGGATAACCAGCAGCGTATCGTCGCACTAGGCCTCGCCAATATCCTCGAAAGGACCCAAACGACCGATCCTAATTATCCTGAGATCATCAAAGATATCGAAAAAATGTATATCGACTCGATCAATAACGGCATGCTGGACGAAATAGACTACCACCCGTTATTTGTGGTTTACGATCATAATAATCAAGTGATCTACGCTTCGCCACCGCAGGAAAAACCGCTGATCCTCCCCCCGTCGGTGCTGTCCGGCACCATTAGCTATGCCAACGAGAAGTGGCATATCTCCGGTAGCTGGAGCGATAAACGGCAGTTTCGGGTGATCATCGGTGAATCCTTTGAGGACCGCACCACCATTTTTGGCAACCCGGCGGAAAGCACCGCAATCCCCCTGTTGGTGGTCCTGGCTGCCATTATTGTTACGCTGCTGATCACCGCTTATTTCAGCCTGCGCCCCCTGCGGCAAATCGCCAGAATGATCTCCGACCGCAAACCCGGCAATTTAGCGCCGATTAACGTCCGCGAGCAATACCAGGAAATCCGGCCGGTAATACTTGAAATCAATAAGTTGATGACACGTATCGATGCCGCCAATCAGCGTGAAAAACGCTTTATGGCCGATGCCGCGCACGAACTGCGCACCCCTATCGCCGCCGTGCTGGCGCAATTGCACTTGCTGACCCAGGTGGCGGACAAGACCGAGCGGCAGGAAATTATTGAAGACATGCAGCAGGGGCTGGATCGCGCAGCATCGCTGTCACGCCAGCTGATTGACCTGGCCAAGCTGGAATCGGAAAACTTTCCGCTGAAGATGGAAGCGGTGGATATCTACGCTGAAATCAGCAAGTGCATCGCGCAACACGTGCCTTATGCGCTGGAGAAAAACGTCGAACTTTCACTGGATGGCAGTGAAAGTGTAGTGATTGAGACTGACCGCCACTCGCTGATCGCCATATTCACCAACCTGCTGGATAACGCCATTAAATACGCGCCGGCCGGCGGTCGCATCGAAGCCAACATCCGTTCGCTGTCGCCGATGGGTTGCTATGTTAGCCTGCGCGACAACGGGCCGGGCGTGAATAAAGAACACTGCAAACGCCTGTTTGAACGCTTTTACCGCGTACCCGGCACTCAACAGATCGGCAGCGGTCTGGGGTTGGCGATCGCCAAAAACCTGGCCGATAAAATCGGCGCGCAACTGCGGATCACCGAAGGGCTTGACGATCGCGGTATCGGATTTGTGATCGATCTACCGGAACATTACCCGTCCCCACAGGGAAAGGAATAAATCGACGGCTGTCCCCCATTCTTCTCCCGCAACGACAAAGGGATCTGACATGTTTTACTCCTGCCTCGTTTTCAGGCCGAGGTAGTCAACCAGCGCGCGGACTTTCGGCGGCAGATAGGGCCCGGCCGGCCACAGTAACCACAGGGCTTCGGCGCGAATGGCATAGTCATCCAACACGCTGACCAGCGCGCCGGCGGCAATATCGGCACGCACAAAATAGTCCGGCAGCCAAGCCAACCCCAATCCCTGGCGGGCGAAACACACCCGGGCCTCAATGTTATTGCATACCATTGTCACCGGCAGGCGTGGGAAGTCAGCGGGATCGAATCCCCGTAACTGCCATATCTCCAGTTTTCCACTGTTGGACGAGCGGTAATGCAAACAGGCGTGATGCATCAGATCCTCAGGATGCTGTGGCACGCCGGCACGCTCCAGATAATCGGGGGCCGCGACCAGCAAGGAACGCAGCGGCGTGAGCCGCCTGGCAATCAGCCGCGAATCGGCAGGCTGGCCGGCGCGGATCACCAGGTCAAACCCTTCACCAACCACATCGACAAAGCGGTCGGTGAATTCCATCTCCAGCGACACTTCAGGGTAATCGCTCAGGAAGCCCGCCAGCAAAGGCGTCATCGTACTTTCTGCCGGCAGGCTGATGCGCAACCGACCGCGCGGCAGGATATTGCTTTGCGCCAGTTCGTCTTCCACCTCCTGAACCTGCGTCAGGATAGCCTGACTGCGTTCAAAGAAACGCGCCCCTTCCGCCGTCAGGGTCACGCTGCGGGTGCTGCGATTGAGGAGCCTTACCTGCAAACGGGCTTCAAGCCGGGCAATCCCCTTGCTGACCGCTGAAGGCGACAGGCCGCGCTGGCGAGCTGCCGCAACAAAACTACCGCTGGTCGCCACCTGCACGAACAGCGCCATGGCGTTTAAACTCTCCACATTCACTCCATGATGACTTTTTTGTCATGTTAGAAATGAATTAAACACTATTTTTCTTTAATCCCGCATTCCTTATTGTGACGTCATTGATTACAGCGCTTTGACCCCAGAGCAAAAGGAGAATTTATGCGGGCATTACTCGTCTTGATGTTGGGTGCCTTTGTTTCACAAACCACGGAATACCTGCCTATCGGGTTGTTGCCGCAGATCGCCGGTGATCTGCAAATTTCGCACACCCGCGTTGGCGCCTTGGTCACCGGCTATGCGTGGATCGTGGTATTGACCGCCATTCCTTTTACCCTGCTGACCCGTCACATCGATCGCCGTACTCTGTTTCTTACTTTGACCGGCGTCATTACGCTGTCCAACGGGCTGGCTATCTTTGCTCACGGCTACTGGACGCTGGCACTATTGCGGAGCTTCGCTGCATTGGGTCACGGCGCTTTCTGGGCACTGCTGGCATCTTATGCGGTGAAAATTGCGCCGCAGATGCCGCCGGCCAGAGCCACGGCCTGGGCGTTTGCCGGTATTTCCGCCGCCATTGTCGGGGGGATCCCGCTGGCGGCGTATGTCGGCCAGCATCTTGGTTGGCAGGCGGGCTTCGCCCTATTTGGCCTGTTAGGATCGCTGACGCTGGTCTTGGGGTATCTGTGGCTGCCGGCAATGAAACTGGCGCCGCAATCGGAGGCAACGAGCACTGCGCGAAGAAATTGGCCATTATATGCAGCGGCTTTCACTACCCTGCTGGTCGTCAGCAGCCATTTCAATGGCTACACCTACATCCTGCCGCTGCTGTCTGAGCTGGCACGCCTGCCGGTCAGCGATAACAGCCTGCTGCTATTGGTGTTTGGCGCCTCCGGCATTCTAGGCACGCTGCTGGCCGGGCTGCTGGGGAAAAGGTCGCTGCAACTGGCGATCGCGGCTGCCACCGGCATCGTCGTCAGTCAGGCCATCATGCTGTTCAGCCCTGAGCTGCCCATGCTGGCCTGGCTTGATATGGTGATTTGGGGAACGGCGATCTCCGCGTTGATTATCGGGCTGCAAAGCTGGGTGATTGAACTGGCGCCGCACAATGCCGAGGCTGCCTCGGCACTGTATGTCACCACCTTTAATCTTGGCATCGGCGGCGGCGCATTAACCGGTGGAGCTATGCTGGCCCATTTTGGGGCGGGTGCGGTACTGTGGCTCGGGCTGGCCATCGGGGTGGCGGCGCTGGCCAGTTTTTTCCTGGCGACCAAACTGGCCGCCAGGGCTAACGCCTAACGAGAAATGCGGATCACCGAACGAACATCGCTTTTCTTGTTCAGATCCCAGACTGCGGCAATCTCGGACAAGCCATGCTCCTGCGTCTCGACGGCAATTTTGCCTGCCGCCGCCAGGGCCAGGATCTCATGGGCATATCTTTGCATTTCCGCCACCGGCGGGAAATTACCGGTGCCGCTGCCCATAATCTGCAGTTGATTACTGCGCAGCACCGCCGCCGGCAGCCGGATATCCGGCCCGGCCATTGAGCCGACGTTAACCAGCCGGATACCACGCCCTCCTGCATAGGAAGAAAGGTCGTGATTGTTCAGAGTGGCGAGCAGCGCTTCGGTGGCCGCCCCCCAAATATAATCGATGATCACGTTATAACCTGCCGGGCCGGCTGCGTCGGCAAAAGCCCGTATCAGCTCTGCGCCTTCCAGCCCGAGATCTACCGTGCCATCAACGCCCAGCGCATCCAGCACGCTCTGCCGCCGACCGGCGGCCACGATGCGCCCCGCTCCCGCCTGACGCGCAGCGGCCACCGCCAGCTTGCCCGACGTGCCCGTGGCACCGATAATCAGCACAGTTTCACCCGGCTGCACCTCGGCGCGCCAATGCAGCGGCAGCCAGGCGGCGAAAGCCGGGTTAATCAGCGCCGCTGCGGTAGCGTCATCCACGCCTTCCGGCACCGGCACGGTCCATGACGCGACGGTTCTTTCCGCCAGCGCGCCATGCGGCTGGCGGAACGAGGCGAAATAAACCCGTTGGCCGTCCGGGGTGTAGCCCACGCCATCGGTGCCGGGCACAATCGGCAAGGTTTTGGGGCTGGAGTAATGGGTTCCCGCCACCATCGCGCGGTCAAGCTGCTTAATGCCCGCCAACGTTACCTCAATCAACACCTCGCCAGCCTGAACCTGCGGCTCCCCAACTGACCCGAAAACCGGTGGCTGCCCTAACGTTTTTACGATTGCCGCTTTCATAACGATTCCTTATGCCATTGAGTTTGCCCATTAAGCAGTGAAGCGCAATCACTGCGGCCCAACAATAAAAAAGGGACACCGCATCATGCGGTGTCCCTTACTCACAAACTTTGCCGAATGTGTTATTCGTATTCGCTCATTGGCACGCAGGAACAAAACAGGTTACGGTCGCCGTACACGTCATCCAGACGCTTCACGCTCGGCCAGTATTTGTTCTCACGCACACCGGCGACAGGGAACACCGCCAGCTCGCGGCTGTAGGCATGCTGCCAGTCGCTGACCAGCTCCGCCTGAATGTGCGGCGCGTTCACCAGCGGGTTGTCTTCCAGCGGCCATTCACCTTTCGCCACCCGGTCAATCTCGCTGCGGATGGCCAGCATCGCGTCGATAAAGCGATCCAGCTCTACCTTGCTTTCCGATTCGGTGGGTTCGACCATCAGCGTGCCCGCGACCGGGAACGACATGGTCGGCGCATGGAAACCGTAGTCAATCAGGCGTTTGGCGATGTCCATTTCGCTGATGCCGGTCTCTTCTTTCAGCGGACGAATATCGAGAATGCATTCATGCGCCACGCGATGGTCGCGGCCGGTATACAGCACCGGATAGGCATCTTTCAGACGGGTCGCAATGTAGTTGGCATTGAGGATCGCCACCTGGCTCGCCAGTTTTAACCCTTCCGCGCCCATCATGCGGATGTACATCCAGCTGATTGGCAAAATTGAGGCGCTGCCGAACGGCGCGGCGGACACCGCGCCTTGCTGAGTGGTTACGCCGTCGATCTGTACCACGCTGTGGCCCGGCACGAACGGTGCCAGATGCGCTTTCACGCCGATCGGGCCCATGCCCGGACCGCCGCCGCCGTGCGGAATGCAGAAGGTTTTGTGCAGGTTAAGGTGCGAGACGTCCGCGCCGATGTAACCTGGAGTCGTAATGCCGACCTGAGCATTCATGTTGGCGCCGTCGAGGTACACCTGGCCGCCGAACTGATGGACGATCTGGCACACTTCGCGGATGGTTTCTTCGTACACGCCATGGGTCGACGGATAGGTCACCATGATGCAGGACAGCGCTTCGCCCGCCTGTTCAGCCTTGACGCGCAGATCGTGCAAATCGATGTTGCCGTTCTTGTCACAGGCCACCACCACCACGCTCATACCCGCCATCTGGGCGGAAGCCGGGTTGGTACCGTGCGCAGAACTTGGGATCAGGCAGATATCGCGGCCCGCTTCGTTACGGCTTTCGTGGTAACGGCGGATCGCCAGCAGGCCGGCGTACTCGCCCTGCGCGCCGGAGTTCGGCTGCATGCAAACCGCATCGTAGCCGGTCAGTTGCACCAGCCACTGCGACAACTGGCCGATCATCTGCTGATAGCCTGCCGCCTGCTCTGGCGGGCAGAATGGATGCAGTTCGGAGAATTCAGGCCAGGTGATCGGGATCATTTCCGCCGCAGCATTCAGTTTCATGGTGCAGGAGCCGAGTGGGATCATCGCCTGGTTGAGCGCCAAATCTTTGCGCTCCAGACGGTGCATATAACGCATCATCTCGGTTTCGCTGTGGTAGCGGTTGAATACCGGATGAGAGAGGATCGGATCCTTGCGCAGCATCGCCGCCGGGATCGACTGGCCGTTTTTGCTCACCGCCGCGTCCAGCGCGTCGATGTCCAGCCCGTGATCGTCACCCGCCAACAGGGCGAACAACGTCTGCACGTCTTCACGCGAGGTGGCTTCGTCCAGCGTGATACCCACCGCGCCGTGGATATCTGTGCGCAGGTTGATGCCAAAGCTCAGCGCGCGTTCCAGCACTGCGGCCTTGTCTTTTACTTCCACCGTCAGGGTATCGAACCAGGTTTTATGACGCAGCGTCAGACCGACCTGCTGCAACCCGGCGGCCAGAATGTCGGTCAGGCGATGGATACGCCCGGCAATGCGCTGCAGGCCCTGCGGGCCGTGGTACACCGCGTACAGGCTGGCGATATTGGCCAGCAGCACCTGCGAGGTACAAATATTCGAGTTGGCCTTTTCGCGGCGGATATGTTGCTCACGGGTTTGCATCGCCATACGCAGCGCGGTGTTGCCGGCAGCGTCGCGGGAAACGCCGATAATGCGGCCCGGCATTGAGCGTTTGAATTCGTCGCGGCAAGCGAAGAAGGCGGCATGCGGGCCGCCGTAGCCCATCGGCACGCCAAAGCGCTGCGCGGAACCGAAGACCACGTCTGCGCCCTGTTTGCCCGGTGCGGTCAACAGCACCAGCGCCATGATGTCGGCCGCCACGCTGGTGACGATTTTGCGGGTTTTCAACTCGGCCAGCAACGCACCGTAGTCGTGCAGTTCGCCGGTGGTGCCCACCTGTTGCAGCAGCACACCGAACACGCCCTGCAGATCCAGCACCTTCTCGGCTTTATCCACGATCACTTCAAAGCCGAAGGTTTCGGCGCGAGTACGCACCACATCCAGCGTTTGCGGATGCACGTCGTCAGCCACGAAGAAGCGGTTGGCGTCTTTCAGCTTGCTGGCGCGTTTGGCCAGCGCCATCGCTTCGGCAGCGGCGGTGGCTTCGTCCAGCAGCGAGGCGGACGCCAGATCCAGCCCGGTCAGATCCAGAGTCAGGGTCTGGAAGTTCAGCAGCGCTTCAAGGCGGCCCTGCGACACTTCCGGCTGATAAGGGGTATAAGCGGTGTACCAGCCCGGATTTTCCAGCATGTTGCGCAGGATCACCGGCGGCGTCAGCACCGCGCTGTAGCCCATACCGATATAGGATTTGTAGCGCTGATTCTGCGAGGCAATCGCCTTCAGTTCGGCCAACGCCTGATGTTCAGTCGCCGCATCGCCCACCGGCGGCGGCCCCGGCAATTGAATGTCTGCCGGCACAATCTGTTGGATCAGCGCGCTGAGCGAGCGTGCGCCCACCGCTTCCAGCAGCTGCTGCTGTTGTTGCGCAGAAGAGCCGATGTGGCGTTCGATGAACGCTTCGCTGTGTTCAAGTTGGCTGAGTGTCTGAGTCATTGCTACAAATTCCTGAATTCTTACGTGATACGGGAGTACGGGATATAGCTTGATCTATAACTAAAACGCCCCGGCCAAAAGGCCCGGGGCGCTGCAACTGTTACTCGTCGATCGAGGCTTTGTAAGCCGCTGCGTCCAGCAAGTTCGCCAGTTCACCTTCGTCTGCCGCTTTAATCTGGAACAGGAAACCTTCACCGTAAGGCTCGCTGTTCACCAGCTCCGGAGAACCTTCCAGTTCAGCGTTTACCGCTACGATTTCGCCGCTGATTGGCGCGTAAATGTCCGATGCCGCCTTGACGGATTCCGCCACGGCGCAATCTTCACCGGCAGCAACTTGGCGGCCCACTTCCGGCAGATCGACAAAGACCATATCGCCCAGCAACTCCTGCGCATGTTCGGTGATGCCTACGGTGTAAACGCCGTTACCTTCTGAACGAACCCACTCGTGAGAAGATGCGTATTTCAATTCTGTTGGCACATTGCTCATCGCCAGTTACTCCTTCGAAGAAATAAAGAATCAATAAACAAAAAATTAATTAATCAGTGACTTACCGGCACGGACAAAGCCGGGTTTGGTGACCTTGACCGGCATTTCGCGGTTGCGGATTTGCACGATAGCCTGCTCGCCGATACCGGCGGGTACGCGCGCAAGGGCAATGCTGAAGCCCAGGGTCGGCGAGAAGGAGCCGCTGGTGATCACCCCTTCGTGCGACTGACCTGCCGCGTCGGTGAAACGCACCGGCAGCTCATTACGTAATACGCCTTTTTCCGTCATGATCAAGCCGACCAGTTGTTCGGTGCCCTGTTCCCGCAACTGTTCCAGCGCGTCACGGCCGATGAACTGGCGATCTTCCGGCTGCCAGGCGATGGTCCAGCCCATGTTGGCAGCCAGCGGCGAAACGCCTTCGTCCATCTCTTGGCCATACAGGTTCATGCCCGCTTCCAGGCGCAGAGTGTCGCGCGCGCCCAGGCCGGCCGGTTTAACGCCCGCCGCCAACAGTTGTTGCCAGAAATCCGCCGCCTGCTCTTTCGGCAGGGCGATTTCATAGCCCGCTTCGCCGGTATAGCCGGTGGTGGCAATGAACAGATCCCCGGCCTGTACGCCGAAGAAGGGTTTCATGCCTTCAACCGCGCTTTTTTGTTCCGGGGTAAACAGGGTGGCGGCGCGCTCTTTGGCCTGTGGGCCCTGCACCGCAATCAGCGCCAGATCGTCACGCACCCTCAGCTCAACGCCATAAGGCACTGCGTGTTCTTCGATCCAGGCCAGGTCTTTGTCGCGCGTGGCGGAGTTCACCACCAGGCGGAAATAGTCTTCAGTAAGGAAGTAAACGATAAGATCGTCGATCACGCCACCGGACGCATTCAGCATGCCGGTATACAGCGCTTTGCCAGGTTGAGTGAGTTTGGCCACGTCATTCGCCAGCAGATAACGCAGGAATTCTCGGGTGCGGGCACCGTGCAGATCCACAATGGTCATATGGGAGACGTCGAACATACCTGCATCCTGACGCACGGCGTGGTGCTCATCGATCTGGGAGCCGTAATGCAGCGGCATCATCCAGCCATGAAAATCTACCATGCGCGCACCGCACGCCACGTGCTGGTCGTACAGTGGGGTTTGCTTTGCCATCTTTTCCCTCATTCCACTCAGTAGCTGAAGTTAGGGTGCTGCCACGCAATACATCAGAGTATGGCTCACGGGCCGGGTTGCGTGGCGCACTGACTGCCCAACAGAAACGCTGCGCCGAAACGTACGGAAACTGCGGCTGACCGTCGTGACGCAAACGATACCTTTGTTCTGACGTTATCACCGAACGTCCCCATTAACCATAAGTTAAAATAGGTTTGGCGGTGTCCGTCGCCAGTAAAAAGCCGGGCTAGTGTGCAGAGTTTTTAACTGGAAAAATGCGCTTTAAGGCACAAAACCAACAATTGAAGCACCAAAAATCCGAAGTTATATAACAAACCAATGGCCTGTCGCGGCATTTCGACTTTTGACAACCGGCCATTGAATTAGAAAAAGTAATGCGAAAAATCGACTGAAATTAGATTATTTCAAATGAAGGGTTATATAAGGAAAAGCTATGGATATAAGGAGCCGCGCCGACGCGCTTGAGCGAAAGCCACAGCATTCATTGAGAAAGGATTACAGAGGCCGGAGCGCCAGCCTCTTTCATAAGCCGGTTAAGCCAGCCACTCCGGCAAATCGTTCAGGCCCATCGCCTGGCGCACCAGTTTCGGCTTCACGCCCGGCAAGTTGTCGGCCAGACGCAGACCGACATCGCGCAGCAATTTTTTCGCCGGATGATTACCGTCGAACAGTTCGCGGAACCCTTGCATACTCGCCAGCATCACGGCCGCGCCGTGTTTGCGACGGCGCTCATAACGGCGCAGATACAAGTGTTGGCCAATGTCCTTGCCCTGGCGTTGCAGGCGGCGCAGCTCGGCGATCAGCTCGGCGGCGTCCATAAAGCCCAGGTTCACCCCCTGGCCGGCCAGCGGGTGTACGGTATGCGCCGCATCTCCCACTAATGCCAAACGGTGCGCGGCAAAGCTGCGCGCGTAACGTCCGGTCAACGGGAAGGTCTGGCGTTCGCTCTCAAGCCGGCAAGCGCCGAGGCGCAGATCGAACGTCATCGCCAGCTCGCGGTTAAATTGCTCCGGCTCCAGCTGCTTCAGGCGATCCGCTTCTTCCGGCGCTACCGACCATACGATCGAGCACAGATGCGGATCGCTGAACGGCAGAAACGCCAGAATGCCATCGCCATAAAATACCTGCCGCGCCGTCGCCAGATGCGGTTCTTCGGTGCGGATGGTGGCCACCAGCGCATGATGGCGGTAATCCCAGAAGGTCAGCGGAATGTCGGCGTGCTGACGCAGCCAGGAATGCGCACCGTCGGCGCCCACCACCAGCCGGGCGGTCAGCATCCGGCCGTCCTCCAGCGTGATAAAGGCGTCGTTCTCGCCCCAGGCCACCTGTTTTAGCGCCGCAGGCGTGATCAGCGTGACATCGCTCAGGCTTTCCGCACGCTTCCACAGCGCCTGTTGGATCACCGAGTTTTCAATGATGTGGCCGAGGTGACTGAAGCCGCATTCATCGCCGCGAAAGGCGATTTTGCCGAAGCTGTCGCGATCCCACACTTCCATCGCGTTGTAGGCGCTGGCACGCAGGGCGAGGATTTCGTCCCACACGCCAATATGCTGCAGCAGGCGCTCACTGGCGGCGTTGATGGCGGATACTCGCAGCGCCAGCTGTTCCTGCAGCGGCGCCATCTCCGGTTGCCGGTGCTCGAGCACCGCAACGCGCAGGCCGCTGCCTTGCAGGCCACAGGCCAGTGCCAACCCCACCATACCGCCGCCGGCGATAACCACGTCAAATGATTGCATGCTGCTTAATTTCCTTAAATGACTCGCTGCGCAGCGATTGCGCAGCGTTCCGGGCGCAGCACGCTGCACCCCTGCTTATGCCCCAGCCTAGCGATCCACCCAGCCCAGCGTGCGTTTGGCAAAGGCATCGCGCACCGCCGGCAGCTGTTCCATCGCCATCAGGCCCAAATTACGGCCGACCACCAAAGGACCATAACGATTGGCGAACAACCGGATCAGACCGTCGGTCACACCGACCGTCGCCTGCTGATCTTTCTGCCGCCGCTGCTGATAGCGGCTCAGCAGCGCATAGCCGCCGGGATCTTCGCCCGTCAGCTCCGTCTCTGCCAGCGTTTCCGCCAGTGACATCACATCGCGCAGCCCCAGATTGAACCCCTGACCGGCTATCGGATGCAGCGTCTGCGCGGCATTGCCCACCAGCGCCAGCCGGTGGCTGATATGCTGGCTTGCGGTCAGCAGACTGAGTGGGTAACTGTGCCGCTTGCCAGCTTTGACGATCCGGCCCAGCCGCCAGCCAAAAGCCTGTTGCAGCTCACGGATAAAACGGGCGTCGTCCCAGCCATCGACCTCGGCGCGATCTTCGCGTGCATGGCACCACACCAGCGAACTGCGGCCCTGAGACATGGGTAACAGCGCCAAAGGCCCGTAGCGGGTGAAACGTTCAAAGGCACGCCCCTGCGGGTCCTCTGACGTGGTGACGTTGGCGATGGTGGCAAACTGCGGATATTCACTTTGTTGCCACTGAACATTGCAGGCTTGTGCCAGCGCCGAACGCGAGCCGTCCGCCGCCACCAATAGTTGCCCGTTGATACGCCGTCCGTTATCCAACAACACTTCGGCGCGATCCGCCGTGCGCAACACATCGACCACCCGAGCCGGGCAGTGCAGCGTGACGCCGGGCGCTTTGGCCAGCAACGCGAACAGCCGTTGGCCGGCGTCATGCAGCTCAATAACCTGACCAAGCGCGTCGACCTGATAATCTTGCGCGTACAGATTAACAAAGCCGGCGTGACCGCGATCGCTGACGTGCACATGGGTAATGGCCGTCGCACAATCGCGCAGTGCCGGCCAGACGCCGATACGCGTCAATTGCTGGCAGGTACCCTGCGCCAAGGCAATGGCACGGGCGTCAAACCCCGGATGGCTGCGATCGTCCGGCCGTGTAGCTTCGATCAGATCAACCGCCATCCTGCCCTGTGTAAGCGACGAGATGGCCAGCGCCAACGTCGCTCCAGCCATGCCGCCACCAACGATAATTACGCTCATTCGCTTACCTTGCCGCCGCCATCAATGCTTCAATGGCATCGGCGTCTTTCACTACGCCGGCGGTCAGGTTTTCATTGCCGCCGGCGGTGATCACAATGTCGTCTTCAATGCGAATGCCGATACCGCGGTATTGTTCCGGCACGTCGGCGTCCGGTGCAATGTACAGGCCCGGCTCGACGGTCAGCACCATACCCGGCTCCAGTTCGCGATCGCGAGCCGGCGTGACGTAATTGCCGACGTCGTGCACGTCCAGCCCCAGCCAGTGACCCAGCCCGTGCATGTAGAACTGACGGTGCGCCTGTTCTGCAATCAGTTGCTCCACTTCGCCTTTCAGGATGCCCAACTCCACCAATCCGGTAATCATGATGCGCACGACTTCGTCGTTTGCCTCACGGATGCTGGCACCGGGTTTTAACAGCTCCAGAGCCCGCAGCAGCGACTTCAACACGATGTCGTACAGGGCACGTTGCGGTTTGCTGAATTTACCGTTCACCGGGAAGGTGCGGGTGATGTCGCCAGCATAGCCTTTATACTCGCAACCGGCGTCGATCAGCACCAGATCGCCATCGCGCAACTCACTTTCGTTTTCCGTGTAGTGCAGGATGCAGGCGTTTTCGCCGCCACCGACGATGGTGTTGTAAGAGGGGTAACGGGCGCCAAGGCGGGTAAATTCATGCAGGATTTCCGCCTCAAGCTGATACTCGAACATCCCGGGGCGACATTTTTCCATCGCGCGGGTATGCGCCAGCGCGCTGATCTCACCGGCGCGACGCATCACTGCCAGCTCTTCAGCGGATTTGAACAGGCGCATCTCGTGCAGCCAAGGGCGCCAGTCGATGACGGTCGCCGGCGCTTGCAGGTTTTGACGAAAGCCTTTGCGCAGCTTGTCCAGTGCCGAGAACAGGATCTGATCGGCATAAGCATATTCGCCCTGCGCGTGATAAACCACATCCAGGCCATTAAGCAGCAGGTGCAATTGGTCGTTGATTTCATCGAACGGCAGCGCGCGATCCACCCCCAGCTTCACCGGTGCGGCATCCTGGCCCAGGCGGCGACCAAACCAGATTTCCGCCGTCAGATCGCGCACCCGGTTGAACAACACGCTGTGGTTATGCGTTTCGTCGCTTTTCACCAGAATCAACACCGCTTCCGGCTCGTTGAAACCGGTCAAATACCAGAAATCGCTGTTCTGACGGTAGGGATATTCAGTATCTGCACTGCGCGTCGCTTCCGGCGCAGAGAAAATAATTGCCGCGCTGGCCGGAGCCATTTTCGCCAACAGCGCCTGACGGCGGTTGTTGAATTCCTGCTGAGTCATCACCTTCTCCTGAAATCAATCTGCCTGTGCTCACGGCCTCTACGGACGTGGTATCGGGGTTTAGTGCAAAGTCGGTTTGGCATTCTCCGGCGCCGTCGGCTTGCGGCGGGTAAATTCGGTGTGGCACAAAATAGCCGCCACCCGCACATACTCCACCACTTCCTCCAGAGAGTGCTCAAGCTCTTCCTGGTCTTCATCTTCGTCGTAACCCAGTTGGGCGATATTGCGCAGATCGTCGATCGCCTCACCCACTTCATCTTTCACCTGAGCCAGCTTCGGCTGCATCATCCCCAACCCGAGCAGGAAATGGTTCACCCACCCGGCCAGCGCGTCGGCACGATCGAAGACGGTTACCGTTTCGCCTTCCGGCATCATCAGTTGGAACATGAAGTCGTCGTCTTCCAGCGTTTCACGCGTAATTTCATAAAGTTGCTGGAGCGGCAGGCTCAATGCCTGTGGGAAAGCCACGCCTTCGTTAGTCAGATCGTAGACCAGCGTTTGCCAGCCGGCGTCGCGGCTGCCACCGCACAACAGACCGCTGATCAGGCCGTGCATTTCTGCTGCGGTCAACGCCACCGCTTGCTGGTTGAGAGCAGCGGTCAAAGATTGGTAACTTGGAAATGTATTCTGTATAGACATGCGCATTCGTCATCGTTGGCAGGATAAGTTCGTGTTATGCTACCACCAAGGTCCATCGCTGTACCAGATAAGCGCGACACCTCAGTGGCTAGTTATAATCGTGATGCGCCAGAATTCACACAGTGCCGGCAGGGAGCAAAATGACGCTAAATACGCATTTTGAAACCCTTTTTTGACTGGTAATGTCTGTCGCGGTAGATTACAACCAGGTACTGAAAAAGGGGTTGTATCTTGGTACCGAGGTATATATAGTGGCGCCCGCTTTGGTGGCCCGGTAAGGGTAGCTGGGGCTGGCGCGAAATTTAGGCAGGAAGGTGGCATGTCTGCACAACCGGTAGATATTCAAATTTTTGGCCGCTCGTTAAGAGTCAATTGCCCGCCAGAACAACAAGATGCGTTGAACATGGCGGCGGACGATCTTAACCAACGGTTGCAAGATCTTAAAGTTCGCACTAGAGTCTCAAATACTGAGCAACTGGTTTTTATCGCGGCATTGAACGTATGTCACGAACTTGCTCAAGAACGGTTGAAAACCCGTGATTATGCGTCCAATATGGAACAACGCATTCGTATGCTGCAACAGACCATTGAACAGGCTTTGCTTGAACAGGGTCGCATCTCTGAACGTCAGGATGCACAATTCGAATAACTTAAGTTGCTGAAATCCAAGGTTTCGGCAATGAGTAAAAAATTTCTCTGAGATGTTCGCCAGCGGGCCAGTCCCCTGAGCCGATATTTAGTACCAACAGAATGTGATGATCCGCGATCGGTGTGCATGCTCGGCCCGCCGAGAAGCCTTAAGATTGCGACAGCACGTTCACCTTGAACCATGGGTTCAAGGGTTACAGCCTGCGACGGCATCTCGGAGATTCCCCCTTCTTCAGCGGTATGTGTGCTGACTATGTCTTTTCAATCCCAATATGCCCAACAGCGGCAACATATCCGAAACCAAATCCGTCAGCGCCGTCGCGCCTTAACACCAGAACAACAACATGATTTTGCCTTGCAGATAGCCGATCGTATCGCTGCGCATCCGCGTATTCTGGCGGCGCAGAGCGTTGCTGTCTTCTTGTCGTTTGACGGCGAATTGGATACAGGTCCACTGATCGAACGGCTATGGCGGCATGGCAAGCAAGTTTATCTGCCGGTTCTGCACCCGTTCAGCGCCGGTAATTTGCTGTTCCTGCGCTATGCCCCGGATACGCGGTTGGTGAACAACCGCTTCAATATTCTTGAGCCACAGCTCGACGTGCGCAACGTATTACCGATCGGTGAACTCGATGTGGTGCTGACGCCGTTGGTCGCTTTTGACAGCGTAGGCCAGCGTTTGGGTATGGGCGGCGGTTTCTACGATCGCACTCTGCAGAACTGGCGACATACCGGCCCCTACCCGATCGGTTTGGCGCATGACTGCCAGCAGGTAGACAAGATCCCAACGGAGCATTGGGATATTCCGCTACCGGAGATTGTCACTCCGTCGCAAAATTGGATGTGGCGGGAGCAGGAATAGCAAAAGGCCGGATTTATCCGGCCTTTTCGTTAACGCGCAAACACTCAGAACAACAGGCGGGCGCGAATGGTACCGGCAATTGCCTTCATGCGCTGCAGTGCGGCATCGGCACGTTCGGTTTCCGCTTCGATATCGATAACCACGTAGCCAATTTCCGGACCGGTTTGCAGATACTGCGCGGCGATGTTCACCCCTTCTTCAGCGAAGATCTGGTTAATCTGCGTCAGTACGCCAGGGCGGTTCTCGTGAATGTGCAGCAGGCGGCTGGCATTAGGGCCATGCGCCGGCAGCGACACTTCCGGGAAGTTAACCGCCGACAGGGTCGAACCGTTGTCGGAGTATTTCGCCAGTTTGCCCGCCACTTCGTCACCGATGTTCTCCTGCGCTTCCTGAGTGGAGCCGCCGATGTGCGGAGTCAGGATCACGTTGTCGAACTCGCACAGCGGTGAGTTGAACGGCTCGCTGTTGGTCGCAGGCTCTTCCGGGAAGACGTCGATCGCCGCACCGGCCAAATGTTTGCTGGCCAGCACGTTGCACAGCGCAGGGATATCCACCACGGTGCCGCGAGAGGCGTTGATCAGAATCGCCCCCGGCTTCATCAGCGCCAGTTCTTCCGCACCCATCATGTTCTTGGTCGACAGGGTTTCCGGTACGTGCAGCGTCACCACGTCGCTCATATTGAGCAAATCGGACAGGTGCCGAACCTGCTGGGCATTACCCAACGGCAACTTGTTCTCGATGTCGTAGAAAAACACTTTCATGCCCAGGCCTTCGGCCAGGATACCCAACTGGGTGCCGATATGGCCGTAGCCGATAATCCCCAGTTTCTTGCCGCGCGCTTCGAACGAGCCGACGGCCAGTTTCTGCCACTCGCCACGGTGTGCCTTGGCGTTGGCGGAAGGAATGCCGCGCAGCATCAGCAACAGCTCGCCCAGCACCATTTCGGCTACGGATCGGGTATTGGAGAAAGGCGCGTTAAACACCGGAATGCCGCGTTTGGTCGCCGCTTTCAGATCAACCTGGTTAGTGCCGATACAGAAACAACCCACCGCCACCAGTTTTTCTGCGGCAGCGAAAACTTCTTCGGACAGATGCGTACGCGATCGGATGCCGACGAAGTGAGCATCGCGGATGGATGCCTTAAGCGCTTCGGTGTCTAACGCACCTTTGTGATATTCAATGTTGGTATACCCGGCCGCAAGCAGATTATCTACCGTGCTCTGATGAACCCCTTCCACCAACAGGAATTTAATCCTGTCTTTCTCCAATGATACTTTTGCCATTTACCCGACCCTATATTCAGACTTCAGAAGCGGCTGTTATAAAACAGCACGCATCCAACATAACAAAAATAACGCGGGCGGCAATACAAACGATTGCCTGCCCGTCAGTACAAGGCTCAGCGTTGTTGCCGGTTTTTGGCAGAAAATGCCAAAGGGAAAGAAATAGACAGAAGCTTTGTGGAGCCAAGGCTCACAATGTGACATATGTCACCAAATTTGGCGCTTTTAATAAAAGATATTTTAGCCAGTGAATTATGCGGTCCGGCGGGATCCAAGACCGCATACAAGATAAAGGCGCACTCTACGCGCCTCCGTAGCATGGGGGGTTATTCAACCACCTTCACGCCGTCAGGCGTACCGACCAGCGCCACATCCGCGCCACGATTGGCGAACAGGCCGACGGTCACCACCCCGGCGATGCCGTTGATTTTGTTTTCCAGCGCAATGGCATCCATGATGCTCAGGTTATGCACATCGAGGATCACGTTGCCGTTGTCGGTCAGCACGTTCTGACGGTATTCCGGCAAGCCGCCCAGCTTCACCAGCTCACGCGCCACGTAAGATCGCGCCATCGGGATCACTTCCACCGGCAACGGGAACTTGCCCAGCACGTCCACCTGTTTGCTGGAGTCGACGATACAGATAAACTTGCGCGCGATGGCGGCAATGATTTTTTCACGCGTCAGCGCCGCGCCGCCGCCTTTGATCATCTGCATCTGGCGGTTGATTTCATCCGCGCCGTCGACGTAAATATCCAGCGAATCCACTTCGTTGCTGTCGAACACGTGGATACCCAGGCTTTTCAGCTTGGCGGTAGAGGCGTCGGAGCTGGACACCGCTCCTTCGATCTGGTGCTTGATAGAGCCGAGCGCGTCAATAAAGTGGGCGGCGGTAGAGCCGGTGCCTACCCCAACGATGGTACCCGGGGTAACGTAATCCAGCGCTGCCCAGCCAACCGCTTTTTTCAGTTCATCCTGCGTCATGATATGTCCATTGCCTCTGTACGAAAACGTGTGCGTATTATAGGGTAAATCGCTATTTTTCACTCCGGCAGGATCACACTTCTTCACCCTAAGCCGCATTTTTAGGCGCGCCGCAGCAAGATAGCCCCGTGATTTTTCCACCTGTAAAACGCCAGAAATGTGGCATAGTGCCAGTATCAATCTAATTTAAGGGATATCTTTCCGATGAAACGCCCAGACTATCGAACGCTGCAAGCGCTGGACGCGGTGATCCGTGAGCGCGGCTTCGAGCGCGCCGCACAGAAACTTTGCATCACCCAATCGGCGGTATCCCAGCGCATTAAACAGTTGGAAAACCTGTTCGGCCAGCCGCTGCTGGTGCGCACCGTGCCGCCTCGCCCGACCGAACAGGGCCAGAAATTGCTGGCCCTGTTGCACCAGGTGGAATTGCTGGAAGAGGAGTGGTTGGGTAACGACACCGGCGCCGATACGCCGCTGCTGCTGTCGCTGGCGGTCAACGCCGACAGTCTGGCGACCTGGCTGTTGCCGGCGTTGAAACCGGTGCTGACCGATTCTCCTATCCGACTGAACCTGCAGGTGGAAGACGAAACACGCACCCAGGAAAGGCTGCGCCGTGGTGAAGTGGTAGGTGCGGTGAGTATCCAACCGCAACCGCTGCCAAGCTGTCTGGTGGACCAACTGGGCGCACTGGATTATCTGTTCGTCGCCTCTAAAGGCTTTGCCGAGCGCTATTTCCCGAACGGCGTCACACGCTCTGCGCTGCTGAAAGCACCTGCGGTGGCCTTCGATCATCTCGACGATATGCACCAGGCTTTCCTGCAACAGAACTTTGACCTTTCGCCAGGCAGCGTGCCCTGTCACATCGTGAATTCGTCGGAAGCCTTTGTGCAACTGGCACGCCAGGGCACCACCTGCTGTATGATCCCGCACCTGCAAATTGAGAAAGAGCTGGATTCGGGCGAGCTGATCGATCTGACTCCGGGTCTGTTCCAGCGCCGCATGCTGTTCTGGCACCGCTTCGCGCCGGAGAGTCGCATGATGCGCAAAGTGACCGACGCCCTGCTGGAGCATGGCCGCCAGGTTTTGCGCCAGGATTAAATGGAAAAGGTTCGCCGTGGCGAACCTTTGAGGTTGCTGACAAAGTTGTCTTTAGGTCCGAGATACCCCTGCCTGGCGTATCAAAGGGCCATTATGGGGCATGTCCATGCGCCCCACCCTACGGGCCAAGGCCGTTACGCCCCCTTCGGCACGCTCTCCCTAATAATCGGCTTTGTCAGTAGCCTGAAAAAGCCGTGTTATACCCTAAATAATTGGAGTTGCATCACAACAAAGCCTCGGCTTTGTTGAACAGCGCTTGCGCTGGCCCCAACGGGGCGAGGCATTGCCGAGTTACGCGGCCAGGGCAGAAGCCCCCAGGAGCTTACTCAAGTAAGTGACTGGGGTGACTGCGTGCAGCCAACACAGATGCAGCTTCAAGTATGACGGGTATATTACTGAGCGGCGTTGCGCTGCAACTCGAACACCACATCCACCTGATCGTCAAAGTGAATGCTTTGCTGTTCGTAGGTTTGCGCCGCATCGGTTTCCGCCGCCGCACCCGCCGATTTATACATGCGCGCTACCGGCATCGGTTGGTAGTTGGCCACATGGTAACGGATGCTGAAGACCGGCCCCAGCTTGGCATTAAAGCCTTTCGCCAATGAAGCGGCCTGCTGGGTCGCGTTCTCAATGGCTTTCTGGCGCGCCTGCTCACGGTAAACATCCGGCTTCGCCACGCCCAGTTCAACGGCACGGATCTCGTTCAGGCCGGATTTCAATGCGCCGTCCAGCAGCTCGTTCAGTTTATCCAGTTGACGCAAGGTCACCTGCACCTGACGTACCGCACGGTAGCCTTTCAATACCGACTCACCGGTTTTCAGGTAATCATATTCCGGCTGGGTGCGCAGGTTGGCCGCGCTGATGTCTTTCTTCTCGATATTGTTTTTCTGCAGGAAATCGAAATATTGCGCCACGCGCTCATCGACCTGCTTTTTCGCCTGCCCGGCGTCTTTGGAAGAAACGCTGACTTCGATCGCCAGCGTGGCGATATCTGGGGTAGCGTCAACGCTCGAGGTACCCGAGGTGACCACATGCGGCCCTTCCGGTAACTCCGCCGCCTGCAGCGCCAGAGGTAACGTCCCTAATCCAACCATTGCGGCCATAGCCAATGCTTTAAGCTTCACAGTGTCTCCTTGATGACAGGCTGTAACTGATTACCGGCCTGACAGCCGGTTCCTTGGCATAAAACGTAGCATATCGCGCGGGTTTTTAAATTCGGATTAGTGACAAATTCTTATAAATTTGCCCCCTGCCAGGCCAGTTGCCCTGCGATGGCCCACATCACCAGTCCCACCAGCGTATTGATAATGCGCTGCGCCAGTTGGGTTTTCAGCCAGGGTGCCAACCAGGAAGCCAACAACGCCAGCCCGAAGAACCAGACGATAGAGGCGCTCACCGCACCCAGCGCAAACCAGGAGCGCACATCTGGCGTCAGTTGACCGCCCAGGCTGCCCAGCACCACAAAGGTATCCAGGTAGACATGCGGGTTCAGCCAGGTCACCGCCAGCATGGTGACCACCAGACGCCAGCGGCTCTGTTTCAGCTCCTCCGCCGTCGCCAGGGCCAACTGCCGGGTGAAAGCGGTGCGAAACGCGCCCCAGCCGTACCACAACAGGAACGCCACGCCACCCCAGGTGACAATCGACAGCAGTAGCGGCGAACGACTCAGCAAGGCGCTGCCGCCGAAAACGCCGCCACAGATCAGCACGATATCGCTCAATGCACACAGCGACGCGATCATCAGATGATACTGACGGCGGATCCCCTGATTCATCACAAAAACGTTTTGCGGGCCAAGCGGCAGGATCATCGCGGCACCCAAGGCGAAGCCCTGTATAAAGACAGCTAGCATGGAGTTCCTCACAGAGAAAAAAGCGCCGTTCGGGGGGCGCATGTCGGTCAACACGCGCATCATACGAGGAAGGAATTATTAGGTAAAATTGATACTTCTAATCAACCATCATGAATGCTAATACTCAGGCAGGGAGCGCAAACCCCGTTCCTGAGAAATGCGCTGTGCAGTCGCCAACTCCGGCTCCGCCATGCAGGTCACCCCAGCGCATTATCGTCCCGTTCCATTGCCATGACGCACTGGCGGATATCGGCCCGTTCCTCATAGAGCTTCATAGAGTTTCGACAACCTGGTCAGGGTATTACGCGTCAGCGCCTGGATTTCAGGCTGATGGGGCTGCCCGTCGCGGTCAGGATCATCACCGTTGCCGTAGGCGATAAAAAGTGAGGCAAGAACGCCTATTGCGGGCAATAAAAAACGGGGCCAAAAGGCCCCGATTTGCTTATTCCGCTTTGGCGGCGGCTTGCTCGGTGCGATAGAGATGAACGTCCATCTGCGGGAATGGAATACCGATGTTGTTGGCATCCAGCGCGCGCTTGAAGTTTTCCATCAGATCGAAGTACACGTTCCAGTACTCCGCGTTGGTGGTCCAGGAACGGGTCACGAAGTTCAGCGAAGACGGCGCCATTTCGTTCAGGCGCACGGTCACACCCTTGGCGTGCATGATGCGCTTATCAGCCGCGATCACATCGCCCAGTACCTTTTTCACCACGTCGATGTCGGCGTTATAGGCCACGCCCACCACGATATCCACGCGGCGATTCGGCTCGCGGGAATAGTTGATGATGTTGCCTGCAATGATTTTGCCGTTCGGCACCACGATGGTTTTGTTGTCTGCGGTGCGCAGCGTGGTGGAGAAGATCTGCACCTGATCGACAGTACCGGCCACTCCGCCCAGATCGACATACTCGCCCACGCGCAGCGGACGGAAGATCACCAGCAGCACGCCGGCGGCAAAGTTGGACAGCGAGCCTTGCAGCGCCAAACCAACGGCCAAACCGGCGGCACCCAGTACAGCGATCACCGAAGTGGTCTGCACGCCAATGCGTCCCAGCACTGCAATAAAGGTAAACGCCAGCACGCCGTAACGCACGATCGCCGACAGGAAATCCGCTACCGTGGCGTCAATGCCGCGCAGCTTCATCACGCGGTTTAATGCGTTGCCTATCACGCGGGCAATGATCGAACCGATGATCAGGATAACGATAGCGGCAACGATGTTCACCGCGTATTGGATCAGCAGATCCTGGTTCTTCACCAGCCAGTTACCGGCGCCGTTGATGCCGTCTACTACATTCAAATCTTTCATTCGTGTTGTCCTAACTCTGCCCCTAAAGGGATAAACTCGCAAAAATACACTGACATCAATCGTCAGTTGGAAACCACTGCCTTAGGTTAACCAACATTCGCCCGGCATCCAACCGCAAGCACTAAAAATAGCCGAAACAGCGGCGTGTTTGGGGCCATTTCCTCTATGCTAAACAAAGCGCTGTCCCCATGAGGTTAACAAGGAACTCCGTCCGTCATGTACATTCCGTCGTCGATTAAACATTATTGGCAAGTCCGGCCGAGGCTGCTGCTTTCGGTGGGGGCCGGCATCCTGTGCTACCTGCTGCTGCCGACTCAGCTCTCTGAACTGCAACGCCTGATGATTGGCTGGAACGTGCTGGCCTGGCTCTACCTGCTGTTTCTCTGGCGCTTGATGCTGGTGAGCACGCCGCAGCATATCCGCCAGATTGCCCGTTCACAGGATGAAAGCGCCAGTATGGTGTTGGCGCTGGTCAGCATCGGCTGTCTGGTAAGCATTCTGTCGATTATGTTTGAGCTGGGCACCACCAGGCAGGTCAGTGACTCGCTGAAAACGCTGCATCTGACGCTGACCGGCACCACGCTGGTAGTGTCCTGGCTGCTGCTGCCAACCGCCTTCACCATGCATTACGCCCACCAGTTTTACCGCAAGGGGGCGCAGCAGGACCCGCTGCCGCTGGTGTTCCCCGGCAATCTTGCCGAACCGACCTATCTGGACTTCGCCTACTTCTCATTCACCATCGCAGTGGCGTCTCAAACCGCCGATGTAGCGGTCGGCGCGGCGGAGGTGCGCAAAATCACCCTGCTGCAATCGGTCATCTCTTTCGTGTTCAATATGGTGATTCTGGGGCTGTCGATTAACGTCGGTGCCGGCTTGTTGAGCTAAAAACGAAAAAGGCTCCCCGAGGGGAGCCTTTATGGCAACAGCTAATCGAGATTACAGAACGTCTACTGCGTTCAGATCTTTGAAAGCCTGTTCCAGACGAGTAATCATGGAAGTCTGGGCTGCACGCAGCCATACGCGTGGATCGTAGTATTTCTTGTTCGGCTGGTCGGCGCCTTTCGGGTTGCCCAACTGGCCCTGCAGGTAAGCTTCGTTCGCTTTGTAGTACTGCAGGATACCGTCCCAGGTTGCCCATTGGGTGTCGGTATCGATGTTCATTTTGATCACGCCGTAGCCTACGGACTCTTTGATCTCTGCATCGGTAGAACCGGAACCGCCGTGGAACACGAAGTTCAGGCTGTTGTGCGGCAGGTTGAATTTCTTGGACACGTAGTCCTGAGAATCACGCAGGATGGTCGGAGTCAGTTTAACGTTGCCTGGCTTGTACACGCCGTGAACGTTACCGAAGGACGCCGCGATGGTGAAACGTGGGCTGATGGCATTCAGTTTTTCGTACGCGTAAGCCACGTCTTCCGGTTGGGTGTACAGAGCGGATGCGTCCATATGGCTGTTGTCCACGCCATCTTCTTCACCGCCGGTGCAACCCAGTTCGATTTCCAGAGTCATACCCAGCTTCGCCATGCGAGTCAGGTATTTGCTGCAAATCTCGATATTTTCTTCCAGAGACTCTTCAGACAGGTCGATCATGTGGGAAGAGAACAGTGGCTTGCCGGTAGCGGCGAAGTGCTTCTCGCCCGCGTCCAACAGGCCGTCCAGCCATGGCAGCAGTTTCTTCGCGCAGTGGTCGGTGTGCAGAATAACCGGCACGCCATAATGCTCAGCCAACTGGTGAACATGATGTGCACCAGAAATCGCGCCCAGAATCGCTGCGCCCTGCGGAACGTCAGTCTTCACGCCTTTGCCGGCGATAAACGCGGCACCGCCGTTGGAAAACTGAACGATAACCGGAGCACGTACCTTCGCGGCCGTTTCCAGCACGGCGTTGATGGAGTCGGTCCCCACGCAGTTCACTGCTGGCAGCGCAAAGTTGTTCTCTTTAGCTACTGCGAATACTTTCTGAACGTCATCGCCAGTGATGACACCCGGTTTTACGAAATCAAAAATTTTAGACATGTTACTTTGTCCTGTTTCGTCGGCCGTAGATGGATGTAAATCGATTTTTTCATGCCGCGCCGCCGTGGCCGCGCGGTATAAAACAAACGGGCGGCTTTCGCCTCCCGTTGTCTGAATTACTGCTTAGCACGCTCTTCCAGCATCACTACCGCCGGCAATGATTTACCTTCCACGAACTCCAGGAAGGCGCCGCCGCCGGTTGAGATGTAGGAAATCTTGTCAGCAATGCCGAACATGTCGATTGCTGCCAGAGTGTCGCCGCCGCCTGCGATAGAGAAGGCTTCGCTGTCTGCGATTGCGTTCGCGACAATTTCGGTGCCCCGACGGAAGTTAGGGAACTCGAAGACGCCAACCGGGCCATTCCACAGAATGGTTTTGGCATTTTTCAACAGTGCTGCCATTGCAAAGGCAGTTTCGTCGCCGAAGTCCATAATCTCTTCGTTATCAGCGATTTCTGAAACGTTTTTCACCGTTGCCACGGCGGTTTCAGAGAATTCTGTGCCCACGCGAGAATCGGTTGGTACTGGAATGCCGTACTGATCGCGCAGACCTTTTGCCGCAGCAACGAAGTCTGGCTCGTACAATGATTTGCCCACGTTGTTGTCGATAGCAACGAAGGTGTTTGCAATGCCGCCGCCGACAATCACGGTATCCGCGATTTTCACCAGTGACTGCAGAACATCAAATTTGGTAGACACTTTAGAGCCGCCAACGATAGCGACCATTGGGCGGGCCGGGTTACCCAGCGCTTTGCCCAGGGCCTCCAGCTCAGCAGACAGCAGCGGGCCTGCACAGGCAACAGGGGCAAACTTGCCCACGCCGTGAGTCGAAGCCTGCGCGCGGTGCGCGGTGCCGAAAGCGTCCATCACGTATACGTCGCACAGCGCCGCGTACTTCTTGGACAGGGTTTCGTCGTCTTTCTTCTCGCCCTTGTTGAAACGGACGTTTTCCAGCACTACCAGCTCACCTTCTGCAACGTCAACGCCTTCCAGGTAGTCTTTAGCCAGACGTACCGGGTTTTTCAGGTGTTCTTTCAGATAGTTTACAACTGGCAGCAGGGAGAATTCTTCGTTGTATTCGCCTTCGACAGGACGACCCAGGTGGGACGTTACCATCACGCGAGCACCTTGTTTCAGCGCAGCTTCAATCGTCGGAAGGGAAGCACGGATACGTGCATCGGAAGTCACTTTACCGTCTTTCACTGGTACGTTCAGATCGGAGCGGATCAGAACGCGTTTACCTGCCAGATCCAGATCGGACATGTTAATTACAGACATGGTGAACCCTCTTGGTTAACTCTCTTTAAAGTTGCCTAAGCGACGCACCGGCAAATCGCCGATGCCGCCGTACTAGAAACCGCTTGCGGCCATTGCCCGTGTTGTATCCAACATCCGATTGGCAAAACCCCATTCATTATCGCACCAGACCAAGGTCTTGATCAGGTGCTGCCCGCTGACCCGGGTCTGCGTACCGTCGACGATAGCGCTATGCGGGTCATGGTTAAAATCAATCGAGACTAATGGTAGTTCCGTATAATCGACTATACCACGAAAAGATCCCTGTGCGGCCTTTTGCAACAACTGGTTGACCTCTGTCACTTTCACCGCCGAACTGACGCTGACGCTGAGATCGATAGCCGTCACGTTGATGGTCGGCACGCGCACGGAAATCGCTTCGAAACGATCGCAAAACTGCGGAAAAATACGGGTAATGCCGGCGGCCAGCTTGGTGTCGACCGGAATAATCGACTGGCTCGCCGCGCGGGTACGCCGCAAATCCTGGTGATAGGCGTCTATCACCGGCTGATCGTTCATCGACGAGTGAATGGTGGTCACGGTGCCGGATTCGATGCTGAAGGCATCGTCCAGCAGCTTGATCACCGGAATAATGCAGTTGGTGGTGCATGACGCATTGGACACGATACGGTGTTCCGCCAACAGCGTCTGGTGATTGACGCCAAACACGATGGTGGCGTCCAGATCGTTGCCGCCCGGATGGGCGAACAGGACCTTCTTCGCCCCCGCCGCCAGATGGGCCTCGCCATCCGCCCGGCTGCCGAATACGCCGCTGCAATCCAGCACTACGTCGACGCCCAACTCGCCCCAGGGAAGCCGGTCCACCGCCGGCTGATGCAGCAAACGGATAGTGTCATCCCCGACGGTCAGCATGTCGCATTCCTGGCGGACATCCCAGGCAAAGCGACCATGGCTGGAGTCGTATTTCAGCAGGTGGGCCATACCTTCGGCGTTCGCCAGTTCGTTGATCGCCACCACGGAAATTTCCGCTCTACGTCCCGATTCATACAGTGCGCGTAAAACGCTGCGGCCAATGCGGCCAAAACCGTTTATCGCTATGCGGATGGTCATGCTGCTCCTGAAAAAGGGCCTTCTGCTGCCGGGCGCGTTCACCGGCATTGAGAGGGCGCGGGCTGGTTATCTGACTAACCAGCATAGAGTAGTGTATCGCACCGCCTGCTGTGAATCGTCGCGTAACATTATTCCTGCCTGCCGGCGGTAATTCACCGGCGTCACTCGGGCATTTCTGCGAGATACCGCTAAAACTGAAACGCTTCAGCCGAGCATAAACCAAAGTTTTGCCAAAAGGAACAGGTGCAGCAAGCCGGTAGGCAACGCGAGAAGGTTTTGCGAGAATAAGATGATCTAGCGCACACTTTTGACTTAAGGCAGCGCCAAAGAGACACGACGGGATGCTGAATTTATAGCCAGCCGGCCGCCCCCGTAACAGGGTACGGCCTTGCCGATATTATTCTTTGGGGAAAATCCACAGATGCTCTGCCGGCAACGATAGCCGGCACAACGCCTGCTCACGCACCTCGCTGCCATAGGCACGCACCACAAAATCCTCGGCCACCGTGCGGAACAGATATTCCCAACGATCGCCAAGATACATACTGGTCAGCAGCGGCAGCTCAAGTTGATTACCCTGAGGATCGTCCCCCAAACGCACGCGCTCGACGCGGATCACCGCTGTCCCCTCTTCGCCGGCTTTGACCCCCGCGCCCGCCATGCCCCACAGCGCCCAGTCTTTACCCTCGATACGCGCTTTGCCGTCACTCACCTCCGTGACCTTGCCGTACAGGCGATTATTGCTGCCCATAAATTCGGCGGTAAACAACGTTGAAGGTGAACCGTACATTTCCTGCGGCGTGCCCTGCTGTTCGATTTTCCCGTTGTTGAGCAGCAAAATACGGTCGGAAATCGCCATAGCCTCATTCTGATCGTGGGTCACCATCAGCGCCGACAGGCCAAGCTTGATAATCAACTCGCGCAGGAACACCCTGGCTTCTTCACGCAGCTTGGCATCCAGGTTAGACAAGGGTTCATCGAGCAGGATCACCGGCGGGTTGTACACCAGCGCCCGGCCAATCGCCACGCGCTGCTGCTGACCGCCGGAAAGCTGGTGCGGATGGCGTTTGCCCAGCAGCCCCAGCCCAAGCTGATCGAGCACGCCCTGCACCCGCTGACTAATTTCCGCCGAGGCGACTTTGCGTAATTTCAGCGGGTAGGCAACGTTCTCGAACACGGTCTTATGCGGCCATAACGCGTAAGACTGGAACACCAGCCCAAGGTTACGCTCTTCTGCCGGGATCTCACTGCGCGAAGCGCCATCGTATACCCTATTGCTGCCAATGATAATGCGGCCCTGCGTCGGCTTTTCCAGCCCGGCGACCGCACGCAGCAACGTGGTTTTCCCACTGCCCGACGGGCCCAGCAGCGAAACCACTTCGCCCCGTTTCAACTGCATCGAAACGCCTTTCAGCACCGGGTTGTCGCCGTAGGTCAAATGCAGGTTCTCTACCGAAAGTTCAATCATGTAATTTCACTCCAAAGCGCAGGGCGATACCCAAACCTAACACCACCAGCAGGATGTTGATAAAAGAGAGCGCCGCGACGATATCAATGGCACCCGCCGCCCACAGCGAAACCAACATCGATCCTATGGTTTCCGTGCCCGGAGAAAGCAGATACACCCCGGTGGAATACTCGCGTTCAAAAATCAGGAACATCAATAGCCACGAACCAATCAGGCCGTAACGCGACAGCGGAATGGTGACGTGTCGGGTTATCTGGCCACGGGTCGCACCGGCGCTGCGCGCCGCTTCTTCCAGTTCGGGGCCAACCTGCAACAACGTGGAGGAAATCAGCCGCAGACCGTAGGCCATCCATACCACGGTATAGGCCAGCCAAACGCTGAAGATGGTGCTGCGCAAGGAACGCAACCAAACGATCAGATTCTCCCGCAACCACTCGGCCACCGGCAACGCCGACAACCAGCCCTCTTTCAGCGACTTATCCAGCCACATCGGCAAGAACAAGAACACCCACAGGAAAGCCAGACCGGCCAGCAGGCCAGGCACCGCTCGCGGCACCAACACGCTGTAGTCGAGAAAACGGGTCGCGCCGTCGGGTTTACGGTGCATGGCGATGCCGATAAACAGATAGCAAACCACCGCCAGCGCGCCACCGAGCACCCCAATCGCCATCGAGTTGACAATCGCCCGCAGCAGGTTAGGTTGCTGCCAGATGGTGCGGAAAGTATTGAGTGACAGTTCGTCCCAGATGGAAACGCCCACTCCCCAATTGGAGATAAAGGCGCGCAATACCACACCCACCAGCGGTACGCCGATGGTGACCGTCAGCCAGAACACCACCACGGCACCGGCGACCCAGCGCCATTTACCCAGCGGCAGCGCGCGGGCCTGCGAAGCCTTGCCTTTGACGGTAACGAAACGGTTGGCGGTGCGCATCAGCCGGCGCTGCAACATCACCAACGGAATGGTGATGCAGATCAGCACCACCGCCACCGCCGCCATCAGATGGTAAGACGGCGTACCCAGCTTATTGGTCAGTTGATACAGATAGGTCGCCAGCACCAGATTGCCTTCCGGGTCGCCCAGCACCAGCATCAGGCCGAACACTTCCAGCCCAAGGAAGAACAGCAACACGCCGGCATAAAGAATGGACGGCCGCACCATCGGCAAGCTGACGGCGGTCATCACCTGCAAAGGCGAGGCTCCCGCCGTTCGCGCCGCCTCTTCCACGTCGGAACCCACGCTGCGCAGCGCCGAAGATATGTACAAATAGGCATGAGGAACGTGCGTCAGCCCGGCGATGACCACGATGCTGGACATCGAGTAGATATTCCACGGCACGAAGCCCAGCAACGATTCCGCCCACAGCGAGAAAAAACCCACCGGTCCGGCGGCCACCACGTAGCCAAACCCCAGCACCATCGGGGAGACGAAGATCGGCACCAGGATCAGCGGCTCAATGAAGCGGCGGCCGGGCAAATCGGTTCTGACCATCAAAAAGGCCAGAATGCCCCCCAGCGGAATGGCGATCACCACCAGCCCGAAAGCCAGAATAAAGCCGCTTTTCAGCGCCTTGTAAAAGTCGGGGTCGGTAAAAATAAACTGAAACGCCTCAAGACTGAACACCTTGGACGGGGAGAAAAAGGGGGCGGAGAGGAAACTTTGAATCACGATAAACGACAGCGGCACATAGATAACCAGCGCGGTTATCAGCACCACCAGGCCGCGTGGCAGGCTTTGCCACTTTCTGCGCCATGCTTGCATAAATTATCCCTATGGTTGTGAACGACGACGACCAAAGGGCGCGCGCCCATGCGGCAGACGCACGTCCGAATGCAGTCCCTGTTATTTCGCCGCGGCGGTACGCCACTGTTTGATGTAGTCCAGGCGCTTGGCCGGTTGCAGATATTCCAGCAGGCTTTCATCCACCGGGATAGGTTTCAGCGCGTTGCCAAGCATTTTGGTCATGCCTTCAATGTCGTTCTTGCCTTCGATGTCATTGCGGATGGAAGGAATGTCCGCCTGATTGGCAAGTATGCTCTGGCCCTTTTCCGACAGTACGTAGTTAAGCCACAGTTTCGCTGCGTTAGCGTTGGCAGCCTCTTTGCTGATAAAGGACACGCGCGACAGCACCAGCGTGTAATCCTTCGGATAAGAAATACCGAGCGAAGGGTCGGTTTTGGCGCGGGCCTCGGCATAAGAACCCAGGATGTTGAAACCAATCAGGTTCTCACCGGATGACACCCTTTCCATCATGGTACCGGTAGAAGATTGTACCGCCAGGCCGCCTTTGGCGACGTCAGCCAGGGTAGCGAAATAGTGCGGATCGGCCTTGGAGTCCTGTACCGACAACATGAAACCCAACCCTGACTTTTCAATATCATAGGTGGTGACTTTCTTTTTGAACTTGTCGGTCTGGCTGGCGATCAGTTTTGCCAGCGCGGCGTGTGAGTCCGGTACGTCACCCTGCGGGATCAGCCGTTTGTTATAGATGAATACCACCGGCTCATAGGTGGTGCCGTAGGCCTTCTCTTTCCAGACCGCCCATTTCGGCAGTTGGCCCTGCTCCGGCGAGGCGTACTCCTGCGCGTAGTCGGTCGCCAGTTTCAGCGCGGTGTCCATCGACGAGCTCCAGACCACATCGCCGCTGGTGCCGCCCGCCGCCTGTTCGCTGATATAGCGGTTGTATAATTCGGTGCTGTTCATGTCGTTGTATTCGACTTTCACGCCCGGATACAGCGCTTCGAACCCCTGAATCAGCGGACCGGCAGCTTTAGTATCGGTGGTGGAATAGATGACTACCTTGCCTTCTTTCTTCGCGCCATCGACTATTTTCTGATAGTCAGCCGGATAACCTGCCGGGAAGTCGGCATAAGCAGGCGCTGCCCCCAGTACCGCGATCGCAACCACAGACGCACTGATTCTTGTCAACATGATCAACTCCTGGTTACATTTAATAAACTAAAAATTAACATATAGTTAATCCTCGTTCTTAAGCAACGCCGTTGATTTTTTATCTTCGTGTTTTGTGAGGTTGGGCGATTTTTGGGCAATAAAAAGCCCGGCATATTTGCCGGGCCTGGCGTTGTCATGTCAGGGCGCGGCATGAGCCGCCCCTGCCGTGACTTATTTCAGCAGCGCCTGCGCCTTGGCCACCACGTTGTCCACGGTGAAACCGAACTCTTTGAACAACTGGTCTGCCGGGGCCGACTCACCAAAGCTGGTCATGCCCACGATGGCGCCGTTCAGGCCCACGTACTTGTACCAGTAGTCCGCGATACCCGCTTCCACCGCCACGCGGGCCGTGACCGCCGCCGGCAGCACCGATTCACGGTAAGCCGCATCCTGCTTGTCGAACGCGTCCGTCGACGGCATCGACACCACGCGCACCTTGGTGCCCGCTGCGCTCAGCTTGTCTGCCGCTTCCACGGTGATGCCCACTTCCGAACCGGTGGCAATCAGGATGACGTCCGGCGTACCGGCACAATCCTTCAGCACGTAGCCGCCGCGGTAAACGTTGGCCAGCTGCTCCGCGGTACGCGGCTGCTGGGTCAGGTTCTGACGCGAGAAAATCAGCGTGGTCGGGCCGTCATTGCGCTCGATGCCGTACTGCCAGGCAACCGCCGACTCCACCTGGTCGCACGGGCGCCAGGTGCTCATGTTCGGGGTCACGCGCAGGCTGGCAATCTGCTCAACCGGCTGGTGCGTCGGGCCGTCTTCGCCCAGACCGATGGAGTCGTGGGTGTAAACGAACACGTTGCGGATTTTCATCAGCGCTGCCATGCGCACCGCGTTACGGGCGTATTCCACGAACATCAGGAAGGTCGCGGAGTACGGCAGGAAA
>NZ_JAUJXB010000008.1:0-139418 GCF_031931805.1 Serratia sp. root2
TCTTAACCGAAATTGTGTGAGGCTGTTATGGCCGGGAATAAAAACATGCGTAAGAGCGAACTGAACATGAAACAACATCACGAAGGCCATCCGGCAGCGTTTATGCGAAATAGTGTCCTGAAGTCGGCGGTTGTGACCGGAGCTCTGCTGGGCGCATTGGTAGCCCAGCAGGCCCAAGCGGCGATAGCCCTGGACCGTACCCGGGTGATTTTTGACGGCAGCCAGACGTCGGTGAGTCTTAGCGTAAGCAACCAGAACAAACAGTTGCCGTACCTGGCGCAGGGCTGGATTGAGGACGATCAAGGCAACAAAATTCAGAGCCCGCTGACGGTCCTGCCACCGGTGCAACGTATTGAGCCGGGTAAGCCGAGCCAGGTGAAAATCCAGGCGTTACCGACGGCGAAGTTGCTTAAGCAGGACCGTGAGACGGTGTATTACTTCAATCTGCGGGAAATTCCGCCGAAAAGCACCAAGCCGAACACGCTGCAAATCGCGTTGCAGACGCGCATCAAGCTGTTCTACCGCCCGACGGCCATCGCAATGGACAAGAGCGCCCCGCCGCCGCAGGAGCAACTGACACTGACGAAGCAAGGTGACAAGTACGTGGTCAATAATCCGACGCCGTATTACGTCACCCTGGTGGATGCCGCAGTCAAAAAAGGCGGCCCGGGTATCAAAAACTTCGAGCCGATGATGGTGCCGCCGAAGGGCAGTCTGCCACTGACGGTGAGCGCCGCTAGCGTGGGGGGGAGCCCGGCACTAACCTATGTCAATGACTACGGTGGCCGACCGGTACTGAGTTTCAGTTGCAGTGGCAGTACCTGCACGGTGGTACCGGAGAAGAAAGCGTAACCCACATGCAAGCATGGCTTGGGATAAGGGGCATGGGTATGACCAACGAAAGTACCCGTCGTCTGCAATACAGCGGGCGATCGGATGAACTGAAGTACTACGCCACGCTGGCCGGATTGGCGCTGATGGTACCGCTGACGCTGGGCATGATGCTGTGGCTGTTGCCCGGTGCGCAGGCGAAGGCAGATAACTGGGACGTTGAAGGGGCCAATGGCTCTCTGTATGTACACGGCGCACTGACGGAAAGCGCCTGTCGGCTGGACATGACCAGCGCCCATCAGGATGTTGCTCTGGGCGAGGTGGGGACGGGGCGCCTGCAAACCCTTGGCGCCCGTGGTGAACCGGTACGGGTCGAACTGCGGTTAACGGATTGCCTGCGCAGCCCGGCGGGCAGCCGCGACGAGCGCACCGGCGGCCTGACCTGGGCGGACAATCAGCCGGCGGTGACGGTGAGCTTTAACGCCACCCGCGACGCCGATAACCCGCAGTTGGTGAAGGCGCAGGGTGTCTCGGGGCTGGGGCTGCGGCTGGAAAGCGCGCAGGGTGAAGATGTGCGGCTGGGCAGCCGGGGAAAACCGCTGCTGCTGACACCGGGACAGAACACGCTGAGCTACACCGTGACCCCGGAGCGTACCCCGGCCCCCCTGATGGTCGGCAGCTATCGGGCCGTGGTGGATTTTCATCTGAGTTATGACTGAGGTGGGCAGGACGATGAAGGAAACCCTGACACGGCATCAGAATGCCTGGCAATCGCTGGCCGGCATGCTGGTCACGTTACCGATGCTGGTATTTGCAGCTTCGTCTACGGTCACGGTCAAGGTGACCGTGGTGGCACCGCCACCCTGCGTGATAAACGATGACCGCCCGATTGAAGTGGAATTTGGGGACGTGATGACCACCCGGGTGGACGGCAGCAACTACAAGATGCCGGTCAATTACACGCTGTCGTGTACCGGGGGCACGTCCAATGCGATGAAGCTTCAGGTGAAAGGCATTGGCGCTGCGTTTGACGCCACGGTGCTGCAGACCAACAAGGCAGAGCTCGGTATCGAACTGCGCCAGGGCGACAGCAAGCTGGCGGTCAACGACTGGCTGAACTTCACCTATCCGAACAAGCCTGAACTGTGGGCGGTGCCGGTGAAACAAAGTGGCGCAACCCTGACGGGTGGCGAATTCAGTGCGGGTGCCACGATGGAAGTGGCTTACCAGTAACGGGAGCGGAACATGACCAGAACGATAAGCGTCCTGTTGCTGACCTGCGGCCTGATGGCGGGCATTGCCCCGGCACAGGCCAAGGACGGAGAGGCGGACATGACGTTTCACGGCACCCTGATAGAGCCGCCGCCTTGCACCATCAATGATGGTAATCAGGTGGATGTCGACTTCGGAGAGCGGGTGGGCATCAACAAGGTGGACGGGGTGAACTACCGTCAGCCGTTGAATTACCAGATTACCTGCGATAAAGCCATCGGCGGCAGTTGGGCGCTGACGCTCAGCCTGAGTGGCAGTGTGGTCGGGTTCGACAGTGACGCCTTGCAGACAGACAAGACCGACCTCGGCATCCGGGTGTACCAGAACGACAAACCCTTTACCCCGAACAGCACGCTGAAGATAGACCTGGACAGCCCGCCACGTCTGGAGGCGGTACCGATAAAACAAGCGGGTGCCACGCTGACCGAAGGGGCCTTTGAGGCCTGGGCCACGCTGCGTGCCGACTATGAATAAGGTGCACGAGATGAAAAAGAAATTGGGCAAGCGTCAGCGTGCAGGACATTCCCACTCCGGGGCCGCCGCCCTGCTGTTGGCACAGGCGCTGATTGTTGCGCCGCCGGTGACCCAGGCCGCGGATGACAACAACGTGCACCTGCACGGCGCTCTGGTGGCAGAGCCCTGTGTGATACCGCCGGGCGATGAAGAAATCACGCTGGATTTTGGCACCATCATCGACAAGTACCTGTACCTGAACACGCGCACGTTGGGGCAAGCCTTCGAGATACACCTGGAGGAGTGTGACCTGACGCTGGGTAATACGGTGAGTGTGACCTTTACCGGCATCGAAAGCAGCGCTTTGCCGGGCCTGCTGGCCCTTGGCGGCGGCAGTGAGGCCACGGGGATTGCCATCGGGCTTGAGACGCCGTCGGCCCAACCGCTGCCCCTCAATCAGGCGAGCGATAAATCCCTGCTGCAGGAAGGTAGCAACATCATTGCGCTGAAGGCCTATGTACAGGGCGAGCCGGATGCCCTCAGGGAGCAGCGTATCGAACGCGGGCCCTTCAGCGCGGTGGCGACATTCAATCTGGAATATGAGTAAGAGAAGCCAAATAGGCAGTGACAGAGAAGCAAACAGAAGAAAGCACAGCGCGGAACTGGGAGATGGCATACCGCTGGTTAGGCCGGCGACGGCCACATGCGCCACCGAATGCTGATGTGTGGGATTTGCGCTTCGCCTGGCCACAACGGAAAAGCGCAGTGGTTTAACAGCGTCCTGGCTGGAGGGTATCGGTTCTTACTCATGGTGGTGTTCAATCACCGCAGTTGGCACTGGGTGTAATGGTTGGCTCATGATGCGCTGGCGAAGCCGTGGCGTTTGGGTTTCTCACGCGTAGTCATTTCCAGCGCGTCGCGCACCTTCGGCAGCAACGTGCCCCGTTTGCGGTTGGCCAGAAAGCCGTAATAACGCACCATCGTAAAATGCCGTGCCGGGATATGGCTGACATAGCGCTGCACATCTCTTCCTGGCCGATCTTTTGACGTTTGTGCTGTTGTGTCCAGCGATCGTAATGCTGATGTACCACGGTACCGCCGCGATTATGCCGTAGCTGGGGGCTGCCACTGGCGGGCGTTTAAGGTATTGACCCAGGTATTTTCACGCTACGCCAGACACCGCAGATCTTTTTGGCAAAGTGCACTTTCCAGACGCGCCGGTATTGGGCACGCAGATATTGGTGCTACCGAAACCCCTCGCGGATGCGACCGAGACCTGGCAGGGCACCGGGGATGATACGTGCGTAGTTGTTGAAGAGCGGCCATAGCAGGTGCGGTATGGCAAACGTGATGTGCTGCCAGTTGCAATCGGGCAGGATGAGGCTGAAATGTACATCGGCTTGCAGGCGAATAATACATTTGCAATATATCCTATAATTTTTTTGGGGGAGGGGGTTACTTCTATTACCCTGGAAAACTAAAGAAACTGAAACATTATGAAACTAAGTTATATCGTCATCTTCCTGAGTCTGATTGGATCGAGTGCCAACGCTGCTATTTTGCATATCTGTAATAATGTTGCAACGCTCCGCGGAACAACTGCCGGTTCGAGCATTCAGACAGAATATGTCTACCAACCTCAATTCAGTTATGATGGAGTGTTTGTTCGTGGTGACACTGCAACTCGTTACACCAGTAATAGTTTATCGGGTACAACAGGACAGTATGGTTGTACTTGGTGTACTGCTGCATGGATGACAACCGCAATGGGTAATGCTATGAGCGGGAATGGACACCTGTTACCAAACCGCATGACTGTAGGACCTGTGTTACAACCCCGGGAGGCTCAATACCGGGAGATTATTCAGGTCGGGCAAATTTGGGGGGGGCAAATGATCTCACCTAGTATCTTTAATGTTATGTATATTCCGATAACCGAAGTTCAGGGATGCCCGACGGAATGCTCTGTGACAGCTGATAACGTGCTTGACTTTGGTACTATTGCAAACAATGAAATTGATGGTCGCAAAAAGACCCTACCTGCCCAGTTACAGTGTAGCGGTGACGCCAACGTGAATATTAAACTTACCTCATCATCCGGAACCGGAACAATCCAGCTGGGTAACAATATAATGGGTAAACTGAGCGTCTCTGGGGAAAGCGGTGAGGTCGGATTTAACTATAAAATCACTGGAAATTCATCTATACCGATTATTCCTGATGTTACCCTGAATTCAATCGGTACTGCGGAACCGGGTACCTATAGCGCGATAGCAATATTGGAGTATTCGGTGCTTTAGGTCACTGAAAGGCCGTCCATTAAAGGCAAGCTGAGTTTCGCAGGGCAAAGTGATCGGGGGGTCAGTGGTGCCCCCGAATAACACCGGAGATTTACTGGACGTGCTTTTGATGGCTGAACGGCGACATAATTGCGCGGCTTTATGGGTTCGCACGTACGCGGACACTGTCGAAGGCAGAGATCCGAAATACGTGTGCGAAAATATCAGGCCCTGTGGATGAATTGGGCAAAATACCACTTACTGAGTATGGAGTGATTGCCTGATAAAACAAATTCAAACCAGCCCTCCGCTGGTCAACCGGATACGCATGTAAATTACGCATGGTGGCTGGTTACGACCCCGCGCCGCGACATCCTCCGTGGCCCTACGGGTCCGTGCCGAATACCACGACGCTGTAATAACCGATAAGGACATCACAACCCGTGCACACAATACTCCGCCTCGCCATGATATTACCTCTCCTCGTCATCCCACTGTCGTACGGGTATGACGCCTGGGTTGGGCCTTACGCGCCGACCGTGCAATCCGGGACGCTTTATTCCCTAACCTATGATTACGGTATCAGTGGTAATGCCGACCCCGCGCAGTCTGGGAACGCGTGTAGCTACGCGCAATGCCACTTCGGCCCTATGCCTCGCACCGGCCTCGGCCCATACGGACCCACGTGCGACGCCGGGGGCGCATGCGCTGGGGGATCAATCGAAGACAGCGTGGTCATTCCCTCGGGGACCACGTGGAATGATGCCTTCGCCCTCTTTCTTCGAAAGTACGGTTCCTCCGGGACGTTCACGTTCCGCAACTGGATCCACGCCCAGTACTTTTCCTACGTCCGGTGGGATTACCTCTGTGTCGGATTCGCCTCCCTCCCGACGAGTGTGGTTACCGTGTCGGTGCTCGCCCCCGCCACAGTATGTGGCAGCGTTCCCCGGCCCGACCTTTATTGCACTGTCAACGTGCCTGGGATCTTAGATATCGGAACTGTCGCTGTGGGGACCTCTGATGCAAGCGGTAATGCGGAGGGGGCTGTCGAGTGCGATCGCACCGCGACGGTGACTGGGAATCTATTGAATCGCCCCCAAATAGACGGGCATGACGTGGCGATCGATATCAATGACCGAACCATGGGGAGTGCTGCCGTTACGATCGGCACGGGAACGAGTGTACCCCTGATGATCAAGGCGACCGTACTTGGTGTCGTACGTAACGCTGGGGTCTACTCAACTGATGCGATACTGCAGATCTCCTATCACTGAATATACCGTGCATTGTCCCGTATGTTCGAAAGCTGTGGCCGGGTTTGGGTGTAAACCCAAGGTAGTAGGAGCTTTAGACCCAGGAGCTTGCGAAATAGCCGGCACGGTGTTTTGTATCGAGTATTTGTCCAGACACACGTGTAAACCGTGCCTGGAGATCTGCTTGAATTTTTTGATTTGGGTGGCTTTGAAACCCACCCGGATAAAACCCAATTAGGCAGATTGAACATGGATTTGATTGGTTGGGAGTATGGTTCACCCCCACGGGGACCTCCATAGCACCCAGAGCATTAGAAAACCATCGTGCACGGCGCACGCGGCTTTACGAGCAGGCCAGAGCTAAAGGGCTGACAATGTCAGCGACAGAGGCAAAGGTGCGGGCGTATGAGGTTCGGTGGAACATATGGGCAGACGGGATGTTAAGAAGGCTGACTTACACCTGACCCTGCGCCCACCCTTCGTCACCCCTACGGTAGATACATGAAAACCATACTCGTACTCCTGAGTCTGCTCGGTCTAACACTTTACGTCACGCAATGTGCCGCCGACGCTGTACCCTTCCCATCACGATTCTACATCAACCCCGGCGCTCTCCTTAATTACTATGGTGAAACCCCTGCGACCACAATCGACATCCCGGCCTCGCTTCTAGACTACCGGATCCCATCCAAACCCGATTTCGTCTATCGCGGGCTGTTCTCCCTAGGGGTCACTGCTACGGGAGTGCGCTCTCGGGAATCGCTGGTCGGCAGCGTCTGGACTGAATCGGGCCGAGCGCCACTCCGTCCACTGGCCATGGCCCTGACCCCACGCGATTACCACTTCTATAGTGCGGGCGTACCCGTCTGTGTCATTGTACAAATACGCGGGCAAACGCACCATACTACAGGATTCGACCGCGTCATATGGGAGTCCCCATGCAAACCGATCGACACGTCTGTCCCAACCGAATGCACCCAAACCGGGAATGTACTTCTTGACCATGGTGTGGTGACCCTCGGGGATTCCATAAGCGTGACGTCTGCAGAACTCATCATCACTTGCAACGCGGCTGCAACGGGCCATCTCACTCTGTCTGCGGCCAACGACCGTATCCCCCTTGGCTTAGGTTACTCAACCATAAAAACGTCCAATGGCCCGCTGAACGCGCCTCTCTCTTTAACCACAGGCGCCAACATCGTCGTCCTTACGTCTGAGCTCACCGGGGTCGGTGCTGGCTCTTGGTCTGGCAATGGCGTACTCAGCTTAAATCTCGACTGACGCGGTATACAACGGGCCGGTCCAATGCCTGTCCCTTGCCCCCTGTAACGAGTCGCCAGTACGCCCCTGAGGCGTTCCGCGATAGAGGGAGGGGCTCCATTCTAAGCCTACAGGTGTGTAAACCCAAGGTAGTAGGAGCTTTAGACCCAGGAGCTTGCGAAGTAGCCGGCACGGTGTTTTGTATCGAGTATTTGTCCAGACACACGTGTAAACCGTGCCTGGTGATCTGCTTGAATTTTTTGATTTGGGTGGCTTTGAAACCCACTCGGATAAAACGCAATTGGGGAAAATTGAACATGGCTTTGACTGGCTGGGGCTATGGTATGCCCCCGAAGGGCCCCGGATAGCGCCGAGAGCCATAGAGAACCATCGGGCACATATTGCGCGGCTTTATGAGCAGGCACACAGGAGGAAACTGTCGACGACAGAGACCGACCTGCGTGTGCGGGAATATGAGACCCGGTGGATGACATGGGCAAAACACCTTCTGAGAAATGGAGGGTGATTGCCTGATTTCTATCATCCGCATCGAGATTGAAAAAACCATGAGACTACTGCCTCTCATCATTGCCGTAGCACTCGCGCTCCCGTGTCGCTCCCTCGCGACCCTTGTAATCACGAGTATCGAAAATAAGTACCAGTACGAACCCGGGTTCGGGTACCACCAGAACGACTACAAGATCACGTGGGCGCAAGTACCGGGTCCCAAGGACAATGAATTGATCGGGGACGGGATCAACATGTACGGCGCGATGGAAGAACATGATCACTCGGTATTCGCCTGTGATTCCCGCGGCTCTGGGATGTTTCCGGGGGTACCGGGGACCACCTGCGTGATGGTTCATAAGGGCATGACGTGGGGGCAGGCCGAAGAGCTCTGGATGAGTACCTACGGTGCTCGTGGGCCGGGCGTTGTGGGGCACTCCTCGAGACTCCCCGGGTCCCGGGAGTGCGTGATGTTCGCTGGGCAGTTCGGCACCGGTGCGGCCATCGGCGGACAAAAAAACAACGGGGAACTCGTGTGCGTCGGCGCCCCGACAACGCCTGACCCCCTGTGTTACGTGGATTCTAGTCCCGTTCTTGAGTTTGTCACTTCCCCCGACCGCATTGCGGATTATGCCGAAACCAGCGCCCAGCTCATCTGTGGACATCCCGCCTCCGTGGTCCTTATGAGTGGGACCGGGGTATCGACCATCACCTTCCCCTGGGGGCGAGCCGACGTCACCGTCAATGGCCGCCCCCTGCCTGCGCATTTGGCGCCCGCCCCTATCGCCAATATCACTGTCGGCGCAAGTATCTCAGGGGCCCGTGCGGAACCCGGCCTGTACACCGGGTCTCTTGTCCTGGTCGTGGGGTACGAATAAAACTGTCAGGCGGGAGCCGGCCCAGCCGTGGACTGACACTCCCATACCTCGTCCTCTCGACCGTAGGAATTCCTCCTGGTTGTGTGTTCGTACGTAGTGGGACTCCGCACCCGGTGTCAATCCCATGGTGTGACGTACCTGCCTGGGTCACGTATGCGCACAGTTGCGGCCTATACTTCGCCCGGGTACGGGTGGACAAGCAAAGACAAGGCCCTGATGGATGCAATTGTAGTGACCGCCTCCTGGTACCCGGGACCAAGTGGGGTGGTCCTGTCAGTCGTGTCCAAAAGACGAGTGCACGATCGGGCAAAAACACGCTCGTGGCTGCGCGGCGTTCGCCCGTCGGTCATGCCGGTAGGGTCACTTGGGCAAAATGAAAGGGGCTGAAAAGCCCCTTTCTGCTGTAACCACCGGCGAAAGGGATTCTTCGACACGGTACGCTGACGATCTCCCAATAGAGGTCAGACAACAGACCGTCGCCTAGATACGCGCCGCGCGTACCTATTATATTAGCTGCGACTCTGGCTGTGCTGCTAAAAAGCGAGGGGAACATGCAATTTAAAACATAGGGCTGCAGCAGGCTAATAAAATATTCGAAAGCGATCCTAGAATTTTCTAACTGAACACTCACGGTATTCTTTGATCAAGAACTGAATGCTGATATTGATGATAAGTGCTGCGTATTACCGCTCTGAGAGATCGCCTAATAACATCCATCGAGATCGGGTAATAACATGTAAGGCACTTGATCCTGCGACCGGTGGCCAATGCGTCCATGACGAAATCCATCGACCAGGTCAGATTGGGCGCCGCCGGACGAAGCAGCGGCAGATGTTCTGTTGCCAGCCCTTTACGACGTCTTCTGCGTTTTACGCCCAGGCCACTGAGGTGATAAAATCGGTACACGCGCTTATAATTAACCTAAAACCATTCACTGCGCAGCAACGGCGCGATGCGACGGTCGCCAAAACGCCTGCGCTCCAGTGACAGCTCAGTGATGCGCCCTGATAAATGCGCTTTGCCACGTGGGGAGAGATCGACCTTGAGCGTGCCATCTGGGAGCTTCCTGTCGAACGTATGAAAATACGCCGCCCACATATTGTGCCGCTCTCTACTCAGGTGGTTGAGCTATTTAAACAGCTCCAACCTATCACTGTTCACTATCCTTACATTTAGGATCGACTTCCCCTAGCCGCGAGCCCGGCAGACAACGTTACGTGTAGTGGTCAACTAAAACTAGCCACCATTTTAGAGCTTTCAAGCATCGATTTTCCGATTCATTAGGTACTTATCCACCGTTATATTTGTGGGCCTGAACGTAATGTAATCTGTGATTGAGGTTTCAGTGAAATTCATGTGGCCCATTACCGGTATCCACTTCAGTAGCAAATGCGGGCTTGACTAATTATGGAGTTTCATATGGATATCAAGATCACAGAAATTATTTTTTCATTTAAACCACAGTTTTCTCATTAATCTGCGGTGAGACGTGCTATTAAACCCTCAAGAATGACCAAGTGTGAGAGTGGGATGAAATTTCATCCCACGCCAGAACGTTCGTTGCATATGGTCTTTTAGAGTCAAGTCTGGCAGGGAGTATAAGAAACTACTGGATACGTCTTAGTCTGGTTCAATAGGGGGACGCTATTACAATGGCAATCCCTGCATAGTCCCCTGGTTCTGCTTTTATTGCAGTAAGTGTTGAGGTAAGACGTATTCGGTCTTCCCCAATCATTTCCGGGGTTATCAGAGTGTACAGTCCCGGAGCGAGGTTTATTTTTCCGCCTCCTATTATCTCCAAAAGAGGAGCAGCTCCGCAATTTACTGTCCCATCAATAGCAACTACCGAGTGATCGGTGGTTTTAATTAGCTCATGATCAATAACAGAAGGAACAGTGATAGCGCACGTTTGACCAGGTGGAGGAGGTTTCTGGCAGAAAGTGTTTCCAGCGTTGGCAATCATATCAGGGGTCAAAGTTCCATATATAGTATAGATAATATTCATGGAGTAGCCGCGTTCTTGCACAAACAGTACACACTCTCCTCCAGGTCCGGCACCAATGTGCTCTCCCCAACTATATGTATCAAGCTTACAGTTGGATGTGTCATCCAATTCCCACGACTCGGTTGATTTCAGACGGCAATTACTAATATTCGGGCGATGTGAAAGGTCAGTTCTGAAATCACATCCTGTGAACGGGATCCCAAGTTGGCCGCTACCCTTTGAACAGTGCAAACCAATGGCTATCAAATTAGTTCCCTCATCCTGTTTTGGTGGTAAAACTTCAGGTATATCAATTAGTTGTAATCATTCCGCACGATAATTGACATTGTCAGTGCATGGTATTGCGGAATTACTGCAGGAGGTGATTGTGGGGTTAATAAGGGCGGGGTGCAGCGTTGCATGGGAGTAATTCCCTACGAAGATGATAATCGTTGCCAAAAGTGAGAAAGACCTCATAATCATACCTGTTTGTATTGTTTGATAAGGGAGAGATTCATCTGTCGCATCGTAAGTGATTTTATTCTTAATTGATTCCCGGGTTTAAAATCCTCTGTACAAGCGTGATTGTAAAATCACTTCTATGGAGGCCACAACAGAGTACATCTGTCGCTCTTATCGGCACCTTATAACTGTTGCCGTCGCAGAGGGGAGCAATACGGTCAAGAAATCTAAGTCAATAGACCTGTCATTTCTCTGGCAGGCATTATTATATCTCAAAAAAACATCTCAACATATACCTTTCATCTAACAGAAAGAAAAAAAACATAAAATCTATCAATCTTAGCTTTTAAAGAAAACAGAGAAACATAAAACTATCAACAACCAAAAAAAACACTAATCTAAAGTGTGTGAAAATTAGGGGTAAATTTTGTTAATCTAGATGACCATTATCTATAACTTTTACAAGTATAGACCCCACCATTTTTAATAATGATATTACCACGCCTAATGTGGGCACAGCGCTAAGCGAGGGTCTGGTTTTCAAACTGTACCGGGCTGAAGCCACCGCATGCACTGTGGCGACGCCAGCGATTGTAGTTGCACTTAATATAACTGAATACTGTCGTTCGCATTATTTCCCGGATGGTAAAACGCTCCCCATGGATACATCCCACCTTCAGGGAGTGGAGGAAACTCTCTGCGCAGGCATTGTCATAGCAGTTGCCTCTGGCACTCATGCTGCCGCGCAGATTGTGTCGTTTCAGCAGCGCCTCATAATCCGCTGAGCAGTACTGCCCTCTGCGATCCGTGTGAATAATGGCATTTGTTGGGCGCTTACTCCGCCAGTCCTGTCATCGAGAAATTCACCTTCATCTTCAAGTTTATAACGTAGAGCGCCTACCCGATAAAGGTCATGCACGCCCAAGAGATAATCTGATTCGTATAGCCGAGTTCCCACCGCTTTACTGCCTGCACGAATATCTCGTTCAAGGCGCCGCTTCATCAGCAACCGGCCCCAGCGATCGGGGCTGGAATCGCCAAATACCCCGAACTTATCTTTTGGCGGAGTGGGGTACCGGGCGCCGGTAAACAACAGTATCTCTGGATCAAGTTGCAAACGATTGAAGCAGGGATCGGTCAACGCCAGAGGGTCGTACTCAAATTCAAAGAGTTCTCGCGTACGCGTTTGTCGACTATGCAAGAAACCCATCCGTTTTGGTTCTGGTAATCCATCCCAGTCTGCGTATACACCGATCATTGCCATTGTTAATTGCCTTTTATTGGTTTCTTCAATGGTTTTAGTAAGGACGCCAGATCAGCCGAGGTAGTGCCTGTCGTTTTTCGGACGGTATTGTTTGGAGGCAAACTGGCTTTTGCTGTTACTTGTTTGTCTGACTCTGCGTTCCCGGCATCAGTCATGGGTTTGTTGCGAGGTGGAGTAACGTTAAAAGGAAAAGCGTTTACGTTCTTTATCAGGCGAGAATCCTGAAGCTGGCGACCCATTTCGTCTTCGGCTGCCAGCTTATTCAGGTCATTTTCAAGCCCCAGCACCTGCATGACGGAGAGGTAAGCGCCAATCGTGACGCCTGCGCCCCCCTTGCTCTGAGCGGCTAACATTGATTACAGAGCGCTATTTTTCACGAGAATTTTTATTTAAATATTATCAGCATGATAAATTTAATTACACCCTCATGATTCTTAATGCAGTTATTATAAATGCAATCATAATGGTTTTTTATGATAATAAAAAAACTACTCTGTATTTAAATAAACTCATCACGTTTCTGAATCAGAAAGCGTTCATCCGTGCGGATAAGGAAGCATGATGAAAAAAGAGCGACGCTTGACGCAGGATTACGCCTGCACGCTACGCGATATTTGCCTGGAATATCACGCTGTGCATTGACCCACTATACTTTGTATGCCTGAAGCGCTGGAGAATGGGATGCGCTGTCGCCTGTGTCAGGGATGTTTCCCAGCCCAGAGATTCAGGGCTCCTGGCCAGAAAGCGAAATCGGACTGATACTGATTGACTCCATGATGACTGCGGTTGATTACCCTTCCAGTGAGGGAGGTAATGAACTGATTCTGATTAAAAACACAGCGGCTAGCTCAGCAGGACATTGAGCTTCGCCGTCGAAACAGTAAACCGGAGCACATATGTTCGAGCCATCCTTTCCAGAGAATGAAGCCGAACGTCTGTCGGTTCTGAATTCGTTGAACGTATTGGACACGAATTCAGTGGAGAAATTGGACCGTCTGTGCGCGTTTTGGCACCGAATTCAGCGGGGCCAGCCGGGGCGGAGGACCTCATTGATATAGAGTGGTTCACCAATGAAACAGGCAATGTCAGCTGTAAAGCCGTTATTTACCCAATGACGTCCGGCGGCTGGGGAGCGACTGTCGTTTCGCGTAACGGTTATCACAAAAGGGATTTTTCCTACGACTATAAATGCTTTACGACCCTCTTCCCCTCTCAGGTCGCAGCGCTGCGTGCAGCTGAACAGCTTGCAAAGCAGTTTGTCTGTCTGCGTCATCGTTACTATTACGGTGTAAAACACCTGGTATGCGCGCCGGCGGCGTAAGCGATAGGCAGTAACACACCCTGACGGGGATTTATTCCCGTTCGGGGATAGATCCCCCTTCATTATTTCCGGAGGATTTATCGTGAAAATGAACGTAGCCTTTTTAACAACAGCGCCTCAGTCACTTACTCAGGATTTGTGCGATCTGGCGAACCTGGAAGGGCATTTGTTGGCCGTACGCGCGCTGATGCGTCTCGATACGGGTAATGAAAAGGGCGAAGGCGAAGCCTACTCGCTTAACCAATGTGGGGTGGCTAATGCCGCCTATCGTTTTGGTTTTGCCTGGTATGGGGGACGCTTCGACAGCTCAGCCTGCGAGCCTCTTATCAAGGTACTGCACACACTCGGGACCGATATCGATCCGGCAGTGTGGAAGAGCTGCTTTGACGAAGGGTGTAATGACGCAGAGATTGAACAGGAACAAGTGAACCTGATCTCACCCATGTAGTACGCACTGTCGGTCTTGTTGATCGCAACAGGACTTCAACGATTTAACTGATTTTCCCTGGAGGGGCCTTCCCCTCTCAGGGAAGTCCGTCTCCCTAACACAGGAGACTTACCATGTTGCATTTTAACCCCGCAGAACTGCGCGCTGTTGTTGCCGAAATCCGCACCAATCAGTGCGCGCTGGTGTTGGCCAAAGACGACGGCGTTTATCTGATGCCGGCCGAGGGTGAGCGAAACGCCACAGGCCGTATTAAACACCTGGCGTATGCCGATGGGTGCCATCCCCAAAAGGATGATGCCTGGTATGAAACGTCCCGGCAGCTTGTCGGCGGCGATGACTTTGGCGAGGAGCTGGTGCTGACCGGCAGTTGCATCGAACGAATACTGTCACAAGGGCATGAGCTCTGGATACATCTGTTACCGGAGACGGTCTATATGCACGTCGCTCTAGTTAACTGGGTGTGTGTCGCCGACTACCGCCGTATGACCGCCCGCATGCTGCAGCTGGCCGAGGTCCATTACTCGGTCTGTGTCAGCCAGGATGAGTTTAAAAGCTGGCGTGAACGGGCTATCAACCTGCTGGCCACTGCCTGCCATACCGATTGCAAGCGGGCAAAGCCCGCCGATCGGGAAGACTATCTGGCCATGTTCGAACGGCTGAAACAGCGTGTTGACACCGTTAACCCTAAAGGGGCGCTGCGTTACCCCGCGTTCTAACCACTTTTTTGTCCCCTGGGCGTATTCTTCGCCGCCAGGGGAGGAATGCGCCTTTTTTACGAGGAGCACTCCATGACAAAAACATCATCACGTCGGCCGGCAAAAGCCCGTCGAGAACGTCCCGACTTGTATCAACAGGTGACGGACAAAATTATTGCCGCCATCGAGACGGGAACGTTGCCCTGGCGCAAACCCTGGCGGACCGGCAAGGCCCGCGGCGCGTCGACTGCCATCATGCCGCAGAACGGCACGACCGGTTACCACTACAGTGGCGTGAATATGCTGCTGTTGTGGATGGCCGCGGAAGAAAGGGGATTTCACGCCAATCGCTGGCTCACCTACAAGCAGGCGGAAGCCGTCGGTGGCCATGTACGTGCCGGCGAAACCGCGACCCTGGCAGTGGTATTCAAACCCTGGGACAAGCAGGTCGAGGATGCTGATGGCCGGCAGCTGTTTGACGAAGAGGGGAACCCGCTGAAAACGCGAATACCCATGCTGAAGCCGCTGTACCTGTTTAACGTTGCCCAGTGCGACAACCTCCCGGAAACCGTTGTCGGCATTACGCCTGCAGAGGATCTGGAAGAGGATGGGGCGTTGGTCGATGCGAGAACGCAGGCTCAGGTCAACACCCTCGTTGATGCCTGTGGTGTTCGGCTCGAGCAGGTTTACCAAGACAGGGCATTTTACTCCCCGTTCCGCGACCAGATTGTTTTGCCGCAGGTTCAGCAATTTCGAACCGAGGCGGATTACTGGTCGACGTTATTGCATGAACTGGTGCATAGCACCGGTCATGCAACACGCCTCAACCGGGAGGGGATCACGTCTTCCTCTCAGGCGTTCGGAGACCCGGTGTACGCGTTCGAGGAACTGGTGGCGGAGCTGGGCAGTGCCTTTATGTGCGCACAGCTTGGCGTCTTTGGCGACGTCCAGCACGATAGTTACCTAGAGCACTGGCTCAAGGTATTACGTAAGGATAAGCGCGCGCTGTTTCGGGCGGCCAAACAGGCCCGTGAGGCTTCAGAGTTTCTGCTGAAGCCCCTGGTGGTACCGGTGATAACAGATCCTGCCGTTGCGGCATGAGGAGTCAGGTGATGACGATTGAACAGTGCTATTGGCAGACCATTGCTGGCAGGTTACTGGCCAAATACTTTGGTCTGACGTTAAACGATACCGATCTGTGTGAAGCAGATTGCGTGATGGCTTTACAGGAAGCGGGTGTGCGGCCGTTTGAGGCGATCAACAACCTGGTGGATAAATACCACCTGGTACGCCTGGGCGCCAATCCCTTTACCCCATCATCACCGTATTTGCGCCAGGTGGAAGAGCAGGGCGTGATCGGTGAGCATGAACTCTAACGACAGGGCAGTACCCTTGTCCTGGCCATCATGATTTAACACCTAACCCATCGGGGGAGACTTTCCCCCGCTGGGGAAAGCTTCCTCTTTTTTAAGAAGAGGAGAACTACCATGTCGAACTGGTGCAAAAACCGGTAGGAATTGCACTGAATGCTCAGGCATGTGATTTTCTGGAGATGACCTTCATGCTGTTGGAGCTCTAGGATAAACACCGTGGACAGTTTCTCACGGCCCTGTAGCGTGGCATCCATGAGGGTCAAGCTGCAGTTCACCGGGCGGGAGTAAAAGTTGCAAACTCAGCCGTTTATCACCATCGGTGAACCTGGCTGTGGTGCTGGCAGTTGTGCCGTGCTCACAAACGTCACCTAACCTATCATTGGGCTTCTTCCCTCCGCCGTTCATTCTGGCCGTACCGGGTCAGACCTTATTCGCCAGCACAAAATCTACAAAAGCGCGCAGTTTTGGAAGAACAGAACTACGACTAGGGTAGTAGAGAGCCAATCCCGGAAATTTTATTGAAAAGCTGCTGAGAGTAACTTCCAGAGTTCCCGCATGAATATTGCGCGCGACAATGGAACGAGGAAGCCTGAAAAGGCCGACGCCTTGTTCTGCCGCGTGGACGCAGGCTGCAACGTCGTCGAGTATTAAGGGGCCGCTCACGTGGATGCTAAAGGGTTCTCCTCCTAGATTGAATGCCCACTCGTCAAGCACTATACCGGCCTGTTTGTACGTGATGCATGGAATGTTTCGAATGTCTAGGGGGGTTGCTGGTCGGCCGTAGCGTGCCAGAAACGCAGGTGAGCCCACTACTACTTGCGGTTCCTCAGGGGTAAGTGGTACCGCCACCATGTCTGCATGGACGACCGAACGGGGACGCACACCTGCGTCACACCCCTCAGCAATGATGTCAATCATGCGGTCATCGCTGACGAACTCCAGTTGCAATTGGGGGTATGCGGCAAGAAGTCCCACAGCGTACCTCTCAGTCAGTATCTGCACACTTGCTTTTGGGACACTGATTCGCAACAACCCTGTGACTGAATGGCCCAGGCTGCGAGCGGACTCTATTCCTTGGAGCATTTGCTGAGTTGCCGGTCCCACTTGAAGCAGTAGGCGCTCTCCCGCCTCGGTCAGGCCAACACTGCGAGTTGTCCTGGCCAGCAATGTCACTCCAATCCTTTTCTCGAATGCGCGGACAGCCTGGCTAACAGCGGAAGGCGTTATGCCCAAGCGTTTGGCTGCTGCTCGAAAGCCCCGCTCCTCGGCAACAGCCAAGAATACTACCACGCCGTCAAGATCACTTCGACCAATTGTGTAGTTCATCTTCACAGTATGAGCAGTTGCATGCGGATTGTCAAAAACGAACTGCTGGTGAAATATGGAGTACCCAATTATCGAGGACTTTCATGTGTACAATAAAACCAAACAATCCCGAGCTTATGGCATTGACGAAGCAGTTGGTGTCACTGGCCTTTCCGTTCGCACGCTTCCCATTCCCGAGCCCGCACCCGGTGAAGTACTTGTGAATGTAAGGGCGTCTACATTGAACTACCGAGACCTGATCATCCTGGAGGGTAATTACTACGTGCCCATCCCGGCAGGCCGTATTCCTCTTTCGGATGGGGCTGGCGAGGTGGTGGCCGTTGGGCAGGGGGTTACTAGATTTAAAGCAGGCGATCGTGTGGTCAACGCATTCTTCCCTGAATGGATCGATGGTCCCTTCACCGGAAAGTATTCGCAGTACTCCGGTGATGTGGATGGCTGGCTTGCTGATTATCGCACCGTGGCTGCAGAAGCATTGATCTTGATTCCAGACGGTCTGGATTTCGACCAAGCAGCTGCGCTGCCGTGTGCGGGTGTTACGGCATGGTCTGCCGTCAAAGGTGTGAAGGCAGGCGATACCGTTGTTACTTTGGGAACTGGCGGTGTGTCGTTATTTGCAGTCCAACTGGCGAAGGGGCTGGGAGCCAGAGTGATTGCGACCACGTCCAGTGATGCGAAGGCCCAGCAACTTAAAGCGTTGGGCGCGGACGAAACGATCAACTACAAAGAACAGCCCGAGTGGTCCACGCGGGTGCGCGAACTGACGGGCGGAGGCGGTGCGAACCGCATCGTGGAAGTTGGTGGCGCAGGAACTTTTGAACAATCGATCAAGGCTATCGCAGTGGGTGGACAGGTATCAATAGTGGGCGCGGTGGCAGGTTTGCAGGGCAAGGTTGAATTCATGTCTATGTTCATGAGCCATGCGTGTTACCAGTGCATCGCACTGGGCAGCCGCCAGGACCTCGAGGACCTGGTGCGATTCATCGCCGAACACAAGATCCGCCCAGTTATTGACAGCCGTTTCGCATTCGACGATGCAAAGCTTGCATATGAGCGGCTGATGACACGCAACGTGTTCGGAAAGGTGGTTGTCAATCATTGACTGTAGAGTTGACCGCTACGAACATTCACAAATTAGGAGTCCATCATGACTGCTTACGTTATATTTATTCGAGAGAAAACGCTGGATCAAAGTGAAATGGACATATATGCCGAAAAGGTCACATCCACGTTACCCAGTGTACCCGTCCAGATGCTTTCTGCCTACAGCCGTCTGGAAGTGTTCGAGGGTGAAACGCCAGAGGGCGTTGTACTGTTCTCATTCCCGACTATTGAAGACGCCAAGGTTTGGTACTACAGCGAGGCTTACCAATCGGTTGTAAAGCACAGGCATGCAGGTGCAACGTACAGGGGATTTGTTGTAGAAGGTGTGACATGACAGATAACAATACTTACTGAATAAGGACGTTATTCTGCTGATTTCAAACTTCTGGCGGTGAAGGAAGCTTAAGATGATAGTTTTTCCATCCGCCAGAAGATTGTAAAACATGAGTTAGCGTTGGCGCCCAGCGCTTTTTATACCTGTGTGCCGATTAATACGTACAAGAGTACCCCTTCGCGTTTTCGTAGGGTTGTTATACCTTGGTTCTCACCAAGGCTGATTGGACGGCCCTACGGTGAATTCGTTGATAGTGGTGTCGCCAGGTTGACCAATTGCAAAAGCGATGATATCCGCGATGCGGTCAGGTGAAATGCCGTAGGTGTCATAGATCCCCTGCATGGATTCGCGGGTCTGATGCTGGGAGATCGTTTTAAGCAACTCGGTGTTGATGGCTGCGGGGTATATGATCGCTGTACGGATGTTGGTGCCTTCCTGAGCTGATTCCATCCGAAGTACTTCCATGAAATCACGGACAAACCACTTGGTGCCGCCGTAAACGGCACCATTAGGGTATGCCTTCAGGCCTGCCACTGATGAGGTCGCGATAACATGACCTGATTTCTGTTGGGTGAACACTGGTAGCACAGCGGCTACGCCGTTTAGAACACCCTTGATATTAACGTCGACCATCTGGTGCCATTCGTCTGTCTTCAATGCGGAGAGCGGAGAGTTCGGCATGATGCCAGCATTGAGGAAGATTACATCCAGATTGCCAAACGTATCCAGGGCCAGTTTGACGATGGCATCATTTTCCGATTGGTTTGTGACGTCCAGTGCCTGGTAGACGGCATGGCCGCCTTCTTTGGTAATCTCTGCGGCGAGCTGCTTCAGCTTGTCCGTGCGACGTGCGCCGAGTACAACTTTGACCCCTTCGCGGGCAAGACGCCGTGCGGTGGCTTCACCGATACCAGATGATGCGCCTGTGATGATGACGACTTTATCTTTAATCATAGTGTTTTTCTCTTTAAGACGGGGCAACTTGATTCACCAGATATGAAAACCGGGAGGCTCGTTCTTAGGTACAGTTACGTCTGTGTTGGGTGTCCAATTTCGCTGTTGATGACTATTTGTTCATTGACGAACTAGTCTAGTTCTAGGTTGGACACGCGTTTTAGCAGGAACGAAGTCGCTCAGGTTGCCTACTGTATCAGTCTTAATCACGATATGAGCCGGTTAATAGATTAAAGCTCATCGCAATGGGTGCCTCAAACAGAGTGCACATCAGACTCACCCTGAGCGGATTCGGTTTCGATGTAGGACCTGAACTGCAGGCCCCCAGTCGATTAATGTGGTTACTCAGATTGCTTTGTCGGACGGAACAGGATCTCGTTGATATCCACGTCGGCAGGCTGTGCGATGGCAAACGAAACTGCGCGTGCAAAGCTGTCAGCAGGAATGGCGATTTCGGCGACAAAGTCCTTTATCTGATCCACAACATCCTTCTGACCAATGCTGTTGAGCAATTCTGTCGCCACTGCACCTGGAGAGATGATGGTGGTGCGAATGTTGTACGGTTTGGCCTCTTGGCGGAAACCTTCGGAGATCGTCCGCACTGCGGCCTTGGTCGCGGAGTAAACGCCCGAGCCGGGAACAACAATATGACCGTACACTGACGAAACGTTGATCAGGTGACCCGACTTCTGCTTCTGAAAATGCGGCAGCGCAGCAGCAATGCCGTACAACACACCCTTCAGATTAACGTCAATGACCTGTTCCCACTCATCAACCAGCACGCGCTCGAACGGCGCCAATGGCATTACGCCTGCGTTGTTGAGCAACACATCGATCTGGCCGAACGTGTTCACTGCGGTATCGACAAGGTTCTTCACATCCGCGCGCTTGGTCACATCGGTTGCTACGGCGATGGCTTCGCCTCCGGCGTCTCGGAGTTCCTGAACAAGCGCTTCAAGTCGCTCGGCGCGGCGTGCACCAAGGACCACCTTGGCACCTTCGGTGGATAAACGACGTGCGGTGGCAGCACCCAAACCTGAACTAGCACCAGTAATGACGACTACCTTGCCTTCAATTCCTTCGATCTTAGACATGGAAACTTCTCTCTATAGTTGATGGGGTTGATGGGGACGAACGCGTGGTATCCCCGGATGGCCGGCTAATTGCCGGTCACTTCTGGTAGCGTTCGTAAGTGACCCGCCAGCCTTCGCTCGGATCAATCGGTGAAAGCACCATTCGATTGCCGGAGACTTTGAACGTGCGTTCCATCTTCTTACCAATGAGGTTGCGTACCAGTGCAGATTGCACGGTGGCGACAAACGTATTGGTTGAATCGTTGATAACGACAGTTCCATATAGGGCCTCATATCCATTGGCCGTGAAGGGGGTGGGTGCGGCATTCGGGTCCGGGTTCATGGCTTGGGCCGACAATGTGCCTGCTTCTGTGATGATGAGCTGACCAGAATAGGGGACAGGCTGGAGCTTTCCTTTAGAAGCTACTTCAAACTTTATCATCCGCCATGCGCCTTCCAGGGGGGACTTGTCTTTAGCAAAAGCTGGCGACGTGCTCGCCAATGCTAACAGCAGGGCTGCTAACTTCATCTTCACGTGCATTATCCGTCACTCCTGTCTCATGGTGATTGATTCATTCTAAGATGAACATTTTCCATAGCAGTGGTGCATTCAGTTAGCACATTTCGATGTTTTTCTTGCCTAATACTATGTGGTGATTGCCTTAGTGTGAAAGTGAAAAGTAGCTTGCCTCCGCACTGGTAGTACAGATAGCGGTTTGCTATCTACGTATGTACATAGGGACTAATATTCCGAAATCGGCACATTGAGAAATGTATGCAAATGTACCAACGGGCTCATGTGACGCTGTTCACTGCGCCACATGAGAGTGCTATCTAACCCCCTCCAGCTGATTGGGACTGAGAGCGCAGTTGAGTAATGTCCCGCTTGGGTGCAACGCCAAACTGTCGGCTGTATTCACGGCTGAACTGCGAAGGGCTTTCGTAGCCAACTTTGAACGCCGCACTAGAGACATCCAAATGTTCATTCAACATCAAGCGCTTGGCTTCGCTCAATCGAAGCCACTTCTGATACTGCAGCGGGCTCATCGCGGTTAACTGCCGAAAGTGCTGGTGAAACGTCGGGGGACTCATCTGCACGCGGGCCGCAAGTTCTTCCACACGAAACGGCGCACAATAGTTCACCTTGAGCCAGTCGATGGCTCTTGCGATGCGGTGGCCTTGGCTATCCACCGCAGCGATCTGTCGTAGTTTGATCGCCTGATCGCTCAGCAACAGACGGTAGTGTATCTCGCGCTGAATCAGCGGTGCCAGCACTGGGATCGCATCGGGCTCATCCAACAGCTCCATGAGGCGAACAAGAGGTCCCAGAATGTCCATCGTTGCGGTGCCGATGCCTGCGCTCATGCCTTCGGTTCGGTCGCGACGCGTCGGAGGACAGCCTTGTGCAAGCAGTTCCGCCATGATGCGAAGGTCAAGCTTTAACATCAGGCCCAGGCACGGTTCCTTCGCACTAGCCGCTAACACCTCCGAATCACCTGGCAGTTCCAGCGACGTCACAAGGAATCGCGAAACGCCGTAGGGATAAGGTTCACCACCCAGCCACATCTGCTTGGTGCCTTGGACGTTCAGCACGATGCTAGGGGGAATGATGCATGACGCAGGTGCTGAAGGTTTCTCACGCCGGTACAGGGCTAGGCCATCGATGATCGTGCCGAAGTCACCCGTTCCTTTTGTTCTAGTGCCGATAGCATGCGCAAGCTCAGCCAACAACGTCTTGCACTGTTGCTGTTCATGATTGTTTCTTTCAGTTGTCATGGTTAGAGACCTCCGAAGCTTATGGTACTTATTGCGTCGCACGCTGGTTACGCAAAATCAGATCATTCATCGGATCGGGCAAGAAATCCATAGAAACGTGCTAACGGGAATTAAGGTAACTACGGAAAATGCTTAATTATCGTAGTCGGCCTCAGCGAATTTTCCTGGTTGAAATATCCAGGCATGAGGACAAAAGCGATATCGTCTGCCGCGACGAAGCTGCACATGGGCATCGTCGATAACGCCGCAGTGTTTGATAGATAAGGAGAGAAAATCTATGAAGCAACTTAGCCTCGCCATGGCGCTTGCCTTGAGCTTTGCCTCGTTCACCGTTGCAGCACAGGATATGTCCCGCGGTGCGGACAATTTTTACAAAAGTGACATCGTCAGCGTTGAGAAAATCTCCTTTAACAACCAACTGCGCATGAAGATCGTTGGTAATCTGTTCAGACCGAAGGATTTCGATCCGAATCGCAAGTATCCGGCTATTGTGGTCGGTCACCCTATGGGGGCCGTAAAGGAGCAGAGCTCCAATTTGTACGCACAAAAGCTGGCGGAGCAAGGATTCGTCACGCTCGCGATTGACCAGTCGTTCTGGGGGGAGAGTGAAGGTGAGCCACGTAATGTGGTGGTGCCCGATATCTATGCGGAAGCGTTCAGCGCGGCCGTGGACTACCTAGGTACGCGGACCTTTATTGATCGTGAACGTATTGGCGGGTTGGGTATCTGTGGCAGTGGCAGCTTCATCATCAGTGCGGCTAAGATCGATCCACGGATCAAGGCGATCGCAACCGTCAGTATGTACGATATGGGCGCAGCCAACCGCGATGCGTTGAACCACTCGCAGACCCTGGAGCAGCGCAAGAAAATTATCGCGGACGCCGCGCAACAGCGGTATACGGAATTCAACGGCGGCGAAATCGCTGTAGCCGGGGGCACAGATCTTGTGCTGAACGCACAGACTCACCCGATTCAACGCGAGTTCTTCGATTTCTACCGCACACCGCGTGGTGAGGTCACGCCTGCAGGCGCATCCAGTGAGCGCACGACAAAGCCCACAGTGACCAGCAACGTGAAGTTCATGAACTTCTATCCGTTCAACGACATTGAGACGATCTCGCCGCGACCAATGCTTTTCATCGCCGGGGATCAAGCACACTCACGCGAGTTCAGCGAAGAGGCTTATCGCTTGGCTGGCCAACCCAAGGAACTGTATTGGGTCAAGAACGCTGGCCACGTAGACCTGTATGACCGTACTGACGTCATCCCCTTTGCCAAGCTGACTGAGTTCTTCAGCGGCAATCTCAAATAGGACACGACCTCCGAGCGAGTACCGAGTTTCACTCTGTTTCAGACTGGGTTCCGCGCGGCACTACTGGTCTTTCATTCTCAACTTTAGGGGTATAGGAATCATGACTTCATCGCCGATCAACAAGGCAGATTCGAATGAGGCGGCACGAAATCCCGCTCGTCGCGGATTTCTCAAGGTGGCCGGCGTAGCAGCCGCCGCTGCGGTACTTCCGAGCGGTGTAGCCTGGTCCGGGCTGGCAGCCGCACAGTCGGCAGCACCACGCGGAGTCAGCGGACAGTACGCGATCAGAACACGCAAGCTAGGCAGCCTGGCGGTTTCTGAGCTGGGCTATGGGTGTATGACGAACACTGCCGGCCCATACGGGCCGGGCGTGGATCGCGCTCAGGGCATCCGCGTCATCCGTGACGCCTACGACCGGGGCATTCGCTTCTTCGATACAGCTGAGGTCTATGGTCCCTACCTCAACGAAGAGCTGGTTGGCGAAGCTTTGGGGTCTGTGCGCAACGATGTGGTCATCGCAACTAAGTTCGGCTTCAAGATCGATGGAACCAATGGACTGAACAGCCGACCGGAACATATCCGCCGTGTGGTCGAGGAGTCGTTGCGCCGCCTCAAGACTGACCGCATCGATCTTTATTACCAACACCGCGTCGATCTGACCGTGCCGATCGAGGACGTGGCCGGCACTATCAAAGACCTGATACAGCAAGGCAAAGTGTTGCACTTTGGCCTCTCTGAGGCGAGCGCTAAAACTATCCATCGTGCGCATGCGGTGCAGCCGGTGTCGGCGATCCAAAGCGAATACTCGATGATGGAACGCAGTGTGGAGCACAACGGTGTGCTGCAGGCGTGCGAAGACCTAGGCATCGGCTTCGTGCCGTGGGGACCGCTGGGCCAAGGCTTCCTGCCTGGCAAATTGCCGGTCGACGTCCAGGCCAGTTTCGACAAGACAGACCTGCGCAAAGGATTTCCTCGATTTACTCCCGAGGTCATTCGAGCCAATCAGCCAGTTCTCGATTTCCTCAAGGCCTTTGGCGAGAAGAAAGGGGCGACGCGCGCGCAGATTGCACTGGCATGGTTGATGGCACAAAAGCCCTGGATCGTCCCGATCCCTGGCACGACCAAGATCGACCACCTGCGTGAGAACTTGGGTTCGATTCAAGTGAACCTGACGCCTGATGATCTGCACGAAATCGACGTAGCATTCGCCAGGCTCCGGGTACATGGCGGGCGTATGAACGCCACTGAGATGGATCAGATTGGCAAGGACAACTGATCCGACTGACAACCGACCATTTTGCGATCTCCATGACGCCGTACTCGTCCGTGAGGGTAGGCACTGCGTTTTTTGTTTTACCTGATCACCAGTACTAAAAATTATGAGGATTTGATGGACAGACAACACGCAGTAGTCTCAGCCGGCATTGCCGACCGTCAAGGTGCCTCAGAGAAGCCTTCCTACTGGAGCGGTGTCGTCGCGATGTCGCTGTGTGTCTTCGCGCTGGTCGCGTCGGAGTTCATGCCCGTGAGCCTGCTGACGCCGATCGCGCAGAATCTGCATGTAACCCAGGGGATGGCTGGCCAGGGCATTGCCATCTCTGGTGCATTCGCGGTCCTGACCAGTCTGTCAATTGCAGCCATCGCGGGCAGTATGGATCGAAAGACCCTGCTGCTCGCCATGACCGCGTTGATGGCCCTATCGGGTGCCGTCGTTGCGTTTGCACACGACTATCCGACCTACATGATCGGTCGTGCACTCCTTGGCGTGGTAATTGGCGGGTTTTGGTCGATGTCAGCGGCGACGGCCATGCGCCTGGTCCCCAACCACCAGGTACCCAAGGCGCTGGCGATCTTTAATGGCGGCAACGCCCTGGCGGTCGTCGTCGGCGCACCCATGGGAAGCTATCTGGGTGCTATCATCGGCTGGCGCGGGGCCTTCTTCTGCTTGGTTCCCGTTGCAGCGATCGTGCTGATCTGGCAGTGGGTCAGTCTGCCAGCGATGAAGACCCAGCCTCGCGGGTCGCGATCGGTCAATGTACTGGGCCTGCTCAAGAAGAGTTCTGTTGCGCTTGGTATGGCTGCCTGTGGTGCGTTCTTCATGGGGCAGTTCGCGCTCTACACCTATGTGCGGCCCTTCCTGGAGAACGTGACGCACGCGCCGGTATCGACCTTGTCGCTCATCCTGTTGACGATTGGTGTGGCCGGCGTTATCGGCACAGCGCTGATCGGTGTGTTTCTCAAGCGTGGCCTTTATCGGACGCTCATGCTGATTCCCGTTCTTATGGCGGTGATTGCTTTGTCCCTGATCCCGTTCGGTGGCGGCGTCATCGCCGTAGCCGCTTTGCTAGGCCTATGGGGGCTGGTCGCCACTGCCGCGCCAGTTGGGTGGTGGACATGGGTCTCGCAAGCCATGCCGGAGAATGCTGAGCTCGGTGGCGGGCTGATGGTGGCGGTGGTCCAACTGGCGATCGCGCTAGGCTCAACCGTGGGTGGATTGCTGTTCGATGGAGGTGGCTATAAGACAACCTTTGTTGCGAGTGCGACAGTACTGCTGATATCCGCCGGGCTGACCTACCTCACGTCGCGCACTGTTTCGGCGCAGCGGGCACAAGGCTGATGGCAAAGCGTCGCTCCCTATTGAGCGGGCTGTTTCCCACCACTCTGATGTTGATTGGGGTTGGAGCGTTGGCAGGCCTCGCGTATCTGCAGCAACCTCTGTTCGGGAAGCTACCCGAAGGAGAGAGACTTTCCCGGATCAGCACGTCTGGCAACCAGGCCGGTGGTACCTTCCGCAACCAGGTCGATACGCCATTGCTGACGACCGACGAGTCCCAGCTCGAGCTGTGGCTGAGCAACTTCAACAAGCAGCGTAATACGCGCCCGCCAGCTGCGATGCCGTCCATCAGAACCGATTTGAAGGCGCTGGATCCCGCGCAGGACTTGGTTGTATGGCTGGGGCATTCGTCGTACTTCGTCCAATTGGGAGGCAGACGCCTCCTCATCGATCCGGTGTTCAGCACCAATGCTGCACCGGTGATGTGGGCCAACGTCGCGTTCGAGGGAACCAGCATCTATAGCGCTGATGACGTTCCTGCAGTTGATGTGCTTCTGATCAGCCACGACCATTATGACCATCTGGACTATCCGACGGTCCGCGCCCTACGGCCCAAGGTCAGGCAAGTTATCGCCGGGCTTGGCGTTGGCGCGCACTTCGAATCCTGGGGATACGACAAGCGCACCGTGTATGAGGCCGACTGGTACGAGACCGTCCAGGCCGGTCCAGAGCTGCAGGTCCACGTTACACCCGCGCGGCACTTCTCTGGCCGAGCCTTCACGCGCGATCGGACCGAGTGGGTCGGCTTCGCGTTGACGACACCCCAGCATCGGATCTTTTTCAGTGGAGATTCGGGCTACGGTCCGCATTTTACCGAGATCGGCAGACGCTACGGCCCCCTGGATTGGGCCGCGCTAGACATGGGCCAGTACGACGGGCGCTGGGCCAATGTGCATATGAATCCTGAGCAGGCGGCACAGGCTGCAGAAGACCTTGGGACGCGGGTACTCACTCCTGGACATGTCGGGCGCTTTTCGATCGCACCGCATGACTGGGACGATCCATTCAAGCGGATCGAAGCAGCAAGCCGGCAACAACGCTACGCCTTATGGACGCCGGTAATCGGGCAGCCTGTCTATCTGGACGGACGTCCACAAGAGTTCTCCCCTTGGTGGGAGAGCGTGAAACCTCACTGACCCAACCCGTTGGAGCAGACCATGAATTTTCAATCTATGACACGCCGACAAGTTACCCTTCTTGGTCTTTCCGCCATGGTCACCGGCAGTTTCACCATGGCCCAAACCGGCGGTGCCGGTGGTAGTGCAATTCCTACTACGACGACGCGCAGAATCCGCCTGCCCGATGGAAGCCTCGCTCCGTCGCTTGGCATGGGGTCCTGGCGGCTTGGGCAGGGCAGGCGTCCGATCACTCAGGAAGAGGACGCTATGCGTACTGGTCTCTCGCTGGGCATGGACCTTATTGACACTGCCGAGATGTACGGTAGTGGGGCTTCTGAGGAAATGGTCGGTAGGGTCATTGCTGGCCGGCGTTCCGAGGTCTTCCTGGTTTCCAAAGTGTTGCCTTCCAACGCGACTACGGCGCGCGGTATCCGTAATGCCTGCACCAGCAGCCTCAAACGCCTGGGTACCGATCATCTTGACCTCTATCTGCTGCACTGGCGTGCTCAGGTCCGCGATTTGGCTCTGGTGGTCGACACCTTCGAGGGGCTCAAACGTGAGGGGCATATTCGACGCTGGGGTGTCTCCAACTTCGACGTTTCCGACATGGAAGAATTGTTCTCTGTCGCGGGCGGCAAAGCCTGTGCGACCAACCAAGTGGAATACAGCCTGGCTAAACGTGACATCGAGCACGACTTGATCCCATGGAGTCGCAAGCACGGTGTTCCGTTGATGGCGTATTCGCCACTGGGCAGCGACGGTCGACTGTTGCGCAATGCGGCTCTGTCTGAAGTGGCCAGCAAGCACGGGGTGACGCCTGCGGCGATCGCTATTGCATGGACCCTGCGTGACGGGTCCACCATATCTATCCCTGAATCCGGGTCTGCGAGCCACATTCGTGAGAATGCCCGCGCGGTGACGCTGTCGCTGGACGCGCAGGATCTCACTGTTTTAGACCGGGTATTTCCCGTTTGAGCGCAACAGGAGGGAGATTGAACGATGCCAGCTTTCTTGCAGCGATTGACCGGGGTCAGGCCCGAGGAAGCACCGGCCATCCTCTGGTCGATGCTATATGTGGTGTCCCTGTTCCTAGCCTATTACGTGCTTCGCCCGATCCGCGATGAGATGGGCGTGGCTGGCGGCGTAGACAATCTGCCGTGGTTGTTCACGGGAACCCTGATTGCCATGCTGGTGGTCAGCCCCCTGTTTGCCCTGGCGGTACGCAAACTGCCACGTAATCAGTTCATCGCCCTAGCGTACCACTTCTTCGCGGCCAATCTGGCGCTGTTTGCCCTCGTGCTGCAGTTTGCGGATGCGCAATGGCAGGTGTGGATCGGCCGAGCATTCTTCATATGGGTCTCGGTGTTCAACCTGTTCGTGGTGTCGGTCTTCTGGTCCTTCATCGTGGACATCTTTGACAGTGAGCAAGGCAAGCGATTGTTCGGTATTCTGGCTTCGGGGGCGACGATCGGCGGCATCCTCGGCTCGGTGCTCACCTCATTGCTCGTTACGAATCTCGGACGCTCGTGGCTGATTATCGTGGCCGTTGTCTTCCTTGAGCTTGCAATCGTGGTGTCGCGCAGGTTGTCCTTTGCTGCGACAGCAATTGAACAGCCTGGCCGTCACCGGGATGCTAACAAGCCCATGGGCGGCGGTATCTTTGCTGGCTTTCTGCATATGGTTCGCTCACCCTACTTGGCTGGTATCGCTGTTTTCATCCTGCTGTACTCGATTACTTCGACCTTCCTGTACTTCCAGCAAGCCAGCATCGTCCAGGCGAGTTTCCCTGATCGGGCGGCGCGAACCGCTTTCTTCGCCAACATCGACCTGCTGGTCAATTCGATCACGCTGTTCTTTCAGCTCTTTGTCACAGGGCGGTTGATCGCCAGGCTCGGCATCGTGACGACATTGTGCATCCTGCCGCTGATCAGCGTGATGGGTTTTGTCGCACTAGCGGCCAATCCAAGTGCGTTGGTCCTAGTGATGGTTCAGGTCGCACGTCGGGCTGCCAATTTCGCCATCGCCCGGCCCGCACGCGAAATTCTGTTTACGTCCAGCGACCGTGAGGATCGCTACAAGGCCAAAAACTTCATTGACACTGTTGTCTACCGCGGCGGGGATCAGGTTGCAAGCTGGAGCTATGCAGGTCTACTGGGTGTGGGGTTTACCCTAGCGCAAATGGCCGTCGTTGCCATCCCCCTGTCTGTTGCATGGCTCGTGCTGAGCTTCTGGCTTGGGCGCACCCACCAACGGCAGGAAGCACAGGCTTATCCAGCGTTGCTGGCTGGCAAGCCCTGATAGCCGATGTCAACCAAGAGGACTTTAATATGATCATTTCTCGTCGAAAGCTATTGCAATCCCTGAGTGTCCTGGCTGCTGCACCCTGGTTTCTTCGCGGTGTCGCTTACGCAGCACAGCCAATGCGGATCGGTGTGCTCGGTGCTGGCTCGCTGGGCAGCACCGTAGGAAGCCTGTGGGTGAAGGCCGGGCACGAAGTCATGTTCTCTTCACGCCACCCGGAAGAACTCGAATCCTTGACGCGAGAACTGGGGCCGCGAGCTTCCGCGGGACTGCCTGTTGCAGCAGCTGAATTTGGCACCGTCCTGTTGCTGGCAGTGCCCTTCGTCGCTATCCCCCAAGTGGGGCACGATCTACGCCACCTGTATGCCGGCAAGGTGATGCTCGATTCCACCAATCCATGGGGGGCGAGCGACAGCGAGGTGTACAGGGAAGCCCTGGATAACGGTGTTGCACAGACAGTGAATAGGTATTTCGCTGGCGCACGACTGGTTCGGGCTTTTTCATGTGTTGATGCGTATGTGGTGGCAACATCAGGAAGACGCTCGGGCGGACGCATTGGCATGCCCATCGCTAGTGATGATCCCCTGGCGATGCAGGTCGCTGCCGGGCTCGTGCGTGACGTTGGCCTAGATCCTGTTGTTGTAGGCAATCTTGCTGCTGCTTCCGTCTTTCAACCTGGAGGCCCAGGGTGGCGAGTACATCTGACCGCCCCCGAGTTGCGCCATCGTCTCTATCTTCCTGCCGATGCCTAGAACTTGAAGTCCGAAACCGTGAGCAACTGCTCTGCTGGTTGCGTAAGGACTCTGAAGTTCGTTTTTATGGGTATTCACGGCATCGCTCCATAACTGCTACGCCCGGCATAACGGTTATGGAGCGAAATAGATAAATCTGGCTCCTTTGGATGCGCCACCCTTTTGGGCTGGCTCTCTTTTCAATTCGGACTGCGTCGCTTAACGAATTAAGTTAGCGCTCCGTATGAACATATATATCGCAGCGCGGTGCTCCCACAAAAGGGCATTGCCAACAGTCACTAACCCCTTAATACAGGATTTTTTTACGTGTCATCAACTGATTCTCTGGTTTCCACAATTGACAAGCATATGCCTTCTGACCAGCTCCCTGTAGGAGCACTTCTGTCTCTGGCTATGACAGGACTCATATCCATCATGACTGAAACCCTTCCGGCTGGACTGTTGCCTGAGATTTCAGCAGGACTTGCGATCACGCCTTCTCAGGGGGGGCAGTTGGTTACTGCTTATGCTCTTGGGTCGATGCTTGCGGTCCTTCCGTTAACAATTTTGACTCAGCACTGGAATCGGCGAACTTCGCTGCTCACTGCAGTTTTCGGCTTCCTAATCTTTAACATCGCCACGGCACTTTCGACAGATTACGTGTTCACGCTTTTCGCAAGATTTATGGCTGGCGTGGCGGCGGGGTTATCTTGGAGTCTGATAGCGGGCTATGCTCGCAGGCTGGTCAAGCCCGAACTACAGGGCCGTGCCGTCGCTGTCGCCATGCTTGGCACACCCCTTGCGCTGTCCTTTGGTGTCCCTGTCAGCACATGGCTCGGCCACATAGTGGGTTGGCGGCAGGCCTTTCATGGAATGTCGTTATTTACCGTCGTTCTGGTTATCTGGATCCTGTGGAAATTGCCTGATTTCCCGGGACAAGTGCAAGCTCAGCGCTTGGGGTTGTGGCGAGTGCTGCGTACACCTGGAGTGCGCCCTGTACTGGTGGTGATTTTCGCCTGGATGCTGGGCCACAATATCCTGTACACCTACATTGCGCCATACGTCGCACAGGCTGGCCTGGTCAGCCAGGTCGACGTTGTCTTGCTGGTATTTGGCGCCGCAGCGCTTGGTGGAATCTGGCTCATCGGACGGTTGGTTGATCGATATCTTCGTATTACCACGTTAGCTAGTCTGGCAGTTTTCAGCCTCGCACTGATAGTGATGGGGGGATGGGCGGATGTAAGCCCAATTGTATATGCATTTACCGCAGTTTGGGGCTTGACCTTCGGCGGTGCAGCTACATTACTGGTCACTGCAGTCGCGGATGCTGCTGAAGAAGGCGCTGACGTCGCAGTGTCATTGACAGTAGTGGTGTGGAACGCCGCGATCGCTGGCGGTGGCTTCTTCGGCGGCGTACTTCTCCAACAAGTAGGTGTGAACGCGTTTCCCTGGACGGCTCTGTTACTCATCATTATTGGATTGGTCGTGGTAGGCACTTCTAATCGGTATGCCTTCCGGTCTGGACCTCGCGTGCATGTAAATCACTAATGGTTGTGGAGCGTATCGATAGCCTCTTCAATCGATAATGTTATATGAGGATCGGTATCAACTCCTCATCCTGTGCTGAAGTGGTCATCAGAGGGTGAATCAAGGAGAGTTTTTTGCTGCGTTGAAATGTACGAGTGAATACACGAATAGACGCCAGCAATGCCAGGTTGATAACTGCCTATCAACCTGAAAACGGCTGACTACGGGAAACTTTTTATTTTGGGAAAAGGGTTTCCTGTGGCGATAGCCGTATTGACCTGCGCAGCATTAGCGCCGGTCAAGTTTTACGGAGTGCTGCTGATGTCTTATTGTGATACGCCTGAACAGGCCGCCATCATCGGTTGGTCTGGAAGCAAACTGGTGGTAAAGGTTTTTGCCGGCACCGGCAGAACGTCCATACTGGTGCGGTTCGCATTTGCGAATCCTGACACCTGGATGCTCTATCTTGCCTATAACCGGGCAGTCAGGAACAATGCAGAGCAAAAACTCCCATTTAATGTGGGATGTAACCCCCCCCATCAACGGGCCTGGCCCGACCTCGGCCGCCACTATCAACAACGGTTGACTGGCAATCTGCGGATCACCGCCGTTGCCCGCCAACTTAATACGCGTTACTCGCCTCTGGCTCGTGTAGCCATTACGACCTTCAATGCCTTTCTCTGTAGTGCTGTTATCACTGGAGGCCAGGTATGTTGAAGACTATCAAAGAGCTGCTTGTCGGGACCCGGGATATGTCAGCAAAGCCAACGGCAATCACTTCAGCCTCACGGGGCCCTGCTGGCTACTATATGCCCGCGTCAGCAGAACAGCTGTTGAGCACGGTATCTCGTAAGCAGTGTTTACAGCAGTTATGGGAAAATTGTGCACTTCCCAAAGATCTCTATGAACAATTTTATCTGCAGCCATTGAAGCAACTAATGACGTTGATGCAGGTGTTGCCGGCTACGTCTCTGGGCGAGTATGCCAGAGAAGGGGGGTTGGTTGATGTCACCCTGCAGACGACGACATATGCGGTGCGCCTGGCCAAAGGACACATGCTGCCTCCCGGGGCCGTACCGGAAGAACAATCGGCCCAGAATGTGCAGTGGAATGTCGTGGTGTTTTACGCTGCGCTTTGGCACTACCTACCGCAGTTGAGCCAGCTGCAGGGGGAGTTTCAAAGTGGCCGTGCCTGGTTACCCGGTCTGACAGTGCCGAGTGAACCCTACCGTTTTCGATTCAGGACGACCCTATCAGCCCCGAAATTGGCGACAAGTCAAAGTGCGATGATTGCTGCACGGCTGCTGCCGGCAGAGGTCATCGACTGGCTATCAACACTGCCGGCGGCTGCACACTCGTTGATGACAATCGCTTCCCGACAGCCCAGTGCTTTATTACCTGTGATAGACGACATTATCCAGAAGGCGGCCAAGCTGGCGCGCGGAGATAGCCTGTCCATAGCATCCTCTCCGGCACCCATCTCCGACACATTGACAGTAGTCTTACCATCGGTGGCGCCGACAACAGAAAATACCACCTCTTCAGTACCCACAATTGATTTGCAAAGTGCAGTCAGTAGCACCAACCCTTCGCGTGTTGAGGAGCAGCTGCCGGCAGAGACATTAAATCCGCCCAAAGAAAATGCAGCGTCAGCAACGGAGGTATTACTGAGCTCGGTTCTGGATGCACCGGTCAATGATCAGCCTTTGGAAGAGATGGTCCTGGCGCCTGAAACGGTGGCCGGCGGCGAAGAGGAGGATATGCAAGCCCTATTGTCATTAATGACGGGTGAGGTGTCTGCTCCGGTGGATCAGACAAAACAGGAGTTCGGGGACGCCCCTCACGAAGATGAAGGCCCTATGACTGCCGATAACCCTGCGCTTACAGCTGAAGTGACACAGGTAGTTGAGGCTGCCGAAATAAACCGGGAGTCAGACGCCATCGATGATATCGCTCCCGAAGCGGCATTTTCAACAGCCGAATTTTGCCCGCCTCAAACTACTGACCTCGTTCCCTCGCAATCACAAAAGCTGGGCATTGAAGGCGATGGGGGCATAACTCCAGGAGAAGTCTTTTGGCGGTGGTTAGCTGATGGACTCAATTCTAATGAGATCCCCATCAACTCCGTAGGAACGCGGGTTCATCTTGTGTCTGGTTTTGTCTTTATCACCGTACCTGGAATTTTTTATCTGTACCTGAAAGAGGCTGGTCTGGATGGCTCTCAACGAGAAGTCCTTCAGGAGGATTTTGAACGTCTGGAGAAACATCGTCGGGTCAAAGGTAAACGATTCTATTTTGCACACCTGCATGAAACATCAGAGCGCACAGGTGCGTTTAAACGAACCAAAGGTTACCTCGTTAAAGCAAGTTTGCTCTATCGGGTGAAAAGCATGCCTGACGACAGTCCGGTACTGGTGATCCCTTGATAGGGATTAATCGCGTCTTATGACTACATTATGTTCACAAGACTTCTATTTAAACTAGGGGGATATCATGCATAAATCGCGTGTTATGGATTGGGACACTTTGCTCGAAGAGTATTTTTTTTCAAAGGCGTTACGTCCGGAAACTGAGAAGAGCTATCGCAGAGTGGTTGCTGTTTTCAGGAAATTTATTGGGTATGACACGTTACCGGATGAAGTCACGAACAGAGAACTGATTTTATGGCGTAGGGACATGTTGGGGAGAGGGTTAACAACAAGTACATGGAATAATAAAGCTCGGCATTTGCGCGCAATTTACAATCAGGGAATAAAGAAAAAATGGCTCAACGTAGAGGAGAATCCACTAAATGAAACGCAAGTACCGCCGGGTAGCAAACGTAAAAAGATACTGAACCGTGACCAACTGGTTAGAGTGAATCTGGTGTTAGAACAATTTGAAGAACGCGAAAAGTTACGGGTAGGTAAATGTCGTCCTTGTGCGCTCTTTCCTGTGTGGTATTGGCGAACTGTCATCGATGTGTTGCGTTCGACGGGGATGCGGCAAAACCAGTTATTACATATACGGCTCGTGGATGTAGATCTGGTGGCAAACTCGATATTGCTATGTAAAGAAGGCAGTAAAACGCATCGCGAGTGGTTAGTTCCTATTGTGAGCTTTGTCCGTGAACGTATGCGAATACTTCTCGACCGCGCGATAGCACAAGGGGCCGAACCGGCAGATTATCTGTTCGATGTGGCGCGATTCTTGAGTCCATTGGGTGAGGTTGACTCAGAACCTGCAATCCAACCTGTTCGCTCATTCTTCACCAGGCTGACGAAAGAGTGTGGCTTTAAGGTGAGTCCGCATCGATTCAGACATACCCTGGCTACCGAAATGATGAAGTCACCCGATCGTAATTTGGCAATGGTTAAAGGTTTGCTTGGGCATCGGAGCGTCAGCACAACAATGGAATATGTCGAACTGGATTTAAAGGTTACCGGGCAAGCGTTAGAGAATGAGCTGTCACTGTATATGGATGTGATACCAGTGCGTGAAAGTGAGGCCAGACTCGTCTTGACATGACTTTAACAAGCTGTAAAAATCAACAGTGATCGAGAAAAGGACGCTTGTGCGCGAACACAAGCATCCTTTTTAAGAGGAACCTAGTTATTAATATCGAGTGTGCAAATTCGGAAAGCACTGCGATATCAACCTGCCAGTTCCTTTGTTCCGCCCGTTAAAGGGTGTACCTCTAACCAGCGTGCTTTGATGCAGAATTAGTGGTGCCCGGACTCGGAATCGAACCAAGGACACGGGGATTTTCAATCCCCTGCTCTACCGACTGAGCTATCCGGGCAACGGGGCGCATTTAACCCTATTGGCCGGATATCGTCAATCGCTTTCTGTCACAAACCCGATCGGTTGCTCTATTTTCATTCAATGGGGCGGGGCGCTGCCGGGTGTCTGCATCGGCCTGCGGCAATAGATATGCAGAAAATATGTGTATTTATACCGTTTTGATTTTACAGGTATTTATTTTTATATATTAAATAACAATAAGTTACAGAAATACTGATTCAGGGGGAGGTAACATGATTGTTACTTGAACCTCATAAAAAAACATGCAATCATTGCGCAAATTTTAGCACTCTTCGTCTCTTAACGGTGTTTGCGCTCATTTAAGTCAGAGGGTTACTGGCATGACTGGTTTTGTTACTCAAGCGCCATTGCGCACCAGACATCTGATGATGCCATCACGACGCCGTTACCTTTCCCGAACACAGTACGTCAAGAACGCCCTGCCGACCATGCGGTAAGGCATCTTCTGATGCTCGCTGTTAGGCATTATTAAAAATAGAGCTGCGGCTCTGATTTTACTGATGTCTATCGGACGCTGCCGATACCAGTCCCCGATAGCTGCCTGATGATCTCGCGATCATGAGCCGGTCACGGTTGCGCTTTATGCTGCAACGCCGGACATCACTTTGCCGGGATAACCTTTGTTATCTCATCGCCGTGCCCCGTGGCACCACCTCATCCTTAACCGTTTGAGAGTTAGCATTATGAAAGAATTGAAAATAGCAACAAGCGCCAGCCTGGTCGCCACCATTGAAACGCTGCGCCAGATTGTCCGCATTGAACAGACGGACTATACCGATGTGGCCGCGGTAGTCGTGTCGGTTGATGACGTTAACGCCGGGATTTTGGCGCAGTTGAAAGCCACCGGATTCGAGATCCCAACGTTTGTTGCTGTTGAAGGGGATGAACATCTTTCCCCGGACTACCTGCCGTTTATTACCGGCGTTTTTGCCCTGGCAGGCGCCAGCAAGGCGTTCTATATGGCGCAACTGGAAGCCGCCGCCGACGCCTACGAGCAGGCGTTGCTGCCGCCGTTTTTCAAAACGCTGAAGACTTACGTGGAGATGGAAAACTCCACCTTCGCCTGCCCGGGGCATCAGGGCGGCGAGTTTTTCCGCAAGCACCCGGCCGGCCGGAAGTTTTTCGAATTCTACGGCGAAACGCTTTTCCGTTCCGACATGTGCAACGCCGACGTCAAGTTGGGTGACCTGCTGATCCACGAAGGCTCGGCCAAGGATGCGCAAAAGCATGCGGCGCGGGTCTTCAACGCCGATAAAACCTATTTTGTGCTCAACGGCACTTCGGCGGCCAACAAGGTGGTGACCAATGCGCTGCTGACCCGCGGCGATCTGGTGCTGTTCGATCGCAACAACCATAAATCCAACCACCACGGCGCGCTGATCCAGGCTGGGGCGACGCCGGTATATCTGGAAACCGCGCGCAACCCGTTTGGTTTTATCGGCGGCATTGATTCGCGGTGCTTTGACGAGCGCTACCTGCGTGAGCAAATCCGTGAGGTGGCGCCGGAGAAGGCCAATGCGGCGCGGCCGTTCCGCCTGGCGATCATTCAGCTCGGTACTTACGATGGCACTATCTATAATGCGCGTCAGGTGATCGACACCATCGGCCACCTGTGCGATTACATCCTGTTTGACTCCGCCTGGGTGGGTTACGAAGGCTTTATCCCGATGCTGAAAGAGTGCTCGCCGCTGCTGCTGGAGCTGGATGAACTCGATCCGGGTATTTTCGTCACCCAGTCGGTGCATAAGCAGCAGGCGGGTTTCTCGCAGACTTCGCAGATCCACAAGAAAGACGATCATATCAAGGGCCAGAAGCGCCACTGTAATCATAAGCACCTTAACAATGCTTTCATGTTGCACGCCTCGACCAGCCCGTTTTACCCGCTGTTCGCCGCGCTGGACGTTAACGCCAAGATGCATGCCGGCGCCGCCGGCCGCCGCATGTGGATGGACTGCGTAAAGCTCGGCATCGAGACGCGCAAGCAACTGCTGGCGCGCTGTTCGCAGCTCCGACCGTTTATTCCCCTGCAGGTGGCGGGCAAGGACTGGCAGGATTACGATACTGATCTGATCGCCAACGACGCCCGTTTCTTCAACTTTGTGCCAGGCGAGGCATGGCACGGTTTCGAAGGCTATGCGCAGGACCAGTATCTGGTCGATCCGTGCAAGCTGCTGCTGACCACGCCGGGCATCGACGCGGCCACCGGCCACTACACCGAGTTCGGCGTGCCGGCCACCATTCTGGCCAACTTCCTGCGCGAGAACGGCATAGTGCCGGAGAAATGCGATCTTAACTCGATCCTGTTCCTGCTGACCCCGGCGGAAAATCCGGCCAAGATGGAGCACCTGGTCGATATGCTGGTGCGGTTCGAACGCTACGTGGAAGAAGACGCGCCGCTGAGCGAAGTGTTGCCGACGGTGTACCGCAAGAACGAGCAGCGTTATCGCGGCTATACCCTCCGCCAGCTGTGCCAGGAAATGCACGATCTGTACGTCAGTTTCGACGTTAAGCAACTGCAAAAAGAGATGTTCCGCCAGAACCATTTCCCGCAGGTGGTGATGAACCCGCAGGACGCCAACGTGGAGTTTATCCGCGACAACGTCGAGCTGGTGCCGATCGGCCAGGCCGAAGGGCGCATTGCGGCGGAAGGCGCGTTGCCGTACCCGCCGGGCGTGCTGTGCGTAGTGCCGGGGGAAGTATGGGGCGGAGCGGTGCAGCGTTACTTCCTGGCGCTGGAAGACGGCATCAACCGTCTGCCGGGCTTCTCACCGGAGCTGCAGGGCGTGTATATCGAGAAAAAAGATCACGGCTGGAAACGCATCTTCGGCTATATGATCAAGCAGTAAACGCGCCTCGGGCCGCTTTGCCGCAATTAAGAGCGGCCTGCTTCGCGCAGGCGCCGCCACAGCGTGGTGCGGCTGATGCCGAGGTACTGCGCGGTCGCGGCGCGATCGCCATTAAATTGCGCCAGAGCAGCCTGAACGTCTGATATGACGGGCGCAGGCGGCTCGGGCGATAACCCGACGCAAACCAGCTCCGGCAGCCAGCCACAGAGCTTCTGTTCACTCAATGCCTCCGAGGGTTCGGCGCTTAAAAACAGCGCCAGCCGCTCCATCATGTTACGCAATTCGCGAATATTCCCGGGCCAGCTATAGCTCTGCAACCGTTGTAGGCAGGAAAAAATGCCCTGCATCCAGGCGGCGGTAAAAGGCACGCTCAGCTCTGCCAGTGCCTGTTTCAGATACCACTGGGCCAGTTCCATCACGTCCTGTTCTCGCTCACGCAGCGCGGGCAGGCTCAGGCGCAGCGTATTGAGCCGATAAAACAGATCGGGGCGAAACTCGCTGCGGCTCACCGCGTTTTCCAGGCTGCAGTGGGTGGCGCTGATAATGCGCACCTTCACCGGGATAGGGCGCTGTCCGCCAACCCGGGTGATTTCTTTTTCTTCCAGCACGCGCAGCAAGCGGCTCTGCAGAGGCAGCGGCATTTCACCGATCTCGTCGAGAAACAGCGTGCCCCCATCGGCCGTTTCAAACAGGCCGGCGCGCCCACCGCGGCGGGAGCCGGTAAACGCCCCCTCTTCATAACCGAATAACTCCGCCTCCAGCAGCGATTCGGCAATGGCGCCGCAGTTGATAGCAACGAACGGAGCCGCCGCACGGCGGGAAAAGTATTCCTGATGAATGGCCTGGGCGGCCAACTCTTTGCCGGTGCCGGTTTCCCCCTGGATGAGCACCGCGGCGGATGAGCGGCCATAAAGCGCGATCGTGCGGCGAACGTTCTCCATCATCGGTGAATCGCCGCGCAGGTGGTTTATCCCATAACGCGCGCGCAGGGTTTCGCGGCCGGAGGGGGGCTTGCGCGGTTGGGCCGCGCCTTGCAGGGAACGCGTCCTGCCCAGCGCTTCGTGAAAGGCCTGGCGCACCGTGGCGGTCGAATAGATGAGTACGCCTGCAAGCGCCGCTTCCTGAGCCAGATCGGTAATCAGCCCGGCGCCGACCACCGCCTGAACGCCTTTCGCTTTTAATTCATTGAGTTGCTCGCGCGCTTCTTCTTTAGTGACGTAGCTGCGCTGTTCCAGTTGCAAATCAAACGCGTGCTGAAATTCCATCAGCTCCGGCAGCGTTTTTTTATAGGTAATGATGCCTACTGACGAGGCCATGCGGCGCGCCTTGGCCAATGCCTGCACGATGTCAAAGCCGCCCGGTTTGATCAGCACCACCGGCACGGAAAGGCGGCTTTTCAAATAGGCGCCGTTGGAGCCTGCGGCAATGATGACGTCGCAGCGCTCGGTGAGCAATTTTTGGCGGATATGCTGCACGGCTTTTTCAAAGCCCAGCTGAATGGGGGTGATGCTTGCCAGGCTGTCGAATTCCAGGCTGATATCCCGCAGCAAGTCAAACAGGCGCGTGACGGAGACGATCCAGATGGCGGGCTTGTCGCCGGCGCCGTCCGGCAGAGCTGAAGAGTAAGCCATAGGTTCAACATGCATGCGGGAACATACCTATGGTTGTAGGCGTGTTTCACGCATGTTTCAAGCCAGGGGCGTGAAACGTTTCATGAAACGTTAACCGGGGCGCATTTTTTGAAATTTCGGCCTGGCTCAGCGATGAGGTTTGCTTATCTTTTTGATTAACATTGTTTTTTCATGGGGCCGATTTTAAGCCAGGGTTGGTACGCCCCTTGCTTTATTGCCGATACCTGAAAATAACAGCTGTCTGCAAGAGGATAAGCCTATGACATCCCCCTCTCCGGGCCAGGCCTTTCGTGCCGCATTAAGTAAAGAAAGCCCGTTGCAAATTGTCGGGACCATCAATGCAAACCATGCGCTGCTGGCGCAACGCGCCGGTTTTCAAGCCATCTATCTTTCCGGCGGTGGCGTGGCGGCCGGCTCGCTGGGGCTGCCCGATTTAGGCATCTCCACGCTTGATGATGTGCTGACCGATGTGCGGCGGATAACCGACGTTTGCCCGTTGCCGCTGCTGGTGGACGCGGACATTGGATTCGGCGCTTCGGCCTTCAATGTGGCGCGCACCGTGAAGGCCATCGGCAAAGCCGGCGCGGCGGCGCTGCATATCGAAGATCAGGTTGGCGCCAAGCGTTGCGGGCACCGGCCAAATAAGGCCATTGTGTCTACGGCGGAGATGGTCGATCGCATCAAGGCGGCGGTGGATGCCCGCACCGATCCCAATTTTGCCATCATGGCGCGCACCGATGCGCTGGCCGTGGAAGGGATTGAGGCGGCGCTCGATCGCGCCCGGGCCTACATCGAAGCCGGGGCGGATATGCTGTTTCCCGAGGCGGTGACCGAGCTGGAGATCTACCGTCGATTCGCCGGCGCGGTGGAGGTGCCCATTTTGGCCAATATCACCGAGTTCGGCGCGACGCCGCTGTTTACTGCTGAAGAATTGAAAAGCGCGCATGTTGCGATGGCGCTCTATCCTTTATCTGCATTCCGCGCCATGAATCGTGCGGCGGAAAATGTTTATCAGGTTCTGCGCCGGGAAGGCACGCAAAAAAACGTCATCGACCAAATGCAAACTCGTCACGAGCTTTACGAGAGCATTGGTTACTACCAGTTCGAAGAGAAATTGGATGCCTTGTTTGCCCGCGAACGCGGCGAATAAGGTTTTCTTCGCCAATATCACAGAGAGGCTGACATGACAGATACAAGCCCCCAACAGACACCCTCAGGCAATAAACCGAAAAAATCCGTTGCCTTATCAGGCGTGGTCGCCGGCAATACCGCGCTGTGTACCGTCGGCAGAAACGGCAACGATTTGCACTACCGCGGTTATGACATTCTCGAGCTGGCGCATTATTGTGAGTTTGAAGAGGTGGCCTATTTGCTGATCCACGGCAAATTGCCCACCCGGCACGAGCTGGACGCTTATAAGGTCAAACTCAAAGCGCTGCGCGACGTGCCGATGAGCGTCAAAACGGTGTTGGAAGCGCTGCCCGCCGCCTCGCATCCCATGGACGTCATGCGTACCGGTGTCTCCGCATTGGGCTGCGTTTTGCCGGAGAAAGACGCTCATGGCACCCCGGGCGCCCGCGATATCGCCGATAAGCTCCTGGCTTCGCTCGGTTCCATGCTGCTGTACTGGTATCACTATAGCCACAACGGCAAACGCATTGAGACGGAAACGGATGACGACTCGATTGGCGGCCATTTTCTCCATTTGCTGCATGGCGCCAAGCCCACGGAAAGCTGGGAAAAGGCGATGCACGCCTCGCTGGTGCTTTACGCCGAACATGAATTCAACGCTTCCACCTTTACCGGCCGGGTGATTGCCGGTACCGGTTCGGACATTTATTCGGCGATTGCCGGCGCGATTGGCGCGCTGCGCGGCCCTAAACACGGCGGCGCCAATGAAGTCTCTCTGGAAATCCAGCAGCGTTATGAAACGCCGGAAGAGGCGGAGACCGACATCCGCAAACGCATCGAGAACAAAGAGGTGATCATCGGTTTTGGCCACCCGGTGTATACCCTCGCCGATCCCCGCCATCAGGTCATCAAACGCATTGCGCATCAGTTGGTGGAAGAAGCGGGGCAGCCGAAGCTGTTCAACATCGCCGATCGATTGGAGAGCGTGCTGTGGGAAACCAAAAAAATGTTCCCTAACCTCGATTGGTTCTCGGCGGTCTCTTACAACATGATGGGCGTGCCCGCTGAAATGTTCACGCCGCTGTTTGTCATCGCCCGCGTTACCGGTTGGTCGGCGCATATTATTGAGCAGCGCCTCGACAACAAGATTATCCGGCCTGCGGCGGCCTATGTCGGCCCGCAGGAGCGCGCTTTTGTGCCCGTCGATCAGCGTCAATAAACCGGCGGCCGCATGGCGCCGCATTTGCCAATAATCATAAAACAGGAAGATAGCCTTATGTCCGCCTCCGTGCTCAACATCCGTCCGGATTTCGATCGTGAAATGGTCGACATTGTTGATTATGTTATGAATTTTGAGGTTACATCTGCACTGGCATATGAAACCGCGCACTATTGCTTTCTCGATACGCTGGGCTGCGGCCTGGAAGCGCTGCAATATCCGGCCTGCAGGAAGCTGCTCGGGCCAATAGTGCCGGGCACCCAGGTGCCCCACGGCGCACGCGTGCCGGGGACGCAGTTTCAGCTCGATCCGGTGCAGGCAGCCTTCAATATTGGCACCATGATCCGCTGGCTCGATTTTAACGATACCTGGCTGGCAGCTGAGTGGGGTCACCCTTCGGATAATCTGGGCGGGATCCTGGCGGTGGCGGACTGGCTGTCGCGCAATGCGGTGGCCGGTGGGAAAGCGCCTCTGACGATCGGGCAAGTGCTTGGCGGCATGATCAAGGCTCATGAAATTCAGGGCTGCATTGCGCTGGAGAACGCCTTTAACCGCGTCGGCCTGGATCACGTTTTGCTGGTGAAAGTCGCTTCCACGGCGGTGGTGGCAGAGATGTTGGGGTTGTCCCGCGACGAAATCCTCAACGCCGTCTCGCTGGCCTGGGTGGATGGTCAGGCGCTGCGTACCTACCGCCATTCGCCCAATACCGGCACGCGCAAGTCCTGGGCCGCCGGCGACGCCACCTCACGGGCAGTGCGGCTGGCGCTGATGGCGCAAACGGGGGAGATGGGCTATCCCTCGGCGCTCAGCGCCAAGACCTGGGGATTTTGCGACGTGCTGTTCAACGGTGAACCGCTGCGCTTTCAGCGCCCCTATGGCTCTTACGTGATGGAAAACGTGCTGTTCAAGATCGCTTTCCCGGCGGAGTTCCATGCCCAGACGGCGGTGGAAGCCGCAATGACGCTGCATCAACGGATGTTGGCGGCGGGCAAAAGTGCAGCGGATATCGGCAAAGTGAGCATTCGCACTCATGAAGCCTGCATCCGCATTATCGATAAGCAGGGGCCGCTTGATAACCCGGCGGATCGCGATCACTGCATTCAGTATATGGTGGCCATCGCGCTGCTGTTCGGGCGCCTGCGTGCCGCCGATTACGAAGACAATGTGGCGCAGGATCAACGCATCGACAGCTTGCGCGCCAAGATCGGCTGTGTGGAAGATCCCGCTTTTACCGCCGACTACCACGATCCCGAGAAGCGTTCTATCGCTAACGCCATTACGTTGGAATTTAGCGACGGCAGCCGCTTCGAGGAGGTCGAGGTACAATACCCGATCGGGCACGCCCGCCGTCGCCAGGACGGTATCCCTTTGCTGATTGAAAAATTCACCACTAACCTGGGGCGCCAGTTCCCGCTCCGCCAGCAGCAGCGGATTTTGGCTATCTCTTTGGATCGGCGGCGTTTAGAGCAGATGCCGGTGCATGAATACCTCGATCTGTATGTAATTTAAGCGCCGCATCTGCAACGATAAGCCGAAAAAAGGGCCGGTTTTTATGCCGGCCCTGATTATTTTCCGCCTGGAGCGCATTACCTTCTGCGGTAGCTCTTCTGCGCGTTGTTCACCTTCACCAGATAACGGCGTGACTCGCTGGCCGGGTGCTTGGTGGTCAGCGTCTGGTAAATGTCACCCGGCTGCATGCCGTTGATGATACTCACCGCGCGGGTTCTGTCGCTGGAGAACACCCGCAACACGCTGCCTGCGCCGCCGTTATAGGCGGTGATCACCGCATAGCGGCGCGAGGTCGGGTTCTGAATGCCGCCCAGGTAGTTGTTTTGCAGGATCGCCAGATAAGCGGTGCCGGTGTCGATGTTGTTCTCCGGATCGAACAGATAACTGCGGCTTGGCGTACCCCATTTCCCGCGCATCTGGAACACGTCTTTACCGGCGGTGTGCTGCACAACCTGCATCAGGCCAAGCGCATCCGAACCGCTGACCGCATACGGGTTAAAGCTGGATTCGGTCTGCATGATCGCCAGGATCAGCGACTCTTCGACACCGTATTTCTCCGACGCCTTGCGTACCATCGGCAGGTACTTGTGCGCACGTTGATCCAGGTGGTTGGGCACCAACTGAATGGTGACCGAGTAAATCACATGCAGGCCGGAAGTGCGTTTTTGCAGCTTGGTTTGCAGCAGATAGTCGGCAAAGTGCGCCGCACGCCATTCCCAGCGAATCGGTGCGCCTTTGTTATCCAGGACCTGGCCGTACAGGAACGGCTCTTTACTGATCTGGATATCGTTGACGTCGGAATAGAGATCGATTGAACCTGGATCATCCCCCATCAGCAGGGTGCTGATGATCGCCTGGCGCAGGTGAGCGGCAGGATCGGTAGTGGCGATGGTTTCAATGGTGATCGCACCAGAATCAAAGTTGATGTGGCTACGGGTTTGATACTGATCGGTATATTTAACGTAATCTTTTGGCCCGGCGATCAGAACTTCGTTCAGACCCCAGATATTCTCGATGTTGTGGGCAAACTGGCCCATCAGGATCTCGAAACCGTTGGTGTCTTTGACCCAGGCTTCGTTGACTTCGGTGCTTTTTTTGCCGGAACAGGAAATCACCAGGGGCGCTATCACTAGCAAAGCTAAAATTTTCTTCATCTTAAAGCCGTATACGAGAAGTATTGGAAGGGCCAGCGCCTGGCCCCAACAGCATTATTCGCTCGGTGGCGTGTAGCCTTCGATGTGCACGTCGTGCCCTTCGAACAGGAATTTGACCATTTCGGCTTCCAACAGTTTGCGGTCATCCACGTTCATCATGTTCAGCTTTTTCTCGTTGATCAGCATGGTCTGTTTTTTCATCCATTCGGCCCAGGCCTCTTTCGAGATCTCGTTATAGATGCGTTTGCCGACGTCACCCGGGTAAAGCTGGAAATCCTGCCCTTCGGCGTCGCGCTGCAGGAAGGTACAAAAAATGGTGCGGCTCATGCTAATTCCTCATCAATGGCGTTATCGCCATATAAATTTTGTTGGCGCGGAGACTGTTTTGCCAACTGTTGCAACAGGCGGTCAACCGGCGCTGCCAGTCCGACGGCGGGCGGTTGCGCCAGGTTATACCAGAGACCGTCCCCCTCATCCATACTGCCGCCGGCATCCTTCATTTCCAGCCACATTGGCACGATATCGAGATGGAAATGGCTGAATGTGTGACGAAACGCGGTCAACTGCTCCAGGCGATTGCCTTTCAGACCGCGCTGTTGCAGCCAGAGTTCCATCTCTTCGCGTTCGCTGAACTGCGGGAAGCAAAACAGCCCGCCCCACAGCCCTACGGCCGGGCGTTGTTCCAGCCAGGCCCGCTCGCCGCTCTGCAGCAATAAAAAGTAGGCGATTTTTTCCGGCAGCGTCTGCTTCGGTTTTTTGCCGGGGTATTTTGCCCAGCTGTGGTTAGCGTAAGCGATGCAGCCGGTGTTAAGGGGGCACAGCTCGCATTTGGGTTTGGAGCGGGTGCAGACCATCGCGCCCAGATCCATCATCGCCTGATTGAACTGGCCGACGCCCTTGGCCGGGGTGACGTCTTCACTGATCCGCCACAGGCGATTTTCTACCTCTTTCTTGCCCGGCCATCCCTCAACCGCATAGCAGCGGGCCAGCACGCGCTTCACGTTGCCGTCGAGGATCGGATAGTGCTGGCCGAGTGCCAGCGACAGCACCGCACCGGCGGTTGAGCGGCCGATGCCGGGCAAAGCGGCGATTTCTTCAAAGGTTGTCGGGAACTCGCCGCCGTGCTGTGCGACAATGGTCTGCGCCGCCTTATGCAGGTTGCGCGCGCGAGCGTAGTAGCCCAGGCCGGTCCACAGGTGCAGCACTTCGTCCAGCGGCGCTTCTGCCAAGGCGCGTACGTTGGGAAAGCGCGCCATAAAACGCTGGAAGTAAGGAATAACGGTGGCAACCTGAGTTTGTTGCAACATGACCTCGGAGAGCCATACTTGATAGGCGGTCTTATCAAGCTGCCACGGCAGGGTTTTACGACCGTAACGCTGGTACCAGTCAAGCACTACCTGTGCGAACTGTTGTGCTTGCATCATAAGCAGATTCGATATCCGGCAGAAAATGAAGCGAGATTGCAGCATAGAGTCATGTTGCTGTAAACCGGAACTTTCCGACGTCGCACGGCAGGTATCAAGATGAACACTTGCTAAACCAAGGTATCTTTGCATAATGCGCGTTTCCCTAATTGGCAGCCAAACAGACAGAAAGCACTATGATTAATGACGTCATCTCCCCGGAATTTGATGAGAACGGCCGCGCGATGCGCCGTATCCGCAGTTTTGTCCGCCGCCAGGGGCGGTTGACCAAAGGCCAGCAACACGCGCTGGACAACTATTGGCCGGTGATGGGCGTGGAGTATCAGGCTGAACCTGTCGATATCGCCGCACTGTTCGGACGCGAAGCGCCGACCGTGCTGGAGATCGGTTTTGGCATGGGCGCCTCGCTGGTGACCATGGCGAGCAACAATCCACAGCAGAACTTCCTGGGGATTGAGGTGCATTCGCCGGGCGTGGGCGCTTGTCTGGCTGACGCCACAGAAGCGGAATTGAGCAACCTGCGCGTGATGTGTCACGACGCGGTTGAAGTGCTGGAGAATATGATCCCGGACGGGTCGCTGGACATGGTGCAGCTGTTTTTCCCCGATCCGTGGCACAAAGCGCGCCACAACAAACGCCGCATCGTACAGACGCCGTTTGTTGAACTGGTGCGACGCAAACTGAAAGTCGGCGGCGTATTCCATATGGCCACCGACTGGCAACCTTATGCAGAACATATGTTAGAGGTTATGAACGGGATCTCAGGCTACCGTAATCTTTCCAGCGATAATGATTACGTGCCGCGTCCGGATTCACGCCCGCTGACAAAATTTGAATTACGCGGCCAGCGTCTGGGACATGGCGTTTGGGATTTGATGTTTGAGAGGAAAGAATAATGGCTAAGAACCGCAGTCGTCGTTTACGTAAAAAGTTACACATTGAAGAGTTTCAGGAGCTGGGTTTCTCCGTAGCATGGCGCTTTGCCGAAGGCACCGCGGTTGAGGATATCGACAGCACGCTGGACGCTTTCATCGACGAAGTGATTGAGCCGAATGGCCTGGCGTTTGACGGCAGCGGCTACCTGCAGTGGGAAGGGCTAATCTGCCTGCAAACCATCGGGCATTGCACCGACGAGCAGCGCGAACTGGTCAAAAAATGGCTGGAAGCGCGCAAGCTGTCTGACGTTAAGGTCAGCGATCTGTTCGATATCTGGTGGGATTGATTTTCTCTGCCTGATGAGTGCGGCATCGCGCCGCGCCGTTCATTGGATTTAAGGTGCCTTACGGCACCTGAGTTTGATGACAAAGTTGTCTTTGAACCCGAGATACCTGGGCCTAGCGCACCGAGGGGCGCTCCGGCGGGCAAGCCGCTACGACCCCTTCGGCACGCTCTCCCTAATAACGGGCTTTGTCAGCAGTCTGAGGTGCCTTAACGGCACCTTTATTTTGTCCGGAGTGTGACCGAGGTGGTAACGACATTGGATAACGCGTTGCTGGATGACATCCTGCAACAGGTGCGCCCGCTGATTGGCAAAGGGAAGGTGGCGGATTATATACCGGCGCTGGCGGAAGTGGCCGCCGACCGCCTGGCGATCGCCGTTTGCACCGTCGACGGCGAGATGTTCCAGGCCGGGGACGCCACGGAACGTTTCTCCATTCAGTCTATTTCCAAGGTGCTGAGCCTGACGCTGGCGCTGACGCGCTACCAGGAACACGAGATTTGGCAGCGGGTCGGTAAAGAGCCTTCTGGCCTGCCGTTCAACTCGTTGTTGCAGCTGGAAATGGAACAGGGCAAGCCGCGCAATCCGTTTATCAACCCCGGTGCGCTGGTGGTGTGCGACATGCTGCAAACCCGGCTCAGCGCCCCTAAACAGCGGATGCTGGAAGTGGTGCGGCAGCTGACCGGCGAAGACGATCTGGCGTATGACTCCCGTGTGGCGCGCTCCGAGTTCGAACACTCCGACCGCAATGCGGCGATAGCCTATTTGATGAAGTCGTTCGGCAACTTCGAAAACGACGTGCTCACCGTTCTGCAAACCTATTTCCACTACTGTGCGCTGCGCATGAGCTGCGTGGAGCTGGCGCGCAGCTTCGCCTATCTGGCCAATCACGGGCGCGATCTCAGTGGGCGTGAAGTGATAAGCCCGTTGCAAGCCCGCCAGATTAATGCGCTGATGATGACCAGCGGTATGTACGACGGCGCGGGGGAGTTTGCCTACCGGGTGGGCATGCCGGGTAAATCCGGCGTGGGCGGCGGCATTGTCGCTATCGTGCCCGATGAGCTGTCGATAGCCGTCTGGTCGCCGGAGCTGGATGCGTCCGGTAACTCCCTGGCGGGAACTGCGGCGCTGGAACTGTTGTCTCAACGGATTAGCCGTTCGATTTTTTAATCCCACCACGGAAGGGAGTCAGGAGAAAATATGTTAAAGAAAACCGGGTTAGCCTTACTGCTGTTGACCGCTTCACAGGCGCATGCCGAATACCAGTGCAGCGTTAAGCCTCAGGACGACGTGATCATCAGCCCGCAGAACGTGCAGGTGACGGGCGCCAGCGGCAATCTGCAGATTTCGGCGGATGGCGATGTCACCCGTAACGGCCAGGCGCTGAGCCTCAACGACGGCCAGCGTCAGAAAGCGTTCAGTTACCAGAGTGCGCTACGCAAAGAACTGCCGTGGATCGACAAGGGCGCGCAGCAGCATCTGGAAAAAGCGCGAGTGGCGCTGGACAAGGTGATCGTGAAGGAACTGGGTAGCGACAGCAATGTGCGCAACCGTCTGACCACGCTGAACGACCAGCTTAAGCAGCAGATGAACCGTATCATCGAACACCGCAGCGACGGCCTGGCCTTCCACCACAAGGCGATTGACCAGGTTGAGCAGGATGGCCGCAATCTCGTGCAGCAAAGCATGGGCGGCGTGCTGCAAGACAGCCTGAACGAGATGGGCGTCAAGCAGGCGGCCAACAGCGGCGGTAACCCGTTACAGGCGATTATGGGCAACCTGGGTGGCCTGCAGAAGGCGATTCAGAACGAATGGAACAACCAGGAGCAGGATTTCCAGAACTTTGGCCATGACGTCTGCAACCGCGTTACCGGCCTGGAAACCCAGCGTAAAGACCTGCTTAACGCGTTGAAGTAACATTAGCTTTATCACTATCGGAGCGTTTTTTGACCTGCTGACGACTATCTGACAAACTGGCTAAACTATAATCAATTGCCAAAAGGATTTTGCATTGATGCCAGTGATATTTCGTTTTAAAGGGTATAAGTTTTTCTTTTACTCAAATGAAGGCGATCCGTTAGAGCCAGCTCATATTCATGTCAGAGACGCGGGGACGGAAGCCAAGTTCTGGTTGACGCCGGTTGTGCAACTGGCACGCAATGATGGGTTTAATTCCAGAGTATTAAAAGAGTTAACTGGATCACCAGTCGCTGTTTTTGGAGGCCTGGAATGAGTATTTCAGCTAAAGCCGTCCGCTTTGATGAGGTGACAATGTGGGTGGAGCTGAGCGATGCCAGAATTATTGGTGTTCCGCTAACATGGTTCCCCCGGTTGCTGAATGCAACGGATGAACAACGCGTTTGCTATGAGTTGAGTGCTTGTGGGATCCATTGGGATGCGTTGGATGAAGATATTTCCGTTGAGGGTTTGCTAAAGGGGCGTGGCGATGTGACACATCGCCCCCATCAGGCGGCCTGAGACACAGGTCCGTTGAATCAATAAAAAAGCGCTGATAATTCAGCGCTTTTTTTTATTCATCCGCCAGGAACAGCTCCAGCAGCGAGTTAAGGAACAGCTTGCCTTTTTCGGTGATCTGCCAGTATTCCGCCGTTTCTTCCAGATAACCTTTCTCCAGCGCCTCATCCAACTGTGGTCGAATAACGCTTTCGTCCAGCCCGGTGTAGTTGGCGAAATCGGCACGCGGCGCGGCCTCCAGCAGGCGGAAGCGGTTCATAAAGAACTCGAACGGCCGATCTGCCGTCGTCACCTCATGCTGCTTGTCCATGTACTTGCCCTGCATAAAACCGCGCGGATGCTTGGTTTTCGCGGTGCGCAGAATGCGGCCGTCGCTGAAGGTCAGCTTGCCGTGCGCGCCGCAGCCAATCCCAAGATAGTCGCCGAAGCGCCAATAGTTGAGGTTGTGCTGGCACTGGTAGCCCGGCTTGGCGTAGGCCGAGGTTTCATACTGCCGGTAGCCGGCGGCGCTCAGCAGTTGGTGGCCGCGTTCGAAGATGTCCCACAGCGCGTCGTCGTCCGGCAGCACCGGCGGCCGCGAGCTGAACAGGGTGTTTGGCTCGATGGTCAGCTGATACCACGACAGGTGCGGCGGGTTCAGAGCGATCGCCTGGCGCAGATCGTCCAGCGCCTCTTCCAGCGACTGGTCCGGTAAACCGTGCATCAGATCGAGGTTAAAACTGCGCAAGCCGAGACCGGTGGCCAGGTGTGCCGCGCGCTTGGCCTCTTCGGGGCCGTGAATGCGCCCCAGACGGGTTAACTTCTCCGCGCTGAAGCTCTGCACGCCGATCGAGATGCGGTTCACACCGGCGCGCTGGTAGCCGCTGAAGCGATCGGCTTCCACGGTGCCGGGGTTGGCCTCCATGGTGATCTCCGCGTCATCGGCGACGCGAATACGCGCCCGCACGCCGTCGAGCAGCGATTGCATCGCCTCGGCGCTCAGCAGGCTGGGGGTACCGCCACCGATAAAAATGGTGCTGATTTCCCGGCCGCTGGCCAGCGGCAGATCGGCATCCAGATCGGCCAGCAGGTGATCGACGTATTCCTGATGCGGCACTTCACCCTTCAACGCGTGCGAGTTGAAGTCGCAGTACGGGCACTTCTGCACGCACCACGGGATGTGAATGTACAAACTCAGCGGGGGCAACTTAAGCATTGCGCATGGCTTCCAGCATCAACTTCAGCGCCTTGCCGCGGTGTGACACCGCGCTCTTCTCGTCGCGGCTCAGTTCGGCGGCGGTGCGGCCCAGTTCCGGAACGTAGAAGACAGGATCGTAACCGAAACCACCGGCACCGGCGGATTCAAAAGCGATTTCACCCGCCCAGCAGCCGTGGAACACCAGCGGCGTCGGGTCTTCTGCATGGCGCATGTACACCAGCACGCAGTGGAATTGTGCGCCGCGGCTGCCTTGCGGCACGTCTTTCAGCGCCACCAGCAGCTTGTCGAGGTTTTGCTGGTCAGAAGCGTCTACGCCGGCGTAGCGCGCAGAGTAGATGCCAGGCGCGCCGCCCAGGGCGTCCACTGCCAGACCGGAGTCATCGGCGATCGCCGGCAGGCCGGTGATTTGCGCCGCGTGACGGGCTTTCAGAATGGCGTTTTCGATAAACGTCAGGCCGGTTTCCTCCGCGGAATCCACACCCAGCTCGGTTTGTGCGACCACGTTCAGACCGAAATCGGCCAGCAGGTCGGCGAGTTCACGCACTTTTCCCGGGTTACCGGTGGCAAGAACGACTTTTTGCATGATGACTACCTTGAAAATTATTCGATAAGCGCCGCGACCACGGCGGGGATCTGTTGCGGATTAACGATGCGTAACTGTTTATGCCGCCCCAGTTCGCCTTTCTCGATGGTGACGTTGCTTTTCGCCACTTTAAACTGCTTGGCGATAAACTTGATCAGATGGGCGTTGGCCTGGCCGTCAACCGGCGGAGCGGTAATGGCGACTTTAAGTTCGTCGCCATGCAAACCGATAATCTGGTCGCGGCTGGCTTTCGGCTGAATATATAGCCTGATTGCCAGCCCGTCCAGCACGGGGGTGACTGCACTCACAGCAGGAACCAGATCTCACCGAACAGATCCATCCCCAGGTAGTTGATCAGATACAGGATCAGGATCACCACCATCGCCGAAAAATCGATACCGCCCATGGCCGGAAGAATGCGGCGGATCGGGGCCATCAGGGGTTCTGTCAACTGATACATCACATAGTCAATCGGGCTGCGGCCCTGGCTGATCCAGCTCATCAGGGCGCGGATAATCATCACCCAGAAGATCAGATAACCGGCCGACTTGACCAGCGAAATCAGGCCAAACAGCAAGTTATACGGGCTGAGTGACATCGCGCCGCCCTGAATCAGCAGCAGCAGCGGATACTTGATGGTCATCAGCAGGAAAGCCAGCAACAGCGAAGCGCTGTCGACAGGCCCCAGTGATGGGATAATACGGCGCAGCGGGCCGACCACCGGCTGGGTGATCTTCACCACAAACTGGGCGAACGGGTTATAAAAATCGGTACGCGTCCACTGCATCCAAATGCGTAGCAGCAGCACCATAACGTAAAGATCAATAACGGTTTTGACCAAAAAAGTCAGCGTTAGCATGAAAGGGTCCTTCTCCTTAACTCTCGGTTATTTAAAATGATTTTTCCATTTCCTGCGCACGGGAAACCGCCGCACGCATGGCTTTGGCCACGGTCTCCGGCAGCTGCTGCTCGTTGAATACCCGCAGCGCTTCGGCGGTGGTGCCGCCTTTGGAGGTGACCTGCTCGCGCAGGGTCGATAATGGCGTATCCGGGTTGGCTTCCACCAGCGCGGCGGCGCCGGAAGCGGCCTGTTGCACCAGTTCGCGCGCGGTTTGGCTGTCGAAGCCCATGCGCTCGGCTTCTTGCTGCATGGCTTCCATAAACAGGAAGAAGTACGCCGGTGCGCTGCCTGCGGCGGCGATGACGCTGTTGATGCCGTTTTCGTCATCCACCCAGCAAACCTTTCCGACGGAGGCCATCAAATCGCCGGTATAGTCGCGATCCTGTTGGCTGACCTGCGGCGGCGCGTACAGGCCACTCATGCCTTTGCCAACCAGGGACGGGGTGTTGGGCATAATTCGCACTATGCTCAGTTTGTCACCCAGCAATTGGTAAAAACGGCTGACCTGAATGCCGGCGGCGATCGACAGCACCAGCTTGCCGGAGAAGTCGACCTGCTGCAGCGGCTGGCAGACGTCGGCCATCATCTGCGGTTTTACCGCCAGCACCACGACCTCGGCTTCGCGCGTGCAGGCCAGGTTGTCGCTGCTGCTGACGATGCCGTAATCCGCCGCCAGCGCATCGCGGTTTTTAGCCGAAGGCGCGCAAACGCTGATGGATTGAGCCGGGTATCCGCCCGCCACCAGGCCGGCGATAATCGCGCGCGCCATGTTGCCGGCGCCAATAAAGGTAATCTTACGGTGTTGCATCAAAATTCCTCGTCATATGTCAGGCCGGTGAATAATCACGAGCGCCAAAAATTGCGGTGCCGATACGCACCAGGGTGCTGCCTGCGGCGATCGCCGCCGCCATGTCGTCCGTCATGCCCATCGACAGGGTATCCACCTGCGGATAATGCAGTTGCAGGGCCCGGAAGGCGTCGCTCATCTGGCCGAATACCGCCAACTGGCGCTGGTAGTCTTCTTCCGGCGCGGGAATCGCCATCAGCCCACGCAGCCTAAGGTTCGGCAGCGCGGCTACCGCCTCCGCCAGCGCCGGTAATTCAGCCAGTACAATGCCAGATTTACTCTGTTCATCGCTGATATTAATTTGGATCAGAACGTTAAGCGGCGGCAAGCCAGCCGGGCGCTGATCGCTGAGCCGCTGGGCGATGCGCAGCCGATCCACGGTGTGGCACCAGGCGAAGTGCTCGGCCACCAGCCGGCTTTTATTGGATTGCAGCGGGCCGATAAAGTGCCAATCCAGCGTTGCGCCTTCCGGCAGCGTGGCGAAATGCTGAACTTTATCCACGCCTTCCTGCACGTAATTCTCGCCAAAGGCACGCTGGCCAGCGGCGATGGCTTCTGCGATCGCCGCCACAGGTTTGGTCTTGCTGACTGCAAGCAGAGTGATTTCTTCTGGAGCGCGTGCGCAACCTTGAGCGGCTGCCGCGATGCGGCTTCTGACATCCTGCAGATTCTGTTGGATAGTGCTCATTATTGACCCAGGAGATTGATATGGATATCGATGAATTCGTGGCCCTTAGTGTAAAGCATAATGCTTCCGATCTGCACCTTTGTGCGGGTCACCAACCCATGTTGCGCATTGATGGTGAACTGCAACCGCTGGAAGGGGCGGAAATGCTGACCCAGGAGCGCATGCATCAGTTGTGCGGCGCGCTGCTGCAACCGCCTCAGTGGCAGCATTTGCAGCAGCGGGGCCAGCTCGATCTGGCGTTGACGCTGGCGGGCGATATCCGGCTGCGCGCCAATTTCTTTTTGCAGAATTTGGGGCTATCCATCGCGCTGCGGTTGATTGCCGGCCACTGCCCGACGCTGGCGGCCTTGGCGGCACCGGGCATTGTCCCCGCGCTGCTGCAGCGTGAGGATGGCCTGATACTGGTCACCGGCGCGACCGGTAGCGGGAAATCCACCACGCTGGCGGCGATGATTGACGACATCAATCAGCATCAACGCCGGCATATCATCACGCTGGAAGATCCGATCGAATTTATGCACCGCAGCCGAAAGTCGCTGATTCAACAGCGTGAGCTGGGCCGCGACAGCCACAGCTTTGATGAAGCGCTACGCGCCGCGCTGCGTGAAGATCCGGATGTGATTCTGTTGGGGGAACTGCGCGATACCACCACCATTCGTTTGGCGCTCACTGCGGCGGAAACCGGCCACCTGGTGCTGGCGACGCTGCATACCCGCAGCGCGCCGCAGGCGGTGGATCGTCTGGTCGACGTTTTCCCGGCGGAAGAAAAGCCTTATGTGCGCTCACAGCTGGCCGCCAGCCTGCAGGCGGTGATTGCGCAAAAGTTGCTAAGCAGGCCCGGCGGCGGGCGGGTAGCGATCTTCGAGGTGCTGACGGCGACGGCGGCGGTCAGCAGCATGATCCGCGAAGGCAAAACCCATCAGCTTGCCAGCGTGCTGCAAACCGGTGCGCAGTCCGGCATGCAGACCTTTGAGCAGGGATTGCAGCAGCGAATCAAAGCCGGGTTGCTCGGTGGAGAAGAAGGGGCGTGACGGGCCGGTCAGCCCAAGTGCCGTTCGAACCAGCTTTCCAGAATCACGACGGCGGAGGCGGAGTCCACGCTGCCTTTGTCCAGAGCACGGAAACCGCCGCGATCGAACAGATTGGCGCGGGCTTCGACGGTGCTGAGGCGTTCGTCATGCAGCGCGACCTGCACGCCAAAGCGGCCATGCAGACGGTTGGCGAACTTGCGTGCCTGCTCGGTCACCAACTGCTCGGTGCCATCCATATTCAACGGCAGGCCGACCACCACCAGGTCCGGTTGCCACTCTTTCAGCAGCTTTTCAATCTTTTGCCAATCCGGAGAGCCGTCCTGTGCCTTGAATGCCGCCAACGCGCGGGCGCTGCCGGTGAGTTCCTGACCTATGGCTGCGCCGATGCTCTTGGTGCCGAAGTCGAAGGCGATAATGGTACGGTTGGTCATCAGGCGTGTCCTGCGTGGTTGGCGATGCTGCGGATATCGATGCCAAGACGGTTGGCGGCCTCGCGCCAGCGGCTGGCGATTGGCGTATGGAACAGAATGTCGGTGTCGGCTTCGATGGTCAGCCAGGCGTTTTCCAGCACTTCCTGTTCCAGTTGGCCTTTTTCCCAGCCGGCGTAGCCGAGCGCCACCAGTACGTCATCCGGCTGCTCCGGGGTGCCGAGCGTTTCCAGCACGTCTTTCGAGGTGGTGATCATGGTATCCGGCGAGATCTGGATGCTGGAGCCGAAACCACTGCGCGGCGTATGCAGGATAAACCCGCGATCGTCCGCCAATGGGCCGCCGGCGAATACCGGTTTATCCAGGCTGATGGCCGGATTGCGAGCGGGCGGCATGATCTTCAGCTTGCTCAGCACCGTTTCCACCGTGAACTGTTCCACCGGTTTGTTGATCACCAGGCCCATGGCGCCGTCTTCATTGTGCTCGCAGACGTAAATCACCGAGCGTTTGAAGCGAGGATCCTGAAGAGATGGCATGGCGATAAGAAAATGGTGCTGTAAATTCATGGCGTTATTTAAGGTAATTGAGTGGTGAGAAGTTAAACAGCCGCCAGTATGCGGCTATACCCGTCGCCTTTCAAGCCGCAGCGTTGTTGGCTGCACGCGCTCACCTCAGTTACTTACTCGAGTAAGCGCCTGAGGATGAGCGAGCTGGCCGCCTAGCTGCAACTCGAAATCCATAGGGTATATACCCGTCGCCTTTCAAGCCACAGCGGTGTTGGTCGTATTTGCCAACCCCGGTTACTTACCTGAGTAAGTGCCCGGGTAGGGCCGTGCCGTTCTGAAAGGTCAGGATTGCGGGCGACAGCGCCGCCCGCATGGCGATTACTTGGCTGCCAGACGCTTTTCGATCGCGTCCATCAGCATGCCGGTGATGGAAACCGGGAAGGCCGCTTCGATTTCGCGTGCACAGGTTGGGCTGGTGACGTTGATCTCGGTCAGACGATCGCCAATCACGTCCAGGCCAACGAATATCAGGCCTTTCTCTTTCAGCGTCGGGGCCACTGCGCGGGCAATTTTCCAGTCGCTTTCGCTCAGAGGGCGCGCTTCACCACGGCCACCGGCCGCCAGGTTACCACGGGTTTCACCCTGTGCCGGGATACGCGCCAGGCAGTACGGCACCGGTTCACCGTCAACCACCAGAATGCGCTTATCGCCTTCCTTGATCGCCGGCAGGAAGTTCTGCGCCATGCAGAAACGGCTGCCATGTTCGGTCAGGGTTTCGATAATCACCGACAGGTTGGGATCGTCCTGCTTCACGCGGAAGATGGACGCGCCGCCCATGCCGTCCAGCGGTTTGAGGATGATGTCGCCGTGTTGCTGGTGGAATTTGCGGATGTGGGCTGCGCTACGGCTGACCAGGGTGTCCGGCGTGAGCTCCGGGAACCAGGCGGTGAACAGCTTCTCGTTGCAGTCACGCAGGCTCTGAGGTTTGTTGACCACCAGCGTGCCTTTCACCTCCGCGCGCTCCAGAATGTAGGTCGCGTAGATGTATTCGGTATCGAATGGCGGATCCTTGCGCATCAGAATCACGTCCAGATCCTGCAACGCCAGATCTTGTTCGGCTCCGAAGCTGAACCAGCTCTCTTTATCTTCTTTCACGCTCAGCAAGCGGGTACGGGCGCGCCCATCACCGGCGTGCAGATAGAGATCGTTCATCTCCATGTAGTGCAGTTCCCAGCCACGACGCTGCGCTTCGAGCAGCATAGCGAAGCTGGTGTCTTTCTTGATATTGATGGAGGCGATAGGGTCCATCACGATGCCGAGCTTAATCATTTTCTCTCCTTTAACCCAGATCGCCGAAACGTACCTGCAAAGCGGTAATTGCGGTGAGCGCTGTGGTTTCTGTACGCAGAACGCGTGGCCCCAGCAGGATATCAGTAAATCCGTAGCCTGTGGTCATCGCAATTTCGTCGGCGGATAACCCGCCTTCCGGCCCAATCAGCAGGCGGACATGGTCCACCGGCAGCGGCAGGGTATTGATGCTGTGGTTGGCGCGCGGGTGCAGGTTAAGCTTGAGACTGCCGTCCTGCTCGGTGCACCAGGCTTCCAGCTGCATTGCCTCGCGAATTTCAGGAATGCGGTTGCGGCCGCATTGTTCGCAGGCGGCAACGGCGATTTTCTGCCATTGCTGAATTTTTTTCGCCAGACGCTCGCCATCCAGCTTCACACCGCAGCGCTCGGAAAACAGCGGGGTGATGACGTTAACGCCCAGTTCGATGGATTTCTGAATGGTGAACTCCATCTTCTCCCCACGGGAAATCACCTGGCCCAGGTGCAGATTGAGCGGCGATTCGCGGTCTTCCAACTGGCCGGCGCTGAGTTGCACCTGCACACTTTTCTTGTCAACCCGAACGATCTCGGCGTTAAACACCCGGTTGCTGCCGTCGAACAGTTGCAACGCTTGGCCAGCGCTCATGCGCAGCACGCGCCCGACGTGGTTGGCGGCGTCTTCGCTCAGCGCGATTTCCGCATTGTCGATCAAGGGTTGCGGGTGATAAATGCGGGGTATACGCATGTGAGTATTCGATCCTGACTAAAGGGGTAGGCAGCTTGATAGAGAGAGGCTATACCCTATGAATTTCGAGTTGCAGCTAGGCGCCCAGCTCGTTCATCCCCAGGAGCTTACTTAAGTAAGTGACTGGGGTGAGCGAGTGCAGGTAACAACGCTGCGGCTTGAAAGGCGACGGGTATATAGTAGGTTAGCCTTTTCGTTGCTGGCAAGCCTGCTGAATATAGTTGTTATGGTTGCCCTGAACCTTAGCGATGCGTGCTTCGCGCAGGCATTCCCATTGGCTGACCGGATATTGGCGGTTCCACACCTCGAACAGCTGGGTTTGCTGGCGTGAAAGCCGCAATTGGTAACGGTCGCGCATATAGAAATAGGTGCGAGCGATAGCGCCACGGGCGCGGGCCGGCGGCTCAGCCTGCTTATTTTTGAAATCCACTTTCATTGGGCATTGGCCGTACTGGCCTTCGCCGCCTTTCCACTGGCTGTACATAAAGTTATTGCGATCGCCGTTCACTTCCCCGATCGCCGGCTGCAGGTTGTGCAGATCGGTTTCGATTTGGCGGTAGGCAGCGTCTTTATTGCAGTTTTTGCGACCGCCCTGCTGCCAGCATTGCAACTGGTGGCCGAACTGCCAGGCCGGCACCACGTGTTCCCATTCGATGCGCTGCGCGCGCTGGGCGTTTTTACGCGCCTGATAGCCGCAGCTGTTGAGGTCAGGAATGCCTTTTTTACCCTGCCAGTCGATCCGGCATCCGCAATAAAATGAGCCGGGCGCGTCCTGATTGATTCTGGCCGCCGCTGCCTTGGCCTGAGAGAAATTATTGATGCCGTGGGCGTGCGCGGCACCTGCAATGAAAGCCACCATAAACAAAATTTTGCGAAGCATATTCCAAAACAGCTCGAAATTGGAAAAGCAGGCAGGGTAACGGAAGTTTACGGCAGTGGCAAATGGCGATATTTACTTGTTTTAACGTATAAATCGTTTCGTTAAGGGTTTTCGCTAGCGATAAATCTCAGTCTGTCGCCACACTGGCGGCAGCGGTATTCGCTTTCACCGCGCAGCACCCGATTATGACGGCGCACGGTGAGCTGGTGCTGCTGACAACCGCACCGGTAGGGGAAGGTTTTGCTTTGCACCGAGGCGATTTCAAACTGGTGGGTGCGGCTGGCGGGCACCCGCAAGACATTTTCCATCATGTGGCGCCATTCGCGGCCATGCGGCGGTACGCGGCCAAACTGGCGGAACACCAGCAGGTGCGCCAGCTCATGCGGCACCACTTCATCGATAAACGGTTGTTGATTTTCCATTAACAGCACCGGATTCAGCCTGATTTCCCAGGCTTGCAGCCAGGCGGTGCCCGCAGTGGTACCGCGCTGCTGGTAAACGACTTTGGGTTCAGGAAACTCGACGGAAAAATGCTGGCGGGCCAGCTGAAGCTTTTCCCGCAGACAGCGCATTACCGCCTGTTGCAGCGCAATGGGGATTCTTACTTTGTTCATTGCCGCTAGCTTAAGCAAAGGCGCACCGGCTGGCAACAAGCGTATACCCATCATTCTTGAAGCTGCCTCTGTGTTGGCTGCGTTCACTCACCCGAATCACTTACTTGAGTAAGCTCATCGGGATGAGCGCTCTTGCCGCGTTACTCGGCAAAGCCTCGCCCCGTTGGGGCCAGCGCAAGCGCTGTTCAACAAAACCCTTGGTTTTGTTGTGACGCAACTCCAATTATTTTGGGTATAAGAAGTAGAGTTACGGGCGATTTTTCACCGCATTGATAACCCGATCGTCTCTGACGGATTGTAATCAATGTGTTAACTGCGGGATAATAAAGCGTGCATGCTGAGTCTGTACCCGCAGCGCTCGCCGTATGAGGTTGGAAAAAACCACCTGAAGTAATACCTTGCTAACATAGAGGTTATTATGCGATTCAGCGCAATAACCGACTGATTAAAAATACGTAAGGTGTGGGCAGTTTTTTGCCGCAGCCTGCCCCGGGCATGCTGAGTAAGTGTGAATTTAACGCAGCTGATGTTGCAAGTGAGAGATCAATGTCGAATAAACCGTTCCATTATCAAGATCCGTTCCCGCTGAAGAAAGACGATACCGAATACTATCTGCTGAGCCGCGATCACGTTTCTGTGAGTGAGTTTGAAGGCCAGGAAATCCTGAAAGTTGCCCCCGAAGCGTTAACCTTGCTCGCCCAGCATGCTTTCCATGACGCTTCGTTCATGCTGCGCCCGGCGCACCAACAGCAGGTTGCCGATATCCTTGACGATCCGGACGCCAGCGAAAACGATAAGTACGTTGCGCTGCAATTTCTGCGTAACTCAGAAATCGCCGCCAAGGGTATTTTGCCAACCTGCCAGGACACCGGCACCGCGATCATCATGGGGAAAAAGGGCCAGCGCGTCTGGACCGGCGGCGGCGATGAAGAAGCGCTGTCGCGCGGGGTATACAACACCTTTATCGAAGACAACCTGCGCTATTCGCAAAACGCCGCGCTGGACATGTACAAAGAGGTCAACACCGGCAGCAATCTGCCGGCGCAGATAGATCTCTACAGCGTGGACGGCGAAGAATACAAGTTTCTGTGCGTCGCCAAGGGCGGCGGTTCGGCCAACAAAACCTATCTGTATCAGGAAACCAAGGCGCTGCTGTCGCCGGGCAAGCTGAAAGATTACCTGGTCGATAAAATGCGCACGCTGGGCACCGCGGCCTGCCCGCCGTACCACGTGGCATTTGTCATTGGCGGTACCTCGGCTGAAGCCACGCTGAAAACCGTCAAGCTGGCGTCGACCAAGTACTACGATGGTCTGCCGACCGAAGGCAACGAACACGGCCAGGCGTTCCGCGATGTGGCGCTGGAAGAAGAGCTGCTGAAAGAAGCGCAAAATCTGGGGCTGGGCGCGCAATTTGGCGGTAAATACTTTGCGCACGATATCCGCGTGGTGCGTTTGCCGCGCCACGGCGCATCTTGCCCGGTCGGCATGGGCGTTTCCTGTTCCGCTGACCGCAACATCAAGGGCAAAATCAACCGCGACGGTATTTGGCTCGAGAAGCTGGAGCACAATCCGGGCAAATTTATCCCGCAGGAGCTGCGTCAGGCCGGAGAGGGCGAGGCGATCAAGATCGACCTCAACCGCCCGATGGTCGATATTCTCAAGCAGCTGTCGCAGTACCCGGTATCGACCCGTCTGTCACTGAGCGGCACCATCATCGTTGGCCGCGACATCGCGCACGCCAAGCTGAAAGAGCGGTTGGATCGCGGCGAAGGTTTGCCGCAGTACGTTAAGGATCACCCGATTTACTACGCCGGCCCGGCCAAAACGCCGGACGGTTACGCCTCGGGTTCGTTGGGGCCGACCACCGCCGGGCGCATGGATTCTTACGTCGATTTGCTGCAATCCCACGGCGGCAGCATGATCATGCTGGCGAAGGGGAACCGCAGCCAGCAGGTTACGGATGCCTGCAACAAACACGGCGGTTTCTATCTTGGTAGCATCGGCGGCCCGGCTGCGGTACTGGCACAGCAAAGCATCAAGAGCCTGACCTGTGTGGAATACCCGGAACTGGGGATGGAAGCGATCTGGAAAATCGAAGTGGAAGATTTCCCGGCGTTTATTCTGGTGGATGACAAAGGCAATGACTTCTTCCAGAAGATCCAGGCCGGCCAGTGTACACGCTGCGTGAAATAACCCTTCAAAAACAGTTGCCGTCCGACAGGGGCGGCAACTTTCAGACTGAATCCCAGCTTGTGTAAAGTCCTGTAGCCCGCTGGACGCCTTGTTTTAACCTGTATACCCTACGCGCAAAGCAGTAAAACGTGCACAAAGGCATATTTGTAACAGAAGGTTCGGCAAGCAAATGGGAACGCAGGAAAATCACATCAGGGATCTGCTGGTCTGGATTGAAGACAATCTGACTAATCCGCTGTCATTGGATATCGTATCCGCCAAATCAGGCTACTCGAAATGGTATCTGCAGCGGCTTTTCAAGAAGCAGACCGGGCTGACGCTGGCGTCGTATATTCGCGCACGACGTTTGTATCTGGCCGCTTTCGCTTTGCGTTTCACGCGCAAGAGCATTCTTGATATTTCCGTAGAATATCAATTTGATAATCAACAAACCTTTTCACGCTGTTTCAAAAAGCACTTTGCCGAATCCCCCAGCGTCTACCGCCATGCCCGCAAGCAGGACTTCAGCCATCTGGTGCGTTCGCTGTCCGCCGGTCAGCCTGGCGATATTAAGGTCGAACGTGTCACCGTTGATAAAGGCCAGTATCTCCTCAGAGGGAAAAGTTACGCCTATCACCTGGATATCGAGCATCTGGATAAATCGCATCTGCACCTGCGCAGCGGAATCAAAGAGAATTTCTACAAGCTGCTTGGCGGCCGTCCGTCGTTGATCTACGCGCTGACCCATTTGAGGCCGGATGGGGAACGGGTCAGGGTGGATTATGCGCTCGGTGTTGAGGCGGACAGTTCGGTCGATGCCATTCCCGAGCTGGAGCCGCTGCCGGATATCCACGGCGATTTTTGCCGCTTTTGTTATTCCGGCAAACCGGTGGCGCTGAACGACCACGTGGTGCAGATATACACTCAGGTATTGCCGGAGCTAGGCCTGGCCCGGCGGGAAGGGGCAGACCTGACGTTGTTCAGATATTCGCTCAATGAGCGGGAGGAGCTGCATCTGGAACTTCAGCACCTGGTGCCCGTAATTCCTCTGGACTGAAAGGCCGGGCTGCCGTGCGATTTTTCTGTTGCACGATATCGGCCATCACCGCCAGGGCGATTTCCGCCGGCGTTTTACTGCCGAGCGGTAACCCGATCGGTGCATGAATACGCTCCAGCTCTTGTGGGCTGAACTCGGCAATCTGCTGCAGGCGCTGGCGGCGGCGTGCGCTGTTGCGCAGCGAACCCATGGCGCCGATGTAAAACGCCGGGGTGTGTATGGCTTCCATCAGCGTCAGATCGTCCATCCGCGGGTCGTGAGTCAGCGCCACAATGGCGGTATTGGCGTGGCATCCGCCACCTTCAATAAACTTGGCCGGGAACTGGCGCAGCAGCGTCACGCCGGGTCTGAGCAGGGGGGCGAAATTATCCAGCGCCTCCGGGCGATTTTCACACACCAGCACTTCGAACCCCAACGAACTGGCGAAATCGGCGCAATACAATGCCACGCTCGACAACCCGGCAATCAGTAAGCGCGGTGCAGCGGCGATATTCAAAGTGATTTGTTGCCCATTGCGCTCCACCTGGGTGGCGCTGGCGAAGTCGGTCAGTTCCAGGCTGTGGCAGGCATCAGGTAAGATCAGGCGTTTGACCAACGCGTGATGTCCGTCCAGCGCGCCGGCGATTTTTGTCAGGTAGCCTATGCTGCCGTCACCGGCGGGAAGGCATTCAATCAGTACGTCGAGCACGCCGCCGCAGGGCAACGCCACGTTCGGCTCCAGACCGCCTTCACCGTAGCGGATCACCTGGCTGGCCGCCTGATATTCCCCGGCCGCCACGCGCCGCAGAAAATCCTCTTCCACGCAGCCACCAGACAGCGAACCGCAGTAGTCCCCGCTCTGGGTTGCCGCCAACAAGGCACCGGGCGAGCGTGGTGAGGAGCCGTAAGTATTCAGTACGGTACACAGCCACACCGGCTGCTGTTTCAGCCAGCTTATCGCCTGGCTGATTACGGTGATATCAAGATGCTGCATAGATGATTTTACTCGCTGGCCGGTAGCTGTGACGGAAGATCAATATCCTGCACGACGCTTGCCCGATCAAGCGGCAACAGATAAACCGCTTCCCCTCGCAGCAGCTCGCGTGCGCCATTATCACCGCGCAACAGGCAAAGCCTCTTGCGCAATGGAGCGGAAAAGCCGACCGGGTGGCCAGGCCGTTGGCCGAAGCAGGGGCGAGCTATCGCATGATGCTGCAGCGCATCGGCGACCAGGCGAAAGATGTCGGGTGTGACGAACGGCATATCCGCCAGATGGATCAACCAGCCTTGCCAGTGCGGCGTAGCGCCAACGCCGGCGGCAATCGAATCCCCGAGACCTGCGCTGGCGATCAGCGTGACCGGCACCTGATACGCGGCGCAAACCTGCTGTACCCACCGGTTATCCGGCCGGGTGACGACCCACACCGGCAAACCGGAGGCCAATACCTGGCGCAAGGTATGTTCAAACAACGGGCGCCGGCGACCCGTCTCATCCGCAAACTCAGCGTTTAATTTGTTGCCTTTGCCACCGGCCTGCGAGAAACGTTCCCCACGCCCGGCGGCGGCGATCACTATGCCTGTTGTCATCTGCTCAGCCCGAATTTGCGCAACTATTGATTACCTTACCGCCAATGCGTGTTTTTGATATGTGTTTTTGTTGAAAACAGGATGTTAATCATCACATAATTTTGGTTATAAGCATATGCTTATGACGTCTACGGCAAGGTCGTCAGCGTTTGCGCAACAACACCGCGAACACAAAACAACAATAAAGATGTGAAGGACTTTTTATGAGCAATTTTAACCCGTCACGGCGTCGCTTTATCAAAAGCGCCGTGATAGCGGGGGTGTCCGTCTACCTCGCGCCCCTCTACAGCCGCGCCTACGCCGCGCTGTTTGAACAAAAGATTCTTCAGGCGCCTAACTGGGACGCCCATGAGAAACGCGTACGCTTCCGTATTGACGGCCGTGCCAAGGTGATGGGGCAGAAGGTGTTCGCCCGCGATATCCGCGCGGTCGATATGCCGCACTGGCCACAAAAGCAGGCGCACGCCTTTATTCTGCGCGTGACCAAGGCTGACAGGTTGTTTGCGGGCCTTGACCTCTCGTTGTTGGGAGATGATCTGCAGCCGGATCGTCTGGTGACGGCGGAAGATTTGGCACGCGACGGCCTGGCTTTCCCAGCGTTTTATGGCGACGACATGCTGCTGCCCGTAGGCAAGACGCCGGCCTACCTGGGGCAAGCGGTGGCGATCCTGATTTATCACGACTTTGCCCGCTTCCGCTTCGCCAAGGACAAGCTGAAATTCCGTGAAGATCCCCTCAAATACGGTGCCGAGACTGGCCCGCTGGAGCGCGATCCCTGGGGCACCTTCCGCTATGTGCGGGTGGGCGGCGACCAGCCGTTCGATGACGATCGTTTCTCCAGCCTGAAAGACACGCCGATTTTCCCGGTATCGATGAAGAAACACCTGCCGGTCTGGCCGGAAGGCCGCGAAGGCGGCAAGCTGGATCAGGAAGGCATGCATTATGCCGGGGTGATTGCCGCAGAGCTGCAAACGCCGCCGGATGATTGGCTGGTGCTGTCGCGGCGCTATACCACTCAGTCTGTCGACACCTCGGCTCTGGAGCCGGACAACGCCAACGGCTGGTTCGATGAAGCGACGCAAACCCTGCATCTGGTGGTGCCGACCCAGTCGCCGCAAGAGGTGGCCGACGAAATGCCGCGTATGCTGGCCAAACGCAATCCTGCGGTGAAACAGCTGATTTTGCACCCTTGCTACACCGTCGGTTACGGTTCGAAAGATCACTATAACTTCCCCTATTACGGCGCAGTGGCGGCGATGTATGGCGACGGGCACCCGGTGCGGCTGGCCAATGACCGCTTCGAGCAGTTCCAGACGGCGCTGAAACGTCACGCCTTCGACATGAATTACCGCATTGCGGTCAACCGCCAAACCGGCGTACTGCAATCGTTCCACGGTGAGATGACGGCAGACGGTGGTGGCCGCAGCAACTTTACGCCGTCGGTGGTGATGGTGGCGGCGACGGCGGCGCAGTCGATTTACTACTTCCCGAAAAGCGATTTGTCTGCGGTGGGATTGGCTTCGCGTGCTATCGACGCCGGTTCGGCACGCGGCTACGGCACGCTGCAAAGCATGGCCGCCACTGAGATGATGGTGGATGAACTGGCTGCCGAACTGAAGATCGACCCGATCGAATTCCGTTTGCGCAACGTACTGAAGTCCGGGATGAAAAACACCCAGGGCGCTATTCCTGCAGGCGCTATTCGTGCCGATGAAGTGCTGGAGAAGGCGGCAAAGCACGAGATGTGGCTGCAACGTGCCCAGCGCAAGGCAGAGTTTGAGAGCCGGCATCCGGGCAAACGCTACGGCGTCGGCTTCGGTTGCGTGCAAAAAGACTTCGGCACCGGCGCGGAAACCTCCTTTGCGCGCGTCGAGCTGGGGGAAGACGGGCGTATCATGCTGCATCACAGCGGCGCAGAGATGGGGACCGGCATGTCGACTTCACAGTCGGTGCTGTGCGCGCAGTGGTTGGGCAAACCGGCGGATGAGGCGCACTTTTCGGTGACCGACTGGTCAGTGTTGCCGATGATCACCAGCGGCGATCCTTACATCATGTCGCAGGCCGAGCAGGATCAGTTGCAAACCAACCCAGCCTGGACGCCAAGCTACTGTTCGCCGTCCAGCGCCAGCAACTCGGCGTATTACTTTTCCCACAGCACGCGCGAAGCGGCCCGGCTGATATTCAACCACGGCCTGTGGCCGGCGGCGATGGCGCTGTGGCAGGCGGGTATCGGCGGTGGCCAGGCGGCGCCGCTGGTGGTGCGCAGAGAAGATGCGCGCTGGGTAGAAGGCGGGCTGACTGCCGCCGGCATGGCGGTGTTGAGCCTGGAGATATTGGCGAAAAAAGCCTACCAGATGGGCGGTATCACCGGTGCAGCGGTGCACGTGTTCAACCGCTGGCAGTGGGCGGAGGCGGATTTCACGCTGAGCGATAACGGCGAGCGCCTGCCGATCGACGGTTTGGCGGTACGCAATGCCAATGGCGAGTTCAAAACGCTGCCGCGCACCCAGGTCTATTATCCGCCGACCCAGCGCAATAACGCGGCGGTGACCTATTACAGCGCCGTAGGCACGTTGGCCGAAGTGGCGGTGGATATCGCCACCGGTCAGGTGGAACTGCTTAACCATCATTCGATCATGGAGTGCGGCAACCTGATTGTGCCGGAACTGGTTTCAGGCCAGTTGCAGGGCGGGCTGGCGATGGGTATCGGCCATGCGTTGCACGAATATTTACCCTTGTACGAAGACGGGCCGGGTAACGGCACCTGGAACTTTAACCGTTACCATCTGCCGCGTGCCAGCGATGTGGCGGTCTGGAAGCAGACCGGTGACATCCTGCCCGCGCTGTCGGAAACCGACCCGCCAAAAGGCATGGCCGAAGTGGTGATGATCCCGGTGGTCGCCGCGTTGGTTAACGCCATCGCCCATGCCACTGGCCACCGTTTCCGTGATTTGCCCGTCCGTGCAGAAAATATTCGTGAGGTATTACAATGAGCATTAAAACCCAGCCGATCTCCCTGACCGTCAACGATAAGCAGTATGGCCCGATCGAGGTGCCGGAAGGGCTGATGATGATCGACTTCCTGCATGAATATCTCGATCTGACCGGTTCGCGCCTGGGCTGCGGGCAGGGCATCTGTCACGCCTGCGTGGCGATTGTCGATCACCCGAGCGGCACCAGTGAGGAAGTGCGCACCTGCATTACCGGCGCGCACTTTTTCAGCGGCAAGAAAGTGCGTACCGTAGAAGGGCACGCCAAGGTGGATGAGCAAGGCGATGTCGTCGAGCTTTCACCGATCCAGCAGGCCTTTCTCGAACATTACAGCTTCCAGTGCGGCTACTGCACGCCGGGCTTCGTCAACGCCGCCACCATTTTTGTTGAAAAGCTCAAACGTGAACCCATTGCGCGCGATCGGCTGGAAAGCGCCATCGAGCAGGCGCTGGACAGCCATATCTGCCGCTGTACCGGCTATGTGCGTTACTACGAAGCGGTGCGCGACGTGGTGCTGAAGACGCCGGGCCTGGTGAAGGAGACGGCGCGATGAAAAAACGTCTCGCACTGTTGATTCTGCTGGTGGCGATTATCGTTATCGCCCTGCTGTGGTGGCGGGAAAACCGCCGCTACGAAGGTCCGGTGCAGCAGGTGACCGCCAGCTCCGAACAAATCGTCCGGGGGCGCTATCTGGCCCAGGCCGCCGACTGCGCAGCCTGCCATACCGCCAGCGGCGGCGCACCTTTGGCGGGCGGCTATCCGTTGGATACGCCGTTCGGCACAATTTATGGCAGCAACCTGACGCCGTCGGCCGACCACGGCATTGGCCGCTGGACCAAAGACGACTTCTTCCTGGCGTTGACCCAGGGCGTGGCACCGGGCGGGCGCCATCTGTACCCGGCGATGCCTTATACCTCGTATAAAGGGATTTCGCGGCAGGATGCCGATGATATTTATGCCTATTTGATGACGCGCCCGGCGGTGGACGTGGCCATTCCGGAAAACGCCATGCCGTTCCCGTTCAACCAACGTATGGCGTTGATTGGCTGGAACCTGTTGTTCCGCAATCAGGATCCTTTGCCGGCCAGTTCGCAGGGGGCTTCGGCACAGTGGCAACGTGGCCGTTATCTGGCGGATACGCTGGGCCATTGCGGGGAATGCCATACGCCACGCGGCATGCTGGGCCAGATGGATCTCGGGAAACCGATGCAGGGCGGCGAGCTGGGACGTTTTATGGCGCCGGACATTACCCCGCACGGGTTGGCGCAACGCGGCTGGACGCCGGACGACCTGAACCGCTTCCTGGCTACCGGCATTGCGCCGCAGGGCAGTGCTTTCAGCGAAATGCATATGGTGGTGGATCTCAGTACTCGCCATTTGACGCCGGAAGACCATCAGGCGTTGGCTACCTATCTGATGGGTGAGCAGCCGCCGGCCGCGGTACCGGTAAAAGTGGGGCAGGGCAGCGATGCCGGGCGCATCAGCTATCTGGATCAGTGTTCCGGTTGCCATGCACGTGAAGGCGAGGGTAAACCGCATGTGGCGGTCGCGATGCGCGATAACGCTACGCTGCGCCAGCCGGACGCTAAAAACCTGATTGTTTCAGTGCTGGACGGTTTGCCGGCGCAGCAGTTCCCCAACGGTGAAAGCATGCAGAGCATGCCGGCCTTTGGTGCGCGGCTGGATGATGCGCAGGTCGCCGAACTGGTGAACTATCTGCGTGTCACCTGGGGCGGGTTGCCGGGCGATATCACTGCCGAGCAGGTGAAGAAGCTGCGTAATAAGCCTTGATCAAGAAGGGGCTCAGCGTGCTGAGCCCCTTTTACTCTACTAGCGATTATCCGCCGGTGGTTCACCCAATACCGGCATGCCTTCTTCATTCCACGCTATCGGCTTAATCCGCGTATGACGATTGGGGTCATAGAGTGGATCGCCTTCGATTTCCGTGTAATTGCGCGCATGGTAAACCAACAGATCCCGGCCCTGCTCGTCGAGGGTAAAGCTGTTGTGTCCGGGGCCGAATTGGCGGTTTTTGGCGCTGGTGCGGAATATCGGTTGGCTGGCCTTGTGCCATTGGGCTGCGTCGGTGATGTCACTGTCGATATCGGCCCAGAGCAGCCCGATGCAGTAATTTTCATCGGTGGCGCTGGCGGAGTAGCTGATAAATATCCGTTGGCCATGAGTCATCACTGCAGGTCCTTCATTCACCTCGAAACCCACGATTTCCCAGGGGAGCTCCGGCTTGCTGAGCAGCACCGGCTTGCCCTTTAACGTCCACGGATTTTCCATCTCCGCCAGGTACAGGTTGGAGTTGCCGCTGATGGCCGGATCTTTTTGCGCCCATAAATAATAGTGTTTCCCGCGATGCTCAAAATGGGTGGCGTCGAGGGAGAAACTGTCGATGTGGCTGTATATTCTGCCTTTTTCTGTCCATTCCCCGGTTAACGGATTGTCTGCGCTGCATTCCAGCGCAAACATGCGATGCTGAAACAGGCCATCCGCAATGTCGGGGCTGTGGGCGGCGGCAAAATACAAATACCACTTGCCGTCGATAAAGTGCAGTTCCGGCGCCCAGATCAGCGCGCTCATCGGCCCTTGCTGCGGCTTTCGCCAGACTACCGTTGCCGTGGCCTGCGGCAGTTCGTTGAGGCTGCGCGCCCGGCGAAGCTCCAGGCGATCATATTCCGGCACCGAGGCGGTGAAATAGTAATAGCCATCGCTGTGGCGCAAAACAAACGGATCGGCCCGCTGTTCAATAAAAGGGTTAGGGTAGTCTCGCATTGCGCGCTCCTTACGGGTGTTTGGTTTCTAGCTGCTGCTCACGATAGTCGGCCAGCTCCTGGTAATTGACCCGGCGCTTTTCCAGATCGATCTGAATCTGCTGCATCAGTTGGCGATCGACCTTCAGCAGGCGCACTACGCCGGCGGTGATCAGATAGCCAATACCTGGGATCACGGTGAACAGCAACACAATGCTGTTGAGTGCGCTGGCGCTTTGGCTGGCCGCATCCGCCTGATAGCCGGAATACGACATCAGGAAGCCGACCATGGCACCTGCTACCGCCAGCCCGACTTTCAGGAAGAACAGATTGCCGGAGAAGCTGATGCCGGTGATGCGCTTGCCGGTTTTCCACTCGCCATAGTCGTCCACGTCGGCCATTAACGACCAGTGCAGCGGTGAGGGGATCTGATGCAAGATATTCAGCAGGAAATAGGCGACCACGATTAATGAGGTCAACTGAGGGTTGAGGAAGTAAAAACCACAGGAAAACGCCGCCAGCACGATATTGGTCCAAAAGAACACTTTCAGTTTGCAGAAGCGATCGGTCAGCGGTTTCGCCAATGCGCTGCCGATCATCATGCCGACTACACCCAGCGCGATAAACAGGCTGGCGAATGAGGTTGACTGCTGCATGACGTAGGTCACGTAATACATGGTTGCCGCCATGCGGATAAAACCGGGGCAAACGTTGCAAAAGGTCAGCAACAGAATGCGTACCCATTGATCATTTTTCCACACGTCTTTCAGATCGGACTTGAGCGCGTCGTGGGTCGGCACGGCCGGGCGTATGCGCTCTTTGACCGTGGCAAAGCAGAACAGAAACATGAACAGGGCGATCAGCGCCAGCACGCCCATCGCCATCTGATAGCCACGCGCCTTGTCGGCGCCGCCAAACCATTCGGCCATCGGTAACAGGGTTAGCGAGAGGATGAGCGTCGCAATGCCGACCAGAATAAAACGGTATGACTGGCAGGATACCCGCTCTTGCGGATCGGCGGTGATTACGCCGCCTAATGAACAGTAGGGAATGTTGATGGCGGTGTAAGTCAGCGACATCAAGAAGTAAGTGGCGAAGGCATAGACGACCTTGCTGTTGTAGCTCCATTCCGGCGTGGTAAACATCAACACGCTGAATAATACATAGGGCAGGGATACCCACAGCAACCAGGGACGAAAACGCCCCCAGCGGCTTTGGGTACGATCGGCGATGGCACCCATAATAGGATCGGTTACCGCATCCAGCACCCGAACCGAGAGCAGCAGAATGCCGACCAACGCCGGAGTCAATCCAAAGATGTCGGTATAGAAATAATTGAGAAACAACATAATCGCTCCGCCAATCATGTTGCAGCCGGCATCTCCCATGCCATAGCCAATCTTTTCTTTTATCGATAGGGCATTGCTCTTCATGGACATTTTCTCCGTGGCGGCAGGATCTGACTGAGTGGCAACGATTATTGTCCCGGCAGGCGGCGAGTTATCAGAAACTATTGGTTGTAGAGATGGACAAACCGGGCGTGGCGAGGAAACTGTGAGCCAGTTGGCAAAATTGAAGGGCAATAAAATGGCCCGCATTTGCGGGCCAAGTTGATTTCAACGCGGTTTATCAGCGGCCGACGGTACTTGCCGCACGCTGGCTGCGCTGTTTGATGACGTAGCCGATGGCCAGAACCGCCACCCATACCGGGATCAGCAGCACCGAGATTTGAATGCCCGGCGTCAGGTACATGATCACCAGAATACCGGCCATAAACGCCAGGCACAGGTAGTTGCTGAACGGATACCAGAATGCCTTGAACTTCGGCTCTACGCCTTCACGGTTCTTGGCCGCGCGGAACTTCAGGTGCGCCAGGCTGATCATCGCCCAGTTGATCACCAGCGCCGATACCACCAGCGCCATCAGCAGCTCGAAGGCACGCCCTGGGATCAGGTAGTTGATCAGCACGCAGAAGGCGGTGGCAATGGCGGATACGCCGATGGCGATCACCGGCACGCCGCGGCCGTCGACTTTCAGCAGGCTTTTCGGGCCGTTGCCCTGTTGCGCCAGGCCGTACAGCATGCGGCTGTTGCAGTAAACGCAGCTGTTATAGACCGACAGCGCTGCGGTCAGCACCACAATGTTCAGAACCGTTGCCACCACGTTGCTGTTCAGCGCGTGGAAGATCAGCACGAACGGGCTGCCGCCTTCAACCACTTTGCCCCACGGGTACAGCGACAGCAGAATGGTCAGTGAGCCGATATAGAAAATCAGAATACGGTAGATCACCTGGTTGGTGGCTTTAGGAATACTTTTCTGCGGGTTATCGGCTTCGGCTGCGGTGATGCCCACCAGCTCCAGACCGCCGAACGAGAACATGATCACCGCCATCGCCATCACCAGCCCCATGATGCCGTTCGGGAAGAACCCGCCCTGTGCCCACAGATTGGTTACGGTGGCTTCCGGGCCGCCCATGCCGCTGAACAGCAGGTAGGCGCCGAACACGATCATGCCGATAATCGCCACCACCTTGATAATGGCGAACCAGAACTCCATCTCGCCATACACCTTCACATTGGCCAGGTTGATGGCGTTAATGGCCAGGAAGAATACCGCGGCGGATACCCAGGTCGGGATTTCCGGCCACCAGTACTGAACATAGATGCCGACCGCGGTCAGTTCCGCCATCGCCACCAGCACGTACAGCACCCAGTAGTTCCAGCCGGAAGCGAAGCCGGCGAAGTTACCCCAGTATTTATAGGCGAAATGGCTGAAGGAACCGGCAACCGGCTCTTCCACCACCATTTCCCCCAGTTGGCGCATAATCAGAAACGCGATGAACCCGCCAATGGCATAGCCGAGAATGACCGACGGGCCGGCCATTTTTATTGTTTGAGCGATACCGAGAAACAGCCCGGTACCAATTGCGCCACCTAGGGCTATAAGCTGAATATGGCGGTTTTTCAGGCCGCGCTTCAGCTGGTCGCCTTGCTGTTGACCATCCATCAATGAAACCCTCTGTCGTTGCAAAATACTCACATGCTGTAAAGCAGTGGTTACGATGTGTGTTTTGTTTTATTTACGGCGTTATAGCTATTAATTCCACGGAGCCGCTACCGTTTGGAAAAGAATAATGTTATGCGCGCCAGTTTGCACCTGCTTTATTCTGTGAGTGATTAAGATTTCAGCAGTTTAGGAAACAAAATGCGGGTTGTGTGACGACAGGGGGGATTCAATGCACGAAATAAGCAGCAAATCACATAATGCGCAGAAATAACTTAGATATGAATCATTGGTGGTGGTGAAATAGTAATCAGCTTGATGCCGGGTACAGGATGCAAATAGCTATTCGTTAAAGCTTCATAAACATGCAATAAAATTCTGTCTTTGACGCTTCAGTCTTCCTGACGGGAGGTTTCGCAAACGTTAAATCAGAAATCTACCTCGTAAATGGTATTACCAACCCTCAGTTATCGGTGTGCAGCAGACCTGATATCGAGGTGTTAAAATGTGCGGGGAATCATGATTTCGAACGAGGCCCATATGGACACGAGGTGAATACTTTGTTACTTTACCGTCACGTTTTTGAAATTGGTATTACCAATTGACTCCGCGCCATTCGCAGAGAAGAATTCACCCATGGCCTACAGCAAAATCCGCCAACCCAAGTTGTCAGACGTTATCGAGCAGCAGCTCGAACACCTGATCCTCGAGGGAACGTTGCGTCCAGGCGAAAAGTTGCCACCGGAGCGCGAGCTGGCGAAACAATTTGATGTTTCCCGTCCTTCTCTGAGAGAGGCCATCCAGCGCCTGGAAGCTAAAGGGCTGCTCCTGCGCCGTCAGGGCGGCGGCACCTTTGTACAAACTAATCTGTGGCAGAGCTTCAGCGATCCGCTGGCTGAACTGCTGGCCGACCATCCTGAATCACAATTCGATCTGTTGGAAACTCGTCATGCTCTCGAAGGCATCGCTGCCTATTATGCGGCGCTGCGCGGGACCGACGAAGATCTGGCGCGCATCCGCGATTGCCATATTGTGATTCAGCAGGCCCAGGACAGCGGCGATCTCGACGCCGAAGCCGACGCGGTCATGCAATACCAAATCGCCGTGACCGAAGCTGCCCACAACGTTGTGTTACTGCACCTGTTACGCTGTATGGGACCGATGCTGGAACAGAACGTGCGTCAGAACTTTGAATTGCTCTACTCGCGCCGTGAGATGTTGGCAAAAGTGAGCAGCCACCGCGCCGGGATTTTTGAGGCGATTGTGGCACGCGAGCCGGAAAGGGCCCGCGAAGCTTCGCACCGCCATTTGGCGTTTATCGAGGAAATATTGCTGGATCTCAGCCGGGAACATACCCGGCGCGAGAGATCGCTGCGGCGTCTCCAGCAACGCAAGGATTAAGAACGGTTCTCTTCAGGGTACACCAGCCTGCGGGGTTTACGTTCGGAATGCTTATTTAAGCATTTAAGCGGCAACTAAACTGATGGGCCTGTCTTCGTGTGTTTTGCTTCAGAACACAGGAAGACAGGCTCCAAACAAACCATTAGACAGATAAGGAATACCACCATGTCAGAACGTTTAAACAATGACGTGGATCCGATCGAAACCCGCGACTGGCTGCAGGCGATCGAATCGGTCATCCGTGAAGAGGGTGTTGAGCGAGCTCAGTTTCTGATTGATCAGGTATTGGGTGAAGCCCGTAAAGGCGGTGTTAGCGTTGCAGCCGGTGCTGCTGCCAACAACTACGTCAACACCATCGCGGTGGAAGACGAACCTGCTTACCCAGGCAACCTGGATCTGGAACGTCGAATCCGTTCAGCAATCCGCTGGAATGCGGTAATGACCGTTCTGCGTGCTTCCAAGAAAGATCTGGACCTGGGCGGCCACATGGCTTCCTTCCAGTCTTCCGCGACCTTCTATGAAGTCTGCTTCAACCACTTCTTCCGTGCGCGCAACGAGCAAGACGGCGGCGATCTGGTTTACTTCCAGGGCCACATCTCTCCAGGCGTTTACGCACGTGCCTTCCTTGAAGGCCGCCTGACCGAAGACCAAATGAACAACTTCCGTCAGGAAGTTCACGGCAAAGGCCTGTCTTCTTACCCGCATCCGAAACTGATGCCGGAATTCTGGCAGTTCCCGACCGTTTCCATGGGCCTGGGCCCAATCAGCGCCATCTATCAAGCTAAATTCCTGAAATACCTGGAACACCGTGGCCTGAAGAACACCTCTGCTCAAACCGTTTACGCCTTCCTGGGCGACGGCGAGATGGACGAACCTGAATCCAAGGGCGCGATCACCATCGCTACCCGCGAGAAACTGGACAACCTGGTCTTCGTCATCAACTGCAACCTGCAGCGTCTGGACGGCCCGGTCACCGGTAACGGCAAGATCATCAACGAGCTGGAAGGCATCTTCGCCGGTGCAGGCTGGCAGGTTCTGAAAGTGATTTGGGGCGGACGTTGGGATGAACTGCTGCGTAAAGACACCAGCGGCAAACTGATCCAGCTGATGAACGAAACCCTGGACGGCGACTACCAGACCTTCAAATCCAAAGACGGCGCTTACGTACGCGAGCACTTCTTCGGCCGCTTCCCGGAAACCGCTGCTCTGGTCAAAGACATGACCGACGACGAAATCTGGGCGCTGAACCGTGGTGGTCACGATCCGAAGAAAGTCTTTGCCGCACTGAAAAAAGCGCAGGACACCCAAGGCAAACCAACCGTTATCCTGGCCCATACCATCAAAGGTTACGGCATGGGTGAAACTGCGGAAGGTAAAAACATTGCTCACCAGGTGAAGAAAATGAACATGGAAGGGGTTCACCACTTCCGCGATCGTTTCAACGTGCCGGTTGCCGATGCTGACATCGAAAAACTGCCGTACATCACCTTCGAGAAAGAGTCTGACGAGTACAAATACCTGCACGAACGCCGTCAGGCGCTGAAAGGTTATGTGCCGACTCGTCTGCCTGCCTTCACCCAGAAGCTGGAAATGCCGGCTCTGGAAGACTTCAGCTCATTGCTGGAAGAGCAGAACAAAGAAATCTCCACCACTATCGCTTTCGTACGTGCCCTGAACGTGATGCTGAAGAACAAGTCGATCAAAGATCGCCTGGTGCCAATCATCGCCGACGAAGCCCGTACCTTCGGTATGGAAGGTCTGTTCCGTCAGATCGGTATCTACAGCCCGAACGGCCAGCAGTACACTCCGCAGGACCGTGAGCAGGTTGCTTACTACAAAGAAGACGAGAAAGGCCAGATCCTGCAGGAAGGCATCAACGAACTGGGCGCAGCTTCTTCATGGCTGGCCGCAGCGACTTCCTACAGCACCAACGATCTGCCAATGATTCCGTTCTACATCTACTATTCGATGTTCGGTTTCCAGCGTATCGGTGACCTGTGCTGGGCAGCGGGCGACCAACAGGCGCGTGGCTTCCTGATCGGCGGGACTTCAGGCCGTACTACCCTGAACGGCGAAGGTCTGCAGCACGAAGACGGCCACAGCCACATTCAGTCTCTGACTATTCCTAACTGTATCTCTTACGATCCGGCTTATGCGTACGAAGTGGCTGTAATCATGCATGACGGCCTGGTCCGCATGTACGGCGACGCGCAGGAAAACGTCTACTACTACATCACGACGCTGAACGAAAACTACCACATGCCGGCCATGCCGCAGGGTGCAGAAGAAGGTATCCGTAAAGGTATCTACAAGCTGGAAACTCTGGAAGGCAGCAAAGGCAAAGTGCAGTTGCTGGGTTCAGGTTCCATTCTGCGTCACGTGCGCGAAGCTTCGCAGATCCTGGCGAAAGACTACGGCGTGGGTTCTGACATCTACAGCGTGACTTCCTTCACCGAACTGGCGCGCGATGGCCAGGATTGTGAGCGTTGGAACATGCTGCACCCAACCGAAACCCCACGCGTGCCTTACATCGCTCAGGTGATGAACGATGCGCCTGCGGTTGCGTCTACCGACTACATGAAGCTGTTCGCAGAACAGGTTCGTACTTACGTTCCAGCCAGCGATTATCGCGTTCTGGGTACTGACGGCTTCGGTCGTTCAGACAGCCGCGAAAACCTGCGCCACCACTTTGAAGTTGATGCTTCTTACGTTGTGGTTGCTGCTCTGGGTGAACTGGCTAAACGCGGTGAAATCGAAGCTTCTGTGGTAGCTGATGCGATTAAGAAATTCGACATCAACCCAGAAAAAGTCAACCCGCGTCTGGCATAAGAGGTACAGAAGAATGTCTATCGAAATCAAGGTGCCGGACATCGGTGCAGACGAAGTGGAAATCACCGAAATTCTGGTGAAAGTGGGCGATAAAGTTGAAGCTGAACAATCGCTGATCACCGTTGAAGGTGACAAAGCTTCCATGGAAGTCCCGTCCCCGCAAGCGGGCGTGGTGAAAGAGATCAAGGTTTCCGTCGGTGATAAAACCGAAACCGGCAAACTGCTGATGATCTTTGAAGCAGAAGGTGCGGCAGCTGCCGCACCAGCCGCCAAAGCGGAAGAAAAACCGGCCGCAGCACCTGCTGCTGCACCGGCTGCCGCTGCTGCCAAAGACGTTGCGGTACCGGACATCGGTGCCGACGAAGTTGAAGTGACCGAGATCCTGGTGAAAGTGGGCGACAAGGTGGAAGCCGAGCAGTCCCTGATCACCGTGGAAGGCGACAAGGCTTCAATGGAAGTCCCTGCACCGTTCGCGGGCACCGTGAAAGAGATCAAAATCGGCGCCGGCGACAAAGTGAAAACCGGTTCCCTGATCATGGTCTTCGAAGTGGCCGGCGCAGCTTCTGCTGCCGCCCCGGCTGCGGTTGAAGCCCCTGCGGCCCCAGCCGCACCGGCTGCCGCCGCTGCCAAAGACGTTGCCGTGCCGGACATCGGCGGCGATGAAGTAGAAGTGACCGAAGTGATGGTGAAAGTGGGCGACAAAGTTGCCGCTGAGCAGTCGCTGATCACCGTTGAAGGTGACAAGGCTTCTATGGAAGTGCCGGCGCCGTTTGCAGGTACCGTGAAAGAAATCAAAATCAGCGCCGGCGACAAAGTGAAAACCGGCTCCCTGATCATGGTGTTCGAAGTTGAAGGTGCGGCACCCGCTGCCGCTCCGGCCCAGAAAGCAGAAGCTGCACCGGCTCCGGCCAAGCAGGAAGCCACTGCGGCGGCTCCGGCTGCCAAAGCGGAAAGCAAAGGCGAGTTCGCAGAGAACGACGCTTATGTGCACGCAACCCCGGTCATCCGTCGTTTGGCGCGTGAATTCGGCGTAAACCTGGCGAAAGTGAAAGGCACCGGTCGTAAAGGCCGCATCCTGCGCGAAGATGTCCAGACTTACGTGAAAGACGCGGTCAAACGTGCGGAAGCGGCCCCGGCTGCTGCTGCCGGTGGCGGTCTGCCAGGCATGCTGCCATGGCCGAAAGTGGACTTCAGCAAGTTCGGTGAGATCGAAGAAGTCGAACTGGGCCGCATCCAGAAGATTTCGGGTGCCAACCTGAGCCGCAACTGGGTGATGATCCCGCACGTGACTCACTTCGACAAAACCGATATCACCGATCTGGAAGCGTTCCGTAAGCAACAGAACGACGAAGCTGCCAAACGTAAGCTGGATGTGAAGTTCACCCCTGTGGTGTTCATCATGAAGGCTGTCGCAGCCGCTCTGGAGCAGATGCCGCGCTTCAACAGCTCTCTGTCCGAAGATGGCCAGAAGCTGACGCTGAAAAAATACATCAACGTGGGTGTGGCGGTCGATACGCCAAATGGCCTGGTCGTTCCGGTGTTCAAAGATGTGAACAAGAAAAGCATCACCGAACTGTCCCGCGAACTGATGGCCATCTCCAAAAAAGCGCGTGACGGCAAGCTGACCGCAGGCGAAATGCAGGGTGGGTGTTTCACCATCTCCAGCCTGGGCGGTATCGGGACAACTCACTTCGCGCCGATTGTTAATGCGCCGGAAGTGGCTATCCTGGGCGTCTCCAAGTCTGCAATGGAGCCAGTCTGGAACGGTAAAGAGTTCGTGCCGCGTCTGATGATGCCAATGTCGCTCTCCTTCGACCACCGTGTTATTGATGGTGCAGATGGTGCGCGCTTTATCACCATCATCAACAACATGCTGGCTGACATCCGCCGTCTGGTGATGTAATGAAAAAAGGGCGCAGCATGCTGCGCCCTTACTACTTCAGTAGCAGTTTTGTCGGATTTTGCATGACTCGACAAAATTGTTGAGACACGGGTCACTTCGAACGCGCTTTGCAGATTATTAACAATTCTGTAAACTGCTCGCGGTGTAAGCGTCCCGGTGGATGAAGGGCGTTATGAGATCGATTAGCAATAAAAATGACGTCTGACCCGCCGGACAATCAATTAAGAGGTCATGATGAGTACTGAAATTAAAACTCAGGTCGTGGTACTTGGGGCGGGCCCGGCAGGTTACTCTGCTGCCTTTCGTTGCGCTGACTTAGGTCTTGAAACCGTTCTGGTTGAACGTTATTCCACGCTGGGCGGGGTTTGCCTGAATGTGGGATGTATCCCTTCCAAAGCACTGCTGCACGTTGCCAAAGTGATCGAAGAAGCCAAAGCGCTGGCCGAGCACGGCATCGTTTTCGGTGAGCCGAAAACCGACATCGACAAAGTGCGCGTCTGGAAAGAAAAAGTCATCAATCAGCTGACCGGTGGTCTGGCTGGCATGGCTAAGGGCCGTAAAGTTAAAGTCGTTAACGGTCTGGGCAAGTTCACCGGCGCTAACACCCTGGTCGTTGAAGGCGAAAATGGTCCTACTACCATTAACTTCGACAACGCCATCATTGCCGCAGGCTCCCGTCCGATCCAACTGCCATTCATTCCTCATGAAGACCCGCGCGTGTGGGACTCTACCGATGCGCTGGAACTGAAAACCGTCCCAGAACGTCTGCTGGTGATGGGCGGCGGTATTATCGGCCTGGAAATGGGTACCGTATACCATGCGTTGGGTTCACAGATCGACGTGGTCGAGATGTTTGACCAGGTGATCCCGGCTGCCGACAAAGACGTGGTGAAAGTCTTCACCAAACGTATCAGCAAGCAGTTCAACCTGATGCTGGAAACCAAAGTGACTGCGGTAGAAGCCAAAGAAGACGGCATCTACGTCACTATGGAAGGTAAAAAAGCGCCTGCAGAACCACAGCGTTACGACGCGGTGCTGGTGGCTATCGGCCGTGTGCCGAACGGCAAACTGCTGGAAGCGGGCAAAGCCGGTGTGGAAGTTGACGAGCGTGGCTTTATCCGCGTCGACAAACAGCTGCGCACCAACGTGCCGCACATCTTCGCTATCGGCGACATCGTCGGTCAACCGATGCTGGCGCACAAAGGCGTGCATGAAGGCCACGTTGCCGCGGAAGTTATCGCCGGTATGAAGCACTATTTCGACCCGAAAGTGATCCCATCAATCGCTTACACCGAGCCGGAAGTTGCATGGGTGGGTCTGACCGAGAAAGAAGCGAAAGAGAAAGGCATCAGCTACGAAACGTCCACCTTCCCGTGGGCAGCTTCCGGCCGTGCTATCGCTTCCGATTGTGCAGACGGCATGACCAAACTGATCTTCGACAAAGAAACTCACCGTATCATCGGTGGCGCGATTGTCGGCACCAACGGCGGTGAGCTGCTGGGCGAAATCGGTCTGGCTATCGAGATGGGTTGCGACGCAGAAGACATCGCACTGACTATCCATGCTCACCCAACCCTGCACGAATCCGTAGGCTTGGCGGCAGAGATCTTCGAAGGCAGCATCACCGATCTGCCAAACCCGAAAGCCAAGAAGAAGTAATTCTGCTGGTTTGACCGGTTAACGAACGGCTCCTGAAAAGGGGCCGTTTTTTTATGGATGGCATTCAGGTAAAAGGCCGCTCAATGAGCGGCCAGTAGCTTACTTGTTCTGGAATATCACGTTCAACGTGAGGCTGTTGCCGTTAACCGACCAACCGCCTTTGCTCACGCCAAACGCCGATCCCAGTACAATGAGCAGGATAAACAAAGAACTCCCTTTCATTGCGCGATCCTTGTGGAACCACGACCACCGCGACTTCACCGGAAAAATCCCGGCGGAACAAGCGCCCGGTAGCGCCTGTATCGCAGTAGTTGCAGCGCTGTTCTCAAGCCCGATGACCGACTGCTAAACCGGCAGAACAGACCCGGCTAAATATTACGTTGAAATGAATTTTCAGACATTCTTTTTGTTGATTTTTTAATCATCGTTGCGCACAATGTTTTGGCTCGGTAGCGCTTGTATCGTTCTTTAACGATGTAAGAAATCCATGAGGTGCCTGCTAACACCGAACGGAACAACAGAACCGCCTTAACGGCGGTTTTTTTGTGCCTGTCGTTCCCAATCTTTGATATTCGCACTCAATAACCATTGCAAATGAAAGGGTATCGTGTTGTGCTCTTAAAGCTGGATTTCCGTTTCCCGCAGCCGGGCCTACGAGCCCGGCTAGCCTGCGTTGCAGCCGATTACTCTGTACTCAACGATTCAGCAAAGATTTAATGTTGCTTTTATGTGAACGAATTAACAACCAATTCAAATCCTGATATGCTGGCTGAGCGGAACCGGGCACTGTACCTTACAGGCCAGGACATCGACAGCAGTGCCCCGTCAGGATCAATGGCACCAACACCGTGGGCACCAACACCGTGCGCTAAACCCGGTTTGAACATATGCCCTATGGCTTTCAAGTTGCAGTTAGGCGCCCAGTTCGTTCATCCCCAGGCGCTTACTTAGGTAAGTAACTGGGGTGACAAATCTGCCGGGAGCAGATTTGAACGCTGCTCGCAGCGGCCCCGAAGGGGTGTGGCCCATGGACGGGCCACATAACTGAACGCAGGTAACAACACTGCGGCTTGAAAGACGACGGGTATAAACGCCAGGCACAATAAATGACAATGAGAGCGAGGAGAATGTCGTGCTAGAAGAATACCGTAAGCACGTAGCCGAGCGTGCTGCAGAGGGCATCGTCCCTAAGCCGTTAGACGCCACCCAAATGGCAGCGCTGGTTGAATCATTAAAAAATCCGCCAAAAGGCGAAGAAGAATTCCTGTTAGACCTGCTGATTAACCGTGTTCCACCGGGCGTCGACGAAGCCGCCTACGTCAAAGCAGGTTTCCTGGCGGCCATCGCCAAAGGTGAAGCGACCTCTCCCCTGATTACCCCCGAGAAAGCCGTAGAACTGTTGGGCACCATGCAGGGCGGTTATAACATTCATCCGTTGATCGACGCGCTGGATAACGAAAAACTGGCCGCTATTGCCGCCAAAGCGCTTTCTCATACGCTGCTGATGTTTGACAACTTCTACGACGTGGAAGAGAAAGCCAAGGCGGGTAACCCGCACGCCAAACAGATTATGCAGTCCTGGGCCGATGCCGAGTGGTATCTGTCACGCCCGAAACTGGCGGAAAAAATCACCGTTACCGTATTCAAAGTCACCGGCGAAACCAACACCGACGATCTGTCGCCGGCACCGGATGCCTGGTCACGCCCGGACATCCCATTGCATGCCCTGGCGATGCTGAAAAACGAACGTGAAGGCATAGTGCCGGATCAACCGGGCAGCGTTGGCCCGATCAAGCAGATTGAGCTGCTGAACAAGAAAGGTTTTCCGTTGGCCTACGTCGGTGACGTGGTCGGTACCGGTTCTTCCCGTAAGTCCGCCACCAACTCTGTGCTGTGGTTTATGGGCGACGACATCCCGTATGTGCCGAACAAGCGCGGTGGCGGTGTGGTGCTGGGCAGCAAAATTGCGCCTATCTTCTTCAATACCATGGAAGATGCCGGCGCGTTGCCGATTGAAGTAGACGTTTCTGACCTGAACATGGGCGACGTGATCGACGTTTATCCGTACAAAGGCGAAGTGCGTAACCACGAAACCGGCGAACTGATCGCCAACTTCGAACTTAAAACCGACGTATTGCTGGATGAAGTGCGCGCCGGCGGCCGTATCCCGCTGATTATCGGCCGTGGCCTGACGACCAAGGCGCGTGAAGCGCTGGGCCTGCCACACAGCGATGTGTTCCGTATCGCCAAAGAAGTTGCCTCCAGTAACAAGGGCTTCTCGCTGGCGCAGAAAATGGTGGGCCGCGCCTGTGGCGTTGCCGGCGTGCGTCCAGGTGAATACTGCGAGCCGAAGATGGCCTCCGTAGGTTCTCAGGACACCACCGGCCCGATGACCCGTGATGAACTGAAAGACCTTGCATGCCTGGGCTTCTCCGCCGATCTGGTCATGCAGTCGTTCTGTCACACCGCCGCGTACCCGAAACCGGTTGATGTGACCACTCACCACACGCTGCCTGACTTTATCATGAACCGTGGCGGCGTATCGCTGCGTCCGGGCGACGGCGTTATTCACTCTTGGCTGAACCGTATGCTGTTGCCGGATACCGTCGGCACCGGCGGAGACTCCCACACCCGTTTCCCGATCGGCATTTCCTTCCCGGCCGGTTCCGGTCTGGTGGCGTTTGCCGCAGCGACCGGCGTTATGCCGCTGGATATGCCTGAGTCGGTGCTGGTGCGCTTCAAAGGCAAAATGCAGCCGGGCATCACACTGCGTGATCTGGTGCACGCCATCCCTTACTACGCGATCCAGCAGGGTTTGCTGACCGTTGAGAAGAAGGGTAAGAAGAACATCTTCTCCGGCCGTATTCTGGAAATCGAAGGCTTGCCGGAGTTGAAAGTCGAGCAGGCGTTTGAACTGACCGACGCCTCGGCCGAACGTTCCGCTGCCGGTTGTACCATCAAGCTGGATAAGGCACCGATTGAAGAGTACCTGAACTCTAACATCGTGTTGTTGAAATGGATGATCTCCGAAGGCTACGGCGATCGCCGTACGCTGGAGCGCCGTATTCAAGGTATGCAAAAATGGCTGGCGGACCCGCAACTGCTGGAAGGCGATGCGGATGCGGAATACGCTGCGGTGATCGACATCGATCTGGCAGAGATCACTCAGCCAATCCTGTGCGCGCCGAACGATCCTGACGACGCGCGCCTGCTGTCCGATGTGGCTAACAGCAAGATCGATGAAGTATTCATCGGTTCCTGCATGACCAACATCGGCCACTTCCGTGCAGCCGGCAAGCTGCTGGACCAGCACAAGGGCCAGTTGCCAACCCGCCTGTGGGTTGCGCCGCCGACCAAGATGGATGCGGCTCAACTGACCGAAGAGGGCTATTACAGCGTGTTCGGCAAGAGCGGTGCGCGTATCGAAATCCCGGGTTGTTCACTGTGCATGGGTAACCAGGCGCGAGTGGCTGACGGCGCGACGGTGGTTTCCACCTCTACCCGTAACTTCCCGAACCGTTTGGGTACCGGTGCCAACGTTTATCTGGCCTCCGCAGAACTGGCGGCGGTAGCGTCGCTGCTGGGCCGTTTGCCAACGCCGGACGAGTATCAAACGTACATGGCACAGGTCGATAAAACGGCGGCGGATACCTACCGCTACCTGAACTTCGACCAACTGGGCCAGTACACTGAAAAAGCCGACGGCGTGATCTTCCAAACCGCCGTTTAAGCCGCTATATTGCGCAGCTGTTCAACGGGAGGCCTTGGCCTCCCGTTTTATTTTGCTCAGTTGCCAACTTTGCGAGCGCTCGCTGAGTTAGTCATGAATTAATGTTTACACTAAGAAAAAGGCTCAGGAGGGCGTGCTATGGATTACGAATTTCTGCGTGACGTGACCGGACAGGTGATCGTCAGATTTTCGATGGGGCATGAAGCGATTGGCCATTGGATCAATGAGGAACTCAAAGGCGACTTCAATCTGCTGGACCGGATCGAAGCCGGGGCGGCGGAAGTCAAAGGCAGCGAGCGCCAATGGCAGCTGGAAGGCCATGAATATACGTTGCTGATGGACGGTGAAGAAGTGATGATTCGCGCCAATCTATTGGCGTTTGAAGGCGACGAGATGGAAGAGGGGATGAATTATTATGATGAAGAAAGCCTCTCATTCTGCGGCGTCGAAGACTTCCTGGCGGTACTGAAGGCCTACCGTTCTTTCATGCTCAACTATTAAATGTAAGGGCGCGGCGTGTGTATGGCCGCACCCTTAACCCATTACAAGTGCGGAATATTGCGGCCGTAATAGATTTCCTGCATCTCTTTCCACAGCAGATCGGTAATCTCTTTACGCTCGGCCTCGCTCAGGGCTTCCGGCTTGGCGTTAAACAGGTAGTGCTTCAGATCGAAATCCTTCAGCAGCATCTTGGTATGGAAGATGTTCTCCTGGTAAACGTTGACGTCCATCATATGGTACAGCGCCTTCATATCATCAGACATAAAGTTCTGGATCGAGTTGATCTCATGATCGATGTAATGCTTCACGCCATTTACGTCGCGGGTAAAGCCGCGCACACGGTAATCCATGGTGACGATGTCAGATTCCAACTGGTGGATCAGGTAATTCAGCGCTTTCAGCGGTGAAATCACGCCGCAGGTCGACACTTCAATATCGGCGCGGAAGGTACACAGCCCGCCTTCTGGGTGGCTTTCCGGATAGGTGTGAACGCAGATGTGGCTCTTGTCCAGGTGCGCGACCACCGTCTTTGAGAGGGGACCAGGCTGTTCCGAAGTATCTACATCTTTCGGGTCGACCGGCTCTTCGCTGACCAAAATGGTCACGCTGGCGCCCTGAGGCTCGTAGTCCTGACGTGCGACGTTCAGAATATTGGCGCCAATGATCGAGCAGGTCTCACTCAGGATCTCGGTCAGGCGGTTGGCATTGTATTGCTCGTCAATGTAGGCGATATAGCCATCGCGGTCATCCGCGGTTTTGGCGTAACAAATATCGTAAATACAAAAACTCAGGCTCTTCGTCAGGTTGTTGAAGCCGTGCAGTTTTAGCTTTTGCAATTGGGTTCACCTCCTTATCTTCTCGCTTAACGTGTAACGTTCAGTGCGTTGAGCAAATACTGTGGCAGGGCAAAGCTGCCCGCGTGGATCGCCGGGTTGTAATAACGGCAGTTTAGGCCGCTTTGATTAAAGCGATGTTGCAGGGCGGATAAATCGAGCTGACGCAGCGCCGGGTTTTGGCTCGCCCAGGCGAAGGTCATGATACCGCCGTAATAGGTCGGGATCGCCGCCTGATAGAAGCTGACGTCGTTGAAATACTGGCTTAGTTTGGCGTGGCTGTTGACCGCTTCGTCTTGTTGCAGGAAACAGACGCCATTCTGCGCGACGAAAATGCCGCCCTCGTTCAGGCAACGTGCGCAGCCTTCGTAGAACGCCGAGGTGAACAGGCTTTCGCCGGGGCCGATGGGATCGGTGCAGTCAGAGATAATCACATCGAATTTTTCATCGGTCTGATTAACGAAGTTGACGCCGTCGTCGATCACCAGCTTGAAGCGCGGGTCGTCGTAGGAACCGGCATTATGGTTCGGCAGGTACTGGCGGCAGAACTCCACCACTCCGGCATCGATCTCGACCATGGTGATCTGCTCTACGCCCCGATGACGGCTGACTTCGCGCAGCATGCCGCCGTCGCCGCCGCCGATGATCAATACCTTCTTCGCCTGGCCATGTGCCAGCAACGGAACGTGGGTCATCATTTCGTGATAGATGAACTCATCGCGCTCGGTGGTTTGCACCACGCCGTCGAGCGCCATCACGCGCCCCAGCACCGGGTTTTCAAAAATCACCAAATCCTGATGCTCGGTCTTCTCGCGGTACAGCACATTCTCTACCGAGAAGTACTGGCCGAAGTTGGCATGCAGCGTTTCATACCAAATTTCTTTCTGGGTCATGTGCGGGAACTCCGTAATAACGGCCATGAAAAATTGGCGCAACATCATAGCTAACTCTGCCTGATGATGCACGGCTGAATTTCAAACAGAGGTAGCGGAAAGCGGAAGGGATTAGTTGGCGTACGCCAGCAGGCTCAGCGAGTCGCGCGCCAGAGATTTGCATTTGTTGGGGGTAGGGATGGCGATGCCACTGAGATCGCGATAACTGTCTTCACCGAGCGCCTTCATGTTGTAGCTATTATAGTTGCTCAAATCCCAACGGTTTTGCTGGGCGAAGTAAACGATGGCGCGTTTGATTTGCGCGTTGGGCAAGTCGTTGTAGCCGCAATCGTTTTTCAGATAAATAAATACCGCCGTCAGATCGGCCAGATCTTCCGCCTCAGACTCATTCAGCGCCAGACTGGCATTGGAGAACCCCAGCATGGCGAGCAACAGCACCAATAACGTTGTTTTTTTCATCATGAAAATAGACCTGTTTGTTGTCAGCAGACGTTATCACACTTGCCTGTAAAGGCACCAAATTTTATTACCTGCGGATAACATAACCGGCAGCAAAGGCTTGACCTTCCGCTAAGGGGAGGGTTTAGGCTGTCCGGCATGTAAGTCATACCCGTCGTCTTGCAAGCTGCACCCTCGTTATCTGTATTAGCTCCCCGACCATACCTGGGGATGAGCGAGCTGGAACTTGGAAGCCATAGGTACATATCACTGAGAAAAGGGAGTCAGCGATGTTACGCCGTGATTTTATCAAACTGACCGCTGCGCTGGGCGCAGCAAGCACCTTACCGCTGTGGAGCCGAGGCGTGTGGGCGGCTGAGTTGCCGGCCTTACCGATCCCGCCGCTGTTGACGCCGGACGCGCAAGGAAGAATCGCGCTGGCGCTGCAAACCGGTGAAACGAACTGGCTGCCGGGCAAAATCACTCAAACCTGGGGCATCAACGGAGCGTTGCTGGGGCCTGCGGTGCGGCTGCAGCGCGGCAAACCGGTGACGGTCGATATCAAAAACGGCTTGCCGGAAGCCAGCACTGTCCACTGGCACGGGTTGGAAATTCCCGGCGATGTCGATGGTGGCCCGCAGGCGCTGATTCAGCCGGGCGCCACGCGCAGAGTGAGTTTCACTGTCGAACAGCCCGCGGCTACCTGTTGGTTCCATCCACATACCCACGGCAAAACCGGCCATCAGGTGATGATGGGGTTGGCGGGGCTGGTGCTGCTGGAAGACGACGAGAGCGGTAAACTGCCGTTGCCGAAGAGCTGGGGCCAGGATGATATTCCGGTGATCCTGCAGGACAAACGGTTGGGCAAAGACGCACAGATTGAATACCGACTGGACGTGATGAGCGCCGCAGTTGGCTGGTTCGGCGACCGTATGTTCACCAACGGTGCCCAATATCCGCAGCACGTTGCGCCGCGCGGCTGGTTGCGGTTGCGTTTTCTCAACGGTTGCAATGCACGGTCGCTGAACCTGGCGGCCAGTGATAACCGCCCGTTATACGTTATCGCCAGTGACGGCGGTTTCCTGGCCGAACCGGTGAAGCTGACCGAATTGCCGATGCTGATGGGTGAGCGTTTTGAAGTGCTGGTGGATGCCTCGGACGGCAAGCCGTTCGACATCGTCACGCTGCCGGTCAAACAGATGGGCATGACGCTGGCACCCTTCGACCAGCCGTTGCCGGTGTTGCGCATTCAACCTTCGTTGGCGCAGGGTATCAAGACGATGCCGGACAGCCTGGTGAAACTGCCGGTACTGCCGCCGATGGCCGGCATTCAGGAGCGCTGGCTGCAACTGATGATGGATCCGCAGTTGGACAAGCTGGGCATGCAGGCATTGATGGATCGTTATGGTCATCAGGCGATGGCCGGGATGAGCATGGATCATGGCGGCATGGGCAACAGCGATGGCGGAATGGCCGGCATGGATCACGGCAATATGCAGGGCATGGATCATGGCAGCATGAAAGGCATGGATCACGGCAACATGAAGGGTATGGATCATGGCGCCAAGCCTTTCGACTTCAGCCACGGCAATAAGATCAACGGCAAGGCCTTCGATATGACCAAACCGGCGTTTGAAGCCAAACGCGGCAAGTACGAGAAATGGACCCTGTCCGGCGAAGGCGACATGATGCTGCACCCGTTCCATATCCACGGCACCCAGTTCCGCATCCTGTCGGAGAACGGCAAGCCGCCGGCGGCTCACCGCAGCGGCTGGAAAGACACGGTGCGGGTCGAGGGTTGGCGTAGCGAAGTGCTGGTGCGTTTTGATCATCTCGCTAACAGCGAACATGCCTATATGGCGCATTGTCACCTGTTGGAGCATGAGGATACCGGCATGATGATGGGCTTTACCGTAGCCGACTAGAGCAGAAGTGGCGACGCGCTCGCGTCGCCAGCGGCCTCAGGCTATGCTAAACTCTGCGCCCTTCTTCCGGCAACTGACCTGAAACCTATGAAACACACTGTAGACGTAATGATTTCCGAGCAGGAAGTTAAGACCCGTATCGCCGAACTTGGCCGTCAAATCACCGAACATTATCGCGATAGCGGCAGTGATATGGTGTTGGTCGGGCTGCTGCGCGGTTCCTTCATGTTCATGGCCGATCTGTGCCGCACGATTGAAGTGCCGCACGAAGTCGACTTTATGACCGCCTCAAGCTACGGCAGCGGCATGTCCACCACTCGCGACGTGAAAATCCTCAAGGATCTCGATGAAGACATCCGCGGCAAAGACGTGCTGATCGTGGAAGACATCATTGATTCCGGCAATACGCTGAATAAGGTACGCGAAATTTTGGCGCTGCGTGGGCCGAAATCTCTGGCGATCTGCACCTTGCTGGACAAACCTGAGCGCCGTGAGGTAGAGGTGCCGGTGGAGTTCGTCGGTTTCTCGATCCCGGACGAGTTCGTGGTGGGCTATGGCATTGACTACGCTCAGCGTTACCGTCACTTGCCGTACGTCGGCAAAGTGGTGCTGCTGGACGAGTAATCGGCAGGGGCGCGGCTTGTCCGCGCCCACACAGAGAGCAGGACAACGCTCTAGGCTTTTACGCCCTTGTCCTGCTGCAGTTTGGCCATCGCCTTGCGATACCCCATTTCCAGGCTCTCGCGGCTGGTGGCGGCCACTTCCAGATCGCGCAGGCGTCCGTCCTGAATCCCGTACACCCAACCGTGAATCGTCACTTTCTGGCCGCGTTTCCAGGCCGATTGCATAATGGTGGAGTGGCCCAGGTTGTAGACCTGCTCGATCACGTTGATTTCACACAGTACGTCGAGGCGCTGTTCCGGTTCCAGTTCACCCAGCAGTGAGCTGTGCTTGTACCACAGGTCGCGGATATGCAGCAGCCAGTTGTTGATCAGCCCCAGCTCCGGGTTTTCCACCGCGGCTTCTACGCCGCCGCAGCCCAGATGGCCGCAGATGATGATATGTTCAACTTCCAGCACATCCACCGCATACTGCACGACCGACAGACAGTTAAGATCGGTGTGAACCACCAGGTTTGCCACATTGCGATGGACAAACAGTTCGCCTGGCTCCAGGCCGGTCAAACGTTCTGCTGGAACACGGCTGTCTGAGCAACCTATCCATAAAAAGCGGGGCTTTTGCGCCTGGGATAAACGTTCAAAAAAGTCTGGATCTTCCTGGTTGATATTGGCCGACCAGGCTTTGTTGTTGGCGATCAGCGTTTCGATTTCTTTCATGGAGGGTTATAGACCTGTAACAAACAGATTGCGTTGGGCTAATATAGGACAAGCGTCACAATTTGGAAATCGGAACAGTCACGCTTTTTTCCGCACGGATTCGCCTCAGTGAAATCGCTGCTGATGATAAGATCATCACTATTACAATACGCGGCAGCATACTCATCGCTACAAGGTACTTTCTAACTTATGAATTATGCACTGGAATTAGCGCAGTTGACCAAGACCTACGCGGGTGGCGTCAAGGCATTGCGCGGGATTGATCTTAACGTCGAAGCGGGGGATTTTTATGCCCTGCTGGGGCCGAACGGTGCCGGTAAATCCACCACCATAGGCATTATCAGCTCGCTGGTTAACAAAACGGCCGGCAGCGTGCGGGTGTTTGGCTACGACATCGATAAAGATATCGTTAACGCCAAGCGTCAACTCGGGCTGGTGCCGCAAGAATTCAATTTTAACCCGTTCGAAACCGTCATGCAGATTGTGGTCAATCAGGCGGGTTACTACGGTGTGACCCGGCGCGAAGCGCTGGCGCGTGCGGAAAAATACCTGACCCAGTTGGATCTGTGGGGCAAGCGCGATGAACGCGCGCGCATGTTGTCCGGCGGCATGAAACGCCGTCTGATGATCGCCCGCGCCCTGATGCACCAGCCAAAGCTGTTGATTCTCGATGAACCGACCGCCGGGGTGGATATCGAACTGCGCCGCTCCATGTGGGGCTTCCTGAAAGAGCTGAACGCCCAGGGCACCACCATTATCCTCACGACCCACTATCTGGAAGAGGCGGAAATGCTCTGCCGCAATATCGGCATCATCCAGAACGGGGAACTGGTGGAAAACACCTCAATGAAAGGGTTGCTGGCCAAGCTGAAGTCCGAAACCTTTATCCTCGATCTGGCGGCCAAAAGCCCCTTGCCGAAGCTGGATGGTTATCGCAACCGCCTGACGGATACTTCAACGCTGGAAGTGGAAGTGATGCGCGAGCAGGGCTTGAACGGCTTGTTTGCTCAGCTCAGCGCGCAGGGGGTGCAGGTATTGAGCATGCGCAATAAGGCTAACCGACTGGAAGAACTGTTTGTCACCCTGGTTAACGGTAATGGAGAAAAAGCATGACGCGTTTGTATTGGGTGGCTTTGCAGAGTATCTGGGCCAAAGAGATCAACCGTTTTGCCCGTATCTGGATCCAGACCCTGGTGCCGCCGGTGATCACCATGACGCTGTATTTCATCATCTTCGGTAACCTGATTGGTTCGCGTATTGGCGATATGCACGGTTTTGATTACATGCAGTTTATCGTTCCCGGCCTGATTATGATGGCGGTGATCACCAACTCATACGCCAACGTTGCATCGTCGTTCTTCAGCGCCAAGTTCCAGCGCAATATCGAAGAGCTGCTGGTGGCTCCGGTGCCGACTCATGTGGTGATTGCCGGTTACGTCGGCGGCGGCGTGGCGCGCGGTATTTGCGTCGGCGTGCTGGTGACGGTGATCTCGCTGTTCTTTGTGCCGCTGCAGGTGCATGCCTGGTGGGTGATTGTGGTCACGCTGCTGCTGACGGCAATCCTGTTCTCGCTGGCGGGCCTGATCAACGCGGTGTTCGCCACCACCTTTGACGACATCAGCCTGATCCCGACTTTCGTGCTGACGCCGCTGACCTATCTGGGCGGGGTTTTCTATTCGCTGACGCTGCTGCCGCCGTTCTGGCAAGCGGTGTCCAAACTGAACCCGATCGTCTATATGATCAGCGGTTTCCGCTATGGCTTCCTCGGCATCAGTGATGTGCCGCTGGTGCTGACCATGGCGGTGTTGGTGGCGTTTATCCTGGTGTTCTATCTGCTGTCCTGGTACCTGATAGAGCGCGGTCGTGGCCTGCGCACCTGATGTACTGACGCCCCCGGACCCGCGTTCGGGGGCGCTGTTATCGATCTGAAGCCAGCATCACATAAATCAATAGAATTGCTCACATAACCCCTTTCTCCCCGATGTTCAAATCGTGCTATGCTGGCGCTCCACATTTTCTCCATTTTTATCACGCACTCGTAAGCAGAACATAACCATGCGGCCTCAACACAAGATAGCGGCTGGGCTACTCGGCATCCTGATGTCACTCGCTTCTCCGGCGACGCTGGCAAATTTGTTGTCGGAAGACAGCGCTGTTAAATCTGAATATATGGAAGCGCAACGCGACAGCGAGGTTTATTCGCTGATTGGCGAGCATGTTATCCCGGTCGGTGAAGTGAAGCAGGGGCAGCTGATTCAGGTGTTCCCGGCGGATGCGGAATATTACGAATTCAAGTTTGGCCACGGCACGGGTTTTATCGATAAAGACGACGTGCGCAACCTCAAAAAATCACGCAAGGTGCAAGACGATCTCGGCGAACTGAATAAGCCGCTGACCAATCAGAACCTGATCACGCAGAAGGCGATCAACGTCTATACTGAGGCGGATAACGCCAGCGAAGTGTTCGGCGTGCTGGAAGAGAACCTGCGTTATCCGATCATCGGCAAACTGAAGGATCGGCTGAACAATACCTGGTATGAGATCAATATTGGCGATCGTCTGGGCTATATCAGCGAGCTGGACTGCGAAATCGACACTGGCGTTCCGGTGCTGACCTACCATCATCTGTTGAAAAACGAAGAGAACAAGCGTTTCCGCCATACCTCGACCACCACTTCGGACGTGGCGTTCAGCAACCAGATGACCTACCTGAAGCAGGCAGGTTATGACACCATTTCCCTGTACCAGTTGGAAGCCTACCTGAAGAATCAGATCAACCTGCCGGGCAAGGCGGTGGTACTGACTTTTGATGACGGGTTGAAGTCGGTGTATCGCTATGCTTACCCGGTGTTGAAGGACTACGGCTTCCGCGCAACGGCGTTCATTATTTCTTCGCGCATCAAACGGCATCCGCAGAAATGGAACCCGGACTCGTTGCAGTTTATGAGCATTTCAGAACTCAAGCAGATCCAGGATGTGTTCGACGTACAGTCGCATACGCATTTCCTGCACCGTACCGACGGCAACCGCCAGCCTATTCTGCTGAGCCGTTCGCTGCACAATATCGAATTCGATTTTGAGCGCTCGCGCCGCGCGCTGTCGCAGTTTAATCCGCATGTATTATACGTATCCTATCCGTTCGGCGGCTACAACCAGCGGGCAATACAGGCGGCGAAAGACGCCGGTTTCCATATGGCGGTGACCACGGTGCAGGGTAAGGTAAAGCCGGGGGATAATCCGTATACGCTGAAGCGGTTGTATATTTTGCGCACCGATTCGATTCAGACCATGGCGGACAGAATAGCCAACAAGCCGGGAACGGTGGTGGTGCAATAATACTCGTCATATTTCAAGCTGCATCTTTGTTGGCTACGCTTGCTCACCCGAATCACTTACTTCAGCAAGCTCATCGGGCCTCGCTCCCTTGCCGCCGCGATGCAACTCGAACTATTTAGCGTATCGAGTGAAACGGGCGCCGAATGCGCCCGTTTTTACTCTCAGGCTACCTGAACCGGCACGGCTTTCGCTTTGCGTTGCAGGTTGTTGTCACCTTCGAAATAAGCGACTTTCGGATGGTGCTGGCGGGCATCGGCATCGCTCATCTGCACGTAGGAGCAGATGATCAGTTTGTCGCCTACGCAGGCGCAGCGCGCCGCCGCGCCGTTGACCGAAATGATGTGCGAACCGCGTTCGGCGGCGATGGCGTAGGTCGAGAAACGCTGACCGTTATCAACGTTATAAATATCTATAGCTTCATATTCCAGAATGCCTGCGGCTTCCAGGAAATCCTGATCGATGGCGCAGGAGCCTTCATAGTGCAAGTCGGCCTGAGTCACTTTCACCCGATGCAGTTTTCCTTGCAGCATAGTACGTATCATAACTTTACCTAACTGAATATCCGCCTATCCCCGTCATACTTGACGTTGCATCTGTATGGGCTGCACCGATCACCTCTGTCGCATGGTTGTCTATGCTCCCGGGGATTGATGGGCTTGCCGCCATGACGCAACTCCAATTATTTAGGGTATATAGAAGCGATTGGGGTTGAACATCCATCCGGTGTTTATCGTCACCGATAACGCCACCCTTGTCTACTTTCGGGTGGGCTACAACAGTGACGATTGCACAAAAAGTAACTTATAGCGTCAGATCAACCTGCTGATTGTCGATCAGTCGCGCCTTGCCCAGCCAGGCAGCCATCAGTACCACTGCGCGTTGGCTTTCGACTCCCAGCGGTTGCAGGCTGTCGGCGTCACGGATAAACAGTTCGTCCGGGGTGAAACCGGCGGCGCGCAGGTGCGCGGCGGTTTGCTCCAGCAGATCGTCAACGTGGCGCTCGCCGTTGCTGAGCTGTTCTGCCAATGCATTCATGATCTTGCTGAGCTGAGGCGCGATTTTGCGTTCTTCTGCGGTCAGGTAGCCGTTGCGCGAGCTGAGCGCCAGGCCGTCTTTAGCGCGCACGGTCGGTACGCCGACGATATCGATGTCGTACCCCATGTCCGCCACCATCTTGCGGATCAGCGCCAGTTGTTGATAATCCTTCTCGCCAAAACAGGCCAGATCCGGCTGCACCAGATTGAACAGTTTGCTGACGATGGTGGCGACGCCGCGGAAATGACCAGGGCGGCTGGCGCCTTCCAGCATGGTGGAAATGCCCGGCACGTCGACATAGGTGTGCTGCTCCAGCCCCTGTGGGTAGACATCGGCCGGCGCGGGTGCGAACACCAGGTCGACGTTGCGGCGGGTCAGCTTTTCGCTGTCCTCCTGCAAGGTGCGCGGGTAGCGTGCCAGATCGTCAGGGCGTTCGAACTGCATCGGATTCACGAAAATGCTGACCACCACGATATCGGCACGCGCTCGGGCTTCATCAACCAGCGTCATATGGCCTTCGTGCAGGTTGCCCATGGTAGGGACCAACGCGATGCGTTTGCCGTCCTGGCGCCAGCGGCGGATCTGCTGACGCAGCAAAGGCAGGGTTTCGATAATAATCATTGATAGCTCCTGGAACGATCGCTTAATTAAAAGAGTGTTCTTCAGCGGGGTAAGCGCCTTGCTCCACTTCCTGCATATACTGTTGTACCGCCAGGCGGATATCGCCGCTTTGCGCCAGGAAATTTTTAGCGAATTTCGGCGTATGGCCGCCGGTAATGCCAAATGCGTCGTGCATCACCAGGATCTGGCCGTCGGTCACGTTGCCGGCGCCAATGCCGATCACCGGAATGGACAGCGCTTCGGTGATCTTGCGTGCGAGTTCGGTCGGTACGCACTCCAGCACCAGCAGTTGCATGCCGGCCAGCTCCAGATTTTGCGCATCTTCCAGCAGTTGTTTGGCGGCGAGCTCGTCACGGCCTTGCACCTTGTAGCCCCCGAATACGTTCACCGACTGCGGCGTCAGGCCGAGATGGCCGCACACCGGCACGGCGCGCTCGGTGAGCATTTTCACCGTTTCGCACAGCCAACTGCCGCCCTCCAGCTTCACCATATTGGCACCGGCCTGCATCAGCTCGGCTGCGTTGGCGAAGGCCCGTTCCGGGGTGGCGTAACTCATGAAAGGCATGTCAGCCAGCAGCAGGCAGGCCGGGGCACCACGGCGCACGGCCCGGGTATGGTAGGCGATGTCGGCGACGGTGACCGGCAGAGTGGAGTCGTGGCCCTGCAGCGTCATGCCCAGCGAATCGCCCACCAGCAGTACTTTAACGCCTTGCTCTTCAAACAGTTTGGCAAAGCTGGCATCGTAGGCGGTCAGTGAAGCAAACTTGCGTTGCTCCTGTTTCCACTGGCGCAAATGGGTCACGGTGGTGGGTTTCATCACTACGTCTCCTGAATAGAGCCACGCGATACGCGCAGGGCCCTGGCTGCAAAAAAGTGCTGTCATTCTACTGTAACCCCAACGGGGTGGGTAGCGCAGATCATGAAGCTTAAGGGGTTCTTAAGAACCTTGTGATGTAATAGCGAAAAAGGGGCGAGCATGCGAATTCTGCTGATAGAAGATGACAAGTTAATCGGTGACGGCATCAAGGCCGGGTTGACCAAGCTCGGTTTTAATCTGGACTGGTTTACCGACGGGCTGGTCGGTAAAAATGCGCTGGAAAGCGCGCCTTACGATGCGGTGATTCTCGATCTCAGCCTGCCGGGCCTGGATGGGCTGGATCTGTTGCGCCAGTGGCGCCAGGCCGGTCATGACGTGCCGGTGCTGATCCTTACCGCGCGCGATGCGCTGGAACAGCGAGTCAGCGGCCTGCAGAGCGGCGCCGATGATTATCTGTGCAAACCTTTCGCCCTGGCGGAAGTCGCGGCGCGCCTGCAGGCGTTGATCCGCCGCCGTCATGGTCAACTGATGCCGCAGTTGGTGCATGGCAACCTAGTGTTTGACTCCGCCACTCGCAGCGTGAGCTTCAACGGCGAACCGGTAACCTTGACGCCGCGTGAGCTGGCGGTGCTGGAGCTGTTCCTGCATAACAAGGGGCGAGTGCTGGCGCGGCCGCTGATCCAGGAAAAACTGTACAACTGGGATGATGAAGTCAGCAGTAATGCCGTGGAAGTGCATATCCATCACCTGCGGCGCAAGCTGGGTAACGGTTTTATCCGCACCATTCACGGCGTGGGCTATACGTTGGGGGAGGCACCGTGAAACATCTCAGCCTGCGATTGCGGTTGATCCTGATTTTCAGCCTGCTGGCGCTGGTGACCTGGTGTGCCGCCAGTATGGTGGCGTGGATGATGACGCGCGACAACATCAATGAAGTGTTTGATACCCAGCAGATGTTGTTTGCCAAGCGCCTGGCGACCGCCAATCTGGGTGATCTGCTGGCCGACGAAAGCGTGCGCAGCCTGCCGAAAACCAAGAAGTTGGTGCATCACGGCAAGCGGGGCAAGCAGGATGACGACGCGTTGGCGTTCGCCATCTTCGACCGTAACGGCAAGATGGTGCTCAACGACGGTGAAAACGGCGCGGATTTCCGCTTTGACGGCGAGCGCCAAGGTTTTACCGATGGCGAACGGCGAGGCGACGACGACAGCTGGCGGCTGCTGTGGCTGACCAGCCCGGATGGCCGTTATCGTATCGTGGTCGGGCAGGAGTGGGATTACCGGCGGGATATGGCGCTGGGCATGGTAACCGGGCAACTGCTGCCGTGGCTGGTGACGTTGCCGATTTTGATGCTGTTGATCGCGCTGATGGTGGGGCGTGAACTGCGGCCATTGCGCGCGGTGGCCGCCGGGCTGCGCAAACGCGCACCGGACGACGCTACGCCATTGGATGCGCGTCAGGTACCGACCGAAGTCAGGCCGTTGGTGGATGCACTGAACGCGTTGTTTACGCGCATCAATGCGCTGCTGGTGCGTGAGCGGCGTTTTACCTCAGACGCCGCCCATGAGCTGCGCAGTCCGTTGGCGGCGCTGCGGGTACAGACGGAAGTGGTGCAATTGGCCGGTGACGATGAGCCGATGCGCGAGCACGCGCTCGACAACCTGACGGTGAGCATCGATCGCGCTACCCGGCTGGTGGATCAGTTGCTGACACTGTCGCGGCTGGATTCACTGTCAGATCTGGCCGATTTGGAGCCGATCGACTGGAGCCGGCTAGTGCCGATGACCCTGGCGGAGCAGGATCGCCATGCTTATGCCGCCGGCGTCACACTGCGTTACGAACAGCAGGGCATGCCGGCGCCGTTACAGGGGCAAGCGTTGCTGCTGTCGCTGCTGGTGCGTAATTTGGTGGACAATGCGGTACGTTACACGCCTGCGGGCGGCACCGTCACTGTGAGGCTTACAGAGCGCTTGCTGACGGTTGAAGACAATGGGCCGGGAGTCACTACGGAACATCTGGCGCGGCTGGGGGAGCGTTTCTATCGTCCGCCGGGTCAGGAGCAAACCGGCAGCGGGTTGGGGCTGTCTATCGTGCAGCGCATCGCCGGCTTGCACGGGCTGCATATCAGCTTTGCCAATCGGACAGAAGGCGGGTTTATTGCCAAGGTGATGTTGTAGGGCGCACATGCTGCGCCCGATTCAGGCTTTTTACTTGGGCTGATGCCACAGTTCCATGCCATTCTTCGGTACGCGTTTCAGGCAACTGGCCAGCGACTCACCGTCCGGGAACACCAACTCGGGGGCGATTTCCGCCAGCGGGTAGAGCATAAACTCGCGTTCTTTCAGGCCGTAATGCGGCACTGTCAGGCGATCGGTATGAATAACCTGCTCGCCATACAGCATGATGTCCAGATCGAGGGTGCGCGGGCCCCAGCGCTCATCTTTGCGCACGCGGCCCTGATTGCGTTCTATCGCTTGGGTATGATCGAGCAGTTGTTCGGCGGGCAGCAAGGTATCCAGCGCCACCACCGCATTGAGAAAGTCCGGCTGGTTCTGCGGCCCCAGCGGCTTGGTGCGGTAAAACGACGAACAAAGGATCAACCGGGTGCGCGGGAGATGCTCCAGCGCCTCCAGTGCGGCTTTTACCTGTTGCAGCGGTTGCGCCAGGTTACTCCCCAGCGCGATATAAACGCGGATCATTATGCTCCTTCTTTACGCGGCGTCCGGCGGCGAGGGCGACGCTGACGCGCGCGGCGCGGCGCGGGGTCGTCACCCAAAGTGCTCAACATGGTTTTTTGACGCGCCGGCGTGGCTTCCTGGAACTCGCCCCACCATTCGGTCAGACGCAGCATTTCCTGGTTTTCTTCCACTTCGGCGCGCAGCGCCAGCAGATCGTAAGCGGCGCGGAATTTCGGATGTTCCATCAACTTGTGCGCACGCTTGCCCTGACGGCGAGACAGACGCAACTGCAATTGCCAGATATCACGAACCAATGTGGTGATGCGTTTCGGGATCGCCAGTGAACGACACTGTTCGTCCAGCACGTCATTCATCGCCAACGCGAAGGCGTCGTAATACGCCAGCCCGCTTTCTTGCGCCAGTTTCTGCGCATGCTCCAGCAGCGGATACCAAAGCATAGCAGCAAACAGGAACGCCGGATTGACGCGCATGTCGTTCTGCAACCGATAATCGGTGTTTTTCAGCACCTGCACCAAAATACGCTCCATCGGCGTGTCGTGGGTAGGCGTAAAGTGGCGTGCTATCTGCGGGAACAGCGGCTGGAACAGCTGGTATTCGCACAGCTTCAAATAGGTTGGATAACCGTAACCTGCCTGCAGGAGCTTGAGCGATTCCTCAAACAGACGCGCCGGCGGGATTTCATGCAGTAACGAAGCCAGGCGCGGGATAGGCTCGGCGGTTTCGTCACTGATGCTCATGTCCAGCTTGGCGGCAAAGCGCACCGCGCGCAGCATGCGCACCGGATCTTCGCGGTAGCGGGTTTCCGGATCGCCGATCAGGCGAATCACGCCCTGCTGCAGGTCACGCATACCGTCGACGTAATCACGCAGGGTGAAGTCCGCCACGCCGTAATACAGGCTGTTGATGGTGAAGTCGCGGCGCTGAGCATCTTCTTCGATCGAACCGAAGATGTTATCGCGCAGCAGCATGCCGTTTTGGGCTTGCTGGGACGAGTTTTTGTCAGATTCCTGCGTTTGCTGCTCGTGGTGGCCGCGGAAGGTGGCGACCTCAATGATTTCCGGCCCGAACATCACATGCGCCAGACGGAAACGGCGGCCGACCAGGCGACAGTTGCGGAACAGCTTGCGCACCTGATCCGGCGTGGCGTTGGTGGTGATGTCGAAATCTTTCGGCTTTTTACCGAGCAACAGATCACGCACGCCGCCACCGACCAGATAGGCTTCGTAGCCGGATTTGTTCAGGCGGTACAATACTTTCAGCGCATTCTCGCTGATGTCTTTGCGTGAGATTGAATGCTGATCTCGTGGGATCACGGTCATGGGGCCGGTACCCTCTGCGGCGGGAAAAGGGGGGCGCTTACGCGGCGCAGGCCGGCGGGCAGGGGTTTCTCTGCCGCTTTCGGCACGCCGAGGTTGTTGCTGCGCGGCAGGCTGTTCAGCGGCCACGCTTTCTTCGCGGACTACGTTTTTATCGCTGGCCGGCGCATCATCGCGGGGCAGCTTGTCATCGCGGATTAGTACCTTACGGCAGAAATTGGCTACTCGGGTAAAAATGGTACACCTCGATAGTGACTGATAAAAATGGAGCTAACAAAAAATAGCGGCTAATCATAGCTCACCATGGCTCCTTTGAGAATGCCGATGTGTTTTCATCCACCTGGCGCGGCACATTTTCTAACGTCCAGTGTGCTATAGCCCAGCTCAATAATAACGACAGGTCAAGATCTTGCCAGCTTTCCGGCAGCGGTTGACGCAGAAATTTCAGCGCGGCGATCAACACCGGGCGCGGATCGCCTTCAGGCAGCGCGGGCGCATGATTTTGCTTCGACAGCTTGATGCCGTTTGCACCCAGCGCCAGCGGCAGATGCACATAGGCGGGGAGCGGCGCCTGCAACTGATGATACAGCGCAATCTGGCGCACCGTCGGTTCAATCAGATCGGCGCCGCGTACGATTTCGGTCACGCCCTGGAAATGGTCGTCAACCACCACTGCCAAATTATAGGCAAACAACCCATCACGTCGGCGAATGATAAAATCTTCCCGCGCCAGCGCCGGATCGGCCCGCAACTCGCCCTGAAGGCGATCGTGAAAGGCGTAAACCGGGGCGGATTGACGTAAACGGATAGCGGCGCCCTGCGGGCCAAGATGCAAATCGCGGCAGTGGCCGTCATACAGACCGCCAATTTGCTGGATACGACTGCGGGTGCAATTGCAGAAATAGCTAAGCCCCTGTCGTTGCAGCTGATCCAGGGTTGCGCGGTAGGCTTCGTGACGTTGGGACTGATAGATGACCTGGCCGTCCCAGAGGAGACCATAGCGTTCCAGTGCGGATAAGATACGGACGGCCGCACCGGCGACTTCGCGCGGGGGGTCAATATCTTCAATGCGAACCAGCCACTGCCCGCGTTGGGCACGAGCCTGGAGGTAGCTTCCCAGAGCGGCAATCAGCGAGCCGAAATGCAGATCTCCGGAAGGCGATGGGGCAAAGCGCCCCACATAATGACTTTCTTGCATATCAGAGGGGAAACTTTCCCTTTTCTCTGTGTGGCGCACGTTGGAGCGTGCGCCACAGCGGTAACATACTCGTTATACTTGAAACTGCATCGGTGTTGGCTGCGCTTGCTTACCCGAATCACTTACCGAAGTAAGCTCATCGGGATGTGCAATCTTGCCGCCTTGATGCAGCTCCAATCATTTAGAGTAGCGGTATTAGCCGGCCATCTGCTTTTCGCGGATTTCTGCCAGGGTCTTGCAGTCGATGCACAAATCGGCAGTCGGACGCGCTTCAAGGCGACGAATGCCAATCTCCACGCCGCAGGATTCGCAGTAGCCGAAATCTTCGTCTTCTACTTTCTTCAGCGTTTTCTCGATCTTTTTGATCAGTTTGCGTTCACGGTCGCGGTTACGCAGTTCAAGGCTGAACTCTTCTTCCTGTGCGGCACGATCTACCGGATCCGGGAAGTTGGCCGCTTCGTCTTGCATATGCGATACAGTACGGTCCACTTCGTCCCTGAGCTGGTTGCGCCACGCTTCAAGAATAAGCTTGAAATGCTTCAACTGGGCGACGTTCATGTACTCTTCGCCCGGCTTCTCTTGGTACGGCTCCACCCCAGCGATGGCGAGAATGCTCAAGGACGAGGTTTTACGGGTTTGCCCTTCTTGCATGTTGCTTCTCCTACATACACACGCACTATCGAATCCCCAATGCGGGGGAAAAACAGGCCGCTATAAATAACAGATGGAAGGTAGGTTGGCAATTATTCCTGTCGCCTGCTTGACAATGGTGTGAAGGAAGGCGTATTTGGCGACGCGATGACCGGTTGTTGAATTATTGGTGCCCGATGCCGCTAATCGATAAAAAACGGTAACTTATCGCAGAGAGATATACCGTCAGGTGATAATTTAGCCCCATAACAAACGACTTCTACTCCCAACTGCCGAACCTGTGCCAACAGTGCCGCATAACGCTCATCTATATGATGTGCCGGTGCGACCTGTCCGATTCCGCTATGTAACACGGCAAAAAACAAAACCGCCCGCTGCCCGCTTTCAACCACACTGAGCAACTCACGCAGGTGCTTTTGTCCTCTGAGCGTTACTGCATCAGGGAAGTAACCACGTTGTTGTTGCAGTAATGTGACTGACTTAACTTCAATATAGCAGTTAACCCTGTTTTCTGCCTGTAATAACAAATCGATACGGCTGTTTTCACTGCCATATTTCACTTCGCCGATGATTTTACTGTAACCGGATAATTCATTGATTAAATTCCGTTCAATGGCTTCGCGCACCAATCCGTTGGCGCGCAGGGTGTTGACGCAGATCCAATCCCCTTGTTGGGTGTGCGTCAGCTCCCAGCTGTGGGCGTATTTGCGTTTTGGGTTGTCCGAGGTGGAGTACCAAACAGTATCGCCGGGCGTAGCGCAGCCGGTCATGGCCCCCGTGTTGGCGCAGTGCAGGGTGAAGATTTCACCTTCAGGGGTGATCACATCGGCCAGAAAACGTTTGTAACGTTTAATCAGCGTGGCGCAACGCAGCGGTGGGGTGAAAATCATGGGGTATCCTGATGGGCTAAAGGCCATTGTTCAAGCGGGTGATAACGCGTGCGGCCGTTCTCAAATACCGATTGGTACAGGGCGAAGGAGTCAGCGCTGAAGATCCAGCCCGGCGTAGCGGGCGGAACGGCTACGGGTTGCGTCGCAGAGCGCAGCAGGGTGATGTGCGGATGAAACGGCATCGGGCTTTGATAGCAACCGCTGCGGGCCGCCTGCGATCGCAACAATTCGGCAAGCTGCAAGACCCCTCGCGGCGCGCGGCGCGTGCCAAGCCACACCACGCCAGGACGCGGCCAGTGGCCAAGATCGTCCAGCACCAGGCTGAAGCCGGGTTGGATAATGCGACCGGCCAACTTTTTCAGCGCCGTTTCCTTTTGAGCGCTGACGTCACCGAGAAACGCCAGCGTCAGGTGCAGGTTAGCCGCGGCGACCGGCCGACCGGCTTCAGGCGTGAAGGCTTCGGCGCGCCAGCGGATCACCTGTTGCTGTAGCGCATCAGGCAAGGTCAGGGCGAAAAACAGGCGGCGCGAATTGGACATAGATACCCGGCAAGTGAATGAAACGCAGAGTCTAATGCTACAATGTGCGCCGCCCAATGTTAACCACCACGGAGAGTTCTGTGTCTTCACTGCCCGTCAGTGCAGTTCTTGATGAATTGCTCACTGCGCTGCAATCCGCCCCGCAGGTGTTGCTGCACGCGCCCACCGGCGCAGGCAAATCGACCTGGTTGCCGCTGCAGATCCTGGCTAAAGCCGGGCTGCCGGGCCGCATCATCATGCTGGAGCCGCGCCGGTTGGCGGCGAAAAACGTGGCGTACAGGTTGGCGCAACAGTTGGGGGAAGAGCCGGGCCAGACCGTGGGTTACCGCATGCGCGCCGAAAGCAAAAGCGGGCCGCATACCCGGCTGGAGGTGGTAACCGAAGGCATTCTCACCCGCATGCTGCAGCAGGACGCCGAGCTGCAGGGCGTCTCGCTGGTGATCCTCGATGAATTCCATGAACGCAGCCTGCAGGCCGATCTGGCGTTGGCGCTGTTGCTGGACGTGCAACAGGGGCTGCGAGACGATCTCAAACTGCTGATTATGTCGGCGACGCTGGATAATGCTCGTATGACACAGCTGCTGCCGCAAGCGCCGGTGGTGGTGTCCGAGGGGCGCAGCTTCCCGGTTGAACGCCAATATCAGCCATTGGCCAGTCATCAACGGCTGGAGGACGGTGTGGCGGCGGCAGTGAAACGTCTGCTGTCCGAACAGGGCGGATCGCTGCTGCTGTTCCTGCCCGGCGTGGCGGAAATCAATCGGGTGCTGGAACGGCTGAACGGTGAAGTGGCGGCCGATACCGACCTGTGCCCGCTGTATGGTGCATTGCCGCTGGCGCAGCAACAAAAAGCGATTCAACCGTCGCCGGCCGGGCGCCGCAAGGTGGTGCTGGCGACCAATATTGCAGAAACCAGCCTGACCATCGAAGGGATTCGGCTGGTAGTGGACAGCGGGTTGGAGCGCGTGGCGCGTTATGACGTGCGTAACGGCCTGACGCGGCTGGTGACGCAGCGCATCAGCCAGGCGTCGATGATCCAGCGCGCCGGCCGTGCCGGGCGCTTGGAGCCGGGTATTTGCTGGCACCTGTTTGCCAAAGATCAGGCTGAACGCGCAGCGGAACACGCCGAACCGGAAATCCTGCAAAGCGATCTCGCCGGTTTCTGGCTGGAGCTGTTGCAGTGGGGCTGCCATGACGTTGGGCAACTGATCTGGCTCGATCGGCCGCCTGAAACGGCGCTGGCAGCGGCCAAAAGGCTGCTGCAGCGTCTCGGCGCTACCGACGGGGCCGATAAATTAACCGCACGGGGCCGGCAGATGGCTATGCTGGGCTGCGAACCCCGGCTGGCGGCGATGCTGACCTACGGCACTGAGCAGGGAGCGGATGGGGTGGCGACGGCGGCCGCGCTGGCGGCGTTGCTGGAAGAGCCACCGCGCAGCGGGCAGATGGATATCGGCTACTGGCTGAGCCGTCCGCAGCCGAACTGGCAGCGCCGTGCCGCCCAGTTAGCGCGGCGTTTGCAGCCGCGCAGCGGGCAGATTGACGTCGAGATGGCTCCGCGCCTGCTGGCGTTGGCGTTTACCGATCGCATCGCCCAGCGACGCGGTCAGGATGGCCGTTACCTGCTGGCCAACGGCATGGGCGCGGCGATGAATCAGGATGAGGCGCTGTCGCGTGCGGCGTGGCTGATCGCGCCAAGTCTGCTGCAGGGCCACAACAGTCCCGATGCGCGCATTCTGCTGGCGCTGCCGGTGGAAATTGATGCACTGGCGGCGCAACTGCCGGCGATCGTTTCCCAGCAGACCGCGGTGGAGTGGGATGAAGAAAAGGGCACGTTGCGCGCCTGGAGGCGCCAGCAGATTGGCCGCCTGACGCTGCGGGCGCAGCCGTTGGCCAAACCGGCCGACGAAGAGTTGCAACTGGCGCTGCTCAATTGGGTACGGGCTCAGGGTATCGCGGTGCTCAACTGGGATACCGCCGCCGAACAGCTGCGTTTGCGTTTGCAGTGCGCGCAAAATTGGTTGCCGGACGCCACCTGGCCGCCGGTCGATGACGAGTCGCTGCTGGATCGGCTGGAGCAATGGTTGCTGCCCTCCCTGAGCGGCGTACGAGATATGCGCGGGTTGAAGCAGGTCAATATCGCCGACGCCCTTGCGCGCCTGCTGGACTGGCAGCAAAAGCAGCGGCTGGATAATGCGTTGCCCACTCATTACACTGTGCCGACCGGCAGCCGTTTGCCGATTCGCTATGATGCCGGCAAACCGCCGGCGCTGGCGGTGCGTTTACAGGAAGTGTTCGGGGAACAGCGCAGCCCAATGCTGGCCGAGGGTCGCATCCCGGTGGTGCTTGAGTTACTCTCACCGGCACACCGACCGCTGCAAATCACCGGCGATTTGGCGGCGTTTTGGCAAGGTGCCTATCGAGAAGTGCAGAAAGAGATGAAAGGGCGCTACCCGAAGCACGTGTGGCCGGATGATCCGGCGAATACCGCCCCCACGCGGCGCACGAAAAAATATCAGTAACCCCCGTCATACTTGACGCCGCATCTGTGTTGGCTGTGCTCACTTACCCGAATCACTTACTAGAGTAAGCTCATCGGGATAAGCTCTCTTGCCACCTTGATGCAACGCCAATTATTTAGGGGGAGAATTCAGATGTTTCTTCTGTTCAGCGGCCTGGCGTCGGGACAGATTAAGCGACTAATAATGGCCGGCAGTGCCGCCAAGTCTGGAGAATGACAGCAATGGCTGGGGATGACCGCGAGCCCATCGGGCGCAAAGGGAAACAACCGAAACGCACCGCGTCGGGCAAGCCGCCGCGCCGTCGCCGAGACGACGATTATGATGATTACGAGGAAGACGAGCAGCAAGATGATGAATATGAAGACGAGGAGGAAAGCGTGCCGCGTAAGGTAAAAGCGACTCCGCCGCGTAAAAAACGCCGTTGGCTTGGCCTGCTTATCAAACTGATTCTGGTGGTCGCGGTTCTGTTGGCGATCTACGGCGTGTACCTGGATTCGCAGATCCGCAGCCGCATTGACGGCAAGGTCTGGCAGTTGCCAGCGGCGGTCTATGGCCGCATGGTCAACCTGGAACCGGGCATGCCGTACAGCAAGAAGGAAATGGTCGATCTGCTGGAAGGCATGCAATACCGTCAGGTTAGCCGCATGACCCGTCCGGGCGAATTTACCGTGCAGGCCAACAGCATCGAGATGCTGCGCCGCCCGTTTGACTTCCCGGATGGTAAAGAGGGGCAGATCCACGCACGCCTGGATTTCCAGAACAACCGTTTGGCGAAAATCGAGAACATGGAGAACCAGCGCAGCTTCGGGTTCTTCCGTCTCGATCCGCGCCTGATCACCATGTTGCAGTCACCGAACGGCGAACAGCGTCTGTTCGTGCCGCGCGCCGGTTTCCCGGACCTGCTGGTGGATACGCTGATTGCCACCGAAGACCGTCATTTCTACGAGCATGACGGCATCAGCCCGTACTCCATCGGCCGTGCGGTGCTGGCGAACCTGACCGCCGGTCGCGCGGTACAGGGCGGCAGTACCCTGACGCAGCAGTTGGTGAAGAACCTGTTCCTGACCAATGAACGCTCGCTGTGGCGTAAGGCCAACGAAGCCTATATGGCGCTGCTGGTAGATTACCGTTACAGCAAGGACCGTATTCTTGAGCTGTATCTGAACGAGGTGTACCTCGGCCAGAGCGGCAGTGATCAGATCCGCGGTTTCCCGTTGGCCAGCCTGTATTACTTCGGTCGCCCGGTGGATGAACTGAGCCTGGATCAGCAAGCGTTGCTGGTGGGGATGGTGAAAGGTGCGTCGCTGTATAATCCGTGGCGCAACCCGACGCTGGCGCTGGAGCGCCGTAATCTGGTGCTCAAGCTGCTGCAAAACCAGGGGGTGATCGACGCCGAGCTGTACAACATGCTCAGCGCGCGGCCACTGGGCGTGCAGCCGAAAGGTGGGGTGATCACGCCGCAGCCAGCGTTTATGCAGATGGTGCGTCAGGAACTGCAGGCCAAGTTGGGCGACAAGGTGAACGACCTGTCCGGAGTGAAAATCTTCACTACGCTGGATCCGGTTTCTCAGGATGCGGCGGAAAAAGCGGTCGAAGACGGCATTCCGGCGCTGCGTGCCGCTCGCCACGTGAAAGATTTGGAAGCGGCGATGGTGATTGTCGATCGCTTCAGTGGTGAAGTGCGCGCCATGGTCGGCGGTGCAAATCCGCAGTTCGCCGGTTTTAACCGCGCGATGCAGGCGCGCCGCCTGGTCGGGTCGCTGGCCAAGCCGCCAACCTACTTGACCGCGCTTTCCGAGCCGGACAAATACCGCCTGAATACCTGGCTGGCGGATCAGCCGCTGTCGCTGAAACAACCGAATGGCAGCGTGTGGCAGCCGAACAACTACGACCGTAAATTCCGCGGACAGGTGATGCTGGTGGATGGCCTGGCCTTCTCGCTCAACGTGCCGACGGTGAATCTGGGTATGGCGGTCGGGCTGGATCAAATCAGCGCCACCTTGCAGCGCCTGGGTATTCCGAAAGCGGAAATCAATCCGGTGCCTTCGATGCTGTTGGGGGCGATTGGCCTCACGCCGATGGAAGTGGCGCAGGAATACCAAACCATTGCCAGCGGCGGTAACCGTGCGCCGCTGTCTGCCGTGCGTTCGGTGATCGCGGAAGATGGTTCGGTGCTGTACCAGAGCTTCCCGCAGGCGGAACGCATGGTGCCGGCTCAAGCCGCTTACCTGACGTTGTACGCCATGCAACAGGGCGTAGCGCGCGGGACCTCCCGTTCTCTGTCGGTGAAGTTCCCCAACTACAACCTGGCGGCGAAAACCGGTACCACCAACGATCTGCGCGACAGCTGGTTTGCCGGTATCGACGGTAAAGAAGTGGCTATCGCCTGGGTTGGCCGTGATAATAACGGCCCGGCCAAGCTGACCGGTGCCAACGGCGCGTTGACTCTCTATCGCCGCTACCTGGAAAACCAGACGCCGCTGCCGCTGATGCTGCAGCCGCCGGAAGGCATCAACCAGATTGGCATCGACGCCGGCGGTAACTTTGTCTGTGGCGGCGGTGGGCGTAGCATCCCGGTGTGGACTGATAATCCGCAAGGGCTGTGCCAGGCAAGCCAGGCTGCTCAGCAGCAGCAACAACAGCAACAACAGGCGGGTGAGCAAAAAGACGGCGACGGCGTCGCCGGCTGGATCAAGGACATGTTCGGCCAAGGGCAGTAAGTTGGCGAGCGGCTAATCCCCGTTGCAGAAAAGTTTTTTGTTGCAGGCCCGTAACTTCAGTTGCGGGCTTTTTTATTTTTGCGCGCTTTATTTCCACTCGGTTAATGCGGCTAAACGGTGAATCCCCAACTATTTACTGGCTGAATTCGACTTGCAGTTTAATTTGGCTTCTGCATAAAATGCGTCGCTTATAATAATTATTATCGTTTACATTCGTTATCAAATAATTCATCAGAGAAACCACCTATGCCGACCAAGCGTCCAACTTCATCACGGGCCATGAAGGGCCGTTCTCCCATTAGTGGGTTAGCGATCACTATCGCTACCGCGCTGGGTACGCTGGCGATGCCGGCATTTTCTGCCGAAGCCAATCCGGCAACCAAGGAAGACACTCTTACCGTGGTGGGCAGCAGCCAGCCGCAACAGGAAAGCGCCTGGGGGCCGGTCGGCACCTACGTGGCCAAGCACAGCGCCACCGGTACCAAAACCGATACGCCGATTGAAAAGAATCCGCAGTCGGTTTCCGTAGTCACGCGTGAAGAGATGGACATGCGCCAGCCGGATACGGTGAAAGGCGCGCTGGCTTATGCGCCAGGGGTTTACGCCAGCCGTGGCAGCTCCACCACCTATGATTCGGTGGCCATTCGCGGTTTCCCGGCGGTAAACACCAACCAGTATCTGGATGGGCTGCGTCTGCAGGGCGATAACTACAGCGAGGCTTCCATCGATCCGTATTTCCTCGAGCGCGCCGAACTGTTGCGCGGGCCGGTGTCGGTGCTGTATGGCAAAAGCAGCCCTGGCGGCCTGGTTTCGATGGTCAGCAAGCGGCCAACGACCGAACCGCTGCGCGAAATCCAGTTTAAAATGGGCACCGACAATCTGTTCCAGACCGGTTTCGATTTCAGCGATGCGCTGGACGATAACGGGGTCTATTCCTATCGTCTGACCGGCTTGGCAAAAGACAGTGACGCGCAGCAGAATATGAGCAAAGAGAAGCGTTACGCGATTGCGCCTTCCTTTAGCTGGCGTCCCGATGACAAGACCAACTTCACGCTGTTGGCCAACATTCAAAACGATCCTTACACCGGTTATTACGGCTGGCTGCCGAAGCAGGGCACGTTGATCCCGCTGCCGGACGGCAGCAAATTGCCGACAGATTTCAATGAAGGCGAAGCCAGCAACTACACCTCACGCAAGCAGCGGATGATCGGCTACAGTTTCGAACACGCCTTCAACGATACCTGGGCGGTGCGTCAGAATCTGCGCTATATGCAGTTGGAAACCGACCTGAAGAGCATTTACGGCAGCGGCGTTTCCGCCGCAACGCCGACGACGATCAACCGCGCTTATGTCCAGTCGAAGGAACATCTGAACAGCTTCTCGGTGGATACTCAAGCGCAGGCCAAGGTGAAAACCGGCGATGTCGATCATACGTTGTTGTTCGGCGTGGATTACATGCGCATGCGTAATGACATCAATTCCGGCTTTGGCACGGCAGACAGCCTGAGCATGACCCATCCGCAGTATGGTAACGACGGCTATGCCATTACTTTCCCTTATAATTATCTGAACCGTCAGGAACAGACCGGCCTGTATGTGCAGGAACAAGGCGAGTGGAACCAGTGGGTGCTGACGCTGGGCGGCCGTTACGACTGGGCGAAGACCTCCGCCTTTAACCGCAACCTGGGCACGACGGATGAACAAACCGACGGGCAGTTCACCTGGCGCGGTGGCTTGAACTACCTGTTTGATAATGGCATCACGCCGTACTTTAGCTACAGCCAATCGTTCGAACCTAATTTAGGCACCACCGCCGGCGGCAGCACCTTTAAGCCTTCGATCGGCAAACAATTTGAAACTGGTGTGAAATACGTGCCGAAGGATCGCCCGATCGTCCTGACGGCGGCGCTGTACCAGCTGACCAAAAATAACAACCTGACGACCGATCCGGATAATATTTTGTTCAGCACGCAGAGTGGGGAAATTCGTTCGCGCGGTGTAGAGCTGGAGGCCAAGGCGGCGCTGAACGCCAACGTCAACCTGATCGCGTCTTATACCTATACGGATGCCAAGTACACCGAAGATACCAACTTCCAGGATAAGCCGACGCCGGAAATTCCCAAACATATGGCCTCTTTGTGGGCGGACTACACCTTCCACGAAACGGCGGTCAGCGGCCTGACGTTGGGCTCCGGCGTACGTTATGTCGGCACCAGTTCCAGCTTCAACAGCGCCGACAACAGCACCTTTAAAGTACCGGATTACACGCTGGTGGATGCGACCATCAAATACGATCTGGCGCGCTTTGGCCTGCCGGGTTCTTCAGTTGGCGTCAATATCAACAACCTGTTTGACAAGACCTACGTTTCAAGCTGTTATCGCGACTACGCCTGCTATTGGGGCGCAGAACGTCAGGTGGTCGCCACCGCAACCTTCCGTTTCTAACCGGGTAATCGGGGCGGCGGATCGCCGCTCCGAACAGAGTAGGGCCTATGCAGGATAAACACCTCGATCACGACGCCACTTTCGCGTTAGACAACGTCAGTTTTGCCGTTCCCGGCCGCGTGCTGTTACAGCCGCTGTCGCTGACCTTTCCTCAGGGCAAAGTCTGCGGGTTGATCGGCCACAATGGTTCCGGCAAATCCACCTTGCTGAAAATCCTTGGTCGCCACCAGAACCCGACCGCCGGCAGCGCGCAGCTTAACCGACGCCCGCTGGCGCAATGGGACAGCAAAGCCTTTGCGCGTCAGGTCGCTTATCTGCCCCAGCAACTGCCTGCCGCAGAAGGCATGACGGTACGCGAGCTGGTGGCGATCGGCCGCTATCCGTGGCACGGCGCGTTGGGCCGCTTTGGCGTGAACGACCGTGAACAGGTGGAGGAGGCGATAGCGCTGGTTGGCCTGAAGCCTTTCGCCAACCGCCTGGTGGACAGCCTGTCCGGCGGCGAGCGTCAACGCGCCTGGCTGGCGATGATGGTGGCGCAGGACAGCCGTTGTCTGCTGTTGGACGAGCCGACCTCCGCGCTGGACATTGCGCACCAGGTTGAGGTGTTGGCGCTGATTCAACGTCTGAGCCATGAACGCGGCCTGACGGTGATTGCGGTGCTGCACGACATCAATATGGCGGCGCGCTACTGCGACCATTTGGTGGCGTTGCGCGGCGGCGAGATGATTGCGCAAGGCGCCCCGCTGGAGCTGATGCAAGGCCCGGTGCTGGAGCAAATTTATGGTATTCCAATGGGCACGCTGGCGCATCCGAGCGGCGGTGCTCCGGTGAGTTTTGTCTACTGATGTCTGCTTCCTCCGATTTTCAACACGATCCCGTACGTCGCCGCCTGCTGACCGCCATGGCGCTGTCGCCGCTGCTGTTTTCTCTACCAGGGCGCGCGGCGGTGACGCCGCCCGATCTCACGCGCATCGTGGCGCTGGAATGGCTGCCGATTGAGCTGCTGCTGGCGCTGGGCGTCACGCCGCTGGCGGTGGCGGATATCCATAACTACAACCTGTGGGTGGAAGAGCCGAAAATGCCGGCGTCGGTTATCGACGTGGGCCAACGCACCGAACCAAACCTGGAGTTGCTGCAACAACTCCAGCCTTCGCTGATGCTGCTGTCAAAAGGGTACGGGCCAACGCCGCAAAAATTGGCTCCCATAGCGCCGACGATGAGTTTTGGCTTCAACGACGGCAGCGGCAAGCCGCTGACGGTGGGCCGGAATTCGTTGCAGCAACTGGCACAGCGGCTGGGGCTTGAGGCACGCGCTGAACGGCATCTGATGCAGTTCGACCGGTTTATTCAGGATGCACGCCAACGTCTGCATTCTTACACCAAACAGCCGCTGTTGTTGTTCTCCTTGCTGGATACGCGGCATGTGCTGATTATCGGCCAGAAAAGCCTGTTCCAGGAGGTGATGGAGCAGCTTGGCATCCAGAATGCCTGGGAAGGGGAAACCAACTTCTGGGGCACGGCGGTAGTGGGCATCGAGCGCCTGATTGCGGTGAAAAATGCGCGGGCGATTTATCTCGATCACGGTAACCAGGCGATGATGGAAAAAGTCAGTTCGACGCCGTTGTGGCAGGCTTTGCCTTTTGTGCGTCAGAACCAACTGCGGCAGGTGCCGGCGGTCTGGTTCTACGGCGCGACGCTGTCGGCGATGCGTTTTTGCCATCTGCTGGAGCAGACGCAGGAGAGCTATTCATGAGCGCGCGCATCCGGGTATTACCGCTGACGTTGATCTTGTTATTGCTGGCGACGGCGGGCGGTTTGACGATCTACAACCTGTTGCAACAGCTGCCTTGGGCGCTGTGGGCGCAGGCGATGCGCGCGCCGAATCACGACGATGTACGTCAGATGCTGTTCCATTACAGCCTGCTGCCACGGTTGTCGGTCTCCCTGTTGGCCGGGGCCGGGCTGGGGCTGGTCGGCGTGTTGTTCCAGCAGGTGCTGCGCAATCCGTTGGCGGAACCGGCGACGCTGGGCGTATCCGCCGGTGCGCAGCTCGGCTTGACTATCGCTACCTTGTGGATGCTGCCTGGCGGCGAGATAACTCGCCAACTGGCGGCAATGGCCGGGGCGATCCTGGTCGGTGGGCTGGTGTTTGGCGTAGCCTGGGGTAAACGCATGTCGCCGGTGACGCTGATTCTGGCCGGTCTTGTGCTGGGGCTGTACTGCGGTGCGGTCAACAGCCTGTTGGCGCTGTTTAATTACGATCAGCTGCAGGGATTGTTCTTGTGGAGCACCGGGGCGTTGAACCAGCAGGACTGGAGCACTGCGCAATTTATCCTGCCGCGCCTGGTGGTGGCCGGGCTGTTGGCGGTGCTGCTGCTGCGCCCATTGACGTTGCTGGGGTTGGACGACGGCGTGGCGCGCAATTTGGGGCTGGGGTTGTCGATGGCGCGTTTTTGCGCGCTGGCGGTGGCGATTATCTTCAGTGCGATGCTGGTGAATGCGGTGGGCGTGATCGGTTTTATCGGTCTGTTTGCACCCTTAATGGCAAAAATGCTGGGGGCGCGTCGGCTGGCTCATCGCATGATACTGGCGCCGTTGCTGGGCGCTTTGCTGCTGTGGCTGACCGATCAGGTGATGATTTGGCTGACGCAGGTTTGGCGTGAGGTCCCGACCGGTGCGGCGACCGCGTTGTTTGGCGCTCCGCTGTTGTTGTGGCTGTTGCCGCGCCTGCGTAGCGCCGCCACGCCACCGCCGATGAACCTGGGCGACAAGGTACCGGCCGAACGCGGCCATCTGCTGGGCTGGGTGACGGTAGCGGGGATTGTGCTGCTGGCTGGCATCGCCCTCGCACTGATGTTCGGGCAGAACGCCGCTGGCTGGCATTGGAGCTATGGCGCAGAACTGGAATCATTGATGCCGTGGCGTTGGCCGCGGGTGCTGTCCGCGCTGGCCGCGGGCATGATGCTGGCGGTGGCCGGCACCTTAATCCAGAAGCTGACCGGCAACCCGATGTCCAGCCCGGAAGTGCTGGGTATCAGCTCCGGTGCGGCTTTTGGCGTGGTGGTGATGTTGTTTATCGTACCGGGTGATGCCTTCGGTTGGTTGCTGCCCGCCGGTAGCCTGGGGGCGGCGGCAACGTTGCTGGTGATTATGGTCGCCGCCGGTCGCGGCGGTTTTTCTACCGAGCGCATGCTGCTGGCCGGCATCGCGCTCAGCACGGCGTTTACCACCACCATTTTCCTGCTGCTGGCCAGCGGCGATCCGCGGATGGGCGGGCTGCTGACCTGGATTTCCGGCTCAACCTATTCGGTGACTTCGGAGCAGGCGATCCGTACTGCCATCATTGCGGCAACGCTGATAGTGCTGGCACCGCTGTGTCGCCGTTGGCTGACCATTCTGCCGCTGGGCAGCGCGACCGCCCGCTCGGTGGGCATTGCGCTGACGCCGGTGCGGGTGGTGATTCTGCTGCTGGCCGCCACGCTGACCGCCATGGCGACGTTGACCGTGGGGCCGCTGAGCTTTATCGGCCTGATGGCACCGCATATGGCGCGTATGCTGGGCTTCCGGCGCGCATTGCCGCAGATGGTGATTGCCGCACTGTTGGGCGGCCTGCTGATGGTGTTCGCCGACTGGTGCGGCCGGATGGTGATGTTCCCGTATCAAATCCCCGCCGGGCTGCTGGCGACCTTTATCGGCGCGCCGTATTTCGTTTATCTGCTGCGTAAACAAACCTCGTAGCCGTCATCGCAACGCCCGTTTCTGCCATCAAAGGCTCAGCATTGCTGGGCCTTTGTCTTTTTTGTTTTCAGTGGGTTGTAACGTTTTGCGCAAGGTTGCGCAGAAACGAAATTTAGCGCAGAAAGGGCCGCCAAAACCTGGGGAGAGACGCATATACTGCGCACGGGTGCTCTGGCTCTCTGCCGAGAACCAAGGAAAGGAGCCCATTACACTCAAATTACCTTGGCGTCCATAGTACGCCACCTGGTGTACTATGTACCTCAACATGGAGAGGGTACCGGTGAGTCATGCACTAGTATTTATTGAGACCCGATGTTCACGCGGCAGGTGAAGCAAATAGCCACGGACGACGAGCTAAAAGAACTCCAGAAAGAACTCATTGAATCGCCAGGCAAAGGCGATCTGATTGAGAATACAGGTGGTCTGCGAAAAATCAGGATGGCAACAGGTTCGCAGGGGAAAAGTGGGAGCGCCAGAGTGATTTACTTTCTGGCGACCGAGGAGGTTATCTATCTGGTGATGGCCTACCCGAAAAGTATTAAAGACAGTCTGACCGATGCAGAAAAATCACAGCTGAAGAGATTAACGAGATTACTGAAAAATGAGGTGTGACATGAGTTTTTTTGACGATATGAAAACGTCTCTTGAAGAGGCTGTCGACATTAAAAATGGCGTTACTGCACCTGCCAATGTCACTCGTTATGATATTGCAGATGTGAGGGCGATCAGGGAGCAGCTTAACGTTTCACAGAGCGAAATGGCCAAGGCACTGGGTACCAGCGTTGATACCATCAAAAGCTGGGAAACCAAAAGACGTAACCCAACGGGTCTGGCGGCAAAGGTGCTGGCGGCTATCCAGACTAACCCTGCTTTCTTCCGGGAACTTGCCGCACATTAGTTGGCTCACCTGCTGTCTGAGCTGGGTCCAGCGTCCAGCGCCTTTCCGACGGCGTTAACAACAAAGCATTAGGGTAAATATGAGTCACCCAGATGAATAGAATGCTCCCGCATACCCTAACCGGGGGTTCTGAAAGTGCCTGACAGGATTTACAACGTCCAATAAAAACAAAAACGGCAAGCCAGGGGCTTGCCGTTTTTACCAGGATGCGGGGCTTATTTCAGGCCGGCGGCATCGCGCAGCAGTTCAGCCTTGTCGGTCGCTTCCCATGGGAAGTGCTCGCGGCCGAAGTGGCCGTAGGCCGCGGTTTCGCGGTAGATCGGTTGCAGCAGATCCATCATCTGGATCAGGCCGTATGGACGCAGATCGAAGAACTCGCGCACCAGCAGGGTCAACTGTTCGGTAGGCACTTTCTCGGTACCGAAGGTTTCCACCATGATGGAGGTTGGCTCTGCCACGCCGATAGCGTAGGACACCTGGATCTCACAGCGGTCGGCCAGGCCGGCGGCAACGATGTTTTTCGCCACGTAACGCGCCGCGTACGCCGCTGAACGGTCAACCTTGGACGGATCCTTACCGGAGAATGCACCGCCACCGTGACGGGCCATGCCGCCGTAGGTATCCACGATGATTTTACGCCCGGTCAGGCCGCAGTCGCCCATTGGGCCACCGATAACGAAACGGCCGGTTGGGTTGATGTGGTATTTGGTGCCGGCGCTCAGCCATTCGGTAGGCAGAACCGGCTTGATGATCTCTTCCATCACCGCTTCTTGCAGATCTTTCAGAGAGATATCTTCGGAATGCTGGGTGGACAACACTACCGCGTCGATGCCGACGATTTTGCCGTCGTCATACTGGAAAGTGACCTGGCTTTTCGCATCCGGACGCAGCCACGGCAGGGTACCGTTTTTACGTACTTCGGCCTGGCGCTGTACCAGACGGTGTGCGTAGGTCACCGGTGCAGGCATCAGCACTTCGGTTTCGTTGGTGGCATAGCCAAACATCAGGCCCTGGTCGCCAGCACCCTGTTCCAACGGATCGGTACGGTCAACGCCCTGATTGATATCCGGGGATTGCTTGCCAATGGCGCTCAGTACGGCACAAGAGTTGGCGTCAAAACCCATATCCGAATGAACATAGCCGATTTCACGCACGGTTTTACGGGTGATTTCTTCGATATCTACCCAAGCGCTGGTGGTGATTTCACCGCCGACCAGCACCATGCCGGTTTTCACATAGGTTTCGCAGGCTACGCGCGCTTTCGGATCCTGTTCCAGAATGGCGTCAAGGACGGCATCGGAGATCTGGTCGGCGATTTTATCGGGATGTCCTTCGGAGACGGACTCTGACGTGAATAGGTGTTTAGCCATTGTATTCTTTACCTTGCATAAGACGGGTTAGAAATTACTGCACAGCGCTGGAGATCCGGCATCAAAGCGAAGGGTCTTCCGCTGATGGCGCAAGATGCATCCTGCAACGCCCCTCAGGCAAAGCCGTTAAGCAGTTTATTCAGCTATACCCGTCATCTTTCAAGCCGCGACTTGAAATTCATAGGGCATAATCAGTATAGATGGATTAACATCTGGACGTCTATTTTAGGTCAGGCCTTAGCCGGATTGCCAGTATTTTTTTGTCGTTTCGCTCTTTTGCGCAAAGGCATCGGCGCCATTTTCATCGCTTGAAACAGTTTCCGGCGAATTTTCATTTTGCATTTTCCCCAGGTTATCGGTATAAACTGCGCGCGCGGCTCATTTGGTGCACAGCGTGGAGCAAAAAGTGGCAAGCTCCCGCTCATGGCTTTCATGGTCAGCCGCAGACGCCGACGCTTGGCGTCGCCGCTTCATAGAACGGTCACGTTCTTACACTATTAATAGAGGCTCAGTCGTTCATTCCGGGCGACGTGCGTGGAGGTGGTTGGATTAATGATCCGTTGTCTACCGGTTGTTGGTTCTCAACAGCAGTGCCGTTCTGGCGCACATTCTTCTGCTATTTCCCGTCTTGTCTCTACTCCACCTTCCAGGTGTGATAAACACTTGGGCGCTACTCAGGATTCTCGGGCCGGTTAACGGTCGTCTGAAGAACTGAACAAGGGTAGCCTGCAGCCTTCCTGTGGGATGTTTCTTGACCCGATTCACGAGGTTTGAACAGGGTGTCTTACAATTATATGAGTGATAAACCGATCGCTGACCGCGAACGGCAGTTTTATTCGCTGCCGCAAGGGCGGTTTGTTGGGTTGTTCTCGCGGGTTGTAGCTGCGATAGTGGCTGACTGTATCGTCAGTACGGGATGTGAGGCGAGTAATGTCTGATGATCTGTTGATTCACCGTCCGCCAGCCGCGGGCGAACCTATATCTTTACGCTCCATGCAGGAGGTTGCCATGAATGACCGTGACGCCAGCAAGATGCTGCGCACTTATAACGTCGCCTACTGGGGCAACAACTATTATGACGTCAATGAACTGGGCCACATCAGCGTGTGCCCGGATCCGGACGTCCCGCAGGCGCGTGTCGATCTGGCTGAACTGGTGAAAGAACGTCGCAAAGACGGTCAGCGTCTGCCGGCGCTGTTCTGCTTCCCGCAGATCCTCCAGCACCGCCTGCGTTCGATTAACGCGGCATTCAAACGCGCGCGCGAGTCATTCGGCTATGAAGGCGGCTATTTCCTGGTTTACCCGATCAAGGTGAACCAGCATCGTCGCGTGATCGAATCCCTGGTCAACTCAGGCGAACCGCTGGGGCTGGAAGCCGGCTCCAAAGCCGAACTGATGGCGGTGCTGGCACATGCCGGCATGACCCGTTCGGTCATCGTTTGTAACGGCTATAAAGACCGCGAATATATTCGTCTGGCACTGATCGGCGAAAAACTGGGGCACAAAGTGTACCTGGTGATCGAGAAGATGTCCGAGATCAACATGGTGCTGGAAGAAGCCGAGCGTCTGAACGTGGTGCCGCGTCTGGGCGTGCGTGCGCGTCTGGCTTCGCAGGGTTCCGGCAAATGGCAATCGAGCGGCGGCGAGAAGTCCAAGTTCGGTCTGGCGGCCATTCAGGTCCTGAAATTGGTGGAAACCCTGCGTGAAGCGGGCCGCCTCGACAGCCTGCAACTGCTGCATTTCCATCTGGGCTCGCAACTGGCCAATATTCGCGACATCGCCACCGGCGTGCGTGAATCGGCGCGCTTCTACGTTGAATTGCACAAGCTGGGCGTTAACATCCAGTGCTTCGACGTGGGCGGCGGTTTGGGCGTGGATTATGAAGGCACCCGTTCGCAATCCGACTGTTCGGTGAATTACGGCCTGAACGAATATGCCAACAACGTGATTTGGGGCATCGGCGACGCTTGTAATGAGCACGGCCTGCCTCATCCGACGGTGATTACCGAATCCGGCCGCGCGGTCACCGCGCACCATACGGTGCTGGTGTCCAACGTGATCGGCGTTGAACGCAACGAATTCAGCGATCCTTTGCCGCCGGCGGAAGATGCGCCGCGTGCGCTGGAAAGCATGTGGGAAACCTGGCAGGAAATGAACGAGCCGGAGAACCGCCGCTCGTTGCGCGAATGGCTGCACGACAGTCAAATGGACCTGCACGACGTTCACACCCAGTACGCCCACGGCATGCTGGATCTGACCAAGCGCGCCTGGGCCGAGCAGCTGTATCTGAACATCTGCAACAAGATCCAGCAGCAGCTTGATCCAAGCAACCGTGCGCACCGTCCGATCATCGACGAACTGCAAGAGCGTATGGCAGACAAGTTCTACGTCAACTTCTCGCTGTTCCAGTCCATGCCGGACGCCTGGGGTATCGATCAGCTGTTCCCGGTGCTGCCGCTGGAAGGGTTGGATAAGCCGCCGGAAGGCCGCGCGGTGCTGCTGGACATCACCTGTGACTCCGACGGTACGATCGATCATTACATCGACGGCGACGGCGTGGCGACCACCATGCCAATGCCGCCGTACGATCCGGAAAACCCGCCGGCGCTGGGCTTCTTTATGGTGGGCGCCTACCAGGAAATCCTCGGCAACATGCACAACCTGTTCGGTGATACCGCCTCGGTTGACGTGTTCGTCTTCCCGGACGGTACGGTAGAAACCGAGTTGTCCGACGAAGGCGACACCGTTGCCGACATGCTGGAATACGTGCAGCTCGATCCGATCGCACTGCTGGCCAAATTCCGCGATCAGGTGAAAGAAACCGATCTGGACGATGAATTGCAGGCACAGTTCGTAGAAGAGTTCGAAGCCGGTTTGTATGGTTATACTTATCTGGAAGACGAGTAAGTAAGAGGGGCGTGAGGGTATGATTCACCGTACTTTCACGCTGCTCTTCTATACTGATACCGACGAGCAGTTGGAGTGATGCGCGGGCTTGAAGCGCGAACCAAATACGGCGATAATCTGCCGCATCAGCAGTACCGAAACAGACATCGTATCAATCCCTTTCTCGTCGGGCTAACGACGCGGGAGGGATTTTTTTTTGCCAACGCCCGTGTGATTTTACCGCAGGCGAAACGTTGAAATATGAGGGTTTACAATGAGCACGTTAGGCCATCAGTCCGATAATTCCTTAGTGTCCAACGCCTTTGGTTTCCTGCGCTTTCCGCTGAATTTCATGCCTTATGACAGCGATGCAGAGTGGGTCATCACCGGCATTCCATTCGACATGGCAACCTCCGGCCGAGCCGGCGGCCGCCATGGTCCTGCGGCGATCCGTCAGGTTTCCACCAATCTGGCGTGGGAAGGCAACCGCTGGCCGTGGAGCTTTGATCTGCGCGATCGCCTGAACGTGATCGACTGCGGCGATATCGTGTTCAACTTCGGCGACGCTCAAGACATGAGCGACAAGCTGCAGGCGCACGCGGAAAAATTGCTGAAGGCCGGCAAACGCATGCTTTCATTCGGCGGCGACCATTTCGTCACGTTGCCGCTGTTGCGCGCTCACGCCAAGCATTTCGGCAAACTGGCGCTGGTGCATTTTGACGCCCACACCGACACCTACGCCAACGGCAGCAAATACGACCACGGCACCATGTTCTTCCATGCGCCGAACGAAGGCCTGATCGATCCGAACCACTCGGTGCAGATCGGCATTCGTACCGAGTTCGATCATGACAACGGCTTTACCGTATTGGATGCCGCACAGGTTAACGATCGCAGCGTGGACGACCTGCTGACGCAGATCAAACAGATCGTCGGCGATATGCCGGTTTATCTGACCTTCGACATCGACTGCCTGGATCCGGCGTTCGCACCGGGCACCGGCACCCCGGTGATCGGCGGCCTGACCTCCGATCGCGCACTGAAACTGGTACGCGGCATGCAGTCGCTGAACATCGTCGGCATGGACGTGGTGGAAGTGGCGCCAGCCTATGACCAATCCGAAATCACCGCGCTGGCCGCGGCGACGCTGGGTCTGGAAATGCTGTATCTGCAAGCCGCTAAAAAAACGAAATAAGTTCCTAAAAGTATTAACAGGCGGCTATGGGCTGTAAACCGAGTCGTTTGTAACTGTACCATAGAGAAATACACACAACCGGTATCTATATACCCTATGGATTTCAAGTCACAGCCAGGCGCCCAGCTCGCTCATCCCCAGGAGCTTACTTTTGTAAGTGACTGGGGGAGTGAGTGCAGGTAACAACGCTGTGGCTTGAAAGACGACGGGTATGGAGAAAACATGCTGACCAAGCCTTCAACACGTCTTAACAAATATATCAGCGAGAGCGGCATCTGCTCCCGCCGCGATGCCGATCGTTATATCGAACAAGGCAATGTTTTTATCAATGGCAAGCGGGTAACGCTTGGCGATCAGGTGTTTCCAGGAGACGTCGTCAAGGTCAACGGTCAGTTGATCGAACCCCGTAATGAAGACAACCTGATCTTTATCGCGTTGAACAAACCCGTTGGTATCGTCAGCACCACCGAAGAGGGCGAGAAAGACAATATTGTCGATTTTGTCAACCACAGCACCCGTATCTTCCCGATCGGCCGCCTGGACAAAGACTCTCAGGGGCTGATTTTCCTCACCAACCACGGCGATCTGGTGAACAAGATCCTGCGAGCGGGTAATGACCATGAGAAAGAATATCGGGTGACGGTCAACAAACCGGTGACCGACGATTTTATCCGTGGCCTGGGGGCTGGCGTGCCGATGCTGGGTACGGTGACTAAAAAGTGCAAGGTAAAGAAAGAAGCGCCGTTCGTGTTTCGCATCGTGCTGGTTCAGGGGCTTAACCGCCAGATCCGCCGCATGTGCGAGCATTTTGGCTATGAGGTTATCAAGCTGGAACGCACCCGCATTATGAATGTCAGCATGGCCGGACTACCGCCGGGTGAATGGCGAGATTTAACCGACGACGAACTGGTCGAACTGTTTAAATCGATCGAGGATTCTTCCTCAGAAGCGAAACCGGCGAAGAAAGCCAAACCGGCAGTGAAAAAGCCGGCCAGCAGCGGGGCGAAAAACGCCGAAAAGCCCGGCAGCAACGCGCCGGCGCGTAAGCGCTTCGCTCAGCCTGGTCGTAAAAAGAAAGGGCGCTGAGCCGTCAGTAACATGAATTGGGATCGGGGCGCATTATGCGCCCCGGTTGTTTTACGCCCGCCTTGCCTCGCGCGTCATCCGCATCCGGCTGAACAGTACGCCGCCCGCCAACAATGTCACTACCTGCGACACAATCAGCACTGCAAACCCTGAAGATACCTTGCCATGGCTGGCCATCACCATACCCATAATCATCGGCACAAACGCCGAGAACATGTTGCCGATGCCGTTAATCAGCCCATAGGCGCTGCCGACAGCCTGCGGCTGAGCATAATGCTGCAACAGGGTAGGGATCGCCGCCCCCTGAGCCCCCCAGCAGGCATTAGCCGCCAGCAGGAAGAAAGCGATCCAGCCGAGCTGATGGCTGTGCATCACGCCATAGATACATAACGCGGTCGCCGCGCCCCCCACGGCGAAAATCAACGGCGCCTGATAGGGGCGGATACGGTCGAGCAGCACGCCGCCGAGATATTTTGAGGCGATGCTGACGATAAACGGCAGCGAGGCCATCCAGCCCATCTGTTTGATGGAAAAGCCTTTCTCGTCGGTCAGGTAGGCCGGTAACCAAGAGCTGGATCCCCACAGATAGCTGAGGGTGGCGATCTCGATCAGCATGATCCAGCCGAGCATCGGGGTGCGCCAGGCCAGGGCAAAGGTGTGCCAGACGCGGCTCAGTACCGGTTGAGGATCGACGGCGCGTGGCGGCAACGCGGCCGGATGGATAAATAATCGCACCAGCGCCAACCCCAGCAGCAGGTTGATCAGCGCCAACAGATAGAAAGAGACGGCCCAGCCAAAGTGCGCCATCAGGAAACTCACCAGCGGAAAACCGATCACCAACCCCAGTGAAACGCCCAAGGTGCTGACGGCATTGGGCTTGCCGCGTTCATCGGCGGCGAAGTGATCGCCGATGTACATGGTTTTTAACGAGAACAGCGGCCCCTCGCTGACGCCAAGCAATGCGCGTACCGCAAACAGCAGCAGTACCGACCCCGCCAGCGGCGAGGCGGCCGTGAGCAGTGCCCACAGCACAATGCTTAGCGTCAGCGCACGGCGATAGCCCATCAGGGTTTCCAGGAAGGGCGTCAGCAGCATGGCGGAAAGCCCGTAACCGAGCAAAAACACGGTCATCAGCATGCCCTGATGCGCACGGTCACCGCCGAGCTGAAAGTGTTGCAAGAAGTCGGGATTGACCAGCATCACGGCAATATTGACCCGATCGGCATAGGCGATGACGATCAGAAACAGCAGGGCCACGACCCCGAACCAGCGTTGACGTTGTTGCACAATGCGCTCCATGTACGCTCCTTTGGCGGGCGATTAACGAATTTAGGCAGCAGTAAACTAACCCGCTGATTTCACAGTGCTGAAAAGCAGGGTTTATCCGTTTTAATGTAAATTTATTGTTATAAAAAAGGTGTGTTAATCAGTGAGAGAGAACTTTTACTCGCATTACGTCAGCCAGATCAACGCCTTTTTACCCATGAATTAGTGATGGAGCGCACAACCTTCATCAGTTTTTCATATCGGTGCATTTTTTCGTGATCCTTCCCGCATTTGTCATGTTTAAACAACTTTCCATTAACAATTGCCGCTTTGCTCTCTTGACGAAAGTTTCGCCAGACTTATAGTGAGTGTATTAAATAAGAAACTGAGTTTCATATATGAAACAATCAGATAGAGGACAGAAGCAATGAGCTGGAAGAAAGTGTGTGAAGTGTCTCAGGTGAAAGAAGATTTTCCTTTCTCCGCCAACGTGGAAGGGAAAGAAGTCGGGGTGTATCTGATCGACGGCAACTATTACGCGCTGGAAGACGTTTGCCCACACGCCTATGCCTTGCTCAGCCAGGGGTTTGTTGATGATGGCAAGATCGAGTGCCCGTTGCATGAAGCGCTGTTCGACGTGCGTACCGGCCAGTGCCTGCGTGAGCCAGGCGGCCGCGATCTGCAAACCTATCCCACCCGGGTTGTCGACAATCAAATCCAAATCACCTTTATCGCGGAGGAGTAATCATGCAGCACATCACCGATTTCAATCCCTGGCTGCCGGACACCCAACAGGTGATCCCGGCGCGTGAAGGCGGCAACGGCCAGATCCACCAACCGGGTCAGTTCCGGAATGTCATCTGGCAGAACCGCGGCCGGGTACCGGACGGTTTCGAAACTGCGTTGGTCGCGGCGCTGGAAGAGATCTTCGAGCAGGGTGCGGAAGAGCTTGAGCAGATCGTCAGCGCGCTGAACCAGCGCCGCCTGTTTGATCGCAGCGGCCAGCCGTGGAATGAGGCGGCGTTCCGCGAATTCCTTCACGTTAACGGTTACTGAGCAGCCCGGGAGAAGACAATGACAGCAAACACAACATCCTCCGCACAGACTTTGCAGGACTATCTCGATCAGGGGTTGCGCGGCATGTGGTACCCGGTGCTGGCCAGTTGGGAAGTGGGCAATAATCCGGTAGGCATTACGCGTCTTGAGCAGCAGATTGTGGTGTGGCGCGACGGTGAAGGCGCGATCCACGCACTGGAAGATCGTTGCCCGCATCGCGGCGCGCGGCTTTCGATGGGCTGGAATCTGGGCGATCGCATCGCCTGCTGGTATCACGGCGTGGAAGTCGGCGGCGACGGTACGGTCAAAGATGTGCCTGCGGTCGATCGCTGCCCGTTGGTGGGGCAAAAATGCCTGCGTTCTTACCCGGCCAAAGAGGCCTACGGCGCCGTGTTCCTTTATTTCGGCATCACTGCCGACGAAGCACCGCCGGAGCTGACCTTCCCGCAGGAACTGGCGGATGAGGCTTCCTACAGCAACTTCCTGTGCACCGCCAGCTGGGACTGCAACTATCAATATGCATTGGAAAACGTCATGGATCCGATGCACGGCACCTACCTGCACTCCTCTTCGCATTCGATGGCGGAAGGGGATCGCAAGGCGGATATGGCGCTTGAGCCGACCGATACCGGGTTCATCTTCAAGAAGAACGGCCAGATCGGCGTTAACTTTGACTGGGTAGAGTTCGGCAACAGCGGCGCCTATTGGATGCGGCTGTCGATCCCGTACAAAAAACGCTTTGGGCCGGGCGGCCACTTCTGGATCATCGGCATGGTGGTGCCGGAAGATAAAGATCATTGCCGGGTGTTCTTCTGGCGTATCCGCAAGGTCAAAGACTGGCAGCGCGACATCTGGCGCTTTATGTACCGCAATCGGTTGGAAGCACTGCATTGGGACGTACTGGAACAAGATCGCATCGTGCTGGAGAACATGGCGCCAAACGCGCGTGGCCGTGAATATTTGTATCAGCATGACGTCGGTCTTTCTCGCCTGCGTCGCATGATGCAGAAAGAGGCGCAAAAACAACTGGCGATGCTCGCCGAACAGGAGGCTGCGCAGTGAACGGCCTGCTGACGGGAAAACGCATTGTGGTGACCGGTGCGGCGCGCGGTCTGGGCCGCAGCTTTGCCGGGGCCATCGCCCAGGCGGGCGGTCGGGTCGTGATGTGCGATATTCTGGCGGATGAATTGGCGGACAGCGCCGCCGGCCTGCGTGAACAGGGGGCCGAGGTGGAAACGCAGGTTATCGATCTGGCGTCGCCGGCCTCGATCACCGCTACGTTCAGCGCCATTGCCGAAGGCGGTACGATCGACGGGCTGGTGAACAACGCGGCGCTGGCTACCGGCGTCGGCGGTAAAACCATGATGGAATACGATATTGATCTGTGGGATCGGGTCATGCAGGTCAACGTGCGCGGCACCTGGCTGGTGAGCCAGGCAGCGGTACCGCTGCTGGCGGAAAACCCGCATGCCAAGATCGTCAACGTGGCTTCGGATACCGCGCTGTGGGGCGCACCGCGCTTAATGGCTTACGTGGCCAGCAAAGGGGCGATTATCTCGATGACCCGCTCAATGGCGCGTGAGCTGGGCCCACAGGGGATTTGCGTGAACGCTATCGCACCGGGGCTGACGCGGGTAGAAGCTACCGAATATGTCCCCGCCGAGCGCCACCAGCTGTACGAACAGGGCCGGGCGCTGGCCGGGGCGCAACATCCTGACGACGTGAACGGTACGGTGCTTTACCTGCTGTCGCCGCTGGCGAATTTCGTGACCGGCCAGCTGTTGCCGGTCAACGGCGGCTTTGTCTTTAACTAATCTACATTTTAGCCAGGAGCAGCACATGGCAGACGATCAAGCGTGTAAGTATCTGATCCCGGGGCTGGATCGCGGGTTGCAGCTGCTGCTGGCGTTTGGCGAGCAGCACAAGGAAATGACCTTTGCAGAATTGCATCGCCTGGTCGATATGCCGAAGGCGACCGCTTACCGCGTGGTGCAAACGCTGGAGCATCTGGGTTTTCTGGAACGTAACTCGCGCACCAACACCTTTGCTCTGGGCATCAAGGTGCTGCGGCTCGGTTTTGAATATATCGCCTCGCTGGACGTGGCGCAGGCCGGCCAGCCGGTGATCGAACAGCTGCGCGATCGCAGCCAGTGCAGCAGCCATCTGGCGATCCGCGATGAGCGCGACGTGATCTACATCGCCCGCGTCAGCGCCGCCGGTTCGCAAATCAATCAGGTCAGCGTCGGCACTCGTCTGCCGGTACACCAGACCTCGCTCGGCCGCATGCTGCTGACCAGCGCCACTCGCGAAGAGTTCGAGCTGCTGTATCCGCAAGAACAATTGCCGGGCAGCGGGCCGGGCACCCCGGCGGATCGTGAAACCTTGTGGCAGATGGTTCAGCAGGACAAGGCGCGCGGCTATGTGATCGGCGAGTCGTTTTTCCGCCACGGCATCTCTTCGATCGTCTATCCGATCTTCAACCGCGAGCAGCGGGTTGAGGCCGTGGTCAGCATTATGGTGCCGTTCGATGAGATCCCGAAAGCGGATCGCGAGCGGCTACGCAGGGAAGTGCGGGACGCAGCGGAGAAAATCTCCGGCTTCCTGGGCGCACCGCCGCAGGCAAACGTCGGTTAACTGACGGCACCGACTCTTTTACTCAGGCAGGGATAAGGCCCACATCCATCAGGGGTCGGGGTTCGATCATGCCTGAAAAACGCATTCAGCGAGAACGTGAGGCAAAATAATGAGCGTAATCGGAATCGAAAAGCTGGAATTTGGCGTCGAAGATCTGGCAACTTGCGAAAAATTCATGCAGGACTTCGGCCTGCAGGCGACCACCCAGCACTGGGGTGAACCTCAGCGTGAATTCACTACTCTGAGCGGTGCGCGAGTGGTGCTGCATCCGTTGCAGAGCGAAGTATTGCCGGCGGCGTTTGAGGGTGGGTCCACCTTGCGCCGTATGACCTGGGGCGTCGACAGCCCAAGCGAATTGGCGGCTCTGGCCCCCTTGCTGGCGCAGATGCCGGGTTTCCGCCAGGTGGGGGAGGAGCTGGAGTGCCGCGATCCGAACGGCATGACGCTGCGCTTTAGCGTCAGCCAACAGCGCGATGTCGATTTGCCGGTATCGCCGATCAACCAATGGGGCGACGTGCGCCGCATCGATCAGCCCAGCCCGGTGTATGCGCAGGCGCAGCCGATCAACATCGGCCACGTGGTGTTCTTCGTCGAGGATCTCGCCGCTACCGAAAAATTTTACCGTGAAGTGCTGGGTTTTCAGGTATCGGATCGCTATATCGATCGCGCGGTGTTTCTGCGGACCCAGGCGCGCGGCGGCCATCACAATCTGTTCCTGCTGAAATTGCCTAATCGTCCGCGTGGCCTCAATCACGTGGCCTTTACCGTTCGCGACATCCACGAAGTGATTGGCGGCGGCATCGCCATGAACAAAGAGAAGTGGAGCACCTTTATCGGCCCCGGCCGCCATCCGATCTCCTCGGCCTATTTCTGGTACGTCAACAGCCCGACCGGCGGTGCATTCGAGTATTACACCAATGACGATTACCTGACCGAAAACTGGCAACCGCGTGAGCTGGAGCACTCACTGGTGTCGTTCACCGAGTGGGCGGTGGAAGGCGGTATTGACCACGACACACGCCGCCAGCAGAAAAAACCGGAGGCGCTATGAGCCAGCCAGTACAGGCGGGCATCGTGATTATCGGCGGCGGGCAGGCCGGCGGTTGGGCGGCGAAAACGCTGCGCGATCGGGGTTACGCGGGCCGGCTGACGGTGATCAGCGACGAACCTTACGATTTTTACGAACGCCCGCCGCTTTCCAAAGCGGCGTTGCTGGACGGCAATGCGCCGCTCAGCAGGCTGTTCAGCGAACAGGTGGTCGCCGGGTTGAATATCGACTGGTACCGCCCGCTGCGTGCCGAAGCCATTGATGGGCAACAGCAAATCGTCACGCTTGGCGATGGGCGGCGGTTGCAGTTTGATCAACTGCTGATCGCCACCGGCGGTCGGCCACGTGTGCCGAATGCCACCTGGGCCAACCATCCGCGGGTGATGACGCTGCGCTCCTGGGACGATGCGGCAAAACTGCGCCAGGCATTGCAAGGTTGCCGCCAGTTGGCGATCGTCGGCGGCGGCTGGATTGGGCTGGAGATCGCCGCTTCCGCCCGGCGGCTCGGTGCCGAGGTGACGGTGTTTGAGCGTCAGCCTGCGCTGTGCATGCGTAGCGTTGGCGCTGACGTTTCGCAGGCGTTGCTTGAGCTGCACCGGCAACAGGGCGTAACGGTACGCTGCGGCTGCGGCGAGATCTCGCTGGAGGATCGTGACGGCACCGCCTGGATCGGCAGTGAAAGCAGCGATCCTCAGGCTTTCGATCTGGTGGTGGTGGGGATCGGCGTCGAGCTTAACCTCGAACTGGCGCACAGCGCCGGGTTGAAGGTTGACGCCGGCATCGTGATCGATGGTCAGGGGCGCACCAGCCACCCGGCGATCTTCGCCGCCGGCGACGTGGCGCGTCACCCGACGCTCGGTCTGTGCCTGCAGTCCTGGGCCTATGCGCAGAATCAGGCGATCAGCACCGCTTGCGCGATGCTGGATGCCTTTGCCGCCCCTTACAACGACGTGGCCTGGCTGTGGTCGGATCAATACGACACCAATATTCAGATCCTCGGCGTGCCGATCGGCGGGGTACATCACGTGGTACGCCGTACGCCGCAGTCGCAGGTGTTCTTTACGCTCAACGCCGATCGGCAGTTGGTGCAGATGGTGGCATTTAACGATGCACGCACAATCAAGCTGGGCAAACGCTGGCTGGCCGGTGGGCGGGTGCTGGAGCCGCAGCAGTTGGCGGACGCGGAATTTTCTCTGATGGCGTTGAAATAACGCCCGAACCTCGGGAGCGTTTTATGACTACGCAAGACATTGACGCCCGCGCTGGACGGGTGGGGAACGCCGTTGCCGAAAATCCGCAGCAACGGGTACGCTGGTCGGTGCCGATCGCGCTGTTCGCCTGCGTGCTGCTGGCGTTTTTCGACAAGATCAGCATTGCGGCGCTGTTTTCCGACAGCGAGTTCCAACAGGCGTTGGGCATCAGTTTTGATCCGGCGCGGCTCGGCTTGCTGATGAGCGCGTTTTTGTTCTCTTACGGCATATCCTCCATGCTGCTGAGCGGTATTGGCGACCGGCTGAATCCGGTGAAAGTGCTGATCGGCATGATGGTGGTGTGGGGCGTGCTGATGGTGTTGATGGGGCTGTCCCGTTCTTATCACACCATGATGACGCTGCGTATCCTGCTTGGTATCGCGGAAGGGCCGTTGCTGCCGATGGCGTACGCCATTATCCGCCAGGCCTTCCCGCAGCGATTGCAGGCTCGCGCCACCATGTTGTGGCTGCTTGGCACGCCGCTGGGGGCTGCGCTCGGTTTCCCGGTGACGCTGTATATCCTCAATACTTTCGATTGGCAGACCACCTTCTTCTTTATGGCGTTTTTGACGCTGCCGGTCATGCTGTTGGTGCTGTTTGGCATGCGCCACCTGAACGTGGCGCGTCCGGCGGCCAAAACCGATGCACAGCCTGTGGCGGTGGAACGTAAACAGCAGCGCAGGGAACTGTTGCGCAATCCGCATTTCTGGATGATTTGCCTGTTTAACATCGCCTTCCTGACCTACCTGTGGGGCATGAACGGCTGGCTGCCCAGCTACCTGATCAAGGGGAAAGGCATACATCTGGAACACGCCGGTTATCTGTCATCGCTGCCGTTTATCGCCATGCTGCTCGGCGAAGTGGTCGGCGCCTGGCTGTCGGACAAGCTGGATCGTCGTGCGCTGGCCTGCTTTGTCTCGCTGTGCGGCGCCGGGCTGGGTCTGGGCGTGGTGCTGCATCTGCAGGGCACCTATAGCGTGATTGCCGCCATGGCCTTTAGCACCTTTATGTGGGGGGCCGGTGCGCCGAACATCTTTGCGCTGCTGGCGAAAGCGACCAGCAGCAAGGTCAGCGCCACCGCAGGCGGTATTTTTAACGGATTGGGCAATTTTGCCGGCGCGCTGGCGCCGGTGCTGATGGGGGCGCTGATCGCCGCCACCGGCAACATGGATAACGGCCTGCTGTTCCTGGTGGTGATGGCCTTTATCGGCAGCATCATTCTGCTGCCGTTGCTGAAAAAGTACTGAATTAACAATTGATAAGCCCAATGGATTTCACGCTGCGGCTAGGCGACAAGTTCGTGAGTCTCCAGGAGCTTACTGATGTAAGTGACTGGAGTGAGCGAATGCAGTCAACAACGCGGCGGTGTGAAAGACGAAGGGGATAACCGTTTGATTCAACACAGGAGTGACAACATGTCCCAGGTTGAGAAACAAGCCGGCGTCAAGCCGCAGGATCAGTCGATGGAGAATTGGGTGGAATCACGTATCGCCCGCTTCGAAGGCCGTAAATATGACTGGAACGCGTTGAAGTTCCAGGCCGACTACGACCCGAAATACCGTCGCGCGCAGATGCGCTACATCGGTACCGGTGCTACCGGGGTGGTTAACGACACCAACACCATTCCGGCGGGAAACTTCACCTTCTCCACCATGGTATTGCCGTCGAAATGCGAAGGCCCGCTGCACCTGCACGACGACGTGGAAGAAGTGTTCTTTATGCTGAAAGGCAGCATCACGCTGATGATCCAGGATGGCACGGAATATTATGAAACCAAGCTGAAAGAGCGAGATCTGATCTCGGTGCCGGCCGGCGTCTACCGTGGGTTGTTCAATCACGGCGAGGAAGAGGCGCTGATGTGCGTAATGCTCGGCACGGCCAAACCGGAAACGCCGACCTATCCGGCCGATCACCCGTTATCTAAAGTGAAACGCAACTGATGAACGGCCTGGCGCAACGTCAGCAGCGGCGCTGCGGGGGGTACTCCCTCAGTTGGCGCGAAGCGGGGCACGGCCGACCGGTGGTGTTGCTGCATGGCATCAGCTCCGGTTCAGCTTCGTGGATCAGGCAGTTTAACGATGCTGGGCTGACCGACGGTCACCGTCTGCTGGCCTGGGATGCTCCGGGCTACGGCGGTAGCCTGCCGCTGGCCGCCACCGAGCCGGACGCCGCCGCCTATGCCGCCGCGCTGGCGGCGCTGGTGACCGAATTGGAGCTGGAGCAACCGCTGATTATCGGCCACTCGCTTGGCGCGTTGATCGCCAGCGCCTATGCCGCAGGCTATCCGGACGGGTTGTGCGGGCTGGTGCTGGCGGATCCCGCGCAGGGCTACGCCACGGCGACGGAGGAAAAACGGCGCCAGGTTTATGGCCAGCGCAAACAGATGATTGAAACGCTGGGGCCGCTGGGCTACGGCGAACAGCGGGCGGCTGCGCTGCTGAGTGAAAAGGCGTCGGAGCAGGATATCGCCTGGGTGCGCAATGGCATGCAGCAGCTCGATCCCGAGGGTTTTCTCAGCGCCGCCTGGATGCTGGCCAACGAGGATATCGACCGCTATTTGGCGCGCTATCGCGGCCCGCTGGAAGTGTGGTGTGGTGATAAAGACCGCATCACGCCCCCCGAGGCGGCTGCGAGGCTGGCGCAACGGCATGACGCGCCGCTGCGCCTGATTGACGGCGCGGGGCATGCCAGCTATCTCGAGGCGTCGGCGCAGTTTAACCGTTATCTGCAGGATTTTACGGGAGCAATTCAACCATGAATTTTCAGCTTGAGGATCGGGTCGCGGTCGTCACCGGCGGCTCGTCGGGCATTGGCTTCGAGACCCTGCGTCTGCTGCTGGCGGAAGGGGCGAAGGTGGCGTTTTGCGGCCGCAATGCGGACAAACTGGCCAGCGCCGAAGCCAGCCTGCGCGATGAATTCCCGCAGGCGCAAGTGCTGGCACTGTGCTGCGACGTGCTCGATGAGCAGCAGGTGGAAAAGTTCGCCGAACGGGTGACGGCACATTTCGGCGGGGTGGATCTGTTGATCAATAACGCCGGCCAGGGATTTGTCGCCCATTTTGACCAAACGCCGCGCGCCGCCTGGCTGCATGAGGCCGAGCTGAAATTGTTCGGTGTGATTAACCCGGTACAGGCTTTTTTACCGGCTCTGGAGCGCTCGGAGATTGCCTCAATCACCTGCGTGAATTCGCTGCTGGCGTTGCAGCCGGAAGAACACATGATCGCCACCTCGGCGGCGCGCGCCGCGCTGCTAAACCTGACGCTGACACTGTCGAAAGAGCTGGTGGCAAAGGGCATTCGCGTTAATTCGATTCTGCTGGGCATGGTCGAATCCGGTCAGTGGCGGCGGCGTTTCGAAGAGCGCAGCGATAAGGATCAAAGTTGGGAACAGTGGACGGCGGCGATCGCCGAACGGCGCGGCATACCGATGAAACGCCTGGGTAAACCGCAGGAGCCGGCTCTGGCCTTGCTGTTCCTTGCCTCGCCGTTAGCGTCCTTTACCACCGGTGCGGCGCTGGACGTTTCCGGTGGTTTTAACCGCCATCTGTAACTGTTGGGAGCTGAAAAATGAAGAACATCATGATGATTGGCTACGGCGCGATGGCGAAAGAAGTGCTTTCTCGCCTGCCGGAGGGCGTCGACGTTGGCTGGATCGTGGCGCGCACGGCCCATCATGCGGCTATCAATAGCGCCTTCGGCGGCAAAGTGCAGGCCTTGACGCACCCGGATCAATGTATTGGGCAGCCGGATCTGGTTCTGGAGTGCGCGAGCCAGCAGGCGGTGGCGGAGTTTGGCGAGGCGGTGGTAAAACGCGGCTGGTCGTTGGCGGTGATCTCCACCGGAGCGTTGGCGGATGCGGCGCTGCAGCTCAGATTGCAACAGGCCGGGCGGCAACATCAGGGGCGGGTGATCGTGCTGTCAGGCGCGGTGGCGGGCATGGACGGGTTGGCGTCGGCGCGCGAGGGCGGGTTGGACAGCGTTACCTATCAGGCCAGCAAAAGCCCGGCCAGCTGGCGCGGCAGCCTGGCGGAAAAACTGATCGACCTTGATACGGTCAGCGAGGCGCGGGTGTTCTTTGAGGGGTCGGCACGCGAAGCGGCGCGGCTGTTTCCGGCCAATGCCAACGTGGCGGCGACCATCGCGCTGAACGGGCTGGGCATGGACGCTACGCGGGTGCGATTGCAGGTCGATCCGCATACCCGGCGCAATACCCATCGGCTGCAGGTGTGCGGCAGCTTCGGCGAGTTCCACATTGAGCTGAGCGGCAACCCGCTGGCCAGCAATCCCAAGACGTCTACCCTGGCGGCGCTGAGCGCGGTACAAGCCTGCCGCCGTCAGATCGACGGTGGCTTTATTGCCTGAACGGCAGGAGCGGAGCATGGAAAAGTTAAAGATTTTTGTGGCAGGGCGCTGGTGCGAAGGCCGGGGCGATGAGATGACCTCGGTATTCCCGGCCGACGGCAGCATCAATGCGCGGTTGAATGCCGCCAGCGTCGACGACGTGAATGAGGCGGTGGAAGCGGCGGAGCGCGCCTGGCGCGCCCCCGAGTGGCGCGGGCTGGTTCCGCACCAACGCGCCTCGATCCTCTATCGCGTCAGTAACCTGATTCTGGCGCAACAGGAACAGTTGGCGCAGTTGCAAACCCGCGACAATGGCAAGCCGTTGGCGGAAACCCGTGGTCTGGTGGCCAGCGCGGCAGCCACTGCCCGTTATTTCGCCGCCGCCTGCGAAGTGCTGGAGGGAGAACTGCCCACCCAGCGCAGCGCCGAAGTGATGACCCTGAGCCAGTATCAGCCGATGGGCGTTATTGCCGCCATCACGCCGTGGAACTCACCCATTGCCAGTGAAATGCAAAAGGTGGCCCCGGCGCTGGCGGCGGGCAATGCGGTGATACTCAAACCGGCCGAAGCCACGCCGCTGATGGCGCTAAAACTGGCCGAGTTGTTTGAACAGGCCGGGCTGCCCGCCGGGCTGCTCAGCGTGCTGCCGGGCAAAGGCTCGGTGATTGGCGAAGCGTTGGCGCGTCACCCGTTGGTGAAAAAGATTTCCTTTACCGGCGGCACCAATACCGGCCGGCATCTGGCGCATGTTGCCGCCGAAAAACTGATCCCCACCTCGCTGGAACTGGGCGGCAAGTCGCCGACCATCGTGTTGGAAGACGCCGATCTGGAACAGGCGGCGCGCGGGATTTGTTACGGTATTTTCAGCTCAGCCGGGCAGGCGTGCATCGCCGGTTCGCGGCTGTTTGTACATCGTTCGCTGTATCAGCCGCTGCTGGCGCGCCTGAGTGAACTGGCGGCCGGGCTGCGGGTGGGCAATCCGCTGACGCCGGGAGTGCACCTCGGTCCGTTGATTAACGATAAACATCGCCAAAGCGTGGCGGATTATGTGGCGCTGGCGCAGCAAGAGGGCGGCCGGGTCGTGATTGGCGGCGAGGCTCCGGCCGATCCGCTGCTGGCGGGCGGCAGCTATTACCTGCCGACCATTATCGAAGGGTTAAGCAACAGCGCCCGAGCTTGTCAGGAAGAGATTTTTGGCCCGGTGCTGGTGGCGCTGCCGTTCGATGACGAACGGCAGTTGATCGAACAGGCCAATGACTCGGTGTACGGCTTGGCTGCCGGGATTTGGAGCCGCGACTTCCCACGGGCAATGGCGCTGGCGGAGCAATTGGAAACCGGCACGGTGTGGATCAATACCTACAAAACATTTTCTATTTCTACGCCTTTCGGCGGTTTCAAAGAGAGCGGTCTGGGCCGCGAAAAGGGTCTGAACGGCATCAAAGCCTACATGCAGCAGAAAAGCTTGTACCTGGCGCTGAACCATCAGGTGAACCGCTGGAGCGACTGACAAACCGGTCAGGAAAAAATTTGTCGGGAACCCTACAACGAACACAATAAGAAGGCTGATGATGAGCGATAAAATAACGGTTGGTGAAGCGATAGCCCGGACGCTGGAGCAATACGAGGTGTCGGCGATGTACGGCATCATTTCTATCCACAATCTGCCGATTGCCGATGCGGTGGGGCAGCGCGGAAAAATCCGCTTCGTACCGGCACGCGGCGAAGCGGGCGCAGTCACCATGGCCGACGCTCACGGGCGCTTTTCCGGCCTGGGCGTGGCGCTGACCAGCACCGGCGCGGGCGCAGGCAATGCGGTCGGCGCGATGATCGAAGCGTTAAACGCCAACACGCCGCTGCTGCACATTACCGGCCAGGTGGAAAAAGCCTGGCTGGATGCCGATGCCGGGTTTATTCATGAAACTCGCGATCAGCTCGGTTTCCTGCGTGCCTGCTCCAAGCGCGCCTACCGGGTTAACACCCCGGAGCAGGCGGTGGCGGTGATCCAGCGGGCGATCCTGGATGCGCAGACCCTGCCTTGCGGGCCGGTGGCGGTAGAGATCCCGATCGATATTCAAAGCAGCCTGGTATCCAGCTCGGTGTTGAGCCGGCCGTTAGCGCCAGCGCCGCTGCCGCCGGCGGATGACGATGCGGTAGAACGTCTGTATCAGCGGGTGAAAAGTGCTAAACGGCCGCTGCTGTGGCTGGGTGGCGGGGCGCTTGCCTGCGGCGATGCGGTACGCAAGCTGGCTGATGCCGGGGTGGCGGTGATCTCCAGCACCCACGGGCGCGGCATTCTGCCGGATGGCCATCCGCGCAGCCTGCGGGCGTTTCATAATTCACCAAGCATTGAGGCGATCCTGACGCAGTGCGATCTGACGCTGGTGGCCGGCTCGCGCCTGCGCAGCAATGAAACTCGTACCTGGACGCTGCCGCTGCCGCGCCCGCTGGTGCAGATTGATATCGATCCGGCGGCGGGCAACCGTAACTATCTGGCAGATGAGCAAATCAACGGCGACTGCGCCGCATTGCTTAACGCGCTGGCCGCCCGATTGAGCCCGGCGGAGAAAGTGAATGCCGACTGGGATGCCGCGATCGCCTCTGCGGTGCGGCAGGCGGAAAGCGCGCTGCGCGAGCAGTCGGGAGAATACGCCAAACTGAACGACGCCATTGCCGCCGCGTTACCGCAGGATGGGCTGTTGGTACGCGATATCACCGTGTCCGGCAGCGTATGGGGCAGCCGTTTGTTCCGCGCCATTTCGCCGCTTTGCAACATTCACTCGTTGGCCGGGGCGATCGGCATGGGCCTGCCGATGGCGATCGGCACTGCGATCGCTAACCCACAGCGTAAGGTCGTTGGGCTGGTGGGCGACGGCGGGCTGGCGCTGGGGCTGGGAGAACTGGCGACGATGGCGCAGGAGCAGGCCAATATCACGCTGCTTATCATGAACGACGGCGGTTATGGCGTGATGCGCGGCATCCAGGATAAATACTTTGCCGGCCGCCAGTATTACAACGAGCTGCATACCCCGGCGTTTACGCTGGTCGCCGAGGCTATGGGGCTGAAGGCCTGGAAGGTGGACAGTGCGGCGCAGTTCAAGGGCGTGCTGGCGGAAGCGATTAACTATCCGGGGCCGTCGGTGGTGGAGGTGGATATGAACAGTATCGGGCCGCTGACCTTCGCCGGGCCACCGCAGAAATCGTTGTATTAAGAGATAAAAAACGCCCGGCTGAGGCCGGGCGTTGAGGTTTACTTGCCTGCTGCTATGCGATCGCGAATATGCTGCGCACGCTCTTCGGAGGCCGGGTGATCGTCGAACATGCTGCTTTGACGACCGGCTTCCATTTTCGCCAGTTTTTCAAAGCTGGTGACCAGGCCGTTAGGATCGATACCGCGTTTTTTCAGCAGGTCGAACGAATAGTCGTCCGCTTCGCTTTCCTGTTTCTGCGAGAACTGGGCGTTAACCAGTTTTTCGCCCACATCCGCCAGTTGCGATTGCGACAGCGAACCTATGATACCGCCGGTCGAGGATGCCGCAGTGCGCAGCGCCACGGTGCCGTAAGCGACCTGCATTGCCTTGCGGGTATGTCCCAGCGCCACGTGGCCCATTTCATGGCCCAAAACGCCTTCCACTTCGTTGTCGGTCATCATGTCCATCAGCCCGCTGTAAACGCGGATACAGCCGTTGGCCATCGCCCAGGCGTTCACGTCTTTGGTAACGTAAACCTTGTAGTTGGCTGGTGTGCCATTGATATTGTCTCCCAGCGCCGCCGCGATTTTGTTCAGACGTTTGGCGTAGGTGCTGTCGGCCGGCGCGATTTGTGCCTTGCTGTCCATCTCTGCGCAGGATTTAACACTCAGGGTTTTAACGTCGTCATTGCTCAGCGTTGCCGCCTGAAACGCCTGCGCCCCAGACTGCATCAGCGTATCGGTATTCAGGTTTTGACAGCCGCTTACCAAAGTGGCAATGCTTAATGCAATCAAAGAGGTACGAATTTTCATAAGGCCATCTTCCTGTAATGGTAACAAGGGGAAATGCGAGTGTAGTTTAGGGGAAATCTTGTCGCACGAGACTAGTGTACGTCAGCAATCGGGAGAATAGTGTTATTCCGAAAAACCGTCCGATCGTGCTAATAAGTTGTGAACTCGCTCTCATTTGGCATTAGGGATTGCCGTTTTAATGCTGAGTCTGAGAAAATAGAAAACTTGACTGATTTTTTAATCCGACCTGGAGTAAAACATGTCCTCTCGTAAAGAGCTT
>NZ_JAUJXB010000009.1:0-125782 GCF_031931805.1 Serratia sp. root2
TTCCTGGCTGGGCGACTGGTTCTCGTTAGAGGAGTCGTTGTTCCCGGTCAGTGGAGGCGCATTATAGGGAGTTCTCAGAAGGCCGCAACCCCTAATTTCAATATTTTTTCCAACCGTTGAATGTTTAACCAAAACCCTATTAAAGAGGCAGTTTTTTCAACGATTTAAAGCCATACCCCTGCAAAACGGGCAATAAAGCATCGGTGTCTTCATTCAACGCCATGCAATACGCCAGATTATCTTCCTGGGTCGACACCAGATTTTCCTGCGAAGAGATAAGCCAAGCGGTGCGACGGGCAATAGCCGCGCCGGAATCTACCAGTCGGGTTCCCTCAGGCAACACCTGCATTAACTCTTCTGCTAATAGAGGAAAGTGGGTGCAACCCAACACGACCGTGTCCGGCGGCTCACGCATGCTCAGCCATGGGTGAAGAATTTTCTTCAGCGTGGACAGCGGCACGGCTTCGCCATGCAGCTTGGCTTCCGCCAATTCCACCAGCTCTGAAGAACCCAGCAACTCGATTTTGCAGTCGGTGGCGAAGCGGGCAATCAGCTCATGAGTATAGGTGCGTTGCACCGTGCCACGGGTAGCCAACAGGCCCACGATGCCATTGGCGGTCAAGCGGGCAGCAGGTTTAATCGCGGGCACAACGCCCACTACCGGAAAGGTAAAGCGCTCGCGCAGCGCCGGCAGAGATACGGTACTGGCGGTATTACAGGCAATAACGACAATCGCCAGAGGATGGCGTTGCTGCACCGCGCTGACAATTTCCAGCACGCGCTCGACAATAAACTCTTCGGATTTCTCGCCGTAGGGGAACGCCACGTTGTCGAAGGCATAGATATAGTGGAGGTCCGGCAGCAATTGCCGAACCTCCTGATACACCGACAGCCCGCCGACGCCGGAATCAAATACCAGCACCGTAGGGCGGGGCGTCGCGGTGGTGTTAGAAGGTATAGCTTCCAGTGAGGTAGTATTCTCTTCCTGGAGTAGCGTAGCCATAAGCCGTCTCATAATCTTTATCAAACAGGTTGGCAATTCTACCACGAACTGTCAGATGAGATGTGACCGGATATGAAACTGCGAGATCCCACAGGCTAACGCCGCCGAGTTTAACGCTTTGCTCTGGATAGGTGCTGTAGTCTTTGTCATAACGTTCACCCAGGTATTGATAGGTGACTGCCCAGTCAAAATCATAGACCTGCCAATCCAGCTCATACTTCACCTGCTGTTTGGCGCGACGCAGCAGAACCTCATTGGTTTTGGCATTGCGTGGATCGACATAGTCGTAGCCAATGTGATGAGTTAAAGGACCGGTGTCGAATGAAGCCGTAGCCTCAATACCTTTAATAGTGGCCTTACCGATATTGTAATAAACGTAATTGGTCTCTCCGGTAGAATCAATCAGGTTATCAATATCGTTGCGGTAGCCGGACACCCGCCAGGTTACCGGCCCAGTCAAACCTTCAAAACCGCCTTCCCACTGTTTGCTTTCTTCCGGCTTCAGATTGGTATTATTGCCGAAGTTGCCATACAGCTGACCCATATTAGGGGCTTTGAATGCCGTGCCGTAGGAGGCGATGAAACGGTACCCTTCAATAAACTCCCAGCCCGCGCTGGTTTGCCAAGTGCCATGCCAACCAAATTCGGAGTGATCGTCGCCGCGAACCGCCCCTTCCAGAGTTACCGGCCCGACCAACTGCTGCGCAGTTAGGTAAACACCGGCGTTGCGTTGGGTTTTTTCACCGTTAACCGTAGTGGAGTCTGGCTTGATTTGCTGGTGTTGCCAGTCAATCCCTGAACTGACCGTCCCCTGACCTACCTGAAGCGTGTTCCCCCACTGCAGATTGTATTGCTCGGAGTCGACCAAACTTACCGAGCTGTCATGCATGCCCAGACGTGGATCGTAATCGTAATCCTTGCTGTGACTGTAGCTGCCGATCAACTGCGTTGCGTAGATACCTTCCTTATAACGCAGGCCGGTATCCCAGGTTTGGCTGTACAACTTGCGGGTATCGACCAGCGGGCTGGTTGGCGAGGAGTAGTAAGCGTCGTAAGCCGTGCGGTTGTCATAACCATAACCACGAACAAAACCGCTGATAGCCTCGCTGAACTGATGATCAACGGCACCGTACAGCGACTTGCTCATAAAGCCGTCGCGATCCTGCTGGCTTTGCATGCCAGTGCTGCCGTAGGCCACCACATCATAGCCTTTGGTATAGGTATAATTACCGGCGACCGTTGCAACCGTACTGTCGCCCAATTGTTGCTGAGTAGACGCGTCATAGGCTTGATAGCCGTTTGAACCTGCACCGGCGGAAAGTGTGGTGCCATTCTTCTCGCGGGTAGTAATAATGTTGACCACCCCGCCGATGGCATCGGATCCGTACGCTGCCGAACGCGGCCCGCGGATATATTCGACTTTTTGCACCAGCGAGATCGGGATCTGGCTGAGGTCGGAAGAGCCGCTGATACCGGCCTGATTAAGGCGAATGCCGTCAATCAACACCAGCACATGACTGGAATTGGTGCCACGGATAAACAGCGAGCTTTTTTGCCCCAGGCCACCATTTTGCCCGACATCCACCCCCGGCAAACGACGCATCACGTCAGTCAGGCTTTTGGCCTGCCAGCGATCGATATCATCACGGGTAACAACAGAGGTTGGTGCCAGCACGGAAGAAACCGGCTGCGGGAAGCGGTTGGCGGTAACCACCAGATTATCGCTGTTATTGGCTGTGGTGTTGTCTTGCGCCCATCCAGAAAAAGCCGTGACGGAGGAAACCACCATCAGCAGCGTATTTTTTGTAATTGTCATGAAAAAGCATCCAAACTTAATTGGCGGATGCCGCAGGATCATGGCCGGTAATTCGCGACGGCCACGGACATTGCGACGTAATACCGGCAGGTCTTCGGGCTTGGGAGTTACAAGCTGCGTAGGCAACCTGCACCAGGCGATGACTTCCCATCCTGCAGTGGACAGTGTCTGCGTAAAAACGCTATCGCCGTGACTTCCCCTTACCGCTGCGCGTCAGCTCCGGATTCACACCGGATTCCCTTTTCACTCGCTGCTTGAGGCCGGACGGCAATGCTACGATCAATGTAAATAGATGTCTAGACTTCCACTAATGTTACAAATAATAAACACGACAAAACTGGACTTCACGGGCTGATTCCCTACAATCCCCGCTGATCAAATTTGCCTGACGAGAAGAAACATGACGCCCGAGAATTTGCCTATTGAACGTTACGATGACCAACTGGCGGAGAAAACTGCCCGGCTGAAGACGCTGATGTCACCGTTCACGGCACCCGAGCCGGAAGTGTTCCGCTCGCAAGTCGAGCATTACCGTATGCGCGCCGAGTTCCGCATCTGGCATGATGAAGATGAGATGTATCACATCATGTTTGACCAGCAGACCAAGCAACGCATCCGCGTCGATCGGTTCCCGGCCGCCAGCGAATTGATTAACCGTCTGATGAGCGCACTGCTCGCCGCCATCAAGCCGGAGCCCATCCTGCGCCGCAAGCTGTTCCAGATTGACTATCTGTCGACCCGCAGCGGCAAAATCATTGCTTCGTTGCTGTATCACCGCAAGCTGGACGAGGACTGGCAACAACAAGCGGAAAAGCTGCGTGACAGCCTGCGCGCGCAGGGTTTTGATTTGCAGCTGATTGGCCGCGCATCGAAAATGAAAATCATGCTGGATCAGGATTACGTAGACGAAGTCCTGCCGGTCGCCGGCCGCGACATGATCTATCGCCAGGTGGAAAACAGCTTCACCCAGCCGAACGCAGCGATGAATATACAGATGCTGGAATGGGCGCTGGACGTAACGGCAGGCTCTAAAGGCGATTTGCTGGAACTCTATTGCGGCAACGGTAACTTCTCGCTGGCGCTGGCGCGTAACTTCGAGCGGGTGTTGGCCACTGAAATAGCCAAACCTTCGGTCGCGGCGGCGCAGTACAACATTGCGGCCAACCATATCGATAACGTACAGATTATTCGCATGGCGGCGGAAGATTTTACCCAGGCGATGAACGGGGTGCGGGAGTTTAACCGGCTGAAAGGTATCGATCTGAGCAGCTATAACTGCGAAACCATTTTTGTCGATCCACCGCGCAGCGGGCTGGACGATGAAACGGTGAAAATGGTGCAAGCCTATCCGAGAATTCTGTATATCTCATGCAACCCGGAAACGCTGTGCGCCAATCTGGAAACGCTGCAGGAGACGCACCGGATCAGTCGCCTGGCGCTGTTTGATCAGTTCCCGTATACCCATCATATGGAATGCGGCGTGCTGTTGGAAAAACGCGTTTAACCCGACAGGGGCGCCGTTGCTGCGCCCCTGCCCGGTCGTCTTTATACCTGCGTATTCCCTTCCAGCGCCTTGCGCGCCTTCAGCTTCACGCCAATCCAGAGCACCAGCGCCACAGCGACAATCGCCGGCAAGAAGTTAGAGCCAATCTGCGGGTATTCGGCACGCACGATCGCACTGTATAACAGCACCCCCAACAGGAAACAGGCGGCGGCCAGCTTTGGCATGCCGTCCGGCATTGCGCGATGCAGATAGCGCTGATGCAGGCAGTACACCGCCAGAACCAAAGCGATTATCGGGAAAATAGAAAACGGCACTACCGAGCTGAACAACACGGCAAACGAACCGTTGATTGAAAGACCGGCAATCAACGCCAGCAGTAAAGTGCCATTCTCACGGCCTGATTTTTCCATCACTTTCTACCTTTTTATACGTGGGACACGGAAGCTTTTTCTTGCTCGCGGCGATACCAGTAATAAGCGCCCTTGGAAATCATCCGCAGTTGCAACACTAAACGTTCCTCAAGCCGACGCCGTTGGTCGATGTCAATGTCCAACGCTTCGGCGCCGGCGCTGAACACGATAGTCACCATGGCTTCCGCCTGCGCTTCGGTGAAGCTGCGCGGCATATGGTTTTCCAGCTCGAGGTAATCTGCCAGTTCGGCGATAAAATGTTGGATCTCGCGTGCCACCGCCGCACGGAAAGCGGCCGAAGTACCGGAACGCTCACGCAACAACAGGCGGAAGGCGTTGGGATTATTGCCGATAAACTCCATAAAGGTGGAGACCGAGGTACGGATTACGCTGCCGCCCTTGGCGATACGCTGGCGCGCCTGCCGCATCAGTTGGCGCAGCATCAGGCCACTCTCATCGACCATGGTTAGCCCAAGCTCGTCCACGTCACGGAAGTGGCGGTAAAATGACGTGGGCGCGATACCCGCCTCGCGTGAGACTTCGCGTAAACTCAGGCTGGCAAAGCTGCGTTCGGCGCTTAGCTGGCTGAATGCCGCCTCAATGAGGGAACGACGAGTCCGTTCTTTTTGTTGTGCTCTGACGCCCATATGCATATCCAGATAAGATCCATTCATTGAGTCTAACGCCGCTGAGTGGGCAATATAGCAAATTTTATTGCAACAGCATTTATACAAACGCGTCCTGTCACAGTTTCAGCCTGTACCATTTGTGCTTTGCCTCAAAAAGCCTAATGGTGATTGGGCGCTCAGCGCTATGATGTTAAGATACCGTTGTAATTTTGTATAAAAACAGGTCTCTCCTACATGCAACAGCACTATCAATTTGATGCCATTGTAATTGGCTCGGGCCCTGGTGGTGAAGGTGCCGCTATGGGGCTGGTGAAACAGGGCGCTCGCGTGGCCGTTATCGAACGGTACAATAATGTGGGCGGCGGATGTACTCATTGGGGTACCATTCCGTCCAAAGCCCTCCGCCACGCCGTCAGCCGCATTATCGAATTCAACCAGAACCCGCTTTACAATAATTCACGCACGCTCAGTGCAACCTTCCCTGACATTTTACGCCACGCCGATAACGTCATTAATCAACAAACCCGAATGCGCCAGGGTTTCTATGAACGCAACCAGTGCAAACTGTTCGCTGGCGATGCACGCTTTATCGACGCCAACACCGTCAGCGTCAGCTACATGGATGGCACCCAGGACACCATCCGCGCCGATCATATCGTGATCGCCTGCGGCTCGCGCCCCTATCACCCGGCCAGCGTCGACTTTAACCATCCGCGCATCTATGACAGCGATTCCATTCTCGAACTGAGCCACGAACCGCGCCACGTGATCATTTACGGCGCCGGTGTGATCGGTTGTGAATATGCCTCGATTTTCCGTGGCTTGAACGTGAAGGTGGATCTGATCAACACCCGTGATCGCCTGTTGGCATTCCTCGATCAGGAAATGTCGGACTCGCTGTCATACCACTTCTGGAACAACGGCGTGGTAATCCGTCACAACGAGGAGTTTGAGAAGATCGAAGGCACCGAAGACGGCGTGATTGTTCACCTGAAATCCGGCAAGAAAGTGAAAGCGGATTGCCTGCTGTACGCCAACGGGCGTACCGGTAACACCGATTCACTCGGCCTGGAGAATGTCGGTCTCGAGTCAGACAGCCGAGGCCTGCTAAAAGTGAACAGCATGTACCAGACCGCGCTGTCACACATTTACGCCGTGGGCGATGTGATTGGTTATCCGAGCCTGGCATCCGCCGCTTACGATCAGGGCCGCATCGCCGCACAGGCGATCGCCTCCGGCGAAGCCAGCGGGCATCTGATCGAAGATATCCCGACCGGTATCTACACCATTCCGGAAATCAGTTCCGTCGGCAAAACCGAGCAGGAACTGACGGCGATGAAAGTGCCGTATGAAGTGGGCCGCGCCCAGTTCAAGCATCTCGCACGTGCGCAGATTGCCGGGATGAACGTCGGTAGCCTGAAGATCCTGTTCCATCGCGACACCCTGCAGATCCTCGGGATCCACTGCTTCGGCGAGCGTGCGGCGGAGATCATCCACATCGGTCAGGCGATCATGGAACAGAAAGGTGAAGGCAATACTATCGAATATTTCGTTAATACGACCTTCAACTATCCGACTATGGCCGAAGCCTACCGGGTGGCAGCGCTAAACGGCTTAAACCGCCTGTTTTAACGTGGTACTGAAGTAGTTCTGCATGTGCTCGCGGATCGCCTCGGCCAATTGCTCATAACGACTGCGCAGTGGGGAGCCGGGGCGGTACACCAGCGCAATGGTGCGCTTCGGTTCCGGTTTATAACAGTCAAGGTAGCAGACGCCGTCTCGCTCACGCTGCGGCGGTACCGCAAGCGTTGGCAGCAGGGTAATGCCGCTGCCCGCCGCTACCATATTGCGCAGCGTTTCCAGACTGGTCGCGCGGAAGTGAGTATCCTCGTCCGCCCCCGCCTGGAAGCAAAAACCCATTGCCTGATCGCGCAGACAGTGACCGTCTTCCAGCATCAGCAGTTTTTCCCCTGCCAAATCCGGCATCGCTACGCGATCGCGCTGTGCCCATGGGTGATCGGAATACACCGCCAGTTTCATCGGCTCATCAAATAGCGGCACTTCGATAAAGGCTTCCGTTTCCTTCACCAGCGCCAGAATGGCGCAGTCCAACTTGCCGCTGTCGAGTTGCGCCAGCAGTTGATGGGTCTGCGCTTCATGCAGGTACATTTCCAGCTTGGGAAAGGTTTTATGCAGTGTAGGGATGATCTGCGGCAGCAAATAAGGCCCAACGGTCGGGATCAAGCCGATATGCAGCGGCCCTGACATAGCTTCCCCTTGCTGGCTGGCCATTTCTTTCAGGACTTTGACTTCGCGCAGCACGGTACGCGCCTGCTCCACCAGCAACAAGCCCGCCTGGGTGAATAACACCTTGCGGCTGGTTCGTTCGAGCAACATCACGCCCAGTTCGTCTTCCAGCTTGCGGATCTGCCCACTGAGAGTGGGTTGGCTAACATGGCATGAATCGGCGGCACGGCGGAAATGCCGATGCTCGGCCAAGGCGACCAGGTACTCTAAATCACGAATATTCATTTTTTCCCTCCAGACCATGATAGCTCATGGCGATAGATAAGATAGCAATGAGCGATTAGATCTATCAAGCCCCGACGTCAATAATGTGTCCCAACGAAGCGATACAGCGCTAATAGCCAAAAATTATTTTCCTAATTAAGGGGTTAATCCATGTTTACCAGCCAAGAAGGCAAAAAAGTTCCTCAGGTTACTTTCCACACCCGTCAGGGCGACCAATGGATTGATGTCACCACCAATGACCTGTTCAAAGATAAAACCGTCATCGTATTTTCTCTGCCGGGCGCGTTTACCCCAACCTGCTCTTCCAGCCATTTGCCACGCTACAACGAGCTGTCCAGCGTGTTCAAACAGCACGGCGTTGACAGCATCTTGTGCGTCTCGGTGAACGACACCTTCGTGATGAACGCCTGGAAAGCCGATCAGCACGCCGAGAACATCACCTTCGTGCCAGACGGCAACGGTGAGTTCACCAAAGGCATGAACATGCTGGTCGAGAAAGCCGATCTGGGCTTCGGTCCGCGTTCATGGCGTTACTCGATGCTGGTGCGCAACGGCGTGGTGGAAAAAATGTTCGTCGAGCCGAACAAGCCGGGCGACCCGTTTGAAGTCTCTGATGCCGACACCATGCTGAAATACCTGGCACCGGAATTCAAAGTGCAGGAATCGGTTTCGCTGTTCACCAAGCCCGGCTGCCCATTCTGCGCCAAAGCCAAACAAATGCTGCAAGAACGCGGTATCCAGTATGAAGAGATTGTGCTGGGCAAAGACGCCACCACCGTCAGCCTGCGCGCCGTCAGCGGCCGTGCCACCGTACCGCAAGTGTTCATCGGTGGCCGTCACATCGGCGGCAGCGATGACCTGGAAACCTTCCTGTCAGCCTGATCGATAAATAATAACGAAACCAACGTGAACCTTTGGCGGGCTATGGCCCGCCTTTTTTTTACCTTTCAGGAGTAGGCATGAAACAGTTGAATGTTGACGTTGCGGTTATCGGCGGCGGCACCGCCGGTCTGGGTGCCTATCGCGCAGCCAAACTTTCTACCCCCAGCGTGGTGATGATCGAGGGCGGGCCTTATGGCACCACCTGTGCGCGCGTTGGTTGCATGCCATCCAAACTGCTGATCGCCGCCGCCGAGGCGGTGCATCAAATCGAGCGCGCACCCGGCTTTGGCGTGTATCCCGCCGGTAAAACCACCATTAACGGCCGTGAAGTGATGGACCGCGTTAAACGCGAACGTGACCGCTTTGTCGGCTTTGTGCTGGAAGGCGTCGACGAGATCCCGGCCGCCGACAAAATTCACGGCTACGCCCGCTTTATCGATGACAATACCCTTCAGGTCGATGAACACACCCGCATCGTGGCGCAGCGGATCGTTATCGCCACCGGTTCCCGCCCAAGCTGGCCGGCGGCGTGGAACGATCTGGGCGATCGCCTGATCGTCAACGATGAGGTCTTCGACTGGGACGATTTACCGCAGTCCGTCGCCGTGTTCGGCCCCGGCGTGATCGGTCTGGAACTGGGCCAGGCATTGCACCGCCTGGGCGTGGAGACCAAGGTGTTTGGCGTCGGCGGCGCCGTCGGCCCATTAACCGACAGTGCGGTACGCAGCTATGCCGCCAAAGCCCTGGGCGAAGAGTTTTATCTTGATGCCGACGTGAAGGTAGAGATGATGCAGCGCGAAGGCGACAAGGTGTTTATCCGCTATCAGGATCTGCAGGGTCGGCCACAGGAAATCATGGTGGATTACGTACTGGCCGCCACCGGCCGCAGGCCGAACGTCGATAAGCTGGGCCTGGAAAACACCCGTCTCACACTCGACGCCCGAGGCGTGCCGCAGGCCGATCGTTCGACCATGCAAACCAGCGTGCCGCATATTTTCATCGCCGGCGACGCCAGCAATCAGCTGCCGCTGCTGCATGAGGCCAGCGATCAGGCACGCATTGCCGGGGCCAACGCCGGCAGCTTCCCGGAAATCAACCCAGGCCTGCGCCGCAGCGCGATTTCGGTCGTATTCTCCGATCCGCAGATAGCCATGGTCGGTTCGACCTTCCGCGAACTGAGCGAGAAATTCAGCGTTTGCGGCTGCTTCGACGTCGGCGAGGTTTCGTTCGAGAATCAGGGGCGCTCTCGCGTGATGCTGCGTAATAAAGGCCTCTTGCACGTCTACGGCGAGCAAGGCACCGGGCGTTTCCTGGGCGCGGAAATGATGGGGCCGGACGTTGAGCATATCGCTCACCTGCTGGCCTGGGCGCATCAACAGCAGATGACCATCAACCAGATGCTGGATATGCCGTTCTACCACCCGGTGATCGAAGAAGGCCTGCGTACCGCACTGCGCGACCTGCAGACCAAGCTCAAACTGGGTGAGGCCGAGACGGAACGCTGCCAGCGCTGCCCGGGTGAGTAAATCACCATAAAAAAAGCGCGGCTCACACTGTGAACCGCGCCCTTATGAACGGACTGACTTAACTTAAAACAACCGCTGTTTCGCTTCAGCAATCGCGCTGGCGACCTGCTGAGGAGAAACGCCGCCCTTGGCCGAACGCTTGTCCAGGCAAGATTGCAGCGCCAAAACCGGGTACACGTCGTCGCCAATCACCGCACTGAACTTCTGCAACTCGGTCAGCGTCAGCGCCTCAAGCGCCTTGCCCTGTTGGATGGCTTCTACCACCGCTTCACCGACGATATGGTGCGCCTCACGGAACGGCACGCCTTTGGCGACCAGATAATCCGCCAGTTCGGTCGAGTTGGCGTAACCCTGCTCAGCCGCCTCTTTGCAGCGTGGACGTTTCACCTGAATGCCGTCCAGCACCAGCGCCGCCATCTGCAGGCAATCCATCCAGGTATCGAGCGCGTCGAACAGCCCTTCCTTGTCTTCCTGCATGTCTTTGTTATACGCCAGCGGTAAGCCTTTCAGCGTCATCATCATGCCGGTCAATGCACCCTGTACACGGCCACATTTGCCGCGGATCAGTTCCAGCGCATCCGGGTTTTTCTTCTGCGGCATCAACGAAGAGCCGGAAGTTACGCGGTCGGACAAGTCGACAAACGCCGCTTCGCCGCTGTTGAAGAAGATCAGGTCTTCGGCAAAGCGCGACAGGTGCACCATGCTGATGGAAGCATTGGACAGCAGCTCCAGCACGTGATCGCGGTCGGAAACGCTGTCCAGGCTGTTGCGGGTGGCCGAGGCAAAGCCCAACCAGCCGGCAAGCTGTTCACGATCGATCGGATAAGCGGTACCGGCCAACGCGCCGCTACCCAGCGGGCTGACGTCCAGGCGCTTGAGCGTATCTTGCAGGCGGCTTTCATCGCGGGCCAGCATTTCCACATAGGCCAAACACCAGTGGGCGAAAGTGACCGGTTGCGCGCGCTGCAAGTGGGTATAACCCGGCATCACCGCATCCTGATTGGCTTCGGCAGTTTCCACCAGCGCCTGCTGCAGTTGCACGATGGCCTGATGCAGTTCGCCGATTTGCTGTTTGCACCACAGTTTCAGATCGGTCGCGACCTGATCGTTACGGCTACGGCCGGTATGCAGCTTCTTGCCCAGATCGCCGACTTTGTCGATCAGTTTCTGCTCCACCCAGCTGTGAATATCTTCCGCATCGCTGCTGACAATCGCCTGCGGGTCGGCCTGCACCTCTTCCAACAACACGTTCAAAGCCTGCTCAAGCTGTTGCTGCTCGGTTGCCGTCAGCACGTTGACGGTGACCAGCGCTTTCGACCAGGCCACAGAGCCAACAATATCCTGTTCCGCCAGGCGATAATCAAAGCGCAGAGAGTCGTTTAACTGTTTGAACCGCTGATCTGCCGCCTGACTGAACCGTCCACCCCAAAGTGCCATACTTTTACTCCTGTACCCGTCATACCTCGAGTTGCTGGTGTGTTGGCTGCGAGTGCCCACCCGAATCACTTACCGGTGTAAGCTCATCGTGACTCTCGCTCTTGCCGCCTTCCTGCAACTCGAATTATTTAGGGTATAAATTTTATACGAAAGGGCGCAGCACGCTGCGCCCTTAACAAGTCACGCCGAATAATGAAATTACTTGTTCTTTTTCTCGTTCAACGCGCGAATGCGTGAAGAGAGCGAGAACAGGCGGATAAAGCCGCCCGCGTGGCTGTGATCGTAAACTTCGTCTTCGCCAAAGGTAGCAAACTCTTCGGAGTACAGGCTGTTGGCGGATTTCTTCTGAATCGCCGTCACCTGGCCTTTGTACAGCTGCAGCACCACTTCGCCGTTCACTTCTTCGGCCAGCGCTTCTGCAGAGGCCTGCAGCGAACGACGCAGCGGAGCAAACCAGCGGCCGTCGTACACCACGTAGGACATTTCCAGGCCCAACTGCTCACGCCATTTGAAGCTGTCGCGATCCAGAACCAGTTGTTCGACGCCGCGCAGTGCCGCCACCATGATGGTGCCGCCCGGGGTTTCGTAGCAACCGCGGGATTTGATGCCTACCAGACGGTTTTCCACGATGTCGATCCGGCCCACGCCATGTTTGGCGCCCAGCACGTTCAGGGTTTCCAGACATTTGTATGGGCTCAACGCTTCACCGTTAACCGCCACAACGCGGCCTTTTTCTACGGTGATGGTCACTTGCTCAGGCTGGTCCGGCGCTTCCTGCGGATCCACGGTCCAGACCCAGCAGTCTTTGTTCGGTGCATTCCATGGGCTTTCCAGCACGCCGCCTTCGGTAGAAATGTGCCAGGCATTCTCGTCACGGCTGTAGATTTTTTCCAGCGACGCAGTCGTCGGGATATTGCGCTCTTTCAGGTAATCCAACAGCGCTTCACGGGAACGCAGGTTCCACTCACGCCAAGGCGCAACCACTTTCAGGTGCGGTGCCAGCGCAGTGTAGGTGGTTTCGAAACGCACCTGGTCATTGCCTTTGCCGGTTGCACCGTGGCACAGCGCATCAGCGCCGACTTTCAACGCCAGCTCAACCTGCGCTTTAGCGATAATCGGGCGCGCCATTGAAGTGCCCAGCAGATAGCTGCCTTCATACAACGCACCGGTCTGCAGAACCGGATAAACGTAATCGCGGATGAATTCTTCACGCAGATCAACCACGTGACACTCAGAGGCACCGGATTGCAGGGCTTTTTGCTCCACGCCTTCCAGATCGCTGCGCTCCTGGCCGATATCCGCCACGAACGCTACCACTTCGCAGCCGCCGTAGTTTTCTTTCAGCCAGGGAATGATGGCCGAAGTATCCAGGCCGCCAGAGTACGCCAGAACGATTTTTTTGATGCCTTGGTTTTGCATGTTCTTTTCCTTTTTAATTCTAAATTTAAGCGAGGATCCGGGTGCCAATCGACACGCCGTTAAACAGAGCTGGAAGCTGATCGGCATGGCGCCAGCTGGCGATATCCACCGGCCGGCCAAGGGTGCGGGCCGCGTCGAGCGCCGCATTCACCTTCACCACCATACCATCGGTGATGATGCCTTGGGCAATCAGTTGTTCCGCTTTTTGTGCCGTCATTTCTGCAATGCGTTGCCCTTTCCCATCGAGAATGCCACTGACATCCGACAGCAGGATCAAATCCGCACCCAGCGTGGCGGCCAGGGCCGTCGCCGCCTGATCGGCGTTCACATTCATTAATTCCCCTTCGGCGGTGATGCCGATAGAGCTGATCACCGGCAGGTAGCCGGCACCCAGCAGGGTATTGAGCAATACCGGTGAACCCGGCTGCGCGTTGCCTACATGGCCCAGCGCCGGGTCGAGTTGGGTCACGGAAACGCTGCCGCCGTCCGCCAGGCTCAGGCCCACCGCATTGATCCGGTGCTTGATGGCCCACGCCAGCAGGGTCTTGTTGGCAGTACCGGCCAGCGCGCCGGTAATGATGTCGATCTGGTCAGCCGGGGTCACCCGCAGGCCGTTTTTCTTCACCACCGGCAGAGAAAGTTGTTTCATCAGCTCATCCACCAGGCAACCGCCGCCGTGAACGATAACCAGCGGGCGCTGATGCTGCTGACGGTAGCTGTCCAGGGCGGTGAATAAACGCTCCAGCGCTTCTTCACTGTCTAATAACACGCCACCTAACTTGATAATTAACGGATTCATCGCTGTTTACATCCCACGCTGGTTATTCATTAAAGTAATGACTGGGTTTCCGGGAACCCAAAACGGATATTCAGGCATTGCACCGCCTGAGCGGCCGCGCCTTTCAACAGGTTGTCTTCCGCAGCTACGGCGATCAGGTGTTCACCCTGAACGGCAAAACCAATATCGCAGAACGGCAGGCCCACCACCGCTTTCAATGCCGGCACGCCTTTGTCGTACAGCCGCACCAGCGGTTTGTCGTCATAGGCGGCGTGATAGGCTGCAGCCACGTCCTGCGCGGTTACGCCGGCTTTCAGGCGGCAGGTGATGGTTTCGAGAATACCACGCGGGAAGTTACCCAAATGTGGCGTGAAGATGACCGGCGTGCCCAGATGCGCAACGATTTCCGGGTGATGACGGTGGTTGAAGATGCCGTACGGCTGCAAGCTCACTTCGCAGAAGCTGGTGGTCACGCTGGCTTTGCGCCCCGCGCCGCTGACGCCGCTGGTCGCGTTGATGACCGGCCATTGGTCAAGGTTCAACAGCTGTTGATCGATCAGGGGCTTCAGCGCCAGCTGGGCCGCCGTCGGGTAGCAGCCCGGTACGGCGATCAGTTGCGCCTGTTTGATTTTTTCGCTCTGCCACTCCGCCAGGCCATACACCGCCTGATCCAGCAGTTCAGGATGCTGATGCTCGAAACCGTAGTACTGGGTATAGAAACCGGCGTCTTTCACGCGGAACGCACCGGACAGATCGAACACCACGCAACCCGCCGCCAGGAACAAAGGCGCGATGTCGTGGCTGACCTCGTGCGCCGTGGCCAGGAACACCACGTCGATGCCATCGGCGGCGGCAGCCACGTCAACCAGCGGTTGCAACGGCAGATCGACGATGCCTTTTAACTGGGGATGCAAATCAGAAAGCAATTTTCCTGCATCTGCACTTTGCGCTGAAACCGCTAATGCGGTTATGTTCATATGTGGGTGACGATTCAGGTAAGCCGTGAGCTCCGCTCCGGCGTAACCGCTGGCACCAACGATCAGCGTATTCAACATGTGGCCTTTCACCTTCTTGGCTTACGAGTGGTCGTATTCGACTCAGGTAACCGGGCTCACCAGCGTTGTTTCGCCGTTCACCCACGTGGTCGAGCGTTGATGTTTTTATAATCATCCGGGAATCGGGTTCCCTTACGCTCTAGCTTACTGTATTTTTATTCAAAATAAATGCATGAATATTGATACTACCCTAACCAAAGGCTGTCAACAGTGAAGATGAAATTACCTCCATTTATTGAGCTGTACCGGGCGTTGATCGCCACTCCGTCGATCAGCGCCACCGATGGCGCCCTCGATCAGAGTAATGAAGCGTTAATCAACTTGCTGGCCGGATGGTTTGCCGATTTGGGCTTCCGCGTCGACGTACAGCCGGTGCCCGATACCCGCAACAAATTCAACCTGCTCGCCAGCATTGGCGAAGGCAGCGGCGGCCTGCTTTTGGCGGGCCATACCGACACCGTACCTTATGACGAAGGCCGCTGGACGCGCGATCCCTTCACTCTGACCGAACACGACAATAAGCTGTACGGTCTGGGCACGGCGGATATGAAAGGCTTCTTTGCCTTTATTCTGGATGCCGTGCGCGACATCGATGCCGGCAAGCTGACCAAGCCGCTGTACATTCTGGCAACCGCAGATGAAGAAACGACGATGGCCGGCGCACGTTATTTCGCTGCCTCGACCGCCATCCGCCCGGATTTCGCCATTATCGGCGAACCCACCTCACTGCAACCGGTGCGCGCACACAAAGGGCATATGGCCAACGCCATCCGCATTGTCGGCCAATCCGGGCACTCGAGCGACCCGGCGCGTGGCGTCAACGCCATCGATTTGATGCACGACACCATTGGCCGCCTGATGGAACTGCGCAAAACGCTGCAGGAGCGCTACAACAATCCGGCATTCGCCGTGCCTTATCCGACGATGAACTTCGGCCATATCAGCGGCGGCGACGCGGCCAACCGCATTTGCGCCTGTTGTGAATTGCACCTGGATATTCGTCCGCTGCCGGGCATGACGCTCGACAATATCAACGAGCTGATGCACCAGACGCTGGAGCCGGTCAGCCAGCGCTGGCCGGGCCGCCTGAACATTGAGGAACTGCATGCCTCGGTCCCGGGCTACGAGTGCCCGACCGATCACCATATGGTGGCGGTGATTGAGAAACTGCTGGGCACCCGTACTCAGGTGGTCAACTACTGCACCGAAGCGCCGTTCGTCCAGCAGGTGTGCCCGACGCTGGTGCTTGGCCCAGGGTCAATCAACCAGGCGCACCAACCGGACGAATACATTGATACGGCGTTTATCGAGCCGACGCGCAAGCTGCTGGGCCAGCTGGTCGAACACTTCTGCCATCAATAAACCTGATACAAGGTAGGGGTAATGATTTATCATTCCTCCTACCTCTTAAGACGTATCAAGACAATGAAATAAGCCAGACTGATAACCGGCGCGCCGTAATTAAATTTCAGAAAATGCGCCGATTTTGATGTTTTTTTGCTAAAAATAGTGTCAATTGACGATTGGACAGGAACGTGGCGAGATGAAACAGGCGCTCTTCGCCTGACACGTGAAATTTACTTACAAGATAAAAAATCATACAGAACTGGGTCAGGGGTTATATGAACGAACAATATTCGGCAATGCGAAGTAATGTCAGTATGCTCGGCAAATTGCTCGGCGATACCATCAAAGATGCGCTGGGCGAGCATATTCTCGATCGCGTTGAAACTATCCGTAAGCTTTCCAAATCTTCACGTGCCGGCAACGAGGCGCACCGCCAGGAGCTGCTTTCCACCTTGCAGAACCTGTCCAACGACGAGTTGCTGCCGGTCGCGCGCGCCTTCAGCCAGTTCCTTAATCTGACCAACGTCGCCGAGCAGTACCACAGCATTTCGCCCAATGGCGAAGCCGCCAGCAATCCGGAAGCGCTGGCCCAACTGTTCACCCGGCTGAAAGACAAAAAGCTCAGCACCAAAGAGCTGCAAAATGCGGTTTCTCAACTCTCCATCGAGCTGGTGCTGACGGCACACCCGACGGAAATCACCCGCCGCACCCTGATCCACAAGCTGGTTGAGGTGAATACCTGCCTGAGCCAACTCGATCATAACGATCTGGCCGATTACGAGCGCAACAAGATCATGCGTCGCCTGCGCCAGTTGGTTGCCCAGTCATGGCATACCGATGAGATCCGTAAAAACCGCCCTTCGCCTATCGATGAGGCTAAATGGGGCTTCGCGGTGGTGGAAAACAGCCTGTGGGAAGGGGTGCCCGCCTTCCTGCGCGAATTCAACGAGCAGTTGGAAAACTCCATCGATTACAGCCTGCCGGCGGAAGCCGTGCCGGTGCGCTTCACCTCCTGGATGGGCGGTGACCGCGACGGCAACCCGAACGTGACCGCCGAAATCACCCGTCACGTGCTGCTGCTCAGCCGCTGGAAAGCTTGCGACCTGTTCACCCGCGATATTCAGGTGTTGGTGTCCGAATTGTCGATGACCGAGTGCACCCCGGAACTGCGCGCGCTCGCCGGTGGCGACGAAGTGCAGGAACCGTATCGCGAGATCATGAAACAGCTGCGCGGCCAGTTGATGAGATCTCAGGCCTATCTGGAAGGCCGCCTGAAAGGCGAACGCGTGCTTAAGCCACAGGATCTGCTGGTGAGCAACGATCAACTGTGGGCCCCTTTGTTCGCCTGTTACCAGTCGCTGCAAGCCTGCGGCATGAGCATCATTGCCAACGGCCAGTTGCTGGATACCTTACGACGCGTCCGCTGCTTTGGCGTACCGTTGGTGCGTATCGACGTCCGTCAGGAAAGCAACCGCCATACCGAAGCCATCGCCGAACTGACTCGCTACCTGGGCCTTGGCGACTACGAAAGCTGGTCAGAAGCCGACAAACAGGCATTCCTGATCCGCGAACTGAACTCCAAACGCCCGCTGGTGCCACTGAAGTGGGAACCGAGCGCCGACACCCAGGAAGTGCTGGAAACCTGCCGTGTGATCGCCGAAGCGCCGCAAGGCTCCATCGCCGCCTACGTGATCTCCATGGCGCGCACCCCTTCTGACGTGCTGGCGGTTCACCTGCTGCTGAAAGAAGCCGGTTGCCCGTTTGCGCTGCCGGTAGCGCCGCTGTTCGAAACCCTCGACGACCTGAACAACGCCGACGACGTTATGACCCAGTTGCTGAATATCGACTGGTATCGCGGCTTTATCCAGGGCAAGCAGATGGTGATGATCGGCTATTCCGACTCGGCGAAAGACGCCGGGGTGATGGCCGCCTCCTGGGCGCAATACCGCGCGCAAGACGCGTTGATCAAAACCTGTGAAAAGGCCGGCGTGGCGTTAACGCTGTTCCACGGCCGTGGCGGTTCGATTGGCCGTGGCGGCGCCCCTGCGCATGCGGCGCTGCTGTCGCAGCCGCCGGGTAGCCTGAAAGGTGGCCTGCGCGTGACCGAGCAGGGTGAGATGATCCGCTTCAAGTTTGGCCTGCCGGAAGTGGCCATCAGCAGCCTGGCGCTGTATGCCGGCGCGGTGCTGGAAGCCAACCTGCTGCCGCCGCCGGAGCCGAAGAAGGAGTGGCGTTCGCTGATGGACGACCTGTCAGAGACATCATGCAAAATGTACCGCGGCTACGTGCGTGAGAACCCGGACTTCGTGCCTTACTTCCGCGCCGCAACGCCGGAGCTGGAGCTGGGTAAACTGCCGCTGGGTTCACGCCCGGCCAAGCGCAAGCCAAACGGCGGCGTAGAGAGCCTGCGCGCCATTCCGTGGATCTTTGCCTGGACGCAAAACCGCCTGATGCTGCCGGCCTGGCTGGGCGCCGGTGCAGGTTTGCAGGAAGCGGTGAAAGCCGGCAAGCAGAATCAGTTGGAGGCCATGTGCCGCGACTGGCCGTTCTTCTCCACCCGCATCGCCATGCTGGAAATGGTATTCGCCAAGGCCGACCTGTGGCTGGCGGAATACTACGATCAGCGCCTGGTCGACAAATCGCTGTGGCCGCTCGGCCAGCAGTTGCGCGATCAGCTCGAAAGCGACATCAAGGTCGTGTTGACCATCGCCAATGACGCTCACCTGATGGAAGATCTGCCGTGGATCGCCGAATCCATCGCGCTGCGCAACGTGTATACCGATCCGCTGAACGTGCTGCAGGCAGAACTGCTGCACCGCTCGCGCCAACAGGAACATCCGGATACCCGCGTTGAACAGGCATTGATGGTCACCATTGCCGGCGTCGCCGCCGGCATGCGCAATACCGGCTAGGTTGCGCGCCAAAGCACGGCTCCTGTTCACAGGAGCCGTTTTTCTATTTGTCGCTGACGGGCGCGGAGGTGCGCGATGGCGTTATCCCTCTCGGACTGGTTTGTTGCCAACGATATCGAGTGCTCGCGCCTGACGGCGATCAATGCCACCTTCCCCCGTCACACCCACGATGAATACGTGATCAGCGCCAATTTGAGCGGTACCGAACAGATTTGGCTGGACGGCAAAACCTCTCTGGTGCGCGGTGGCGAGATCACCGTTTACAACCCGGCCAGCATTCAGTCCTCGCTATTTGGCAGTGAGAAAGTCGAATTCTGCAGCGTGCATTTACCGCAATCACTGCTGCGCAGCCTGGCTAGCAACCATAACCTGAGTTCCGATCGCCAGGCGCCGGTGCTGACCGAAGGTGTGTTGCGCAACCCGGCGCTGTTCGACGCCATTTGCCGCTACGCCTGCACTGCGCACGACGCCGTTGAACAAGAGCAAAATCTGCTGTGGCTGCTGGGTACCCTGCTGGACGATCGCACAGCGGATCACCCGCAACCGACGGAAACCGTCGGCCGGGCGCTGGAGTTCATGCGCGACAACCTGACGCTGAAAATCAGTCTGGACATGCTGGCCCAGGTCAGCGGCATGAGTAAATATCATTTTGTCCGGCTGTTCCGACAACGCGTCGGCATGCCGCCGCTGCAATACCACATGCAACTGCGGCTGCTGGAGGCGCGTAACCTGCTGCGGCAGAATCAACACACGCTGGACGTGGCGCTGGCCTTGGGTTTTTACGATCAAAGCCATTTTATTAACGCTTTTCGCAAAACGATGGGCATAACGCCGCATCATTATCTGCAATCCTTCACCCGCTAAATAAACTCGCGGTAGCCCGACACCACCACGTACAGCGCGAAGTAGCCAAAAATAACCGCCGAGGCGAAGTAAGAATATTTCAGCAGGTGGGCCCCCAGCATTTTACCGCCCAGGCTACCCACGGAACAAAGCACCGCCGTCCACACCACGCCCGCAATAAAAAAACCGCAGAGGAACCACGACGTTGCCGTCGGCCCACCCTGACCCATACGTGAAATCAGTGCGCCCCCCACCGCCGCAAACCACAGAATCGCCGTTGGAGAAGACATCGCCAGTACCACGCCACGCAGGAAGCTGCGCGGCACCGAGCGCGGCCTCTCCGGCTCAGCCACCGCCAGCTCGGTCGCCTGGGCGAAGGCCGCACGCAGCATCTTGTAAGCGAACCACAGCAGCATCATTGAACCGCCTATCCACAGTACCCAGCGGACACCTGAGTATTGCAACAGCACCGCCATGCCAGCCAGCGCCAGCACCGCATAAATCAGGTCCCCCACACAGGTGCCGATCCCAAGCCAGAAACCGTGAAAATAGCCGCGCTGCATCGCCAGCATGATCATGGCGATATTGGCGATGCCAATATCCAGACAAAGCGACAGGCTGAGTAAAAAACCATTGGAAAACGGCATCATAGCGACGAGCTCTTTTCATTGAGACGATGCGTCATCTCATCATGCCGTTAAACAGAGGTATTGGAAGAAATTGCGCCCAACAAAAAGGGCGCTGTTTTTACGCAGCGCCCCCTCCCGATAGCGAATGGATTATGCAGCGACCGGGCGCACACCCAGCGTGTGGCAGATGGCATAGCTCAATTCGGCGCGGTTCAGCGTATAGAAGTGGAAATCTTTCACCCCTTCGCGGCTGAGGATCTTCACCATGTCCATCGCGATATTGGCGCCGACCATTTTGCGGGTTTCGGCGTCGTCGTCCAGCCCTTCAAACATGCTGGTCATCCAGCTCGGTACGCGCACATTGGTCATGGTGGCAAAACGTTGCAGCTGCTTGAAGTTGGATACAGGCAGAATGCCCGGCACGATTTCCACATCAATACCAGTGGCGACGCAACGGTCGCGGAAACGCAGATAGCTTTCCACGTCAAAGAAAAACTGGGTGATCGCGCGGTTGGCGCCGGCATCGATTTTACGCTTCAGGTTAATCAGATCCGCCTGCGGGCTTTTCGCCTCCGGATGCACTTCAGGGTAGGCGGCGACGGAGATATCGAAATCACCGACCTCTTTCAGCAACCGAACCAGATCGGTCGCATACATGTCCGGTTTGCCGCCACCCGGTGGCAGGTCGCCGCGCAGCGCCACGATATGACGGATGCCGCTGTTCCAATAATCGGTAGCGATTTCACGCAGCTGTGCCGGGCTGGCGTCGATGCAGGTCAGGTGTGGAGCCGCATCCAGACCGGTACGATCTTTAATGCCTTTGATGATGCTGTGGGTGCGATCGCGCTCGCCGGAGTTGGCGCCATAGGTCACAGAGACAAATTTAGGTTTCAGGCTGCTCAGACGATCAATGGACTGCCACAGGGTATCTTCCATCTCGCTGGTGCGCGGCGGGAAAAACTCGAACGATACGTTAATCTGACCACTTAATTCTGCCAGACTCTGATTCAGCGCTTCCCGCTGGTTTGCGTGAAAAAAACTCATACCCTGTCCGCCTCTTATCGATCACTGTTTTGCATTTTGCTTTATTTTAATAAGCGTCTATACGTTTAGACGTCTAAATAGAAAATGCCGTATGTTGGCTAAAGAGTCAACAGGAAACTGGTGGAATAAGATGATTAATCCTCACCCGCAAAGAGAAAGAATTTCATGTTCGAAACAAGATGAATTATGGCAGGAAAAACGAGGGGCGCGGTGAACCCGCGCCCGCAAGAAAATTAAAGCAGTTGCGCCAAACGGTTAAGGTCTGACTGGATCGCCCCGGCGGTGACATCGCGGCCGGCACCCGGCCCGCGGATCACCAGGGGGTTATCACGGTACCAGCGGCTTTCGATAGCAAACACGTTGTCGCACGGCAACAGTGCTGCCAGCGGATGTTCAGGCCGCACCGCCTCAACCCCGACACGCGCCTTGCCGTTGGCATCGAAGCGCGCCACGTGCCGCAGCACCAGTCCCATTTCGCTGGCAGCCTCAAAGCGCTGCAGCATCTGTTGGTTCAGCGCATCGCCGTTCTCGAAGAACTGATCGATAGAACCCTGCTCGGCGCCGGCAGGCACCAGCGATTCCACCCGCACCTGATTCGGTTCAATGTCATAGCCTGCTTCGCGCGCCAGAATGACCAGCTTGCGCATTACGTCCTGGCCGGAGAGATCAACCCGCGGATCCGGTTCTGTCAGCCCCTGCTGCCAGGCCTGATCCACCAGTTCGGTGAACGGCACCGTGCCGTCGAACTGGAGGAACAGCCAGGAAAGCGTACCGGAGAAAATACCGCTGATCGCCAAAATGCTGTCGCCGCTGTCGCGCAAGTCACGCACCGTATGGTTGACGGGAAGGCCCGCGCCAACGGTCGCGTTATATAACCAGTGGCGGCCGGTTTTGGCGAAGGCATCGCGGATTTGGCGGTAGTTATCACTGCACGATGCACCCGCCAACTTGTTGGCGCTAATCACATGGAAGCCGTAGCTGGCAAAGTCCAGATACTGCTCGGCCAGATTTTCACTGGCGGTAACGTCAAGCACTACCAGATCATCGAACGGGTGCGCACGCATCCACAGGAACAGAGACTCTTCGTCCAGTTCCTGCGCCTCGTCCTCGAAGAATGCCAGCGCGCGGCTGGCGTCCAGCCCGTCGTAATTCAGCAGGCTGCGACGGCTGTCCACCACCCCGGCCAGAGTGAATTCAAAACCGCTGCGGGCGGAAATATTTTTCTGCTCGCGGGCAAACAGTTCCAGCCAGCGTGCGCCAATATTGCCTTTGCCGAACAGCACCAGGCCAATGCGTTTTTCAGCACGGAACAATGACTGATGCAAACCCTGAATCAGCAAGGCGGTCGGCCCCTGACGCAGCACCGCCACCAGGCTGATACCGTCTTCTGCCTGCCAGATAAACTCAACCGGCTGGTCTTTCAACTGTTGATAGAAACGATGGCTGTGCAACGGATTTTTGCAAACCCCCGCACCCACCAGCGCCACCAACGCCAGCCCGTCGCGCTGTTTCAACTCACCCGGTAACCCCGCGTCCTGCAGAGTACGCAGCACGCTGTTCACCACTTCCGAGGTGTAGCACAGCTGAACCAGATTGCGGTCCGGATGAATACCCACGGCCAGCGGTTTGATCTGCGCGCGCTTCAGCACCAAATCCAGCTCTTTCTGCGCCAGCTTGAAGTCATGCTGGCTGGCGACGCTCAGCTCAATCAGGCACACGTCATCATGGCTGGTGACAATCTTGGCGCCAGTACCGGAAGCCAGCACACGCTCGATGCGCGTAGATCCCTGTTCCGGCTGGTAGCTGCATCGCAGTTGCAGATCGATATCGCTGCCGGAAACCGGCTGCAAGGTGCGGGTATGCAGCACCGGTGCCGCCAGACGCGCCAGTTCGCTGGCCTCGTCCAACCGCAGCAGCGGCAGCAGACAGGCATCTTTCACTTTACGTGGGTCGGCACTGTACACCCCGGCCACGTCGCTCCAGATGGTCACTCGCTCCACACCGGCCAAAGCGCCGACCTGGGTAGCGGAATAGTCACTGCCGTTACGCCCCAACAGCACGGTTTCACCGGCGTCGTTGCGTGAAATAAAGCCGGTCACCACCAAGCGTTTGCCTGGGTGCTGAGCCAGCAACTGTTGCAGCAGCGGGTAAGAGCGGCCTTCATCAACCTGCGGCTGGGCAGAGCGTTCCGTACGCAGGAAATCGCGCGCATCCAGCCAGGCCGCCTGCATATCCAGCTTGTTCAGCACCGCTGCCATCAGCCGCGCCGACCAGATTTCGCCGTGTCCGACAACCTCGGCATAGGTCACGTCGTCAATCTTGTCATCCAGCAGTACCGCCAGACGCTCCAGATCCTGAATAAATTCGGCGATCAGCGGTTCGGCGGTTTCCGGCGGCAATAAACCGCCGATCAGTTCGCTGTGATAACGGCGCAGCGCCTGTTGAACCTGATGCGCAGAAAGGCGATCGCTCTGGCTGAGCTTCAGCCAGCTAATCAGTTGGTTAGTGGTGCTGCCGGCAGCCGACACCACCATCATATCGCCCGGCTGGCTGTATTCGGCCATGATCCCGGCCACCCGCAGATAACACTTCACGTCCGCCAGGCTGCTGCCGCCAAACTTGTGCAGTTGACGCCCACTCACCGGCCCTGCTACCGCAATTGCATTCATGCTTACCTCGTTGCCGCCGCCTGGAAAGCACGTTCCAGATCGGCAATCAAATCTTCACTGTCTTCAATACCCACGGAAATACGCAGCAGGCTCTCGGAGATACCGGCCGCCGCACGTGCCTCCGCTGCCATACCGGCATGGGTCATGGTCGCTGCATGCGAAATCAGGCTTTCTACGCCCCCCAGGGATTCTGCCAGAGTAAATAGCTCAAGGGCAGAGAGGAAACGGCGAAGAAGCGCCTCATCACCATCCAGTTCAAAACTGAGCATTGCGCCAAAGCCGCGTTGCTGGCGGCGTGCAATCTCGTGCCCTGGGTTCTGTGGCAGAGAAGGATGATACAGCTTTTTCACCAAGGGTTGCTGCTGTAAATAACTGACAATCGCTTCGGCGTTTTGTTGCGCCGCCTTGATGCGTGGCGACAGGGTACGCATGCCGCGCAGCAGTAAATAGCTGTCGAACGCGCCGCCGGTGACGCCGATATTATTGGCCCACCATGCCAGTTCTACCGCCAGATCTTTGTCTTTGGCGATCACCGCGCCGGCCACCACATCGGAATGGCCGTTGAGATATTTGGTGCAGGAGTGAACCACCAGATCGGCGCCCAACCCAATCGGCTGCTGCAGCGCCGGGCTGAGGAAGGTGTTATCCACCACCGTCAGCGCGCCTGCCGCGTGTGCCGCCTCGCAAATCGCCGCTATGTCCACCACGCGCAGCAGCGGGTTGCTTGGGCTTTCAATCAGCACCAGTTTTGGTTTTTGCGCCAACGCCTGCGCTAACGCCTCTTCATTACTCTGATCGACAAACAACACTCGGTAAGCGCCGCGCGTGCTCAGGCTGTCGAAAAGACGATAGCTGCCACCATAGCAATCGTGCGGTGCCACCAGCAGATCGCCGGGTTTCAGGAACACAGTGGTCACCAGATGGATCGCCGACATGCCGCTGCTGGTCATTACTGCGCCGGCGCCGCCTTCCAGTTCGGCCAGCGCACGTTGCACCACATCACGCGTAGGGTTGCCGCGGCGTGAGTAGTCATGCGCGCGAGGCTGGTTGAAATCGGTGAAATTATAGGTGCTGGAAAGATGGATCGGCGGGACAACGCAGCCGTACTGTTCGTCATCGTTCAGGCCGCTACGTACGGCAATCGTGGCTGGTTTACGCGTCATAGGGTCGCTCGGCTCTCAGGATTCGGATGAATGAGGGCTAAAGATTAATCGCAGCAGAGATGGACGTCAATACATCTGGACATCTAAACTTCTTTGCGTATAGATTGAGCAAAGCGATAATACCCGCTAAAATTATGCCAGTTTGACATGACGATACGATGTTAACGCGAAATGCATAGGCGACACCTATTGATCCTGAGCATACAGTGACCCTGGTCGCGTAAAATTGACATTTATTTAGTGAGAACAGTGAAGATCGGGCATAATTGGCCGGTTTTTAGAATTTTGTAATTTTTCTGACAAATTTAAGGTGTCCCATGGCTGAGTGGAACGGCGAGTATGTCAGCCCTTACGCTGAACACGGTAAAAAAAGCGAGCAAGTAAAAAAAATCACGGTATCCATTCCGCTGAAGGTCCTGAAAATCCTCACCGATGAACGGACGCGTCGCCAGGTCAATAACCTGCGCCACGCCACCAACAGCGAATTGCTGTGCGAAGCATTCCTGCATGCTTTTACCGGCCAGCCGCTGCCGAACGATGAAGACCTGCGCAAAGAACGCAGCGATGAAATCCCGGAAGCCGCAAAAGTGCTGATGCGTGAGTTGGGTGTGGATCCCGATACCTGGGAATACTGACTAGTCGGCCTGCAATAGCAGGCGGCAGAAACGAAAAAAGGCGCCGAAGGCGCCTTTTTCATCTGACGATAAGAAATATTATTTCTTAGCGCCTGGTACGCTGAAGCGCTTGTTGAAGCGGTCAACGCGGCCACCGGTAGCAACATCACGCTGCTTGCCAGTGTAGAACGGGTGGCATTGACCACAAACGTCCAGGTTCAGATCGTGACCCACGGTAGAGCGGATTTTGATCACGTTACCGCAAGAACAGTTAGCAGTAACTTCTTCGTATTTTGGGTGGATACCTTGTTTCATGGGAAACCTCAGTTAAGGCCGTGTCGCTATCCAGCCCTGTTTCGCCAGACACCACACGTGGTTGATAATATATTTTGGTATCGGATTATACCAAAGGCGGCAAATTATACAGAAATTCAATGTAGCGCGCAATTGGATCCGTACATTTTGCGGCCCGCAGTGTAAACTACCCGACACTTTTTCCATCTGGATGGCCGCCACATGCCCGTTGTACACGTTGCTTTACCGGTTCCCCTCGCCCGCACCTTCGACTATCTGCTGCCGCAAGGCCTGCAACCGGTAGCCGGCGCGCGCGTTTGTGTACCCTGGGGTAAGCAACGGGCGATCGGCATCGTCACCGGCAGCAGCGACACCAGCGAACTGCCGCTGGATAAGCTTAAGCCCATCGACAGCATCATCGACAACGCCTCCCTGTTCTCCCCCAGCCTGTGGCGCATTCTTCGCTGGGCCAGCGACTATTATCATTACCCGATCGGCGAAGTGCTGTTCCACGCGTTACCTATCCTGCTAAGGCAAGGGAAACCGGCGGAAGCGGCGCCGTTATGGCAATGGTTCGCCACTGAACAAGGCCGCGCCACGCCGCCGGAAAGTCTGAAACGCGCCCCCAAACAACAGCAGGCGCTGGCCGCGCTGCTGCAGCGTCCGGTGTATCGCCACCAGGTCAGCGAGCTTGAACTGACCGAGAGCGCCCTGCAGGCATTGCGCGCCAAAGGGCTGATCGACTTACGGGCTCAGGCGTTGGCGACGCAGGACTGGCGGCCGGGCTTTGAAGTGCTCGGCGAACGGCTGCGGCTGAATACCGAACAAGCCACCGCCGTGGGTGCAATCCGCAGCGAAGACGATCAGTTCGCCGCATGGCTGCTGGCCGGGGTCACCGGCTCCGGCAAGACCGAAGTCTATCTCAGCGTGCTGGAAAACATTCTGGCCATGGGCAAACAGGCGCTGGTGCTGGTACCGGAAATCGGCCTGACGCCGCAAACCATCGCCCGCTTTCGCGAACGCTTCAATGCGCCGGTGGACGTGCTGCACTCCGGCCTCAACGACAGCGAACGGCTGGCGGTATGGCTACGCGCCCGTAGCGGCGAGGCGGCGATCGTCATCGGTACCCGCTCGGCGCTGTTTACCCCGTTCTCACGCCTGGGCGTGATCATTATCGATGAAGAGCACGACAGTTCCTATAAGCAGCAGGAAGGCTGGCGTTACCACGCGCGCGACCTGGCGGTGTTTCGCGCCCGTGAAGAGAACATCCCGATGGTCATGGGTTCCGCCACGCCGGCGCTGGAAACGCTGCACAACGTGCAACTCGGTAAATATCGTCAACTCAAGCTCACCCAGCGCGCGGGCAACGCCAAACCGGCGGCGCAGCACCTGATCGATCTGAAGGGCCTGCCGCTGAAGGTCGGCCTGTCGCAGCCACTGCTAAAAAGCATGCAGCACCACCTGAAAGCCGGCAATCAGGTGATGCTATTCCTTAACCGCCGCGGCTACGCGCCGGCGTTGTTGTGCCACGAGTGCGGTTGGATTGCAGAATGCCAGCGCTGCGATCATTACTACACCTTTCATCAGAACCAGCGCCAGCTACGTTGCCACCACTGCGACAGCCAGCGCCCGGTGCCGCACCAGTGCCCGCAGTGCGGTTCAACGCATCTGGTCTCGGTCGGCGTCGGCACCGAGCAATTGGAAAACGAACTGGCGCCGCTGTTCCCGGAAACGCCGATCACCCGTATTGACCGAGACACCACCAGCCGCAAAGGCTCGCTTGAGCAGCATCTGGCGGATATTCACCGTGGCGGCTCGCGCATTTTGATCGGCACCCAGATGTTGGCAAAAGGTCACCATTTCCCGGACGTGACGCTGGTCGCCCTGCTGGACGTTGACGGCGCGCTGTTTTCGGCTGATTTTCGTTCCGCCGAACGCTTTGCCCAGCTGTATACCCAGGTTTCCGGTCGTGCCGGCCGTGCCGGCAAACAGGGAGAGGTGCTCCTGCAGACTCACCACCCGGAACACCCGTTGCTGCAAATTCTGCTGCAACAAGGCTACGACGCCTTCGCCAAACAGACGCTGGCGGAGCGCAACAGCGTCTTCCTGCCGCCCTACACCAGCCATATTATCGTGCGTTCGGAAGATCACGATAACCAACAGGCGCCGCTGTTCTTGCAGCAGCTGCGCAACCTGCTGGAGGCCAGCCCGCTGAAAGACGACGCTTTGTGGGTCATGGGACCAGTCCCGGCATTGCAGTCAAAACGCGGCGGCCGCTTCCGTTGGCAACTGCTGTTGCAACATCCTTCGCGACGCGTGCTGCAACAGTTGATGAAAAGCTCTTTGCCGCTGATCGGCACGCTGCCGCAGGCACGTAAGGTTAAATGGACGCTGGACGTCGATCCGATAGACAGCTGAACCCGGAAAAGTCTGATTCAGTTCAGGCAAGGCAAACGTTTACCCTTGAAATTGCGAGCGAACGCTAAAAAACCTTCCCAGGTCACACTTTTTATGCAAATTAGGTAACAAAAGCGGGACATATTCTGTTTAGAATGTCTGCCAAGGCAATTTTGTCACCTAAAAGTAGCGCCGTGACAGAATGTTCGAATGCGGATGGCGCTAAATGATAACAACACCACCGTACGCCAGAATTTGTGAGCAAACTGCAGTAGTCGCGTTGGCATGGGGCTAACGCAAGGAGAAAGGCGTTGGAACACAAGAAAGAATTACCCATGGCAACCATGAAAGACGTTGCCGAGATGGCTGGCGTTTCAACGGCAACCGTGTCGCGCGCACTGATGAACCCGGAGAAGGTGTCAACGCCGACGCGTCAGAAAGTGGAGCAGGCCGTTTTGGCCGTGGGCTACTCTCCTCATGCCCTCTCGCGCAATATCAAGCGTAATGAATCCCGTACCATTCTGGTTATCGTCCCCGACATTTGCGATCCGTTCTTCGCCGACGTAATCCAGGGGATCGAGCAAACCGCCGCGCAGCAAGGTTATCTGGTGCTGATTGGCGACTGCGCTCAGCAAAACCAGCAGGAGCGCACCTTCGTCAATCTGATTATCACCAAGCAAATCGATGGCATGCTGCTGCTCGGCTCCAATCTGCCCTTCGACGCCAGCAAGGAGGAGCAGCGTAATCTGCCGCCGATGGTGATGGCCAACGAGTTTGCCCCGGAGCTGGAACTGCCGACGGTACACATCGATAACCTGACCGCCGCCTTCGAGGCCGTACATTATTTGCACCAGCTCGGACACAAGCAAATCGCCTGTGTCGCCGGGCCGGAACAGATGCCACTCAGCCATTATCGGCTGCAAGGTTACATTCAGGCGCTACGTCGTAATGGCATTAACGTCGAAAGCAGCTATATTACCCGGGGTGATTTCACTTACGAAGCCGGTGCACAGGCGCTGACAGCGCTGATGGCACAACCAAAACCCCCGACGGCGATCTTCTGCCACAGTGACGTAATGGCGATCGGCGTGCTGTCGCAGGCGAAAAAAATGGGGCTGCGGATACCGCAGGACCTTTCCATCGTTGGCTTTGACGACATCAAGCTGACGCAGTATTGCGATCCGCCGTTAACCACGGTGGCTCAACCGCGCTATGAGATCGGCCGGCAAGCGATGCTGCTGTTGTTGGAACAACTGCACGGACAGGCAGTACCAAGTGGCTCCCGGCTATTGGACAGTGAGTTAATTATCAGAGGCAGCACCGCTGCCCCTAAACGCTAGTCAAATATTTTAGGGTTCAGTAACATGCAGGACTTATCTCCTCATCAGGACACAGCGGAATAATAGTGGCACAAAAAGACTATGTAGGCCGTGGGCGCACAGGAGCGCGGCGCAAAACCCCCAGCCGTAAAAAAAGCAGTTCTCCGAAAGTATCCAAAACCGTGCTGGCGTTAGCCGTCGCATTGGTGGTGATCTTTATCGGTGGCCTCTATTTCATTACGCACAACAAACCGGACGATGTGCCGCTGTTGCCTGCACACAGCAATCGCCCTGGCAATGGCCTGCCGCCGAAGCCGGAAGAGCGCTGGCGCTATATCAAAGAGCTGGAGAACCGCCAGATTGGCGTGCAAACACCGACCGAGCCAACGGCCGGCGGCGAGGTCAATTCCAAGACTCAACTGACCGCTGAACAGCGCCAACTGCTGGAACAGATGCAGGCAGATATGCAACAGCGCCCAACGCAGCTGAATGAAGTGCCGTATAACGACCCTTCTCAAGCTGCAGCGCGCGGCAACGGCCGTCAACAGCAGATGCAACAACAACCGATACAGCAGCAGGTTCAGCAGCAGGTGCAGCAACCGCAGGTTACCCAGCCGCGTAATCCGTTCAACAACGGTGCAGCCACGGCGCCGGTGCAACAGCACCAGCCTGCGGCCCAGCCGAAGCCGGCTACCCCGAAACCAGTCACGCCGAAACCGGTCACGCAGCCGCCGGTCCAGGTTAAGCAGCCTGAGCCTAAACCGCAGCCAAAACCTGAGGTAAAACCGGAAACCAAGCCGGAAGTGAAGCAGGAAACGGCCAAGCAGGAAACCAAACCTGAGCAGAAACAGAAGTGGATGGTGCAATGCGGTTCGTTCCGCGCCACCGATCAGGCTGAATCCGTCCGTGCGCGCCTGGCGTTTGAAGGTATAGAAAGCCGCATCACCGCCGGTGGCGGCTGGAATCGCGTGGTGCTCGGCCCATACAGCAGCCGTGCGACGGCGGACAAAACCCTATCGCGCCTGAAGGGCGTTGGCATGTCAAGTTGCATTCCCCTCTCCGTTGGGGGTTGAAAAGCGTCAATCCCCCCCCATCTATACTCTCAATATGCCTCGCAGTGTCTGTGCAAGCAGACGCTGCGAGGGCTTCTTTCCGTCTTCAACGAGGGTCTGCTCGTGACAACAATTGTAAGCGTACGCCGCAACGGCCAGGTAGTGATCGGTGGCGATGGCCAGGCCACCTTGGGCAATACGGTAATGAAGGGCAACGTCAAAAAAGTGCGTCGCCTGTATAACGACAAAGTGATTGCCGGTTTCGCCGGTGGCACCGCGGATGCCTTCACGCTGTTTGAGCTGTTCGAGCGCAAGTTGGAAATGCACCAGGGCCATTTGGTCAAAGCGGCCGTTGAGTTGGCTAAAGACTGGCGTACCGACCGCATGCTGCGCAAGCTTGAAGCGCTGCTGGCCGTGGCAGATGAACACTCTTCGCTGATCATCACCGGCAACGGTGACGTGATCCAGCCTGAAAATGATTTGATTGCGATCGGTTCCGGCGGGCCATACGCCCAGGCAGCCGCTCGTGCGATGTTGGAAAATACCGAGCTGAGCGCCCGCGAAATCGTTGATAAATCTCTCAACATCGCCGGTGACATCTGTATTTACACCAACCATTTCCACACCATCGAAGAATTGCCTTCCAAAGCGTAAGGATCGAATACTATGTCTGAAATGACCCCGCGCGAGATCGTCAGCGAGCTGGACAGCTACATTATCGGCCAGAACAAGGCCAAACGTGCCGTTGCGATCGCCCTGCGTAACCGCTGGCGCCGGATGCAGCTCGACGAGATGCTGCGTCATGAAGTCACGCCAAAAAATATTCTGATGATCGGCCCGACCGGCGTCGGTAAAACTGAAATCGCCCGTCGTCTGGCGAAGCTGGCCAACGCGCCGTTCATTAAGGTAGAAGCCACCAAGTTCACCGAAGTGGGCTATGTCGGCAAAGAAGTGGATTCCATCATCCGCGATCTGACCGATGCCGCGATCAAAATGGTGCGCTTGCAATCGATCGAGAAAAACCGTACCCGCGCAGAAGAAATGGCGGAAGAACGCATTCTCGACGTACTGATCCCACCGGCCAAAAACAACTGGGGCCAGCCGGAAGAGCATCAAGAGCCGTCGGCCGCGCGTCAGGCATTCCGCAAGAAATTGCGTGAGGGCCAACTGGACGACAAAGAGATTGAAATCGATCTGGCTTCTGCACCAATGGGCGTCGAAATCATGGCGCCTCCGGGCATGGAAGAGATGACCAATCAGCTGCAGTCGATGTTCCAGAATCTGGGCGGCCAGAAGCACAAACCGCGCAAGCTGAAGATCAAAGAAGCCTTCAAGCTGTTGATCGAAGAAGAAGCCGCCAAGCTGGTGAACCCGGAAGAGCTGAAAGAGCAGGCGATCGAAGCGGTTGAGCAACACGGTATCGTGTTTATCGACGAGATCGACAAAATCTGTAAGCGCGGTGGTCAAAGCTCCGGCCCGGACGTGTCCCGCGAAGGCGTGCAGCGCGACTTGCTGCCGCTGGTGGAAGGTTGTACCGTTTCCACCAAACACGGCATGGTGAAAACCGATCACATTCTGTTTATCGCCTCCGGCGCGTTCCAGACCGCCAGCCCGTCGGATTTGATTCCGGAACTGCAGGGCCGCCTGCCGATCCGCGTTGAGTTGCAGGCGCTGACCACCGAAGATTTCGAGCGCATCCTGACCGAGCCAAGCGCCTCGCTGACCGAGCAGTACAAAGCGTTGATGGGCACCGAAGGCGTCAATATCGAGTTCACCGCCGAAGGTATCCGTCGTATCGCCGAAGCTGCGTGGCAGGTTAACGAAAGCACCGAAAACATTGGTGCACGCCGTCTGCACACCGTGCTTGAGCGTCTGATGGAAGATATTTCCTACGATGCGAGTGAAATTAACGGCCAATCCATTACAATTGATGCGGATTACGTGCGTAATCATCTGGATGAACTGGTAGCGGATGAAGATTTGAGTCGTTTTATCCTATAATCGCTCAATCATGTCCTGTCGGTCATCTGTGTGGGAGGCATTGCCTCCCACAATTATTTCTAACGGACACAGCCACTTACTCTGAAGCGAAAAATGAGCTCATCAACCTCCATCTCCCCGGCCAGAGCCTGGCTTGAAAGTTTACGACCACGCACCCTGCCGCTGGCCTTTGCCTCGATCGTCGTCGGTTCCGCCATTGCCGCCTGGCATGACAGCCTGAAACCCGGCGTAGCGCTGCTGGCACTGCTGACGGCCGGCTTGCTGCAAATTCTCTCCAATCTGGCGAACGACTATGGCGATGCGGTAAAAGGCAGCGACAAGGAAGATCGTATTGGGCCGTTGCGCGGCATGCAGAAAGGCATGATCACCCAGGCGCAGATGAAACGCGCGCTGGTCGTAACGGTGGTGTTGATTGCTATCGCGGGTTGTTCGCTGATCGCTGTCGGCTGTGAGCAGCCCAGCGATGTTGTAGGTTTCCTGGTGCTGGGCGGGCTTTCTATCGTCGCCGCCATTACCTATACCGTAGGCAATAAACCCTACGGTTATCTGGGATTGGGCGATATTTCGGTGCTGGTGTTCTTTGGCTGGCTGAGCGTGGCGGGCACCTACTATCTGCAAACCCACGCTTTCGACAGCATCGTGATGTTGCCGGCCACCGCCTGTGGCCTGCTGGCAACCGCAGTACTCAATATCAATAACTTGCGTGATATCGAAAGCGACCGTGCCAACGGCAAAAATACCCTGGTGGTACGGCTTGGGCCGCAGAAGGCACGCTATTACCACGCACTGCTGCTGATCGGCGCGGTGGTGTGCTTTGCTCTGTTCACGTTGCTTAATCTGCATAGCCTTTGGGGCTGGCTGTTTGTGCTGGCCATCCCGTTGTTGGTGCGTCATGGTCTGCGCGTACTGCGCGATCCGACCCCGGCCGGCATGCGACCGATGCTGGAGCATATGGTCAAGGCGGCGCTGCTGGCCAACGTACTGTTCGCCATTGGCGTGGCACTCAGTTAAAAACTGATGATTTTGCCAACAGGGCGAATAAAGGGATATACTGGTTATTCCAGCGGCAAACAGACGTAAAATCCTATGAAATACGATACTTCCGAACTTTGCGACATCTATCATGAAGAGGTGAACGTTGTTGAACCTCTATTCTCCAATTTTGGCGGGCGTACTTCATTTGGCGGGCAAATCACTACGGTGAAATGCTTTGAGGATAACGGCCTGTTATTCGATCTGCTCGACGAGAACGGCCGTGGCCGCGTCCTGCTGATCGACGGTGGCGGCTCGGTGCGTCGCGCATTGATCAACGCAGAGCTGGCGCGTCTGGCAACCCAGAACGAATGGGAAGGCATCGTGGTTTACGGGGCGGTGCGCCAGGTTGACGATCTGGAAGAGCTGGACATCGGCATTCAGGCGATGGCGGCCATTCCGGCGGGCGCCATCAGTGAAGGCGTCGGCGAAAGCGATATCCGCGTTAACTTCGGTGGTGTCACCTTCTTCTCCGGCGATCATCTGTATGCCGACAATACCGGGATCATTCTGTCTGAGGACCCGCTCGATATCGAGTAACCTGCAGATATGAAAAAGGGCGCCTGAGGCGCCCTTTTCGATCCTGACATCCGGGAATCAGACTTCTTCCATTTTGCCCAACAGCGCGCGCAGGCGATCTTGCCATACGTGCTGCTCTTCTTTCAGCTGCTGGTTTTCACGCACCAAGGATTCGTGGTTGCCTGAGGCAGCCTGAACTTCGTGAGACAGCGTGTTGTTTTTGTCTTTCAGCTCTTCAATTTCCATCTGCAGCAGGGTGATGGTATCGATCGCCTGCTGAACTTTTGCTTCCAATTTCTCAAATACTTCAAATGACATTCTTCAGTCCCCTCATGATAGCAAGGCGTACATCTATAGCTAGCGGCCGCAACTCGGTTGCAACTGCTGCGAATATGCATCGCGCCAAGTGACACGCGCTTTTATTGAAAAAACGCGCCTGTCTCGATAAAACGTTTCTTTCGATAAAAACGATTGTAAGTAGCCTGTCCCCGACTGTCTAGCAACATACCGGCTCATCGCGCAGTCTGTTGCAATTTTCCTGCCCTCACCATCAGCAAAAACTGAAAATGCTCGCCGGACAAAAAGTGGTTTGTTAACAATTGGTGGGCAAACCACTGGTCAGATCACACTTTCATGGCGCAGAAAGAACACCAGACGACGCGAATTCGCTCAATTTTATGACGAAGCACACACATTTTGATTTCGCTATTTCTCGTTTATGTTCGTTAACGATAAATTTACATCACGTCCTCAATTGATAATTGGACGAGATGAAAAAAACTGTACCCATAGGCCGGGTAGATTAGCCCAGTGAGCCTATAAACCTATAACCGCCGTTTTGCAGGACAACAACATTATGAGCCAAACCACCAGTCCGACCCTAAAAGGCCAGTGTATTGCCGAGTTCCTCGGCACCGGTTTGTTGATCTTTTTTGGCGTAGGCTGCGTTGCCGCGCTGAAGCTGGCAGGCGCCAGTTTCGGTCAGTGGGAAATCAGTATCATTTGGGGCCTGGGCGTTGCCATGGCCATCTATCTGACCGCTGCCATCTCCGGTGCGCACCTTAACCCGGCCGTCACTATCGCGCTGTGGTTGTTCGCCTGCTTTGACGGACGCAAAGTACTTCCTTACATTGTCGCGCAGATCGCCGGAGCCTTCTGCGCAGCAGCCCTGGTCTACGGGTTGTATTACAACCTGTTCTTCGATTTCGAAGCGGCCAACCACATGGTGCGCGGCAGCGACGAGAGCCTCGCTCTGGCCGGTATCTTCTCCACCTATCCCAACGCGCACATCTCCGTCGGCCAGGCTTTCCTGGTGGAAACGGTGATTACCGCGATTCTGATGTGCCTGATTCTGGCGCTGACCGACGACGGTAACGGCATTCCTCGTGGTCCACTGGCACCACTGTTGATCGGTATTCTGATTGCCGTTATCGGCGCCTCCATGGGACCATTGACCGGCTTTGCATTGAACCCGGCGCGTGATTTCGGCCCGAAACTGTTCGCCTATCTGGCAGGCTGGGGCAAAGTGGCCTTCACCGGCGCGCGTGACATCCCGTACTTCCTGGTGCCAATCTTTGGCCCAATCCTCGGTGCCGGCCTGGGTGCCTTCGGCTACCGCGCACTGATTGGCCGCCATCTGCCGTGCGACGTCTGCGTAGAGGAAGAAGAACCCGCTACCAAGGCCCAGCAACGCAAAGCGTGATTGACACAGTTTTAAAACGGTTAACAACAGCAGGATTAAGATCATGACAGTAGAAAAAAAATACATTGTCGCTCTCGACCAGGGAACCACCAGTTCACGCGCCGTAGTGCTCGATCACGATGCCAACATTGTTGCGGTATCTCAGCGCGAGTTCACGCAGATTTACCCGAAAGCCGGCTGGGTTGAGCACGATCCGATGGAGATCTGGTCATCGCAAAGCTCCACGCTGGTAGAAGTGCTGGCAAAAGCCGACATCAACTCCGATCAGATTGCCGGCATCGGCATCACCAACCAGCGTGAAACCACCATCGTCTGGGAAAAAGAGACCGGCAAGCCGATTTACAACGCCATCGTCTGGCAGTGCCGCCGCACCGCCGACATCTGCGAAAAGCTCAAGCGCGACGGTCTGGAAGAGTATATTCGTCACAACACCGGCCTGGTGGTTGACCCGTACTTCTCCGGCACCAAGGTGAAATGGATCCTCGATAACGTTGAAGGTGCCCGCGAACGTGCCAAGCGCGGCGAGCTGCTGTTCGGCACCGTCGATACCTGGCTGGTGTGGAAAATGACCCAGGGGCGGGTGCATGTGACCGATTACACCAACGCCTCGCGCACCATGATGTTTAACATCCATGAGCTGGACTGGGACGATCGCATGCTGGAAGCGCTGGATATTCCGCGCATCATGCTGCCGAAAGTCCGCCCATCCTCTGAGGTGTACGGCCAGACCAATATCGGCGGTAAAGGCGGCACGCGTATTCCTATCGCCGGTATCGCCGGTGACCAGCAAGCGGCACTGTACGGCCAACTGTGCGTTCAACCGGGCATGGCGAAAAATACCTACGGCACCGGTTGCTTCCTGCTGATGAATACCGGCAAAGAAGCGGTGCGCTCCAGCCACGGCCTGCTGACCACCATCGCCTGCGGCCCGCGCGGTGAAGTGAACTATGCGCTTGAGGGCGCGGTATTTATCGGCGGCGCCTCTATCCAGTGGCTGCGCGATGAGCTGAAACTGATCAGCGATGCGGCCGACTCCGAATACTTCGCCACCAAGGTGAAGGACAGCAACGGCGTCTACGTAGTACCGGCCTTCACCGGTCTGGGCGCCCCTTACTGGGACCCGTATGCCCGTGGCGCCATCTTCGGCCTGACCCGCGGCGCGAACAGTAACCACATTATCCGCGCCACGCTGGAATCCATTGCCTACCAGACCCGCGACGTGCTGGATGCCATGCAGGCTGACTCCAACACCCGCCTGCAATCGCTGCGTGTGGATGGTGGCGCAGTTGCCAACAACTTCCTGATGCAGTTCCAGTCCGACATCCTCGGCACTCGCGTAGAGCGTCCTGAAGTACGCGAATCGACGGCACTGGGCGCAGCTTTCCTGGCGGGCCTGGCCATTGGCTACTGGAACGATCTGGACGAGGTGAAGAGCAAAGCCGTTATCGAGCGTGAGTTCCGCCCTAGCATTGAAACCACCGAGCGTAACTTCCGTTACAGCGGCTGGAAAAAAGCGGTTGCCCGCGCCCAGGCATGGGAAGATCACGACTAACACCCTTTTGCTTTGTTGACCGAATCTCGCGCTGCCCCCCGGGCGGCGCTTTTTTTTGCCCCGTCCGCCGCCGCCGTGCTGTGATAAACTTTGCCGATATTTTCTTCCCTTTCGCACAGACAGGTTTTGCCATGAAACGTGAATTAGCCATCGAATTTTCCCGCGTTACCGAAGCCGCCGCGCTGGCGGGCTACAAATGGCTGGGGCGCGGCGACAAGAACGCCGCCGACGGCGCCGCGGTCCATGCCATGCGCATCATGCTCAATAAAGTGGATATCGATGGCCGCATCGTGATCGGCGAAGGTGAAATAGACGAAGCGCCGATGCTGTATATCGGCGAGCAGGTCGGCAGCGGTCAGGGCGATGCGGTGGATATCGCAGTCGATCCGATCGAAGGCACCCGCATGACCGCCATGGGTCAACCGAACGCGCTGGCGGTGCTGGCGGTGGGCGATCGCGGCACCTTCCTGCACGCCCCGGACATGTATATGGAAAAGCTGGTGGTCGGCCCGGCGGCGCGCGGCGCTATCGATCTCAACCTGCCGCTGGCGGAGAACCTGAAGAACGTCGCGACGCGCCTGGGCAAACCGCTGACTCAGTTGACGGTGATAATACTGGCCAAACCGCGTCATGACGGCGTGATTGCGCAGATGCAGCAGCTCGGCGTGCGGGTGTTCGCCATCCCGGACGGCGACGTAGCCGCCTCCATCCTCACCTGCATGCCGGAAAGTGAAGTCGACGTGATGTACGGCGTCGGCGGCGCGCCGGAAGGGGTGATTTCCGCTGCGGTGATCCGTGCGCTTGACGGGGATATGCAGGCGCGACTGCTGCCGCGCCATCAGGTGAAAGGCGACAGCGCCGAGAACCGCCGCATCGGCGAAGAAGAACTGGCGCGGTGCAAAGAGATGGGGATTGAGGCCGGTAAGGTGTTGGTATTGGACCAAATGGCGCGCAACGACAACGTCATTTTCTCCGCCACCGGCATCACCAAGGGCGACCTGCTGGAAGGCATTAGCCGCCAGGGCAATATGGCCACCACGGAAACCTTGCTGATCCGCGGCAAGTCCCGCACTATCCGGCGCATTCGCTCAACCCATTATCTGGACCGTAAAGATCCGGCGTTGCACGAGTTCCTGCTGTAATTAAACAGGGCGCCATTGGCGCCCTGTTGATTTTATGCGGTATGTCCCTGATGTTGGAGACGATTTGACAACGGCCACCAGCACAGCAAAATCAGCAGCGCCATCGCAAACATCAGCAGGCCGAGGCTGAACTGCCCGGTCTGCGGCAGCATGGCGGAGAGCCAGGTCGCCAAACCCGATCCCATATTTTGCATACCGCCCACCAAGGCGCCCGCTGCGCCCGCCAGATAGGGGAAAGGCTCCATCGCACCGGTGGTAGCCAGCGGGAACAACATCCCGGCGCCGAAAAAGAACAGCGCCGCCGGCACGATCAGCGTCCAGATGTTCATCACGCCAAACCAACCCGGGATCCACATCATCAGGCCTGCCAGCAGACAGCTGATGACCGAATGCCACATCAGGCTGTGGAAGGTTTTTCCGTCACGGCCGGCGTACCAGGCACCGAAAAACGCCGCAGGGATCGGCAGGATAAACAGGATACTGACGGTCAGCCCGCTCAGGCCCAACACGCCGCCCATCAGCACGCCGCAACTGGCCTCAAACACCGCGATCCCCGCCAGTGCACCGATCAGCATCACCAGATAACAGCTGAAAGTGCCGTCTGCCAGCAGCTTGCCGAAACTCGCCAGCATGCGCCGTTTTTCTGTCTGTTGCGGCCGGGTTTCCGGCAACCAGCGGAACATGGCGAAGGCAACGCCGGCGCAAAGCGCCAACAGGAAGGCGTAACAAGCACGCCAGCCAAATATCATCGCCAACGCTCCACCGATGATCGGTGCCAACAGCGGGCTCACCAGGATGCCCATATTGAGCAGGCTGTTGGCATAGCGCAATGAGGTCCCGGCATACAGATCTCGCGGCATGGTTCGCGCCATCACCCCCGCCACGCCAGTGCCCATGCCCTGAATGGCGCTGGCGGCGACCAGCATCGTCAGGCTATTGGACAATAGCGCGCCCAAAGCGCCAATCAGGAAAATCATCATCCCGGCGAGGATCACCGGGCGGCGGCCAATGCGGTCCGACAGCGGCCCGTAAATCAGCTGTGAAAAACCGTAGGTCATCAGATATGCCGCCATCACGCGCTGCACCGCACCGGTGCGCACCGACAAATCTCGGGCAATGTCAGCAATGACGGGAACATAAATGGTTTGCGCCATCTGACCGACGGCCACCAACAGGGTAAGCATCACCAGCAGGTGAAAGTTGTCTATTTTTCTCATTATCTTCGTTAATGTATTAACTCGTCACAGCGTCTCGGTATGGCTCCGGATTGAGCCAGAACGGCGAGCAGCCCTCTATGGCGGCATAAGCTAACAAATCTGATTTTTTTAGCGAGTTTCAGACAGATATTGATCCCGGTCACACTGGCAGCAAAGGCAACCAGCCTCGTAAATTAAACTGTACGTATAACGCTTAAGGGGTAAAAATGGCGAACTCGCCGTAATTTGGCTTTAGCATTTAATCGATAATTATTTTCATCATATTGAAATAAAATAACACCATAGGGATTTGGTTCATGAAAACACCAGAGCTGATTTTGTTGCAGTTGAAAACCTTGGGGCCGCATTCCGCCAAAATGCTGGCTGAGCGTCTGGACATCACCCCAATGGGTATCCGTCAGCATCTGCAATCCCTGGGAAAACGTGAGCTGGTTTGCTACGAAGAGGCGCGTACCAAAGTGGGCCGCCCCACGCGTTACTGGTCGCTGACCCATCAGGGCCACGCCGAGTTCGCCGATTGCCACGATACGCTTGCCACGGCATTGTTGGAGTCCGCCCATCCGCTGTTTGGCGACGACGGAGTGGAACAGCTGATTAGCGAACGTGAAGAAAAGCTTTATCAGCGCTATGCCGAAGAGCTGTCGGAAGAAACCAGCCATCAGGGCAGACTCGCCCGGCTGGTGCGCCTGCGGCAGCACGATGGTTACATGGCCGAGCTGTTCGAACATCCGCAGGGCATGCTGCTGGTGGAAAACCACTGCCCGATCGGCGTGGCGGCCACCGCCTGCAGCAGCCTGTGCAATTCGGAACTGCGCCTGTTTCACCGCCTGTTTGGCCACGGCTACCGGATAGAACGCGCTGCGCATGCCATTTCCGGCTCACGACATTGCGCTTATTTGATTCGACCATTGGAGCTTTAGAGTATGGCTGACTGGGTTACTGGCAAGGTTACGCAGGTAGAGCAATGGACCGACGGGCTGTTCAGCATTACCGTCGATGCCCCTATTGATACCTTTACCGCCGGGCAATTTGCCAAACTGGCGCTGGAAGTTGACGGTGAGCGCGTGCAACGTGCCTATTCCTACGTCAACGCACCCAGCGATCCGAATCTGGAGTTTTACCTGGTTACCGTGCCGGAAGGCAAACTGAGCCCGCGGCTCAATCAGCTGCGGCCGGGCTCGGAAGTGATGGTGACCAAAGAGGCCGCCGGTTTTTTCGTGCTGGAAGAAGTGCCGGAATGCGACACCTTGTGGATGTTGGCGACCGGCACCGCCATCGGCCCTTACCTGTCCATCCTGCAGGAAGGCAAAGACCTGGAGCGCTTCAAAAATTTGGTGCTGGTGCATGCAGCCCGCTTTGCGCGCGATCTCAGCTACCTGCCGCTGATGCAGCAATTGCAGCAGCGCTATAACGGTAAACTGCGCATTCAGACCGTCGTCAGCCGTGAAGACGCCGCGGGTTCACTGACCGGGCGCGTGCCTGCGCTGATCGAAGACGGCCGGCTGGAAGCGGCGGTGGGGTTGCCCCTTGATGCCGAAACCTGTCACGTCATGTTGTGCGGTAACCCGCAGATGGTGCGAGATACCCAGCAGACGTTGAAGGATCAGCGGCAGATGCGCAAACACCTGCGCCGCAAGCCGGGCCATATGACTAGCGAGCACTACTGGTAACCCCACAGGATCATTTACTGCGGAACCTGACCGGCTCAGCTTCCGGGCCGAAACGGTTGTTCCCTGGGGTGCCGACAAAGGCGCCGAGATCAATCATCATCATTACGATAATCAGCGTCGGGATAAAGCGCCCGACGCCCCACTGCCAGATGGGTGCCAGCATCTGCCAATTGCCCGCGGCCAGCATCCACGCCAGAATCAACAACAGCGCCCACCAGCCGGCCTTGTTGCGATCGTGCAGGCGTTTGATCAGCACCGCCGCCGTTGGCCACAGCAACGCAACAATGAAGAATGCGATCGACTGGATAGCCACCAGTTGGTAGTTCGCCAAAGTAAAGGCTACGGCCATCAATACCAGCCAGGCCCCCATCCAGATCCAGAAGTCACGCCGCCCGATGCGGCCCTTAAAAGAAAAACACCACTGTTGTAACGTCATCGATTCCTGTGCTCTTTGCCTGCCCATATTCTGTCGCGCAGTGTAACATAGGCCCCGCTGGGCAGAGATTTACGCCCTGCATTACGCGGAGTAACGCACAGCTTTCCCGTCAGTAAGCGATAATGGCGCGGGATCTTTGACAATCCCCCTTGGTTATCGCTTTAATCGGAGTCATCTTTGTTCTTGATGCCATGTATGCCATGCTGAGAAAAACCACCGCCTTCGCCTGCCTGTTGCTAAGTATCAGCAACGCCTGGGCCGATCCGCCGGATGCCGCCGCCAGTGCGTCGCCCACCGCACCGTATCTGCTGGCCGGTGCGCCGACGTTTGATCTGACGGTGGTAAAATTCCGCGAAAAATACAACCGCGATAATCCAACGCTGCCGATCGGCGAATTTCGCGCCATCGCAACCGCAGAAGATGACTCGCCACTGCTGACGCGCGCCGCCAGCAAGCTGAATGAAAACCTCTATGCCTCCACCGCGCTGGAAAAAGGCACCGGTAAAATCAAAACGCTGCAGATCACTCACCTGCCGCTGCAGCAAAGCAACGAAGAGAAAACTGCCCGCAGCGTTGCCGTCAACTACATGGCTGCGCTGATGCGTCAATTTGAACCTGTGCTGACGGTGGAACAAAGCCTGGCAAAAGTGACCAGCCTGCTGGAAAAGGGCAAAGGCTCACGCTTCTACCAACAGCAGGTCGGCGCGATCCGCTACGTGGTATCGGACAACGGCGATAAAGGGATAACTTTCGCGGTTGAACCGGTTAAGCTGGCGTTATCCGAGCCTTAACAGCACGGCATTTAATGACGAAAAGCAAAGCCTTCGCGCTTAATCATCTCTATACTGTTGGCCAGGTAAACTGCCGAGCCGGCAGTGGTTATTTCGACTCTCGCGTTCCCTTGTTGGAGGAAAAAACATGCGTCATCCATTGGTTATGGGTAACTGGAAGCTTAACGGCAGCACTCACATGGTTAACGAACTCATTGCCGCTCTGCGTAATGAACTGAGCAGCGTTGACGGTTGCGGCGTCGCTATCGCACCGCCGGTAATGTACCTGGATCAGGCCAAGCACGCTCTGGCCGGCAGCCGCATTGCTCTGGGCGCTCAAAACGTAGACGTGAACCTGTCCGGTGCATTCACCGGCGAAGTTTCCGCTGACATGCTGAAAGATGTGGGCGCGCAATACATCATTATCGGCCACTCCGAACGCCGCACTTACCACAAAGAAACCGACGCGGCGATCGCCGAAAAATTTGCCGTGCTGAAAGCGGCCGGTCTGATCCCGGTGCTGTGTATCGGTGAAACCGATGCAGAGAACGAAGCGGGTAAAACCGAGGAAGTTTGCGCACGCCAGATCGACGCCGTGCTGAAAACTCAGGGTGCTGAAGCGTTCAAAGGCACCGTTATCGCTTATGAACCCGTGTGGGCCATCGGTACCGGCAAGTCCGCTACCCCTGCGCAGGCACAGGCAGTACACAAATTTATCCGCGATCACATCGCCAAGCAGGATGCTGCAGTCGCAGCGGAAGTGATCATCCAGTACGGCGGCTCCGTGAACGATAAAAATGCTGCCGAGCTGTTCACCCAGCCGGACATCGACGGCGCGCTGGTTGGCGGCGCATCGCTGAAAGCTGACGCTTTCGCCGTGATCGTCAAAGCCGCTGCAGCCGCTAAAAAAGCCTGATTTCATTCGGCTCATAAATAAAAAACCCCGGCATACCGGGGTTTTTTATTGCTGCGTACGGAGATCAGCGTTTGCTGATCTCATCGAACACGCCGCCGGTAGCAAAGTGCACCTTCTGCGCTTCGGTCCAGCCGCCGAAGGTATCATCCACGGTAAACAGTTTCAGTTTCGGGAACTGGTCGGCAAACTTGGCCGCCACTGCCGCATCACGCGGGCGATAGTAGTTTTTCGCCGCGATGGTCTGCCCTTCCGGCGTATACAGGTACTTCAGGTAAGCCGTAGCCACATCGCGGGTCCCGCGCTTATCGACCACTTTATCCACCACTGACACGGTTGGTTCAGCCAAGATCGATTCGCTCGGAGTGATAATCTCAAACTTGTCTTTACCCAGCTCTTTTTCCGCTAGCAACGCTTCGTTTTCCCAGGCGATCAGCACATCGCCGATACCGCGTTCGACGAAAGTATTGGTTGAGCCACGCGCACCGGAATCCAGCACTTCAACGTTTTTATACAGGTTTTTCACGAACTCCTGCGCCTTGGCTTTATCGTTATTGTTATGGTGCAGCGCATAGCCCCAGGCAGCCAGATAGTTCCAGCGAGCGCCGCCGGAGGTTTTCGGGTTCGGTGTAATCACCGACACGCCCGGTTTAATCAAATCAGCCCAGTCGTGAATTTGTTTTGGGTTGCCTTTGCGCACCAGGAACACAATGGTCGAGGTATAAGGCGCGGAGTTGTCCGGCAGACGTTTGATCCAGTCTTTGTCGATGCGCCCACGCTCGGCGATGGCATCCACATCATAGGCCAGCGCCAGTGTGACCACGTCGGCCTCAATACCGTTAATCACCGAGGTGGCCTGCTTGCCGGAACCGCCATGCGACTGACGCACAGTCACTTTATCGCCGGTTTGCTGCTGCCAGTACTTACCGAATGCGGTGTTGTATTCCTGATAGAACTCACGCGTCGGGTCGTACGAAACGTTCAGCAGTTGGATATCTTTCGCCATGGCGCCGGACGCCAGCAGCATTATTGTCAGACCTACACCCCATTTACGCATCGACAGGCTCTCCCAGAAAATTAAGCGCAACCTCAATCGGTTGATTTAACGTCAGAGCCTGCCAGAAACTCTCTCGCCAATTAAAGAATAAAAAATTTTGGGCTAGACGATTCTGGAATATAACCACAACAAGCAAAAAAAAGCCCCCGCATGCGGAGGCTCGTTACTGCCGGACTGAAATGAGATCAGTACAGTTTTTTCGCCGTATCCAGCCAGTCGCCCTTAAACGGACGCTTCATGTTTTCGATCGCATCGATGATGTCGTGATGCACCATCTTCTCGTTCTGGATACCGACGCAACGGCCACCGTAGCCCTGCAACAGCAGTTCGATGGCGTAAGCGCCCATGCGGGAAGCCAGAATACGGTCATAAGCCACCGGCGAACCGCCGCGCTGAATATGTCCCAGCACGGTAGCACGGGTTTCGCGCTTGGTTTCTTGTTCGATATGACGCGCCAGTTCATCGATATCGCAGATGTGCTCGGTGATCGCCACAATCGCGTGTTTTTTGCCTTTGGCGATACCGGCCTTGATTTCACAGACCAGGTCTTCGCGGTTGAATTCGGTTTCAGGCAATACGATAAATTCACAGCCGCCGGCGATGGCCGCCGCCAGCGTCAGATCGCCGCAATAACGCCCCATCACTTCAACGATGGAAATACGCTGATGTGAGGATGATGTATCGCGCAGGCGGTCAATCGCTTCGACCACAGTTTCAAGCGCGGTGAAAAAGCCGATGGTGTAGTCGGTACCGGCCACGTCATTATCGATGGTACCCGGCAGGCCGATACAAGGGAAACCTTCTTCCGTCAGGCGCTTGGCGCCCATATAGGAACCGTCGCCCCCAATCACTACCAGCGCATCGATACCGCGGTTTTGCAGGTTTTCAATCGCCTTGGCGCGTACGCTGTCGTCTCTGAACTCCGGGAAACGCGCTGAACCGAGAAAGGTACCGCCGCGGTTGATCATATCGGACACGCTATAGCGGTCCAACTGTTCCATGCGATCTTCGTACAAACCGAGGTAGCCATCGTAAATACCAAAAACTTCCAGACCTTCCGAAAGTGCGGCACGCACAACACCACGGATCGCAGCATTCATACCCGGCGAATCACCGCCACTCGTCAGTACACCGATTTTCTTGATCATGACTACCTCTGAACTGTAGATGCAATTTCTTAAGAATTCTGTATTCGCCGATTGCCTTGGAACCTCTCCGGCTGCAGAAAACCAGCGTTACGGCTTTATTGCTGGATATTATAACAAAAACACCCAGCTGAATTGATTCAAGTCACGCAATATTACGGTAAAAAAGCGACATGGCACGCTGAGCTAACTCGTTATTCGCCCGCCGTACTTATCCTGACCGCTCTGCATTAATTATAGCTCCCAACGCCCCTGCCGGCCCGTTGGCACCACGGAACAAGGGTCCTGGTGAATGAGGACATCCGCCCCCGGAAAACGATGCAGCAGCGCCTGCTCCACCTGCTCGGCCAGAATATGCGCCTGCATCAGCGGCAGCGCATCGTCCATCTCCAGGTGCAACTGGATAAAACGTGTCGGGCCGGACTGGCGGGTACGCAGATCGTGTGCGCCTTTCACCCCCGGCCAGGAAGAAATTACGTCGATAATCGCCTGACGCTCGTCATCCGGCAGTGCCCTGTCCAGCAGCGATTGTACCGCTTCATAGCCCATCCGCAGCGCGCTATAGAGAATGTAGACGCCAATCCCCAATGCAAACAGCGCATCTGCACGCTGAAAACCGTACCAGCTTAGCCCAAGCGCAATAAGAATAGCACCATTCATCATGACATCTGACTGATAATGAAGCATATCTGCGCGTACTGCCTGACTGCGAGTTTTTCTTACCACCCAACGCTGATATGTGACCAGGATCAGGGTGCTGAACAGCGCAACGATCGTCACGGCAATACCGATGCCGGGATCGCGCAAGGTTTCCGGCGAATACAGATGCTGAAAACCGGTCAGAAACAGAAAAAGCGCCGAGCCGGAAATAAACATGCTTTGCGCCAACGCAGCCAGCGATTCCGCCTTGCCGTGCCCGAAAGTGTGTTCCTCATCGGCCGGTTGCAGCGAGTAGCGCACCACCAGCAGGTTAGTCAGCGATGCGGCAATGTCCACCAGGGAATCCACCAGCGCAGCCAGCAGGCTCACCGAACCAGTGCGGTACCAGGCGACAATCTTAATCAGTAACAGCGTGGAGGCCAACACGGTGGCAGCTAACGCGGCAGACTTCACCAGACGCGCATATTGCGGTTCCATAACCTACCCTGGGTAAAACGTGAGAGGGCCAGTATAACGGAATGACAGGCAAAAAAAGCCCCGCCATCATGGCGGGGAAGACAGGGATGGTGTCTATGGCAAGGAAAAACAGGGGATTACTCAGTCATACTCAACTTCTGGGCAGAAGTTTGCTGCAAACCAGAAATTTGTTGCTCCATCTGCTGCATGCGCTGCTGATGCTTCTGGTCTAAAACATTTTTTTGCTGTGGTGTCAGCAGGTTATACATTTGATTGCGGACCCGGGCCATTTCGACCTGGCGCCTAACCTGTTGCTGAGCCATCTTTTCCGCCTGGCTATATACGGCGGCTTCATCAAATTTGTCTGCGGTCACCAGTTTATGCATGGCTTCCATTTCAGCTACATTGACACCAGGCAGATCGTGGCGCGCCTGGCGCATTAAATCGCGCATTTGCTGGCGCTGCTGCTCAGTCAGGCTGACACCGTCAAACATGTGGTGCTGGCCAGGGGCTCTGGTTATCGCATCATTTCCGGGAGTCGGTGCAGTTTCCGATGTAGTCTCGGCAGCGAACGCAGCGGTAGAACCTATTGCCAGCATTGATGCCATAACTAATGCGGTCACCTTACGCATTTTAACTCCTCGTTCTTTCTCACTTTGCGAATCAACGAGGAGCAGTGTACTGCTGCACCTGCAAACATGCGTCAGTGCATGTAAAACTACGTAAAGTCATGGAATGCCAACAGTTGATGACGTATTTTGCGTCAGGAGGTAAAACATAATGAATAAAATTCTGTTAGTTGACGACGACCGCGAGCTGACCTCGCTGTTAAAAGAACTGCTTGAAATGGAAGGTTTTACTATCGTCGTTGCTTACGATGGCGAACAGGCGTTGTCGCTGCTCGACAGCTCCATCGATCTGCTGCTGCTCGATATCATGATGCCGAAGAAAAACGGTATCGATACCTTGAAAGAGCTGCGCCAGCATCACCAGACGCCGGTCATTATGTTGACCGCACGCGGCAGCGAACTGGATCGCGTGCTGGGCCTGGAACTGGGGGCCGATGACTACCTGCCGAAGCCCTTTAACGATCGCGAGCTGGTGGCGCGTATCCGCGCTATCCTGCGCCGTTCCAACTGGAGCGAACAGCAGCAGAATGTCGATACCGGTGCACCGACGCTGGACGTTGACGGCCTGCAGCTCAATCCAGGTCGCCAGGAAGCCAGCTTTGACGGCCAAACGCTGGATCTCACCGGCACCGAATTTACGCTGCTGTATCTGCTGGCGCAGCACCTCGGCCAGGTCGTGTCGCGCGAGCTGCTGAGCCAGGAAGTGCTGGGTAAACGCCTGACGCCATTCGATCGCGCCATCGATATGCATATCTCCAATCTGCGGCGTAAATTGCCGAACCGCAAAGACGGCCATCCGTGGTTCAAGACCCTGCGCGGCCGGGGTTATTTAATGGTATCAGCAACATGATCAACAGTTTGACGGCACGCATCTTCGCCATTTTTTGGTTCACATTAGCCCTGGTGCTGATGCTGGTGTTGATGGTGCCCAAGCTCGACTCCCGCCAAATGACCTCGCTGCTGGACAGCGAGCAGCGGCAGGGATTAATGGTAGAGCAGCACGTCGAGGCCGAGTTGCAAAACGATCCTGCCAACGACCTGATGTGGTGGCGGCGTTTATTCCGCGCCATCGAAAAATGGGCCCCGCCGGGGCAGCGCCTGCTTCTGGTCACCAGCGAAGGCCGCGTGATTGGCAACATGCAACGCAACGAAATGCAGTTGGTACGTAACTTTATCGGCCAGTCTGATAATTCTGATCACCCGAAGAAGAAAAAATACGGCCGCGTCGAACTGGTCGGCCCGTTCTCCGTACGCGATGGAGAGGACAACTACCAGCTGTATCTCATTCGTCCCGCCAACAGCCCGCAATCCGATTTTATCAATCTGATGTTCGACCGGCCGCTGCTGCTGCTGATCGTCACCATGCTGATCAGCGCTCCCTTGCTGCTGTGGCTGGCCTGGAGCCTGGCAAAACCGGCGCGTAAGTTGAAAAACGCCGCCGATGACGTCGCGCGCGGCAACCTGAAACAGCATCCGGAGCTGGAAGCCGGGCCACAAGAGTTTTTGGCCACGGGCGCCAGTTTCAACCAGATGGTTAGTGCGCTGGAACGCATGATGACCGCCCAGCAGCGGCTAATCTCCGACATTTCGCATGAGCTGCGCACACCGCTCACCCGCCTGCAACTGGCTACCGCGCTGATGCGCCGTCGTCACGGTGAAGGGCATGAGCTGGCACGCATCGAAACCGAGGCTCAACGTCTGGACTCGATGATCAACGATCTGCTGGTGCTGTCGCGCGGGCAGCAAAAAAGCGAGTTGGCGCGTGAGCGGCTTCTGGCCAATGAACTCTGGGCCGACGTACTGGACGACGCCGGGTTCGAAGCCGAGCAAATGGGTAAACATCTGGAAGTCACCTCCCCTCCAGGGCCCTGGACACTGTTCGGCAACCCGGGCGCTTTAGACAGCGCGCTGGAAAACATCGTGCGTAATGCTCTGCGCTATTCACACACGCGCATTGCCGTGGCATTCAGCGCAGACAATCAGGGCATCACTATTGTGGTCGACGACGACGGCCCTGGCGTCAGCGAGGAAGATCGCGAGCAGATTTTCCGGCCGTTCTATCGCACTGACGAAGCACGCGATCGCGCTTCGGGCGGCACCGGTCTGGGCCTGGCGATTGTAGAGGCGGCAGTCAATCAACATCGCGGCTGGGTGAAAGCGGAAGACAGCCCGCTTGGCGGCCTGCGGCTGGTACTGTGGCTACCGCTGCACCAGCGTTGATCGCTAAGACAGGTCAGCAAGATTTTGCTATTCTGCGCCCCTCTTCATGAGGGGCCTTTTACATGCTGAATATCGTTTTATTTGAACCTGAAATTCCACCCAATACCGGCAATATTATCCGCCTGTGCGCCAATACCGGCTTTCAGTTGCATCTGATAGAGCCGATGGGGTTCCCATGGGATGACAAACGGCTGCGCCGCGCCGGGCTGGATTATCATGAATTCGCCAATATCCGGCGCCACGCCGATTACGACGCTTTTATCGCCAGCGAAAACCCACAGCGGCTGTTTGCCCTGACCACCAAGGGGACTCCAGCGCACAGCGCGGTCACCTATCAGGCCGGCGACTACCTGCTGTTCGGACCAGAAACTCGCGGTTTGCCTGCCGAGATCCTCGAGGCCTTGCCTGCACAGCGGAAAATCCGCATTCCGATGCAGGCGCAAAGCCGCAGCATGAACCTGTCGAATGCCGTCGCAGTGGTGGTATACGAAGCCTGGCGGCAGTTGGGCTATGCCGGGGCACTGATTAAACCTTAAGCGGTGACAATCGGCTCTACGGGGAGGATAATCTGAACGGATCGCCTCTCCGGGGACATTACATGGCTTTCACAGAGAGTATCATCGCCCAATTCCGTACGCTCGAAAACGCGCTGAGTCAGGCGTTATCGCGTTTACAGGACCCGACGGATACCGAGGCTCTGCATGATGTACGCATCAACCTGCGGCGTATCAGAAGCCTGCTGAGGCCATTGCGTGGTATGCCCGGCGTCGCACAGCGCGACAACGCTGCCGCCAGCCTGGGTAAACTCACCACGCCGATACGCGATTTGGAAGTGCTGATTGCCGAGCTGGCGCGACATCAACTAGAGTGGCAAACCAACGTCCGCAAAACCGAACTGCAAAGCCGCAACCTCGCTCTGACATCACATCCCTTGCTGTTTCGCTTTCCCAAATTGCTGCATGGCTGGCCGAAAAGCTTCCGGCGGGCCAAACGCCGGCATGCAAAACGCCGCGTTGCCCATCGCCTGTCCCGGCAGGTTAAACAATTGCGTCTGGCGTTGGCCGACACGCACTACGATCGCCACCGGCTGCGCCTGCTGATAAAACGGGTGCGCTATGCTGCCGACACCTATCCCCAATTCGCGCTTATCACACCGGAATCCGCCGCCTGCCTGAAAACGGCGCAAAGCGCATTGGGCGACTGGCACGATCGTTTTGTCTGGTGCCGGCAAGCCGAAAATCAGCAAGATCTCTGGCCACTGCTGCCAGAATGGCAAAAAGCTCAGGAAACGACGCTGGAGAGAGCGGAAACGGCATTGCTGTTGCTTTTGCGGACGCTTAACGCCTAAAACCCGCGACGCATCACGATCCTGACAAACTTTGTAAAGGCAGTGCACGTCTGGCCCCAAAACATTCACTGCGACAGAGGATAATGAGCTATGTTTTGTAAGGGTAATAGACATTCATCATAGGAAATCGTATGAAAAAAAAACGCTTGAGCGTTGCCATGGCAGTACTGGCAGCAGGCCTGTTGTTGGCGGGCTGTTCGTCTAAAGTAGCAAATACGCAGCAATATTCAGGCTTTCTGAGCGATTACAGCAAGCTGCAGGAAACCGAATCGGCCACCGGCCATAAAACGCTGCGTTGGATCGATCCTACCTTTAAAGAATCCAATTATCGGGGCGTCTATTTTTCTCCTGTGACCTATTACCCGGCGGCCAAACCGACGGCACGCGTCAGCCAGGATACGCTGAACAAAATCAAAGACTACGCCAATCTGCGAATCAACGCCGCCCTGAACGAGCGAATGACCGTGCTGCAAAGCCCTTCAGGACAGCGCGTGTTGCTCGCCAAGGTGGCGATCACCGCCGTATCGGCTGAAAATGAAGATATGAAGTTCTATGAAGTGACCCCGGTTACCGCAGTGATAGCCAGCACCATGGCCGTCAGCGGGCACCGCACGCAAAACACCACGCTGTTCCTCGAAGCGCAACTGATCGATCAGGATACCGGCAAAACGGTGATGGAAGTGGTGCGTAAGGGCTATGGCAAGACCGTCAGCAATGACTCCGCGCCGGTGACGGCGAACGAGGTCAAAGCGGCGATCGATGACATGGTTACCGATATCGTGAAATTCCCGAAACAGGGTTAATTCTCTGCCGGAAAACATCGGGGGAGCAAAAGCTCCCCCGATTTTATGCATCAGCAAACCGGTTTAAATGCCGTCGCCGTATTCAAAACCCTGATTAGTGCCGTTGAAGTACTGATCCATATCCATCGAAGGCGTATCGCTTTCCGGCCGGCCCACGATACGCGCCGGCACCCCGGCGGCAGTGGTGTGCGGTGGTATCGATTGCAACACTACCGAACCGGCACCGATTTTTGCGCCTTTGCCCACCTCGATATTGCCGAGAATTTTAGCCCCGGCGCCAATCATTACGCCTTCTCGGATCTTCGGATGACGATCGCCGCTGGTTTTGCCGGTACCGCCAAGAGTGACCGACTGCAGGATAGACACGTCGTTTTCAACTACTGCGGTTTCACCAATAACGATACCGGTGGCATGGTCGAGCATAATGCCGCAGCCGATGGTAGCCGCTGGGTGGATATCCACGCCAAAGGCGACCGAAATTTGATTTTGCAGGTAAATCGCCAATGCCTGACGCCCCTGCAGCCACAACCAGTGGCCGATACGGTAGGCCTGTAGCGCATGGAAACCTTTCAGATACAGCAGCGGCGTCGAGTATTTATCTACCGCCGGGTCGCGCAGACGCACCGCAAGGATATCGCGCGCAGCCGAGACAATCATCTGCTTATCGGCAAGGTAGGCGTCTTCCACCACTTCACGCACCGCAATGGCCGGCATAATCGGGTTTGCCAGCTTGTTTGCCAGAATATAGCTGAGCGCACTGCCCAGGTTTTCATGCTTGAGCAACGTCGCATGGAAAAAGCTAGCCAGCATCGGTTCACACTCAGCCAGCTCTCTCGCCTCTGATTTGATGCTTTTCCAGACCTGCTCTAACTCTTCTGACGACATCAGGTTCCTCTCCGCCTTGCAAAACAGGCTGCCTCACCGCATCAGGGTCAGGCAGCCCACATCAATTGCCGGGTCAGCATGCTGCCCTGCATATCGGTTTTATACTTGTCGCCTTTCAGGCCCCAGCCGTTGTCGGCTGTAGTCTGAAATCCCCAGGATATGGAGATCAGACGCTGTGCTTTTCGTCTTTTTTGGTACGCCCCAACAGGCTCAACGCGGCTTCGCGGGCATTTTTATGGCAGTACAGCACCTGATAAATCTGCTCGGTAATCGGCATTTCCACACCGTGCCGTTGCGCCAGCGCCAAAACCTCTTTGGTATTACGATAGCCTTCGACCACCTGACCGATGCTGTCTTGCGCTTCTTGCACGCCTTTTCCCTGCCCCAGCATAATACCGAAGCGGCGGTTGCGCGATTGATTATCGGTGCAGGTCAGCACCAGATCGCCCAAACCGGCCATACCCATGAAGGTCGACGGATCGGCACCCAGCGCGGAACCGAGGCGGCTCATTTCCGCCAGGCCACGGGTAATCAATGCTGTACGCGCATTAGCGCCAAAGCCAATGCCGTCCGACATCCCGGCACCGATGGCAATCACGTTCTTCACCGCCCCGCCCAACTGCACGCCGATAAAATCCGGATTGCTGTAAACGCGGAAGCTTTTGCCGCAGTGCAGCAACTGTTGCAGATCTTCAGCGAACTGAGTATCGGTGGAAGCCAGCGCAATCGCGGTCGGCAACCCAGCGGCCAGCTCTTTGGCGAACGTGGGCCCCGAGACCACCGCCAGCGGGATATCATCGCCCAGCACTTCTCGCGCCACGTCCTGCAGCAGCCGGCCGGTTTCCGCTTCCAGCCCTTTGGTCGCCCACACGATGCGGGCATCCGGACGCAGATGCGGTTTCAGCTGGTGCAATACGTCACCGAACACATGGCTTGGCACCACCACCAGCACATCGCGGCTGGCAGCCAGCGCACGCGCCAGATCGGCTTCGAGCAACAGCGTGTCGGGGAAGGCAACGTCGGGAAGAAACGCCTGGTTGCAGCGGTCATGCTGCAATTTTTGAATTTGCTCGGGGTTATGCCCCCACAGCACCACGGGGTGGCCGTTACGCGCCAGCGTAATGGCTAATGCGGTGCCGTACGAGCCGGCACCGATAACAGTCATTGAAGCATTGACGGTGTTCATCAGGCATCCTGATGTGGTGCGGCACCTTCGCCTTCCGACTGCTGTTGCAGATAGTTCATGAACAACGCGTCGAAGTTAACCGGTGCCAGGTTCAGTTGCGGGAATGTGCCGCGAGAAACCAGGCTGGTGATGCACTCACGCGCATACGGGAACAGAATGTTCGGGCAGTATGCGCCCAGGCAATGCGCCAGCTGCGTGCCGTCGATGCCTGCAACAGAGAAGATGCCCGCCTGCTGCACTTCACACAGGAACGCAGTTTCTTCGCCCAGAGACGCAGTCACGGTTACGCGCAGTACAACTTCATACACTTCGTCAGCCAACTGGCTGGAAGCGGTATCTAGATCCAGTTTAACTTCTGGCTGCCATTCCTGCTGGAAAACCTGTGGAGCGTTTGGCGCTTCGAAGGAGATATCCTTGGTGTAAATGCGCTGAATCTGGAAAGCCATCTCTGTGCTGTTTTGTTCTGACATGTGTGTAATACCCTTGGTTAAACGTCCTTATTGACACTCAGTAACCGGCAGCGGCCCGTTTAAAGCAACGGATCCAGACCACCACGAGCATCGAGTTCATATAAATCATCGCAGCCGCCGATGTGTTGGCCATCGATGAAAATCTGAGGCACGGTGGTGCGCCCACTGCGCGCAATCATCGCTTCGCGTTTTTCATTATCGCCATCAATGGCGATTTCGTTAAACGCCGCGCCCTTACCGTTCAGCAGCGCTTTGGCGCGATGGCAGAACGGGCAGGTCGCTTTGGTGTAGATATCAATGTTAGCCATGGATTACCACCTCAAATACGTTAAATAATTACTTACCGCGCACTAACGGCAGGTTTTCCCCGCTCCAGCCGGCAATACCGTCTTTCAGCATGGCCACGTTTTCAAAACCGGCCTTGCTCAGGTTTTCCGCCGGCTCGCGGGACGCGGTGCCGTTGGCGCAAACCACGATGATCGGCTGAGCCTTGTGCTTTTCCAGTTCGCCCAGGCTGCCGCTTTTGATTTCACTCGCCGTCAGGTTGATGGCATTGGCCAGGTGGCCTTTACGGAAATCATCGCGGCTGCGGGTATCAACCACCACCGCATCTTCTTTATTAATCAGGCGGGTGGCTTCACCACGAGCGATCTCTTTCACCTTGGAGAAACGGCTTTTGAACGTCATGACGATCACGGCAACGAGCAAGCCAATCCAAGCCAGGCTCAGTATGGGATGCTTGCTAACGAATTGCATAATTTCTTGCAGCATGGGGTGTAACAACTCCCGTCAGTTAAGGGAAAAATAAGTCAAGGCTCCAGAGTATACCTGCCGAGTGCGGCAAATACAGCCAATAAGCAAACGCTATTGCAGAAACTGCGGGGTACGCTGAGAAATTGCCGGCGTCAGAGCATAAAAGCCGGCCTTGTTCACCGCAACTTTGATCTCTCGGGGCTCTTTTTAATCGTACGCGTTGTAAAATCAGGCGGTTTTAGGGTGAATAGCCATCATTCCGGTTGCGGGCCGATGGCTATTCACATCTTAAAAGTTCATAACGAGGTTAATGCAATGTCGAGTAACAAAAAGCCGATGGTGCTGGTGATTCTGGACGGCTACGGCCACCGGGAGGAGCAGCAGGACAATGCCATTCTGAACGCCAAAACGCCGGTGATGGATCGCCTGTGGCAACGGCAGCCGCATACCCTGATCGCCGCTTCAGGCCTGGATGTGGGCTTGCCTGACGGCCAGATGGGCAACTCGGAGGTCGGCCACGTCAACCTGGGCGCCGGGCGCATCGTTTATCAGGATTTGACCCGACTGGACAAAGAAATCAACGACGGCGACTTTTTCGCTAACCCAACGCTGACGGCGGCGGTCGACAAGGCAGTGCGGGCAGGCAAAGCGGTGCATATCATGGGCCTGCTGTCGCCGGGTGGCGTGCACAGCCACGAAGACCATATTTTGGCCATGATTGAACTGGCCGCTCAACGCGGCGCTAAAGCCCTGTACCTGCACGCCTTTCTGGATGGCCGCGACACCCCGCCACGCAGCGCAGAAAACTCGCTGCGGCGCTTTAGCGACACCTTTGCCAAACTGGGCACCGGACGCATCGCCTCGCTGATTGGCCGCTATTACGCCATGGACCGCGATAACCGCTGGGATCGTGTTCAACTGGCTTATGATCTGCTGACTCAGGCTCAGGGCGATTACGTGGCCGATAACGCCGTTGCCGCTCTGCAAGCCGCTTATGAGCGTGGCGAAAACGACGAATTCGTGAAACCGACCGTGCTCCAGGCCACCGGTGAAGCCCCTGCCGCGCTGCAGGATGGCGACGCGCTGATTTTCATGAACTTCCGCGCCGATCGCGCGCGCCAGATCGTTCGCGCCTTCGTGAATGCCGATTTCGACGGTTTTCCTCGCGCCAGGGTGGTGAACCTCGGCGATTTCGTGATGCTGACCGAATACGCCGCCGACATCAAAGCCCCTTGCGCCTACCCGCCAGCGTCGTTGAGCAACACCTTCGGCGAATGGCTGATGAAGCACGACAAAACCCAGTTGCGCATCTCGGAAACCGAAAAATACGCACACGTCACTTTCTTCTATAACGGCGGTGTGGAAGAACCGTTCAAAGGCGAAGAACGCGTGTTGATCAACTCGCCCAAAGTCGCCACCTACGATCTGCAACCGGAAATGAGTTCGGCCGAGCTGACCGACAAACTGCTGAGCGCCATCGGCAGCGGCAAATACGACGCCATTATCTGCAACTACCCGAACGGCGACATGGTGGGCCATACCGGCGTCTATGACGCAGCAGTAAAAGCGGTCGAAACCCTCGATAGCTGCATCGCGCAAGTCGTAGAAGCCGTTAAGGCCGCCGACGGGCAACTGTTGATCACCGCCGATCACGGCAACGCCGAACAAATGCGCGATCCGGCCACCGGCCAGGCACATACCGCCCATACCAGCCTGCCGGTGCCGCTGATTTACATCGGCAAGCCTGCTCACGCGGTCAGCGGTGGCAAGCTTTCCGACATCGCGCCAACCATGCTGACGCTGATGGGAATGGAAATCCCGAAAGAGATGACTGGTAAGCCGCTGTTCATCGTGGAATAATCCTTCTCCATGAGGGAGAAGGCGTTTTTTGCACTATCAAGGGTAACCCGAAGCGCAAACGCAGGCAGCCAGCCGCTGCCTGAACGCACCGCGCCAAGGAAGTTGACCACCATGTGCGCCAGCGTATTTTGCGCTGGCGTCTTGCTGTTGCCGTTAGCCGGACAGGCGGCGGAAGACAACAAATCCCAGCTCAAAGATATCCAGCAAAGCATCGCCGAAAAAGAGAAGGCGGTTAAACAGCAGCAGCAACAACGCAGCTCATTGCAGGATCAGCTTAAACAGCAGGAAAAAACCATCGCACAGGCCAGCCGCCTGCTGCGTGACACCCAGGGCACGCTGAGCCAACTGGGGAAAGACATTTCCGGCCTGAATGCCTCCATCGCCAAGCTGCAAAAGCAGCAGTCCACTCAGCAAGAGATCCTCGCCAAACAGCTCGACGCCGCTTTCCGCCAGGGGCAACACAGCGCAGTGCAACTGATCCTCAGCGGTGAGGAGAGCCAACGCAGCGAGCGTATTCTGGCTTACTTCGGCTATCTGAACGAGGCGCGTCAGCAAACCATCGAAGAGCTGAAGCAAACCCGCGCCGAGCTGGCAAAGCAAAAAACCACGCTGGTGGCCAAACAGGGTCAACAGAAATCGCTGTTGGGCGAACAGCAGACGCAACAGCAGAAGCTGGAGCAGGCACGTGGGGCACGTAAAAAAACCCTGACCGCACTGGAAGCCTCGCTGGAAAAAGATCAGCAGCGGCTGGTGGAACTGCGTCAGAACGAAACCCGCATGCGCGATAAAATTGCCCGTGCTGAACGCGAAGCCCGCGCCCGTGCCGAACGTGAAGCGCGTGAAGCCGCCAAGGTGCGTGAGCAAGTGCGCGCCAAAGAACAACAGGCGAAGAAAACCGGCACCAGCTACAAACCTAGCGAAGCCGACCGCTCGCTGATGGCCCGTACCGGTGGCCTCGGCAGACCGGGCGGACAGGCGATATGGCCGGTTCGTGGCCGCACCTTGCACAGCTTCGGTGAACAATTGCAGGGTGAGTTACGCTGGAAAGGTATGGTGATCTCGGCCGCCGAAGGCAGTGAAGTGAAAGCCATTGCCGACGGCCGCGTATTGCTGGCCGACTGGCTGCAAGGCTACGGTCTGGTGGTCGTGGTCGAGCACGGTAAGGGCGACATGAGCCTGTATGGCTATAACCAAAGTGCGTTGGTCAATGTCGGGGCGCAGGTCCGCACCGGCCAGCCGATAGCCTTGGTAGGTACCAGCGGGGGTCAGGGAACGCCGTCGCTTTATTTCGAAATCCGTCGTCAGGGTCAGGCGGTTAACCCACTACCGTGGTTGGGAAGATAGATTTGCGCTATATCAAAACCCGTACTGTCGTATTGATTGGCTGTCTCTTGCAGGTTTACGCTGCGCAGGCAGGGAAGTTGTCCATCGTTATCGATGACGTGGGTTACAGGCCGCACGAAGAAGGCGCCGTGCTGCAAATGCCGACGGCGATCTCCGTTGCCGTGCTGCCCAACGCTCCTCACGCCCGTTTAATGGCCACCCGCGCCCACAGCCAGGGCCGCGAAGTGCTAATTCATATGCCTATGGCACCGCTCAGCAAACAGCCGTTGGAGCGCGATACGCTGCAGCCCTCCATGAGCAGCGAAGAGATTCAGCGCATCATCCGCAATGCGGTGAATAACGTGCCTTACGCGGTGGGGATGAACAACCACATGGGCAGCGCCATGACCTCCAACCTGCCAGGCATGCAGAAAGTCATGCAGGCGCTTGAAAGCTACCGTTTGTATTTTCTCGATAGCATGACCATCGGCAATAGCCAGGCCACGCGCGCCGCCGCAGGCACCGGAGTGAAGGTCATCAAACGCAAGGTATTCCTGGACGATACGGCCAACGAGGCCGATATTCGCCGCCAGTTCAACCGTGCGGTCGAATTGGCACGGCGCAACGGCTCTGCCATTGCTATTGGCCACCCACGCCCGGCAACGGTGAAAGTGCTACAGCAAATGTTGCCGACGCTGCCGGCCGATATCGTGCTGGTGAAACCCAGCTCGCTGCTGAATGAACCCCAGGGTAACAGCGGTGGCGGCAGTTACGTTCCACCACCGGTCAAGCCGCAAAAACCGCAGCCGAAGAACCCGTTCACCGGCGGTATCAAGCAGTGCAAGGTCAAATTGCCGAAGGAAAAAGTCAACGCAGGCAAGGCGATAAGCGTGATCGGCGAAAGCGTAGCTCAGTCCGCGGCGGTCGAGTTTATCAAACGCCAGTGGCATCGCTTGACCGACTCAGCGCCAGACAAACCGAAAGCATAAAATCAGGGCCGGAAAATTCCGGCCCTTTTTACTGTCAATCCCAGCTCAGAACCACTTTTCCGGACTGTCCGGAGCGCATTGCGTCAAATCCCTGTTGGAACTGATCGATCGAGAAACGATGGGTGATGATAGGCGTCAAATCCAGACCAGACTGGATCAGCGCCGCCATCTTATACCAGGTCTCAAACATCTCTCTGCCATAAATCCCTTTGATAAACAGCCCTTTGAAGATCACCTGATTCCAGTCGATCGACATATCCGACGGTGGAATGCCCAGCATGGCGATGCGCCCACCGTGGTTCATCGCGTTCAGCAACGTGCGGAAAGCCGGTGGTGCGCCGGACATTTCCAGCCCCACGTCGAACCCTTCGGTCATGCCCAGTTCGGCCATCACGTCGTTCAGGTTTTCTTTGCTGACGTTCACCGCACGGGTCACGCCCATTTTACGCGCCAGTTCCAGCCGATATTCGTTAACGTCGGTGATCACTACGTGGCGGGCACCAACGTGCTTGCACACCGCAGCGGCCATAATGCCTATCGGACCGGCACCGGAAACCAACACGTCTTCGCCAACCAGATCGAACGACAGCGCCGTATGCACCGCATTGCCGAACGGATCGAAGATTGACGCCAGTTCATCGGAAATATTGTCCGGGATCTTGAAAGCGTTAAATGCCGGGATCACCAGATATTCAGCAAACGAGCCAGGGCGGTTCACACCCACGCCAATGGTATTGCGGCACAGATGGGTACGACCGCCACGGCAGTTACGGCAATGGCCGCAAGTGATGTGGCCTTCGCCGGAAACGCGGTCACCGACGTTAAACCCTTTAACTTCCTGGCCAATGGCGACCACTTCGCCCACATACTCGTGGCCGACCACCATAGGTACCGGAATGGTTTTCTGCGACCATTCATCCCAGTTATAAATATGAACATCGGTACCGCAGATCGCGGTTTTACGGATTTTAATCATGATGTCGTTATGACCCAGCTCCGGCTGAGGCACATCGGTCATCCAAATTCCTTCTTCCGCTTTCAGTTTTGACAATGCTTTCATGGTTTTACCTTATGCAATAACGCCAAGATCCTTACCGATACGAATGAACGCCGCGACCGCACGTTCAATTTGCTCCGGGGTGTGGTCAGCAGACATCTGGGTACGGATGCGCGCCTGGCCTTTCGGCACCACCGGATAGAAGAAACCAGTCACATAAATGCCTTCCTTGAGCAGCGCGTTGGCGAACTCCTGCGCCAGCTTCGCTTCACCCAACATCACCGGGATGATGGCGTGATCGGCCCCGGCCAGCTCAAAGCCCGCCGCGGTCATTTTTTCACGGAACAGGCTCGCATTAGCCCACAGGCGATCGCGCAGTGCATCGCCCTCTTCCAGCAATTCCAATACTTTAATCGACGCGGCGACAATCGCCGGCGCCAGCGAGTTGGAGAACAGATAAGGGCGCGACCGCTGACGCAGCCACTCCACAACCTCTTTCTTCGCCGCAGTGTAACCGCCGGAAGCGCCGCCCAGCGCTTTGCCCAGGGTGCCGGTAATGATGTCGACGCGGCCCATCACCTCACAATACTCGTGGGTGCCACGCCCGTTGGCGCCAACGAAACCTACCGCATGAGAATCATCCACCATCACCAGCGCCTGATACTGGTCCGCCAGGTCGCATACCCCTTTCAGGTTGGCGATCACGCCGTCCATGGAGAACACGCCGTCGGTAGCGATCATGATGTGGCGCGCGCCATCGGCCTTGGCCTGTTTCAGCTGCACAGCCAGCTCGTTCATGTCGTTATTGGCATAGCGGTAACGCTTCGCCTTGCACAAACGTACGCCATCGATGATCGACGCGTGGTTCAGCGTGTCGGAGATAATCGCGTCTTCCGGCCCAAGCAGCGTTTCGAACAGCCCGCCGTTGGCATCGAAGCAAGAGGAATACAGGATGGCGTCTTCCATACCGAGAAAATCGGCCAATTTCCGCTCCAGCTGCTTATGGCTGTCCTGGGTGCCGCAAATAAAGCGCACCGACGCCATGCCGAAACCGTGGCTGTCCATACCGGCCTTGGCCGCCGCGATCATCGCCGGATGGTTGGCCAGGCCAAGGTAGTTGTTGGCGCAGAAATTGATCACATGGCGGCCGTCGGCAACGGCGATATCAGCCTGCTGAGCGGTAGTGATAATGCGCTCTTCCTTGAACAACCCTTCGCTACGGGCGGTTGCAAGCTGTTGTTCCAACTGCTGATAAAAAGACGCGGACATTCGGTTATCTCCAGGATGGGTCTGTTTTCCACATATTTTACTGATTTGTAACCAAACTGACGACAATACACAGGAGAGAATATGAAAATTGCAGCATATATCACGGCAAAGTGCTTTGATGCTCGACATCGCGGGATATTCAGAGCCCGTCCGATGTTTGCGGCGGCATGAAATGCTATTATAAGCGGCATTGAGCGTGGGGCACCCTGTCCCACCGGGCAGAATAATAGGGGTAACCCAATGATTATCGTTACTGGTGGCGCCGGCATGATCGGCAGCAATATCATTAAGGCGCTGAATGACACAGGGTATCGCGATATCCTGGTGGTAGATAACCTGAAAGACGGCACCAAATTCGCCAACCTGGTCGATCTGGATATCGCCGACTATATCGATAAAGAAGATTTTATCGCCAACATCGTGGCCGGTGACGATCTGGGTGAAATCGACGCGGTGTTCCATGAAGGTGCCTGCTCGTCCACCACCGAGTGGGACGGCAAGTACATGATGGACAACAACTATCAGTACTCCAAAGACCTGCTGCATTATTGTCTGGATCGCGAAATCCCGTTCCTGTACGCCTCATCGGCAGCCACCTATGGCGGCCGTGAAGAATTTATCGAAGAGCGCCAGTTTGAAGAGCCGCTGAACGTATACGGTTACTCCAAATTCCTGTTCGATCAGTACGTCCGTGAAATTCTGCCTGAGGCGGATTCACAGATCTGCGGCTTCCGTTACTTCAACGTTTATGGCCCTCGCGAAGGCCACAAAGGCAGCATGGCCAGCGTTGCATTCCACCTGAATAACCAGATCAACCGCGGCGAGAACCCGAAACTGTTCGACGGCAGCCAGGACTTTAAGCGTGACTTTATCTACGTTGGCGACGTGGCGGCGGTAAACCTGTGGTTCTGGAAAAGCGGCGTGTCCGGCATCTTCAACTGCGGCACCGGCCGTGCAGAAACCTTCCAGGCGGTAGCCGACGCGGTAGTCGATTTCCACCAGAAAGGCGCGGTGGAAAATATCCCGTTCCCGGAAAAACTCAAAGGCCGCTACCAGGCGTTTACCCAGGCCGACCTGACCAAGCTGCGCGCTGCCGGCTATGATGCACCGTTCAAAACGGTCGCCGAAGGCGTGAAAGAGTACATGGCCTGGTTGAACCGTACCGCTTAAGCTGAAGGAAATCATTCAGGGCATGAAAATACTGGTTATCGGCCCTTCGTGGGTTGGCGATATGATGATGTCGCAAAGTCTCTACCGCACCCTGAAGGCCGAGCACCCGACAGCGGAAATTGACGTGATGGCGCCCGCCTGGTGCCGTCCGTTGCTGGCGCGTATGCCGGAGGTCAATCAGGCTCTGTCTATGCCGTTAGGCCACGGGGCGCTGGCGCTCGGTGAACGCCGGCGATTGGGGCGCGCACTGCGCGCCAACGGCTACGATCGTGCTTACGTGCTGCCCAACTCGTTCAAATCCGCGTTGGTGCCGTTCTTTGCTCAGGTGCCGCAGCGTACCGGTTGGCGCGGCGAAATGCGCTACGGCCTGCTGAATGATCTCCGGGTGCTGGACAAGGCGGCCTTTCCGCTGATGGTACAGCGCTATGTGGCGCTGGCTTATGACAAGCAACGCATTCAGCGCGCCGAAGATCTGCCGCAGCCGTTGCTGTGGCCGCAGTTGCAAGTGAGCGACGAAGAAATTGCCGAAACCACCGCGGCCTTCAACCTGACCGGGAGCCGGCCGATTATCGGTTTCTGCCCGGGGGCCGAATTTGGCCCGGCCAAGCGCTGGCCGCACTACCACTACGCCCGACTGGCCCAGATGCTGATCGACCGGGGTTATCAAATCGCACTGTTTGGCTCAGCCAAGGATCACGAAGCGGGCGAACAAATCCGCGCGGCGCTGGATGACGACGCCCGAGTATTTTGTATGAATCTGGCTGGGGAAACCCAGCTGGAACAGGCTGTGATCCTGCTGGCGTCCTGCCAGGCCGTGGTCAGCAACGACTCAGGCCTGATGCACGTTGCAGCGGCCTTGAATAAGCCGCTGATAGCGTTGTACGGGCCAAGCAGCCCGGATTTCACGCCGCCGCTGTCCGATAAAGCCAAAGTGATCCGCTTAATCAGTGGTTACCATAAGATACGCAAAGGCGATGCCGACCAGGGTTACCATCAGAGCCTGATCGATATTCAGCCACAGCAGGTGTTGGACGCGCTGACGCCGTTACTTGCCGCCAGCGAGGAATAAATAAGCATGCAGGTGTTGATTGTAAAAACGTCCTCGATGGGAGACGTGCTCCATACGCTACCGGCGTTGACCGACGCCATGCGGGCGATCCCCGGCATCCGCTTCGATTGGGTGGTGGAGGAAGGGTTCAGCCAGATCCCCTCCTGGCATCCGGCGGTAGACCGCGTGATCCCGGTGGCGATCCGTCGCTGGCGCAAAAACTGGTTTGGCAGCGAGACCCGTCAGGAGCGTTGCGATTTTAAACGTCTGGTGCAGGAGCGCACCTACGACGTGGTGATCGACGCCCAGGGTTTAATCAAAAGCGCCGCATTGATCACCCGCATAGCCAAAGGCAGCAAGCACGGCCAGGATGCCAAGAGCGCCCGTGAACCCTTTGCCAGCTGGTTCTACAATCACCGTCATGACATCGCCAAACAGCAGCACGCCGTGGAGCGCACCCGTGAGCTGTTTGCCAAAAGCCTGGGCTACGACAAGCCGGAAAGCTACGGCGATTACGCCATTGCGGCGCGCTTTCTCAGTCACCTGCCGGCCGACGCCGGGCAATACCTGGTGTTTTTGCACGCGACGACCCGCGATGAGAAACATTGGCCAGAGTCGCACTGGCGGGAACTGATTGAACTGATGGCGCCAAGTGGCTTGAAGATCAAATTGCCGTGGGGCGCGGAGCACGAACGCCTACGCGCGCTGCGCTTGGCGGAAGGCTTTCCCCACGTTGAGGTGCTGCCAAAACTCAGCCTGCAGCAGGTAGCCGAGGTGCTGGCAGGCGCGAAAGGCGTGGTCTCGGTCGATACCGGTCTCAGCCACCTGACCGCAGCACTCGACAGGCCTAACATTACGCTGTTCGGCCCGACAGATCCGGGATTGATCGGCGGCTATGGGCAAAATCAATATGCCTGCCGACCAGAGTCAGGCAATAGCATGGCGGAGATCTCCGCGCAACAAGTCGCGGCACTGATTCACGACAGGATGCCGGTGTAATGGGAACTTTTTTCAAGCAAATATATCGTTATACGCATGCCAGACCCTTTCGGCATAACGAAAATCTCTGGCCATACGTAAAGATTAAGCGCGCCGCCAGCGGGGAAATCGTCGCGCTGCATTACAAACGACAACAGGTACCGTTGGTGCCACTGGCTACGCTGCAGGGGCATTTTTCCGGTGATATCCTGTTGACGGCAACCGGCCCGTCAGTGAAAAACCTGTGCCTGGAAAAATTCCCCCCGATGCCGGCGATGGGGGTCAACGGCGCCTACTCCTTGCAAGACCGCGTCGACTTTAGATTCTACGTCATTGTGGATATGGGATTTATCGACCAGAAACCGGAAATTATCGGCCGTATTATCGCTGACGATCGGCTAACGTTGTTCACCACTGTGCACGGCGTGGCGAAAATCATCGACAGATTCACCCTGGAGCAGGTGAAGTGCCGTTTCGCCGTGATCGAAGACGCCGCGTTTAAAATTTATCAGCCCAGAATTACCCATGATGAACTGTGGCCGGCTTACCGCAATAATCGCGACGTCACTTTTGCCGATGGCCGAAAAGACATCGCGTTTAATCACGATATTCGCAGCGGCATCTTTGATGCCGGCACCGTTATTTACTGGGCGCTGCAGATCCTTACCTTCCTCGGCTTCAAGCGGTTATTTATCATCGGTCTGGACATGAATAATTTCCACCAGCCACGTTTTTATGAAGCCGCAGAGAATAAGCTTTCCACCGATTTGGAGAGCAAAGTTGACGACCTGGTGATGCCGTCATTCCGCCATGCCAGCTTTCAAATGAAAGCAAAAGATATCGCCATAAAAAACCTTTCCGTAGCCAGCGCAATCAGCAATGAAATTTTCGAGAAGGCCGATCCTGATGCAGTATTCAAGTAATGCTTTTCATCCGAAAAAGCTATACGTTTTGTTTTTTCTACTTTTTTCTTTTTTCAGCGCCATATTCTGCGGTTTTACCAAAGTTAATAATCTGTTCCACCTTTCGGCAATTCTATTCATTATCACGCTGTATCTCGATAAAGATCTGCGGATGTCATTTTTCCGCCATAGAGAAACTCGCTGGGGATTGGCGCTCATTGGTGCGATGTTGCTCTATTTTGCCTGCAGTAACCTGTGGACAGACGACCCAGGAAATATCGAGTCGACACTGACGCACAGTATTTATCTGTTGCTGTATCTGGGCATGCTGATCACCGTTCTGAGCGGGCCTCAGCGTAACCTGCTGTTGATCAGCATAATAATGGGATTAACGATCCTGTGTCTGTACTCATTATGCTTTGATTACCAAGACATTCTGATTAACCGCGTGGTATCAAAAAACAATCCTGGTCCCGAGAATGTGATCGATTTGGCGGGGTTGGCCGGGATTGGCGTGATACTGAGCCTGATCGCTTTTCGCGAAAAAAAGAACGCGGCGATCCTGCTCGCCATCCCGATACTGTTCGGCACCATGCTGCTCACCCAGAGCCGTGGCCCAGTGCTTTCATTGCTTATCGCGCTGCTGGTGACGCTACCCCACAGGCAGCTTAGGCTAAAGCATCTGGCTTACTTTTTGATTGCTCTGGCCATCGTGGCTGCGGCAGTGCTGTTCTCACCCATCGGGCATTTGCTCCTCACCCGCTTTGAAGAAATGTATGTGCAGAGCTTTTTGCGTTTGAGTATCTGGCGGCATACCTTCGAACTGGTGAGCCAGGCACCGTATTTAGGTTACGGTTTCAATTATGAGTTGGATTTTACCAACTATTCCGGCGAGCATATTCGCACCACGCACAGCCTTTACTGGGGCGCTTTGCTGAAGGGGGGAATCGTCGGGTTGGGTTTGCTGCTGGCTGTCTTGAGCTACTGCGGTTCTCTGGCCGTGCGCCATATGCGCAGCGGTATGCGGCTTGAAGCTGCGCTGTTCATTTTCATGCTGCTGTTCTATTCCTCACAGGGCATGTTCATGATCGGCAACCCGGCAGAATTCTGGTACCTGTTCTGGTTCACGTTAGGCGTCGCCATAACGCCCAAACCGAGACCACAGACCTGTTGACCGATCGTCAGTGCCACCCTTCGGGTGGCACTTTTATGCCTTAGAGAGCCACTTCACGCCGCAGTGAACGCTCATTTTCCATCAATGCAATCTGCTCACCAATCTGCTGATTGATAACCTCAACCGGCACATCGCTCACGTTTTCCTTTTCCGTCACGATCTGCACCGCATTGCCATAGTTGGGTGACCAGATAACATGACCTGGCAGTCCGGTATCTTTAAGTTTTCGCTGGTTATAAATGGCAACAAGACGTTTATTGAAAGCGCAGGCCATATGCACGATCGACGTATCGGGTGAAATGATCAAATCCGCTCTTTTAACAATCTCTACGGCCGTGTTTACGGTGCTGCCAGGAATGTAAATGCAGTCAGCCATGTTAAGGGCCGCAACTTTGCTTTCCTGTCCAATAAGAACAATCAGCGAATTTTTAGCCCGCGATTTTATGAGACTGATAATGTCCTGCGTTTGCTGGCGGGATAAATCCTTGTCCGCGGAGCCGGTGAAGGGATTGATGGCAACAAGAAAGTTGTAGCGCAATCCGGCCAGAGCAGCGCTGACTTTATCGACCGACGCCGGCGTCGGCTCCAGATCATAGCAATATTCCGCGCAACCCACGCCCAGCAAACGCAGCACCCGTTTATGCCGTTCAGTGACGTGCGTCTCGGCATCCAGGAAATCAATTGAGGTGTCATACATTGGATAACCTTGTTTGTTAAAACCAATGGTATGCCTGGCGCCAAGCTTATAAATTAATCGGCAGCGCTCATAAGTGGTGACATCATCAAAATCAATCACCACATCAAAATGCTGCTTTTTCAGCGCCCTCAGCGACTCTCGGCGTTGGTAAATATAGAATTTTGCAATGTGCTTTACGCCGGACAACATATTTTTGCAGGCCGCCCCGGAAAGGATAGAAACCTGATGGCCGGAGTCAGCGAGTTTCTTTATCACCCCGGTAGCAACCACCATATCGCCTATTTTATCATCCAGGCGTAACAACAAGACTTTCTTCATGCTTGCAGGTTCAAAGCTGCGGTTGCCCCTTTTCCTCATTAGGCACCAGGAAATGAGCAGCCGTAACTTTACCTTTCTCAATAAAAGGTTTTTTACCCGAGTAACTTTGCCAAATAGCTTCATCGTTGATAACTCATTTTTTTGGCAGTCATGCCTTCCCTTGCAGCGATCAATAAAACCGACGTTTTTTTATTCGGCAACTATTCGCAACACTCTTTCCATCACTTCTTCACTGCTGATAATGCTCAATGGCTGATGACGTTGTTCTTCACTGAGGTTCTGCGTATCTATCGGCACATACATCACCTGATGCAGCTCGGTATTCTGATAGGGCCCGGTTTGCTTCGGATTCGCCGTCACGAACAGGCTGACGGTTTTGGTTTTCAGCGCTATGGCCAGATGCAGCGGCCCGGTATCGCCGGTAACCAGCACCTCCATATTTTTCATCACCGCCAACAGTTGCGGCAACGTAGTTTTACCAATATGGCTGATAACCCGGGTTTGCTCTTCCACCGTCAACCCCGCCATAAACTCATGCTCAATCGCCTTTTCTTTCGGCGTGCCAATCAGGGCTATCCGGTAATCCGGCGAACGGGCCAACAACTTTTTGGCCAATCCAACAAACCGGCTAACCGGCCAACAACGCAAGGGTTCGGACGCACCCATCTGGAACCCAATCACCACTTCGCCTGGCTGTTTTTGCTGCGACGGGAAATCTACCGGGATAAACATTTCCCGGTTTTGCGTATCGCAACCCAACTGCCCCACCAGATCCAACTTGCGCTGAATCAGATGGCCTTTTCCACGGATGCTGGTACCGGTGAGCCATTGCTCCATGCCGGTCAGATCGTTTTTATACGCATCTTTAAACAGATATTCGCAGCCGGACAAGATCGCGGTGATCACATCATAAGGTGCTTTGGAATGCAGAATCACCGCCAACTGCGGCCGATTTTTCTTTAGCCGACAGATAACGCCGAGCATATCCTTGGCTTTATGATCCCAATAGATGACGTCGTCAAAATAGCTGCTGGTACCCACCAGGCCGCCGTTCTTATAGCTGGAGATCAACGTGATTTTTGCTGCAGGATAGCGTTCACGTATGGCGCGGATGGCAGGCGTATTGAACATCAAATCGCCCAGCGCGGTGGTTGAGAAGATGGCGATACGGTCAAAATCGCGTTTTTTGTCGAACGTGTCTTTATCTCTAAAATTACTGCCAAGGTTCGTATAAAGCCGCAGACAGGCATTCGCCAGCTTTACTTTCCATTGCTTCGACATTTCAGTTCACTTTAAGTTGATAGTACTCGGCTAGCGTCATACCCACCGTACGCTGCTGCAGCCAGGCGAACAGTTGCTCCAAATCGCGATACAGCCCTTCAATATCCTGCTCGGTTTTAAACGTCGGGCTGCCACCAGGCATAAACTCGGAGGAGTGCAGCATAAATTCAACGTAGTCATGCCCCTGCGCCAAACAACGCTCAACCACACGCTGCATTTTTTCCAGATTGGCGCCGCTTGGACGCAGCCAGTTTACCGACGGAGAACGCTGTTTGCCGCGCAGTCGATCGTAACCCTGCTTGATCGTATTCATCAGCGCCGAATGCTTATACTGGATGCTCATCGGCACTTCCAGCAGCGTTGAGGCGCCTGCTTCGGCGATATTTTCCGGATCGATAAAATAGGCCTGTGACGGGAAGTGTCGGTAGTCGGTGCCGCCTTTCCCTTGCGGGTTTCCCGGCGAATATTGCCAGTTGACGCGTGGCGTGACCGAGCAATCCACCTGATAGCCGTATTCCAGCAACAACGCCGCATAGTATTCGTTAAACGCCCAGCGTCCGGCGCGGTGGCTGAGCATTTTGGTCTGGAAAGCATCCTCCAGCAGCTTGGTCATATGATCGACCTTGGCGCGTATTTGATCGGCCGGGTATTCGATCAGATATGGTTTGTGCCGCCAGTCATCGTCGGTCAACGGCGTCAGAGGCGGGCTGTTCCAGGCGTGCAGGTGCATTCCTACTTCCCCGGTACCGCGCGCAATCACATCGCGGGCAAACTCGACATATTCGGCGTCTACCGCCATTTCATAGTTGGTGAGATACACCGGCTTGAAGCCATATTTCTCACACAACGCTTGAAAGCGCGGCAAAAAGCGCGTGTTTTCGGTCGAAATGCGATCGTGGTTTTGCCACAGATTGTCGCCTTCGGTATCAATGGTGATGAGAAACGCCGGTTTAGTCATGAATATAGAGCCTGATATCAACAAAATGCATTATACCCGTCGCCTTTCAAGCCGCAGGGTTGTTAACTGCACTCAGTGACGTGGCCCATCCGTGGGCCACGCCCCTTAAGGGGCCGCTGCAAGCAGCGTTCAAATCTGCTCCCGGCAGATTTGTCACCCCAGTCACTTACCGCAATAAGCTCCAGGAGTGAGTAAGCTGGTCGCCTGGCTGCAACTTGAAATTCATAGGGTATGCATGTTACGCAGGGCGGTTCGCCAGGGCAAACGACTTTACTGCCTGGTTTGGACAACGTTGAAGGCCTTTTGTCTCTCCTTCACGCTATTTTTTCACTTCGCGGCAAGAAAACCGTGCAACAGTAGCCACATGCGATCGGGTCATTTAGAATCAAAGATTGGTTTCCCTGAAAGCGACTCATGATGAACGACGCGCCAGCCCTAGCTCCTGATACCTCAATACAGCGTATTCTGATCGTTAAACTTCGCCATCACGGCGACATGTTGCTGGTCACACCGGTCATCAATACCCTGCAGCAAAACTACCCGCAGGCGCAGATCGACGTGCTGCTGTATAAAGAAACCCAGGATATGCTGGCCAGCCACCCGGCGCTGTCGAATATCTTCGTTATCGATCGCCAATGGAAAAAACAGGGTACGAAAGCCCATCTGCGCCACGAGCTGAATCTGATCCGGCAGCTCAAAGGCCAAGGCTACGATCTGGTGGTCAATCTGGCCGATCAGTGGCGTAGCGCCATTATCGCCCGCCTGACCGGAGCGCGTATTCGGTTGGGGTTCGATTTTCCCAAGCGGCGAGGCTTCTTATGGCGCCATTGCCACACGCATTTGGTGCCGGTAAGCGATCACGCACGGCTGCATACCGTTGAACAGAATCTGTCACTGTTACAACCGCTCGGCCTGCCCACCCTCAACCAGCAGGTGACCATGAGCTATCCGCCGCAGGATTGGCAAACCTGCGAGCAGTTGTTACGGCAACGGGGCATTGCCGGCGATTATATCGTGGTACAACCCACGTCCCGCTGGTTCTTCAAATGCTGGAGCGAAGAAAAAATGGCCGCCACTATCAGCGCGTTGCAGGCCGACGGCCACCGGTTGGTGATCACCTCGGGGCCAGACACAAAAGAGCGGGAAATGGTAGAGCGCATTCTGGCTCTCTGCCCCCCACAGGGCGTAGTTTCGCTGGCCGGCCAGTTAACGCTGCGTCAGCTTGCCGCCCTGATCGACCACGCTAAACTGTTTATCGGTGTAGATTCGGTGCCCATGCACATGGCCGCTGCGCTGCAGACCCCCTGCATTGCACTGTTTGGCCCTTCCAAGCTGGTGTTTTGGCGCCCATGGCAGGTTAACGGCTGCGTGATATGGGCCGGTGACTTCGGCACCTTGCCCGATCCGGATGCCATCAATACCGGCACTGATGAACGTTACCTGGACCTTATACCCACAGACGCGGTGATTGCAGCCGCGCGGAGCCGGCTAGCATGAAAGCATTTCGTTTGGCGATCGTTCGTCAAAAGTACCGCCCGGACGGTGGAGCGGAGCGTTTCGTCTCACGCGCCCTGGAAGCGCTGGAGCAGCAGGACCTCGAACTGAACGTTATCACCCGCGAATGGCAGGGTGACACCCATCCGAACTGGCATATTCATTTGTGCAATCCGATAAAGCTTGGGCGCATCAGCCGTGAACGCGGCTTTGCCGAGGCCGCCAGAGCGCTATGGCAGAAAGAGAAATTCGATCTGGTGCAGAGCCACGAACGCATTCCCGGCTGCGATATTTACCGCGCCGGTGATGGCGTGCACCGACGCTGGTTGTTGCAGAGGGCGCGCTTGCTGCCCGAATGGCGCCGCAAATGGCTGTTTTCCAACCGCTATCACCGTTACGTAATGTGTGCGGAACGTGCGATGTATGCCGCACCGGAACTGAAAGCGGTCATCTGCAACGCAGAAATGATTAAGCAGGAGATCATCGACGACTTTGGGGTGCCGGCCGATAAAATCACGGTGATCTACAACGCCATCGATAATCAAAAATTTCTGCCCGCCACGCCCGATCAGCGGCAGCAATTGCGTCGGCAATACCAGATCCCTCAACAGGCACACTGCCTGATTTTTGTTGGTTCCGGCTTTGAACGCAAAGGGCTGGCCGCCGCCATCCGCGCCGTCGCTGCCACGGACAGCTATCTGCTGGTCGTCGGCAAAGATAAGGCTGAAAAGCGCTATCAGGCGCTGGCACAGTCGCTGGGATGCGGCGATCGCGTACGGTTTATGGGCGTGCAAAAACAGACGCTGCCGTTCTATCAGATGGCTGATGCCCTGCTGCTGCCCACACTGTACGACCCGTTCCCCAATGTGATTCTGGAGGCGATGTCCTGCGGTCTGCCCGTCATCACCAGTACCACCTGCGGTGGCGCGGAATTTATCGCCCAGGGAGAAAACGGCTTCGTAACCGATGCGCTGGATGTTCCCGCCCTGGTCGCGGCGGTCAAGGCACTGCCTCGTCAGGCATTAGGTTCGTCTATGGGCGAAGCCGCGAGGTTGCGTATTATGTCTGCCACCCCGGCGCACCTGTCGGAACAACTGATATCCCTCTATAACCGGTTGCTGGATTAACGATGCGTATTCTGATGATTATCGACGGCCTGCCCGGCGGCGGCGCAGAAAAAGTAGTACTGACGCTGTGCCAGGGCATGCAGGAAATGGGTAATGACGTCAGCCTGATTTCGCTTCGCGACGTCTGTAACTACCCTATCCCTCCTGGCGTTCATTATCAGGTGGTGGCGGATCGCAGCCGCTCGCCCTGGCGCAAACTGACCGAACTGTCACGCCGCGCCGCCGCGCTGGATCGGGTGATTGCCGACAACGAACGCCGGCAGGGCGCCTATGATTTGGTGTTCTCGAACCTGCATAAAACCGATCGCATCGTCAGCCGCAGCAAGCTGCTCTCTTCGGATCGCCTGTGGTTTTGTATCCACGGCATGTTATCGACCTCTTATCTCGGTCATCGCAAGGGCTTGGATCGTTGGCTGAAACAGCGGAAAATCGCCGGCGTTTACCAGGGCCAAAATATCGTTGCCGTCTCAAAAGCCGTCGGTGAAGATCTGCAACAAAACCTGCCTATCCACCCGAACCGGTTGGCGGTAATCAACAATCCGTTTGATATTGCCGCCATCGAACAACAGGCGGCGGAACCCTGTGAGCTGGCGGGCCAGGAGTATCTGGTGCACGTCGGGCGCTTTCATCCGCACAAACGGCACGATCGCCTGCTGAAAGCCTATGCGCAATCGGGCATACAGGCACCGCTGGCACTGATTGGCGCCGGCAGCGAAACCAACGTAGGGGAAGTGAAACAGCTGGCAAGCCAGTTGGGCATCGCCGACCGCGTACTGTTCCTCGGTTTCCAGGCCAACCCTTATCCGTTTATTCGGCACGCGTCGTTGTTGGTGCTCAGTTCCGACAGCGAAGGCTTTGGCAATGTGCTGGTGGAAGCGTTGCTATGCGGCACGCCGGTGGTCAGTACACGCTGCCCGGGTGGGCCTGCGGAAATCCTTGAAAATGCCGGGATGGGTAACGCACTGGCAGAACTCAATGAAAAATCGTTGGCAGAAAAAATGGCGCAGATTTACGCCAAACCGCCTGAAATTAACCACCGGCAGTTGCTTAGCTATGGACTTGAACCTATTTGTCAGAGCTATTTGGCGCTTAAAAAATAAATAAGGCAGGGAATTCCCTGCCTTTATTTTAATTAATCGAACGTTTTTATTTTTTGCCAGACATCATCAACAGTGACATCAATGCAATCACCCGACTCGGTTTGCAGAATGTGATAACGCCCCGTCCAGGGGTGCCAGGATTCTTTATTCGTATCGCCAAAGAACACCACCATATCTTTATTCAACGCCGCGGCCAGATGCATCTGCCCGCCGTCGCTGCACAACACTCTGTCGCATAAATCAAAACCGGCGAGCAATTCCCGCACCGAGGCCGTCGGATAAAGCGCTATACGTTCATTCTGACACAGCGCCAACAGCTGTTCTGCACGTTTTTGGTCACCAATGTCATCAGGTGTCAGCGTGCCTTGCGGGGACCAGAAAATCAGCACTGCGGTGTTTTGATCGGCGACTAAGCGATTGATAATTTCGGCATAGCGCTCTATCGGCCAGCGTCGTTTAGGGCTGCGACTACTGATATGAACCGCGCAAACTCGCTCGACCGGCGGCAAGAGTTTTTGCATACGCTGCGCTGCCTGTTGGCGTTCTTCCGGGGTCAGGAACACGCGGACCGGCGGGATCGGGATGCGCTGTTCGGTAATCGCCGATAAGTAGCTGTAGGTATGTTCTACCTGATGCTTGCCACTGAAATCTTGCTTACGGAAAGGATGATGAATATCAGGCGTACCTAAATCAGCGCCAATAATATTGCTTACCCCCGCCATTTTCGCCAACCGCAAGCTGTACCTGCAAGGAACCGGATTGGCCAGGATCGCCGCGTCGAATTTTATTTTACGCAGCTTAAGAAAAATCATCAGCCGTTCAAAATAAACCCCGAATGTGGTTTCGTTTTTCGTCTTGTGCTTTGCCTTTTTATAGACGAAAACCTTCTCAAGGTGCGGGTTGTTTTTAACAACATCCTGGCTGACTTTATTGATTAACAGATAAAGTTTGGCATCCGGATAGGCAATTTTCACCCCTTCAATCAGAGGAGTCGTACAAACAAGATCGCCAATATTGTCACGGCGAATAATTAAAATATTCTTCATTCCAAGCCTATCAGCGAAATCTCTCGCCTGTTGTCTGAAACTGACACCAAAGGTTACCAAATTAGCGCCTTTCCCTTCCGGTTATGGTACTATTCTGACTAACCCATATAAATGAAATTGATAGAATGTTGCTGCGTTTATATCAGGTACTACTCTACCTCATCCAACCCCTGATCTGGCTCCGCTTACTGCTGCGCAGCCGCAAAGCTCCAGCCTACCGTAAACGCTGGGCAGAACGCTATGGCTTCTGCGCCGGAAAAGTGGTGCCGGGCGGCATCATGCTGCACTCCGTCTCCGTGGGGGAAACGCTGGCCGCTATCCCGTTGGTCCGCGCGTTGCGCCACCGCTATCCCTATTTACCGATTACTGTGACCACGATGACGCCAACAGGTTCAGAGCGCGTTCAGTCCGCTTTCGGTAAAGACGTTCATCATGTTTATCTGCCTTACGACCTGCCCGGTTCCATGCGCCGTTTCCTCGATCAGGTCAACCCCAAGCTGGTTATCATCATGGAAACCGAGCTGTGGCCAAATCTGATTAACGCGCTGCATCAGCGTCAGATCCCGCTGGTGATCGCCAACGCACGCCTTTCTGCCCGCTCTGCGGCCGGTTATAAAAAAATCGGCGGTTTTGTACGCGACATGTTGCGCCGCATCACGCTGATCGCAGCGCAAAATCAGGAAGATGGCGAACGCTTCATCGAACTTGGCCTGAAGCGCTCACAGCTGACCGTGACCGGCAGCCTGAAATTCGACATCTCCGTCACTCCCGAGCTGGCTGCTCGCGCGATCACGTTACGCCGCCAATGGGCACCGCGTCGCCCGGTGTGGATCGCGACCAGCACCCATGAAGGCGAAGAAAGCATTCTGCTGGCGGCGCACCGCAAGTTACTGGAAAAGCACCCCGACCTGCTGCTGATTCTGGTGCCGCGTCATCCTGAGCGTTTCCCTACCGCCAAAGAACTGGTGCAGAAAGCCGGTTTCAGCTACACCCTGCGCAGCAGCGGTGAAATCCCCTCCGGCAGCACCCAGGTGGTGATTGGCGATACCATGGGTGAACTGATGCTGCTGTACGGCATTGCCGATCTGGCCTTTGTCGGCGGTAGCCTGGTAGAACGCGGCGGGCATAATCCGCTGGAAGCCGCCGCACACGCAATTCCGGTGCTGATGGGGCCGCATATCTTCAACTTCAAGGATATCTGCGCCAAGCTGTCGCAGGCCGAAGGGTTGATCACCGTGACCGACGAAGACTCTCTGGTCAAGGAAGTTGCCACCCTGCTCACCGACGAAGACTATCGCCGCTATTACGGTCGCCACGCCGTGGAAGTGCTGTATCAGAATCAGGGAGCGCTGCAGCGCCTGCTGCAACTGCTGGAACCGCACCTGCCGCCACGGAGCCATTAAATGAGCGACCGCAAAAGCCTGTCGGTGGTGATCATCGCCAAGAACGAAGCCGGGCTGCTGCCGGATTGCCTGCACTCTGTGGCTTGGGCGGACGAAATTGTCATTCTCGATTCAGGTAGCCAGGATGACAGCATCGCCATTGCCGAAAGCCTAGGTGCCAAAGTGTTCGTCCATACCGACTGGCAAGGCTTCGGCAAACAGCGCCAACGGGCCCAAAGCTACGCCAGCCACGACTATATTCTGATGCTCGACGCCGATGAGCGCGTCACGCCCGAACTGCGCCAGTCAATTGAACAGACGTTGGCCGCGCCTGACGACAATCAGGTCTACAGCTGTGCGCGCCGCAACCTGTTCCTTGGGCGTTTTATGCGTCACAGCGGCTGGTATCCGGATCGCGTCAACCGGCTGTACGCCAACCAACGCTATCGCTATAACGACGATCTGGTGCATGAATCGCTCGATATAGGCACCGCTAAAGTGGCGCCCCTCCGCGGCGATCTGCTGCACCTGACCTGTCGTGACTTTTTCGCCTTCCAGCGCAAACAGCTGCGTTATGCCGAAGAATGGGCCAATCAACGTCACCAGGCCGGTAAGCGCTGCGGTTATTCCTCAATATTGACCCATACTCTCGGTGCCTTCTGCAAAACCTGGCTGTTGCGCGCCGGCTTCCTCGACGGTAAACAGGGGTTGCTGTTAGCCGTGGTCAACGCGCAATATACCTTCAATAAATATGCCTCATTGTGGGCATTGGGCCGCAACTCTTCAGAGAAGTGAATCATGACCAGTAAAGCCATTTATCCCGGTACTTTCGATCCCCTGACCAACGGCCACCTGGATTTGGTGACGCGCGCGTCATTGATGTTCGATCACGTCATTCTGGCCATTGCCGCCAGCCCAAGCAAAAAACCGCTGTTCACGCTGGAAGAACGCGTGGCGTTAGCCACCCAGGTGACATCGCATCTGGATAATGTCGAAGTGTTGGGGTTCAGTGAGCTGATGGCGCATTTTGCCGCTCATCAAAATGCCAACATTCTGGTACGCGGCCTGCGTGCGGTCTCTGACTTTGAATATGAATTGCAGTTGGCGAACATGAACCGTCACCTGATGCCAACGCTGGAAAGCGTGTTCCTGATGCCTTCCGAAGAGTGGTCGTTTATCTCTTCCTCTCTGGTGAAGGAAGTGGCGCGCCACGGCGGCGATATCGCACCTTTCCTGCCGGACGTGGTCACCCAGGCACTGATGGAAAAACTCGCCGCACAATAATCAGCGTTGGCAGCGCCGGCAGAAGAAGGTGCTGCGCTGCCCGTGTTTAGCGGATTCAATCGGCGTGCCACACGCCCGGCAAGGTTCACCCGCCCGGCCATACACCTGCAATTCCTGCGCGAAATAGCCTGGTTTGCCGTCCGACTGCAGGAAATCGCGCAGCGTGGTCCCACCTTGCTCAATCGAGCGTAGCAATACCGCTTTGATGGTTTCCACCAGCAACTCAGCTTCCGCTTTACTCAGCGAGCCGGCCGGACGATCGGGCAGGATCCCGGCGGTAAACAGGGATTCGCTGGCGTAGATATTGCCAACCCCCACCACCAGCTTGTTATCCATCAGCCAGGGTTTGATCAACGTACGCTTGTTGCGTGATTTTTCGTACAGGTAGGTGCCAGTAAAGGCTTCACTCAGCGGTTCCGGCCCAAGATGCGCCAGCACGTTGCTGGTCGCCAGGTCTTCACACCACAGCCAGGCGCCAAAACGGCGGGGATCGGTATAACGCAGCGTCATCCCGTTACTGATCACCAGATCAACGTGGTCATGCTTACCGGCTTCGGTTTCCTCAGCCAGCATGCGTAGGCTGCCGGACATCCCCAAATGGACGATAATCCAGCCCTGGTCCAGTTCAATCAGCAGATACTTGGCGCGGCGTTGTACGCTGCGTACCGGCCGGTCGCTCAGCGCCAGAATTTGCTCGGAAACAGGCCAGCGCAGCCGCGCATTGCGCACCACAGCATATTGAATGCTATGGCCAACAAGATAAGGTTCAATCCCACGTCGGCTGGTCTCAACTTCTGGTAATTCAGGCATCTGGCACTCTCCCGTCGGTTTCCTACCCTTATAAAACAAAAAACCCGGCCTAAGCCGGGTTTTTATTAATCCACTAAAATTATTTAATTTTAGCTTCTTTGTACAGTACGTGTTGACGGACAACTGGATCGAATTTCTTCAGTTCCAATTTTTCCGGCTTAGTACGCTTGTTCTTCGTGGTGGTATAGAAGTGACCAGTACCAGCAGAAGAAACCAGCTTGATCTTCTCGCGAACACCTTTAGCCATGATGCAGTTCCTTAATACTTCTCACCACGGGCACGCAGATCGGCCAAGACCGTCTCAATACCCTTCTTATCGATAACACGCATACCTTTAGCAGATACACGCAGCGTTACAAAGCGCTTCTCAGCCTCAACCCAAAAACGGTGTGAGTGCAGGTTCGGCAGAAAACGGCGCTTGGTCGCGTTCATTGCGTGGGAACGGTTGTTACCGCTCACCGGGCGCTTGCCAGTAACTTGGCAGACTCGGGACATGTCTATTCTCCAAAAATCAAATCAGCTCGAGCTTCGTATAGGGTATGGCCGCCTCGTCAGGCTTTTAGAGCCCATCTCAGCAAACTCCATACTGAGGAGACTCCCGTCATCAGGTCAGAAACCACACATCAGGTTAGAAACCTGCTGAGATAGGCCCTTACGCCAAACCCAAGATTCTCAAAGGTGGCGTAGTATACGCTCTGAGGCGTAAGTGCTCAAGTCCCGAACAGCTAAAGATCCCTCAAGGATCGCGAAAAAATCGCTTAAAGCCATCCGCGTTCGGCAAAAGAGACGCACTCACCCCGACCTATCACCAAATGATCGAGCACTCGGATCTCCAATAACAGGCAGGCATTAACCACATGCTCTGTTATCAAACGGTCGGCGTGACTGGGTTCAGCCTTACCCGAAGGGTGATTATGCGCCAGAATAATGGCGGCCGCATTAGCCTTCAACGCTTCACGCACAATTTCTCTCGGGTGCACGACGACGCTGCTGATGGTACCAGCAAACATCTCCTGATGGCGAATAACGCGGTGCTGATTGTCTAAAAATAATACCAAAAATACCTCTCGCTCACGGTGCGCCAGCAGGCTTTGCAAATAATGCTGAGTTATTTTTGGGTTGAGCATGGCGTTTTCCTGTGCCAGGTGGCTGGAAAAGAAGCGAAACGCCAATTCTGAAATCGCCTGCAGCTGTGCATAGCTCGAATTGCCCAACCCTTTGTGGCTGCAGAAAACCTGATGATCCGCCGACATCAGGTGGTACAGCGAGCCAAACTGCTCCAACAGCTGTTCCGCCAGCTGCATGACATGCAGACCGGGGAACCCGGTGCGCAGAAAAATGGCCAGCAACTCCACATCGGACAGCGCCGCCGCACCGTAACGCAGCAGCTTTTCCCGGGGCGCAAGCGCTCCCGGCCACAAGGTTATTACCTGACTGCTCATCATCATCCCCCCGAAAGCGTCAAAGCATGCCACGCAGAGCGAAGGGCAACGACAGGTGTTTGATAACATTGCGAAGTACTGCGCAAAGCGCAATGTAACGAGCTGCAGAAGCAGCGGAATCACTCACCTGCCGGACGGTTATGCTAAAATGGCACATCTTTCGGTTTTCAATCGGACAATCATGATGACGGGACTTTCCGGCAAACATATTGTGCTTGGCATCAGTGGCGGCATCGCCGCGTACAAATGCCCAGAGCTGGTGCGCCGCCTGCGTGACAGAGGCGCGGAAGTGCGTGTGGTAATGACCAACGCGGCGAAAGCGTTTATCACGCCGCTGACGCTGCAGGCAGTTTCAGGCTATCCGGTCTCCGACGATCTGCTGGATCCCGCAGCCGAAGCCGCGATGGGCCATATAGAGCTCGGCAAATGGGCGGATTTAGTGATTCTGGCCCCGGCCACCGCCGATCTGCTGGCACGCGCCGCCGCCGGCATGGCCAACGATCTGCTGACGACCCTTTGCCTGGCAACCGACGCGCCGATAGCCGCAGCGCCCGCCATGAACCAGCAGATGTATCGCGCCGCCGCCACCCAGGCCAATCTGCAAACACTGCAGGCGCGTGGCATGTTGCTGTGGGGCCCGGACAGCGGCAGCCAGGCTTGTGGTGACGTTGGCCCTGGCCGCATGCTCGATCCGTTGGACATCGTCGATCTGGCGAACGGTTATTTCTCTGCTTCGCAAGATCTGCAACATTTAAAGATTATGATCACCGCCGGTCCAACGCGTGAAGCGCTGGACCCGGTACGTTTCATCAGCAACCACAGCTCCGGTAAAATGGGCTTCTCTATCGCCCGGGCCGCCGCCGCACGAGGTGCGCAAGTCACGTTAGTGACCGGGCCGGTCAACCAGCCGACGCCGCCGTGGGTAACCCGGGTAGACGTCGTCAGCGCACTGGAAATGGAGCAGGCGGTGCAGCAGCGCGCCGCTCAGCAGGATATTTTCATTTCCTGTGCCGCCGTAGCCGATTACCGTGCCGAGCAGATCGCCGGTGAAAAAATAAAAAAACAGGGTGATGAAATCATCCTCAAAATGGTAAAAAACCCCGACATCGTTGCCGGCGTCGCCGCAATGACTAAAAATCGACCCTTTGTCGTGGGGTTTGCCGCCGAAACCCAGAATGTGGAAGAATATGCGCGACAAAAACTGGCGCGTAAGAAACTGGATTTAATTTGCGCTAACGATGTATCGCTTGCAGAGCACGGGTTTAACAGTGACACCAATGCCTTGCACCTTTTTTGGCAGGATGGAGAAAAGCGCCTGGCGCTGAGCGATAAGGCACTCCTTGGCCAACGTTTAATAGACGAGATAGTCAGCCGTTATGATGAAAAAAATCGACGTTAAAATCCTCGACCCGCGTATCGGACAGGATTTCCCTTTACCGACCTACGCCACCCCAGGTTCAGCCGGCCTCGATCTGCGCGCCTGTCTGGACAGCGCGGTTGAGCTGGCCCCAGGTGAAACCACGTTGCTGCCTACCGGTCTGGCTATTCACATTGCCGATACCGATCTGGCAGCGGTGATCTTGCCGCGCTCAGGTTTGGGCCATAAGCACGGCGTAGTGTTGGGCAACCTGGTTGGCCTGATCGACTCCGACTACCAGGGCCAACTGATGGTTTCCGTCTGGAACCGCGGTCAAAAATCCTTCACCATTGAACCAGGCGAACGTATCGCGCAGATGGTCTTTGTGCCTGTTGTGCAAGCTGAGTTCAATCTGGTAGAAGAGTTCGACAGCAGCGAACGTGGCGTGGGTGGCTTTGGCCACTCTGGCCGCCACTAAGCGCAGTCCAAGGCTTGATGGCCGGCAGGGAAATGTCGCCCAAAACCGAGCCCCCAGAGAGAGAAGGACATCTCTCTATCCAAAATAATTGGAGTTGCATCACAACAAAGCCACGGCTTTTTTGAACAGCGCTTGCGCTGGCCCCTACGGGGTGAGGTTGTGCCGAGTAGCGCGGCAAGAACGCTTATCCCAATGAGCTTACTGTGGTAAGTGATTCGGGTGAGTGACAAATCAGCCGGGAGCAGATTTGAACGCTGCTTGCAGCGGCCCCGTCAGGGGTGAGGCCCAGGGATGGGTCGAATAACGCAGCCAACACAGATGCAGCTTCAAGTATGACGGGTATATGGCAAGGTTTGTCCGGCAACGATTACAGCGCACACCAGGTCGCGCGGAGAACACAGGTCGTTAAGGCCGCTGACCCCAGCATCGTAAAAAAGCTATCACATAAGCCGCACAGAGATTTCTCTGCAATGGCCGGTGCGCGGGTTTCCGAAAGTCTAAGCAGTTTTAGCAAGGGTCTAATCAGACATGGCAGAAAAAGAAAATACCAAAAGGAACCGGCGCGAGGAAATACTGCAGGCGTTAGCCCAGATGCTGGAATCCAGCGACGGCAGCCAGCGTATCACCACCGCGAAGCTGGCCGCTAACGTCGGTGTCTCCGAAGCTGCGTTGTATCGGCATTTTCCCAGCAAAACACGGATGTTCGACAGTCTGATCGAATTTATTGAAGACAGCCTGATAACGCGCATCAACCTGATCCTGCAGGACGAAAAAGAAACCTTTAACCGCCTGCGGCTGATCCTGTTGCTGATCTTGGGGTTTGCCGAACGTAACCCTGGCCTGACGCGCATCATGACCGGCCATGCGCTGATGTTTGAGCAGGATCGCTTGCAGGGCAGAATCAGCCAGCTGTTTGAACGTATAGAGGCACAGCTGCGGCAGGTGCTGAAAGAGCGCAAACTGCGGGAAGGCAAAGGCTTTATCGTGGATGAAACGTTGCTGGCCAGCCAACTGCTGGCATTCTGCGAAGGTATGCTGTCACGCTACGTGCGCTCCGAGTTCCGTTACCGCCCTACGCAAGACTTCGATGGCCGCTGGCCGCTGCTGGCAGCACAGCTGCAATAAACCTTTGTCAGGCGCGTTTTGGCGCGCCTGACAAAGTGAATAACGCGTTAAACCCCGTACTGTTCGCGATAGGCGCGCACCGCCGCCAGACTCGCCGCCATTTCCGGTTTCTCTTCCAGATAAGCAATCAGATCCTTCAGCGTCACGATAGAAATCACCTTACAGTGATAGTCGCGCTCGACTTCCTGAATAGCCGAAATCTCCGCGCGCCCGCGCTCCTGACGGTCCAGGGAGATCAACACCCCGGCCAACGTCGCACCGCTGGCGCCGATGATTTCCATCGACTCACGGATTGCGGTACCGGCGGTGATAACATCGTCCACCAGCATCACTCGGCCCTGCAGTGGGCTGCCCACCAAAGTGCCACCTTCGCCGTGGGTTTTGGCTTCTTTACGATTAAAGCAGTAAGGTACGTCGCGCTCATGGTGTTCCGCCAGCGCTACCGCCGTGGTGGTGGCGATCGGGATACCTTTGTATGCCGGGCCAAACAGCAGATCAAAATCGATACCGGAATCCATCAACGCTTCGGCGTAGAAGCGCCCTAACAGCGCGAGATCACGCCCGGTATTAAACAGGCCGGCATTAAAGAAATACGGGCTGGTACGGCCGGATTTCAGAGTGAACTCACCGAATTTCAATACCTGCTTGTTAAGCGCGAACTCGATAAACTGGCGCTGATAGGCTTTCATTACTGCTTCTCCTCGTCTGGGTCTGTTAGATCTGTTATTACCGCCGCCCGATCGTCGGGCGTAAAAAAGGCGACTCTTCAGTCGCCTTAAAAATTACTCTGCCAGCGCCACTTTCTGCGCCTGGAAGATGGTTTCGATGCCCCCTCGGGCCAGCGCCAACAGCGCCAACAACTCATCGTGGCTGAAGGGTTCGCCCTCAGCGGTGCCCTGCACCTCGATCATGCGGCCGTCTTCCATCATGACCACGTTCATATCGGTTTCTGCCGCAGAGTCTTCAACGTACTCCAGATCGCACAGCGCTTCGCCCTTGACGATGCCGACAGACACTGCAGCCACCAGCCCTTTCATTGGGTTGGCCTTCAGTTTGCCCGCAGCAACCAAGGCATTAAGCGCATCAGCCAGCGCAACGCAGGCACCGGAAATGGAGGCGGTACGAGTGCCGCCATCGGCCTGCAGTACATCGCAGTCGAGGGTAATGGTGAACTCGCCCAGTTTTTTCAGATCGACCGCCGCACGCAGCGAACGGGCGATCAGGCGCTGGATTTCCAGCGTACGGCCACCCTGCTTGCCTTTTGCGGCCTCGCGAGCGTTACGGCTGTGGGTGGAGCGCGGCAGCATGCCGTACTCGGCGGTAATCCAACCCTGGCCCTGACCTTTCAGGAAGCGCGGAACGCCTTCTTCTACCGTGGCGGTGCACAAAACTTTGGTATCGCCAAACTCAACCAGCACTGAGCCTTCAGCGTGTTTGGTATAGTGACGGGTCAATGTCAGTGGGCGAACTTGTTGTGGTGCTCTGCCTGCAGGACGCATGGGCTCTCTCCGGCTTCTAATCTACGATTGGCTGCGCATTATACGGGCTTCGTGACGTAATGCCTATCCTGCCCAGAGGTCCAACGTTATAATCGTTTCATCTTTTCCTATTACGGGTACGCATCAATGATCCGCAGCATGACCGCCTACGCACGGAGTGAAATCAAGGGTGAATGGGGCAGCGCAGCTTGGGAGCTGCGTTCCGTTAACCAACGCTATCTAGAAACCTACATCCGTTTACCGGAACAATTTCGCAGCCTGGAGCCGGTGATCCGCGAACGTATCCGTGGCCGTCTGACCCGCGGCAAAGTGGAATGCAACCTGCGCTTCGAGCTGGACCCGAGCGCGCAAAGCTCGCTGATCCTGAACGAAAAACTGGCTAAACAGCTGGTTGAAGCCGCCAACTGGGTGAAAATGCAGAGCGATGAAGGGGAAATCGATCCTATCGACGTACTGCGTTGGCCTGGCGTGATGTCTGCTCAGGAGCAGGATCTGGATGCCATCAGCGCACAGCTGATGCAGGCTCTGGATGACGCACTGGATGACTTCATCACCGCTCGCGAAAGCGAAGGCACCGCGCTGAAAGCCCTGATCGAACAGCGCCTGGACGGCGTCAGCGCCGAAGTGACCAAAGTGCGCGCCCAGATGCCAAACATCCTGCAATGGCAGCGTGAGCGCCTGGTCAGCAAGTTGGAAGAAGCTCAGGTGCAATTGGAAAACACCCGCCTGGAACAGGAGCTGGTGTTGATGGCGCAACGTATTGACGTTGCCGAAGAGCTGGACCGTCTGGAAGCCCACGTAAAAGAAACGCATAACATCCTGAAGAAGAAAGAGGCCGTGGGCCGCCGCCTCGACTTTATGATGCAGGAGTTTAACCGCGAATCGAACACGCTGGCCTCCAAGTCGATTAATGCCGAAGTCACCACTTCCGCTATCGAGCTGAAAGTGCTGATCGAACAAATGCGCGAGCAGATCCAGAATATCGAGTGATGTTTTCTTCACTAACCAAAACCCGCGCTATGCGGGTTTTTTTATGAATTAACCCTATACATACCTGGCCGCCTGCTGTTCGGTAATTAGCCCCATTTTTTGCAGTTGAACGGCGATGGCCCAAGTGGTGCACTCAAATTCGCTGCTCAATGCCTCAAGCGTTCCGCCGGCTGCATAGCTCTCCTGCAGCCGCTGTTTTTCTTCCTCTGCCCATGGGAAGTACGATTTCGCCGGCCGCCCCTCGGCAATGTTCTTCTGCTGCCGCTCTTCCGGTGAGAGCTTTACTTTTTTCTGGCGCTCCGGCTCAGCCTGAAACTCCTCGGCCAATGCAAACAGTAGCCGAATCGCCTCCGGCGAACCGGTCATTGACGCCATACCCAGCACCTCACCCGTCTCGGGGTGAACGCCATTTGCCAGCGCCCGCAACATTGCCTGTGTCTTCATATCAGCATCCTCATCCTGAGAAAGTAGGCCGTCTTGTGCGGCTAAATAGTGAACTATTTTTCTCTCTCGGCGAGAAAAAAATCAATATTTAAGCGGGATGGCGTTCAGATTACGCGGGAAAGATTCCAAGCTGCCAGCCCCATCGGCGATGGGTTTACAGGCATCTCCGCCGTAAAAGCGGGGCTTTTACGAAAAACTGCGACGATCATCCGGAGAATGACAATCCATAACTCATACCGGCCACCCGAAGTATTTTGTTCTAATTATCACGTAAGGTAATGAAAGGCAGGCTAAGCTGTGGCTAAATGTGTTTTTTTCACGCCCGCAAGCCGTACGGACCCTTTATGCCGCAAATTCTGCAATTTATTTTCGCGCTGGTGGTGATCATCGCCCTGGCGCTGCTGGTCAGTAACGATCGCAAGAAAATCCGCCTGCGCTATATTATTCAGCTCTTGGTCATTGAAGGCGCACTCGCCTATTTCTTTCTGCATTCAGAAAGTGGCCTCAGCGTAATCAGGCACGTCGCCGGCTTCTTTGAAACGCTGCTGACCTACGCAGCGCAAGGCTCCGACTTTGTTTTCGGTGGCATGAGCAAGGACGGGTTGGCGTTCATTTTCCTGGGGGTTTTGTGCCCGATTATCTTTATTTCCGCGCTAATCGGTATTTTGCAGCACTTTCGTATTCTGCCGCTGATTATCCGCCTGGTCGGCACCCTGCTGTCCAAGGTTAACGGCATGGGCAAGCTGGAGTCTTTCAACGCCGTCAGCACGCTGGTGCTCGGTCAGTCGGAAAACTTTATCGCCTATAAGGGTATTATCGGCGATATTTCGCCGCGCCGTATGTACACCATGGCTGCAACCGCCATGTCGACGGTCTCCATGTCCATCGTTGGCGCCTACATGTCGATGATCGATGCGCAATACGTGGTCGCGGCACTGATCCTCAATATGTTCAGCACCTTTATCATTCTGTCGATCATCAACCCTTATCAACTGGACGATGAGCCTGAGCTGAAACTCAGCAAGCTGCATGAAGATCAGAGCTTCTTTGAAATGCTGGGTGAATACATTCTGGCGGGCTTCAAGATTGCGATTATTATCGCCGCGATGCTGATTGGCTTTATTGCGCTGATCTCTGCGGTGAATGCCCTGTTCTCCGCCGTGTTCGGCATCAGCTTCCAGCAAATTCTGGGCTACGTGTTTTATCCACTGGCCTGGTTGATCGGCATCCCGGCGCAGGATGCGTTGCGGGCCGGCAGCATCATGGCGACCAAGTTGGTGGCCAATGAATTCGTGGCGATGATCGAGCTGAAGAAGATTGCGGCGGAACTGTCGCCGCGCGGCCTGGGCATTCTGTCCGTGTTCCTGGTCTCCTTTGCCAACTTTGCCTCTATCGGCATCATCGCCGGGGCGATCAAAGGGCTGAATGAACAACAAGGCAACGTAGTATCCCGCTTTGGCCTGAAACTGGTCTACGGTTCAACGCTGGTCAGCCTGCTCTCGGCAGCCATTGCCGGGTTGGTGCTGTAAGTAAATATCCCGGCTCAGGCCGGGATAACCTCAGAATGCAACGCACACCGGCGCATCAACGCGCATCACCGAATCCTGCGCAAACTGCTGCTTATAGCTGCTGCGCAGCGCCTCGATGCTGGTTTCACTGTCTTGGCCCGGCGCATGTATCAGCATCAATGCCTTGCTGTTCTCGCGTGCCAGCTTGCCATCATTGCCCAGCCACTGCCCTTTGGCATCAAATACCGACAGGCCGTCTTTAAAGCGCGGCGTCACCTGCCGATCGACAAAACCCTGCCACTCTGCTGCGGTAATCACCGGCCCGGTTGGGCGGTTCAGACCAAAATAAAGCGTGGTCTGGACCATCGGATCTCCGGTGCCGCAAACCTTCGTTTTTTGCTGCGCGGCATTCTGAGCCGTTGCTACACAGCCGCTCAACAGTATGGCTGCCGCCAAGACCGCCGCCAGCATGGGAGTATTTTTCATTTCATATTCCTCGGTGAACAACCCCGTCATCGGCCTTAGAGGCCTCGCCGATGCACGGCGTAAAGATAGAATGCAAAAAGCATAGTCAGCAAGAGAAACTAACACGAAATATCTAATGTTTGTATGAGCATTGAACGGTTGAAAAAGGCTAATAACAAGCCAGATAAACCACCGTCAGATTAATTAAATTAATCCGAATTGGCATTGGTTAGAAAAACTCAGTGGCAACTTGTCCCGTCGGCGATTACCCTTTCGGCCTTACACTCATTCCCGCCCACCCTGTGAATATCTTATGTTACTGAGCATTCTTTATATCATCGGCATCACCGCCGAAGCCATGACCGGCGCACTGGCCGCCGGCCGCCGCCAGATGGATATGTTTGGCGTGATTATTATCGCTTCGGCCACAGCGATTGGCGGCGGATCGGTGCGCGACATGCTGCTCGGGCACTTTCCGTTGGGGTGGGTCAAACATCCTGAATATATCGTGATTGTCGCCATTGCCGCGATTGTCACTACCTGGGTAGCACCTCTGATGCGCCACTTGCGCCGCCTGTTCCTGGTGCTGGACGCCGTTGGCCTGATTGTATTTTCAATCATCGGAGCTCAAGTCGCTTTGGATATGGGCCACGGCCCTATCATCGCCGCCATCGCGGCCGTCATCACCGGCGTGTTCGGTGGCGTGCTGCGCGATATGCTCTGCAACCGCATCCCTCTGGTTTTTCAGAAGGAAATCTATGCCGGTATCTCCTTCGCCGCCGCCTGGTTGTACATCGGCCTGCAACACTTCAGCCTGCCGCACAATCTGGTCGTCATCATCACGTTGGTCGCCGGCCTGAGCGCGCGCTTGATCGCCCTGCGCTTTCGTCTGGGACTACCGGTATTTAACTACCAGCATCCAGACCATTAATACGGCTCACCTCAGAGGCAACATATGCTGCGCCAGGTAGTCTACAAAAACCCTCACCTTGGGCAGCATATGCCGGCTTGACGGCCACAGAGCAGAGAAAAAACCCTGCTCCTGCGTGTGTTGATCCAACACCGCCACCAGTTGCCCGGCGTTAACGGCCGGACACAGCGTAAAATCCGGCAGGTAAGCGATACCCAATCCTTCCTGGGTGGCGTGGATCAGCGCTTCAATGCTGTTGCAGCTCAGCGTCACCGGGATTCGCAGGGAAACCGGCTTTCCATCGGCAAACAACCTCCACTCCTGCAATTGCTGGCCCCCCGGGTAGCGGTAGCGCAGGCAGGCATGGTTGAGCAAATCTTCCGGCCCTTGCGGCACGCCCCGACGCTGTAAATACTCGGGCGCACCCGCCAGAATCAACCGGAATGGCCCCAGCCGCCGGGCCATCAGCCGGGAATCCGCCAACTCACCGCTGCGTACAGCCACGTCGATTCCCTCGGCGATCAGATCTACCATCCGGTCATTGAAGTCCACGTCCAACTCAACCTCGGGATAAAGCGCGCTGAAATCAGCAAGCAGAGGTACCAACATTCGATAGCCGATAGCCGGCATGCTCACGCGCAGCTTGCCGCGCGGCGCATCGGAGATCCTCGCCATTTCGGCTTCGGCATTTTCAATTTCGCTGACGATGCGTTGGCAGCGTTCAAAAAACAACGCGCCCTCATCGGTGAGATTGATGCGCCGGGTGCTGCGGTTAAACAGCCTGACGCCCAATGATTCCTCAAGCCTGGCCACGCTTTTTCCGACGGCAGAGGCGGACACGCCCAGCCGTTCACCTGCGGCGACAAAACTGCGTAGCTCGGCAGCGCGCACAAAAGCCAATAAGCCACTGAGGCTGTCCATAGGATCTCCAATTAGAGCGTTATTGTCCTTAAAGAGTGGAATATAGCCCCATTTTTAGCCAATTGAATCCACTTTATCATCCATCCCAACCGACAATACTGTCGCTGGAGCTCATCATGAACAATCCTCACCGCCTTCCAGACCCGTATCCCGATCCGCAGCGCTGGATGATTTTGTTCTCCGTCTGCCTGGCGGGGTTGATCATGCCGATTAACTTTACCGGCCCGGCAGTCTCTTTACCCGCTATCGCCGCCAGCCTGGGGGGCAGCGTAGTCGCCCTCAGTTGGGTCACCAACGCCTTTATGCTGACCTTTGGCTGTAGCCTGATGATTGCCGGCGCACTCGCCGATCGCTTTGGCCGAAAACGCGTGTTCATCAGCGGCCTGGCGGTGCTTACCTTAAGCTCGCTGGTTATGCTGATGGTGCAGGACATCATCGCCTTTGATTTGATACGTGCACTGCAGGGTATTGCCGCCGCAGCGGCGTTTGCCGGAGGAACCTCTGGCCTGGCTCAGGTATTCGATGGCACAGAACGCGCCAAGGCCTTCAGCCTGTTGGGAACCACTTTTGGCATCGGCCTGGCATTTGGCCCACTGCTGGCCGGTTTTTTGGTACAGCATTTTGGCTGGCACGCGATTTTTATCAGCGTGTCGCTGCTCAGCGCCATAGCCCTGTTCGCCGGTATACGCTATATGCATGAGTCGCGCGATCCTGCAGCAGCCAAACTCGACTGGCCCGGAGCGGCCACCTTTACGCTGGCTCTTACGTTGCTGACTTATGCCGTACTGCAAGCCCCCGACAGCGGTTGGGCCAGCCGTGAAGTCATAGCCCTGTTCAGCGGCGCTTTACTTTCCATGGCGGCCTTTATCCTGATCGAGAAACGCGTACGCAGACCGATGCTTGATCTGTCTTTATTCCGCTATCCGCGTTTCGTCGGCGTACAGTTTCTGGCGGCTGCCCCGGCCTATTCCTATGTGGTATTGCTGGTTTTACTCCCGCTGCGCTTTATTGGCATCGAAGGTTACGGCACCCTGGAGGCGGGTATCGTTATGTTCGCACTCTCAGCGCCAATGCTGATATTGCCGTTGCTGGCAGGCATGTTGGCGCACCGGTTTTCCGCCGGTCTAATTTCCAGCCTGGGTCTGCTGATTTGCGCTTTAGGCCTGTTATGGCTGGCGCAATATGCGCCTGGGCAGCCCTTCCTGCTATTGATCCTGCCGCTGTTGACCATTGGCTGCGGCATCAGCCTGCCCTGGGGATTAATGGACGGCCTGGCAGTCAGCGTGGTGCCGAAGGATCGCGCAGGTATGGCCACCGGTATTTTCAGCACTATCCGCGTGGCGGGCGAAGGTATCGCACTTGCCATCGTGGGCGCGTTGCTGGCCGCCTTGGTTGAACGGCATCTACCGGGTTCCCCGTTGACCAACGCTGCTGCCGGTGCCCACCGGCTGGCAATGGGTGACCTGCAGCAAGCTGCGGCATTGCTGAACGCAGATACTGCCGCCTTGAAACAGGGCTACGAAGCCGCATTTCATAATCTGCTGTATATTCTGGCGCTAACGACGGCGATTTCAGCTGGCATCGTTTTTATTTTCCTGCGTCATGCCTCGCCCTCGCCAATCACACATCCACAAACGGCAGATGCACACTCACTTGCCGAGAGATCTACGGAGTAACAGCACATCACTGGGTTCCGACAAAACCTGTTATTTCTTGTGCCTCCAGCGTGCTGACCAGCGTCAGAAATGGCGGATGTTGAAGAAAACCGGCGATTTGCTCAGCCTTTCTCGCGCCAATCCCGGTCATTTTCCGCCACTCTCCAGCCGGTAATTGCTGAACCTGAGGCCAATTTTTCAACGCCCGAGCTTGTTGCAGGTTCAGCGGTACGCCTAACGCTATCAGCCAGCGAGCAAAGGGTTGTTGCCGCGCCAACTGAAATTGCCGGTGGATACTACGCCCGCGTTTCTCCCCCATGCCGGGCGCTGACATCAGTTGCTCCGGCGTCAACACCAGCCAATCCAGCAAATGCCGCACCAGCCCCCGATCAATCAACACCTGCCAGGTAGATTCACTGACGCCATGCAAACCTAATCCCTGTGGGCCGCCCAACCACACCAGCCGGGCCAGAAACTGCTGGCGGCACTCCGGCAGCCAGCTAAAGCAACTCAAAGAATGGTAACGTTCCGCGGCCGGCGCATCAGGCTCTACTCTTTCTGCGGCCCGCCAGACTACTTTATCCAGACGCGGGATCCCGTGCCCCATCAGGCTGATTGCCACCTGGTCACCGGGCACAACCGCCCACTGCCGCCAACGGGGCAGCGATCCGAGGTTAACCCGCGAGACCCATTTATCATCCATCCTGAGAGGATCAAGCTTCAGCACCACGGCAATCTTTCCGGTGCGGCCTACGCTGAACTCGACATCATTGACCCTGGCAATCTGCCGCACCGGCGGATACTTCCAGGCAACAGCCCAATCACCGGGCTTTGCCTGCCAGTAATGCCCCGAAGGTGACCGCGCCTGATGAATCACTACGCCATCCGTGACGAAGGGCAATGCTTCGCGATACCAACGCTCGCGCCATTGCCGCACGTCTTCCAGTGAACTCACAGGCTGTGAATAAGCCAAAGCGAGGGGGAAACCCATTGCGGCAAGCTGCTGTAAAAGCTGCGTCATTTCTTGTGGGCCATCCGGCCATGCCCAGACAAACAGGCCTATTTGTTGCAAGACCGGCGAAAGCCGGTTTTTCATTAGCGCCCCGGCTACCCTGGCTCGGGCATTGATGCCGCCATGAAGCTTTTGCTGATGATCGTTCACCATCAAAAACAGCTCACCCTGCAGAATCAACGTCGCCGGAGCGCCCTTCACCGCTGCCGGTATCGATGGAATAGCGCGCACCTTTTCCAGCCAATCTTCCCCCTTCAGCCCATTTCCCCGGCTGACAGCCGCCGCCAGCTCGCCATCGCGATACACCAAAGTAACGGCTACGCCGTCCACCTTAGGCTGAACCCAGACATCGCTGCGACCACGCAGCCATTGGGCCACGGCGGCAGAATCCGCCAATTTATGCAGACCGGTATGCGCCACCGGGTGAGGCGTTTTACCCGCAGGTAAAAGCGGTCTGGGCTCCTCAGCCCTTTCCAGCCCGGCGCAACGATGCCATAGCTGCAGCTTTTGCCGCAGGCTGTCATAGACCCCATCTTCAATTAAACTGTCGCCCTGTTGGTAATAAGCCACATCCCAGCGTTCCAGCTGGTTTTTTAACGTGGTTATCTCCAGTTGCAGCCGCTCCGGTCGCCACGCCGGGCAACTTTCTGCCCGCAGCACACCACAAAACATCAACCCGCCCAACAGCGCCGTTCCGATCCGCATTCCGCATTTTCGCATACTTCACCTCCCTGATAACCGGCAGTAAAACCGGATGACGAGGCTTCGGCAACGGTCAATTGCCCGATCTGCCGAGCGGCCCGAGAAAGGCAGATTACGTTGCATGAAACCGCGGAAATTTACCGATCTGCTGCGCAAAACCGCCGTTTAGAGGTTTTTTCAGCACAAAGCGACGGGCAAAATGCGAGCTAACGCTGCACCCGACGCGTTAGCCGTGTATACTGTGCGGAGAAAATACACATCCGCTGTTATTGGCACATCAACCGCTATCAACGAACATCATCATGGCTCAAGGCACGCTTTTTATTGTCTCTGCACCCAGTGGCGCAGGGAAATCAAGTCTGATTCAGGCTTTGTTAAAGACGCAACCGCTGTACGACACGCAGGTTTCGGTTTCGCACACCACGCGCGACAGCCGCCCGGGTGAACATCACGGCGAGCATTATTTCTTCGTCTCAAAAGATGAATTCCGCCGGATGATTGAGCAGGATGAGTTTCTTGAGCACGCCGAAGTGTTCGGCAACTATTACGGAACCTCACGCGCCGCCATTGAGCAGGTGCTGTCGACCGGCGTAGACGTCTTCCTGGATATCGATTGGCAGGGTGCGCAGCAGATCCGCGCTAAAATGCCGCAGGCGCGCAGCATCTTTATTTTGCCGCCGTCGAAGGATGAACTCGGCCGCCGCCTGCGTGGCCGTGGGCAAGACTCTGAAGAGGTGATCGCCAAACGCATGGCGCAAGCCGTGGCGGAAATGACGCACTACGCGGAGTATGATTATTTAATCGTGAACGATGATTTCGATCTGGCCCTGTCCGATCTGAAAACCATTATTCGCGCCGAGCGCCTGCGTTTAGGCCGGCAATTACTGCGGCATGACGCTTTAATCAGCAAACTATTGGCAGACTGAAGACAGTTTCAGTATTATGCCCAGTCTTTTCGTCACCTGTGGAGTAGCACAAATATGGCACGCGTAACTGTTCAAGACGCTGTAGAGAAAATTGGTAACCGTTTTGACCTGGTGTTGGTCGCTGCTCGTCGGGCACGTCAAATCCAGACTGGCGGTAAAGATGCACTTGTTCCGGAAGAAAACGACAAGTACACCGTTATCGCGCTGCGCGAAATCGAAGAAGGCCTGATCACCAGCCAAATCCTCGATGTTCGTGATCGTCAGGAGCAGCAAGAGCAGGAAGCCGCAGAAATTCAAGCGGTTACCGCAATTGCTGAAGGTCGTCGTTAATTAGACTGCGAGTCTGCCTTGTACCTGTTTGAAAGCCTGAATCTGCTGATTCAACGTTACCTGCCTGAGGAGCAGATTAAGCGCCTCAAACAGGCATACCTCGTTGCACGTGATGCTCACGAGGGACAGACACGCTCCAGCGGTGAGCCCTACATTACTCACCCGGTCGCCGTGGCCTGCATTCTGGCGGAGATGCGTCTCGATCATGAGACGCTGATGGCGGCGCTACTGCATGACGTCATCGAAGACACCCCAGCCACCTACCAGGATATGGAACAGCTGTTCGGCAAGAGCGTCGCTGAACTGGTTGAAGGCGTATCCAAGCTCGACAAGCTGAAGTTCCAGGATAAAAAAGAAGCCCAGGCGGAAAACTTCCGCAAAATGATCATGGCGATGGTGCAGGATATCCGCGTCGTGCTGATCAAGCTTGCCGACCGCACGCACAATATGCGTACCCTGGGTTCGCTGCGCCCTGACAAACGGCGGCGTATCGCGCGCGAAACCCTGGAAATCTACAGCCCACTGGCCCATCGCCTGGGTATCCACCACCTGAAGACCGAGCTGGAAGAGCTGGGTTTTGAGGCGTTGTACCCGAACCGCTACCGTGTAATCAAAGAAGTGGTGAAAGCCGCTCGCGGTAACCGTAAAGAGATGATCCAAAAGATTCTCTCCGAGATCGAAGGCCGGTTGAACGAAGCCGGCATTCCTTGCCGCGTCAGCGGGCGAGAAAAACATCTGTATTCCATCTACCTCAAGATGCACCTGAAAGAACAGCGTTTCCATTCGATTATGGACATCTACGCGTTCCGGGTGATCGTGAAGGAAGTCGATACCTGTTACCGCGTGCTGGGCCAGGCTCACAGCCTGTATAAGCCGCGCCCGGGCAGGGTCAAAGACTATATCGCCATTCCCAAGGCCAACGGCTACCAATCGCTGCACACGTCCCTGATCGGCCCTCACGGCGTGCCGGTTGAGGTGCAGATCCGTACCGAAGATATGGATCAGATGGCAGAAATGGGGGTGGCCGCGCACTGGGCTTATAAAGAAAAAGAACAGGGCGAAACCGGCACCACCGCGCAAATCCGCGCCCAGCGCTGGATGCAAAGCTTGCTGGAATTGCAGCAAAGCGCCGGCAGTTCATTTGAATTTATCGAGAGCGTCAAATCCGATCTGTTCCCGGATGAGATTTACGTTTTCACCCCGGAAGGCCGCATTGTTGAATTGCCTGCGGGCGCAACGCCGGTCGACTTCGCCTATGCGGTGCATACCGATATCGGTCATGCCTGCGTTGGCGCCCGCGTCGATCGCCAGCCCTATCCGCTGTCGCAGTCACTGAGCAGCGGCCAGACGGTGGAAATCATCACCGCACCGGGTGCCCGACCAAACGCCGCCTGGTTGAATTTTGTTGTCAGCTCAAAAGCGCGCGCCAAAATCCGCCAGATGCTGAAGAACCTCAAGCGCGATGATTCGGTCGGTCTCGGCCGCCGCTTGCTGAACCATGCATTGGGCGGCAGCCGCAAACTGGCAGAGATCCCACCGGAAAATATCCAGCACGAACTGGATCGCATGAAGCTGGCAACGCTGGATGATTTGCTGGCTGAAATCGGCCTCGGCAATGCCATGAGCGTGGTGGTGGCGAAAAACCTGCAAGGTGACCAATCCAACCTGGGCACCTCCTCCGGCGTTCGTAACCTGGCGATAAAAGGCGCAGACGGCGTGCTGATCACCTTCGCCAAATGCTGCCGGCCTATTCCGGGCGACCCGATCATTGCCCACGTCAGCCCGGGCAAAGGGCTGGTGATCCACCATGAATCCTGCCGAAACATCCGCGGCTACCAGAAAGAGCCAGAGAAATTCATGGCGGTAGAGTGGGATAAGGACATCGAGCAGGAATTCATCGCCGAGATCAAAGTGGACATGTTTAACCATCAGGGCGCGCTGGCCAACCTGACGGCGGCCATCAACGCGGCCGAGTCCAATATTCAGAGCCTGAATACCGAAGAGAAAGACGGCCGGGTTTATAGCGCCTTTATCCGCCTGACCACCCGCGATCGCATCCATCTGGCAAATATTATGCGTAAAATCCGTATCATGCCGGATGTGATTAAAGTTAACCGTAACCGAAATTAGCGCCTATGAGCCCTGAACGCTATGCGCGGATTTGTGAAATGCTGGCAACCCGGCAGCCGGATCTGACGGTTTGCCTGGAACAGGTACACAAACCGCATAACGTCTCCGCCATTATCCGCACCGCCGACGCCGTCGGCGTGCATCAGGTGCATGCCGTGTGGCCGACCTCACGCATGCGTACCCTGGTTTCCTCCGCGGCCGGCAGCAACAGCTGGGTCAATGTAAAAACCCACCGCACCATCTCTGACGCTGTGACCCACCTGAAAGATCAAGGTATGCAGATTCTGGCGACCCACCTTTCCGCCCGCGCGGTTGATTTCCGCGAGGTGGATTACACCCGCCCAACCTGCGTGCTACTAGGTCAGGAAAAAACCGGTATCACCGAAGAAGCGCTGGCCCTGGCCGACCAGGACATCATCATTCCGATGATCGGCATGGTGCAATCCCTCAACGTGTCGGTCGCCTCCGCCTTGATCCTGTACGAAGCGCAGCGCCAACGCCACAACGCCGGCATGTACCTGCGCACCCACAGCGCGCTGGACGAAGAAGAACAGCAACGCCTGCTGTTCGAGGGCGGTTACCCGGTGCTGGCCAACGTCGCCAAGCGCAAAGGGCTGCCGCGTCCGCAGATTGACCAACAGGGTCAGGTGGTCGCCAACGCCGAATGGTGGGCAACCATGCAGGCAACGGTACGCCGATGAAAGGCCGCCTGCTGGACGCCGTCCCTCTCACCACGCTTTCCGGGGTTGGAGCCAGCCAGGCGGGAAAACTGGCAAAAATTGGCCTGGAAACCATTCAGGACCTGCTGCTGCACCTCCCGCTGCGTTATGAAGACCGCACCCGTCTCTATCCGATCAACGACCTGCTGCCGGGCATTTTTGCCACGGTGGAAGGCGAAGTACTGCGCAGTGATATCAGTTTTGGTCGTCGGCGTATGCTGACCTGCCAGATCAGCGACGGCACCGGCCTGCTCACCATGCGTTTCTTTAACTTCAACGCGGCGATGAAAAACAGCCTGGCCGCAGGCCGGCGCGTCACCGCTTACGGTGAGATCAAACGCGGCAACCACGGCGCAGAAATCATCCACCCGGAATACCGCATTCAGGGGGAAAGCAGCGAGGTTGAGCTGCAGGAATCACTGACGCCGGTTTATCCGACCACCGAAGGCATCAGGCAGGCCACGCTGCGCAAGCTGACCGATCAGGCTCTGGAGCTGCTGGACACCTGCGCCATCGCCGAACTGCTGCCACCGGAACTCAGTGGCGGGCTGATGAGCCTACCGCAGGCGCTGCACACCCTGCACCGCCCACCGCCGGATATCCAGCTGGAAGATTTGGAGCAGGGCAAGCATCCGGCGCAAAAACGCCTGATCCTGGAAGAACTGCTGGCGCATAACCTCAGCATGTTGGCGGTGCGCGCCGGGGCGCAAAGTTATCAGGCGCTGCCGCTGATGCCGGATGACCGTCTGAAAAAACGGTTTCTTGCCGAATTGCCATTCGCACCGACCGGCGCGCAAGATCGCGTGGTGGCCGATATCGAAGCCGATATGCAAAAAGGCTTCCCGATGATGCGGCTGGTTCAAGGTGATGTCGGCTCAGGCAAAACGCTGGTGGCGGCACTGGCGGCGCTACGCGCCATCGCCCACGGCAAACAGGTGGCATTGATGGCGCCCACCGAGCTGCTGGCCGAACAACATGCCAATAACTTCCGCCAGTGGTTTGAACCGCTGGGGCTTGAAGTCGGCTGGCTGGCCGGCAAGCAAAAAGGCAAGGCTCGTGCTGCGCAACAGGAAGCGATCGCCAGCGGAAAAGTGTCGATGGTGGTCGGTACGCACGCCATCTTCCAGGAACAGGTGCAGTTTTCCGGACTGGCGCTGGTGATCATCGACGAACAACACCGGTTTGGCGTGCACCAGCGGCTTGCTCTGTGGGAAAAGGGCGAGGAGCAAGGCTTCCATGCCCACCAGCTGATCATGACCGCCACGCCAATCCCACGCACGCTGGCAATGACCGCCTATGCCGATCTCGATACTTCGGTAATCGACGAGCTGCCGCCAGGCAGGACGCCGGTCACCACCGTCGCCATTCCAGACACCCGGCGTGCCGATATTATCCAACGGGTGAAAAGCGCCTGTATGGAAGAAGGCCGGCAGGCGTACTGGGTCTGTACGCTGATCGAAGAGTCGGAGCTGTTGGAAGCGCAGGCGGCGGAAGCTACCTGGGAAGAGTTGAAAACTGCGCTACCCGAGTTGAAAGTCGCGCTGGTTCACGGCCGCATGAAAGCGCAGGAAAAGCAGGCGGTAATGCAGGCCTTTAAACAGGGTGAGTTACAGCTGTTGGTGGCAACCACGGTGATCGAAGTAGGTGTCGACGTACCGAACGCCAGCCTGATGATCATCGAAAACCCGGAGCGACTTGGGTTGGCGCAGCTGCATCAGTTGCGCGGTCGCGTTGGCCGTGGCGCCGTGGCGTCACATTGCGTGCTGCTGTACAAAACCCCGCTGAGTAAAACGGCGCAGAAACGTCTGCAGGTGCTGCGCGACAGCAATGACGGTTTTGTGATTGCCCAGCGCGATCTGGAAATTCGAGGCCCAGGCGAGCTGCTCGGCACGCGCCAGACTGGCAGTGCGGAATTCAAGGTGGCCGATTTGCTGCGCGACCAGGCGATGATACCGGAAGTGCAACGCGTCGCCCGCCATATTCATCAGCAGTACCCGGAACATGCCCGCGCCCTGATTGAACGCTGGCTACCGGAGAAAGCGCGCTACTCCAACGCCTGACCCTCTGCCAGAAACAAGGGCGCCAATGGCGCCCTTGCTTTATATCTTGAACGTTATTCAGCCCACAGCCGGGAACACCGGCAACAGCAGATACAGCTTAATCACGATCGCGTTGGCGATATCGATAAAGAACGCCCCCACCATCGGCACCACCAGAAACGCCAGGTGCGATGGACCGAAGCGATCGGTAATCGCCTGCATATTGGCGATCGCCGTTGGCGTAGCGCCCATGCCAAAACCACAGTGGCCCGCCGCCAGTACCGCCGCATCGTAGTTTTTGCCCATCACCCGGTAAGTGACGAAAATCGCATACAGCGCCATCACCAACGTCTGCACCGCCAGAATCGCCAACATCGGCAGCGCCAGCGACGCCAGTTCCCACAGGCGCAAGCTCATCAGCGCCATCGCCAGGAACAGCGACAGGCTGACGTTGCCCAGCACCGATACCGCCCGCTCGAATACGGTATAAAAACCGCTGAACGCCAGCGTATTGCTGAGGATCACCCCGACAAACAGCACACAGACAAAGTTTGGCAATTCAAACACCGTGCCATTCAACAGGCCAGCAATAAACTGCCCCAGGCTCAAACAGATGGCGATCATCGCGATAGTTTCGATCATCACCAGCGAGGTGATCAGCCGGCCGCTCTCCGGCTTTTCAAAACCGCTCGGTTGCACGCTATCTTCCGGCGTGCCTTCCGGTGTGGAGGAGTGTTTTACCAGGTAACGTGCCACCGGGCCGCCGATCAGACCGCCCAGCACCAGGCCGAAAGTCGCGCAAGCCATCGCGACTTCAGTGGCGTTTTCAAACCCATAACGCTCGATGAACAGCTTGCTCCAGGCTGCGCCGGTACCGTGACCACCGGATAACGTAATTGAACCGGCGATCAGGCCCATCAACGGATCCAGGCCCAACATTTTCGCCATGCCGATGCCGATGGCGTTCTGCACCACCAACAGGCCCAGCACCACAAACAGGAATACCATCAGCGCCTTGCCGCCCGCGCGCAACCGCGCCAGGTTGGCGTTCAGACCTATGGTGGCAAAGAAGGCCAGCATCAGCGGGTCTTTCAGCGACATATCGAAGCTGATTTCCCAGTTAGCAAACTTTTTCAAGGCTAACAACAGGAGCGCCACCAGCAAACCTCCGGCGACAGGTGCGGGAATAGTGTATTTTCGCAACAGCGGAATGCTTCTGACGCATTTGCCCCCAAGGAGCAAAACCAGCGTTGCCGCGACTAACGTGCCATAAGTATCGAGATGAAACATCCAGGTACTCCCTGTAATGGAAAAGATCCAATAAGAAATAATAAGTTATAGAAAACCACTTAGTTTTTAAAACTTGATGAGTGCGGGATTAGAAGTAAAAAATGCTGATAAGACAAGAAAAAATGAACGAAAATGCGACATAAGCTTGGATATCCCTGGCGTAATCTCTGAGCGCAACCGTTTGCTTTTGCGGGGTGGATCATTAAAATGCCTGCTTTGCCGTTTCTGGAAATGCCACATCATGACCATGCCATCCACCGAGCTTGATGCAGTGCAAAAAGCCTCCGTCACTTCCCACACCAGCGAGCTGATTTATCGCCTGGAAGACCGCCCGCCGCTGCCGCAAACGCTGTTTGCCGCCGGTCAGCATTTGCTGGCGATGTTCGTGGCGGTAATCACCCCGGCTCTGTTGATCTGTCAGGCGCTCGGTCTGCCGGCGCAGGATACTCAGCACATTATCAGCATGTCGCTGTTTGCCTCCGGCCTGGCCTCTATTCTGCAAATTAAAACCTGGGGGCCGGTCGGTTCGGGCCTGCTGTCGATTCAGGGCACCAGTTTTAACTTTGTTTCACCGCTGATTATGGGCGGGATGGCGCTGAAAAACGGCGGTGCCGACGTTCCCACCATGATGGCTGCCCTGTTCGGTACGCTGATGGTCGCCTCCTGCACCGAAATCCTCCTGTCGCGCGTGCTGCACCTGGCGCGGCGTATCATCACCCCGCTGGTCTCCGGCATTGTGGTGATGATTATCGGTTTGTCGTTGATTCAGGTCGGGCTGACCTCCATCGGCGGCGGTTATGCCGCGATGAACGGGGGCAGCTTCGGCGCGCCGAAAAATCTGCTGTTGGCCGGCGCGGTGCTGGCGGTGATTATTCTGCTTAACCGCCAGCGCAACCCGTACCTGCGCGTCGCCTCGCTGGTGATCGCCATGGCGGTCGGCTACCTGCTGGCCTGGGCGATGGACATGCTGCCGGCAAGCCAACCGGTTCCCCATACGGCGGCGATCACTCTCCCCACTCCGCTGTATTACGGCCTGGGCTTTGACTGGAACCTGCTGCTGCCGCTGATGCTGATCTTTATGGTGACCTCGCTGGAAACCATCGGCGACATCACCGCCACCTCAGACGTGTCGGAACAGCCGGTCAGCGGCCCGCTGTATATGAAGCGCCTGAAGGGTGGCGTGCTGGCCAACGGCCTGAACTCGATGCTGTCGGCGGTGTTCAACACCTTCCCCAACTCCTGCTTTGGTCAGAACAACGGCGTGATCCAACTGACCGGGGTTGCCAGCCGTTACGTCGGCTTTGTGGTGGCGCTGATGCTGATCGCGCTGGGCTTGTTCCCGGCGGTGGCCGGTTTCGTGCAACATATTCCTGAACCCGTGCTTGGCGGCGCTACCCTGGTAATGTTCGGCACCATAGCCGCCTCCGGCGTGCGCATCGTGTCACGCGAAAGGCTGAACCGCCGCGCGATCATGATCATGGCACTGTCGCTGGCCGTCGGCATGGGCGTATCCCAGCAACCGCTGATCCTGCAGTTCGCGCCCGACTGGCTGAAAACCCTGCTCTCTTCCGGCATTGCCGCCGGCGGCATCACCGCCATCGTGCTTAACCTGGTGTTCCCACACGAACACGAGAAGCCATAATCCGCCGCGCTGCCTGCCACAAACGGCCGCTTGCGGCCGTTTCAGACTGCTGACAAAGCCTGTTATTAGGGAGAGCGTGCCGAAAGGGTCGTAGCGGCTTGCCGCCGGAGCGCCCCTCGGTGCGCTAGGCCCGGGTATCTCGGGCTCAAAGGCAACGTTGTCATCAACCTCAAACGGCCGCCTGCGGCCGTTTTTTATTGCCTATCAGACCATTGCACTTGAGATGCCCGGCCAATTGCGGCATAAACAGGGTATCTTTTTTGACCGACGCGGAGGTAAACGATGAAATTTATCGGAAAACTGTTGCTGACGTTGCTGCTGCTGGTAGTGCTTGCCATTGTGCTGTTGTACGTCGTTGGGCAAACCGGCTGGGCAGCGGGCTGGTTAAGTCGTTGGATCAGCGATAACAGTGAATACCGCCTGTCGGTGGCAAAAATCTCGCACTCATGGAATCAGCCGGGCCAAATCAGCCTGGAAGACGTCCAACTGGCCAAAAAGAATCAGCCGCAGGCGTTGGTCGCCAAACGGGTCGATCTCGGCCTTAGCCTGCGCCAAATCACCGAACCGCGCTATTTTCACAACGTAACGCTGCGCGACGGTACGCTTACCGTTCAACCGCAAGCCGCGACACTGCCGGTGCAGGCCGATGTGCTGCAGTTGAGCAATATGGCGCTGCAATCCAACGATGAAACCTGGCAGCTCAACGCGCAGCAAGTCAATGCCGGCATTACGCCCTGGCAGCCCAAAGCCGGACATCTGCTGGGAGAAAATAATCAGTTCCAGTTCAGTGCCGGCTCGATGACGCTGAATGGCATCCCGGCTTCGCAGGTGCTGGTACAGGGTGAGCTTAAACAAAACCAGCTGAAGCTCAACAACTTCGGCGCCGATCTGGCGCAGGGCGACCTGACCGGGGTAGCCAGCCGCGCCGCCGACGGTAGCTGGCAGGTGGAACGCCTGCGGCTGAGTGGCGTACGCATGCAAACCCCGCTGACGCTGGCTGAGTTTTGGCAACGCTTTACGGCCCTGCCGCCGGTCACTCTCAAACGTTTTGATCTGATCGACGCGCGGCTGGAAGGCAAAGAGTGGGCGTTCAACGATCTCGATCTGTCGCTGCAGAACGTTACCTTCCAGCAGGGAGACTGGAGCAGCGAGGACGGATCGCTGAACTTCAACGCCAGCGATCTGATCAACGGCGGCTTCCACCTGATCGATCCGATCATGAATATGCGGCTTTCACCGGCCGGTATCGCCATTCAACAGTTCACCACCCGCTGGGAAGGCGGGCTGCTGCGTACCTCCGGCAGCTGGCTGCGCACCAACAACCGCCTGCAACTGGACGAAGTGGCCATCGCCGCACTCGAATACACCTTGCCGCAAGACTGGCGCGCGTTGTGGCTGCAACCGCTGCCGCACTGGTTGGCGGAGGTGTACGTCAACAAACTGACCACCAATCGCAACCTGATCATCGACATTAATCCGGACTTCCCGTTCCAGATCACCGCGCTGGACGGCTACGGCGGCAATCTGCTGTTGGCGCGCGACCACCAGTGGGGTATTTGGTCCGGCACGCTGAACCTGAATGGCAGCGAAGCCACCTTCAACAAAATCGACGTTCGGCGCCCATCGTTAGCGCTAAACGCCAATGACGGGCAGATCAACGTCACCGAGCTAAGCGCCTTTATGCCAAAGGGATTACTGGAAGCCAAAGTCACGGTCAATCAGTTGCCGGGCAAGCCGTTTGCGCTGTCGTTGAACGGGCGCTCGGTGCCGGTGAATACCTTGCAGCAATGGGGATGGCAGCAGGTTCCGCTAGAAGGCGACGGGAATCTGCAGTTGCAATTGAAAGGGTTGCTGAACAGCGATGGGCCGTTTAAATCTTCACTTAAGGGCGAACTGCAGGCCACCGCCGGTGATGGCCGCACGGTCAACCAACAGTTCCCCTAGTCTTTCAAGCCCTCTTCCCGGGGAAGAGGGCCGATGACTCAGCTTTCTATCGCCTCAGAGCCGCCCTGATCCAGCGGCACGTCCGACTCGGCAGGCAGCACCATATAAGTGCCTTCAAATACCGCGCCTTTATCGTCGTCACCGAACAAATGCACCTCAGCCTGCACGCGTGCACGGCGGCCCCGCGCCAGACGAGCCAGATCGCCGCTCAACGAGCTGAGATCCGCCACCGCCCGCGGTCTGCCGGTGATCGGTTTGCTGTAGCGGATATGCGCATCTGCAAGAATAATGGTGCCGCCCAGATGGCGCTCACGCAGCAATAGCCAGATAAGTCCCCAGGCGGTCAGCGTGGCCAGAGAGAACAGGCTGCCGGCAAACAGCGTATGGTGCGGATTCTGATTGCCAATCTCCGGCATGGTGGTGACGAAACGCTGGCCGGTATACTGGCTGATGCGCACCCCCATTTTCTCGCTGAGCGGGATATGATCGTACCAAGCCTGCTGCAATTGGCCGCACCAGTCGGGGCGATGCAAAATATCGTCCAGCGTCGCCACCGGTTTAATCATCAGGAAGTGGCGGATCGGGGTGGTTTGCGGCGCGGTGATCTCGCCCTGATTAACGAAACCAAGCTTGGCAAAGAACGCCACCGCATCCTCACGGGCGCTACACACTACCCGTTTTACCCCTTCCTGGCGTGCCACGGACTCCAGCGTCATCGCCACCAGCGTGCCAAGGCCTTTGTCCTGCACCGTAGGGTCTACCGCCATAAAGCGGATCGCCGCCTCGTTGTCGGCATTAATATACAGTCGCCCGATAGCGACGATTTTACCGCCCTCATCCACCACCATCTGATGGTGCGCCATGGCGTCGTAGGCATCCTTTTCCGAACCCACCGGTTGGTGCAATGGCTTGCGCAGCATTTCCCAACGAAACTGGTAATAATCCTTCAGCTCTTGTTCTGTTACGGGTACTCGTAGGTGATACATAGACGCCTTCTCTCTCAAAATACTTAGACTTGAAGCCAAAACGTCACCGGCCCGTCGTTCACCAGCGCCACTTGCATGTCGGCGGCGAACTCGCCGGTCTGGGTTTCTACGCCGCGTTCGCGGCACTGACCAACAAAATATTGATACAACCGATCGGCTTCCTGCGGTACTGCACCGCGTGAGAAACTTGGGCGCATGCCTTTTTGGGTATCGGCCACCAGCGTGAACTGCGAAACCACCAACAGGCTGCCTCCCGCCTGCCGGACATTGAGATTCATCTTGTCGTTCTCGTCGCCAAAGATGCGGTACCCCAGTACACGCTCACACAGGCGCACGGCTTTTTGCTCGTTATCGTCCTGCTCCACGCCCAATAACACTAACAAACCTGGGCCAATCTTGCCTACCGTCTCTCCCTTGACCGTGACGCTGGCGTTTAGCACCCGTTGAATTAACGCAATCATAACTGCCCTTCTTGTGTCTGATCCTCTTGCTCCGTCTTTTGCCGGCGGTAGTCACGATATTCCCCCAGGGTAACGGTGATTTCCGCGCCGAGTAACACGATACACCAGCTCCAGTAGACCCACAGGAATAAAATCGGGATCACCGCCAGCACGCCGTAAATCAGCTGATAAGACGGGAACATGGTGATATACAGCGCAAAACCCTTCTTGCCGAGTTCGAATAACACCCCGGCCACCAACGCACCGATCAGCGCATCTTTAGGCGGTACGCGAACCGTCGGCACGATGCAATACAGCAGCCAGAACGATATCCAGGACAGGATCAGCGGGAAAATTCGCAGTACTTGATCCACCAGGCTGTTCACGCCAGCCTGCGCCAGCCAGTTGAGCGACAGCAGGTAAGAGCTGATAGCCATGCTGGCGCCCACCAACAGCGGCCCCAGAGTCAGCACCATCCAATACACCGCAAACGAGAATACGATTGGCCGTTTGTTCTTGCTGCGCCAGATGGTGTTCAGCACGCTATCGACCGAGGAAATCAGCAGCAACGCGGTGACAATCAGCCCGCAGGTCCCGACGGCGGTCATCTTGTTGGAGTTGGCGACAAACTGTTCCAGATAGCTTTGGATCACGTTGCCGGCGGCCGGCATGAAATTAGAGAAGATAAAACTTTTCAACTGAACGCTGATGTCGGAAAACATCGGGAACGCGGCAAACAACGCGAACACTACGGTAATCAACGGCACCAGCGACAGCAGGGAAACATAGGCCAAATGGCCCGCCAGCATGGTCAGGCCGTCGCTGTCGACGCGTTTGAACAGCAATCGCCCGAAGGTGACGCCGGGCTTGATCGCAGAAGGCAGCTTTTTACGGCGGAAAAACGACATGGTCACTCCTTGATGTCAGTTTGTACGCCTTAAGCTTAACTCTTCGCGGTCATTGGGCAAAATAAGCCGGCACTACGTCACGATCGGTCACATGTACCGTTTTGATGCCCAGCGCCTGTGCAGCGGCGACGTTGGCCGGATGATCGTCAAAGAACACTGCGGCTTCCGGCGACGTATTTTCGGCGTTTAAAACGTGCAGATAGATGTTGGCGTCCGGCTTGCGCATGCCGATGTCCTGAGACAGGTACAGATGATCGGCGGCCTCGGCCACTTCGGGATAGTGTTGTGGCCAATAGTTGCAGTGCAGACGATTGGTATTCGACAACACCACCACCCGGTGACCTTCGCTGCGCAGGCGTTTCATGATGTCGATCACCTCTGGGCGCAGGGCGACAAACACCGCCTGCCAGCCAGTGGCGAACTGCTCAAAACTGAGGGCGACCCCCATTTCATCACTCAGCCGTTCGGCAAAATCTTCGTCGCTGATTTCACCGCGCTCATGCTGCTGGAACAGCTCGCCCATGGCGAAACGCTCGGACAGTACCGCCAGCGGCGTGCCACTCAAATTGCTCCATACACCCAGTACACGTTTGAAATCGATATCGACAATCACATTACCTAAATCAAAGATATACAGCATAGTCCTCTCCTGATGGGCCGGCGAGATTTCACTGTAGCGGGAAAAGAAGGAGCTGAACAGAGAGCAGATGGAAAAGCGCATAGCGCGCGGCAGAAATGGGGAAAGGTAGAGGAAAAAACTCAGGGCGCAAGAATGAACTGCGCCCTAAGCATGGGACACTAAATCAGCGATTAAGCGTCTTTAGGACCGCGGCTTGCACGCTTACGATCGTTTTCCGTCAGGTGACGTTTACGAATACGTACGGACGTTGGCGTTACTTCTACCAGTTCGTCATCATCGATGAATTCCAGAGCTTGCTCCAGAGACATCTTGATAGCCGGAACCAGAGTCGTGGCTTCGTCAGTACCGGAAGCACGCATGTTGGTCAGCTTCTTACCGGTCAGGCAGTTTACGGTCAGGTCGTTGGAGCGTGAGTGAATACCGATGATCTGGCCTTCATACACTTCCGCACCGTGGCCCAGGAACAGCTTGCCGCGATCTTGCAGACCGAACAGGGCGAACGCTACCGCTTTACCCTGGCCGTTGGAGATCAGCACGCCGTTCTGACGCTGGCCGATTTCGCCCTGGCGTACATCGTCGTAGTGGCTGAAGGTGGAGTACAGCAGACCGGTACCGGAAGTCATGGTCATGAACTCGGTACGGAAGCCGATCAGGCCACGCGCAGGGATCAGGTAATCCAGGCGAATACGACCTTTGCCGTCTGGGATCATGTCCTTAACGTCACCTTTGCGCTCACCCATGGCTTGCATGACTGAACCCTGGTGCTGTTCTTCGATATCCAGCGTCACGTTCTCGAATGGCTCTTGCATGCGGCCATCGATTTTACGGTTGATAACTTTAGGACGGGAAACCGCCAGCTCGAAACCTTCACGACGCATGTTTTCGATCAGAACCGACAGGTGAAGTTCACCACGGCCCGATACGCGGAACGCGTCAGCATCTTCGGTTTCTTCAACGCGCAGCGCAACGTTGTGCACCAGCTCTTTGTTCAGGCGGTCGAGGATCTGACGTGAAGTCACGTACTTGCCTTCTTTACCACAGAACGGAGAGGTGTTGACGTTGAAGTACATGGTTACGGTCGGTTCATCAACAGACAGTGCCGGCAGCGCTTCAACCGCAGTGGTGTCACAGATGGTGTCGGAGATGTTCAACTCGCCCAGACCGGTGATAGCGATGATGTCGCCAGCTTCAGCCACGGCCGCTTCGATACGCTCCAGACCCATGTGGGTCAGAACTTTTGCGACTTTACCGTTACGGGTTTTGCCTTCGCTATCAATGATAGTGATCTGCTGGTTAGGTTTGACCTTACCGCGCTTGATACGGCCGATACCGATAACGCCAACGTAGTTGTTGTAGTCCAGCTGAGAGATCTGCATCTGGAACGGCGCTTCGAGCTCAACCTGCGGCGCAGACACGTGGTCTACGATCGCCTGATACAGCGGAGTCATGTCTTCCGCCATCTCGTTGTGGTCGGTGCCCGCGATACCCATCAATGCAGAAGCATAGATGATTGGGAAGTCGAGCTGCTCATCAGTCGCGTCGAGGTTAACGAACAGGTCGAAGACCTGATCAACAACCCAGTCAGGACGTGCGCCCGGACGGTCAACCTTGTTGATTACCACGATCGGCTTCAGACCATTAGCGAAGGCTTTTTTGGTCACGAAGCGGGTTTGCGGCATTGGGCCATCCATTGCATCCACAACCAGCAGCACCGAGTCAACCATTGACATCACACGCTCAACCTCACCGCCGAAGTCGGCGTGTCCTGGGGTATCCACGATGTTGATGCGGTAGTCTTTCCAATTAATGGCGGTGTTTTTTGCGAGGATGGTAATCCCACGCTCTTTCTCCAAATCGTTGGAGTCCATTACGCGTTCGGTGGCTTCTACACGCTCTCCGAAAGTACCGGATTGTTGCAGCAGCTTATCAACCAGGGTGGTTTTACCATGGTCAACGTGGGCAATAATGGCGATGTTACGCAAATTTTCGATCACAGCTTTGCCTCAGGCATTAGAAATAGCGCGCTATTGTACACGTATTAAGCGAGGTACTAAACAAGATCACAACAGTCTCTTATAAACAACTGTGTACAGGTCAGTTTGTGATCCCTTTCACGGTGCAAAAAGCAGCAGTTGGTGCACTTTTGCACCATTACAGTGCCCCACATCGCCCGAATTGCACCATTTAAGTGCAATGCATCACTAATGGTGCATACTGATTCTGTGCAAAACCCGCGCAGGAAGGCGATTAAAGCGCTTTTGCAAAGTTGGCACAGTTTTCGCTTTAGTCTATTCAAGGCAAAAACAGCCAGTTCCACAGATTCGTTCCACGACGACGACAATGATAAATCCGGGAGAGTTAAGTATGTCCGCTGAACACGTTTTGACGATGCTGAATGAGCATGAAGTGAAATTCGTAGACCTGCGTTTCACTGACACCAAGGGTAAAGAACAACACGTCACCATCCCTGCTCACCAGGTGAATGCCGACTTCTTCGAAGAAGGTAAAATGTTTGACGGCTCCTCGATCGGCGGTTGGAAAGGCATCAACGAATCTGACATGGTGCTGATGCCAGACGCCAGCACTGCGGTGCTGGATCCGTTCTTCGAAGAATCCACCCTGATTATTCGCTGCGATATTCTCGAGCCAGGCACCATGCAGGGCTACGACCGTGACCCGCGCTCAATTTCCAAGCGTGCAGAAGACTTCCTGCGCTCTTCAGGCATCGCGGACACCGTGCTGTTCGGGCCAGAGCCTGAATTCTTCCTGTTCGACGATATCCGTTTCGGCAGCAGCATCCGTGGTTCTCACGTGGCTATCGACGATGTCGAAGGCGCATGGAACTCCGGCACCAAATACGATGGCGGCAACAAAGGCCACCGTCCGGCAGTAAAAGGCGGTTACTTCCCGGTTCCTCCGGTCGATTCCTCACAGGACATCCGTTCAACCATGTGTCTGACCATGGAAGAAATGGGTCTGGTGGTTGAAGCGCACCACCACGAAGTGGCAACTGCGGGTCAGAACGAAGTGGCAACCCGCTTCAACACCATGACCAAGAAAGCCGACGAAATCCAAATCTACAAGTACGTGGTTCACAACGTGGCTCACGCATTTGGCAAAACCGCGACCTTCATGCCGAAACCTATGTTCGGTGATAACGGTTCAGGTATGCACTGCCACATGTCGCTGTCCAAGAACGGCACTAACCTGTTCGCAGGCGACAAATACGGCGGCCTGTCTGAAACTGCCCTGTTCTACATCGGCGGTATCATCAAGCACGCTAAAGCTATCAATGCCCTGGCCAACCCGACCACCAACTCTTACAAGCGTCTGGTCCCAGGCTACGAAGCGCCGGTCATGCTGGCTTATTCAGCCCGTAACCGTTCCGCTTCCATCCGTATCCCAGTGGTTGCCAGCCCGAAAGCGCGCCGTATCGAAGCCCGTTTCCCGGATCCAGCGGCTAACCCATACCTGTGCTTCGCGGCTCTGCTGATGGCAGGCCTGGATGGCGTGATTAACAAAATCCACCCTGGCGATGCGATGGACAAAAACCTGTATGACCTGCCGCCGGAAGAAGAAGCTGAAATTCCAAAAGTTGCAGGCTCCCTGGACGAAGCGTTGGCTGCACTGAGCGAAGACCGCGAGTTCCTGACCCGTGGTGGCGTATTCACCGACGACGCAATCGACGCTTACATAGACCTGCGCAAAGAAGAAATGGACCGCGTTCGCATGACGCCGCATCCGGTCGAGTTCGAACTGTACTACAGCGTTTAAGCCTTACCGCGCCATCTGCGGATGGCGCACCACATTTTAGTTGTCGTTTTTTTGTTGCCGTGGAAACTTTCAGCCCATCTTCGGATGGGTTTTTTTCTCCACCGTATTTTCTGCAAAACTATTCCATACCGCACGCATCGCAGATGGGGTAGCATAGATGCACTAAAAAGGTGCAGGAGTCTGCTGTATGGCAACTGGCAAGCTGCCCGATGCTGGGCAGATCCTCAATTCTCTCATCAACAGCATCCTGCTGTTGGATGATGATCTGGCGGTTCATTACGCCAATCCGGCGGCACAACAACTGCTGGCGCAAAGTTCCCGTAAACTTTTCGGTACACCATTACCCGACCTGCTAGGTTATTTCTCACTGAACGTCGATCTGATGCGTGAGAGCCTGCGTGCCGGTCAGGGCTTTACCGATAGCGAAGTAACCCTGGTGGTTGACGGCCGTGCGCATATCCTCTCCCTGACCGCTCAGGCGCTGCCTGAAGGCTTTATTCTGGTTGAGCTGGCACCAATGGATAACCAACGGCGTCTGAGCCAGGAACAATTGCAACACGCCCAGCAGGTGGCGGCCCGCGATCTGGTACGCGGCCTGGCGCACGAAATCAAAAATCCGCTTGGCGGCCTGCGCGGCGCGGCACAATTGCTGGCCAAAGCACTCCCCGACCCGGCGCTGACCGAATACACCAAAGTGATCATTGAACAGGCCGACCGCCTGCGCAATCTGGTCGATCGTTTGCTGGGGCCGCAACGGCCAGGCCAGCACATTACCCAGAGCATTCATCAAGTGGCGGAACGAGTATGCCAGTTGGTGTCGCTTGAGAAACCGGACAACGTGACGCTGGTGCGCGACTATGACCCCAGCCTGCCGGAAATGGCGCACGATCCGGACCAGATCGAACAGGTATTACTGAACATTACCCGCAATGCTCTACAGGCGCTGGGCGATGAAGGTGGCACTATCACGCTGCGCACCCGCACCGCGTTCCAGATAACCCTGCACGGCACTCGCTACCGATTGGCGGCACGTATCGATATAGAAGATGACGGCCCCGGCGTACCGGCGCAGTTACAGGACACCCTGTTCTACCCGATGGTCAGCGGCCGCGAAGGCGGTACCGGCCTGGGTTTATCCATCGCCCGTAATCTTATCGATCAACATTGCGGAAAAATTGAATTTAACAGTTGGCCAGGACATACCGAATTCTCGGTTTACCTGCCTATTCGCCAGTGAGGTTTTCTATGCAACGAGGGATAGTCTGGATCGTCGATGACGATAGCTCCATCCGCTGGGTGCTTGAACGCGCGCTCACTGGAGCGGGTGTGAGCTGCGCCACCTTCGACAGTGGCAATGCAGTGCTGGAAGCATTGGCCACGCAAACTCCCGACGTGTTGCTGTCTGACATCCGCATGCCGGGTATGGATGGTTTAGCGTTACTCAAGCAGATCAAACAGCGCCACCCTATGTTGCCGGTCATCATAATGACCGCACATTCGGATCTGGACGCCGCCGTCAGCGCCTATCAACAAGGGGCGTTCGATTATCTGCCCAAACCCTTTGATATCGATGAAGCGGTGGCGCTGGTAGAACGCGCCATCAGCCACTATCAGGAACAGCAACAGCCGGCGCGCAGCCAGCCTGCCAACGATCCGGCGGCGGACATTATCGGCGAGGCGCCGGCGATGCAGGATGTTTTCCGCATCATCGGCCGCCTGTCGCGTTCGTCGATCAGCGTGCTGATCAACGGTGAATCAGGGACCGGTAAAGAGTTGGTGGCCCATGCCTTGCATCGCCACAGCCCGCGCGCCAAATCGCCTTTTATCGCGCTGAACATGGCGGCGATCCCCAAAGACCTGATCGAATCCGAACTGTTCGGCCATGAGAAAGGGGCCTTTACCGGCGCCAATCAGATCCGCCAGGGCCGTTTTGAGCAGGCCGACGGCGGCACGCTGTTCCTGGACGAAATCGGCGATATGCCGCTGGACGTTCAAACCCGCTTACTGCGCGTGCTGGCAGACGGTCAATTCTATCGGGTCGGCGGTTATGCGCCGGTGAAGGTGGACGTGCGTATCATCGCCGCCACGCACCAGAACCTGGAACTGCGGGTCCAGGAAGGCAAATTCCGCGAGGACTTGTTCCATCGCCTGAATGTGATCCGCGTGCACCTGCCGCCTCTGCGCGAGCGCCGTGAGGATATCCCGCGTCTGGCGCGCTACTTCCTACAGGTGGCGGCAAAAGAGCTGGGCGTTGAAGCGAAGAATCTGCATCCGGAAACCGAAACCGCACTGACCCGCCTGCCATGGCCAGGGAACGTGCGTCAGTTGGAAAATACCTGTCGCTGGTTGACCGTGATGGCCGCCGGACAGGAAGTGCTGATTCAGGATCTGCCGAGCGAGCTTTTTGAAACCTCCGCACCGGAAGCCGCCGGCCACAGCCTGCCGGACAGTTGGGCTACGCTGCTGGCGCAGTGGGCCGATCGCGCCCTGCGTTCCGGTCATCAAAACCTCTTGTCGGAAGCACAACCGGAGATGGAGCGTACGCTGCTCACCACCGCGCTACGTCATACCCAAGGGCATAAGCAAGAAGCCGCCCGGCTACTGGGCTGGGGGCGCAATACCTTAACGCGGAAATTGAAAGAGCTGGGAATGGAATAGTTTGCGTCATTGATTATAAAAAATACAATCAAGCGCACAAAAAAACGGCTCCCCCAGGCTTTACAGCCTGCATGGCCGCAGTATGATCGAGTCGCACACTCTGGAGGCTCAGGATGTTGGATTCATTCATCGTATTTATTTCCCAAGGCGCAGAGCTTGGCTCTTCCGCCAGTCACACGCCGCAGGCTGCCGTTGCTGCGGTGCTGTGCGCAGCACTGATTAATTTCTTCAGTTGAAAAAGCGGCCGCATCAGCGGCCGTTTTTTTATGCATCAAATAACCCGAGAGAACTGCTGAGTGCGCGCCTGCTGGCGCAGATAGAGATCAAAACACATGCAAATATTGCGGATCAGCAAACGGCCGCGTGGCGTTACGCGAATGCCTTGCTCATCACGCTCCACCAGCCCATCGCGTTCAAAGGGTGCCAACAACTGCAGGTCTTCGGCAAAGTAAGCGGCGAAGTCGATGGCGTACTGCTGTTCAATCGCGCGATAACCCAATTGGAAGTTGCAGATCAGCGTTTTGATTACTTCACGCCGCAGGCAATCGTCTTCCGTCATCGTCAAGCCACGCCACAACGCATTGCCCTGCGCCTCAACGCTGCTGTAATAGGTCTTCAGCTCTTTCTGGTTCTGCGCATAGCTGTCACCTAACATGCTGATGGCGGAAACGCCCAACCCCAACAGATCGCTGTCGCCCTGGGTGGTATAGCCCTGGAAATTGCGGTGCAGCTTGCCTTCGCGCTGAGCTACCGCCAGTTCATCCTCCGGGCGAGCAAAGTGATCCATGCCGATAAACTGGTAACCTGCCTCAGTCAGAGAAGCGATGGTCTGCTGCAGGATATCCAGTTTCTGCTGCGCACTCGGCAAGTCGGCATCCTTGATCTTACGCTGCGCAGCGAACAGACTCGGCAAATGCGCATAGTTGAATACGCTGAGGCGATCCGGGTTTAGCTCCGCCACCCGCTCCAGGGTGAATGCAAAACTCTCCGGCGTCTGTTTTGGCAGCCCGTAAATCAAATCGATATTGGTGGAATTAAATCCCAGTGCCTTGGCGCGAGCGATCAGGGCAAAGATAAACTCTTCATCCTGCTCACGGTTCACCAACCGCTGAACCTCTTTATTGAAGTCCTGCACCCCCATGCTCAGGCGGTTGAAACCTTCGCTGCGTAAATGATCGAGTACGTCCAGTTCAATCTCGCGCGGATCGACCTCGATCGACATTTCCACATCGGGCTGGAAATCAAAGTGTTGCCGCAGCATCGCCGTCAATCTGCTGATTTGCGACTTGCTGAGGTAGGTAGGAGTGCCGCCGCCCCAGTGCATCTGGCCGACCTTACGCCCGGAAAATAACGGGGCGCGCTGGGCGATTTCACGTGCCAGCACCGCCAGATACTCATCAGCCTTGTGCGTCTGACGCGTCACCAGCTTATTGCAGCCGCAGAAATAACAGAGTTTATGGCAGAACGGAATATGCACGTACAGTGACAACGGACGCTCAGGATAACGCGCTGCGGCGCGTTGAAACGCCGCTTCGTCGTAACCCTGGTTAAACTCCAGCGCCGTAGGGTATGAGGTATAACGCGGCCCTGAATAGTTATATTTCTGGATCAGGGCCAGATCCCAGACGATTGCCTGCTCTGACATGCTCACTCCTTCCGATATTTTTTCCTACCGGGCCGGGAAATGGGCAGTTGTCTACGCTGTCTGGCCGCGGAAACGCTGCGAAAACGCGTTTTGCGTTTAGACAGCCGCCATAGTTTACCGAATAACCACAGCAGATAACACATCAAGAGTAGGGCTATTGCCAGGATCGGCCACATGGCGCGTTAAAATACGTCTTTCGGGTTACCGCTTTTCAGCAGTTTCAGGATGTCTTCCTGCTTTTCTTCTTTTTCATCGTCTTCGTCGTCGCCCAGCTCAATGCCCAATTGCTCCATCAGCGCATCGATGCGATCCAGCGTTTGGTCAACGTAAGCCTGATCTTCGGCGTTCAGTGTCGCGCCGTCGTCGATACGATCCAGCAACGCATCCAGACGCTCATCATTTTCCAGTTTCGCCAGCTCTTCTTCCGGCGACAGGCGCGGTTTGGCTTTTGGTTTAGCTTCAGCCACCAGCGCTACCGGCACTTTGCTGCCGATACGCGGATCTTTGACCTGCGCCTCGGCCTTGTTTTTCTGATTAGCAGACTCAACCTGGGTGCGAGAACCGGAAGCGAGACCACGGCGTTTTTTCAAGCGCTTGCGTTCACGGGCTTCCTGATCGAGCTCCACACGGCTTTTCTTTTTCGATTTCGACGTCGCCGCGCTGCTGCGTGGTGCGCGAGGTGCTTTTGATGGCTGGTTCATAGCGTACGCTCTTAGGTATGTAGATTCAGTATAGAGATGCTATACGATTGCGGCGGAATCTAGCAGAAAGCGGACAAAGAAAAAAGGCGGCAGGTTAAACCTGCCGCCTATTTCTCACCCTCTTTCGAAGGATATTCCCGCCACGCACTCCATGCGCACATTCAACATCCTGGTTTTTCCCTCTGCTATAAACGCACTCCCTGCTACTACGTCCTTCATCCTGAAAGAGAAATCGTCCATGGCGCAATCCGTTCGCATCCGCTCTTCCTGAGCGCGCTTCCTGCGGGCATCCTAATTGCAATAACTTCACCATCCTTGTGTTGTTCACACATTCAGGTGCAAACAAGGCGTTCCTGCTGAGGTCATCCTGGCACTCATTGCACTTCCCGTGCGCTCCCTGAGGTTTGTCACCCTTCCCGGATGTTCCTTACTCCTGCACAGCCTTGTGCTGCAATCTACTTTACGCGATTGAGGAAGGCGCTCAAGGTATCTGCCGCGGAATGCTTATCCTCAATAACGCAGAGAAACATTAACTTTTTGTTTTTTAATAAAAAGAATAAAAATCACTTTCGAATAAAGCGACATTACCCACTATTCGAATGGCAAATGTCTCACACACTCAAGGCAACGTGACTGCCATGCCCTGCTGGCCCGGCGCTTAAAAACAGAGAAACACACCATTTTTGCCGCTGATGCAGTTATAATCGCCAACCAGTTAGCCATCCTCGCGGAGACGAAAAATTTTGACCAGCAAGAATTACAATTATCATGTGACCCATTTCGTCACCAGTGCGCCCGATATTCGCCATCTTCCGGGGGATGAAGGTATTGAAGTTGCCTTCGCCGGCCGCTCTAATGCCGGTAAATCCAGCGCGTTAAATACCCTGACCAATCAAAAAGGTCTGGCACGTACCAGTAAAACGCCGGGCCGTACCCAGCTCATCAACCTGTTTGAAGTAGAAGAAGGCATCCGCCTGGTCGACCTTCCGGGTTATGGCTACGCCGAAGTTCCTGAAGAAATGAAACGCAAGTGGCAGCGGGCGCTGGGTGAATACCTGCAGATGCGCAACTGCCTGAAAGGCCTGGTGGTACTGATGGATATCCGCCACCCGCTGAAGGATCTCGACCAGCAGATGATTCAATGGGCAGTCGATGTCGGTACGCCGGTGCTGGTTCTGTTGACCAAAGCGGACAAACTGGCCTCCGGCGCGCGTAAAGCGCAGCTCAATATGGTACGTGAAGCGGTAGTGCCGTTTATGGGCGATATCCAGGTAGAAGCCTTCTCCTCGCCGAAAAAAATCGGTGTAGACAAGCTGAGCCAGAAACTGAATACCTGGTTTAACGAGATCCCGCCGGAAGTGTTACCGGAAGACGACGACACTGCCGGCGAGTAACCTGCCGCAGATGCCGCAATAGCCGATGTGGAAACGCATCGGCTTTTTTATGCCCGTTATTCATAGTGGTAGATGATTTTTCGTTATCTAATTACAGCTTTGACAAAAATCCATCATAATTTCTTATGACGACTTATCGGCAACGACAGAACTGGCGGGCAATAACCGAGGATTTGTCAGAGGATGATGCGTGGGTGAGAATAGGAAAAAACTATGAGTAGGTGTTGTTTTTACAATAAAAAACGCCCCAGTCAATACTGACTGGGGCGGCTAAATATTCAGCCAAATCCGATTACGTGAAGTAAAAGGTCTGAAAGATAGAACATCTTACCTCTGTACCCTACGCCTGTAACTCTACATGATTTTTTCGCAGTGCAAAAGAATTTTTTGTAGTTTACTTACACAATTTAGGGCGCAATAACGGCGAGGTTGGGGAAACAATCGCCGTATATTGTAGCTAAATTACGAAAAGTGCTTAGGTTATCACCAGTTAGCGCCTCAGAGAGGGATCAACGGATGTGCAACCGCGTTATCAATGGGCTTCATCCCAGTTAGCACCCACGCCGACGTCCACTTTCAGCGGTACAGCCAACGTCATGCTGTTTTCCATCAACTCGCGGATGCGCTGGCTGGACGCCTCAATCGCTGACTCATGCACCTCGAACACCAGTTCATCGTGTACCTGCATGATCATACGCACCAATGGCTCATCCTGACCTTGCAGCCAGGCATCCACCTCAATCATCGCACGCTTGATGATATCGGCTGCCGTCCCCTGCATCGGGGCGTTGATCGCCGCACGTTCGGCGGCCTTGCGACGCATGCCATTACTGGATTTGACGTCCGGCAAATACAAACGGCGGCCATCCAACGTGCTGACATACCCCTGTTCAGCAGCCTGCTGGCGGGTGCGCTCCATATACTCCAACACGCCCGGGTAACGCTCGAAATAAAGATCCATATAACGCTGTGCTTCGCCGCGCGGGATCCCCAACTGACGCGCCAGACCGAATGCGCTCATACCATAAATCAAGCCAAAGTTAATTGCCTTGGCGCTGCGGCGCTGCTCATTCGTCACCTTGTCGAGCGGCAGACCAAACACCTCGGCGGCAGTCGCCCGGTGGATGTCTTTACCGGCCGCAAAGGCCTTCAGCAACCCCTCGTCCTGCGACAGGTGGGCCATGATGCGCAGCTCAATCTGCGAGTAGTCGGCCGCGACGATGCGGTAGCCTTCAGGTGCAATAAATGCCTGCCGGATACGGCGCCCTTCGTCGTTACGCACCGGAATGTTCTGCAGGTTAGGATCGCTGGAGGAGAGACGCCCTGTGGCCGTCACCGCTTGATGGTAGGAGGTGTGTACCCGCCCGCTGAACGGGTTAATCATCAGCGGCAGTTTATCGGTATAGGTGGTTTTTAGCTTCGCCAACCCACGGTATTCCAGAATCACCTTCGGCAACGGATAATCCAACGCCAATTCGGCCAGCACCTCTTCGTTGGTCGATGGCGCACCGCCTGGGGTTTTCTTCAGCACCGGCAGCTTTTGCTTTTCATACAGGATCGCTTGCAGCTGTTTGGTCGACGCAAGGTTAAAAGGCTCTTCCGCCAGTTCATGCGCCTGAATTTCCAGCTCGGCCAGACGCTTGGTCAACTCGATGGAGTGGGTGGCCAATATACTTTGATCAATCAGCACCCCGGTGCGCTCGATATGCGACAGCACTGGCAGCAGCGGCATTTCAATCTCATTGAACACCGTCAGCAGTTCGGCACTTTCTTTCAGCTGCGGCCACATCGCCAAATGCAGCTGCAGCGTGACATCGGCATCTTCAGCCGCGTAAGGCGCCGCTTGCTCCAGCGCAATCTGGTTGAAGGTCAGCTGCTTTTTGCCCTTACCGGCGATCTCTTCAAAGGTAACGGTTTTATGGCCGAGATAGCGATCGGACAAGCTGTCCATGTCGTGGCGCCCGCCCACGCTGTCCAACACATAGGACTCCAGCATGGTATCGAAGGCAATGCCGCGCAAGGTGATGTCGTAACGCGCCAACAAACCCATATCAAACTTCAGATTCTGGCCGACTTTCAGCGCTTTCTCGTCTTCCAGCAACGGTTTCAGCGTTTCCAGCACATAGGCGCGATCCAACTGCGCCGGCGCATCGAGATAATCATGCGCCACCGGCAGATAAGCGGCTTCGCCCGGCGCAATGGCAAAGGACAAGCCGATCAGATTGGCGGTCAGGGTATCCAGACCGTCGGTTTCGGTATCAAAGGCAAACACTTCGGCTTTTTTCAGCTTTTTGAGCCAGTCAGCGAAGGTCTCCTCGTCCAGTATGGTGACGTAACCCTCTTGCGACAGCGTCGCTTCCGCAGCAACTTTCGGGTTGTCCACGGCTACGCCGGCAGATTTCACCGCACTGGCCGCTTTCGCGCCGGTGCCTTTTTTGCCTTCCAGCCAGATGCCGGCTTCAACATCCGCCAGCCAACGTTTGAATTCGTACTGTTTGAACAACTGTTGCAGCGTGTCGACGTCTTGCGAAGAGACTGCGAGATCGGCGCAGGAAAGATCCAGCTCTACATCGGTTTTAATGGTTGCCAGCTTATAGGAGAGATACGCCACCTCTTTGTTCTGTTCCAGCTTGGCTGCCATGGTCTTGGCGCCGCGGAAGCTGAGTGTGGCGATGTTGTCCAGGTTGGCATAGAGCGCATCCAGCCCACCAAGCCCCTGTAACAGTGCCTGCGCGGTTTTCTCACCTACTCCGGGCACACCTGGGATGTTATCCGAGGAGTCGCCCATCAGCGCCAGGAAGTCGATAATCAGCTCCGGCGGAATGCCGTACTTATCGCACACCTCTTGCGGACCAAGGATGGTGTTATTCATGGTGTTGATCAGCGTAACGTTCGGTGTGACCAACTGCGCCATGTCTTTATCACCCGTGCTGATCAACACCGCATGGCCGGCCTTTTCGGCTTCCAGTGCCAACGTGCCGATAACGTCATCCGCTTCTACACCAGGCGTGACCAAGAGCGGCAGGCCCATGGCCTTGACCATTTTATGCAGTGGCTCAATTTGAGCGCGCAGATCGTCCGGCATCGGTGGGCGATGCGATTTGTATTCTGCGAACAGCTCATCACGGAAGGTTTTTCCCTTGGCATCAAACACCACCGCAACATGGCTTGGCTGGTACTGCAGCAGCAGGCTGCGCAGCATATTCAGTACGCCGTACATTGCCCCGGTCGGTTCGCCCGCGGAATTGGTCAGCGGAGGGAAGGCGTGATAAGCGCGGTAGAGGTAAGAGGAACCGTCAACCAGGATTAATGGGTTTTCTGCAATTTGGGCCATAGCGTTTCTTTATCGTGATCGGACATAGTGGTAAGCATGCCATAGCTGGCCGCCTGAGACGAACCTTAGCGTGCATTGCGGATGAAAATGATGTGATTATGCGAAGCGATCCGCAAGATCCTGCCTGTGGATAACTTTGTGCATAGAAAAGACAACAGATTATAACGATGGGTTTATCGTTATAATTGAAAATAAAATTCCTATTGAAATCACTGTGTTAAATGGCGTTAATTTGACGAGGAGTATTTATCGACTTTTACACAATTTGTGGATATAACTTGCGCTCGATTTTAATCGCACCATTGATCAAATTTGGCACCTCAATTACCCTAGCACAAGATGAGCAAGTTGCACGAAAACGCAGCAAATGATTATTTCTTCGGCTATCAAAACTGTTGCTGTTAACGAGCACCTTCTCCCCGCCGTTTCTGTTAAAATATTTTTTTGTTCATGCACACCGGCATGTAACGCTGCTCCCATCTACCATCAGCCCATAACCATGCCAAGACTACTGTCCCCTGTTATTTTTATATTTTCTGCCTTGCTTGCCATTTTGGTGACCGTGCTGTGTTCGATCCCCATCACATTGGCCGGTATCGTTAAGCTATTGATCCCTTATCCTGCCATCTGGCGACATATCTCCGCCTTTGCCGATTTTATGATGTGGTGCTGGTGTCAGGGGTTGGCGCTGCTATTGCGCATTAACCGGCAGTTACACTGGGATATTCAAGGGCTGGAGGGGTTGGAACGTAAAAACTGGTATCTGCTTATCAGCAATCATGAAAGCTGGTCGGATATTGTCGTGCTGTGCGTGCTGTTCCGTAATCATATTCCCATGAATAAATACTTTCTCAAACAACAGTTAGCCTGGGTGCCTTTTGTCGGCCTCGCCTGCTGGGCGCTGGATATGCCATTCATGAAACGCTATTCGCGTGGCTATTTGCTCAAGCACCCGGAAAAACGCGGTAGGGATATCGAAACCACACGACGCTCCTGCGAAAAATTCCGCAAACGCCCGACCACTATCGTCAATTTTGTGGAGGGTTCTCGCTTTACTGAAGCCAAGAGAATTAAAACCCGCTCTCCTTATCACAATTTACTCGCCCCAAAGGCCGCCGGTATTGCTTTTACGCTCAGTGCATTAGGCAAGCAGTTCGATAAAGTGTTAAATGTCACCCTGCTTTATCCGGAGAATAGCGAACGGCCGTTTATGGATATGTTGTGCGGCCGGTTAAAGCGCATTGTGGTAAGAATTGAGCTGCTGCCCATCGATGAAACCCTGCATGGCGATTACTTTAACGACAAGCTCTTTAAGCGGCGTTTCCAACTGTGGCTGAATACGTTGTGGCAGGAAAAAGACAGGCTATTGGATAAGTTAAAGCGGCAATATCGTTAAAAAAACGCCGGCTAAGCCGGCGTTCTTCACTTTCTATTTCAGTTATTTCTGCTGGCTGAGGAATTTGACCACATCGGCGAATTGCTTCACGTAAGCATCCATCGAGCTGGTGTCCAGACCATCATTTTTAACCATAAACTTACCGTTAACAAATACTGCCGGGACGCCGCGCAGCTGCAGATCTTCCGCAGCTTTTTCCTGTTGAACCACCAGGGATTTCACAACAAAGCTGTTCCAGGCTGCATCGTAGTCTTCAGCGCTCACGCCCGCTTTGACAAACACGTTACGGATATCATCAGGAGTTTGCACGGTTTGAGTTTTCTGTACGGCTTCAAACATCAGCGGGCTTACTTTATCTTCCACACCCAGCGCCATCGCAACCGCCCAGGCCTGAGTCAGCTGTTTACCCAGCGGCCCCAGAAACTCAACGTGGTATTTGGTCATTTTGGTGCCTACAGGCAGCGCTTTTTTCACATTCTCGGAAACGTGATAAACCTGCTCGAACTGATAGCAGTGCGGGCAATAGAAGGAAAAGAACTCCAGCACCTGAGGCTCACCGGTCACCGGTTTGTCCAGGGTTACATACTGAGAACCATCGCTAAACTGCGCAGCCGAGGCACTGAATGCCATTACCATGCCAACGAGTGCCAACCATATTTTCTTCATAAGACTAAACTCTCCATTATGTTAAAGCTTCAATACATTGGCATCAGCTGCAGAGGGGGTTCCTGCAACAGCTTAACCTGTTCAGTGAATGCCGCGGTCTGAGATAACCAGAAATCAGACTCCGCCATCCACGGAAAACTTTTAGGAAATGCGGGATCCTGCCAACGGCGAGCTACCCATGCCAGGTAGTACACCATTCGCATGGCGCGCAGCGGCTCGATCAACGCCAACTCACTCTGATCAAACTCGGCAAACTCTGAGTAGGCCTCCAGCAAAACGTCCAGCTGCATCAGACGATCACGGCGCTCACCGTGCAACAGCATCCACAGATCCTGTACCGCTGGCCCATTACGTGCATCGTCAAGATCAACAAACAGCGGGCCATCGCGCCACAGAATATTGCCCGGGTGGCAGTCACCGTGCAAACGCCGCGGCTGCCAGTCCAGATGCCAATGGTGTTTTATCGCCTCAATCAGAGCGTCCGTCGCGTTCAGGAAGCTGTCGCGCTGTGCCTTGGGCAACAGTTTGCAGCCAGCCAGCACTTCACGCGGCGCGGTGAGATATTCTTCAATTCCCATTGTAGGACGCTCCACAAACAGGCTTTCACTGCCAACCTGATGAATACGCCCCAGAAAACGGCCAACCCACTCCAGCTGATCGAGACTGTCGATCTCATACTGCCGCCCGCCAACGCTGGGAAATACGGTAAAAAAGAAACCGCCGTGAGTATGTAGCGTATTGCCCTGCAGGGCCAGCGGCGCAACTGCAGGGATCTCCGCCAGGGCAAGATCCCCGGCGAACTGGTGTTCTTCAATAATTTGCGCCGCGCTCCAACGTTCGGGGCGGTAAAACTTCACCACGTAGCGCTTACGATCTTCGTCCATAAACTGGTAGACGCGGTTTTCATAACTGTTCAGCGCCGTTAGCCCGGAATCTACACGCAGGCCAACCCCTTCCAACGCGTCCATGATCAGATCGGGCGACAGGGTTTGAAAATTAAAAGCAGAGTTGTTCATAACAACATTCAGTTTCATTGGGTGACAACACGGTGCCGGGAATGAGAAATAGTAGCATTAATGACAAATTTCACGAGTACTGGTTCATCCCTACCGCACAAATGCTAATCCTTTATAACGCCACGGGCGCGCAGCAAGGCCGTTTTAAAATCTTCTTCGTAGTCCTTTTTCAGTCCTGGGATCTGTTCCGTGCCGGCGCTACCGCGCATTTTCAGATGGTAGATCAGAATATCATCACTCAGTTCAGCCAAATCACCCTGAAAACCGGCTTCCTGCGCCAGTTTTTGCAAAAACTGAATCAGATTGAGATCCGGATCTTCCTGCCAGGCCGGGTGTAACAGCTCAATCAGCTCGTTTACGCGGTGCGTTTTCATCGCAATATCGTCCAATAGAATGAATAAGCACACAAAGTAACAGGCTTACCAACGCAGTGAAAGAAGCAGCTTGTCAATAAAGGTAAATCCTGATGTCTCACCGGCTTTAGCGCTACAATCAGGACGTTAGCCACAATGCAGGATGAGAAATATGCACGAGGACATTACCGGCATTATTCTGGCCGGTGGGCGCGCCACCCGCATGGGAGGGGAGGATAAAGGCCTGATTCAGGTTGCCGGAATACCGCTGTATAAACATGTTCTTACCCGGCTACGGCCACAGGTAGGCCCGATTGCCATCAGCGCTAACCGTAATCAGGCCCATTATCAGGAAAGCGGCCTGCCGACGATTGGCGATTTAACGGCTGACTTTCCCGGCCCTTTGGCCGGTATATTGGCCGGGCTAAGATATGCCGCCACTGAATGGGTCGTATTTGTTCCCTGCGATGTGCCCGATTTCCCCACCACGCTGGTTGAACAACTCTGGCAACAAAAAGGCCACTCACTGGCCGCCTATGCCAGCGACGGGGAGCGCGCGCACCCAACTCTGGCGCTATTGCATACCAGCCTCGCACCTCAGTTGGCGAGTTATCTGGCTCGTGGGGATCGAAAACTGATGCTGTTCCTGGACGCAGCAGGCGCGCGCCAGGTGCCGTTCACGGGTCAACAAACGGCTTTCCACAACCTTAATACGCGAGAAGACTGCCAGCGCTGGCAGCAGGAAAAAGGATTCCACAATGAATAACCCTCTCCCTCCTTTACTGGGCATTGCAGCCTATAGTGGTACAGGTAAAACCACGCTGCTTAAGCAGTTAATACCGTTATTGAGACAGCGGGAAATCCGCGTTGGGCTGATTAAACATACACATCATGATATGGATGTAGATACGCCTGGCAAAGACAGTTATGAATTACGTAAGGCTGGTGCCGATCAAACACTGGTTGCCAGCGATCGCCGGTGGGCACTGATGACAGAAACGCCAGAGCAATTGCCGCTTGATCTGCACTATCTGGCCAGCCGATTTGATCATGACAAGGTAGATATGATTTTAGTGGAAGGGTTTAAACATGAGCCGGTGAGCAAGATCATTCTGTATCGTGAGGATATAGGCAGGCCGCTGGAGGATATGCTGGATGAGTTTGTCATTGCGGTAGCCAGCGATCGGCCTGTTGCAGGGATTACATCTTTGGATCTGAACCAGCCGGATACAATAGCTGCGTTCATAGTCGAATGGTTGAAAGGCGCAGCGTAGCTGCGCCCGTTGTTTCCTCGCA
>NZ_JAUJXB010000010.1:0-27453 GCF_031931805.1 Serratia sp. root2
TGACGGCCTGCGTTTCGCAATCCGTGAAGGCGGCCGTACTGTTGGCGCTGGTGTTGTTGCTAAAGTTATCGCTTAATCGCTGATAATATTTGACGCGACACGCGGTAAAAGGGCATCATTTGATGCCCTTTTTCTACGCTGTGAACTAGAACCTATCTCATCAGCGATTTTGCAGTCATAATCATTGGTGAGATGGGCTCTTAAAACCGTATTGACTGAGATACGTCATAGCGTAAAACACCGGGATACTGCCGAAGCAGCATCTGATCGGTTTGGTTTGCCTCGCTGTGCGAGGCAAAGTTGTCTGTTCTGAATTCATTGTGACAGGTTGGTTTATGAGTGCGAATACCGAGGCTCAAGGGAGCGGGCGCGGCCTGGAAGCGGCAAAGTGGGTGACCGTTGCCATTCTGTTGGTTGTGGCTATTGTCGGTAACTATTACTACCGTGATTTCAGCCTGCCATTACGTGCGCTGGCCGTCGTAGTGGTTATTGCCATTGCGGGCGCAGTGGCGCTGATGACCACCAAAGGCAAAGCTACCGTTGCGTTCGCGCGCGAAGCGCGTACTGAAGTGCGTAAAGTGATTTGGCCAACTCGTCAGGAAACGCTACATACCACGTTGATCGTTGCTGCGGTAACTGCCGTGATGTCACTGATTCTGTGGGGGCTGGATGGTATTCTGGTCCGTCTGGTATCGTTTATTACTGGCCTGAGGTTCTAAAATGTCTGAAGCCCCAAAAAAACGTTGGTACGTCGTTCAGGCGTTTTCCGGTTTTGAAGGTCGCGTAGCGCAATCGCTGCGTGAGCATATCAAATTGCACGATATGGAAGAACTGTTCGGCGAGGTCATGGTTCCTACGGAAGAGGTTGTTGAAATCCGTGGTGGTCAACGCCGTAAAAGCGAGCGCAAATTCTTCCCGGGTTATGTGCTGGTTCAGATGGTGATGAACGATGCCAGCTGGCACTTGGTGCGCAGCGTTCCACGCGTAATGGGTTTCATCGGCGGCACCTCTGACCGTCCGGCGCCGATCAGCGATAAAGAAGTTGATGCGATCATGAACCGCCTGCAGCAGGTTGGTGATAAGCCGCGTCCTAAAACGCTGTTCGAACCGGGTGAACTGGTCCGCGTTAACGATGGTCCATTCGCTGACTTCAACGGTGTTGTTGAAGAAGTGGACTACGAGAAGAGTCGCCTGAAAGTTTCTGTCTCCATCTTTGGGCGTGCAACGCCGGTGGAACTGGACTTTGCTCAGGTTGAAAAAGGCTGATCAATTAATCAGCGATAAGTGGCTTTTGTCGCTTGTCAGAGGCGCGAAATTGAACTATAATTTCGCGCCTTTTGTTTTTATAGACCTTGCTCGTTGAGCGAGGTGAAACACGGGGAGCCTCTTGTGAGGCGTTATTACCCAAACCGAGGAATTGTAAATGGCCAAGAAAGTACAAGCCTACGTTAAGCTGCAAGTTGCAGCCGGTATGGCGAACCCAAGTCCGCCAGTTGGTCCAGCTCTGGGTCAGCAAGGCGTTAACATCATGGAATTCTGTAAGGCATTCAATGCTAAGACTGACAGCGTTGAGAAAGGCCTGCCGATTCCGGTTGTTATTACTGTTTATTCTGACCGTTCCTTCACTTTCGTTACCAAAACTCCGCCAGCAGCAGTTCTGCTGAAAAAAGCGGCTGGTATCAAGTCTGGTTCAGGCAAGCCGAACAAAGACAAAGTAGGTAAAGTGACTAGTGCTCAGGTACGTGAAATCGCAGAAACCAAAGCTGCGGACATGACTGGTTCTAACGTTGAAGCGATGACTCGCTCCATCGAAGGTACTGCTCGTTCCATGGGCCTGGTAGTGGAGGATTAAGAAATGGCTAAGCTGACCAAGCGCATGCGCGTGATCCGTGACAAAGTTGATGCTACTAAACAGTATGACATCACCGAAGCTGTTGCTCTGCTGAAAGAGCTGGCCACCGCTAAATTCGTAGAAAGCGTTGACGTTGCTGTTAACCTCGGCATCGACGCTCGTAAATCTGACCAAAACGTTCGTGGCGCTACCGTTCTGCCAAACGGCACCGGTCGTTCCGTTCGCGTTGCCGTATTTGCCCAAGGCCCTAACGCTGAAGCAGCTAAAGCTGCTGGCGCAGAGCTGGTAGGTATGGAAGATCTGGCAGACCAGATCAAGAAAGGCGAAATGAACTTCGACGTTGTTATTGCTTCTCCTGATGCAATGCGCGTTGTTGGTCAACTGGGCCAGATCTTGGGTCCACGTGGCCTGATGCCAAACCCGAAAGTGGGTACCGTTACTCCGAACGTTGCTGAAGCAGTGAAAAACGCTAAAGCAGGTCAGGTTCGTTACCGTAACGACAAAAACGGCATCATCCATACCACTATCGGTAAGGTTGATTTCGAGTCAGACAAGCTGAAAGAAAACCTGGAAGCTCTGCTGGTTGCGCTGAAAAAAGCAAAACCATCTCAGGCTAAAGGCGTGTACATCAAGAAAGTTAGCCTCTCCACCACCATGGGTGCTGGCGTTGCTATCGATCAAAGCGGCCTGACTGCTGTAGCGAACTAATCGCCTTGCGATTATCGCTTTGACTTGGGGCTAAGATTTGTCTAGAATCTTATCCCCCAAGGTTTCGCTATTGGTAATAGCCATCAGCGGAACAAAGATTTTTCGGTTGGAGCCTGGCCTATCCAGGCCTCCGTCCAAGACCGCAGGTGTATCGTAAAGGTACTTAATCCTTCCTGCGTAGACGGTGACAGAGCCTAAAGAAAATTTTAAATTGTCTTTGCTGGATTCTGCTCACCGTGTTTGAACGCTCTCGCCGCGTGATTTATCACAAGGTGTTGAGTGATGTGAGTGCCGGGGATTTCCCCCGGCTAAATCCAGGAGCAAAAAGCTAATGGCATTAAATCTTCAAGACAAACAAGCGATTGTTGCTGAAGTCAACGAAGTAGCCAAAGGCGCGCTGTCTGCGGTTGTTGCGGATTCCCGTGGCGTTACCGTTGATAAAATGACTGAACTGCGTAAAGCAGGTCGTGAAGCTGGCGTTTACATGCGTGTTGTTCGTAACACCCTGATGCGTCGCGTAGTTGAAGGCACTCCATTCGAATGCCTGAAAGACACGTTTGTCGGTCCTACCTTGATTGCATTTTCTCATGAACACCCGGGCGCTGCTGCTCGTCTGTTCAAAGATTTCGCGAAAGCGAATGCAAAGTTCGAGATTAAAGCTGCGGCCTTTGAAGGTGAGCTGATCCCTGCGGCACAAATTGACCGCTTGGCAACTCTGCCTACTTACGATGAAGCAATCGCACGCCTGATGGCAACCATGAAAGAAGCCGCTGCTGGCAAATTGGTTCGCACTCTGGCTGCACTGCGCGATCAGAAAGAAGCGGCATAAGCCCTCTTTCTTATCCGTTGCTTACGTATTTAAACTATTTCTGAATCTTAGGAACTTTTGTTATGTCTATCACTAAAGACCAAATTATCGAAGGCGTTGCAGCTCTGTCTGTAATGGAAATCGTTGAACTGATCGCCGCTATGGAAGAGAAGTTCGGTGTTTCTGCTGCTGCTGTAGCTGCAGGTCCTGCTGCTGCTGCTGAAGTTGTTGAAGAAAAAACTGAATTCGACGTTGTTCTGTCTGCTATCGGCGGCAACAAGGTTGCAGTTATCAAAGCAGTACGTGGCGCAACCGGTCTGGGCCTGAAAGAAGCCAAAGACCTGGTAGAATCTGCTCCAGCAGTACTGAAAGAAGGCATCAGCAAAGACGACGCTGAAGCACTGAAAAAAGCTCTGGAAGAAGCTGGCGCTTCTGTTGAAGTTAAGTAATTTTAACTTTTCAGAGTGCAGTCTGACTTAACAGACTGATGGCTGGTGACTTTTTGGTCGCCAGCCTTTTTGCGCTGTAGGGCGTCAGTAGAGTTTCACACTGTTTGGCTACTGGCTAACCCCAATATTTCTTTCTATCGACGACTTAATATATCGCTCCTCCCTGCCGCAGCACAATCTGTCGCACAGCGCGATGAAATGATTTAAGCGTGATAGAAACGAGTATTGCGGAAAGTGTTCCCGCTTTCCGATCCACAAAATGGTGTTGCATGAACCGTCCTTTATCCGGACGGACAGATTGGGTCACTGATCAGCGAGCTGAGGAACCCTATGGTTTACTCCTATACCGAGAAAAAACGTATTCGTAAGGATTTTGGTAAGCGTCCACAAGTTCTGGACATACCATATCTCCTTTCTATCCAGCTTGACTCGTTCCAGAAGTTTATCGAGCAAGATCCAGAAGGGCAGTACGGCCTTGAAGCCGCATTCCGTTCTGTTTTCCCTATCCAGAGCTACAGTGGCAATTCGGAGCTGCAATACGTTAGCTACCGTCTTGGTGAGCCGGTGTTCGACGTCAAAGAGTGCCAGATCCGTGGTGTGACGTACTCCGCACCGCTGCGCGTAAAACTGCGCCTGGTAATCTATGAGCGCGAAGCTCCGGAAGGTACGGTCAAAGACATCAAGGAACAAGAAGTCTATATGGGCGAAATTCCGCTCATGACCGAAAACGGTACCTTTGTGATCAACGGTACTGAGAGGGTTATCGTATCTCAGCTTCACCGTAGTCCTGGCGTATTCTTTGACAGCGATAAGGGTAAAACCCACTCCTCGGGTAAAGTGCTTTATAACGCACGTATCATCCCTTACCGCGGTTCATGGTTGGATTTCGAGTTTGACCCGAAAGACAACCTGTTCGTGCGTATTGACCGTCGCCGCAAACTGCCTGCGACCATCATTCTGCGCGCGCTGCAATTCACCACTGAGCAGATCCTTGACCTGTTCTTTGCGAAAGTTGTATTCGAGATCCGTGATAACAAGCTGCAGATGGAGCTGGTTCCAGAACGTCTGCGTGGTGAGACTGCTTCGTTCGATATCGAAGCCAACGGCAAGATCTACATTGAGAAAGGCCGTCGTATCACCGCTCGTCATATCCGTCAGCTCGAAAAAGACGAAATTCAGAGTATTGAAGTACCGGTTGAGTACATTGCGGGCAAAGTGGTCGCGAAGGACTATATCGATACCAATACCGGTGAGCTGATCTGCGCAGCCAACATGGAGCTGTCGCTGGATCTGCTGGCCAAACTGAGCCAGTCTGGCCACAAACGTATCGAAACGCTGTTCACCAACGATTTGGATCACGGTGCGTATATCTCTGAGACTATACGTGTCGACCCAACCAGCGATCGTTTGAGCGCACTGGTAGAAATCTACCGCATGATGCGCCCTGGTGAGCCGCCAACGCGCGAAGCTGCCGAAAGCCTGTTCGAGAACCTGTTCTTCTCTGAAGACCGCTACGATCTGTCCGCGGTTGGCCGTATGAAGTTCAACCGTTCTCTGCTGCGTGACGAGATCGAAGGTTCGGGCATCCTGAGCAAAGACGACATCATTGAAGTGATGAAGAAGCTCATCGATATCCGTAACGGTAAAGGCGAAGTGGACGACATCGACCACTTGGGCAACCGTCGTATTCGTTCCGTCGGCGAAATGGCTGAGAACCAGTTCCGTGTAGGTCTGGTGCGTGTTGAGCGTGCGGTTAAAGAACGTCTGTCCCTGGGTGATCTGGATACCCTGATGCCTCAGGACATGATCAACGCCAAGCCGATTTCGGCGGCGGTGAAAGAGTTCTTCGGCTCCAGCCAGCTGTCTCAGTTTATGGACCAGAACAACCCGTTGTCCGAGATTACGCACAAACGCCGTATCTCTGCATTGGGCCCAGGCGGTCTGACCCGTGAACGCGCCGGCTTTGAAGTTCGAGACGTACACCCGACTCACTACGGTCGCGTGTGCCCAATCGAAACGCCGGAAGGTCCAAACATCGGCCTGATCAACTCCTTGTCCGTGTACGCACAGACCAACGAGTATGGCTTCCTGGAAACCCCGTACCGCCGCGTGCGTGACGGCCTGGTTACCGATGAAATCAACTACCTGTCTGCTATTGAAGAAGGCAATTTCGTTATCGCTCAGGCGAACTCCAACCTGGATGATGACGGCCGCTTCGTAGAAGACCTGGTCACCTGTCGTAGCAAAGGCGAATCAAGCCTGTTTAGCCGCGATCAGGTTGACTATATGGACGTATCAACCCAGCAGGTTGTCTCCGTTGGTGCTTCACTGATTCCATTCCTGGAACACGATGACGCCAACCGTGCATTGATGGGTGCGAACATGCAACGTCAGGCGGTTCCTACTCTGCGTGCTGACAAGCCGCTGGTAGGTACCGGTATGGAACGTGCTGTAGCGGTTGACTCCGGTGTTACTGCCGTAGCCAAACGTGGCGGTGTGATCCAGTACGTCGATGCTTCCCGTATCGTTATCAAAGTTAACGAAGACGAGATGCACGCGGGCGAAGCAGGTATCGATATTTATAACCTGACCAAGTACACCCGTTCTAACCAGAACACCTGCATCAACCAGATGCCGTGCGTGAACCTGGGTGAGCCAATCGAGCGCGGCGACGTGCTGGCAGATGGCCCGTCCACGGATCTGGGTGAACTGGCGCTGGGCCAGAACATGCGCGTGGCGTTCATGCCGTGGAACGGTTACAACTTCGAAGACTCCATCTTGGTGTCCGAGCGTGTGGTTCAGGAAGATCGCTTCACTACCATCCACATCCAGGAACTGGCGTGCGTGTCTCGCGACACCAAGCTGGGGCCTGAAGAGATCACTGCCGACATCCCTAACGTGGGTGAGGCTGCGCTCTCCAAACTGGATGAATCCGGTATCGTGTATATCGGTGCTGAAGTGACCGGTGGCGACATTCTGGTGGGCAAGGTGACGCCGAAAGGTGAAACCCAACTGACCCCAGAAGAGAAGCTGCTGCGCGCGATCTTCGGTGAGAAAGCGTCTGACGTTAAAGACTCTTCTCTGCGTGTACCAAACGGCGTTTCCGGTACGGTTATCGACGTGCAGGTCTTTACTCGCGATGGCGTGGAAAAAGACAAGCGTGCGTTGGAAATCGAAGAAATGCAGCTGAAGCAGGCGAAGAAAGACCTGACTGAAGAACTGCAGATCCTGGAAGCCGGCCTGTTTGCACGTATCCATGCGGTGTTGGTTGCCGGTGGCGTTGAAGCCGAGAAGCTGAGCAAACTGCCACGCGATCGCTGGCTGGAACTGGGCCTGACCGACGAAGAGAAGCAAAACCAGCTGGAACAGCTGGCAGAGCAGTACGACGAGCTGAAATCCGACTTCGAGAAGAAGCTGGACGCCAAGCGTCGTAAGATCACCCAAGGCGATGACCTGGCACCAGGCGTGCTGAAAATCGTTAAGGTTTATCTGGCTGTTAAGCGTCAGATTCAACCGGGTGACAAGATGGCAGGCCGCCACGGTAACAAGGGTGTTATCTCCAAGATCAACCCGATCGAAGATATGCCTTACGATGAAAACGGCACGCCGGTTGACATCGTACTGAACCCGTTGGGCGTACCATCACGTATGAACATCGGTCAGATCCTGGAAACCCACTTGGGTATGGCTGCGAAAGGTATTGGTGAGAAGATCAACCAAATGCTGAAGCAGCATCAGGAAGTGGCCAAGCTGCGTGAGTTCATTCAGAAGGCTTACGATCTGGGCGACGATGTCTGCCAGAAAGTTGACCTGAACACCTTCACCGACGACGAAGTACTGCGTCTGGCAGAGAACCTGAAAAAAGGTATGCCAATCGCCACGCCGGTGTTCGATGGTGCGAAAGAGACTGAAATCAAGCAACTGCTGGAAATGGGCGGAATCCCAACCTCCGGTCAGATTACGCTGTTCGATGGCCGTACCGGTGAGCAGTTCGAGCGCCAGGTTACCGTTGGCTATATGTACATGCTGAAACTGAACCACTTGGTTGACGATAAAATGCACGCCCGTTCAACCGGTTCTTACAGCTTGGTTACTCAGCAACCGCTGGGTGGTAAGGCGCAGTTCGGTGGTCAACGCTTCGGTGAGATGGAAGTGTGGGCACTGGAAGCATACGGCGCAGCTTACACCTTGCAGGAAATGCTCACCGTTAAGTCGGATGACGTTAACGGCCGTACCAAGATGTACAAAAACATCGTGGATGGCGATCACCGCATGGAACCAGGCATGCCGGAGTCCTTCAACGTACTGTTGAAAGAAATCCGCTCGCTCGGTATCAACATCGAACTGGAAGACGAGTAATCGTTTTTCCGGCTCAGGCTCCCGGCCTTAGGGAGCCTGAGGGTGGTTGTTCAGGTCACACGGGCGCGCGATTTGTCAGCGTGCGCCCAACAGGTTTAACTCCGACAGGAGCCAATCCGTGAAAGACTTATTGAAGTTTCTGAAAGCGCAAACTAAGACCGAAGAGTTTGATGCGATCAAGATTGCTCTGGCATCGCCAGATATGATCCGTTCGTGGTCGTTCGGTGAAGTTAAGAAGCCGGAAACCATTAACTACCGTACGTTCAAACCAGAACGTGACGGCCTTTTCTGCGCCCGTATCTTTGGGCCGGTAAAAGACTATGAGTGCCTGTGCGGTAAGTACAAGCGCTTAAAACACCGCGGCGTGATCTGTGAGAAGTGCGGCGTTGAAGTGACCCAGACCAAAGTGCGCCGTGAGCGCATGGGCCACATCGAGCTGGCATCACCGACTGCACATATCTGGTTCCTGAAATCGCTGCCTTCGCGCATCGGTTTGCTGCTGGATATGCCGCTGCGTGACATCGAACGTGTACTGTACTTCGAATCCTATGTGGTTGTTGAAGGCGGTATGACCAACCTCGAGCGTCGTCAGATCCTGACTGAAGAGCAGTATCTGGATGCGCTGGAAGAGTTCGGTGACGAATTCGACGCGAAGATGGGTGCGGAAGCTATTCAGGCCCTGTTGAAAAACATGGATCTGGAAGCGGAATGCGAACAGCTGCGTGAAGAACTGAACGAAACCAACTCCGAAACCAAGCGCAAGAAGCTGACCAAGCGTATCAAGCTGCTGGAAGCGTTCGTGCAGTCTGGCAACAAGCCAGAGTGGATGATCCTGACCGTGCTGCCGGTACTGCCACCGGATCTGCGTCCGCTGGTTCCGCTGGATGGTGGTCGTTTCGCGACTTCAGATCTGAACGATCTGTACCGCCGCGTAATCAACCGTAACAACCGTCTGAAACGCCTGCTGGATCTGGCCGCGCCTGACATCATCGTGCGCAACGAAAAGCGTATGCTGCAAGAAGCGGTAGATGCCCTGCTGGATAACGGCCGTCGCGGTCGTGCGATCACCGGTTCCAACAAACGTCCTCTGAAATCTTTGGCCGATATGATCAAAGGTAAGCAGGGTCGTTTCCGTCAGAACCTGTTGGGTAAACGTGTTGACTACTCCGGTCGTTCTGTAATCACCGTAGGTCCATACCTGCGTCTGCATCAGTGTGGCCTGCCTAAGAAAATGGCGCTGGAGCTGTTCAAACCGTTCATCTACGGCAAGCTGGAACTGCGTGGCCTGGCCACCACCATCAAAGCCGCCAAGAAAATGGTTGAGCGCGAAGAAGCTGTCGTCTGGGACATCCTCGACGAAGTTATCCGCGAACACCCGGTACTGCTGAACCGTGCACCAACCCTGCACCGTTTGGGTATCCAGGCGTTTGAACCGGTTCTGATCGAAGGCAAGGCAATCCAGCTGCACCCGCTGGTTTGTGCGGCATACAACGCCGACTTCGATGGTGACCAAATGGCTGTACACGTACCGCTGACGCTGGAAGCCCAGTTGGAAGCGCGTGCGTTGATGATGTCTACCAACAACATCCTGTCACCTGCGAACGGCGAGCCAATCATCGTTCCTTCTCAGGACGTTGTACTGGGTCTGTACTACATGACCCGTGACTGTGTTAACGCCAAAGGCGAAGGCATGGTGCTGAGCGGCCCGAAAGAAGCTGAGCGTATTTACCGCGCCGGTCTGGCCTCTCTGCATGCGCGTGTCAAAGTGCGTATCACCGAAGAGATCAAAAACACCGAAGGTGAGTCTGTACACCAGACTTCGATCATCGACACTACCGTTGGTCGCGCCATCCTGTGGATGATCGTGCCAAAAGGTCTGCCGTACTCGATCGTTAACCAGCCTTTGGGCAAGAAAGCGATCTCCAAGATGCTGAACACCTGTTACCGCATCCTGGGCCTGAAGCCGACCGTTATCTTTGCTGACCAGATCATGTACACCGGTTTTGCCTATGCAGCCCGTTCAGGTGCTTCAGTAGGTATCGATGACATGGTTATCCCAGCCAAGAAAGCGGAGATCATCGAAGAAGCGGAAACCGAAGTTGCCGAGATCCAGGAGCAGTTCCAGTCTGGTTTGGTAACCGCCGGCGAACGTTACAACAAAGTGATCGATATCTGGGCTGCGGCAAACGAACGCGTTGCTAAAGCGATGATGGAAAACCTGTCGGTTGAAGACGTGGTTAACCGTGACGGCGTTGTGGAACAACAAGTTTCCTTCAACAGCATCTTTATGATGGCCGACTCCGGTGCACGTGGTTCCGCCGCTCAGATTCGTCAGCTGGCCGGTATGCGTGGCCTGATGGCGAAGCCGGACGGCTCCATCATCGAAACGCCAATCACCGCGAACTTCCGTGAAGGTCTGAACGTACTCCAGTACTTCATCTCCACTCACGGTGCTCGTAAAGGTTTGGCGGATACCGCACTGAAAACGGCTAACTCCGGTTATCTGACCCGTCGTCTGGTTGACGTGGCGCAGGATCTGGTAGTTACCGAAGACGACTGTGGCACTCACAACGGCATCACGATGACCCCGGTTATCGAAGGTGGCGACGTTAAAGAGCCACTGCGTGAACGCGTTCTGGGTCGTGTGACTGCAGAAGATGTCATCAAGCCGGGTACGGCGGACATCTTGGTTCCACGCAACACGCTGTTGCATGAGAAGACCTGTGACCTGTTGGAAGAGAACTCTGTCGACAGCGTTAAAGTCCGCTCTGTAGTTAGCTGTGAAACCGACTTTGGTGTGTGTGCAAACTGCTATGGTCGCGACCTGGCACGTGGTCACATCATCAACAAAGGCGAAGCTATCGGCGTTATTGCAGCACAGTCAATCGGTGAGCCGGGTACACAGCTGACGATGCGTACGTTCCACATCGGTGGTGCGGCATCTCGTGCGGCTGCTGAATCCAGCATCCAGGTGAAAAACAAGGGTACGCTGAAGCTGAGCAATGTGAAGTTCGTTATGAACGCCGCAGGCAAGCTGGTGATTACCTCTCGTAACACCGAGCTGAAACTGATCGACGAATTCGGTCGTACCAAAGAAAGCTACAAAGTGCCTTACGGTGCCGTGATGGGCAAAGGTGACGGTGCAGAAGTTAACGGCGGCGAAACCGTTGCTAACTGGGATCCGCACACCATGCCAGTTATCACCGAAGTGAGTGGTTTCATCCGCTTCGCTGATATGGTTGACGGCCAGACCATTACCCGCCAGACCGACGAACTGACCGGTTTGTCTTCTCTGGTCGTATTGGACAGCGCAGAGCGTACCGGTAGCGGTAAAGACCTGCGTCCGGCACTGAAAATCGTTGATGCTAAAGGCGACGACGTATTGATCCCAGGTACTGATATGCCTGCTCAATACTTCCTGCCAGGCAAAGCGATTGTGCAGCTGGAAGACGGCATTCAGATCGGTGCGGGTGATACCCTGGCGCGTATTCCTCAGGAATCCGGCGGTACCAAGGATATTACCGGTGGTCTGCCACGCGTTGCGGATCTGTTCGAAGCACGTCGTCCGAAAGAACCGGCAATCCTGGCTGAAATCAGCGGGATTATCTCGTTCGGTAAAGAGACCAAAGGCAAACGTCGCCTGGTAATCTCCCCACTGGACGGCAGCGACGCTTACGAAGAGATGATTCCGAAATGGCGTCAGCTCAACGTGTTTGAAGGCGAAATTGTGGAACGTGGCGACGTTGTTTCTGACGGCCCAGAGTCTCCGCACGACATTCTGCGCCTTCGTGGTGTGCATGCGGTTACCCGCTACATCACCAACGAAGTGCAGGAAGTTTACCGTCTGCAAGGCGTTAAGATTAACGATAAACACATCGAAGTTATCGTTCGTCAGATGCTGCGCAAAGGCACCATCGTTAGCGCTGGTAGCACCGAGTTCCTGGAAGGCGAGCAGGCTGAAGTGTCTCGCGTTAAGATTGCCAACCGTCAGCTTGCTGCTGAAGGTAAAATCGAGGCAACCTTCTCACGCGATCTGCTGGGTATCACCAAGGCTTCCTTGGCGACCGAGTCCTTCATCTCCGCAGCATCGTTCCAGGAAACGACGCGCGTTCTGACCGAAGCGGCTGTTGCCGGTAAGCGTGATGAACTGCGTGGCCTGAAAGAGAACGTCATCGTGGGCCGTCTGATCCCAGCCGGTACCGGTTACGCTTATCACCAGGATCGTATGCGCCGTAAAGCACAGGGCGAAGTGCCGGTTGTTCCGCAGGTAAGCGCGGAAGAAGCGACAGCTAACCTGGCTGAATTGCTGAACGCAGGTAACCTGGGCGGTAACGACGAGTAATCGTTGATATGCCCTGGGGTCCGGTATGCCGGGCCCTTGCCAGATAAACCGCTCCTTCGGGGGCGGTTTTTTTTTGCCCGAATCACACGCCGGCGAAGCCCTTTGCCTGCTGGTATTGCCGAACGCTTGCTACCACCATGTCCGGCGCGACCACACCTTCCCGCCCTAAAATCACCGCCCGCGAGGTACCCTGAGCGACGATCCGATCTCCGATACTGAAGGTGTGGGTGGCATAGAAATAGCGCTCGTCCCAGTGGGTAATGCTCATGCTGACCTGATAGCGTTGAAAGGGTTGCAGCGCCTTTTTGTAATCCATGGTGTGTTGGCTGATGATCGGTGACCAGTGCCGTTTAAGCATCAACGCCATCAGGCCGGTACGGATAAACAAATCGACCCGGTTCAGGTCGCATACCGTCATGTAGCGGCCGTTGTTCATATGTAAATTGAGGTCGATGTCATTCAGCCACACTCGGGTCGCCAGTTGGTTGGTCAAAGCATCCATCGACATGCGTGGCTTCCAGCACGATGAGAGTAAAACCCAAATCAGTCGCAGGTACAGATTCATGGTGGTTATCCCGCAGAGTTATCAGACCGGTTCAGCGATCAGACTTTAAATGTGGTCCAACCAGTTTGTTTTGTCAAAAGACCGGTGAGAAGAATGCGGGAAAATTCAGACATTGGGAGGTCCCGGAGTCGCGCGGGAGGGTATCCGGCGCGATCCGGGGGTTGGTAAGCAGAGCCGTTCAGAAAATAGCGGCTCCGGCTGGTGCCGGATTCGGAAGCCAGCATCGCCACTATAGCCGCGCTGATTTCCCGTACCAGCAGCCTTGGCAGGCTTTGCGCGGCACTTCCATGGCTTTTCCAACCGCGCTGCAAAGATTGCAAATTACTGCGCGCTACGCCCCAAATATCCGTCCCAGTCTTTCCACACCGGCTGCAACCCGGCTGCGCTGATAGCCTGTGACACCTGCTGCGGTGTGCGGCCATCGTGTGGTTCGAACTGTTCCAATTCAGGCGGTACATCGTCGGCATAGCCGCCGGGCTGGGTCTTGGAGCCGGCACTGACGCTGTTGATCGCCAGCGGGATCATATGATCGCGGAAGAACGGCGACTCACGTGTAGACAGAGAAAGCTCTACGTCAGGCGCGAACAGGCGAAAGGCGCAGATTAACTGTACTAACTGCGATTCACTCATGATTGATGCCGGCTCAATGCCGCCGGCGCAGGGGCGCAGACGTGGGAATGAAATTGAGTAACGGCTCTGCCAGTAAGTTTGCTGCAGGTAGAACAGGTGCTCGGCCAGCATATAGCAGTCGGTGCGCCAACTGTTGGACAGCCCAATCAGCGCGCCGAGACCGATCTTGTCGATCCCGGCGCGGCCCAGGCGATCCGGCGTAGCCAGCCGCCAGTGAAAATCCTGTTTCTGGCCGCGCAAATGATGTTGCAGGTAAGTGGCAGGATGATAGGTTTCCTGATACACCAGCACAGCGTCCAATCCCAGCATTTTCAATTCTTCATATTCTTCCTGCGCCAGCGGTTGTACTTCCATCATCAGTGAACTGAAGTGGGTGCGAATTGCCGGAATATGTTGGCGAAAATAGTCCATGCCGACTTTGGTCTGGTGCTCGCCGGTGACCAGCAACAGGTGCTCGAAACCCAATGTCTTAATCGCCAGGCATTCGCGCTCGATCTCGGTGGCATCCAGAGTTTTACGCTTTATACGATTGCTCATTGAGAAACCGCAATAGGTGCAGTCGTTGGCGCATAGGTTGGACAGATACAGTGGCACATAGAAACCGACCACATTGCCAAAGCGTTGGCGCGTCAGCTGTTGGGCGCGCTGTGCCAGCGGCTCCAGATATGCGGCGGCGGCAGGGGAGATCAGTGCCATGAAATCGTCGCGCGTCAACTTGTCCGCATGCAGAGCATGCTCCACGTCGCGGGCGGTTTTGCTGTTGATGCGTAAAGTAATATCGTCCCAATCCAGCTGCTGCCAGCGGCTACTGAAATCATCGGCCATTATCGCATCTCCTCAGACTGGCTGAGAAATGCCGTCAGCGGGCTGGAGGCGGCGGCATGGCGCTGGCTGCCGCCCAACCCGGCCTGACGCGCCAGTTCACCGGCTTCCAGCGCCAAACGGAATGCCTTCGCCATCTGTACCGGGTCACGGGCCACGGCGATTGCGGTATTCACCAGCACCGCATCGGCGCCCAGCTCCATCGCCTCCAGCGCATGGCTTGGCGCACCGATGCCGGCATCGACCACCACGGGCACTTTGGCCTGTTCGATAATGATTTCCAGGAAGTCGCGGGTCCGAAGCCCGCGATTGGAGCCTATCGGTGCGCCGAGCGGCATCACCGCCGCGCAACCGGCTTCTTCCAACCGTTTACACAGCACCGGATCTGCGCCGCAGTAGGGCAACACCACAAAGCCCTCTTTTACCAACGTTTCTGCTGCTTTCAGCGTTTCAATCGGGTCCGGCAGCAGATATTTCACGTCGGGATGGATTTCCAGTTTTACCCAATGGGTGCCAAGTGCCTCGCGTGCCAAGCGGGCGGCAAACACCGCTTCAGCGGCAGTTTTGGCACCGGACGTGTTGGGCAGCAGGCGCACGCCCAACTGTTGCAGCGGCGCAAGAATGGCATCATTGCCACCACGCAGGTCAACGCGCCTCATTGCCATGGTCACTAACTGCGAGCCGGAGGTTTGCAGCGCGTCCAGCATCAGCGCAGGAGTGGCGAATTTGCCGGTGCCGGTAAACAGGCGCGAAGTAAAGGTGGTATCGGCGATTTGCAGCATGTCAGCCTCCGGCAATCGCTTGAAACAGCAGGATATCGTCACCGTCCTGCACCTGGTGGTTAGCCCAGTCGGCACGCGGGATGATAGTTTGGTTAATAGCCAGAGCGGTACCTGGCTGGTGGCGCTCCAACTGCTCAAGCAGGGTGGTGACGCTCAGTGGTTGCACCAGCTCCAGCAGTTGGTCATTCAGCCGGATTTTCATGCTGCGCCTCCGCATACCGGGCAGGTGCTGGCCTGGCTGAGCTGCAACGTACTCCAGCTTTGCTGTTTACCATCGAACAACCGCAACTTGCCGCTGAGTGATGAAGGCATTCCCGCCAGCATTTTTATCGCCTCCAGCGCTTGCAGGGTGCCAATGACGCCGACTACGGGGCCGAGTACGCCTGCGGTGCGGCAGTTGCGTTGCGGCTCGGTGTGTTCGGGGTACAGGCAAGCGTAGCAGCCGTGGGCATAAGGCGGTTCAATCACCAGCAACTGGCCGCTGAAGCCCACCGCGCTGCCGCTGATCAGCGGTTTGCCGGCGGCGATACAGGCGGCGTTCACGGCATGGCGGGTGGTCATGTTATCGCTGCAATCCAGGATCAGATCGGCGCGCTTCACGGCGTCTTGCAAGGTTTCCCCCTGTAAACGCTGTTCCAGCGCGATGGATTCGACCATCGGGTTCAACGCCTGCAACTGACGCTGTGCCAGAACGGCTTTGCTTTTGGAAACGTCGGTGCTGCGGTAAAGGACCTGACGCTGCAGGTTAGTGATGTGCAGCGTATCGTCATCGGCCAACAGCAGCTTACCGACGCCGGCAGCGGCCAGGTAGAGTGCGGCGGGGGAACCTAATCCCCCCAGGCCGACCAGCAAAACCGATGCCTGTTTAAGCTTTTCCTGGCCTTGCGGACCTATGTCCTCCAGCAGCAGTTGGCGGCTGTAGCGCAGAAATTCTTGATCGTTAAGCATCGAATCACTCCTTGCCTTCGATCAGTTGCAAAAGCTGCGCGGTGGCCGCACGCCAGTCCGGCGCCTTGGTGATGGCGCTAACCACCGCCACGCTGCCGACGCCGCAATCCAGCACCGCCGTTACGCGATCAATCCCGATCCCGCCGATCGCCACCGTTGGATAGTCACCCAGTCCGGCGACATGGCGTTTCAGCTCAGCCAAGCCTTGGGGGTCGGAAGGCATCTCTTTGGTCTGGGTTGGGAAGATGTGTCCCAGTGCGATATAGGAAGGTTTCACCGCTATCGCCCGTGCTAATTCGGCATCGTCATGGGTGGATACGCCAAGTCGTAATCCTGCCCGATGGATTGCCGCCAGATCGGTGGTATCCAAATCTTCCTGGCCGAGGTGCACGCCATAGGCGCCGTGCTTAATCGCCAGTTGCCAGTAATCGTTGATAAACAGCCGGGCGTGATAGTGCTTGCCGAGGGCTATGGCGGCGGCGATGTCATCCTCGACCTGTTCATCCGGCAAATCCTTGATGCGCAGCTGGATCGTGGTCACGCCGGCCTCCAGCAGGCGCGCAATCCATTCAACGCTGTCGACGACCGGGTATAACCCCAGCCTGTGCGGCGTGGCGGGGAAAGGTGTGGCGATATCAGTCATTGTTCATCTCCTCCTGCAGGTTGCCGGCGCTGTGGTACAACTCGCTACCCCGTGAGCGGAACTCGGCTGACATCTTCTCCATGCCGGTTAGCCGCACCTCTATCGGCTTGGCAGCCTCCTGCGCGGCGGCGTAGTCTCGGACCTCTTGTGAGATCTTCATCGAGCAGAACTTCGGCCCGCACATTGAGCAGAAGTGAGCGATTTTTCCGGATTCCTGCGGCAGGGTTTCGTCGTGGTAGGCACGGGCGGTGGCGGGATCGAGCGCCAGGTTGAATTGATCTTCCCAGCGGAATTCGAAGCGAGCTTTGGACATGGCGTTATCGCGAATTTGCGCGCCCGGATGCCCTTTGGCCAGGTCGGCGGCGTGGGCGGCAATCTTGTAAGTGATCAATCCCTGCTTCACGTCTTCTTTGTTTGGCAGGCCGAGGTGTTCCTTCGGCGTGACGTAGCACAGCATGGCGCAGCCGAACCAGCCGATCATCGCGGCCCCTATGCCGGAGGTGAAGTGGTCATAACCTGGTGCGATATCGGTAGTCAGCGGGCCCAAGGTGTAGAACGGCGCTTCGTGGCAATGTTCCAACTCTTCGGTCATGTTGCGGCGGATCATCTGCATCGGCACGTGGCCAGGGCCCTCGATCATCACCTGCACGTCATACTCCCAGGCAATTTTTGTCAGTTCGCCCAGCGTGTGCAGTTCGGCGAACTGCGCCTCGTCGTTGGCGTCCTGAATCGAGCCGGGGCGCAGGCCGTCACCCAGCGACAGCGATACGTCATAGGCGGCGCAGATTTCACAAATTTCGCGGAAGTGTTGATACAGAAAGTTTTCCTGATGATGCGACAGGCACCATTTGGCCATGATCGAACCGCCGCGGGAGACGATGCCGGTCAGGCGTTTGGCGGTCATCGGCACATAACGCAGCAGCACGCCGGCATGGATGGTGAAGTAGTCGACGCCTTGCTCGGCCTGCTCCAGTAGCGTATCGCGGAACATTTCCCAGGTCAGGTTCTCCGCCACGCCGTTCACTTTTTCCAGCGCCTGGTAGATAGGTACCGTGCCGATCGGTACCGGACTGTTGCGCAGGATCCATTCCCGAGTTTCGTGGATATAGCGGCCGGTGGACAAATCCATCACGGTGTCCGCGCCCCAGCGGGTGGACCACACCAGCTTCTCCACTTCTTCTTCAATCGACGAAGTCACTGCGGAATTGCCGATATTGGCGTTGACCTTCACCAGAAAGTTACGGCCGATGATCATCGGTTCGGCTTCCGGGTGGTTGATATTGGCGGGGATGATGGCACGCCCGGCGGCCACTTCCTGGCGAACGAATTCCGGCGTGATGTTTTGCGGCAGGTTCGCGCCCCAGCTTTGGCCGGGATGCTGGTGGCGCAACACTTCACCGCGGATACGCTCACGGCCCATGTTTTCGCGGATGGCGATGAACTCCATTTCTGGCGTGACTATACCGGCGCGAGCGTAGTGCAACTGAGTGACGCATTTGCCGGTTTGAGCTTTGCGCGGCTGCGGCAGATGCTCGAAGCGTAGATGATCCAGTCCTTCGTCCGCCAGGCGCTGCTGGGTGAACCCGGAACTGACGCCTTTGAGGGCCTCGGTATCGCCACGTTCTTCGATCCAGCCGGCGCGCAGTTTCGCCAGGCCGCGATGCACATCGAGCTCGGATTGCGGATCGCCGTACGGGCCGGCGGTGTCATATACCGGGATAGCTTCGTTCTGCTCGTATTGCGGGTTGTTTTTGTCACCGCCAATCAGCGTCGGGCTGAGCTGGATTTCACGCATGGGGACCCGGACATCGCTGCGCGAGCCTTGCAGATAGATGCGGTGCGAATTGGGAAAGGATACACCCTGCAGAGTGTCGATAAACTGCTGGGCTTCTTCGCGCTGTTCTTTGCGGGCGCGCGGTTTTTTAACGTTAGACATAGCAAATTCCTACCAGTGTGATGAGTTGGGAAAATTGCTTGTCTGGAGCTCGGAGGGAGTAATGATGCTGGCCGACAAAGCGGAGGTATCCCCGTTCGGGAAGCCCTGCCTGTGGCGATAGATTACTCTTGTTCCCTTCGCGGGTATTAACCCGATCAGGTTCCGCGGATCCCGAATTAACGGTCTCAGCCTGGCCAATTTGATGAGCAAATCAGCGCTAGGCACTCCGACAAGATGCCCTCCAGTATAGGAGGGATAATAAAAAAAACTACAAAATTCTAACGCGTCTGATCCAGTGCTTTATCCGGCAGAGGTTGCTGCGAGGCTTCCATCGCCAGTTGGATCAATTTATCTTCCAGGGTAAAACGTGCTGCAAGCGTCTCACCGATATCCGACAGCGCCTGGTGGAGTTCCATGCACACGTCCTGATCGATATCTACTTCGGTATAGCGATCGTGGAAAGCCATGATCTGCTCGGTATTGACCCAAAGTTTGGGATAGATATTAACCGATAGCGCCATTTTCGGACTGGGTGCGCCTTCCACTTGTTTGATAATTCTGTCATAGATATGAAAATGCCCTGCGGAGAGATAATCCACCAAATTATGGCAAAAGTTCTCCAGCGCTTTTTCATTCAGCGGCGTATGCTTTTCTTTGTTCGGTTTGATGCCCACGAGGGTGCAATAGGCGACGAGCAACTGCTTGCGCGCCTGAAGCCATTGATCAACTAATTCATTACTACCACCAACGCGCTGAGTCAGGCTTTCCAAACGGTTGAGCATGTTTGACTCCGTAAGTAATAAAAAGTAACAGTAAGTTATTAAAATGTAACAAGGCCGATTTGTAGAGTGCCAGTGAAGCTGAGGTTGTGCAACAACGATATGGAACTTGCATTGACGGGTAATGAAAATGGCTGGTGGATCGTCAGCCATGAAAGCAAACTTTGGTTACCGCACGGTGAATTGCCGTTCGGTTCGGCGGCGTCGTTTTCCCTGCAGGGGAGAATGGCGCGCACCATTGGCGAGTGGGAAGGGCTGCCGGTGTGGTTGGTGCGCCAGACGATGCCGCAGGATATGGGCTCGGTGCGCCAGCTGCTAGAGCTCGATCGCGGGTTGTTTCAGCTTGCCGGGCGCGGCGTACAACTGGCCGACTTTTACCGCTCTCATCGCTTCTGCGGTTATTGCGGCCATGAGATGCACCTCAGCCGTACCGAGAGCGCCTGCCTGTGCGGTCACTGTCGGGAGCGTTACTACCCGCAGATTGCACCCTGCGTGATCGTCGCTATTCGACGTGACGATGAGATCCTGCTGGCGCAGCATGTGCGTCATCGCGGCGGCATTCATACTGTGCTGGCCGGTTTTGTCGAGGTCGGCGAAACGTTGGAGCAGGCGGCCGCGCGCGAGGTGATGGAAGAAAGTAATATTGAAATCAAAAATCTGCGTTATGTGACTTCCCAACCCTGGCCGTTCCCGCATTCGCTGATGATGGCCTTTATGGCCGATTACCACCGCGGTGAGATTCGTCACGATCCGAAAGAACTGCTGAACGCCGGCTGGTACCGTTATGACCAGTTGCCGCTGTTGCCGCCGCCCGGCACCGTGGCGCGCCGCCTGATAGAGGACACCGTAGCCTTATGCCGTGAGCAATAAATCGCTACAATGACGGCAGATGAATAAGGGAGCCCTATGATGAATGAGTTGAAGAACGATCGTTACCTGCGCGCGCTGCAACGTATGCCGGTGGATGTGACCCCCGTATGGATGATGCGTCAGGCCGGTCGTTATTTGCCGGAGTACAAAGCCACTCGCGCTCAAGCCGGCGATTTCATGTCGCTGTGCAAGAATGCGGAGTTGGCCTGTGAGGTTACGCTGCAACCGCTGCGCCGCTATGCGCTGGATGCCGCTATCCTGTTCTCCGATATCCTCACCATTCCCGATGCTATGGGGCTGGGTCTGTATTTCGAAGCCGGTGAAGGCCCGCGCTTCTCTTCGCCAATCACCAGCCGTGCCGACGTGGACAAACTGCCGGTGTTCGATCCGGAAGTGGAACTGGGCTATGTGATGAACGCGGTACGCACCATTCGTCGCGAACTGAAAGGCGAAGTGCCGCTGATTGGCTTCTCCGGCAGCCCGTGGACGCTGGCGACCTATATGGTGGAAGGTGGCAGCAGCAAGGCTTTTACCAAGCTGAAAAAAATGATGTACGCCGAGCCGGCCACGCTGCATTTGCTGCTGGATAAGCTGGCGGACAGCGTCATTTTGTATCTTAACGCCCAGATTAAAGCCGGCGCGCAGTCGGTGATGATATTCGATACCTGGGGCGGCGTGCTGACCGGCCGCGACTATCGCGAATTTTCGCTGCACTACATGCACAAGATTGTCGACGGTCTGCTGCGTGAAAACGACGGCCGCCGCGTACCGGTCACGTTATTCACCAAAGGCGGCGGTCAGTGGCTGGAAGCGATGGCGGCGACCGGTTGCGACGCGCTGGGCCTGGACTGGACTACCGATATTGCGGATGCGCGCCGTCGCGTAGGCGACAAAGTGGCGCTGCAGGGGAATATGGATCCGTCCATGCTGTACGCATCGCCTGAACGCATCGGCCAGGAAGTGGAAACCATTCTTGCCGGTTTCGGCCACGGCGAAGGCCACGTGTTCAATCTGGGGCACGGCATTCATCTGGACGTACCGCCCGAAAACGCGGGCGTCTTTGTGGAGGCCGTTCACGCTCAATCGGCGAAATATCATCGCTAAGGATGGAATGTGATTGATACCCAAGCCCTGCGCGCAGAGCAGTTGCAACGTGCGTCTGAAGTTATTCGCCACGATGACTTTCTGGTCGATACACCGGCTTTTATCGCCGGTGCCGATGTGGGTTTCGAGCAGGAAGGGGCGGTGACGCGAGCCGCTATCGCCATCCTGCGGTATCCGTCGCTGGAACTGGTTGAATACCAGATTGCCCGTGTGGCTACTACCATGCCCTATATTCCGGGTTTTCTTTCATTCCGTGAATATCCCGCGTTGCTTGCCGCGTGGGAACGGCTGCAACAGAAGCCGGACCTGGTTTTTGTCGACGGTCATGGCATCTCGCATCCACGCCGCCTGGGCGTCGCCAGCCACTTTGGGTTGTTGGTCAATGTGCCGACCATCGGCGTGGCGAAGAAGCGCCTGTGCGGTAAATTCGCTCCTTTGGATGTTGCCGCCGGTGCGCTGGCGCCGCTGGAGGATAAAGGCGAACAGCTTGGCTGGGTGTGGCGCAGCAAGGCGCGCTGCAACCCGTTGTTTATTGCCACCGGCCACCGTGTAAGCGCCGACAGCGCTCTGGCCTGGGTACAGCGCTGCATGGCGGGCTACCGTTTACCTGAACCCACGCGCTGGGCCGATGCCATCGCCTCGCGCCGGCCGGCCTTCCAGCGCTGGCTGCAACAGCATCCAGAGGTGCCGCAATGACCGATTTCGGGTACACTGCGGCGCAGATAACGCGTAAGAGAGTGAATAATGCTACGTAACCCGATTCATTTACGTCTGGAAAAGCTTGAAAGCTGGCAACATTTGACCTTTATGGCCAGTTTGTGCGAGCGTATGTATCCGAATTACCAGATGTTCTGCCTGCAGACCGAGTTCGGCGATCCGGCCATTTACCGCCGCATTCTGGATTTGGTGTGGGAAACACTGGTGGTGAAGGATGCCAAGGTCAACTTTGACAGCCAGCTGGAGAAGTTGGAAGAGGCGATACCCTCGGCAGAAGATTACGATCTTTACGGCGTTTACCCGGCGATTGACGCCTGTATCGCATTAGGGGAACTGATCCATTCGCGGCTCAGCGGGGAGACGCTGGAGCACGCCATTGCCATTAGCGAAACGTCAATTCGCACCGTGGCGATGCTGGAAATGACTCAGGCCGGTAAAGAAATGACCGACGATGAGTTAAAGGTTTTGCCTGCGGTAGAGGAAGAATGGGACATTCAATGGGAGATTTTCCGCCTGTTGGCTGACTGTGAAGAGCGCGATTTAGAGCTGATCAAAGGGTTGCGTTCGGACCTCCGCGAGGCTGCGGTAAGTAATATCGGGATAAATTTAACGCAATAAGGCAAGAAAACGTGATTTAACGCCTGATTTGTCATGCCTTAAGGCTTCACATCCGCACCCTGTCTGGTCTACATTTGGGGGGCGTAAAAAAAGTGGCTATCGGTGCGTGTATGCAGGAGGGTGCTGTCAATCGGCATATCCGTCGCACTCGATGCTTTGCAAACGATAAACACACTGTAAGGATAACTTATGAACAAGACTCAACTGATTGATGTAATCGCGGACAAGGCTGACCTTTCCAAAGCACAAGCTAAACTGGCTCTGGAATCCACCCTGGCTGCTATTACTGAGTCTCTGAAAGAAGGTGATGCAGTACAATTGGTTGGTTTCGGTACTTTCAAAGTGAACCATCGTAACGAGCGCACCGGCCGCAACCCACAGACTGGTAAAGAAATCAAAATCGCAGCTGCCAACGTGCCTGCGTTCGTTTCTGGTAAAGCACTGAAAGACGCAGTTAAGTAATACTGCGTGTTGGTGAAAAGATTAAACAGGGGGGCGATGGCGCCCCTTTTGTTTGTCCGACAGGCGCTGCTGGCCATTGGCATTGCCGGTGGCCTGAGCGCCTGCAGCAGTCATTCCGATCCTCCCACCTTTACTGCCAGCGGCTACGTGGCTGACCAGGGCGTGATGCGTTTGTGGCGTAAAGACGACGACCAGCAACGTCCGCAAGTGTTGATGAGTGTCTACAGCCCCTATCGCGGGCCAGGCACGGTCACTACAGTGTACGAATACCAGAACGGCGAACTGCGCCTGATCAAGCGCACTGATGCCGATCGCGATCAAGACTCTATTCAATTACGCTTTGCCGATGACGGCATGGTGAGCTTTATGCAACGCCAACTGGCTACGCGACGTGAGCAACTGACCAGCGACGAGATCGCTTTGTATCAATATCAGGCGCGGCGAGTCCTTGAACTGAGCGATGCGTTGCGCGCCGGCAAGGTGAAACTAATGCAGGGGCGTTGGCAGCAGGGCGTTGTGCAAACCTGTGATGGGCAATCAATCAAGCCGAGGCTGGATAATAATGCAGAGGCCTGGATCGCACGGCGTGCCCGCAACAGCAACCAGCCGGTGAATATAGCCTGGTTGGATGCACCGGAAGGGCGTGAACTGCTGCTGGTGGCGAACGACGATTTTTGCCGCTGGGAACCGAAAGAAGAGACGTTATAAAAAAGGGCTCTGCATGCAGAACCCCCTCGTTTGACTGTGGTGCGACGTTCAGATCATTTGCCGCGGGCAATCGCCCGATAGCCAATATCGTTGCGACAGAAACTGCCCTGCCACTGAATGCCTTTCGCCAACTGGTATGCGCGTTGTTGCGCTTCCGCCACCGTTGTCCCCAGCGCCGTCACGCACAGCACTCGCCCACCGTTAGTGACTACGTCATCACCCTGCATGCGCGTGCCGGCATGGAACACTTTGCCGTCGGCGCTTTCTTGCTGCGGTAAGCCCTGAATCACGTCACCGTTGCTGTAGTCGCCCGGATATCCACCGGCTGCCAGCACCACACCCAAGGCCGGGCGCTCGTCCCACTCGGAAGTTTTCTCATTCAACTTGCCTTCCGCACCGGCCAGACACAGTTCAACCAGATCGGAGCGCAGACGCAGCATGATGGGCTGCGTTTCCGGATCGCCAAAGCGGCAGTTGAACTCAATCACCTTCGGTTGGCCGTCTGCAGAAATCATCAGCCCGGCATACAGGAAACCGACGTAGGTATTCCCTTCCGCGGCCATGCCGCGTACCGTTGGCCAAATGACCTGGTCCATTGCTCGTTGGTGGATTTCATCAGTGACCACCGGGGCTGGGGAATAGGCACCCATACCGCCGGTATTAGGGCCGGTATCGCCATCGCCAACGCGTTTGTGATCCTGGCTGGTGGCCATCGGCACCACGTTCTCGCCGTCGACCATCACGATAAAACTGGCTTCTTCACCCTCGAGGAATTCTTCCACCACGATACGGTGGCCGGCGTCACCAAAAGCATTGCCGGCCAGCATGTCCTGCACTGCGTCTTCCGCTTCCTGCAGTGTCATGGCGACGATGACGCCTTTACCGGCGGCAAGACCATCGGCTTTTATGACGATGGGGGCGCCTTTACTGCGTACATAAGCCAGCGCCGGTTCAACTTCGGTAAAGTTCTGGTACTCGGCGCTCGGAATGTTATGACGCGCCAGAAAGTCTTTGGTGAAGGCTTTAGAGCCTTCCAATTGAGCGGCGGCCTGGGACGGGCCGAAGATTTTCAGACCGGCGGCCTGGAAGGCATCAACCACCCCAATCACCAGCGGCGCTTCCGGCCCAACGATGGTCAGACCGATGTCATGGCTTTGTGCAAAGGTGACCAGCGCCGGGATATCGGTGGCGGAGATCGTTACGTTTGTAAGGCTTGGTTCCAGCGCGGTACCGGCGTTGCCCGGTGCGACGTAAACTTTGTCTGCCAGCGGTGACTGAGCGGCTTTCCATGCCAGCGCATGCTCACGCCCGCCGTTGCCGATAATTAAAATGTTCATCAGGTACTCCATGCAGAGCGTGCGCCGTAGCGCACGCGGCAAAAGGGATTAATGGCGGAAGTGGCGCATGTCGGTGAAGATCATCGCAATGCCGTGCTCGTTGGCGGCGGCAATCACTTCGTCGTCGCGGATCGAACCGCCAGGCTGGATCACGCAGGTGATGCCAACCGCCGCTGCTGCATCGATGCCGTCACGGAACGGGAAGAAGGCGTCGGACGCCATGGCGGAACCTTTCACCTCAAGCCCTTCGTCCGCCGCTTTGATCCCGGCGATTTTGGCGGAGTAAACGCGGCTCATCTGGCCGGCGCCTATACCGATGGTCATATTGTCACGCGCATAAACGATGGCGTTGGATTTCACGAATTTGGCCACTTTCCAGCAGAACAGCGCATCACGCAGTTCCTGAGCGCTCGGCTGACGTTCGGACACCACGCGCAGATCGCCTTCGTTCACCATACCCAGATCGCGATCCTGCACCAACAGGCCGCCGTTGACGCGTTTGAAGTCCAGAGCGGCAACGCGCTGCTGCCATTGACCGCAGGCCAGAACGCGAACGTTCTGCTTGGCGGCCAGCAGAGAGCGGGCTTCCTGGCTGATGCTCGGTGCAATGATCACCTCCACGAACTGGCGGCTAATGATGGCTTGCGCGGTGGCGGCATCCAGTTCACGGTTGAAGGCGATGATACCGCCGAAAGCCGAGGTCGGGTCGGTCTGATAGGCGCGCTCGTAGGCCGCCAGAATATCGTCGCCGATCGCCACACCGCATGGGTTGGCGTGCTTGACGATCACGCAGGCCGGCTCGGCGAACTCTTTGACGCATTCCAGTGCGGCGTCGGTATCGGCGATGTTGTTATAGGAGAGCGCTTTGCCCTGCAGCTGGTCAGCGGTAGCGACAGAAGCTTCCTGAACGTTCTCTTCTATATAGAAGGCAGCTTGCTGGTGGCTGTTTTCGCCGTAGCGCATATCCTGTTTCTTGATGTAGTTAAGGTTCAGGGTGCGTGGGAACCGGCCGGCAGGTTGTTCAGTATCACCGTGATAGGCTGGAACCAGTGCGCCGAAGTAGTTAGCGATCATGCTGTCGTAGGCGGCGGTATGCTCGAAGGCTTTGATAGCCAGATCGAAACGAGTGGCGTATTGCAGTGAGCCATCGTTGTTATCCATCTCGGTAATGATGGCGGCGTAATCACCGCTCTTCACCACGATAGCGACGTCTTTATGGTTCTTGGCTGCGGAGCGCACCATGGTCGGGCCGCCAATATCGATATTCTCGACCGCGTCTTCCAGCGAGCAATCCGGGCGCGCGACTGTTTGGGCGAACGGATAAAGGTTAACGACCACCATGTCGATCGGTTTGATATCGTGCTGGCCCATGATCGCATCGTCCTGACCGCGACGGCCAAGAATGCCACCGTGTACTTTGGGATGCAGGGTCTTAACTCGTCCGTCCATCATTTCCGGGAAACCGGTGTAGTCGGAAACTTCGGTAACTGGCAGGCCGGCATCTGCCAGCAGACGGGCGGTGCCGCCGGTGGAGAGTAGTTCGACGCCACGCTGGGAAAGCGCTTCGGCGAATTCAACGATACCGGCTTTGTCGGAGACGCTGAGCAGGGCCCGGCGGATTGGACGAGGTTGTTGCATGGTTTTATCCCTTGGCTTTGAGTCGCAATAAAGAGCGTTACGTGAATTTCCACCTGCTTCTCTCTATAAGGAAAGGATTTTCTCTCTATAGAGGAGCAATCGGGCACAGATTCAGGTAACGACCTTATAAAAGAGGGAGCGTTTCATCGCGAGGAATTGTAGCGAAAACGTTTGCGCGGCGCTCGTAAATTTTCCGCGCAAATGGGTTCTGTGGATAAAGTTGTGCACAACAGGGTATAAGGGCGGGTTTTGCTGTGGAATGCAGCAAACGATCGTTTTTGTCGAAAATACCTGTTGCGGCCTGCGAGGAACCCCCTATAATGCGCCTCCATCGACACGGAACATGTGAACAACTTCACAGAGTCTCCGGGGTTCG
>NZ_JAUJXB010000011.1:0-25586 GCF_031931805.1 Serratia sp. root2
CGACGGCCTGCGTTTCGCAATCCGTGAAGGCGGCCGTACTGTTGGCGCTGGTGTTGTTGCTAAAGTTATCGCTTAATCGCTGATAATTTTTCGACACAAAAAGAGGGCACTTCGGTGCCCTTTTTTTATGCAATTCGCTCAAATCTTAATTGAAATAAAAAGCATTCCTATTTAGACTTATGCAATTGGTTAAGAAGTGAGTCTCTCTATGTATGTATGCCTATGTAATGCCGTGACTGACAAAGCAATCCGTAAAGCCGTGCGTCAGCACAACCCTCATACCATGAAGCAACTGCGTGAATTAGTGCCGATTGGTACCGACTGCGGGAAGTGCATTCGACAGGCAAGGCAGATTATGGTGGAGGAACGCGGAACCATTATCCTTATGCACGAAGTTGCCTAACTAAAGGTACGGTTATTTTTTGACTCTTGGCCTCCAGCTTCTACACTTTCAGAACTGGCCAGGAGGAGTTACCTATGAAAGGCGATAAAAAGATCATTGCTCACCTCAACAAACTGCTCGGCAACGAGCTGGTTGCCATCAATCAATATTTCCTGCACGCGCGAATGTTCAAAAACTGGGGCTTAATGCGCCTTAATGACAAGGAATATCATGAGTCGATCGATGAAATGAAGCATGCCGATCGCTACATCGAGCGCATTTTATTCCTTGAAGGTCTGCCGAATTTACAAGATCTTGGCAAACTGAACATTGGCGAAGATATCGAAGAAATGCTGCGTTCAGACCTGGCCCTGGAGTTGGATGGCGCCAAGAATCTGCGTGAAGCCATCGCCTATGCCGACTCGATCCATGACTACGTCAGCCGTGATTTGATGATAGAGATCCTGGCAGATGAAGAAGGGCATATCGACTGGCTGGAAACTGAGCTGGATTTGATTGCACGTCTGGGCATTCAAAATTACGCGCAAGCCCAGGTACTGGAACGCAAAGACTAGTCTCCTTATCATCCCCACTCCCCGTCGGCGGCTATTTTGTAGACACCGTAGGGGAGTAGCGGCAAGAGCTCGCCTACCTGCATAATCCCATCTCCGTGCATCGCTTTTCGTAGTCGAATACGGGAATCGGTAAAAAATGTCGATATCCTGAGCATATTTCCATCTGTGGCTTGCTTCCCGTTCTGTTTTGCGTATAATGCGCGGGCTTACCTAATCTTGGTAAGCCTGATTTTAGCGAATCAGTCGATAGGCAGGACTTTCTGCTCATCGAACAATACTCCCGATATGGGGGTTATATGTTGACGATTACACTCCCCCATCAATCGAAATGGGTGTGAGGAGTAATTATTTACGTTTATAAATAATTGGAGCTCTGGTCTCATGCAGAACCAAAGAATCCGTATCCGCCTGAAAGCGTTTGATCATCGTCTTATCGATCAATCAACCGCGGAAATCGTCGAGACTGCCAAGCGCACTGGTGCGCAAGTCCGTGGTCCGATCCCGCTGCCAACTCGCAAAGAGCGCTTTACCGTTCTGATCTCTCCGCACGTTAACAAAGACGCGCGTGATCAGTACGAGATTCGCACTCACAAGCGTCTGGTTGACATCGTTGAGCCAACCGAGAAAACCGTTGATGCTCTGATGCGTCTGGATCTGGCTGCCGGTGTAGACGTGCAGATCAGCCTGGGTTAATCAGGTCATTGAGCGATTGAGAGGTTGAAACAATGATTGGTTTAGTCGGTAAAAAAGTGGGTATGACTCGTATCTTCACTGAAGATGGCGTTTCTATCCCTGTAACCGTGATTGAAATTGAAGCGAACCGCGTGACTCAGGTTAAAGACCTGGCTAACGACGGATACCGTGCCGTTCAGGTCACCACTGGTAGCAAAAAAGCTAACCGCGTGACCAAACCGGAAGCGGGTCATTTCGCTAAAGCTGGCGTTGAAGCTGGCCGTGGTCTGTGGGAATTCCGCCTTGCAGAAGGTGAAGAGTTCACTGCAGGTCAAAACATCAGCGTAGAAATCTTCGCTGACGTTAAAAAAGTCGATGTTACTGGTACTTCTAAAGGTAAAGGTTTTGCCGGCACTGTAAAGCGCTGGAACTTCCGTACCCAAGACGCTACCCACGGTAACTCCTTGTCTCACCGCGTTCCGGGTTCTATCGGTCAGAACCAGACTCCGGGCAAAGTGTTCAAAGGCAAGAAAATGGCTGGCCACCTGGGTGACGAGCGTGTAACCGTTCAAAGCCTGGACGTAGTACGTGTTGACGCTGAGCGCAACCTGCTGCTGGTTAAGGGTGCTGTACCGGGCGCAACCGGTGGCAACCTGATCGTTAAACCAGCTGTGAAGGCGTAAGGGGATAGCAATGGAATTAGTATTGAAAGACGCGCAAAGCGCGCTGACTGTTTCCGAAACTACCTTCGGTCGTGATTTCAACGAAGCGCTGGTACACCAGGTTGTTGTTGCTTATGCAGCAGGTGCCCGTCAAGGTACCCGTGCTCAGAAGACCCGTGCTGAAGTGACTGGTTCCGGTAAAAAACCGTGGCGCCAGAAAGGTACCGGCCGTGCGCGTTCAGGTTCTGTAAAGAGCCCGATCTGGCGTTCAGGCGGCGTGACCTTTGCTGCTAAACCGCAGGACCACAGTCAGAAAGTAAACAAAAAGATGTACCGCGGCGCGCTGAAAAGCATCCTGTCCGAACTGGTACGTCAAGATCGTCTGATCGTTGTCGAGAAGTTCTCTGTAGAAGCGCCTAAAACTAAGCTGCTGGCACAGAAACTGAAAGATATGGCTCTGGAAGATGTGCTGATCGTGACCGGTGAACTGGATGAGAATCTGTTCCTGGCAGCTCGCAACCTGTACAAGGTTGACGTGCGCGATGTAGCTGGTATCGACCCGGTTAGCCTGATCGCCTTCGACAAAGTGGTTATGACTGCTGATGCTGTGAAGCAAGTTGAGGAGATGCTGGCATGATCCGTGAAGAACGTTTGCTGAAAGTGCTGCGTGCACCGCACGTATCTGAAAAAGCATCCGCTGCGATGGAAAAAAGCAACACCATCGTTCTCAAAGTTGCCAAAGACGCGACCAAAGCAGAAATCAAAGCTGCAGTGCAGAAACTGTTTGAAGTCGAAGTCGAAGACGTGAACACCCTGGTAGTTAAAGGGAAAGTGAAACGTCACGGTCAGCGTGTTGGTCGTCGTAGCGACTGGAAAAAAGCTTACGTCACCCTGAAAGAAGGCCAGAACCTGGACTTCATCGGCGGCGCAGAGTAAGTCGGAGGAGTAAGAACAATGGCAATTGTTAAATGTAAACCTACATCTCCGGGTCGTCGCCACGTTGTTAAAGTGGTTAACCCTGAGCTGCACAAGGGTAAACCTTATGCCCCGCTGCTTGAGAAACTGAGCAAAAGCGGTGGTCGTAACAACAATGGCCGTATCACCACCCGTCATATCGGTGGTGGCCACAAGCAACATTATCGTCTGGTTGACTTCAAACGCAACAAAGATGGTATTCCTGCTGTGGTTGAGCGTCTGGAGTACGATCCGAACCGTTCCGCGAACATCGCGCTGGTTCTGTACAAAGACGGCGAACGCCGTTACATCCTGGCGCCGAAAGGCCTGAAAGCTGGTGACCAGATTCAATCTGGCGTTGATGCTGCAATCAAAGCGGGTAACACCCTGCCAATGCGCAACATCCCGGTTGGTTCAACGGTTCACAACGTAGAAATGAAACCAGGTAAAGGCGGCCAGTTGGCTCGTTCTGCTGGTGCCTACGTTCAGATCGTTGCTCGTGACGGTTCCTACGTAACTCTGCGTCTGCGCTCAGGCGAAATGCGTAAAGTTCCAGTTGATTGCCGCGCCACCCTGGGTGAAGTCGGTAACGCTGAACATATGCTTCGCGTTCTGGGTAAAGCAGGTGCTGCACGTTGGCGTGGTGTTCGTCCTACCGTTCGCGGTACGGCGATGAACCCGGTAGATCACCCGCACGGTGGTGGTGAAGGTCGTAACTTTGGTAAGCACCCGGTAACTCCGTGGGGCGTTCAGACCAAAGGTAAGAAGACCCGTAGCAACAAGCGTACTGATAAGTTCATCGTACGTCGCCGTAGCAAAAAATAATTAGAGGATAAGCCATGCCACGTTCTCTCAAGAAAGGTCCTTTTATTGACCTGCACTTGCTGAAGAAGGTAGAGAAAGCGGTGGAAAGCGGTGACAAGAAGCCTTTGCGCACTTGGTCCCGTCGTTCAACGATCTTTCCTAACATGATCGGTTTGACCATCGCTGTCCATAATGGTCGTCAGCACGTACCAGTGTTCGTTTCCGATGAAATGGTCGGTCACAAACTGGGTGAATTCGCGCCGACTCGTACTTATCGCGGCCATGCGGCTGATAAAAAAGCTAAAAAGCGCTAAGGTAGGAGGAAGAGATGGAAACTATCGCTAAACATCGCCACGCTCGTTCTTCTGCTCAGAAGGTTCGCCTTGTTGCAGACCTGATCCGCGGTAAGAAAGTGTCGCAAGCTCTGGAAACTCTGAACTACACCAACAAGAAAGCTGCTGGTCTGGTTAAGAAAGTGCTGGAGTCTGCCATTGCTAACGCAGAACACAACGATGGCGCTGACATCGATGATCTGAAAGTCACGAAAATCTTCGTAGACGAAGGCCCAAGCATGAAGCGCATTATGCCGCGTGCGAAAGGTCGTGCAGATCGCATCCTGAAGCGCACCAGCCACATTACTGTGGTTGTGTCCGATCGCTGAGACTCTGGAGACTAGCAATGGGTCAGAAAGTACATCCTAATGGTATTCGCCTGGGTATTGTCAAACCTTGGAACTCTACTTGGTATGCGAATACCAAAGAATTCGCTGACAACCTGGACAGCGACTTTAAAGTTCGTCAATTCCTGATTAAGGAACTGGCGAAAGCTTCCGTTTCTCGCATCGTTATCGAGCGTCCTGCGAAGAGCATCCGTGTGACTATTCACACTGCTCGCCCAGGCATCGTTATCGGCAAGAAAGGTGAAGATGTCGAAAAACTGCGTAAGGTCGTAGCGGATATCGCTGGCGTTCCTGCACAGATTAACATCGCCGAAGTCCGTAAACCGGAACTTGACGCTAAATTGGTTGCTGACAGCATCACTTCCCAGCTGGAACGTCGCGTTATGTTCCGTCGTGCTATGAAGCGTGCTGTACAGAACGCAATGCGTCTTGGCGCTAAAGGTATCAAAGTTGAAGTAAGCGGCCGTCTTGGCGGTGCTGAAATCGCGCGTACCGAATGGTACCGTGAAGGTCGTGTTCCGTTGCACACACTGCGTGCGGATATCGATTACAACACATCTGAAGCGCACACCACTTATGGTGTAATCGGCGTTAAGGTATGGATCTTCAAAGGTGAGATCCTGGGTGGTATGGCTGCAGTTGAACAACCGGAACCGGCTGCTCAACCTAAAAAGCAGCAGCGTAAAGGCCGCAAGTAAGGAGAGTCGCTGATGTTACAACCAAAGCGTACAAAATTCCGTAAGATGCACAAAGGCCGCAACCGTGGTCTGGCGCAGGGTACGGATGTTAGCTTCGGCACTTTCGGTCTGAAAGCTGTTGGCCGTGGCCGTCTGACTGCTCGTCAAATCGAAGCAGCTCGTCGTGCAATGACTCGTGCAGTTAAGCGTCAAGGTAAAATCTGGATCCGTGTATTCCCGGACAAACCGATTACCGAGAAGCCGCTCGAAGTGCGTATGGGTAAAGGTAAGGGTAACGTGGAGTATTGGGTTGCCCTGATCCAACCTGGTAAGGTCCTGTACGAAATGGACGGTGTGCCAGAAGAGGTCGCCCGTGAGGCATTCAAGCTCGCTGCAGCTAAATTGCCGATCAAAACCACCTTTGTAACTAAGACGGTGATGTAATGAAAGCACAAGAGCTGCGTGAAAAAAGCGTTGAAGAGCTGAACACTGAGCTGCTCAACCTGCTGCGTGAGCAATTTAACTTGCGCATGCAGGCGGCAAGTGGCCAGCTGCAACAAACTCACCTGTTGAAACAAGTGCGTCGTAATGTCGCACGCGTTAAGACTTTACTGACTGAAAAGGCGGGTGTGTAAATGACTGATATTAACCGTACTCTGCAGGGTCGTGTTATTAGTGACAAAATGGAGAAATCCATGGTTGTTGCTATCGAGCGCACGGTGAAGCACCCGATCTACGGGAAATTCATCAAGCGTACGACCAAGCTGCACGTACATGACGAGAACAACGAATGTGGTATCGGTGACGTGGTAGAAATCCGCGAATGCCGTCCACTGTCTAAGACTAAGTCTTGGACGTTGGTTCGCGTTGTAGAGAAAGCGATTCTGTAATAGAGTAGCAGCCTCTAACTTAATAAACGGCTCAGAAAATGAGCCGTTTATTTTTTCTACCCATACTTTGGAAGCGGTGTTATAATGCTGCGCCCTCGGTTATGGGGCTTTTCAACGACCTAGTAATAGGTCCTAAAGTTGTAGTTGACATTAGCGGAGCACTAACATGATCCAAGAACAGACTATGCTGAACGTGGCCGACAACTCCGGTGCACGTCGCGTAATGTGTATCAAGGTTCTAGGTGGCTCGCACCGTCGCTACGCAGGCATCGGCGACGTCATCAAAATTACCATCAAGGAAGCAATTCCTCGCGGTAAGGTGAAGAAAGGCGATGTGCTGAAGGCGGTAGTGGTGCGCACCAAGAAGGGTGTACGTCGCCCGGACGGTTCTGTCATTCGCTTCGATGGTAATGCATGCGTTATTTTAAACAATAACAGCGAGCAACCTATCGGTACGCGTATTTTTGGGCCGGTAACTCGTGAACTGCGTAATGAGAAGTTCATGAAAATTATCTCTCTGGCACCAGAAGTACTCTAAGGAGCGAACCATGGCAGCGAAAATCCGTCGTGATGACGAAGTTATCGTGCTTACCGGGAAAGACAAAGGTAAACGCGGTAAAGTAAAAAATGTCTTGTCTGCTGGCAAGGTCATTGTTGAAGGTATCAACCTGGTTAAGAAACATCAGAAGCCGGTTCCGGCCCTGAACCAACCAGGTGGCATTGTTGAAAAAGAAGCTGCTATTCAGGTTTCTAACATTGCTCTCTTCAACACGGCTACCGGTAAGGCTGACCGTGTAGGCTTTAGATTCGAAGACGGCAAAAAAGTCCGTTTCTTCAAGTCTAACAGCGAAACTATCAAGTAATTTGGAGTAATACGATGGCGAAACTGCATGATTACTACAAAGACGAGGTAGTCAAACAACTGATGTCTCAGTTTGATTACAACTCTGTCATGCAAGTCCCTCGGGTCGAGAAGATCACCCTGAATATGGGTGTTGGTGAAGCGATCGCTGACAAGAAACTGCTGGATAATGCAGCAGCCGATTTGGCAGCAATCTCCGGTCAAAAGCCGTTCATCACCAAAGCACGCAAATCTGTTGCAGGCTTCAAAATCCGCCAGGGCTATCCGATCGGCTGTAAAGTAACTCTGCGTGGCGAACGCATGTGGGAGTTCTTTGAGCGTCTGATTTCCATTGCTGTTCCACGTATCCGTGACTTCCGTGGCTTGTCCGCTAAGTCATTCGATGGCCGTGGTAACTACAGCATGGGTGTGCGTGAGCAAATCATCTTCCCAGAAATCGACTATGACAAAGTCGATCGTGTTCGTGGCTTGGATATTACCATTACCACTACTGCGAAATCTGATGATGAAGGCCGTGCACTGTTGGCTGCTTTTAACTTCCCGTTCCGCAAGTAAGGCAGGGTTACTGATGGCTAAGCAATCAATGAAAGCACGCGAAGTCGTTCGCGTGAAACTGGCTGACAAGTACCGCGCTAAACGCGAGGAATTGAAAGCTATCATTTCTGGTGTGAACTCATCCGACGAAGATCGTTGGGATGCTGTTCTCAAGCTGCAAACTCTGCCGCGTGATTCCAGCCCGTCTCGTCAGCGTAAACGCTGCCGCCAAACTGGCCGTCCACATGGTTATGTGGGCAAATTCGGGTTGAGCCGTATCAAGCTACGTGAAGCCGCCATGCGCGGTGAAGTACCAGGCTTGAAAAAGGCTAGCTGGTAATTACCAATTGAATCACGGGAGTAAAGACAGATGAGCATGCAAGATCCGATCGCGGATATGCTGACCCGTATCCGTAACGGTCAAGCCGCGAACAAAGTTGCGGTCACCATGCCTTCCTCCAAGCTGAAAGTGGCAATTGCCAACGTGCTGAAGGAAGAAGGTTTTATTGAAGATTTCAAAATCGAAGGCGACACCAAGCCTGTACTGGAACTGGTACTGAAGTACTTCCAGGAAAAGGCAGTGGTAGAAAGCATTCAGCGAATCAGCCGTCCAGGTCTGCGCATCTATAAGAAAAAAGATGAGCTGCCTAAAGTTATGGCCGGTTTGGGTATTGCTGTTATTTCTACCTCTAAAGGTGTTATGACCGATCGTGCAGCTCGCCAAGCTGGTCTTGGTGGCGAGATTATCTGCTACGTAGCTTAATTCGGGAGGAAAGAATGTCTCGTGTTGCAAAAGCACCCGTCGTCATTCCTGCCGGCGTAGAGGTAAAACTCAACGGTCAGGTTATTTCGATTAAGGGTAAGAACGGCGAGCTGACTCGTACTGTCCACGACGCCGTTGAAGTGAAGCAAGAAGCTAACGCACTGACTTTCGCTCCACGCGAAGGTTTTGCTAACGCATGGGCCCAAGCGGGTACTACGCGCGCTCTGCTGAACGCAATGGTAGTTGGTGTTACCGACGGCTTCACCAAAAAGCTTCAACTGGTAGGTGTTGGTTATCGTGCTGCTGTTAAAGGCAACGTGGTGAATTTAGCCTTGGGCTTTTCTCACCCTGTCGATCACCAGCTGCCAGCAGGTATTACTGCTGAATGCCCTAGCCAAACTGAAATCGTGCTGAAAGGCGCTGATAAACAAGTTATTGGCCAGGTTGCTGCAGATCTGCGTGCCTACCGCCGTCCTGAGCCTTACAAAGGCAAGGGTGTCCGTTACGCCGACGAAGTCGTGCGTACCAAAGAGGCTAAGAAGAAGTAAGGTAACACTATGGATAAGAAATCTGCTCGTATCCGTCGTGCGACCCGCGCACGCCGTAAGCTCAAAGAACTGGGTGCAACCCGCCTGGTGGTACATCGTACCCCGCGTCACATTTACGCACAGGTAATTGCTCCAAATGGTTCTGAAGTACTGGTAGCAGCTTCTACTTTAGAAAAAGCTATCACTGAGCAACTGAAGTATTCCGGTAACAAAGACGCAGCAGCTGCCGTAGGTAAAACTCTGGCTGAGCGCGCGTTGGAAAAAGGGATCTCTAAAGTATCCTTTGACCGTTCCGGTTTCCAATATCATGGTCGAGTCCAGGCACTGGCAGATGCTGCCCGTGAAGCTGGCCTTCAGTTCTAAGGAAGAGGTTTAAGATGGCTCACATCGAAAAACAAGCTGGCGAACTGCAGGAAAAGCTGATCGCGGTAAACCGCGTATCTAAAACCGTAAAAGGTGGCCGTATTTTCAGCTTTACCGCACTGACAGTAGTTGGTGATGGTAACGGTCGCGTTGGTTTTGGCTACGGCAAAGCACGCGAAGTTCCGGCAGCGATCCAGAAAGCGATGGAAAAAGCCCGTCGCAACATGATGAATGTCGCGCTGAACAGCGGCACCCTGCAGCATCCTGTTAAAGGTGCTCATACGGGTTCCCGTGTGTTCATGCAGCCGGCTTCCGAAGGTACCGGTATTATTGCCGGTGGCGCAATGCGCGCCGTCCTGGAAGTCGCTGGGGTGCACAACGTATTGGCTAAAGCTTATGGTTCCACCAACCCGATCAACGTGGTTCGTGCAACTATTGATGCTTTGGCAAATATGAAGTCCCCTGAAATGGTCGCTGCCAAGCGTGGTAAATCCGTTGCAGACATTCTGGGGTAATTGACCATGGCTAAGACTATCAAAGTAACACAAGTTCGCAGCTCCATTGGCCGTCTGCCGAAGCATAAAGCTACACTGCTCGGTCTGGGTCTGCGTCGTATTGGTCACACCGTAGAGCGCGAGGATACTCCTGCTGTACGCGGTATGATCAACCTGGTTTCCTACATGGTTAAAGTTGAGGAGTAACAGATGCGTTTAAATACTCTGTCTCCGGCTGAAGGTGCCAAGCATGCGCCGAAGCGTGTAGGTCGTGGTATCGGTTCTGGCCTGGGTAAAACCGCCGGTCGTGGTCACAAAGGTCAGAACTCTCGTTCTGGCGGTGGCGTACGTCGTGGGTTTGAAGGTGGTCAGATGCCTTTATATCGTCGTTTGCCGAAATTCGGCTTTACCTCTCGCAAAGCTATGATCACGGCAGAAGTTCGTCTGTCTGAACTGGCACTTGTTGAAGGCGACGTAATCGACCTGAACGCGCTGAAAGCCGCTAACGTTGTTGGTATCCAGATCGAGTTCGTGAAAGTTATGCTTTCTGGCGAAGTCGCTCGTCCGGTTACCCTGCGTGGTCTGCGTGTCACCAAAGGCGCTCGTGCTGCTATCGAAGCTGCTGGCGGTAAAATTGAGGAATAAGTAGCAGATGGCTAAGCAACCAGGATTAGATTTTCAAAGTGCTAAAGGCGGGCTCGGCGAGCTGAAGCGCAGACTTTTGTTTGTCATCGGCGCGCTGATTGTCTTCCGTATCGGCTCTTTTATTCCGATTCCTGGTATCGATGCCACTGTGCTTGCCAAATTGCTCGAGCAGCAGAGAGGCACTATCATTGAAATGTTTAACATGTTCTCTGGTGGTGCCCTCAGCCGTGCTTCAATCTTTGCTCTGGGGATCATGCCGTATATTTCGGCATCGATCATTATCCAGCTGTTAACGGTGGTACATCCAGCGTTGGCAGAAATTAAGAAAGAAGGGGAGGCTGGCCGTCGCAAGATTAGCCAGTACACCCGTTACGGTACGCTGGTGTTGGCTATATTCCAGTCAATCGGTATTGCTACCGGTTTACCGAATATGCCTGGTATGCAGGGTCTGGTGTTAAATCCAGGCTTTGCATTCTACTTTACTGCAGTAGTTAGCTTGGTTACCGGGACAATGTTCCTTATGTGGCTGGGTGAACAGATTACTGAGCGTGGTATCGGTAACGGTATCTCGATCATTATCTTTGCAGGTATTGTAGCGGGACTACCGCCGGCAGTGGCCCATACCATTGAGCAAGCTCGGCAAGGCGACCTGCACTTCCTCCTGTTGCTGTTGGTTGCAGTATTAGTGTTTGCAGTAACCTTCTTCGTTGTTTTCATCGAACGTGGTCAACGTCGTATCGTCGTTAACTATGCGAAACGTCAACAAGGGCGTCGTGTTTATGCAGCACAGAGCACACACTTACCGCTGAAAGTGAACATGGCAGGGGTTATCCCGGCAATCTTCGCTTCCAGCATTATTCTGTTCCCTGCCACGATCGCATCATGGTTTGGGGGCGGTACCGGTTGGAACTGGCTGACAACGATTTCGCTGTATTTGCAGCCAGGGCAACCGCTTTATGTGTTACTCTATGCATCTGCAATCATCTTCTTCTGTTTCTTTTACACGGCGTTGGTTTTCAACCCGCGTGAGACAGCAGATAACCTGAAGAAGTCCGGTGCCTTCGTACCAGGAATTCGTCCGGGAGAGCAAACGGCGAAGTACATCGATAAAGTAATGACGCGTTTAACCCTGGTGGGCGCGATGTACATTACTTTCATCTGCCTGATCCCGGAGTTCATGCGTGATGCAATGAAAGTACCATTCTACTTTGGTGGTACCTCGCTACTGATCGTGGTTGTCGTCATCATGGACTTTATGGCTCAAGTGCAAACTCTGATGATGTCAAGTCAGTACGAGTCTGCATTGAAGAAAGCAAACCTGAAAGGCTATAACCGCTAATCAGGTGCGTTTGAGAAGTTACGGAGAGTAAAAATGAAAGTTCGTGCTTCCGTCAAGAAATTATGTCGTAACTGCAAAATCGTTAAGCGTAACGGTGTCGTTCGTGTGATTTGCAGCGCCGAGCCGAAGCATAAACAGCGTCAAGGCTGATTATCTCGCATATTTTTCTTGCAAAGTTGGGTTGAGCTGGCTAGATTAGCCAGCCAATCTTTTGTATGTAGCTGCAACATTATTTGAGTATCCTGAAAACGGGCTTTTCAGAATGGTGTTGCCGTATAAAATAGTAGGAGTGCATAGTGGCCCGTATAGCAGGCATTAACATTCCTGATCATAAACATACCGTTATCGCCTTAACGTCGATCTTCGGAATCGGTAAGACCCGTTCACAGTCTATCTGTGCATCTACGGGTATTGCTGAAAATGTTAAGATCAGTGAGCTGTCTGAAGAGCAAATTGAACAGCTGCGTGAAGCAGTCGCCAAATTCACTGTAGAAGGTGATTTGCGTCGTGAAGTTACCCTGAGCATCAAGCGTCTGATGGATCTTGGTACTTACCGTGGTTTGCGTCATCGTCGTGGTCTGCCAGTTCGCGGTCAGCGTACGAAGACCAACGCACGTACCCGTAAGGGTCCGCGTAAACCAATCAAGAAATAATCAGGGTGATTGAATAATGGCAAAGGCACCTGTTCGTACACGTAAGCGTGTAAGAAAACAAGTCTCTGACGGCGTGGCTCATGTCCATGCTTCTTTCAACAACACCATTGTAACTATTACCGATCGTCAGGGTAATGCATTGGGTTGGGCAACTGCCGGTGGTTCTGGTTTCCGTGGTTCTCGTAAGTCAACTCCGTTTGCAGCTCAGGTTGCAGCAGAACGTTGTGCTGACGCAGTAAAAGAATACGGTATCAAGAACCTGGAAGTTATGGTTAAGGGACCGGGTCCGGGTCGCGAATCAACTATTCGTGCTCTGAACGCCGCTGGTTTCCGCATCACTAATATTACTGATGTGACTCCTATCCCTCACAACGGTTGTCGTCCGCCGAAAAAGCGCCGCGTATAACGCTGCTTTTAGGTTAGTTGGAGAAAGAAAATGGCAAGATATTTGGGTCCTAAGCTCAAGCTTAGCCGCCGTGAGGGCACAGACCTGTTCCTGAAGTCTGGCGTTCGCGCGATCGATACCAAGTGTAAAATTGAGCAACCGCCTGGTCAACACGGTGCGCGTAAACCGCGTCTGTCTGACTACGGTGTACAGTTACGTGAAAAGCAAAAAGTTCGCCGTATGTACGGTGTTCTGGAGCGTCAATTCCGTAACTATTATAAAGAAGCAGCACGCCTGAAGGGCAACACCGGTGCAAACCTGTTGCAACTGCTGGAAGGTCGTTTGGACAACGTTGTTTACCGTATGGGCTTCGGCGCTACTCGTGCAGAGTCACGTCAGTTGGTTAGCCACAAAGCAATTATGGTAAATGGTCGCGTTGTTAACATCGCTTCTTATCAGGTATCTCCGAATGACGTAGTCAGCATCCGCGAGAAGGCTAAAAAGCAATCTCGTGTTAAAGCTTCTCTGGAGCTGGCTGAGCAGCGTGAAAAGCCGACTTGGCTGGAAGTTGATGCTGCTAAGATGGAAGGCGTGTTCAAGCGTATGCCTGAACGTACCGATCTGTCTGCGGACATTAACGAACACCTGATCGTCGAGCTTTACTCCAAGTAAAGCTTAGTACCAAAGAGAGGACACAATGCAGGGTTCTGTGACAGAGTTTCTAAAACCGCGCCTGGTAGATATCGAGCAAGTCAGTTCGACGCACGCCAAGGTGACCCTTGAGCCTTTAGAGCGTGGCTTTGGCCATACTCTTGGCAACGCACTGCGCCGTATTCTGCTTTCATCTATGCCGGGTTGCGCGGTGACCGAGGTTGAGATTGATGGTGTACTGCATGAGTACAGCACCAAAGAAGGCGTACAGGAAGATATCCTGGAGATCCTGCTCAACCTGAAAGGGCTGGCGGTGAGAGTTCAAGGCAAAGACGAAGTTATTCTTACCCTGAATAAATCTGGCATTGGCCCTGTGACCGCTGCCGACATTACCCATGATGGTGATGTCGAAATCGTCAAGCCTCAGCATGTGATCTGCCACCTGACCGATGAGAACGCTGCTATCAGCATGCGTATCAAAGTTCAGCGCGGTCGTGGTTACGTGCCGGCTTCTGCCCGAATTCATTCGGAAGAAGATGAGCGCCCGATCGGTCGTCTGTTGGTTGACGCCTGCTATAGCCCTGTAGAGCGTATTGCCTACAATGTTGAAGCAGCGCGTGTAGAACAGCGTACTGACCTGGACAAGCTGGTTATCGAAATGGAAACCAATGGCACGATCGATCCTGAAGAGGCGATCCGCCGTGCGGCAACCATCCTGGCTGAACAACTTGAAGCTTTCGTTGATTTACGTGATGTTCGTCAACCAGAAGTTAAAGAAGAGAAACCAGAATTCGATCCGATCCTGCTGCGCCCTGTTGACGATCTGGAATTGACTGTCCGCTCTGCTAACTGCCTTAAGGCAGAAGCTATCCACTACATCGGTGATCTGGTACAGCGTACCGAGGTTGAGTTGCTGAAAACGCCGAACCTGGGTAAAAAATCTCTTACTGAGATTAAAGACGTGCTGGCTTCACGTGGTCTGTCACTGGGCATGCGCCTGGAAAACTGGCCACCGGCAAGCATTGCTGACGAGTAACCGGATCACAGGTTAAGGTTTTACTGAGAAGGATAAGGTCATGCGCCATCGTAAGAGTGGTCGTCAACTGAACCGTAACAGCAGCCACCGCCAGGCTATGTTCCGTAACATGGCCGGCTCTTTGGTTCGTCATGAGATCATCAAGACGACCCTGCCAAAAGCGAAAGAGCTGCGTCGCGTTGTTGAGCCGCTGATTACTCTTGCCAAGACCGACAGCGTAGCTAATCGTCGTCTGGCATTCGCCCGCACTCGTGATAACGAGATCGTGGCAAAACTGTTTAACGAGCTGGGCCCGCGTTTTGCGAGCCGTGCCGGTGGTTACACTCGCATTCTGAAGTGTGGCTTCCGCGCAGGCGACAACGCGCCGATGGCATACATCGAGCTGGTTGATCGTGCTGAGTCTCAAGCAGAAGTGGCAACTGCAGAGTAATCTGTAGAAGCGTAAAAAAACCGGGCTTGCCCGGTTTTTTTACGTCCAGAGCTAGACGAACATACTCTCTTCCCCCGTAAGACTTAAGATCCCCTCCTCTATCCGCTATGCTAACGCTATTAATCAGGTCAACTGAGGGATCCTGTTATGTGGTTACTTGATGAATGGGCGGAGCGCCATATTCGTGATGCACAAGCCAAAGGTGAACTGGACAATTTGCCGGGGCGAGGACAGCCGCTTAAGTTGGATGATGACAGCGCTGTACCCGCTGAATTGCGTTCAGGGTTCCGCTTGCTTAAAAACGCCGGTTACTTGCCTGCGGCGCTTGAAGACCGTAAAGAGGCGTTAACTGTTGCCCGTTTACTCCTGGAGATTAACAGCGAGCATCCAGACTATACCAGCCTTAGCAAACGCATGGCTTTGCTAGAATATCGCTTACGGCAGGCGGGAATGAGCACTGATTTTTTACACGGTGAGTACCAGCGGACATTAAACGAGAAATTCACACTGGAGTAGAGAGATGTTTAAGATTGGTCAACTGGCAAAGCTTGCTGACGTAACGCCGGATACCGTGCGCTATTACGAAAAGCAGGGAATGATGGACCATAACGTTCGTACTGAGGGCGGTTATCGGTTATACAACGATCAAGACCTGCAGCGCCTGCGTTTTATCCGCTATGCCAAGCAACTTGGTTTTACTTTGGAAACTATTGCCGAACTGCTATCGATCCGAGTTGATCCAGAGCATCATACCTGCCAGGAATCTAAATCGATCGTTGATGCACGGCTTGGTGAGGTAGAGAATAAATTGACCGAGTTGATGCGGATGCGCGAATCGTTGAAACGGTTGAGCGATGCCTGCTGCGGTACCGCCCATACCAGCAACTACTGTTCAATTTTGGAGGCGCTGGAGCAGGGGGCCAGTGACGAAAAGGCAAAAAAAGGCACGTAAAAGAACCCGGAGGTCTTTAATTTTTATACGTCCGGCAGTATTATCGGCTCGTTTTATAACCCTAGTTTCAACAGGAGCATTACCGTGACCAAATACCGTCATACTAAAGGCCAGATACAGGACAACGCGATTGAAGCACTGCTGCATGATCCCTTATTTCGCCAACGGATAGAGAAAAACAGTAAAGGGAAGGGCAGCTATCGGCGTAAAGACAAACACGCAAAAGGTGGTAACTGGGAGGCCAGTGGCAAGTTATCTAATGATAGTTTGCCACTGGCCTTCTGGTTTTAAGACATTAAAAAAGCCATCTGGATATGATGGCTTTTTATTAGTGCAAGACAAATGGCGTTACAGTTTTGGCTGCTGCTGTTGGCTCAGTAAATCACGGATTTCAGTCAGTAGTTTTTCTTCTGCAGTCGGTGCCGGAGGTGCTGCAGGCTCTTCTGCCTGCTTGCGACGCATTTTGTTCATTAATTTAATGGCCAGGAAAATAGCGAAGGCAACGATAACGAAGTCAAAAACGGACTGGATAAATGAACCATAGTTCATTACTACTGCGGGTACCGCACCTTGAGCTTCACGTAATATCAAATGGAATTGTTTGAAATCGACGCCGCCGATCAGTAAACCCAGCGGTGGCATGATGATATCTGCAACGAAGGACGATACGATTTTACCGAAAGCAGCACCGATAATCACACCTACTGCCAGATCAACCACGTTGCCACGCATGGCAAATTCGCGGAATTCTTTTAACATACTCATAGCACACCCCTCAAAGAAATTAATAACACAATTTTAACAAAGCAATTTCCCTTTGCCACAATCAGGAGATAAAAGTCTTTATCTCTTCCCATGGCAGCGAATATCTACCTGATTATAGACTATCGGCTAATACATTTGTTCTACAGGAAGAATGGGCTTGGCTGGAACAAGCGCTCAACGTCAGGAACGTACTTTTTGTCAGTAATAAACATAATGACATGGTCGCCCTGTTCAATCTTGCTGCTGCCATTGGCAATAATAACGTCGTCTCCCCGCACAATCGCGCCAATGGTGGTACCTGGTGGCAATTTAATATCTTCAACGATGCGGCCAACCACTTTTGAAGTACTTTCGTCACCGTGCGCGATGGCTTCGATAGCTTCCGCTACGCCGCGGCGTAGCGATGAAACGCTGACGATATCCGCTTTACGTACATGGCCTAACAATGCGGAAATCGTCGCCTGCTGTGGGGATATAGCAATATCGATCACACTGCCTTGCACCAGATCGACATAGGCGCGGCGCTGAATCAGCACCATTACTTTTTTGGCGCCCATGCGTTTGGCTAGCATGGCGGACATAATGTTGGCTTCGTCATCATTGGTAATAGCAATAAAGACGTCCACCTGATCAACGTGCTCTTCCGCCAGCAGTTCCTGGTCAGAGGCATCGCCATAAAACACGATGGTGTCATGCAATTGCTCGGCCAGCTCTGCCGCACGTTGCTGATTACGTTCAATCAGCTTCACGTTGTAAGATTTTTCTAACCGTTGCGCCAAGCCTGCACCTACATTGCCGCCACCGACAATCATGATACGTTTATAAGGTTTTTCCAGCCGCTGCAGTTCACTCATCACGGCACGAATGTGCTGTGAAGCGGCAACAAAAAACACTTCGTCCCCGGCTTCGATAATGGTAGAGCCCTGTGGACGAATCGGCCGGTCCTGGCGGAAGATAGCGGCGACGCGAGTATCAATGTGCGGCATATGCTCGCGCATTGCGGACAATGCGTTACCTACCAGCGGGCCGCCGTAGTAGGCTTTTACCGCAGCAATGCTGACCTTGCCTTCGGCAAAATTGACCACCTGTAGCGCGCCCGGGTATTCAATTAATTTATAGATGTAATCAATAACCAGCTGTTCCGGTGAAATCAGATGATCAATAGGTACGGCTTCCGGCTGAAATAGCTTCTCCGATTCGCGGATATATTCCGGCGCTCGGATACGTGCAATGCGGTTAGGCGTATTAAACAGCGAGTAGGCAATCTGGCAGGCAATCATGTTGGTTTCGTCAGAGTTGGTAACGGCGACCAACATATCTGCGTCTTCTGCACCTGCCTCACGCAACACGCGCGGGTGGGAGCCATATCCCTGAACGACCCGTAGATCAAATTTATCCTGTAACTGACGCAGGCGGCCTGAATCGGTATCCACGACGGTGATATCGTTATTTTCACCCACCAGGTTTTCTGCCAGCGTTCCGCCAACCTGACCTGCACCAAGAATAATTATTTTCATTTGGTTCTCTGCTTCACACTGAAACCGCTGAATATTATCTGAAAGGGCGCAACAAGCGCACCCTTAGCACTGAATTGCTACATTTTAATCAGCTTAGCGTAAAAGAAGCCATCCCCATCCTCTGGATGCGGAAGATTCTGTCGACCGGGTTGCTGTTCGTCACCCGTTTCAACCAACCTGGCATCGGAATGACGCTGGAGGAAGGCGGCAATTTGCTCAGCGTTCTCCGCCGGCAGGATAGAACAGGTGGCATACACCATCACACCACCGTTTTTGAGATGTGGCCAAATGGCATCAATGATCTCTGCCTGGAGCTTTGCCAATTCAGCGATGTCACTGTCGCGGCGCAGCCATTTGATATCTGGATGGCGGCGGATCACACCGGTAGCTGAGCAGGGTGCGTCCAGTAAAATGCGATCGAATTGCTTATCACCACACCATTGTTGCGGGGTGCGGCCATCACCCAATTTCACTTCGGCGTGTAAACGCAGGCGCTGCAGGTTTTCTTTGACCCGACCGAGGCGTTGTTCATCGATATCGACGGCCATCACATGGGCTTTAGGGGCTGCCTCCAGAATGTGAGTTGTTTTACCGCCGGGAGCCGCACACAGGTCAAGGATCCGCTCCCCGTCTTGGGGATCCAGCAGATCGATACAGCCTTGCGCGGAGGCATCTTGCACAGTGACCCAGCCTTCGGCAAAACCAGGTAGATCGGTAACGGCGCAGGGGGAGAGCAGACGCAGCGCATCAGGGTATTCTGCATGCGGTTCGGCGGCAATACCTGCCTGTTCCATCAGTTGCAAGTAACCTTCGCGAGTGTGATGAAGGCGGTTGACGCGCAGCCACATCGGCGGTTTCTGGTTATTGGCATCAATAATCTGCTCCCACTGATCAGGATAAGCTTGTTGGATGCGCTTTAATAGCCAACTTGGGTGGAGGTAGCGGCTGTCGTTATTGGCGGCGCGCTGCAGTAATTCTTCCTGCTGGCGCTGGAACTGGCGTAACACGCCATTGATCAGACCCTTAAGCTGTGGCCGTTTCAGTGCCACTGCGCCTTCCACTGTTTCCGCCAACACTGCGTGAGCAGGGATACGGGTATACAGCAGCTGATATAAGCCAACCATCAGCAAATAATGCAGCGTGCGCTGCTTGCCAGTCATTGGTTTTGCCATTAATTGCTGAATACACCATTCAAGCTGCGGCAGCACACGCAGGGTGCCGAAGCACAATTCCTGCAACAGCGCGCGGTCCTTGTCCGAAATGGTCTTTTGCAGTGCCGGCAGGACAGTACTGAGTGACTGCCCTTGATCCAACACCTGGCCGATGGCTTTTGCAGCATGGCTTCGGAGATTGTAATTGTTTTTCATAGGCTAAAGCTGATAACGATCGGTATTAAGAGAGAAACAGCCCGACGGTGATCGGTCGGGCAGTGGGGGGCTTTATAACCGGTTGCCCGGTGTAAACCATTCGCGACGTGAGTTCAGGAGATCTTGCGCCGACATGGGTTTTTTACCCGCTGGTTGCAACTGCGTCAGGTTAAGGATCCCGTCAGCGGTAGCCACCTGAATACCGTGTTTGTCGGCATGGATGATGGTGCCTGGCTCTGCGCCAGGCGTTTCCGCCAGCACCGTCGCCTGCCACACTTTCACCGGTTGATCGTCAATGGTGAAATAGCTGACTGGCCATGGATTAAAGGCACGAATGCAGCGTTCAAGCTGTGCGGCGGACAGGTGCCAGTCCAGTCGGGCCTCTTCCTTGCTCAACTTCTCGGCGTAAGTGACAAGTGTTTCATCTTGCACTTCACGTTGTGCCGTACCTTCGGCCATTTGCTGCAGCGTGGTCAGCATGCCTTCCGGGCCGAGTTTTGCCAGCTTGTCGTACAGGCTGGCGCTGGTGTCATCGGCCTCAATCGGGCAGGCGATCTTGTGCATCATATCGCCTGTGTCCAAGCCCACGTCCATCTGCATGATGGTGACGCCGGTTTCGCTGTCGCCGGCCCAGAGTGAACGTTGAATTGGGGCTGCACCACGCCAACGCGGCAACAGTGAACCGTGTACGTTGATGCAACCAAGGCGCGGCATATCCAGCACCGCTTTAGGCAGGATCAGGCCATAGGCCACCACCACCATTACATCGGCGTTGAGATCGGCAACCAGATGCTGGTTCTCTTCCGGGCGCAATGATTTGGGTTGAAACACCGGCAGTTGGTGCTGTTGTGCCAGTACCTTAACCGGGCTGGGCGTCAGTTTGTTACCTCGGCCTGCTGGACGATCAGGTTGGGTAAATACCCCGACAATCTGGTGCCCAGATGACAACAGCGCGTCAAGGTGACGCGCTGCGAAGTCTGGAGTTCCGGCAAAAATAATCCGTAAAGTGTCAGACACGTTGATTTCCTGCTCGGTTAGGCGCGTGCGTTCAGCTTGGCCATTTTTTCCAGTTTCTGACGGATACGCTGGCGCTTCAGCGGCGACAAATAATCGACGAACAGCTTGCCCATCAGGTGATCCATTTCGTGCTGGATACAGATGGCCAACAGGTCATCGGCTTCGAGCTCAAAAGGTTTGCCGTCACGGTCCAGCGCTCTGATTTTCACATTGGCGGCGCGCGGAACTAATGCACGCTGCTCAGGAATGGAAAGACAGCCTTCTTCGATCCCGGTCTCACCGCTTTTTTCCAGCAGTTCCGGGTTGATCAGCACGAGGCGCTGATCGCGGTTCTCAGAAACGTCAATGACGATAATCCGCTGATGGATATCCACCTGCGTTGCAGCCAGGCCAATGCCTTCCTCTGCGTACATGGTTTCAAACATATCATCCACGATGCGCTGGATAGTCGCATTGACTTCTTTTACCGGGGCCGCAACTTTGCGTAGCCGCTCGTCTGGGTAATGTAATACCTGCAATACTGACATATATCTTGAGATCTGTTTCCGAGTGATAAACGAGGTTTAGCTTCTATTCTAGACATTTCCCGGCCTGATTGACAGCATTGCGCACCAATTGCTCGAATTGATAAAACCACCGTTTTCTGCGAGGGAGCTGGCGATGCAGGCAGAGGAAATTGGCTTACGGATGCACGGCGTTACTGGATTGGGTGCCGCTCAGGCTAGTCAGATGATACGGCAAATGGTCGCGGCAGGGGGCGATCCTTATCGTTTGTTACGGTCATTGGGGCTGAATGACCGGCAGCAGACGCAATTTCGCCAGATGGAGCCGCGTTATCTTGCTGCCACGCTCGCTTGGCTGGATCAGCCCGACAGCGTGCTGTTGATCTATGGTGAGGCCGGTTACCCCGAACAATTGCTTCCTGTCGACGATGCCCCGCTACTGTTGTTGGTAAAGGGCAACCCAGAGGCCTTGCTGCAACCGCAAATCGCCATGGTCGGCAGTCGTCAGTTCAGTCATTACGGCGAACATTGGGGCAGCTATTTTTCCACCGGGCTGGTGCATTGCGGCTTTACCATCACCAGCGGGTTGGCCATCGGTATTGATGGCATCTGTCACCGTGCGGCGCTGGAGGCGGAAGGAAGTACCGTGGCCGTGCTGGGGAGCGGTCTTGCCAATATCTATCCGCGCCGCCATCGTCACTTGGCCGAACAAATTGTCGAACACGGCGGGGCGGTAATCTCGGAATATCTGGTTACCGACCTGCCAATGGCCGACCACTTTCCGCGTCGTAATCGCATTATTAGCGGCCTAAGCCTGGGCGTGGTGGTGATTGAAGCCTCATTACGGAGCGGAACGCTGATTACAGCCCGTTATGCGCTGGAACAAGGTCGTGAAGTCTTCGCGCTCCCTGGCGCTCTGGGCAACCCGATGAGTGAAGGAACGCATTGGTTGATCCAACAAGGAGCCTACCTGGTCACGGGGCCGAAAGAGATCGCTGAACAACTGGGAAGCGGCCTGCATTGGCTATCGTTGAACGAAAATACAACTATTTGTGCGTCTGAGGCCGAAGTTGAATTGCCATTTGCTGATGTGTTGGCTAACGTAGGAGATGAGGTGACACCTGTTGACGTCGTCGCTGAACGTGCCGGCCAGCCTGTGCCAGAAGTGGTAATCAAGTTACTCGATCTGGAGTTAGCAGGGTGGATCGCAGCTGTACCCGGCGGCTATGTCCGAATAAGGAGGGCAGGCCATGTTCGACGTACTCATGTACTTGTTTGAAACTTATATCCACAATGAACCAGAGATGCGCGTCGATCAGGATCAACTGACCGATGATCTCGCTCAGGCGGGGTTTCATCGGGATGATATCTACAACGCGTTGAATTGGCTTGAAAAACTTGCTGACCTGCAGGAAGGCGAAAATGCGCCATATTTTATGGATGCCGATCCGCTGGCAATGCGGATTTACACCGAAGAAGAAGGCGTGCGTTTGGATGCCAGTTGCCGTGGTTTCCTCCTGTTCCTTGAACAGATTCAAGTATTGAACCTCGAAACCCGTGAAATGGTTATCGATCGTGTTATGGCTTTAGATAACACGGAATTCGATCTCGAAGATCTGAAATGGGTGGTGCTGATGGTGTTGTTTAATATCCCTGGATATGAGAGCGCCTATCAGCAAATGGAAGAACTGTTGTTTGAAGTAAACGAAGGTTATCTGCACTGAGCCGGTAACACGCATAGAAGATGTTATGACAAAAACAGCGATTTTTGCCGCCAGGCAAAATGAACCCTGTCCGGAATGCGGGGCCGAGTTGGTGATCCGCAGTGGTCGCCACGGCCCCTTTCTCGGCTGTTCTCGTTATCCCGAATGCCAATATATCCGGCCGCTTAAAGCGCAGGCCGATGGCCATATTGTCAAGGTGTTGGAGGGGCAGGAGTGCCCGAAATGCCAGGCAACCTTGGTGTTGCGGCAGGGACGTTACGGCATGTTTGTCGGCTGCAGCAACTATCCGGAGTGCGATCACACTGAAGTGATCGACAAGCCGGATGAAACCAGCATCAGCTGTCCGCAATGCGGACAGGGGAAATTGCTGCAGCGCAAGTCACGCTACGGCAAGGTATTCCATTCCTGCGATCGCTATCCTGAATGCCAATTTGCCCTCAATTTTAAACCTGTCGCCGGTGAGTGCGAATACTGCCACTACCCACTGCTGATGGAAAAACGCACGGCAAAAGGGCCAACCCTTTGCTGCGCCAGTAAACTTTGCGGAAAACCCGTAGTCACCACAGAATAATGACATCATGAGCTCTGAATTCACTTCTATCTTAACGCCAATGATTGACGCGCTGCATAACCAGCGGGTCATTGCTTACCCGACCGAGGCGGTATTTGGCCTGGGGTGCGATCCTGACAGCGAGCAGGCGGTCAACGCCTTATTGGCTCTGAAACAGCGACCCTGGGAAAAAGGGCTGATCCTGATTGCGGCTGATTATGCGCAGCTAACACCTTATATTGATGATGAGGCTCTGAGCGAACAGCAGCGCGCTGCGATGTTTGCCACTTGGCCAGGCCCAGTGACCTGGGTTATTCCCGCCAGGCCTGAAACGCCTCGGCTGCTGACCGGCCGTTTCAATTCATTGGCGGTGCGTGTCAGCGATCATCCATTGGTGCAACAACTGTGCCGGCAGTTTGGTAAACCGCTGGTGTCGACCAGCGCCAATCTTAGCGGGCAAGAGCCTTGCCGTAGCGCCGATGAGGTCCTGCAACAGTTTGGCTCCGCGTTCCCGGTGTTAGCCGGCCGCGTAGGCGGTCGTCTTAATCCTTCCGAAATCAGAGATGTCTTGACCGGTGAGCAGATCCGTCAGGGCTAGAGGTTATATGCATGGAGAAGTTTGCGGTATTCGGCAACCCTATCGGCCACAGTAAATCTCCGCGTATTCATGCGCTGTTTGCCGCTCAGACCGGATTGGAACATCCTTACGGTAGAGTGCTGGCGCCGCTCGACGGTTTTGAAACCACTCTGCAGGCCTTTATCCAGGCGGGCGGTCAAGGAGCTAACGTCACGGTCCCCTTTAAAGAGCATGCCTATAAGGTTGCCACGGAGCTGAGCGAGCGAGCTTCGCTGGCGGGTGCGGTAAATACGCTGAAAGTGCTGCCAGAAGGCCGCCTGCTGGGCGATAACACCGATGGGATCGGTTTGTTGACCGATCTTGAACGCCAGAAGTTGATCCAGCCGAATGATCGTATTTTGCTGGTGGGAGCTGGTGGCGCGGCACGCGGGGTGATCCTGCCGCTCTTGTCCTTTGGCTGTGAGGTAGTTATCGTCAACCGTACTTTCAGCCGTGCGCAACTGCTGGCGCAAGCATTCCAGCATCTGGGCGAAATATCCGCATTGCCAATGGATAAACTTGGTCAACGGCAGTTTGATTTAGTGATCAACGCCACTGCGTCTGGCATCAGCGGAGAGATCCCGGCATTGCCTACCGGTACGGTTAACGCGCATACCCGCTGTTATGACATGTTTTATCAACAGGGATTAACACCGTTTTTGGCCTGGGCGCAGCAACAGGGCGCGAAAGAGTATGCCGACGGTTTGGGGATGTTGGTGGGGCAGGCTGCCCATTCGTTCCTGTTGTGGCATGGCGTTATGCCGGAAATCGAACCGGTGCTGCGCCAACTGCGCAGCGAATTGGTGGCATAGGTCGCTTCCCGTTCCCTTTATAAGGAAACGGGATCTTTCAGATGTCTTCCGACAGATATTCGTCTTTCCAGCGTACGTAGTTATTTGAAGAGTAAAGCAGCCCTTCTAATTCAGCGGTGCTCAGCGGGCGAATTTGGCGAGCCGGGCTGCCCATATAGAGATAACCGCTTGTCAGACGTTTGCCCGGAGCTACCAGGCTTCCGGCACCAATCATCACATCATCTTCTATTACTGCTCCATCCAGCAGGATCGATCCCATCCCTACCAGTACTCGGTTGCCGACCGCGCAGCCGTGCAACATCGCTTTATGGCCGACGGTAACGTCTTCACCAATCAACAATGGGTAGCCTTCGGGGTTATGATCAGATTTATGGGTAACATGCAGCACGCTGCCATCTTGAATATTACTACGTGCACCGATCTTTACGGCGTTCACATCACCGCGAATGGCAACCAATGGCCAGATACTGACGTCATCAGCCAGTTCAACGTTGCCGATCACTACGCTGGAAGGGTCGATCATCACGCGTTGGCCCAGTTGAGGAGAGTAATGAAGATAAGAACGTACTGCATCGGACATGAAAATAACCTCAGATCAGGATCATATTTACCGGCAATACTAGACGTTGGCGGTGGAATTACAACCAATGGAAGCGACGGATCCTGCGAAAAATGGCCCTGTTCGCGCAAGATCCACCCGAAAGGGCTGAAAAGTGTGCAAACGGAAAGAAAAGATCAAGAAAGGGGTTGTGCAAAAAACTCGGA
>NZ_JAUJXB010000012.1:0-12625 GCF_031931805.1 Serratia sp. root2
GTTTATCCGAACAGCACGGTGAAGATAGACCCGGACAGCCCGCCAGGTCTGGAGGCGGTACCGATAAAACAAGCAGGAGCCACGCTGAATGAAGGGGCTTTTGAGGCCTGGGCGACACTCCGTGCCGACTATGAATAAGGAGCGCGAGATGAAAGGCAAATCGGGCAAGCGCCAGCGTTCAGGACATCCCCGTTCCGGGGCCGCTGCCCTGCTGTTGGCACAGGCGCTGATTGTCGCGCCGCTGGCGACCGAGGCCGCGGATGACAACAACGTGCACCTGCACGGCGCTCTGGTTGCGGAGCCCTGTGTGATACCGCCGGGCGATGAAGAAATCACGCTGGATTTTGGCACCATCATTGAAAAGTACCTGTACCTGAACACGCGTACTCTCGGGCAGGTCTTCGATATACACCTGGAAGAATGCGACCTGACGCTGGGCAATACGGTGAGTGTGACCTTTACCGGCACCGAAAACAGCGCCTTGCCGGGCCTGCTGGCCCTTGGCGGCGGCAGTGAGGCCACGGGGATTGCCATCGGGCTTGAGACGCCGTCGGCCCAACCGCTGCCACTCAATCAGGCGAGCGATAAATCCCTGCTGCAGGAAGGGAGCAACAGTATTGCGCTGAAGGCCTATGTTCAGGGCGAGCCGCAAGCGATTACGGACAAGTCAATTGGCCGCGGCCCCTTCAGTGCGGTGGCGACCTTCCACCTTGAATATGAGTAGGGGGAAAACAGGATGTAGCAAATGACAATAATCGAAAATATAGGAGTGTTCATTATGCTATGGAAAATTATCATTCTGGGCTTTGTCGGGCTACTTTTGGCCATTATTTCGTTAACTGTCATCGGGCAAGTAACTGTCACCCAAACTTCTGATGGCAACGTAGTACTCAATGGTAATGTCAATGGAATGAACCCTGAACGACAACCGGCTGCTAGTCAGTCCACTACTTCCTCTTTTTATATGAATAAAAAGATTTGGAGCCGCAATCAACAAGACTGGCATTCTCCTGGTTTTGGTGCTGAAAGTATGCGTACCTTTGTCAACAACGCGCTGGCCAGCGGGATCAGGTTATCGAAAATTGGTACCTCTACAACGCAAATAGAACCGTTTATTTTTATCTGCCTGAATGATGCTGGCAGGCTGCTGATGTACTGTTTTCGTGGTGAGGCAATCGGTCCACCACCGGAGCCTGCTAAGTGCACCATTGTCGCGCCCAATCAAGTGAATTTTGGGACTGCTACAGTCGGTAACTTATTAAAAGTAGATGATTATGTCACTGTAGAATGCTCCCAACCTACCAAGGTGACGTTATCGCTGCAGTCCCCAGCAGGCGAGGATAAAATACAACTTGGGCAAGATGCCGTTAGTCAACTCTTCGTTGGACCCAAACGGCAAAGTAATAGTTATGTCTACGAGCAAACTATTAATCCGATGGACATACCCATAGGGTTTGATTTGATAGACACAGGACTGAGCGCGGGTGAAAAGGTTGGCTCAGCTTTGTTGGACTTAACAATTTTATAAGTTGTAGGCCTGGTGCGTTGCTGTCTCCGGTCTATTCATATGCGCTGGTAATTTCACCCGTTGGTTAAAAGGATTTCATAAATTTTTTGATTTGGGTGCATTTGAAACACACCCGGATAAAACGCAACTGCGGAGAATTGAACATGGCTTCGACTGGTTGGGACTAGGGTATTCCCCGCAGGGCCCAGATTAGCCCCAAGAGCAATAGAGAACCATCGGGTACGTATTGTGCGGCTTTTGGGCAGGTACGCAGGCGGAAACTGTCGACGGCAGGGACCAACCTGCGTATGCAGGATATGAGGCCCGGTGGATTAATTGGGCAAAACACCACTTACAAGACATAAGCTGAATGCCTGCTAAACAAATTTTCACTTTGGGATAGCCCATGAACGCATTTATTAAATTACTCATCGTCCAGATCTGCCTCATCCCCCTCGCTGCCGTCGGTGTTCCGTTCCCGTACCTCGAAAACATTCAAATATTGAAATGCGAAGCGGCGAATGGCTACACCTGTGGATCGGCATGGTACTATGTCGACAGCACGATCCTCCTCGACCAAGTCCCTGCCGTGCCGCCCGACCCGTCCGGGGGGTACATTCTGCAGGCCATATCAATTCATTGTAACGTTGGGAGTGGGCCCCTTGGGATCCCGTTCAGCGAGTGTGCTTTCACTGCTGCGGGGCATGCACCCAGTATCACTGATTGCAGGCTCAGGTCCCTGGAGTCCTGGGAACTCACACTGTCGTCCATCTGCTCACTCGACTCTCGCCAATGGATCCATACGGGGGCCGATACTGGTGGTGAGTGTGTCCTCTTCGTCCAATCTAAAGGGTGGACCTCATTCACCGCTCGTACCATCTATGGCCAATTGGATCCTGCCCAAGTCGCCAACAGCGGCTCCACCTATTGCGAGAAACCCTTACCGCCAGACGTTATCTGTAATATCATCCTACCCCCGACGCTCGACCATGGCGTAATCAGTACCAATGCCCATTCTGTCGTTGGTCTTGAGGGGACAGTGGACTGTGGTGCCAAACCTGTGATCACGATCTTGGGGGGGGGCAGCAAAATCCAACTCTCCCCCGGCGTGACCACCGATATTACGACCCAAATGGTCGGGACTGACCATATTCGACTCACCTCGACACTTGATGCCATCAATGCGGAGCCAGGGGATCACCGTGGGTCTGTTGTCGTCATTGCATCGCCCTACTAATCCCGTCCCGGGCCCTGGTGTGCTATCCATTCGCCAACGCTAGGGGGGCCTGACACAGAAGGGGGCAAGTGTCGGTCCCTCCTGTGTCACCGTGCATCCACCCCTTGGTGCTCTACTCCCTCAGGTAACCAATCTACCCACCGCGTAGCCTCGCTGGTTCTTCCCAACGGCACCGACCTTGAATTCATGGTATTTCCGTGTTCTCAATAAAGACATAACAAATACTGCGACGGTAACCTGGGTGGCGGCAGTGATGATGACAAGCTGCCCGTGCCGCAAGGGTTGTCGGATATCACGTGGCTAAGAAGGGGGGCTACATTGAAACGTTAATCATCAGTGGGAGGATTTTATGTGGCTACTGCCCGAAAAAACATCAATTGCAGCCATCCTGGTTTTCCTGGACTGATGTGTCAGAACCCTCGTTTAAATAACAGTGTGCAACGGGCATTGATACCAAAGGCTCCAACCCATACGGATTTAAAGTCACTAAAATAATAAAAATTTGTTTTTTGATATATAATAACGCTAGTGATTAAGTGAAATCACTTGCTAAGGATTTGATTTTAAACTGTAATCATGTAATGAATTGTATCTGGCGTAAAATACCATTGTATTTAAGTGTTATAGTGTTTGTCGATAGCATGGTCATTATAACCTCTGCTTTATTGATGTCTTTTAATGTACTGATTATGAGGGGAGTAGATGGAGTACATAATAAACAATTATGTGAATTTTAATTCATCTGATGGTACGTTGTTTTGCCAAGATGACAGTATTGATATGATTACGCTCAATCGAGTGAGCAATGAATTGCTATTATTGTTTATCCAAAATGTTGGCGTTCCGATAAGCAGGGATAAGTTATTAACTGAGCTATGGGAAAAAAAAGGCCTGAGTGCGTCTAATAATAATCTCAATAATTATGTCTCTATGCTAAGAAAGGCACTGGCACAATGCGGCTGCCCTGGTGTTATTTCGACAATTCCAAAACATGGTTTTTTATTTGAAGCAGATATTATATATATCGCTCCTTCTGTGGCCTCACCTGCCGTTACTGAAGATAATCAATCCCCAACCCCACCATTGGGACATGGAGAGAAGGGGGGTGGGATCGATTTTTTTTCATCCAAAAAAATCAAGATAACGATCTTTTTTTTAGTTTTACTCACTGCAGGCGTTACCGCCTATATACACGAAAATCTGAGACTCAAATCGGTAAGGAGTGAGATTTTTCGTTACCAGCAATGCCGATTTTATCTTATTGATGACATGACCCGCCGACTTGATAGAGGTAAGGTGATTAACAGAATTAATGCCATTATTAAGGATGAGAAAATAAACTGCGCCATTAAAGCTAACGTTTATTTTTCAGCAGATAAAAAAAAGAATACGTCAGGTGATTATGCCTTTTTCGATCTGCTCGGTCACTGTGCTTATAAAAGCAAGGCACCTTGTGAAAATTACATTTACTCCAGGGTAGAAGGTGTATATGAAAATAAAAACTAAGATTTTAGTATTTGTTATCGCTGTAACAGCCTGTGTCATTTTTTGGAAAAACATGCACAAAGATAAAGACTTCAATTGCTGGGCACGCTTACATACTCTAGGTACAGTGGAAAACTGTAAGGGAAAGAGTGTATACGATGTTTTTTTGTCCCTACATTCCGGTGGAGAAGGTTATGTTCTTGTCTCAGGAGAATGGACATGTAAGGGTTCATCACCGAGGTTCGTCGATGGTATAATGAACTTCAGTTACGTGAAGCGGGGTGATTATTATTCTATCCATATGCAGGAACGAAATCAGCAACTCGAGGCCATATTCCGTGTTTTGACATACCGCGATATAAAGTTAAAAGTGACTGCGCTTAATTCTTCGGACTTTGTCCTGACGCTCCCTAATGAAACACTGATGATGTGTACTGAAGATTAATATGGAGTAGTTTGGATATGGTGGAATATTGTAATGGCCGACTGGAAATTGGCAATATTCCACGCCAAGCCTGTTTTTTGTACGGCCTGTTTCGGTGCATTTCCTTGATCACGGCCAGCGTATCAATCGGGCAGAGATCATCCGTCGGTTTAAGCATACTGTTTGTTCAGTATTCGTAAGGCCAAAAAGTAGCTGATTAAAGTATGTATATCCGCTGAGAATTATTTTTCAAATGTCTACTGTCGTGCCGTCAGTGCCCAAGTCATTCTGGCTCCAGGTGGCAGGATAAAAATGAACGCTGTTGTGCCAGTGCCACCAAGATTTACGACGGTGGTAAACTATTTTCCTATGCGTTGCTTTTATTGAAATATAAACCTATAAAAATATATAAAACAGAATATTAATCTATAAATGGCATGGTATTGATTATATAAACCCAATTCGTGTTTTTAAGTGATAACCTCTTTCATGCTTTGACGCTGGATACATGGTTTGCGGATATTCCGAGTAAGCGAATGTACCCAGACAGCTTGAAACTATCATGGGTATTCATCCCGGGATTAATTAATCGTTTAAACGAGAGAGGGTTCTGTGCCAAATCATATTTTTTTTGAAAATGATATGTTGCTTCTGAAATCGCGGATACTGCAGCTGAAAGGCCAGAGTACTGTCGTTGCCTTGAGTAAAAATCAGGCCCTTCTGGTATACTGTTTGATGAATAAAATAAATGAAAAGGCGTTGTTGATTGAATATATATGGCCAAAGCAGAACCATGACTTGATGGAGGGGCGTTATAATCAACTTATTTGCAAAACACGGCGCACGCTAAATGATAATGGGTTTCCTTCAGATTTTATTCTGACCCTGAAGGGTTACGGTCTTTGCCTGAATAGTGATTTCTTTGACAGGAAAGTAAAGTATTCTGACCGCAGTGCATATATATGTAATGAATACTTATTTTTATAGGTAACTGATTATTTTAATAGACCTGTATTAACATGGAACAAATGCCTGATTTACTTGTTATGGATAAGCAAGGTTATTTTATTGTTTCTGAACTTTCAATATTTATGCCCTGAAAATAATATATCAAGCATGGTTTAAGTGTTTGCTTTTGACCTCGGTAGTGATTTTTATGATGTCTTGCAGACAGTAATAACGATGTGCTGACATATAATCTATATCAATATTTTTTCGAAAAATATAAAGTCCTGGCCTTTGTTGACATTGCTTGCCAGCCGGTACCTATGATGAATCACGTTCGGAATCCGGGTATACCCAGTCAGCCTTACCGAGAGAGTATCACACAACTTGTGTTGTGAAATCGAGTCAGTGCGGTTCGCGACGCATCGTCAAAATTTTATTGCTCACCCCAACAAGAAAATCAGGCTTTACATGATCCGGAACCATTCATTCAAGTAATGCTTTTCATTACTTGTTTATGACTTGGGGCAGAGAGCGTTAGCCAAACAAATAGAATTGATCCTGCAGCCACATAAATCCTTCAACATGAGCTCGGCTTTTGGTTGCGACATTTGTCGCTCGGGTTGATCTCGAGCACGCTCGATAAACTGGGTGTGCATGCATTACCGCTGTGTGACGCGTTGACAAAATAATGATGTGTTGTTAGTGCTGTGGCCACTGTGTAACCACGCTTGCACCGCAGATGAACGCCCCCTGTCAGCGATAGTACTGCTGACGGAGGCGTGGCGACGATTTACGATTTTCATCGAAACGGTTCATTACGGAGTATGACTGTTGTCAATACGTAACGTATAGACCATGGTGGCATTGGGCGGCACCTTAGGCGGATAGCCGGTCTCCCCATAGGCCAGCGCTGGCGGAACCACCAAGGTCAATGAACCGTGGTTGCGCAGGTAACTTATCGCCTCCTGGAATAGCGGTGGAAACGCTGAAATCGGTTGTGACAAGACCTTTCCGTTGAGATCCATGTCCTGAATAACAGTGTTGTCGGTCAAGGTTTCTTTTACCACTACGTCAATGACAGCATCCTTTGCAAGTTCACTATCGCCGGCATAATCGACTCGATACCAGAAACCCATTGGAGAAAGGGTCGCACCTTTCAGTTTTTTGAACTTATTGAGGTAGTCTTCATCGCTAATAGCTTGTGCTTGAAGCCGTTTATCACGCGCCGCACTGGCGGTAGCATCGGTTTTTACCATTAATTGGGCCAGTTGCTCCTGCGGCAGTTGCAACTGTCCCGATACGCTGTCAATAACACCGGCCAGTAGGGCATCCCGCTCAACAGGGACTCCCCATTCTTGGCGCTCAGCTATCATCGCCTGAATATCCTGACCCAGCGTTGAACCCGCCGCATAGGATAGGCGGGTTTTCTCCTGCGCCAATTGCTCTGGAGTCATATTCCATGAGGTTCGTTTATGCAATGTAGCCAATTCCGTTTGTGCCTGGTCTATTATCGCCTTTTGTTTGGCAAGTTGCTGTTCATTGTCTTGTAGCGTTGCGCGCAAGGCCTGTAACGTATCTTCGCTCTCCCGGTGCAGTTTTTCACGTTCAGCCTCGGTCTTTTGTGCTGCAACCTTGAGACTCTTGATCTGTTCGTTGGCTTGGGCTGCCATCTTTTTTGCCAAGTCTTTCTGTTTTATCGCCTCGCGAAGCAGGGCAGTAGTTCGTTGTGCGTCGGGTGATCCACGCCAGGCGTCCCCTAAACTGACTACCCATTGCTTCAACGGTTGCAGGTCAGGCAATTTGGGGGGGATAACAACGGGAAGTGAGATTTTTTCTGCCCGTAACGCGCTAACCTCCTTGCGAAGCGTTTCCAGTTCGATGCGTTGCCGCGCTAGTTGCTGTTTGCTGGCTAATAGTAATTGATGTTGCGTACTGGGTTTAGTCGGCGGGGCTGCCGTGCTCGGTTTATCCGGCCTGCGGGCGGGCTGTGTCGGATTTTTTGTCGATATGGCGGCTCCTGGCGTGGTGATTTTTTCTGTGGTCGCCGGTTTTTCAAGCACTTGCTGTTGATACTGTTCGGCAAACTGTAATAAGGCAGGTACACCGTCATCCGCCAACACGTTGCTGGATATCATAAGAGCTGCTAATGTCGAGTAGCTGCGAGTGAACAGCCATTTTTTCTGACTCATTTAACAGGCCCCTCTTTAACCTGCTCTGCTTTCTCAGTCAGGCCGGTCAATACGGCTTGGCTGATGCTGGCGCACAGATAGTTGATTTTATAGCGATATAAAGAGTCAATCGTCTCCTGGGTATTGTTGTTCACCCGGCCACGCAGACTCGCATACTGTGAGGCGCTATTCATCAGGCTGTCGAAGACCTGCTTGTACTGCTGATGCTGTTTTGGATTGATTTTTATTAATGATGCTAATTGATTCTGGCACAGCGTTAATCGCTCGAGCTCACGCTGCCTGAGCTGGGCATCTTCGGTGGCGTTTTGTTCTGTGGTGGCATGGTCCTTGACGGTTGGCTTGCCTGGTTTTTGCGTTTGGCAAGCTACAGAGCCGAGGACAATAAGGTATATGATGCCCATACGAATTGTGTGATTGACCTGTTTATTCATTCTTGCTGCGTATCCTGTTGGGTAGTTTTTCTTTATTTATCATGCTGACATCACTCTTCACCGAAGAGTGATTTGATTGACGTTAATTTTCCGAAAAGGACGCAGCGATTGGGCATTGATGAGGCTCTGCGGTAGACCATTCTGATTGCACAACCAGAGATATAATTCGTAATTGCGAGAAAACCCCAACTTGCGCATGGCAGCACATTTATGGGAGCTCACCGTTTTGATGTGCACACCGAGTTGCCTGGCTATACGGTTAGGCTGCAGTCCCTGCGCAATGGCCGCTAAAATTTGGCCTTCTCGGAACGTTAGCGGCGGACTTCTGTACTGGGCATCATCGGTGGCGCTGTCATTATGTTTTTTGAATGCTGTCTCAAGTAGCTGCAGAACGGTATTTATGCTGTCGTGGCGTTTAATGATACCGGTCCGGTACAGCGTTTGTGAAACTGTCTTGTATCGGACGTTATCCTGGATCAAAAGTACATTCCGCCGGGCATTCATCATTGCTGTCGAATAGGCCTTGAAGAAAGATGTGGGATCATCCGGTACTATTATCAGGTCGGCCAGATAACGGTTCTGTTGAGTTAAAAAGGTGACTGTTGTGTGCCTACACAGGTCTTCAACTTGCAATAAGGCGGTGAGGCCCTGTGTAAAATATTGATCCGAGTCTTCTATAAAGACATTGATATGTTTTTTTTTCATCGCTTTTCCTGGTTATCGTGCGTTGCAGTGATATCGACTAAAGGGGAGGAGAAGCGAACATCGGTCGGGAAAAACAATGCCGCCTCACGGCGATAACGCTCTGCAGTCGCTGGGTGTTTCTGGTGCAGTAATACGGAGATCAGGTTGGCGTAAACATTCTTATCGATGCGTTGTTGCAGGTAGGTTTGTGCCCACAGGCTGTAATCTTCCAGTAGTCGTTCATCACGCGTCCGGTTGTAGGCCATCAGGGCACCGACCTGTTCATCAAAGGTAATACGTTCATGAAGTAGTTGGCGAGTCAGAGAGGGTAACGTTTTTAAGGGGGTAACATCTTCCATGCCAAATCTTTCCACTTGCGTGAGCGTCACCCCCCCCTTAAGGGTAAAGCTGGCCAGCACGGTAATGCCCAGTGCCAAAACGGTCAGGGTCCGGTTCAGTATTCTGCTCGTGATGTCCGGCAAGGTGCGTAGCGTTGGCTCTGTTGTGCTGAGGCGGTCCGCCATGGCGAGCAAAAGCAGAAAAATGACAAAATGCAGCGTCGAAAGGTAGAACGGAAACTCCAGCAGACTATGGATAGCCATGGGCAGCGCAGCAATACTTAGCGCTGTCGTCACTCCGGCCATGCGATGACCGGCTATCAGGGCAGAACGGTCCCGCTTTATCGCCTGCCGGACAATGATTCCTATGCCAACAAGAACCAGCATCATGCCAGTTAGCCCTACCAGGCCACCCTCAACGACCCACAGCAATATTTCGTTATGCGGATGGCGAACAATTTCGGTCACCTGGGTTGGCGAAGCCTGGTAAACACGAAAGTGCTGAAAATCATATTCGAATCCGCCATACCCCCACCCTTGCCAGGGTCTGTCAGCAATCATGGCTAGCGTATCGCGTAACATGGTCCAGCGAGACAGGTTGCTGTGAGAGTGGTCGACCAGAGGAATGAGGGATTGCCCCAAGAGCAGCAATGTACCACCCAGGAATACACCAACAGTCAGTGCTGCAATGGCACTGACGGTTCGTGGCGAGTTGAGGCGACCAAAACGAAAAAGGAGCAATACTGCGGCGATGCCACCCAACCAACCAGCCCGGGACTGAATGCAAATAAGAACGGCAGAGAGCATCGCCAGTAGGATCAGCAAGCCGCACTGGCGTGCGTGCTCACTCCTGGCGCGTTTTAAGGCCAGCCCGGGGAGCAGCAGCAATGCAAGGGCCAGGGTAACGCCGGTAGCGATAAAGCTGGCGAGGACGTTCGGCTGAAAGAATGAGCCGTAGACCCGATTGCCGTAGAGAGAAACCCAGGCATTATCAGGCACAAACCACTGCTGCCCGGCAATAACGGCCTGCACAGCAACCAAAAAGAGTAAGCCATAGAGTGCCGTAAGCACCGTGCATCGGCGCCAGTGTATTTGCAGGCACGAAACAAACCAAAATACCCCGAGCACGGTACCGGCAATTCGCCAGGCGGCACCCGTAGCTCGCATGTCTGTGGTATAGGCTAGCGGGAAGGCTAATACGACAACTCCCGCAGTAAAATAGGTCAAGGCAGGTGAGACTATAATCGCGCGATGATTTGCAGCACGCCGAAACCAAAAACCTAACAACCCCAGGGACAGTCCCAGACATATCAGAATATTGATATGGAAGGCCATTATTAATTCCTCATTCTTTTATTATTTGTTAATAGCTCTTGCCGGTAAGAAATTATCAACAGGAGTGGGGACTGTTTTCTCTAACGGAAACCAGCGCAGTGAATTTCTTACTGCACGATCACTGACGACGATATGATTTTTTCTAACCATATCGAGTAGTAAATAACGCGCTCGATAAATCCCGATATCAAGAGCCATAGCCAGTTGCCGTGTAGAAGGCCAGCTCGTCTGCGGCGGTAACCTATTGTTTGTTACTGGCGGTGCTAACTGTTGTAAAACAATAAGCAACGCATGTTGTAGCCGGAGGCTTTCTCTGCGTGTGACCTTTAGCTCCGTCATTGAATTCGCTCCATATTCCCATCCACACGAGGTGTTGCTATGTGTCGGTGGAAGTGGGGTTACGCCCTTTTGTTGGTCTATTGTAGTGTCATTACGTTTCTTTTTGGACTATAAAATCGTTTGTAATATTTATTTCAGTTGATTATGTCGCATTGTGAGTTTTCGCGATCATATGTTTTGATTTTTACCGTAAAAAAAAAGGTTGTTGGTTTTATATTGTTTTTTTGTTTGACATTAAGAAAATAGCTCTCGGTTTTGGTTTTTTTTTGCAATAATTGATTTCAGAACGAGGGTGTCCCCTGTTCTTATTCTGGATCTGCATGTTGTTTTAACGTGAGTCGATTTTATCTCTCTTTGAGTTATTGTTTTTGCGTAATGGATTGTGCAGTCCGGGGTCCGGAAATAAAACTTTAATCATTAATTATCATTGGAAACTTTATAAATGAACCTGAATAAGACACTTCTGGCTGCTGTAATTGCATTTGGCTCAGCTTCTATGGCACACGCCGCTGACCAAGGTCATGGTAAAGTCAGCTTCACCGGCTCTATTATCGATGCACCGTGCTCTATCGCACCGGAGTCTATCGATCAGACTGTTGACCTGGGGCAGATTTCTAATGTCGCCCTGAAAGACGGTGGCCAGTCCACGCCAAGAAACTTTGAGATCAAGCTGGAAAACTGCTCATTTGGCACCCCGGCTGCCAAGAATAAGGTGCAGGTGACCTTCACCGGTATGGAGTCTGCTGCCGGGAACGGTCTGCTGGGTATTACCGGTAATGCCGGCGGTGCCAGCCTGGCGATCACCCAGGCTGATGGCCAAATCATCACGCTGGGTCAGGCAACCAAAGAGCAGAAATTGCAGGACGGTAACAATACCCTGAGCTTTGCGGCCTACTTGCAGGGTGATGGCGCGTCAGCCACCGTTACCGAAGGTGATTTCCAGGCCGTGACTGACTTTACCCTGGCGTATAACTAAGCCCATTTTTATCCCCTTTATTTTTAATATTGGTGTGTCTGTGCATGCGGGGTTCCCGCATGCCTTTTTTATGCAATTCGCCCAAAGGAATAATGGAAGATGTACATTAATAGAAAAACATTAATCGTATTTTCCTGCCTGTTTCTTTCGGTGTCGTTTTCTGCGCGCGCTGCCGGTGATCTGGCAGGGTGGGGGCGGGTCAATATGCAGGGCAGTATTATTGATACGGCCTGCGCTATTGCGGTGGACAGCCGTGAGCAAAGTATCGATATGGGGGTTATTCCCGTGGCCGATATTATTCGTGATGGCCAGGGGCGCAGTAAATCCTTTTCAATAGACCTGGTGAATTGTGTGCTTGAACGCCCGGGAAAAGCGGACTGGAAACAATTCCAGGTGACCTTTGACGGTGACACGGAAGGGGATTTGTTTGGTGTTCATGGCGGGGTGTCCGGTGTGGGTCTGCAAATTTCCGATGACGTGGGCAATATTGCGTCACCCGGAAAAGCCTTGCCGTTTGTCGATATCATTCCCGGCAGTATGCAATTGAACTACTCCCTGAAACTGGTGGCAAATAATCACGCATTGAAGCCCGGCGATTATTTTTCGTCAATTCGTTTCAAACTGGATTATTTCTGAATACCTCGCGCACGGCGTCGGCAACGATTATTTAAAATAAAAAGGTAAGGGTATGGGATTGTCACCAACAGGAAAGCTGGTTCGACTCCAGGTGGT
>NZ_JAUJXB010000013.1:0-11620 GCF_031931805.1 Serratia sp. root2
GACTTTCCGCTGCGCTCCGGCAGCAGGGCTTCATCATCAGGGGCTCAGAAATACCGGGCCGCCTGAATCCAAATTCTGGGCGATTTCTCTGAACTGCTGTCGGTGCCCGAGCGAGCGAGCGGCCAGGCAGCCGTAAGGGAAATCTGATGATGGGCGCCACCCCACGCCAGCGCGCCACCTGCGGCAGCCATATGCACGGTGTTTTTTTCCGTGGTCCACGGCTGTTTATTGATGCGCGCCTGCCCCTGATCGATAAAGCTGCTCAACTGCCAACCAGGGCTGAGGGCATAGCGCAGCTCGAGGCTGGACTGCCAACCCAGGTCGCCATTGCCGCTGCCTGGCGCAAAGGCGCGTACGCCATAGGGACCGCCAATGCTGAACTTCTCTGAGGAATCCAGATTGCCAGGCGCCCATTGGCCACTCAGTTGGGCGTAAAGTTGAAAACGGTCATTCAGGTTTTGCAGGCGCAATGCGCTGAACGTCACCTTGCTGAACCGTCCGCCGGTATTTGCGGTTAACCGATCCCATTGACGGGCGTAAGGATCTTCAATGTTCAGCCGGCCGAAACCATACGCCAGCGAAGCCGCGCTCTGGCCACCGCCAAATAGGCGATCCTGCGCATTGGCGCCGATCTCTGCGGTCCATAAAGCAACGCGCTTCCGGCTGCGGCTTTCAAAGAGATCGATATCATCCCGCAGCGTTTTGTCTTCAAACTGCAGTTGAGCATTGATGTTTGCAGCCCGGCTGCGCAGCAGCGGCTGGGAAATAAATGCGCTATTGATAACGGCATCGCCATGAGCCTGCAATTCACTGAAATCCTTACCTAATCGGTAGCTCATCTGCGAACGCGCGATGCCCACGTGGTTGGACCAAGGCCCTACCGGGAGTTGATAAGCCGCACGGTAGTAACGCTGGTGTTTATCACTGCTCAACAGGCGCAAATCTAACTGATCCCCCAGTCGCAAAGGGCTATTGACACTGAGCGCCCCGCCGCCACGGTATTCACCTGTGTAGGTATCGCCATAATTATCGGCCTGTAACGAACCGCTCAACCACGGTGCCGGCGCTGCATCGACAGTAAGATCGGTCGTGCCGGGGTGTGCGCCGGGTGAGAGTGTATTTTTGATTAATGAACCTGGGATATCGCTGAGCAACAGCAGGCTGCGCTCAAGCGTATCGCCGCGGACAATATCGCCGCTGCGCAAGCCTGACAGGGGCTGTTGCAATACAGTGCTGCGAACGTGCGACTTGTTGGCCAAACGGATTTGCCCGTATCTGCCTTCAACCACCGCGATACGCACATAGCCGTCAACGATTTCCTGCTTGGGCAAATAGGCATGAGCCAGCACATAGCCTTGTTGACGGTAATAAGCCGTCACACGCTGTGCGGCCTCCTGTAATTGCGCCAGGCTTGATTCACGCCCACCTAGCTTGTTCAGCAAAGATGCCAGCCGTTCGGCAGAAATAGCCTGATTGCCCTCAAACCGAAAACCGGCCACCCACAAACGCGGCGAGGTGTCTTCGCTAACGGCAGCCTGTTGTTTCTCAGGATGCGGGGAAGGTAAAGCGACCGGTGGCGGCAAACTGGGCTTCGTGGTTTCTACGTCTCTGATAACCTGGCCGGCATTGGGCAATGCAGCCTGTGTGATTGGGGAAAACAGTATAAATAAATTGAGTACAGACCAACGCCAGGAATAAATAAGGCACGTCTTCTTCAACGTAAAAACAATACTTAATGATTTATTTATACACAGCGAGAATATATTCATTACTTTACCGCTCTTCCTTTATACATTCACTAACGGAATATCCGTTTCCATTACTATAAACAGTAAGTTATTTTCCCGCAGTCAGCCTGCACGCCTACAGGATAGGCTCGCGGCAATGTGAAGGGTGAGTTTTATTAGATTACCTAACAAGGTATTAAAATGCTGCGGTTGTTGCAACAAGGCTAATTTAAGACGTTACGTTAACGCAAGACGTATGATGATGCCACATTAGGTTAAATATATAACACTGTCGCTATTTTAAATATAAATACCCAGATAGTTGTTCTGACATTAAATTAAATATAAGCGTTTAATATTGCTGAGGCCGCTACAACAGGCAAGTGATGTAGTGCTATCGCCATACCAAACGCCACATACTTCCCCCACCAAACGCGCCGGAGGGGGAAATGTGAGTTTATACCGGCCAGCGATTCAGTTGGATACCCCGCTCAGCCGCCCCGGCGCCGAAGTCCGCCAACATGGCTTTGACGTCAGGATCAATATATTCGGCGTTATCATGCTCGGCGATCACCACGCAGTTATCGGGGATCTGCGCCAGCAGACTTTGCAGGCGCGGATTATGCAGAAAAGTCAGGTTCTGGTGAAACCGCACCACATAATGATCGTCGTAACAGCTCAGTTGCAGCGCATTGCGGTGGCTTTTGTAGGTACTGCACAGCAACTGCGCCATCAGCCCGACGGCGATCCCCGCCAACATGCCAAAGATAATGATGCCGGAAACGGTGAGAATAAAGGGAATAAACTGCGGCAGCCCCTGGCGCCACTGGGCGGTAAATAATGCGGGAGAGGCCAGCTTATAGCCGGTATAGAGCAGTACCGCCGCCAGGCTGGCTAACGGAATGGTGTTTAGCGCATCGCTGAAGAACAGGCCGCATAATAGCAGCAGCACACCATGCAGCAGAATCGAAATGCGGCTACGCGCTCCGGCATTGACGTTCACCGAGCTGCGAACAATCACCGCAGTGATCGGCAGACCGCCGAGAAAACCGCTCAGCATATTGCCAACGCCCTGAGCACGCATTTCCTTGTCCGGCGAAGGTGCCGGCGTTTGGGATTTCAGTTTTTTCAGCGCCTCCTGACTCAGCAGGGTTTCCAGGCTAGCCACCAGCGCCAACGTCAGCGCGATAAGATAAACCGAAGGGTTGCGCCAGGCACCTTGCCAGTCCGGGCGGCTGAGTTGCTCGCCCAACGCCTCAGCACTGTCGAATTTAGGCAGTGAAATGCGCGGCATGGCGCCGATGCTGTCCGGCATCCAGCGCTCACCAAAGACCACGGCCAGGCTGCCCCAGAGCACCGCTACCAGCGGGCCGGGAAGATAACGGGCCAACGGGATCCGTTTCACCGGTGCGGTGGTCCACAACCACATGATCAACAGAGCGCCCAAGGCAATCAGCGCCGAAGCGGGCGACAATAGTTCAGCGCCGTCGGCCAGCAACGCCTTCAGGCTTGCATCCCCCTGTACACCCAACGCTACCGGCACCTGCTGCATGATCAGCAAAATACCGATGGCCACCAGCATGCCCTGGATCACCGTACCGGGCACCAGCGTGATCCAGCGTCCGGCACGCAACAGGCCGAAAATAAGCTGCAGCGCTCCCGCCAGCATCAGCGCCACCAGCAGCAATGAAAATGAACCCAGTGTTTCCATGGCAGCGGTCACAATGGTAACCAAGCCGGCCGCAGGCCCGCTGACAGCGTAGCGCGAAGGGCTCAGCAAGGTGACCACGATACCGCCGATTACCCCGGTCAGCAGCCCGACAAAAGGAGGTAAGCCACTGGCCTGCGCTATGCCAAGGCTAAGTGGCAATGCCACCAGAAACACCACTATTCCGGCGGGAATATCATTACGCAGAGTGCTGAAGTTCATGATCCACCTCCGCAGCGTTCTGATGGACGAGCTCCTTCAAATGCCCTTCTTGCAGATCGTAAATGCAGCCAAAAACGTCCAGCACCTTGCCCTGCTCCCAGCGTCGGCGCACCGGTTCGCTGGCAATCAAATGGGTGAACTGGGTCACCACGTGCGCGTCGATAAGCCGGTTCAGACGCGCAGCGTCGTTCCCCTCTGCTTGCTGATAATCCTGTAAGTTATGTTCCAGTGAATGCCGCAAATGCGCCATTCGTCGCGCCAACGCGCTGTCTTCTTGTGCCAGCGACATTGCCGGCAACGCCACTGCAGCCTGTACGCCGCCACAGCCGTAATGGCCGCACAATACAATGGCGGAGACTTGCAGATACTCCAGCGCATATTGCAGTACGCTCATCAGGCTATCGTCATCCTCAAGAACCATATTGGCGATATTGCGATGGACGAAAAGCTCACCAGGGTGTGCGCCGGTCAGAACCTCGGCCGGGACACGGCTGTCGGAACAGCCGATCCATAACGCCTGCGGCTGCTGACCGGCGACATGCTTGCGGAAATAATGCGGGTTGCGCTGGCGCTGCTGTAGCGCCCAGCTGCGGTTTCTGGCTATCAGGGGTTTAAGTATCGTCACGGCATGCATCTCTCTGTTGGGGGACAAACAGGCTCTCGCCTACCCGCCCAGGAGCCAATTACATGAATCAAAATGATGGTTCTATCCCAAAGCAAAAATTGGCATGGGGCATTTTTTACACGCACAGCGCCGTTCCTCCATCAGGAAAGGCCCCTATTAACCATAGAAGCAGCGACGAATCTGACAAGGAAAAACAGCCGGGAACTTTTAACAAAAACGAATAAACACTTTGATTTAAATGAGTAATTAACCACAACAAACACATTAAAAAACTAAAGTAACTCCAAATAGAACATTCTTTACACTCACTGCCTGACCCACCAGAAATCGGGCATAAAAAAACCCGCCATAAGGCGGGTTTTCCAATAATTGCACAAGCAGACTATTAAGACTCGCTTGCCTGTTTGGCATTGCCTGACAAGAACTCTTTCTCATAAGCCAGCGCTTTTTTGCTGTCGAACTGATGTTCCCATTTGGCAATGACCAGTACCGCCAACGCATTACCCACTACGTTCAAAGCGGTACGTGCCATATCCAGGATACGGTCGACGCCGGCAATAAACGCCAGCCCTTCCAGCGGGATGCCGACGCTGCCCAAGGTTGCCAGCAGCACCACGAAAGAAACGCCGGGTACGCCTGCGATCCCCTTGGACGTGACCATAAGCGTCACCACCAGCACAATTTCCTGGCCTAAAGACAACTCAATCCCGTACAGCTGCGCAATAAAGATGGCGGCAATGCTCTGGTACAACGTGGAACCGTCCAGATTAAAGGAGTAACCGGTGGGCACCACAAAGCTGGTGATCGCCTTCGGTGCACCGTAGGCTTCCATCTTTTCAATGATGCGTGGCAACACGGTTTCAGAACTGGCGGTGGAATAAGCCAGGATCAGTTCGTCCTTCAGGATACGGATTAACGTCCAGATACGCAGGTTGCATAAGCGGGCGACCGCGCCCAGTACCACCAGAGCGAAAAAGGCGATGGCGAAGTACACCAATAACACCAGTTTGGCGAGCGGCAACAGCGAAGCGAAACCAAAGTTGGCTACCGTCACGGAGATCAGTCCAAATACCCCAATTGGCGCATAACGCATGATCATATGGGTGACTTTGAACATGCTTTCAGAAACGGCTTTAAACACCTTCAGCAGGGGTTCTTTGGTTTCTTTCGGCAATGACGACAAGCCAAGGCCAAACAGCACCGAGAAGAAGATAATCGGCAGCATGTCGCCTTTGGCCATGGAGGCAAAGACATTCGACGGAATCAACGACAGAATGGTCGCCACCAGACTATGCGAGCCACTTTGCACTTGCTCGGTGGTTTTTTCATATTGGGAGATATCGACCGCCGTCAGCGTCGACATATCGATCCCGTGACCGGGTTGAAAAACATTAGCCAACGTCAGCCCTACCACGATGGCGACGGTGGTAATCACTTCGAAATAAATAATGGTTTTCAATCCGAGGCGGCCTAACTTTTTCGCATCGCCGACTCCGGCGATACCTACCACCAACGTAGAAATAACGATAGGCACGACGATCATCTTGATCAAGCGAATAAAGATATCACCGGCCGGACTAAGAATATTACTGACCAGCCACTCGCGTGACTCCGTCTGATTATGAAGTACCGCACCGACGATAATACCTAGTACCAGCGCTATCAGGATTTGCCAAGCAAGGCTAATTTTTACACTTTTCATACCCAAAGAGTCCTCAAAAGACTCCTTTCAACGTATTTAACTGCAACACGAAGAAAAGAATAATTAATCATTTAATACGGGCTTATGTTCATTACAAGAAGGCGTCCACCTGCCCTTAGTGTGACGTTGCTTAAATCAGTACCATTTGAGCGACCTTGTCTGCAACCCTTGTTTTATCGGGCTTGCGCGCTGAATCGAATCATAAAAATTATTCACCTCAGCTTCGCATAGCATAATTACTTGTTATTAAAAACATAATTTTATGTGCCATAAGTCACACATTAATCCGATCGTTTAATTTTTACCCATAATTAAAATGCGTTATTTTTCGCAGAATCTGCATATTTAGTCCGCTAATGATGTTTATATTATGTTGCATAAAGGTTTTAAAAATGAAAACAAAAAACATTTCGCCTGGTAATTATTTTGTTGATATTTTTCGTTGAAAACACAAATGAGAATTATTCATCTAAAATCAGTATTCAGAAAAATATTCATCAAACACGGCAAAGCCCAGGCAGGTTTATTAAGCCAAGAGTGATGATAATAACCCCACTATTAATATCTGCTGGTATATTAATAGCCAGCATACGTCTAAATGGTTGAGTAGAAATTAATACTCAAGGTTTTATATTCGCCATGATATATAGGAAGTGCGTTTAGTCTGAGATTGGTTATTCTTTTTGGTTCTTTAGATAGCGTTTTCTGACAAAAACCACCTATTTAACCGATTTTTTCCGCCAAGCAGGTAGATACACAACGCAAATAAGACAGAACTATTACAAATCAATATCTTTGTTGCGTGATCTGCCGCGCAAAAAAGAAACAAAGAATCATAGCAAACTATACTTAACCTTCAGTTGACATATCATTAACAACTTCAAGGAGAAAAGCTATGAGCCAAGTGCATAAACACGCTATTCCTTCTGCAATTGCAGAACACGCCCTGATTAACCCAGAACAATACCAACAATATTATCAACAGTCGGTGCAAGACCCGGAGGCATTCTGGAGGGAGCAAGGAAAAATTCTCGACTGGATCAAACCTTATAGCCGGGTAAAAAACACCTCGTTCGACCCGGGCCATATCAGTATCCGCTGGTTTGAAGACGGTACACTGAACCTGGCGGCCAACTGCCTCGATCGCCATCTGGCCGAACGCGGTGACCAGACCGCCATTATCTGGGAAGGTGACGATCCCACCCAGTCGAAACAGGTGACCTACAAACAACTGCATCACGATGTCTGCCAATTCGCCAACGTACTGAAAAAGTTGGGCGTCAAAAAAGGCGACGTCGTGGCTATCTATATGCCCATGGTGCCGGAAGCCGCGGTCGCCATGCTGGCCTGCGCACGTATCGGTGCGGTGCACTCGGTAATCTTTGGTGGTTTCTCGCCAGAGGCAGTCGCCGGCCGCATTATCGACTCCAACTCCAAGCTGGTTATCACCGCTGACGAAGGCCTGCGCGCCGGACGTGCCGTACCGCTGAAAAAGAACGTCGACGACGCGCTGAAAAACCCTGGCGTGAAAAGCATCACCAACGTGGTCGTTTTCCAACGTACCGGCAAGCCGGGTTATTGGCAGGAAGGCCGTGATTTATGGTGGCATGAGCTGATCAACGGCGTTTCCGCCGACTGCCCGCCGGAAGAGATGAATGCGGAAGACCCGTTGTTTATCCTTTATACCTCCGGCTCGACCGGCAAACCCAAGGGCGTACTGCACACCACCGGCGGCTATCTGGTGTATGCCGCCATGACGTTCAAGTACGTATTCGACTACCACGAAGGCGACGTGTACTGGTGTACGGCCGACGTCGGCTGGGTTACAGGCCACAGCTATCTGCTGTACGGCCCTTTGGCCTGCGGTGCCATCACCTTGATGTTCGAAGGCGTGCCAAACTATCCCGGCGTCAACCGCCTGTCACAGGTGATTGATAAGCATCAGGTCAATATCTTGTATACCGCCCCTACCGCCATTCGTGCGCTGATGGCCGAAGGCGATAAAGCGATCGAGGGCACCAAACGCGATTCACTGCGTATCATGGGTTCGGTCGGGGAGCCGATCAACCCGGAAGCCTGGGAGTGGTATTACAACAAAATCGGTAACGGCAAATGCCCGATCGTCGACACCTGGTGGCAGACCGAGACCGGCGGCTTTATGATCACCCCCCTGCCTGGTGCCACAGAGCTGAAAGCCGGCTCTGCCACGCGGCCGTTCTTCGGCGTACAGCCTGCGTTGGTCGATAACGTAGGTACACCTCAGGAAGGCGCCTGCGAAGGCAATTTGGTGATCACCGATTCCTGGCCAGGCCAAGCGCGTACGCTGTTCGGCGATCACGATCGTTTTGAGCAGACTTACTTCTCTACCTTTAAAGGCATGTATTTCAGCGGGGACGGCGCACGCCGTGATGAAGATGGGTATTACTGGATCACCGGCCGTGTCGATGACGTGCTGAACGTTTCCGGGCACCGTCTGGGTACCGCAGAAATCGAATCTGCGCTGGTCTCGCATCCGAAAATCGCCGAAGCGGCGGTAGTCGGCATTCCGCATAATATTAAAGGCCAGGCGATTTACGCCTATATCACGCTGAATCATGGTGAAGAACCTTCTCCCGAACTCTATACCGAAGTTCGTAACTGGGTACGCAAGGAAATAGGGCCGATCGCCACGCCAGACGTGCTGCACTGGACAGATTCGCTGCCCAAAACGCGCTCCGGCAAGATCATGCGCCGCATCCTGCGAAAAATCGCTGCGGGTGACACCAGCAACCTCGGTGACACATCAACCTTGGCGGACCCGGCAGTCGTCGACAAGCTGTTGGAAGAAAAACAATCAATGAAAGTACCGTCGTAATTTCCGCCGTCTCCGGCCGTTCATCAGGAAATCACCCGATGGACGGCTGTCAGCGCGGCGTTCTCGATCAATACCTACTGGAGACGCACTGATGAATGACACCATTTATCAAAGGATTGAGGAAAACCCGCGTTTTAAAGAGCTGGTACGAAAACGCGGCCGCTTCGCCTGGCTGCTTTCGTTGATTACGCTGGTGCTTTACGTTGGCTTTATTTTACTGATCGCTTTCGATCCGCAGTGGCTTGGCACGCCGATCGCTGCCGGATCGACCATCACTCGCGGGATCCCGGTGGGTGTGGGCCTGATCGTTATCTCTTTCGTTTTGACCGGGATCTACGTATTCCGCGCTAATGGCGAGTTTGATCGCCTGACTGCAGAAATCCTGCGTGAGGTGAAGAAATGAAGCCTTTACTGTCCGCCATCCCCCTTCTGGCTCTGCCGGGGTTGGCCTTTGCCGATGCCATTGGCGGCGAAGTACAACGCCAACCATTGAATATTCAAGCAATCGTCATGTTCGTGTTGTTTGTCGGCGCCACCTTGTATATCACCTATTGGGCTTCCAAACGCACCCGATCGCGCCAGGACTATTACACTGCAGGGGGGAAAATCACCGGCTTGCAGAATGGTCTGGCTATCGCGGGTGACTTTATGTCGGCAGCCTCTTTCCTCGGCATTTCCGCGTTGGTGTATACCTCCGGTTATGACGGGCTGATTTACTCTATCGGCTTTTTGATCGGCTGGCCGATCATTCTGTTCCTGATTGCCGAACGCCTGCGTAACCTTGGCCGCTATACTTTCGCTGACGTAGCCTCTTACCGTCTGAAGCAAAAACCGATCCGCACGCTTTCCGCCTGCGGTTCCCTGGTGGTGGTCGCGCTGTATCTGATTGCCCAGATGGTCGGGGCCGGTAAGTTGATCCAATTACTTTTCGGGCTGAACTACCACGTGGCGGTAATTTTGGTCGGCATTTTGATGGTGTTATACGTTTTGTTCGGCGGCATGCTGGCCACGACCTGGGTACAGATTATCAAAGCGGTGCTGCTGTTGGCTGGTGCCAGCTTTATGGCGCTGATGGTGATGAAATCGGTCAATTTTGACTTCAACACCCTGTTTGCCGAAGCCGTGAAAGTCCACCCGAAAGGCATCGCCATTATGAGCCCGGGTGGTCTGGTCTCGGATCCTGTTTCCGCGCTTTCCCTGGGGTTGGCACTGATGTTCGGTACTGCCGGTTTGCCGCATATTCTGATGCGCTTCTTCACCGTCAGCGATGCCAAAGAGGCCCGTAAAAGCGTGTTCTATGCCACCGGCTTTATCGGTTACTTCTATATCCTGACCTTTATTATCGGCTTCGGCGCAATTTTGTTAGTGGGTCCTAACCCGGCGTTCAAAGACGCTACCGGGGCGCTGTTGGGCGGCACCAATATGGCTGCTGTGCATTTGGCCAATGCGGTTGGCGGTAACTTCTTCCTCGGCTTTATCTCGGCAGTCGCCTTTGCCACCATCCTCGCGGTGGTTGCCGGCCTGACGCTGGCAGGGGCATCTGCGGTATCTCACGACTTGTACGCTAGCGTGGTTAAAGATGGCAAAGCGACCGAGCGTGATGAACTGCGGGTTTCCAAGATCACCGTGATGATCCTGGGGATCGTGGCGATTGCGCTGGGAATTTTGTTTGAGAAGCAGAATATCGCCTTTATGGTGGGGCTGGCCTTCTCTATCGCCGCCAGCTGTAACTTCCCGATCATCATTCTTTCGATGTATTGGTCGCGCCTGACGACCCGTGGTGCGATGATCGGTGGCTGGCTGGGTTTGCTGACCGCTGTGATCCTGATGATCTTGGGCCCGACGATTTGGGTTCAGATCCTTGGCCATGAAAAACCGATCTACCCTTATGAATACCCGGCGTTGTTCTCGATGCTCGTGGCATTTGTAGGAACTTGGCTGTTCTCCGTCACCGATAGTTCGCTGGCCGGGCAGCAAGAACGCGAGCGCTTCCGCTCTCAGTTTGTACGTTCGCAAACCGGGCTGGGCATCTCACAAGGTAGCTCGCATTAACTGAATAATAAGTGAAGAAAGCAAACACCCCCTAATCAAAGGCCCTTCGGGGCCTTTTCTCTTTCTGTCAGTTATAAATAGTCTTTAAAGGTTCATCGCTTCTATCGGGGTTTTTCATTCGGCTAACAGGAATCAAGATAGGTGCTCTGAACAATTCAAGAGACCGGATCATGAAACAGCCTACAGCCTTACTATTATTGGCCTTTGCCGGCAACACACTGGCAGCCCCGCTCATAGAACCATTGCGGTTGATTAGCGACCACACCCTTCCGGTTGCACAGTTGCAGGCTCAAATACTTGCCGCCAAACGCTACGACAGCTTCTGGAATACCGGCGATGAGATGCTGGCAAAGCAGGCGCTGGCCCGTGACTTTACCGATATGACCTTACCCGCTGGCAGAATGCAGGGTATTCGAGGAGCGTTGGAGGCCTCGAAAACCTTCCGCCAGGCCGTCCCGGATTTACGTTGCGAGGTGACGCAAATGATTGTCTCCGGCGATCGCGTCGTGGCGCATTTGCACTTTAAAGGGCATTTCACAGGCCGTTTTCAGGGTAAACAGGGAAAGGGACAACTCATTGATTTTATTGCAACTGATATCTATCAGATCCAGCAAGGAGCAATAACCGCCAATTGGCATATTGAGGATAATCTGACGTTATTACGGCAGTTGGGGATCGTGCAAATGTAGCAACTCAGGCGCAGCGTAGCTGCGCCCGTTGTTTCCTCGCG
>NZ_JAUJXB010000014.1:0-5253 GCF_031931805.1 Serratia sp. root2
CGCGAAGAAACAACGGGCGCAGCTACGCTGCGCCTGAGTTGCTACATTTCTGAACGAATAAAAGACTACTGGGGTTATATTTATAATCATAAGTATGATCAATTCATAAAAACGATGAGTAATATTAGATATATATAAATAGCGCTAATATAGTTGGTTAGTGCTATGTGACTATAAATCTCTTCCTAAGATAATGCCCGTATTAATCATGTCGCCAATTATCTTCATTTTATTATCCATTTATTTGTATAAATATTTCCTTATAAAACAATTAGAAATATTGTTCACGTGGATGATCACCAGGTTAAATTAAAATCAATAAAAACAAACATTAGCCTAGCGCGCCGAATCGAGTAGACTAGGTAGAAGTTTATTTCCGTATAGGTATTTAACATTATGTCTACTGAACGTGCGTCTTTAAAAATACACAATACCTTTGCGCTCCCGGTCAACGCAGCGCATCTGGTCATTGCAGATACTATCGAATTAATGATCAAGGTCTGGCAGAAAACGCAAAAGCGTCAAGAGCCATTGTTGGTGCTCGGTGAAGGAAGTAATGTCCTGTTTCTTGAGGACTTTGCCGGTACGGTTATGATCAATCAATTCAAAGGCATCGATATCAGAGAAGAGAAAGATGCCTGGTACCTTCACGTCGGTGCCGGCGAAAACTGGCATGGTTTGGTCTGCAGCACGCTGGACAAGGGTATTCCCGGGCTGGAAAACCTGGCTCTAATCCCGGGTTTGGTCGGTTCTGCACCTATTCAAAATATCGGTGCCTATGGTATCGAACTAAAAAGCGTATGCGACTACGTCGATTTACTGGACTTTAATACAGGAGCCATCGATCGCATTCCGACATCAGAGTGCGGATTCGGCTATCGTGAAAGTATTTTCAAGCATCATTTTCAGACCGGCCATATCATTGTCGGCGTAGGCTTGCGACTGAGCAAACAGTGGAGTCCGATGCTGAATTATGGCGATCTGACGAAGCTGGATCCGGAAACGGTGACGCCACGTCAGATATTTGATTCAGTATGCGCAATGCGCCGCAGCAAGTTGCCTGATCCAGCTGTGACCGGTAATGCAGGTAGCTTCTTCAAAAACCCGCTTGTCAGTGAGGATAAGGGGGCTGAACTGGTTGCTCTGTATCCCGGTATGCCACATTATCCGCAACGGGATGGCCAGGTGAAGTTAGCCGCCGGTTGGTTGATCGACCAATGTGAGTTGAAGGGCTATCAAATTGGTGGTGCAGCAGTACATCGTCAACAGGCGCTCGTTCTGGTTAATCTGAATGATGCCAGCAGTCAGGACGTAGTTGCTTTGGCTCGCCATGTGCGTAATACGGTAGCGAAGAAGTTCGATGTATGGTTGGAACCTGAAGTCCGTTTTATTGGCGCGACGGGTGAGCGAAATGCCCTGGAAGTTCTCGTATGAAAGACTCCAAAGTACCATTAAAGATAATTGCGTTACTGGCTGACGGTAGCTTTCATTCAGGCGAGCATCTTGGTGAGTATCTGGGTATGAGTCGCGCAGCGATTAATAAACATATCCAGACAATTCGTGAGTGGGGGTTGGATGTATTTACCGTACCGGGAAAAGGGTACAGTCTGCCTGGCCCCATCCAATTATTAGATGCTGACAGTATCCTTGCCCAACTGGAAGATAAGCGCGTAACTGTGTTACCTGTCGTAGACTCCACCAATCAATACTTGCTGGATCGTATCTCTGAGTTACAGTCGGGCGATGCTTGTATCGCTGAGTATCAACAGGCCGGCCGTGGCCGTCGCGGACGGCAATGGATATCGCCGTTTGGTGCCAATCTGTATCTTTCGATGTTTTGGCGTTTGGACCAAGGACCTGCGGCTGCAATTGGCCTGAGCCTGGTGATTGGCATAGTGATGGCAGAGGTGTTACAACGTTTGGGCGCTGAGGATGTCAGGGTTAAATGGCCGAATGACTTGTATCTCAACGATCGTAAACTAGCGGGTATTTTAGTTGAATTAACAGGAAAGACGGGTGACGCTGCGCAGTTGGTGATTGGCGCCGGTATCAATTTGGCGATGCGCGAAAGCAATGCGAATGCTATCAACCAAGGGTGGATAAACCTGCAGGAAGCGGGGATTAGCATAGATCGCAATGAGCTGGCAGCAACCCTGCTGAATGAGTTGCGCCAATCTTTGCAGCAGTTTGAAATTGACGGGCTGATACCCTTTATTTCGCGTTGGCGTGCTTTGGATAACTTTATTGATAGGCCTGTTAAACTGCTAATAGGTGAGCAACAAATTTTTGGTATTGCGCGCGGTATTGATCAGCAAGGGGCATTATTGCTCGAACAGAACGGTGTGATTAAACCATTTATCGGTGGCGAAATATCTCTACGTAGCGCTGAATAACGATTATTGATAGGGGGACCAACGTTGTCCCCATTTGTTTTATAACATTATTTTCTCAAACGTACGTGTTCGACGGCATGATTAGCGCTTTTCGTCATTATCAGGCTGGCGCGCTCACGGGTTGGAAGAATATTTTGCTGTAAATTCAATCCATTAATCTCATTCCATAGCTGGGTGGCAATATTGACGGCCTCCGTTTCGGGCAGCTTCGCGTAGTTGTGGAAATAAGAGTCAGGATTAGAAAAAGCGCCCTGACGGAATTTCAGAAACCTATTGATATACCAGGTTTGCAATAACTGCGCAGGTGCGTCGACATATATTGAGAAATCAACAAAGTCGGAAACAAATACGTGATGAGGATCGTGAGGGTAATCCATTCCGCTTTGTAAGACGTTTAACCCTTCCAGAATTAGAATATCCGGCTGCTCAATAACTTTATTACCATCCGGAACAACATCATAGATCAGATGAGAATATACAGGAGCAGTCACGCGTTTGGCACCTGACTTCACCTCAGAAACGAATTTTACCAGGCTGTGCATATCGTAAGACTGCGGGAACCCTTTTTTCTTCATCAGCCCACGTTCGTTCAGCACCTTATTAGGATGCAGGAAACCGTCGGTAGTGATCAGTTCAACGCTGCGATGCTCCGGCCAACTGCTAAGTAATGCCTGCAGCAAACGTGCGGTAGTGCTTTTACCTACGGCAACGCTGCCAGCAATGCCGATGACATAGGGAATTTTCTGGCCATCGGTACCGAGGAATTGTTCAAGTACGGCCTGACGACGAAGGTTGGAACTGATATAGAAGTTCAGCAGACGCGATAGAGGCAGATAAATCTGTGCCACCTCTTCCAAAGAGAGATCTTCGTTAATCCCTTTTAGTTTAACGATCTCTTCTTCTGACAGCGTCAGCGGCACCGAATCTCGCAACGCAGCCCACTGGGTACGATCGAACTGAAGGTAAGGCGTCGCTAAAGATTGATCTCTTTTTATCATAAGCCAAATTCTGCCTGTTAACGCAGGTTGGGAAAGGCGCCGGACGCCAACTCCAGATAATAAACAAGCTGCATATTATAGACAGCTTGGTTTTTGGCGTAGACTTTTTTCGCAAAAGTTATCGATTGGCGGCAGTTTATGTCAATTGTGAGAAGCGGCGCGCAGTTGATTGCAGTGATGTTGCAAAGCGGTATCTCCCGGGAATGATACCGCTTTCATGCTAGCTGGCGATGGCGGAGGAGGCTTGGTTAACCGCGAACAGGCGTTTGTAATAAATGACCGTCGGGTGATAGTAGCCATCGGGTGTGGCGGCATAATCGGGCAACTCTCCCAGACAGCGATAGCCCAGTGAGCGATACAGCGCTTCTGCGGCGGAAGCTGCCTGCGTGTCGAGATACAGCAGGCCACGCTGTTGCTGCAGCGCCGACTGTTCCAATGCCTTCATCAGGGCTTGTCCGACACCATTGCGGCGTGCACGACTGTGAACTAATAGCTTTTGCACTTCAGCACGGTTGCGTCCATTCGGTTTCTGACACAGCTCAAGTTGAACCGTGCCGATGACGCCGCGCTCGTCTCTGGCGATCCACAGCAACAGCTCTCCTTTGGCCAAGGCAGGCCTCAGGCTGTGGAAGTAGCTCTCGGCGTCTTCATGCGGGATCAGCGTGTCGTAGCCCACAGAGGCTCCATGCGTCACTGCATCGGTCAACAGACGAGCCAGTTCATCACGGTAAATGGGTAGCGTGGCGGCATTAATCAGGACAATTTTCATCGGTCATTCCTCCTGGGTGAGGGGGTAATGAAGATAAGCAATAATTGCGCCAGAGCGACGGAAGGCGCTCCGGCGACGAAAGAGGTGAGGAATAATTGTAGTTGATGCCGTTACATGGGGCACTCTTCCCTTTTCTGGTGCATCGATCCCGCTCACAGTTTCCTGATTTGGGTTTACGGATTTGAGATAACGGGCACGGGGAAAGGAAAGGTCAATACTTGCAAAAAGTGGATTAAATTGTAGAGAATGATTCCTGCAATTGATGAATATTTGCCCGCTGTGCGCTGTGAATTGCCAGACACTATGCATAATTGGGTAATTTGTGAGCGGAAGTGCGCGAAACGCAATTTTTTTGTTGCATAGGCCGCCCGGTCTACCTAGAATGCGCTGCACTTGATGCCGGCTTAGCTCAGTTGGTAGAGCAACTGACTTGTAATCAGTAGGTCACCAGTTCGATTCCGGTAGCCGGCACCAATCAAGTCACAGTAGTTAAAATTTGGTGGGGTTCCCGAGCGGCCAAAGGGAGCAGACTGTAAATCTGCCGTCACAGACTTCGAAGGTTCGAATCCTTCCCCCACCACCAAATCTTGCCTTCGGCAGTTGACTGACCAGCGAATAACTCGCAGCGGTTAATTTGCGGAAGGGGAAGGCGAAAGCCTTCAGCAAGGTTCGAGTTGTGCAGCGCAAGGCGCAGCAGGCCCGAAGGGTGAGAGTTAAGCGACGAACAATCCTTCTCCCCCCTAAAAATTCTACAGAAAAGTCAGGTAGCCGAGTTCCAGGATGCGGGCATCGTATAATGGCTATTACCTCAGCCTTCCAAGCTGATGATGTGGGTTCGATTCCCACTGCCCGCTCCAAGATGTGCTGATATAGCTCAGTTGGTAGAGCGCACCCTTGGTAAGGGTGAGGTCGGCAGTTCGAATCTGCCTATCAGCACCACTTCTTATTATCTCGCCCCCTGATTTTCTTTCTGTTCTGGATTCAACAGGCAAATGCTTGGTTGATGTGGTGATACCACCGATTTATCCGTGTCTTAGAGGGACAATCGATGTCTAAAGAAAAATTTGAACGTTCAAAACCGCACGTTAACGTC
>NZ_JAUJXB010000015.1:0-3237 GCF_031931805.1 Serratia sp. root2
TTGCTCTTTAACAATCTGGAACAAGCTGAAAATTGAAACATGACAGCTGAAACTTATCCCTCCGTAGACATATTGGGGTAAGGAGTAACCTGTCATAGAGTCTCTCAAATGTAGCAGCGCGAATGGGCTCTTTGTTTACAAAGACACCTTCGGGTTGTGAGGTTAAGTGACTAAGCGTACACGGTGGATGCCTAGGCAGTCAGAGGCGATGAAGGGCGTGCTAATCTGCGAAAAGTGTCGGTAAGGTGATATGAACCGTTATAACCGGCAATACCCGAATGGGGAAACCCAGTGCAATTCGTTGCACTATCATACGATGAATACATAGTCGTATGAGGCGAACCGGGGGAACTGAAACATCTAAGTACCCCGAGGAAAAGAAATCAACCGAGATTCCCCCAGTAGCGGCGAGCGAACGGGGAACAGCCCAGAACCTGAATCAGTTTGTGTGTTAGTGGAAGCGTCTGGAAAGTCGCACAGTAAAGGGTGATAGTCCCGTACACTAAAATGCATATTCTGTGAGTTCGATGAGTAGGGCGGGACACGTGACATCCTGTCTGAATATGGGGGGACCATCCTCCAAGGCTAAATACTCCTGACTGACCGATAGTGAACCAGTACCGTGAGGGAAAGGCGAAAAGAACCCCGGCGAGGGGAGTGAAATAGAACCTGAAACCGTGTACGTACAAGCAGTGGGAGCCTACTTTGTTGGGTGACTGCGTACCTTTTGTATAATGGGTCAGCGACTTATATTTTGTAGCAAGGTTAACCGTATAGGGGAGCCGTAGGGAAACCGAGTCTTAACTGGGCGAATAGTTGCAAGGTATAGACCCGAAACCCGGTGATCTAGCCATGGGCAGGTTGAAGGTTGGGTAACACTAACTGGAGGACCGAACCGACTAATGTTGAAAAATTAGCGGATGACTTGTGGCTGGGGGTGAAAGGCCAATCAAACCGGGAGATAGCTGGTTCTCCCCGAAAGCTATTTAGGTAGCGCCTCGTGAACTCATCTTCGGGGGTAGAGCACTGTTTCGGCTAGGGGGCCATCCCGGCTTACCAAACCGATGCAAACTCCGAATACCGAAGAATGTTATCACGGGAGACACACGGCGGGTGCTAACGTCCGTCGTGAAGAGGGAAACAACCCAGACCGCCAGCTAAGGTCCCAAAGTCATGGTTAAGTGGGAAACGATGTGGGAAGGCATAGACAGCCAGGATGTTGGCTTAGAAGCAGCCATCATTTAAAGAAAGCGTAATAGCTCACTGGTCGAGTCGGCCTGCGCGGAAGATGTAACGGGGCTAAACCATGCACCGAAGCTGCGGCAGCGACGCTTAGGCGTTGTTGGGTAGGGGAGCGTTCTGTAAGCCGTTGAAGGTGGCCTGTGAGGGTTGCTGGAGGTATCAGAAGTGCGAATGCTGACATAAGTAACGATAAAGCGGGTGAAAAACCCGCTCGCCGGAAGACCAAGGGTTCCTGTCCAACGTTAATCGGGGCAGGGTGAGTCGACCCCTAAGGCGAGGCCGAAAGGCGTAGTCGATGGGAAACAGGTTAATATTCCTGTACTCGGTGTTACTGCGAAGGGGGGACGGAGAAGGCTAGGCTAGCCGGGCGACGGTTGTCCCGGTTTAAGCGTGTAGGGGGAGAGAATTGGTAAATCCGTTCTCTTATTCAACCCTGAGGCGTGATGACGATGCACTACGGTGCAGAAGTAGTTGATGCCAAGCTTCCAGGAAAAGCCTCTAAGCATCAGGTAACACAGAATCGTACCCCAAACCGACACAGGTGGTCAGGTAGAGAATACCAAGGCGCTTGAGAGAACTCGGGTGAAGGAACTAGGCAAAATGGTGCCGTAACTTCGGGAGAAGGCACGCTGGCGCGTAGGTGAAGAGACTTGCTCTCGGAGCCGAAGCCAGTCGCAGATACCAGCTGGCTGCAACTGTTTAATAAAAACACAGCACTGTGCAAACACGAAAGTGGACGTATACGGTGTGACGCCTGCCCGGTGCTGGAAGGTTAATTGATGGGGTCAGCCGCAAGGCGAAGCTCTTGATCGAAGCCCCAGTAAACGGCGGCCGTAACTATAACGGTCCTAAGGTAGCGAAATTCCTTGTCGGGTAAGTTCCGACCTGCACGAATGGCGTAATGATGGCCAGGCTGTCTCCACCCGAGACTCAGTGAAATTGAACTCGCTGTGAAGATGCAGTGTACCCGCGGCAAGACGGAAAGACCCCGTGAACCTTTACTATAGCTTGACACTGAACATTGAGCCTTGATGTGTAGGATAGGTGGGAGGCTTTGAAGCGTGGACGCCAGTCTGCGTGGAGCCAACCTTGAAATACCACCCTTTAATGTTTGATGTTCTAACTCGGCCCCGTGATCCGGGGTGAGGACAGTGTCTGGTGGGTAGTTTGACTGGGGCGGTCTCCTCCCAAAGAGTAACGGAGGAGCACGAAGGTTAGCTAATCACGGTCGGACATCGTGAGGTTAGTGCAAAGGCATAAGCTAGCTTGACTGCGAGAGTGACGGCTCGAGCAGGTACGAAAGTAGGTCTTAGTGATCCGGTGGTTCTGAATGGAAGGGCCATCGCTCAACGGATAAAAGGTACTCCGGGGATAACAGGCTGATACCGCCCAAGAGTTCATATCGACGGCGGTGTTTGGCACCTCGATGTCGGCTCATCACATCCTGGGGCTGAAGTAGGTCCCAAGGGTATGGCTGTTCGCCATTTAAAGTGGTACGCGAGCTGGGTTTAGAACGTCGTGAGACAGTTCGGTCCCTATCTGCCGTGGGCGTTGGAAGATTGAGAGGGGTTGCTCCTAGTACGAGAGGACCGGAGTGAACGCACCACTGGTGTTCGGGTTGTCATGCCAATGGCACTGCCCGGTAGCTAAGTGCGGAAAAGATAAGCGCTGAAAGCATCTAAGCGCGAAACTTGCCTCGAGATGAGTCTTCCCTGGGCCTTTAAGGTCCCTGAAGGAACGTTTAAGACTAAGACGTTGATAGGCTGGGTGTGTAAGTGCAGCGATGCATTGAGCTAACCAGTACTAATGATCCGTGAGGCTTAACCTTACAACACCGAAGGTGTTTTAGAGAGATTGGTTTGATTTTCAGCGAAGTTCTTAGATTGGTTTCAATGGCGACACGAGAGTGAAGCGGTTGGAATGAAACAGAATTTGCCTGGCGGCAATAGCGCGGTGGTCCCACCTGACCCCATGCCGAACTCAGAAGTGAAACGC
>NZ_JAUJXB010000016.1:0-2790 GCF_031931805.1 Serratia sp. root2
ACTTTTTTGCTGCACTCCGGCAGCAGGGCTTCATCATCAGTCGGCCAGAAATATCGGGCCGCCTGAATCCAAATTCTGGGGAATTTCCCGTACTACGATCCACGTAAGAGCGGCCTGGGCAACATGTGCCCAGACCGACTGTCTGTCCTGTGGGGAAAGGATTAATAACCGAAGTCGCGCCCGATCATGGGTATTTTGGCCGCGTCTTCGGAAACGCTATTGAGTGATTGGGAGCCAAAGTTCATCCCAATCAACCCGCCATAGATTTCGCTGTTGGCGATGTCTACTTTGCCGCTGGCCGATGACAGACGCACAGCGCCGCCATTCATACCGACCAGGCCGCCAACGTAAGCGCCGTAGCTGCCGGCAACGCTACCGGAGGCTGAAGAACGGGTGATATCTCCGCCATTGGAGCCAACCAAGCCCCCCACATGGCTGCGATTTCCCCCGCGTACGGCTCCACCGGCGGATGCAAGTTCGATTTTTTTGCCGATTTTCACATCGCCCGCCAAGCCGCCAACCCGGCTATCGGCACCGGCGGAAACGTCGCCGTTAGCCGAGACGTCCAGCAGATTACCTGCGCTGTAGCCCACCAAACCGCCGGCCCGGCTGTTCACGCCGGCGGTGACGTTTCCTTTGGCTGAAGACTGTTGCACCATACCATCATCGTTTTGACCAATCAGGCCGCCGACCCGGCTATTCGCTGCCGCCGTCACCGCGCCTTCAGCCGAAGAAGACTGAACCGCCCCGGTGCCGTTCAGGCCGATCAAACCGCCGGCGAAGGCATTGTTGCCGCCGCTCACCGTTACATTGGCCAGCGCCGAGTTGACCGGGCCGGCGTGGTTGCGGCCAATCAACCCACCAAGGTGAACACCGCTCCTGTCGGTGACCGCCCCCTTGGCCGAAACGTGGCTAATCGCCCCCTGTTGATTCCAGCCAACCAGGCCACCGATAGCCTCACTGCCAGAACCATTAACCTGAGCGATGGCTGATGAATCAGCGATCGCGCCGCCCGCGTTGAAACCGATCAGGCCACCCGCCCAGCTCTTTTCCCTGGCAGATACGCTGCCGTTAAAGGAGGCATTGCGAACCTCCCCGGTGTTGTAACCAATCAGACCGCCAACGTTGGCATTGCGCCCACCGTTCACAGTGCCGGTGGCAGTGGCATTAACGACGGTGCCGCCCTCGTTCAAGCCGATCAGCCCCCCGACATTGCGGCTGGTCAGATCGGTGACGTTACCGCTGGCCAATGCATGAGTGATTGCACCGTTTTGATTTTTGCCCACCAGGCCCCCCAGCGCTGCGGCGCCGTCGGCGACGATCTGGCCGCTGGCAACAGAATCGCTCAACGAGCCCGACTGATTGAAACCAACCAACCCGCCAACCTGGCCAGAGCGTCCGGCATTGATGCGAGTGCTGGAATCAGCATGAGAAATGCTGCCGCCGCGGATATTTTCCCCGACCAAGCCGCCAACGTTCAGGCTCTCGCCGGCAAGATTAATGGAACCGCCGCTGGAAGAGTTGGCGATAACGCCGCCCCAGTTAGCGCCAACCAACCCGCCAGCACCATAGGACTCTCGATCCATTTGCCCCATGAGCTCAACGTCGGCACGGCTGTTGTTGATCGTTGCCACACCCTGGTTGTTGGTAATGTTATGGCCGACCAACCCACCCATTGCGTAGGTATATCGGCCCCCCATCACCTTACCGCTGGCCGAAGAACCTTCGATGCTGCCGCGTAAATTGTTGCCTACCAAGCCGCCGAGCGTATTGAGGTAAGCGCTGCCGGTAACCTGTACGCCTTTCGCCTTCACGTTGCTGATGCTGCCGAGATTGTTTCCGGCGAGCGTGCCCACCTGGGTGTTGTAAGCTCTGGATCCCGCGCCGCTGGCTGAAATACGCTCCAGGTTCAGGTTGCTGATACTGCCGGTATTGGTGCCAACCAGCCCGATCGCGCTGCCACTGCCATAAATGGAGAGATCGCTGAGGGTATTGCCCAAGCCATCAAGCGTACCGGAGAAATTGACACGACCGTCGCCCAACGTATTGAAGCGATCTTTGCCGACAATTTGATTGCCCAGTACATAGCGGCCATTCATATTGTTTTCGATCGCGCGCAGCTGTTGCAGGCTCTGCACCACCTGGTAGCCTTCACCGTTGGCACTGAATGTGGCCCCGGCGCCGGACAGCGTGACCGCCGCCTCGTTATTCAGCGCATACCCGGTCTTGTGGTTCAGCTCCAGCCCTGCCCCGGCACCCGTTGCCTGCAGCGGCGCATTGAGCTTGATGCCCGCACGCTCGGAAGTGAGCGACAGTTTATTGCCGCTCTGCCAGGCCACCGGGCCGGAGACGGCGACATCACCCTGAGTACTGGTCAGCGCCACGTTGTTGTTCGCCAGACCATTGGCCAGCGTGGCCGCATTCAGGGTGCCGTTATCGGCGACGTTAACCTCGGCGGCCGCTATCTTCCAGCTGCCGGTTTTGCCGTTGGCCGCTTGGGTGGTCACCTGCACCGCAGGCTGAACCGCCACGCGGGCGCCCCGGGTTTCAACCGCGCCGCCGTTGCCCGCCGCCGCGCTCGCATCGAGAACGCCCGCCACGTTCACCACGCCGGTGTTGCCGCCATCCAGCACGATACGCCCCGCCTGATTGCTCAGCGTGGTGGCCGTGATGGTCCCCTGGTTATTCACCACGGTTTGCAGCATGTCGCCCGCCGCTTTGGCGGTCATCAGTACCTGGCCGCCTTCGGCCTTCAGCAAGCCGCCGTTCTGCGCCAGCGCATTCACCGCC
>NZ_JAUJXB010000017.1:0-1742 GCF_031931805.1 Serratia sp. root2
TTACTTTTCTATCAGACAATCTGTGTGAGCACGCCACTCGAATCAATATCATTAGGTAAGGAGGTGATCCAACCGCAGGTTCCCCTACGGTTACCTTGTTACGACTTCACCCCAGTCATGAATCACAAAGTGGTAAGCGCCCTCCCGAAGGTTAAGCTACCTACTTCTTTTGCAACCCACTCCCATGGTGTGACGGGCGGTGTGTACAAGGCCCGGGAACGTATTCACCGTAGCATTCTGATCTACGATTACTAGCGATTCCGACTTCATGGAGTCGAGTTGCAGACTCCAATCCGGACTACGACGTACTTTATGAGGTCCGCTTGCTCTCGCGAGTTCGCTTCTCTTTGTATACGCCATTGTAGCACGTGTGTAGCCCTACTCGTAAGGGCCATGATGACTTGACGTCATCCCCACCTTCCTCCGGTTTATCACCGGCAGTCTCCTTTGAGTTCCCGACCGAATCGCTGGCAACAAAGGATAAGGGTTGCGCTCGTTGCGGGACTTAACCCAACATTTCACAACACGAGCTGACGACAGCCATGCAGCACCTGTCTCAGAGTTCCCGAAGGCACTAAGCTATCTCTAGCGAATTCTCTGGATGTCAAGAGTAGGTAAGGTTCTTCGCGTTGCATCGAATTAAACCACATGCTCCACCGCTTGTGCGGGCCCCCGTCAATTCATTTGAGTTTTAACCTTGCGGCCGTACTCCCCAGGCGGTCGATTTAACGCGTTAGCTCCGGAAGCCACGCCTCAAGGGCACAACCTCCAAATCGACATCGTTTACAGCGTGGACTACCAGGGTATCTAATCCTGTTTGCTCCCCACGCTTTCGCACCTGAGCGTCAGTCTTTGTCCAGGGGGCCGCCTTCGCCACCGGTATTCCTCCAGATCTCTACGCATTTCACCGCTACACCTGGAATTCTACCCCCCTCTACAAGACTCTAGCTTGCCAGTTTCAAATGCAGTTCCCACGTTAAGCGCGGGGATTTCACATCTGACTTAACAAACCGCCTGCGTGCGCTTTACGCCCAGTAATTCCGATTAACGCTTGCACCCTCCGTATTACCGCGGCTGCTGGCACGGAGTTAGCCGGTGCTTCTTCTGCGAGTAACGTCAATGAACAGTGCTATTAACACTGAACCCTTCCTCCTCGCTGAAAGTGCTTTACAACCCTAAGGCCTTCTTCACACACGCGGCATGGCTGCATCAGGCTTGCGCCCATTGTGCAATATTCCCCACTGCTGCCTCCCGTAGGAGTCTGGACCGTGTCTCAGTTCCAGTGTGGCTGGTCATCCTCTCAGACCAGCTAGGGATCGTCGCCTAGGTGAGCCATTACCCCACCTACTAGCTAATCCCATCTGGGCACATCTGATGGCGTGAGGCCCGAAGGTCCCCCACTTTGGTCCGTAGACGTTATGCGGTATTAGCTACCGTTTCCAGTAGTTATCCCCCTCCATCAGGCAGTTTCCCAGACATTACTCACCCGTCCGCCGCTCGTCACCCGGAGAGCAAGCTCTCCTGTGCTACCGCTCGACTTGCATGTGTTAGGCCTGCCGCCAGCGTTCAATCTGAGCCATGATCAAACTCTTCAATTTAAAAGTTCGATTTGCTTCAACTCGTGAAGCGATGCTCAAAGGTTACTAAATGAATTTTACTTCAGTAGTCACTCTTCAAGACTTGATATTTTTTCGTACCCGAAGGTACTGGATATCGTCTTGTGGAGTGCCCACACAGATTGT
>NZ_JAUJXB010000018.1:0-1419 GCF_031931805.1 Serratia sp. root2
TATTTCGCATCCAGATACTCGCTCATGCTCATGAAGTCCTGTTCCGAGAAGCGGTAGCCGGCAAAGGTCACCTGGCTGTCGTACTCGTCAAAACTCTTCGAGTAACTCAGGCGATAAGAGCCGCCGCTGAGCGTGCCCTCTTCCTGCGGCAAGCGCGCCCGCGACTGCGTGGCGTCAAACGACAGGGCACCGAACAGCATCAGGTCACGCCCGATACCCAGTGACAACGCGTTATAATCCCCGCCCGCCAGTACGCCACCGTACAGCGACCAGCCGTTGCTGACCCCCCAGGAGAACTCGCCGGTGCCGAACAGCGGGCCACGAGAACGGTGCTGCCAGTCCGACGGCTTGCCCGCCGCCAGCTTGAAACGTACCGCGCCCGGCCGCGTCAGGTACGGGATGTTCGCGGTGTTCATCACGAACTCCTGCACGCTGCCGTCCTGCTCTTCCACCCGCACGTTCAGCTCACCGCTGACCGCATCGTTGATGTCCTGAATGCGGAACGGCCCCGCGGCCACGCTGGTCTCGTACAGCACCCGTCCCTGCTGGCTGATGACCACTTTGGCGTTGGTCTTCGCCACGCCCACCACTTCCGGGGCGTATCCACGCAGGTTCGGCGGCAGCATGTTGTCGTCCGATATCAGGCTCGCCCCGGTAAAACGGAAGCTGTCGAACATGCCCGAATCCAGGTAGTTCTCCCCCAGCGTCAGCTTCGAGCGCAGCGACGGCACCGCCCGGTAGGCGTAATACCGGCTCCAGTCCAGTTGCTGACGGGTCGATTGCCCCGAACCGGTCTGGTGGTCAAGGTTGGCCTGCCAGTCCGCCCGCAGGCGCCAGGCCCCCAGGTTGACCCCGGTCGTGCCGTTGCCGCTCAGGGTCTGTGTGCTGCTGCCGCCCTGCTGCTGACGCTGGCTACGGGCATTGACGTTATAGTCAAACAGCAGACCCGGAATACCCTCGTCCCAGCGGGACGGCGGGTCCCAGTTCTCGTCGCTGTACTCCAGGAAGGCCTGCGGAATGCTCAGGTACAGGGCATTGGTGGCCAGGTCACCCCGCACCTCCATCCCCGGCACGCTGCCCTCATCCAGACACTCGCCGCCATGCCACCAGGTCAGATCCTTGAGCACGCCTTCCTTGAACCCCAGCTCATTCGCCAGCGCCTGGCTGATACAGGCCCGGCTGCCGTTCGGATCCTCCTCCGGCGCATAAAACGCAATCTGCTGCTCCGGCAGGTCATTCTTGTTGATATGCACCACCATGCCGTAGGTGCCCGGCATGATGTAGCCCCCACGGGAAAACTGGCTCAGGTCGATATTTTTGCGGTCGTTGACGTCCAGCACATCCGTGTTGAACTGAATGTCATCTGCCGCGTAGACCACGGTCATCGGCGAGCCCAGGGCCAGCGAGACGCACAGCCCC
>NZ_JAUJXB010000019.1:0-1256 GCF_031931805.1 Serratia sp. root2
GCCAACGCCATCCGCGCACTCAGCATGGACGCCGTACAAAAAGCAAATTCCGGCCATCCGGGCGCACCTATGGGCATGGCGGACATCGCCGAAGTCCTGTGGCGCGACTACATGAACCACAACCCGACCAACCCGCACTGGGCTGACCGCGACCGCTTCGTGCTGTCCAACGGCCACGGCTCCATGTTGATTTACAGCCTGCTGCACCTCACCGGCTACGACCTGCCGATGAGCGAGCTGGAAAACTTCCGCCAGCTGCACTCCAAAACCCCGGGCCACCCTGAGTACGGCTACACCCCGGGCGTCGAAACCACCACCGGCCCCCTGGGCCAGGGTATCGCCAACGCCGTCGGTTTCGCCATTGCCGAACGCACCCTGGGCGCGCAGTTCAACCGCCCGGGCCATGACATCGTCGACCACCACACCTACGCCTTTATGGGCGACGGCTGCATGATGGAAGGCATCTCCCACGAAGTCTGTTCGCTGGCCGGTACCCTCAAGCTCGGCAAACTGACCGCGTTCTACGATGACAACGGCATCTCCATCGACGGTCACGTGGAAGGCTGGTTCACCGACGACACCGCCGAGCGCTTCGAAGCTTACGGCTGGCACGTGGTGCGCCACGTCGACGGCCACAACCCGGACGCCATCAAGGCGGCGATTGAAGAAGCCCGCAAGGTTACCGACAAGCCGTCCCTGCTGATGTGCAAAACCGTGATTGGTTTCGGTTCCCCGAACAAGGCCGGTACCCACGACGTGCACGGCGCTGCGCTGGGCGCCGCCGAAGTGGCCGCCACCCGCGAAGCCCTGGGCTGGAAATACGCCGCCTTCGAAATCCCGCAGGACATCTATGCCCAGTGGGACGCCAAAGAAGCCGGCCAGGCCAAAGAGTCTGCCTGGAACGACAGGTTCGCCGCCTACGCGAAAGCCTTCCCGGAACTGGCTGCCGAGTTCACCCGCCGTGTGAACGGCGAGTTGCCGGCCAACTGGAAAGCCGACGCGCAGAAATTCGTTGAGCAGCTGCAGGCCAACCCGGCCAACATCGCCAGCCGCAAGGCGTCGCAGAACGCGCTGGAAGCCTTCGGCAAGGTGCTGCCGGAATTCCTCGGCGGCTCGGCCGACCTGGCGCCAAGCAACCTGACGATGTGGTCCGGCTCCAAACCGCTCAATGAAGACCTGGCGGGCAACTACATCCACTACGGCGTGCGCGAGTTCGGCATGACCGCCATCACCAACGGCATCGCGCTGCACGGCGG
>NZ_JAUJXB010000020.1:0-1064 GCF_031931805.1 Serratia sp. root2
TCCATCGCGATTGGGTGAATCAGGGTAACAACCATGTTCACGTTATCGCCTGGCATTACCATCTCAACGCCTTCTGGCAGTTCGATGGTACCGGTCACGTCAGTTGTACGGAAGTAGAACTGTGGACGGTAGCCTTTGAAGAATGGAGTGTGACGACCACCTTCTTCTTTGCTCAGGATGTACACTTCTGAGTCGAATTTGGTGTGTGGCTTGATGGAACCTGGTTTAGCCAGAACCTGACCACGTTCGATGTCTTCACGCTTGATACCACGCAGCAGAACACCCACGTTCTCACCAGCACGGCCTTCGTCCAGCAGTTTGCGGAACATTTCAACGCCGGTACAGGTAGACTTAACGGTGTCTTTGATACCAACGATTTCAACTTCTTCGCCAACTTTAACGATACCGCGCTCAACACGACCGGTAACAACGGTACCACGACCGGAGATGGAGAAGACGTCTTCGATTGGCAGCAGGAACGGCTTGTCGATAGCACGCTCTGGTTCTGGGATGTAAGAATCCAGGTAACCGGCCAGTTCGATGATTTTAGCTTCCCACTCAGCTTCGCCTTCCAGTGCTTTCAGCGCTGAACCACGAACAACCGGCAGGTCATCACCAGGGAAGTCGTAAGCAGACAGAAGTTCACGAACTTCCATTTCTACCAGTTCCAGCAGCTCTTCATCATCAACCATGTCGCATTTGTTCATGAATACGATGATGAAAGGAACGCCAACCTGACGACCCAGCAGGATGTGCTCACGGGTCTGAGGCATTGGGCCGTCAGTCGCAGCAACAACCAGGATAGCGCCGTCCATCTGAGCAGCACCGGTGATCATGTTTTTAACGTAGTCGGCGTGCCCTGGGCAGTCAACGTGCGCGTAGTGACGGCTTGGGGTGTCATATTCAACGTGAGAAGTGTTGATGGTGATACCACGAGCTTTTTCTTCTGGCGCGTTATCGATCTGGTCGAAAGCACGTGCAGAACCGCCGTAGGTTTTAGCCAGAACGGTAGTGATTGCTGCAGTCAGGGTAGTTTTACCGTGGTCAACGTGGCCGATAGTACC
>NZ_JAUJXB010000021.1:0-613 GCF_031931805.1 Serratia sp. root2
GGCGGGCGGCACCCGGATGCTGATTGATACCCAGGGGGTACCGGACGTGCCGGTGCGGGGTTATGGCAGCACCAGCCGGACCAACGCCTGGGGCAAGGCGGTCATCGGCGATGTGAACAGCTACTACCGCAACAAGGCGAGCATCGATTTGAACCAGTTGGGTGATAACGCCGAAGCAACAAAATCGGTGGTACAGGCGACGCTGACCGAAGGGGCCATAGGCTATCGGAAGTTTGATGTGATTGCCGGCGCCAAGGCGATGGCGGTCATCAAACTGGCCGACGGCAGCGAGCCACCGTTTGGCGCGACGGTGATGAACGCGCGCAAACAGGTGACCGGTCTTGTCAACGACGGCGGCAGCGTCTACCTGAGCGGCATTAACGCCGGTGACGCGATGACGGTGCACTGGGGTGGGGTGGCGCAGTGCGAGGTGCGGATGCCAACCCCGCTGCCTGCGGACATGCTGATGAATATGCTGCTGCTGCCGTGTCATCCGTTGAGTGTACGGGCAGGGGCTGAAGAGCCGACGAATGAAACGTCACAACCTGTGGCAACACGTGAGCCGGAACAGGCTTCCTAACCGCCGACGCCGATTGATGAAAACGGTGTGCGG
>NZ_JAUJXB010000022.1:0-549 GCF_031931805.1 Serratia sp. root2
TTACGGCACCCGGACGGGCAATGGCAAAGAGATGTACACCATCACCTTCAACAAGCATTTCCGTGACTGGGGGTTGAGCAGCTACATCAACTACAGCCATCAGACCTACTGGGACCGGCCGGCCAACGATCGTTACAACCTGACGGTGTCGCGTTATTTCGACGTTGGTCGGTTCCGCAACCTGAGCCTGTCGCTGTCGGCGTACCGCAATGAATATAACGGCACCAAAGACGACGGGGCTTACCTCTCACTGTCGATGCCGTGGGGGGACAAATCCACGGTGAGCTACAACACCACGGTGAACCGGAACGACACCACGCATCAGGTGGGATATTCCGACCGGATTGATGAGCACAACAACTACCAACTGCGCGCCGGAACCTCGCGCAGCGGGGTGAACGTGAGCGGGTATTACACCCACGAAGGCGATACGGCGCGCATGAGCGCCAATGCCAGCTACCAGGAAGGGCGCTACAGCGCCGTCGGGATGTCGATGCAGGGAGGAATGACGCTAACGGCGAACGGGGGCGCGTTGCACCGTGCCGGCAC
>NZ_JAUJXB010000023.1:0-549 GCF_031931805.1 Serratia sp. root2
ATGCCGGCACGGTGCAACGCGCCCCCGTTCGCCGTCAGCGTCATTCCTCCCTGCATCGACATCCCGACGGCGCTGTAGCGCCCTTCCTGGTAGCTGGTATTGGCGCTCATGCGCGCCGCATCACCTTCGTGGGTGTAATACCCGCTCACGTTCACCCCGCTGCGCGAGGTCCCGGTACTCAGTTGGTAGTTGCTGTGCTCATCAATCCGATCGTAATACCCCACCCCGTGGGTGGTGTCGTTCCGGTTCACCGTGGCGTTGTAGCTCACCGTGGATTGGTCCCCCCACGGCACCGACAGTGAGAGGTAAGCCCCGTCGTCTTTGGTGCCGTTATATTCATTGCGGTACGCCGACAGCGACAGGCTCAGGTTGCGGAACCGCCCTACGTCGAAATAACGCGACACCGTCAGGTTGTAACGATCGTTGGCCGGCCGGTCCCAGTAGGTCTGATGGCTGTAGTTGATGTAGCTGCTCAGCCCCCAGTCACGGAAATGCTTGTTGAAGGTGATGGTGTACATCTCTTTGCCATTGCCCGTCCGGGTGCCGTAG
>NZ_JAUJXB010000024.1:0-387 GCF_031931805.1 Serratia sp. root2
GAAACGGTTTTTACCCGCCAGGAAATCGGCATTGCTGATGTCACGCGTCGAGGCCACCAGCCCACCCACGTTCACCTGGGCGTTCTTGCCGAACACCACGCCGTTCGGGTTCACCAGGAACACCTTGCCGTTGGCGTCGATTTTCCCCTGGATATCGCTGCCGTTGACACCCATCACGCGGTTCAGCGCCACCGAGTTGCTGCCCGGCTGGTTGAACTTCACGCCTTCATTGGCACCGACGCTGAAACCGTCCCACTGCGTGATCAGCTTGTCGCTTTGCTGATTGATGGTCATCTGCTGGCCGTTAGTAGCAATGTCGCCTTTGCCGGACACAATATTCTGCCCGGTCGGCAGGGCGTAAGCCGGCTCCAGCGCCACCAGGCCCAA
>NZ_JAUJXB010000025.1:0-387 GCF_031931805.1 Serratia sp. root2
AAAGTGATTCTTTCCGGCCAGGAAATCGGCATTGCTGATGTCACGCGTCGAGGCCACCAGCCCACCCACGTTCACCTGGGCGTTCTTGCCGAACACCACGCCGTTCGGGTTCACCAGGAACACTTTGCCGTTGGCGTCGATTTTCCCCTGGATATCACTGCCGTTGACGCCCATCACGCGGTTCAGCGCCACCGAGCCGCTGCCCGGCTGGTTGAACTTCACGCCTTCATTGGCACCGACGCTGAAACCGTCCCACTGCGTGATCAGCTTGTCGCTTTGCTGATTGATGGTCATCTGCTGGCCGCTGGTAGCAATGTCGCCTTTGCCGGACACAATATTCTGCCCGGTCGGCAAGGCGTAAGCCGGCTCCAGTGCCACCAGGCCCAG
>NZ_JAUJXB010000026.1:0-382 GCF_031931805.1 Serratia sp. root2
AATACTTCGCAGCATACTGTCGCCAGTACACTCTGAAGTATTGTCAGGACCATATGGTGGAGCTAAGCGGGATCGAACCGCTGACCTCCTGCGTGCAAGGCAGGCGCTCTCCCAGCTGAGCTATAGCCCCATACAGTCACTTGCAGATACCTTTATTTACCACTCGCGGTGAATAACAGTGTTTTCTTTTGGAATTGCTGTTAATTCGTGCTTAGGCAAGGCATGCGGAAGGGAAGTTTACTTTGGGTAAACGACCGCGCGCATAACGCAGCATAAGTGCGAATTTGGTAGGCCTGAGTGGACTTGAACCACCGACCTCACCCTTATCAGGGGTGCGCTCTAACCACCTGAGCTACAAGCCTATTAAAGGTATTTCTGCTCG